>JAOQAI010000009.1 GCA_025963645.1 Flaviaestuariibacter sp.
CCCTCATACTGCTTTAACGCGGACACAATCTGCGTCTCTGTGAATTTTTGCTTTTTCATATTTGACAATTTAAATTTAAACTCCAAGAGCCTAATTCGTAACTGTCCTAATATCTGAGAAGGCTACAAAAATGATAAGGCTTCAGTAGCTCTTAACAAAATATCAATAGACCTACGAATGTCGGTTACCAAAAATTGGTAACTTTATTTCTAAATTCAAAACCATGGGACGCAATACCGCCATATCATTAGGCGATCACTTTGAAAGCTTTGTTGACAACCGGGTTTCGGCAGGCAGATTTAAAAATGCAAGCGAGGTCATAAGAGCGGGGCTTCGGCTATTGGAAGAAGAAGAAACTAAAATAGTAGCGTTAAAAAAAGCAGTGGAAGACGGTTTTGAGAGTGGATTAGCTAACGGCTTTGACGCTAAAAAGCATCTCCAAAATTTGAAAGCCGCTAAAGCGAAAAATGGCTAACTACATTCTAACCAATAAAGCCGTTGAAGATCTGTCAAGAATCTGGGAGTATAGTTTTGAAACCTGGTCAGAAGTGCAAGCCGATAAATATTATTACCTGCTTTTGGATTGCTGCCAGGAATTGGCAGATGGAAAAGTGTTTGGGAAAACCTATGAAGAAATAGGCACCGGTATCCTCGGATTTAGAATTGGGGAACATATTATTTTCTACCGGAAGCAAAAAGGCGATAAAATTGAGATCGCAAGGATATTACATAGCCGGATGGATTTGAAAAACAGAATGGAAGAATAAAACTGCATTTACTAACAACGTGGCTAGTTTGTTCCCAGCCAAAGCCTGCAATTCTTACATTATTAAAACTAATTCTCTTACAGAAACCGGCTTGGAACAAGATGCCATACTGCCACACCCTAAGCAAGCTTTATAAAATCTCGTGCCCCAGCTTATCCCGCTTTGTATTCAAATACTTTTCGTTATGCGGGTTAGAATCAATGCGGATGGGAACGCTATCCACGATCTCCAGCCCGTAACCGATCAAGCCTACCCGCTTTTTAGGGTTATTGCTGATAAGTTTGATCTTGCAAATGTCGAGGTGCCGCAATATCTGGGCGCCCACGCCATAATCCCGCTGGTCCATCTGAAAGCCAAGGTGCAGGTTGGCTTCTACGGTGTCCATACCTTCCTCCTGCAAACGGTAGGCTTTCAGCTTGTTCAGCAGCCCGATGCCGCGGCCTTCCTGGTTCATATATAAGATAGCGCCTTTGCCTTCTTTCTCCACCATCTGCATAGCCATGTGCAGTTGCTCGCCGCAATCGCAACGCAAGGAACCTAAAATATCGCCGGTGAAGCAGGAGGAATGCACCCGCACCAAAACGGGTTCGCCTTTCTCCCATGATCCCTTCACTAAAGCCAAGTGTTCATTGCTGGAACCTTTTTCCTGGAAAGCGATCAATTTAAAATGCCCGAACTGCGTGGGCATATCTACCCGCACAATTTCTTCGATAAGAGAATCCTGCTTCAGGCGGTACTCAATAAGGTCTTTTATAGAGATGATCTTGAAATCGAAGCGCTCCGCCACTTCCTTTAGTTGTGGCAGGCGGGCCATGGTGCCGTCTTCGTTCAATATTTCAACCAACACACCGGCGGGTTCAAAGCCTGCCAGGCGGGCAAGGTCGGCGGCGGCTTCTGTGTGCCCGGCGCGGCGCAACACGCCACCTTTTTTTGCCCGCAAAGGAAATATATGCCCAGGCTTGCCCAGGTCTTCCGGCTTTGTGGCCGGGTCAATGAGCGCCTGGATGGTTTTAGAACGATCGTGTGTGGAAATGCCGGTGGTGCAACCATGACCCAGCAGGTCAACGGAAACGGTAAATGCCGTTTCGTGGAGTGCCGTATTATTATTCACCATCAGCTCCAGTCCCAATTCATCGCAACGGTCTTCCGGCAAGCCGATGCAAATCAATCCGCGGCCATGCCTGCTCATAAAATTCACCACTTCCGGGGTCACGTTTCGCGCAGCGGTTATGAAATCGCCTTCGTTCTCGCGGTCTTCGTCATCCACCACAATCACCAGTTTTCCGGCTCGTATATCTTCAATAGCGCTTTCGATAGAATGCAGCATGTATCAATTTTGGACAAAGTTAAGCGGGATGCCTGCAAGAAAAGGTTGATAATGCAGCGTTTGCCATTTTTTAACTGCCTCAAGGTGGCGCTGGTATTTCATGGAATATTAATATTTGCTCCCGCAGAGTTGTTCTATTTTTCACTTTCTTTGCAAACGAAAACAAAAACTATATGCTCAAGAGATTATTGTGCTTGCTGACAATTGTATTGTTGGCTTCCAGCTATGCTTTTTCGCAGGTAACCACCAGTAGCCTTACCGGAACGGTAAGAGAGAGCGCTGGTCAAAACCTGGCTGGCGCTACCATCAGCGCTACGCACCAGCCAACGGGCACCCGCTACACCGGTGTATCGCAAACGAATGGTCAATTCACCATTTCCAACATGCGTACCGGCGGTCCGTACCTTGTAACGATTACTTATGTAGGGTATGAAACACAAACCTTCAACGACATCTTTCTTCAACTGGGTGAGGCGACCATCCTGAACACTACGCTGCCAAAGGCAAATACGACTTTACAGCAAGTGGTGGTAACTTCTACTGCCCGTAATGCTATCTTAAATGCTAACCGTACCGGCGCCACTACCAATATCGGTCGTGCCCAGATCCAAACGCTACCAAGCATTAGCCGCAGCATCAATGATCTGACGCGTTTAACGCCGCAGGCAAATGGTACCTCCATCGGTGGTGGTAACTATCGCCAGAACTTTATTACGGTTGACGGCTCTGACTTCAATAACAACTTCGGTATCGGTACGAACCTGCCTGCAGGCGGATCGCCGATCTCTTTAGATGCATTGGATGAGATCTCCGTGAGCGTGACGCCTTACGATATCCGTCAATCAGGTTTTATCGGTAGCGCTATTAATGCCGTTACCCGCTCAGGCACCAATAACTTCAGCGGTTCCGTTTATCGCTACTGGCGTTCCGAAAAGCAGCAAGGAGATAAAGTGGGTGATATTACGTTTACCCGCGTGCCTTTTAACTTTGAGCAATATGGCGCCCGCATCGGCGGACCGATCATTAAGAACAAACTTTTCTTCTTTACCAATTTTGAGACAGAGAACCAGCCACGTCAGGTGCAAACACGTGTCGCTTCTTCTCCGGGCAATCCTCCAAACAATACCAATATTGCCCGTCCTTCGGTAGCGGAGTTGACCGACATCAGCAATTACTTAAGAGAAAAGTATGGTTATGAAACCGGTGCTTTCGACAACTACAATACAGAAGTGGTGCGCCGTAAATTCTTAGCCCGCCTTGACTGGAACATTTCTTCCAAACATCGCTTTAACGTACGTTACAACCAGGTAGAGGGTAGCTCTCCTTCCCCGATGAGTACGTCGAGAACCGGTTCCAATGTATCCTACCCAGGTCAGGCAGGTCCCCAGGGTCCTACCACCTTATGGTTCCAGAACTCCAACTATTTCCAGGGTGAGAACTTTTATTCTTTCGCGGCGGAGTTAAACTCCAGCTTTGGTTCGAATATCACTAATACCTTCCGTGGTAACTATACCAACCAGGATGATTCCCGCCAATCAAATAGCCAGATATTCCCGTTTGTTGACATCCTGAAAGATGGCGACATCTTTACTTCTTTTGGCTATGAGCCCTTCAGCTTTGGAAATATCCGCCAGGTAAAAACCTACAACTTCGTAGATAACCTAACCTTGAATGTAAATAACCACCGCTTATTGTTTGGTGTGCAGTATGAAACCAGCCGCACCACAAACGGCTTCCAGCGTTTTGCCACCAGCTATTACAAGTTTAACTCCTTTGAGGATTTTAAAAATGGAGCGAAACCAACCGATTTCGCTTTGACTTATTCTTTGCTGCCGGGTTATGAGCAAGCTTTCCCTAGCTTTAAGTTTGATCAATACAGCGCCTACGTACAGGATGAGATCACAATCAATCCACGCTTCCGCATGACATTAGGACTTCGTGCCGATATGCCCACTTTTCCGGATGTAACAGAGATCCGTACACACCGCCTGATTGATAGCCTCACCTTTGCGAATGGCGAAAAAGTGAACACCGGCAACCTTCCTAAATCACAAATCATGTGGTCTCCGCGGGTAGGTTTTAACTGGGATGTGAACGGCGACCGTTCCTTCCAGCTTCGTGGCGGTACAGGTATCTTCAGCGGACGTGTTCCTTTCGTTTGGATCGTCAGCCAATCGGGTGATGCCGGTTTGTTGCAGGTAACACAGGCCTTCAATGGTACAGCTAACACCCCTGGGCCGTTCAATCCTGATCCAAATGCTTACCGTCCTACCACACAGCCGAAGCCAGGTGAAATCATTCCGGGTACAGTAACAGCCCTGGCGGAGGATTTCAAATTCCCGCAAACCTGGAAGACTACTTTAGCAATGGATAAGCGTTTAGGCAAAGGTTTTGTTTTCTCTATAGAAGGTATTTACCAGAAAGATATCAATACAGCCATCTTCCGTAATGCCAATTTAGTAGCACCACAACCGTTAAATATCCCAGGCTATCCTGACAACCGTTTGATCTATCCAAACGCTATTCCTCAGAAGTTCATCAATACCTTGAATAATGCAGGTCGCCCTGTAACGAATGGTACGGTTGGTTTCAACCCGATCATCTTAGACAATGGCAACAAAGGCTATTATGCTTCATTGACACTGAAACTGGACAAGCAATTCAGCAGGGGATTTTCTGCCAACGTGGCTTATACAAAATCAATTGCCAGCAACCTGTTTGATGGTGGTGGCGACCAGCCGCTTTCAGCGTGGCAGGGAACAGCCAGCGTTAATGGTAACAACGATTTCCGCCTGGGCAACTCCGGTTTCGTAGTGCCTGACCGTGTAATTGCCGCAGTGTCTTACCGTAAAGAATATCTGAAGCATTTGGCTACCACCATTTCCGTTTTCTATGAAGGTGGTATTCAAGGTCGTTTCTCTTATGTTTATTCTACTGATTTCAACCGCGATGGTGCTGCCAATAACCTGGATCTGATCTACATTCCAAAAGATCCGTCTGAGATCACCTTCGTTGATCGTCCTGCTTCTGCCGGGACGAATGGCGTAGCTTATTCAGCTAAGCAACAAAGCGACCTGTTCTTTGCCTTTGTTGAACAAGACAAATACCTGAGAAACCACAAGGGTCAATATGCAGAACGCAACGGTGCACAAACGCCTTGGCGCAACCAGTTTGATGTAAGATTGCTGCAGGATGTTTTCACTAATATTGGCAAGAAGCGCAACACTATTCAATTCAGTGTTGATGTGTTCAACTTTGCTAATTTGCTGAATCCAAACTGGGGTATTATCCGCTCCACGAATGCTACTGCCCTGTTAGTACCGCAAAACGTAGCAGCATTAACTCCAGGCGGTGCTACACGCCCTACTTTCTGGCTGAACACGGTAAACAACCGTCCGGTTACAGAATCGTTCCGGGATAACGTTAGCATCTCTTCTACTTATTACATGCAGTTTGGTTTACGTTACCTTTTTGGCAACTAAGAAATCAGCATGATCACTTTTAAAATCCCGGCTACTTGAGTAGCCGGGATTTTTTATCAATAAACTGTAATCATACGGGATATTGTTTTCAAGAGGCAGATAGTTAGGACATATTTACTATGTGAAAAATCAGACTGCTTTTGCCAAAAGGAAATCTACTCAGCGCCATATAGTGACAGTAGTATAAATATCCTAAATGCTGCTGCTATCAAGGGTAGAACCTTATGCTTCCCAGAAGGAAGTATAAGGGTTCAATACGAATCCAATTATTTACTAAGAACAAAGCACTAGGCTTTACCCAACAAAAATCCCGGACACAAATTGTGTCCGGGATTTTTTTATAAACTGACTTTAATTAGAAATGCAATTATTGTTTGAACCAAACCGCTAATCCTACTTGGAAACCAGATGATGTCATTTCAGGATTTGCAT
The DNA here is from genome assembly GCA_025963645.1 of Flaviaestuariibacter sp. Classification (GTDB taxonomy): domain Bacteria; phylum Bacteroidota; class Bacteroidia; order Chitinophagales; family Chitinophagaceae; genus Flavisolibacter. The sequence continues at coordinate 6,009 of JAOQAI010000009.1, forward strand.
CAATTTTCGAAAGATTGGAAAGCCCATGGTTATAACGAACATTGCCGCCAATCATACCCTTGCGATAGCCTAAGCCTATACCAGCGGATATCGCCGTATTTTTAAATTCCTTGCTCAAAAGATCAATGCTCGACTCCACGCCGGCTTTATCCGTGATCAATTGCCTGCCTTGCACTAAAATGCCGAACTGGGGGCCAATCTCCGCATAAAATCCTACTGTTGTTTTAAATTGCAGCATTACCGGAATGTTCACGTATTGCAGCCGCATGGTATTTTTTGTTACCGCCGCCGCATTGGTGAACTTAGCTCCCTCGCCCGAATAGATTAACTCTGGCTGAATACTGAAATCTTCTTTAAAGGGTATGTTGAAAAACATACCGGCATGCACACTGGTTCTCGCTTTGTAATTAACAGCATTGTTCACATTCAGGTTATAAATATTAGCCCCGGCTTTCAGGCCACCAAAATAGCTTCGTTGCGCCTGGGAGGCAGTAAAGCAGGTTGCCAGTAGCCCAACGAAAAGAAAACGTTTTCTCATAATAAGTATTTTAAAAGAAGTTGTCTGATTGGCGATAAAAGTATAACAATATTTCAAACCAGCTATTGGAATTGTGAAGGATTGCAGCGATTATGGGATGCTTAACGGAAAAATAATTTCATGGGTAAAGACACATACTGCGACCCTAACCAGGGATTAACACACATTAAATTAATATCGGCAACTTTTCCTTCCGCCCCCAACCCCATTGTAAAAAATGAGGCATGGCCCTGCCCCATGTTTCCACATCGTGTTTACCATCTTCATAATTAATATACACAATGTCTTTGTCAGGAATGCCCTGGTCTTTTAGATTTTTAACCAGGTCTGTCGTATCGTCTATAGAGTCTATGATGCCGTTACCATTCCGGTCAGCTGTTTCGTCCAAAGAACCAGTCGTAAAATAAAAGCGCTGTCCCGGGCGACTGTTACCTTCCTTTACTTGCCGGTGCATGATACGGTCGGTCTCCTCATCATAGCCATCATCCAAATCTTTCGTACGCCACCAAAGCGAGCCCGAAAAAACGCCGGCTATGGAAAATTTTTCGGGATGGTTCCATGCCATATCAATCGCTGTCAACCCGCCAAGCGAAAAGCCCGCTACCGAACAATTGAGAAATGATTCAATACAGTATTCGGAATGTATATAAGGAATCAGTTTATCAATAATAAACGACGAGTACGCTGCTGCCCTTGAACCGCGGCTTTTAAAATCCAAAACATTTGCCGTACCGTATTCCAGCATTCGTTTGGCACCTGCATAAATGCCTACGCACAGAACAGGCAGAATTTTATTGGCTTCCAACAATTCGTTCAGCATATTTCCAAATTGCATTTTCGGAAGGTCTTGCCCATCGTTGATTAGGAGCAAGGATAATTCGGAGGGATTGGAAATATTTTTAGGCAGGTAAAATTCAACGGTTACATAGCGCCGCAAAGCTGTTGAATAGATTAGCTTTCTTTCCACCACAATCACCGACAACTCCGTCATTTGCATAGCGCCAAAAATAAGCTGCAAAACTTGTCCACCGGTAATGAACATTTATTGCGGCCGCAAACAAATTGTTTTTCGTGTTTAAAAATGTAGTTGTACTTTAAAGCACCCTTCTAACCAACATTTAAAAAACAAACATGAAAAAGATTGGAGTATTATTCGGCAAAGAGCGTTCGTTTCCAGAGGCATTAATAGAGAAAATTAATAGTAAAGGTTTGGAAGGCATTACTGCCGAACCTGTACGAATTGATAAAGCCATGCAGGGTGAATCGAGTGGCTACGCTGTCATTTTCGACCGCATTTCCCAAGACGTTCCGTTTTATCGTACCTGGTTAAAGAATGAAGCCTTGACAGGAACCGCAGTGATCAATAATCCTTTCTGGTGGAGTGCTGATGAAAAGTATTTCAACAATTGTTTGATGACAAAGCTGGGTGTGCCCATTCCTAAAACGGCTATTATTCCATCGTACGAATTGCCCACAGATACTTCCAACGAATCATTTTCCAACCTTGGCTATCCGTTGGATTGGGATGCCATTTTTAGCTACACCGGCTTCCCCGCCTACATGAAACCGTATGCTGGTGGTGGCTGGAAAAATGTGTACAAGCTTCGCAACGCTGAAGAGTTTTTCCAGAAACATGCAGAAACAGAGCAGTTGGTAATGATGCTGCAGGAGGAGATCATTTTTGAAGAATACTACCGCATCTACTGCATCGGCCGCAAGTATATAAAGATCATGAGCTACGAGCCGCGCAACCCGCATCATCTGCGCTATGCAGCGGATTTTAAGCCTAGTGCAGAACGCATTAAGCAGATGGAAGACATTGTCTTGACCATCAACAATTATTTGGGGTATGATTTCAATACCGTAGAATTAGCGGTTCGTGATGGCGTTCCTTATGCCATTGATTTCTGTAACCCTGCGCCAGATGCGGAACGCACCAGTGTTGGAGAAGAAAACTTTGAATGGGTAGTGGAAAATGCCGCCAATTATGCTATCGAGCGGGCACAGTCGCAGAAAGATGGACAGGATAACTTGACATGGGGCGAGTATATTAAGCGGAGCGCAGGTGGTAGAGCGTTGGTGTAGATAGATGACGGTTGACAGTTGTTAGATGACAGTATGGAGAGACCCGTCAACTGTCATCTAACAACTGTCAACTTCAAAGAATAACAAAAGCTAAAAGAAGAATCATGCTGCTGAATTATAAGAGCTTCACCCTTGGTGTAGAAGAAGAATACATGGTGATGGATCCCGTAACAAAGGAACTGAAAAGCCATGAACAAAAGATCGTGCAGGAAGGTCAGAAGATGATCAAGGACAAGGTGAAAGCCGAGATGCACCAGGCTGTAGTGGAAGTAGGCACTGACATCTGTAAGGATATTGATGAAGCCTATGAGGACATAAGTACTTTGCGCAAAACCATCTCCGATATTGCCGGCTCTTTGGGCTTTGCAATGGGCGCTGCCGGCACGCACCCTTTTAGCCACTGGGAAAGCCAGCTGATCACCGATCATATCAGGTATAGCGAGATCGTGAACGAGTTGCAGGAAGCTGCCCGCAGCAATCTCATTTTCGGACTGCATGTGCATGTAGGCATGGAGACCCGTGAATTGGCCAATCATATTGCCAACAGCACCCGTTATTTCCTGCCGCACATCTATGCGCTTAGTACCAACTCGCCTTTTTGGGAGGGTCGCAAAACAGGCTACAAGTCTTTCCGTACAAAGGTGTTTGATAAGTTCCCCCGCACCGGCATACCCGAAGCTTTTGAAAGCATTGAAGCGTACGACAACTACGTGAAGCTGCTGATGAAGACGAACTGTATTGACAACGCGAAAAAGATCTGGTGGGACCTTCGGGTGCATCCCTTTTTCAACACGGTTGAATTCCGCATTTGCGATGTACCGATGACGGTGGATGAAACGATCTGCATTGCGGCGCTGTTCCAGGCCATTTGCGCTAAGATTTACAAGCTGCGGTCGCAGAATATGAATTTCATACAGTACCCTCGTCCGCTGATCAACGAAAACAAATGGCGGGCCGGGCGCTATGGCATTGACGGCTACCTGATCGATTTTGGAAAGGAAGAAGAAATCAATACCCGTGTATTGTTGTATGAGTTGCTGGACTTTGTAGATGATGTAGTGGATCATTTGGGTTCGCGGCACAAACTGGCTTACTTGCATAAAATACTGGAAGGCGGCACCGGCGCCGACAGGCAGCTAAAAGTGTATGAAGAAACGAAAGATCTGAAGAGTGTGGCGGCGTATATAGAGAGTCAATTCCTGACGGGCATTTAGCTTTGCCTGCTTGATATATTTCGCTCCTTTTTATAACTTAGTCCGGCATCGGAACTGCTTATTTATGGCTCGTATTTTTAGTATTGTTTTTATGTATAAAGGCGTTAAGCGGAGCGCTATGATAGCGGTCCGCCCAACACCTTTTGCAACTGAATACAAGATCACGATGGTCCATGATGACCTGCTGGACGAATTACCCAGTCAGAAAATATTACACACCAGCACCGGTCAATTCGCCTTTGTGAATCATACGCTGGATCAGCCTACTCTGTTGATGCAGGTGATCTTAAAAGCTCTCGAAGAATATTTAGCCGCCTCGGTTTAGTCGGATTCCTTATCCACTTTTTTGATCCAATCGATCACGCCGCTCATAAATACTTTTTGGTCGTCCCACATAGATAAATGGCTGCCGTTGGGGCAATAGAGATAACTGCCATTCTTAACCAGTTTGCTTTGGGCTTCCATAGCGGCAGGGTCCATTGTATCGTGCTTGGCACCGATCATCAACGTCGGAACCGAAATCTCCTTTAAGCGGTCTTTGATATCCCAGGTCGCCAGTCTTCCGCTGATGCCAAACTCCGAAGGTCCTTGCATCATCGTATAAATCGTATTGTTCGCATGTTTGAAAGAACGGGCTAACGGGTCCGGTAGTTCGGGCAGGCGGCACAGGTGCTTTGCATAAAAATTCGGCATCAGCAGTTCCATATAACGCGGATTGGCAAAGTCTTTCCGGCGCTCAATATCACGTACTTCGGCTAATACTTTCGGGTCCATCTGCGGCGCCAATACTTCTGCTGCATACTTTCCGTATTCCGGTGCACTGGCTACCATATTCGCTACGATCAACCCTTTCATGTTTTGCTGGTACTTTAGCGCATACTCCATTCCTAAAATACCACCCCACGAGTTGCCCAGCACATAAAAATTTTTAGCGTCTGCACCGATCGCTTTGCGGACCTGCTCTACTTCTTCTACGAACCGTGCGGTGGTCCATAAGCTGCTGTCGGTGGGCTGATCGGAATAATAAGAACCCAGTTGATCATATTCATAAAACTCAAACCCTTGCTGCGGAAAAAAGCTTTCAAAGCATTCCATGTATTCATGCGTCATGGCTGGGCCACCGTGCAGCAACAAGATTTTAATCCGGGGGTTATTGCCAAAACGTTTTGTCCAGACTTTAAATGTACCCACGGGTGTTTGAATCGGTATCATTCGGATGCCGGCGTATTGAACCGCAGAATCGCCGTAGTTGAAGTAGTCTTTGACAGACACGGCGTCTGCATCACTGCCCGTTCTTACATTCATGTTGCAGGCGAACAATAAAGCGACAAGGGCTATAAACAAGATTCTTTGCATAACAGTTATTTCGGTTCGAAAAGATAGCGTTTATTGACTAATTTGACCCCTCGAAATTCTGTTTATGAAAAGAGCCCTTTTACCTTTTTTGCTTCTTTCCTTTTTTATCAGTAATGCACAAACCAAAGCCGACACCATTCAGCAGCTCCAAGCCTGGGCTAAGTGGAACGACCTGAATTTTACACCCGCCGAAGCCGACTCTATGATCGGTACGCTGGAAGGCTTTTACCGCACGTATAAAGCGATGCACCAAACCTTGCCCAAGAACGATATGGCGTTCCCATTTGCTTTTCAACCGGCGCCCTATGGCTTTAAAATACCAACAGTGCAAAAAAAAGTGGAGTGGGATTTTCCAAACACCTACTTACCAGCTAATAAAGAAGAACTGGCATTTTATTCTATCCCGCAGTTAGCATCCTTGATAAAAAATAAACGCATCACTTCAACGGAACTGACAAAGTTCTTTATCGGTCGGCTAAAGAAATGGGGCGATACATTGGAGAGCGTTATCACGTTAACGGAAGAACTGGCGATGAAGGAAGCCGCACAAGCTGATGCGGAAATTAAAAAAGGATTGTATAAAGGTCCGCTCCATGGCATTCCTTATGGATTGAAAGACTTGTTTGCGGTGAAGGGCTATAAAACCACCTGGGGTTCGACGCCTTATAAAGATCAAATGATTGACGAAGATTCTTACGTATATGCACAACTGAAAAAAGCCGGCGCGGTTCTCTGCGCTAAGCTTTCACTTGGCGCTTTAGCGTATGATAACCGCTGGTTCGGTGGCGCCACCCGCAATCCATGGAACCTGCAGCAAGGCTCGAGCGGTTCGTCTGCCGGTTCGGCGGCTTCGGTAGCAGCGGGCTTGCTGCCCTTTACGATTGGTACCGAAACCCTGGGTTCTATCGTATCCCCTTCCACCCGTTGCGGCGCTACAGGCTTGCGACCAACCTTTGGTACGATCAGCCGCAGTGGTGCCATGGTGCTTTGCTGGAGCCTGGATAAAGCCGGTCCTATCTGCCGCAGTGCCGAAGACGATGCCATCGTGTATTATTACCTGAAAGGAACCGATGGAAAGGACGCCGGGACCGTTGATCATGCATTCAATTATAATCCAAAAGCGGATGTAAAAAAGTTACGGGTAGCCTATGCCGAAAACTATTTCCGTCGCCTGCCGAAGACCGCACCCGAATGGGCCGTACTGGATGTATATCGTTCGATGGGCGTTGAGCCGGTGCCGGTGCAATTTCCCGATTCCGGTGTATACAATTTCAATATGGTGGGACTGGTGCTGAATGCCGAATCCGGCGCCGCTTTCGACGAACTCACCCGCACCGACCGCGATGATCTCATTGAGCGGCAGGACAAAGCTTTCTGGCCTAACTCCTTCCGGGCTTCGCGGTTCATACCTGCCGTGGAATACATCAATGCCAACCGCTACCGCTCGCAGCTTTGCAGCAAAGTGCAGGACTTTATGAAGGCTTATGATGTAGTGATCTCGCCTACGTTTGCGGGCAGCCAGTTGTCTGTCACCAACCTCACGGGCAACCCGGTGGTTTGCATGCCAATGGGTTTTAACCAGCGCGGGTTGCCCGTGAGCATTACGCTGATCGGCAACCTGTATGATGAAGCGTCTATCCTGCAAGCGGCGAAAGCGTACCAGGATAAAACGTCGCATCATAAGCAGCATCCAGCGAAGTTCATGCAGTAGTTAAAATGGCGACTTGCTTGTCATGCTCGCCGGCATCTCTTGGGTTATTCCAAGCTAAAGAAGCATTGTAGGGTTCCAAGCAAATGAGCTTTTTTAAAAGTAGGGATTGCTTGGAGCCAAGCAAATGAGAATTTCCTCAAAAATGCCTTGCTTGACTCCAAGCAAACCGGAAATGGCGAAAAATACGTTTGCTTGATCCCGAGCAAATGAGACTTTGCCAAAAAAATGCCTTGCTCGGCACTGAGCAAACCGGATTTTAAGAAAATGGTACTTGCTTGGGGCTGAGCAAGCACCGTTTAAGAAAAAAGTGCATTTGCTCGACCTTGAGCAAGGCGGCTTTTCGGGGAATTACATTTGCTTCGAACAGAGCATGCCTTTTTTTAAAAGAGCTTATTGCCCCGGCACTGCCATTCAGGTCTCGATTACGACCTCCCCTACATTGCTGTCCCCGTACTATATTCGCCAAACAATGCACACTGCTTATGTATAAAATCCTCTCCGCTGCTTTTGCCACTCTCCTTTTCCAGTCCTGCCGCTCCACCGCAGAAGCGGATCTGATCGTTTACAATGCCAAAATTTACACCGTTGACAACAGCTTTTCTACCGTAGAAGCGATGGCCATTAAAGATGGTAAGATCGAAGCGACCGGAACGACCGCTGACATAATGAAGAAGTATGCTGCCAAAGAAAAGATAGACGCTGGGGGCAAGGCGGTTTATCCCGGTTTTATTGATGCCCATGCACATTTTTACCGCTATGGATTGGGATTAGGCACGGCTGATTTAGTAGGCACAACAAGCTGGGAAGAGATCGTCACGAAGCTCAAAACCTTTGCGCAAACGGCTCCCGAAGGCTGGCTTGTTGGTCGCGGGTGGGACCAGAACGATTGGGCTGTAAAAGAGTTTCCTTCAAAGGATGCGCTGGATGCGGCCTTCCCGGACCGCCCGGTGATCCTCACCCGTGTAGATGGGCATGCAGCAGTAGTGAACCAGAAAGCATTGGACCTTGCCGGCATTCGACCCGGCTACCGCATCACCGGCGGTGAAGCCGAAATGAAAGGCGGAAAGCTTACGGGTATCCTCATTGACAATGCGGTTGATATTGTGGGTTCTAAAATTCCAGCCCCCAATGCGGCGCAGATAAAGGCGGCACTCAATGCGGCGCAGAACAATTGCTTTGCGGTAGGTTTGACCACCGTGGATGATTGCGGGCTTGATTACCGCGAAGTACTGACCATTGATTCTTTTCAAAAAAAGGGTGAGCTAAAGATGCGGGTGTATGCCATGCTGAGCGATTCCAAAGCCAACTACGATTACCTGTTTGCTAAAGGCGCTATCAAGACGGATCACCTGAATGTCCGTTCTTTTAAAGTATATGCCGACGGTGCTTTGGGCTCCCGCGGTGCTGCCTTACTCCAGCCTTATTCCGACAAACCCGGCTGGGGCGGCTTCCTGCTGAGCAGCCAGGCGCATTTCGATTCGGTGGCGGCTATCATTGCCGATAAAGGCTTCCAGATGTGTACGCATGCGATTGGCGATTCCGGCAATCGTACCATCCTGAATATCTATGCAAAACACCTGAAGGGCAAAAACGACCGCCGCTGGCGCATTGAGCATGCGCAGGTGGTAAATAAAACTGACTTTGATCTTTTTGGGCAATACAGCATTATTCCTTCTGTGCAGCCCACTCATGCCACTTCCGATATGTATTGGGCCGGCGACCGCCTGGGTGCGGAGCGGGTGCGGGGCGCTTATGCCTTTAAACAATTATTACAGCAAAACAGCTGGATTCCGCTGGGTACGGATTTCCCGGTAGAGGACATCTCCCCTTTCAAAACTTTCCTGGCGGCGGCTTTCCGGCAGGATGCAAAGGGTTGGCCAGAAGGCGGCTACCAAATGGAGAACGCCCTGAGCCGCCAGGAAACCCTCCGCGGCATGACCATCTGGGCAGCCAGGAGCAATTTTGAAGAGGGCGAAAAAGGCAGCCTGGAGAAGGGCAAGTTCGCCGATTTCATTATCCTCGACAGAGACCTGATGACGGTTGCCGCTAAAGATGTGTTACAAACCACTGTTTTAGCTACTTATATTGGCGGGGCAAAGGTTTTCGGCAAGTAGCTTGCAGAGGGAAAGAATGTAAAATTCAAAATGTAAAATATAGAATGTTGAATTGGGTATCCCCTTTTGCATTTTACATTTTACATTCTACATTTTTAATTTATTATAATGATCCGGATAGCGATATTAGATATGTACGAGGGCCATGCCAACCAGGGCATGCGTTGCCTGCGGGAGTTAGTGAACCAGTGGAGCGAATGGAATCACATGGAAATAGAGCTGGATGAATTCGAGGTGCGGCTGGAGTGCCAGGTGCCCGATCTTTCTTATGATATTTATATCTCCACCGGTGGCCCGGGCAGCCCGATAGAAAGCGAAGGGCTGGCCTGGGAGACCGCCTATTTCCGCTGGCTGGATAGCGTGGAAGCCTGGAACCTCACAGCGCCCCCGCATTCAAAAAAGCAGGTGTTTCTTATCTGCCACTCCTTCCAGCTGGTAAGCCGTTACTATGGCATTGGCGACGTGAGCAAGCGCAAGTCTACGTCTTTTGGGGTGTTCCCGGTGCATGTGTTGCTCGAAGGGCAGCAAGACCCGGTGTTTGAAGGCCTGGGCGACCCTTTCTATGTGGTGGACAGCCGCGACTACCAACTGATCCGTCCCGACCTGGACAAGATCCGCAACCGCGGCGGCTATGTGCTGGGCATTGAGAAATACCGTCCGCATGTGCCGCTGGACCAGGCGGTGATGGGCATCCGTTTTAACGAGTGGATGATCGGTACCCAGTTTCACCCCGAAGCCGATGCGGTGGGCATGAGCATGTACCTGCAAACGGAAGAAAAGAAACAAACAGTGATTGATAATTACGGGGAAGAGAAATGGCGCAGCATGATGGAAGGGCTGAAGGACCCGGATAAGATACTATGTACCTATTCGCATATCATCCCGAACTTTTTGAATATCGCGGCAGCGCAGTTGGCGGTGGAGGCTTAGCCCACAGAGAGCCGCAGAGTATTCTGGAGAGAGCCACGGAGAGCCCTGTGGCTCTCTTTATTTCTCCGTGGTCCTCTGTGGCGAAATACAAAGTAGTTAATTGTTCTCTCCACCGATTCTCGAATTCCAAATCAAAATCATCCTTATCTTAACTCCAAATTGCCCACATGATACCGGAGCTACGGAAAAAGTATAACGCCGAATTTACACAGGAGAAGTACGAGGCATTTACCAATGCCTTTGAAAGCATCTACCCAAGTCAATTAGACTTCCGGGTAGCGGAAACACCGCTGTTTGTACCAAAGGTTTTTACGCAACAAATGCTTGATGCCTGCGAGAGCATTATAGACGTGATCACAAAGCCCGAGTACGTGGCGCAAAGCAAGACCGCCATTCCCGCACACCTCGAAGTCCCGGCGGAAGATGCACACCCGCATTTCATCGCGTTCGATTTTGGCATCTGCCGTAACGAAGCGGGTGAGATAGAACCACAGCTGATAGAGATGCAGGGCTTCCCCAGCCTCTTTGCCTACCAGGTGCTGTTCCCCGAAGTGCATGCGCAATATTTTGAACAGCCTGAAGGCTTTACCCCTTTCCTCAATGGCTTTACAAAGGATTCCTACCTCGAACTGATGCGGAAAATTATAGTAGCTGACGAAGCCCCGGAGTCGGTGGTGCTGTTGGAGATATTCCCGGAAAAACAAAAGACCCGCATTGATTTTTATTGCACCGAAACCTACCTCGGCATCAAAACCCTTTGCCTGACAGATATTATACAGGAAGGTAAAAAGCTTTACTATGAAACTGATGGAAAGCGGGTACAGATCAAACGCATCTACAACCGGCTAATTTTCGATGATCTCTTTCAGCAGTCGGCAGAAGTGCAGGAAAAGGGGAAGATCTTTCAGCAAGAACTGGATGTGACCTGGGTACCGCACCCGAACTGGTTTTACCGCATCTCCAAATACAGCCTGCCTTTTATCGATCATCCTTATGTGCCGCCAACACGCTTCCTAAGCGATATAAAAGAACTGCCGCAAGACCTGGAGAATTATGTAGTGAAGCCACTGTTCTCTTTTGCTGGGCAAGGGGTTATCATTGATGTAACAAAGAAAGCGGTGGAAGCCATCACCGACCCGCAGAACTGGATCATTCAAAAGAAAGTGGACTACGCACCTATCATCGAAACTCCCGATGAACCAGCGAAGGCTGAGATACGACTTTTCTATTTTTGGGAAGAAGGTGCGGCACGACCTGTTGCTGCTAACAACCTTGCCCGATTGAGCAAAGGCAAGATGGTAGGCGTCCGGTACAACAAGGACAAAAGCTGGGTAGGCGGTACTTTTTGTTTGTTTGAGAAGTGAGGTGGGGTAAGTGGTGAATTGTCAATAGTGAATAAAAGTTGTGGCAGTCATCCCGACGAAGGAGGGAACTCAGAGACTCCACATAAGGGCTAACTGCTACAATAGTAAATCTGCCATTGTTATGCTGAACTCGTTTCAGCAACTTTCACAATCAGAATATTTAGAGAAAGGTGCCGATAGGAATTTGTCCTGACGAAGGAAGGATCGGCATGACAGCAAGAGTGTTTACAATAGCCGTCTTAACTGATAAGAGGTCTCTGAGTTCCCTCCTTCGTCGGGATGACGACAGCCGCTTCCATTCACCAGAAAGTTTGTATGTACAAGAGATGATTAATTACTGATCACTCATTACTCATCTCTCCTACTTATCCATCTTATACTTCACCCCAACAAAAGCCCGGATGCCCTGGTTCGGCGCATACACATAGCTCGGATCAAAAGTTAGTTTATAAGGATTGGTGGCAGTTTGTTTTACAGAGCCATCGCTCCCATACTCCACGCCCTTGTCAAACGGGTCGTGTGACCGCGCAATAAGAAAGGGATTGCTCTTCGCTGGTGTCCAGTTAAATAGGTTTTTCACGCCACCAAAGATTTCTACTTTGCCGGACAGCCATTTCGTAACCTGTATATTCTGAATGCTCCATACAGGTGAATATTCCCGCCGCGGATCCAAATTCGAGATGAGCGGCAACCGCATGGGTCCGTAAATATTGCCAGTGTAATCAAAGGTTAGTCCTGCCATAGGCAAAGTATAGGTGATCGCCCAGGTGCCGCTAATATTTTCCGATAGTACCGGTCGTTGCTTTATCTCTTTTCCATCAACCTTATTGACCAATGCCACATCCTGTAAAGTCAGACCAGCGCTGCCTTTCAGCCGTTGCCTAAAATTGAAGTCCAGGTTAAGCGAAACACCCCGCGAAAGAGAATGTCCCTGTAAGTTTTGGTAGATGATCTTGTTGGGATCAAGGTCGTAGTTGGCTACTATCTGGTTGCCAAAATAGGTGTACCAGGCAGAAGCATCCAGCGAAAAGATTCGCGAACGGGAGCTAAACTGTTTGGTGTAATTTAGATTCAGGTTATAGCTGCGTTCCGGCTTCAGTTCGCCTCTTATCTCCACGGCTCTTGATCCCGTCAGCGCCGCATGGTCTTCCGTAAAAAGATTCACTACCCGGAAACCGGTGCCTGCATTGAGCCGCAGCACTTGTTTGTCTTTCAGACTCCATTTATAAGCCACCCTTGGTGTAGTGATGATTTTATGCACCGGGTGATGATCGAAGCGGATGCCGAAGAGCAGGCGATGCTTTTCATTCAATATCCACTCGTCCTGCAAAAAAAGTCCCGGAATAAAAAAGCGTTCGGGTTGGTTGGTTTTTAAAAGTGTATCTCTTGTAGCAGTAGAATTATCGTCGTAATAATTATAACGTCCCGCTAATCCTGCAAGGGATGAATGACGTGCTCCCAACTCCTTATGCCAGGTAAGCTGTCCAAATCCGATGCGTTGATCCGCTAAGTAAGGTGTGGTGCCGTAGTAAGAATTTTGATGGTGAGATGTAGCAGAAAAAGAAAAGAATAGTCGCTCTTTTACCGGCAATTGGTAGTTGCCGATCAACTCCCAGCGGCTTGTGTAAATGCTTTCGCCGTAAAGACTGTCCCCGCCCCGGAAAGATTTGTTCCATCGCATATCACCGCCCCAGCGGTCTTCATAAAAATAGCGACCGGCAAGTGTGGCTACACGATTGTGGCGGCGGGGAAAATTCCATTTGTTGAAAACGGAAACGCGGTGCTGCAAGGTCACATCCGTAAAGTTGTCGCCATTGTTATCCAGTTTCTGACCATAATGAAAATAATTGATACCCAACAACGATGTAGCCTTCCCCACCTTCGCCTTCACGCCTATATCAATATTATGTTCCAGCCAGGAGGTGGTCATGGCATTGACCGAAAGCAATGGTGCTTTTTGCGGGTCTTTGGTAATGATATTTATCAAGCCACCAATTGCTTCCGAGCCGTACAAGCCTGATGCCGGGCCTTTGATGATCTCTACTTTCTCGATCAGTTGGCTCGGAATACCAAACAGTCCATAAACAGATGAAAGACTACTGACTATCGGCATTCCATCAATCGTTACCATCGTGTACGGACCTTCCAAACCATTGATATGAATATCGCCGGTATTGCATACGCTGCAATTGATCTGCGGCCGCACTCCGTTCACCATTTGCAGCGATTCAAAAATAGAAGGCGAAGGATTCTTACTGAAGAATTGCGGCGTGAATACTTCAACAGCAATAGGACTTTGCAGGCGTTGTACAGGTTTCAGGGTTCCAGATACCACCACTTCGTTAAGGCTTGCTTGTGAAGGCTGCAATGCGATGGTAATAGCCTTTATCTCTCCATCTTTCACCTCGACGCCTTGCTGAAAAGGTTCATAACCGATCATTGTCACATAAATAGCATAGCGGCCTTTTGCCAGGTTTTTAATACTAAAAGAGCCAGTTGAATCCGTAATGCTGGTAACGCTTTTATTTTTGACAGAGACCGTCGCATTTGGCAGCGCTTCAGTTCCATATAAAACCCGCCCTTGGATTTCTCCAGCTATTTGTGCGCTTAAAGAATACGTAAAAAGTATAAGTGGAATAGTAAAAAGGCTTAGCCGCATGTTTGTTATTCGACTTTCCAAAGATATATAATTTGGCTAACCAAATTTTATTATGTAGGATTACCTGTTAAATTTGTACCAATGTCCCATTTCCCCAATCACTTTGAAGAGAACTATTTAAAGGCCTTGTATAAACTACAGCGCAAGGAAATAAAGAAGGTAAACAATATAGCCTTGGCGAAATACATGGAGCTGAACCCGGCAACGGTACTGGAAATGGTGCGTAAGATGGCTGACCGCGGCCTGGTTGAAATTCTTCCAGACAAAACCATACAACTGACATCGCAGGGAGAGAAAAAAGCATTGCTGGTGATTCGTAAGCATCGCTTGTGGGAAGTGTTTTTAGTAGAAAAATTAGATTATAGCTGGAGCGAGGTGCATGACCTTGCCGAGCAGCTGGAGCATATTCAATCGGAGGATCTGACCAACCGGTTAGAAGCCTTTTTAGAATTTCCGGCAGCGGATCCGCATGGCGATCCTATTCCGGACAAGAATGGTAAGCTTCGTACCGCTGCTGCTATTAATTTGCTGGAAGGAAAAACCGGCAAGACATACATGGTAAAAAGCTTTGGCGAAACTGCAGATTCCTTTTTGGATTATCTCGCCAAACTTTCAATACGTCCCGGCACACTGCTCCGGGTATTGGAATGGAATGCTTATGATAATTCCGGTAGCATTGAAATAAATAATGCTATCATACAACTAAGTGAAAAAGTTGCCGGCAATATTTTCGTGCAACTGCATACGACTTAGTGCTTTAACTTTTCATTTCATAGATATAATAAAGCTGGCATGAATTTGACAAATAGGCTTTTATTAAAACAAGCACTATGAAACGAATTCTTACTCTTTTTATTTGCCTTGGCACCTTTAGCAGCGCCTTTGCCCAAACAAGTGGTGAAGAAGCCAAGCGTGTTATATTAGGCCGCAAAAAAACGGATGGTGGCTCTAATTCGGGTAAAGATGTTGTCTTAGGTGGGGATAACAGAACTGATAGAGGAACGTCTCCAAATTATCCCTCGTATCCGGATGGCTCAAGCCGCGATCAACAGGTAGACCAGGTAAACCGTGAATACGATGCCAAGGTGCAATCTGTACGCAACAATCCTTATTTATCTCAAGCTGAAAAGGACCGCGCTATCCGTGACTTAAATGCCGACCGGGCTCGTCGGATTAGAGCTATTGACCGTTCGTTTGATACTGACCGCGATAACCGGGATAGAGATGACAACAATTATAAAAAGGATAAAAAATATAAGAAGAACAATGGCAACCGCTATGGCTGGGAGAAAGGAAAGGGCAATCCACATAAAAATGGAGGAAAGAACAAAAGCTATAAAAAAGACCGGGATGATGATTAATCAATAGTGAACAGCCTGTTGGACAAATTCAATAAATAGCAAGCCCTCCTAAAATCAGGAGGGCTTACTATTTATGAAATGCTATGGATTAACAGCTACTTGCTACTCGCCATTCACAACTCGCTAGACACTCACTGCATGGTAAAGCTTTCCAAAAACTTCGTATTGAAATCCCCGGAGCGGAACTTTTCATTTTGCATCAGTTGCAGGTGAAAAGGAATCGTTGTTTTCACGCCTTCGATCACATACTCACTTAATGCACGATACATGGTGTCAATGGCTTCTTCGCGGGTTTGCGCAACCGTTATCAGCTTACCGATCATTGAATCATAATATGGCGGGATCACATAGCCAGCATATACATGGCTATCTACCCGAACGCCATGGCCACCCGGCTGGTGCAGCACGGTTATCTTACCCGGTGAAGGGCGAAAATCATTGTATGGATCTTCTGCATTAATACGGCACTCGATGGCATGCATTGCCGGCTCGTAATCTTTACCGGAAATCTTCTCGCCCATGGCAATTTTGATCTGCTCTTTAATTAGGTCGAAGTTGATTACCTCTTCCGTCACACAATGCTCCACCTGGATACGGGTGTTCATTTCCATGAAGTAGAAATTGCGGTGTTTATCTACCAGGAATTCAATGGTTCCAACGCTTTCGTAGTTAATAGCACCGGCTGCTTTCTTGGCAGCCTCACCCATTTTATAACGCAGCTCCGGTGTCATGAATGGTGATGGCGATTCTTCTACCAGTTTTTGGTGACGGCGCTGAATAGAGCAATCCCGTTCGCTTAAGTGGCAAACCGTTCCAAAACGGTCACCGGCAATTTGTATCTCTATATGGCGTGGCTCTTCCACGAATTTCTCCATATAAATGCCATCGTTCTTGAAAGAGGCCCCCGCTTCGGCTTTCGCTGTGGAATAGGCCTTTTCCATTTCGCCCTCTTCCCATACTACCCGCATACCTTTTCCACCGCCACCGGCTGTCGCTTTTAGTATAATCGGAAAGCCCATGTCTTTCGCCAGGCTTTTTGCTTCTTCCAGGCTACCAATCAAACCTTCACTTCCAGGAATAACCGGTACGCCAGCTTTGATCATTGTTTCCTTTGCCGTGATCTTGTCACCCATCTTATTGATCATCTCCGGCGTAGGGCCAATGAACTTGATGCCATGGTCCGCACAGATCTGCGAAAACTTGGCATTCTCCGCTAAGAAACCATAACCCGGATGTATCGCATCGGCATTGGTAATTTCTGCGGCGGCCATGATATGCGGAATATTCAGGTAAGAGTCCGCGCTTTGCGGCTTACCAATACAGACGGCTTCGTCGGCAAACTTGACATGGAGGCTATCTTTATCGGCAGTGGAGTAAACGGCAACCGTTTTGATGCCCATCTCACGGCAGGTACGAATCACCCGAAGGGCAATTTCGCCGCGATTGGCAATTAGTATCTTTTTGAACACAGTAGTCTGATTTGAGGATTTGTGAATTTGAAGATTTGATAATCCAAAAGCAACCTGAGGATTTTGAAACTCACATCATCAAATTGCCGAATTACCAAATTAGGCTGGTTCTACTAAGAACAGGGGTTGGTCGTATTCAACAGGTGAAGCATCTTCTACCAGCACCTTGACGATCCTACCTTTCACTTCGCTTTCAATTTCGTTGAATAGTTTCATCGCTTCTATAATGCAAACCACTTTGCCTGGAGCAACTTCGTCTCCAACATCTGTCAGCATTGGTTTATCCGGAGAGGCGCGGCGATAGAAAGTGCCGATCATCGGGCTCTTTATCGTAATGGTATTAGATGGAGTAGCGGCAGGAGCATCAGCCGGCGCTGATCCAGCGGAAGGTAAGGCTTGCTGTGGCACTTGTTGATACTGCTGCATCGGCAATTGCATCTGTGGCATAGAGGCCGCCATTACCTGCGTTATCTGTTCTTCCTTTTGACGGATGGTGATCTTAAAGTCTTTTTGCTCAACCGTTACTTCGCCAAGATTCGATTCGTTGACCATTCGGATCAACTCCTGAATTTGTTTAAAATCCATTTGCTTCAATTTAATAGGTTTTGGTTAAAACAAGGGGGCCAAGATAAGCAGTAATTAAGTTAACCCATTAAACATCTGCAAATGGCGAGCTATTTTATTTCGATTGACTTCTCTATGGCCTGAAGCTCCTGGTCTTCGCCAATATCCAGCACCGCCAGTGCCGAGTACTTGCCTTTGGCGATTTTTTCAGGGATAGCGAATCGAACAATGCGCTTTCCGTCGGGGAACATTGGAAATTCAACGCGATCCAATTTAATTTCTTCCCCGTTTTGCGTGTTGGTGAGGGTTAAGGTTGCCTTGCATTGCAGCATTATATCTCCGGCATTGGCTACCACAAATTCATAAGTGCCTTTATCTTTAGCAGGGCGCAATGAAAGTGCCTGCGCGGCGCTTTTAGTAATGTTATTTGGTGTTTGGTAAAGATGCACCCCCACCCTAATAATCTCTTTTACTTGTGTTTTGAGTTCTTTGGAACTTTTGGCAGTTTCTTGTTCCTCAACAGACTGGATAAAAAGCATAGCCCATTTAGCTTGTTCAAATTGTGCTTGATCTGCCGGACCATTAAGTGTAACTAAAATCTCCTCAGTCTGGTTAGGCTGAATTTCAATAAAGTTTCTGCTCAAGGTTACCCAGGTTGCGCAAGAACGCTTTAAAGTATCCGGACGAAAATAGGAGTGCCCTCCTGTGGAATCCCGTAACCAGTCATTTAAGTAAGCTTGAAACGCCAGCTTTTTGTTCGAGGCATTTGTAATCCTGACAACTTGCGTTTGCGTTTTGCCAGGATCCACATTAAAGCTAATAGTTCCGGGTTGAATGGCAAATTGCTGTGCCTGGCTTACCGAGCATAGCAAAAGAAGCGTAAGCAGGAATGGTGTAATGTAACGCATCACTTATTTAGGAAGTTTAATTTTAATAATCTTAAAAAGATACATTTGCAGTATAAGAGTTACACCTTATCGTTTTAGTTGCAAATAAAATATAAAAAAACTGAAGCAGTAGGCAATTTAAACTATTCTTTTGACTTTAAGAAGCAAGATACCCCCTTCAAAATCAAAAACATTAAAAAATTTTATCAAATTCCGTAAACTCCTTGAAAAACAACCATGATATCAACTCCCTTTAAATACTGTTTGCTGCAACTATTTTCGCTGGGTGTTTCCCTATCCTGTTTAAATGCGCAAACCTTTACCGTAACGCCAGTTAATACGACGTTCGTGGTTAATAGCTCTACTATATTAGAGGGCAATACTACCAAAAGCCTAGCCTTTAAATTAAATGCAGTAAGCCGTAACCGTACCTATTCAATTTATGTACAATTGACATCTATCAATTTTACGCCGTCATCTACCGTGATTTCCCCGATGCCTCTTTTAGTAAAATTCAATAAAATCACTAATGTCACCACTACCGGATATGTGCAGAATAGCAATATATCAATACCAATGACCCCGGTTACATCCACATTAGCACAAAATGCGACCGCTACCGGAAACAGCACGACAGCTATTAGTGAGTATGATCTTATCTTACAACCATTAGGTTATAATGTGCCCCCTGGCACTTATATTTATAACCTCAACTTCCGTTATGTTGATAATTCAACTACGATTAACCGACCTATGGCAGTAACTTTAACCGTGTCTAATGTACTAAACCTGACTATCTCGCCAGCAACCGAAGCCAGCTTTTCTATAGGCAACTCTACATTAATAACCAATGGCCAAACAATTTCTAACGCTTATACACTACAAGTTAAGAGCAATGTGGCCTGGCAATGCAGAGTAAAATCAGTGGCAGCTACTTTTGCCAATAGCGGCACATCTTCAACTGCAAACGTGTTTACTTCAAAACTACAGGTAATAAAAGCAAGCCCGGCTGCCACTGTTACGGTTTCCGGTTCTGATCAGTTCTTAGCTTCTGGTAGTAAGGGAAATGCGGGGGTGAGTGGTAATACATTTACTATTTCATTAAAGGCAACGCCAGGCTTTACTATGGGTCCCGGCAGTTATACCACCAGTTTAATTTATACCCTCTTTACTTTTCCATAATCTAAATCATTGATTTTCAGGAGCTTTTGCAACTAAGAAAAAATACTTAAAAAAAATAGTAGAAATACTATGTTTTCTTAAATAGTTTGCTTAGGTTTGCACTGTCAAATGGAAATGGTAGTAGAATACCCTTACTAAATGGCAAGTGTAAACAAAAGATCACTTAAACCTAAAATAACAAAAATGAAAGCTGTCCTGACAATCCTATCCCTTGTGTTTTTTATGAGTGCTAATGCGCAATCCAACCAAGGATCGCACACTGTATCAATGGTACTTGCTAACGTTATTGAGTTGGCGTTGACCGGTGGTAACCCGTCTATGTCATTTACTACTGCTGCTCATTATCAGAATGGTGTTACTTCTTCTACTACACCTACCACTTTGACCGTTTCTTCTAACAAAGCTTATTCTATTACTGCATTAGCTTCTTCAGCGGATAACGGTAACCTGGTAGGATCATCTGTAAACATTCCTATTGCTAAACTAACTGTAACAGCGGACAACGGCTCTAACTACCTGCCGTTGAGCGGAACAGTTGCTACCACTATTAAAGCTGCACAAGCTGCAGGTGGTGGTGTTGCACATTCTGTTTATTACAAAGCCAACCCTGGATTTGGATATGCGGCCGGCACTTATACCACTACTATCACCTATACTGCCACTCAAGACTAATTTTTGATTTTCTTATATAAAAAAATCCTTTCTTTTGAAAGGATTTTTTTATACCCCTATGAACTGCTTTTTAAAAATACCACGCCTTCTTCGCTTTCTGGTTTGTGGGCTGGCGGTACTCTTTAAATTTTGCAGCGCTCTTCAAGCCCAAATCGGGCCTCCTTCTAATCCCTTCGTCCGTACAAGATTTCTAAAAGACTCTCTTTCCATTGAAGAATCACAGTTCTACTTTAACTCCTTACAGATAACCAACATATCTGCCCAGGTTTTAGAACTTCGCCTACGGGTAGAACCCACTTGCTTTACCAACTTAGTTACAGCACAGGAGCAATCCATTACCCTACAACCTAATGAAACGGAGAATTTTGCCATTCGTTTTACGGGTAATAATAATGTAACGTGTGCTTCGGATTGGGGCTCATTTAAAGCTTTGATCGTTTCTCCAGCTATTAACTTCCAACTTCCCATCAGCTTTTCATTAAAGCCTACGGCCTCCTACAAATGGAAAGCCGTATTGCCCCAACCGCTAACAATCATCACAGAAAAAGACCGTAAGATCTCTTTCCCAATAAGAATTGAGAATCTTGGGAGCGTGGAGGATAAATATTCCATATCCTTCGCTAATGAATATGCCATCGTTAATAGGCAGGCAGCCTATATTATTGCAGCCGGAGGCACCGCTACTGAACAGATTGAAATAAAATTAAGCGATGCGGATGCCAAAAACTTTCGGAACAAAGACATTTCGATCTTCCTGGAAAATAGCCGTGGAGAACGTAAGGCCCTGGTTCAAAAGATAGCAAGACTGGAAAATGTTTACCAGGAAAACGGGGATCGGTGGAAACGGATTCCTTTGACCTTTGAACTAAATACATTGGGGCTCCTGGGCCGCTTACCTTTTTTCTTTGTAAGGGTAACCGGAAACGTAGATGTAGGTCCAAATAAAGTCTTACGCATTAATTATCAGTCTCCTTCTGTTTACCCTAAAGGCGAAATTCAAAACAGCGTTGTTCCAACAATTGAATATGTATCTCCAAAATGGAATGTACTGGCGGGCTCCTTCTTTGAATCCAACCAATTTTTAGTGTATGGCATCGGGTTTAAAGCAAGGAGGTATAATCAAAAGAAAAATTGGGTTGAGATTGGTTATAATCATAGCACCTTTCAAAAAGCCGATCAGTTTCTTGGCAAAACAGGTTACGCTTTCTCAAAACGTCTTTTTTATACCACTAATTCTATTTTAAATAAAGACGGGGCAACGAAGAATCTGGCATTGGTCAGCATGCACAAAGTGCAATGGGATTTCAATCCGACATTCAATGTTTTCGTGGAAGGCGGCGGGGGTTTTCAGAATATTCGCCACAAACAACGCGACACTACATTAAAAGGAAAAAGTATTTCAGCAGGACTTACCAAGACGGCAGGTGAGCTTCGCGGAATAGTCAACTTTAGTCATTATTCCCGAAGCTTCCCCGGGATTTATAAAGGATATACCCACTACTTTCAAGACTTTTATTGGATCCGCAAAAAACTTAGTCTCGGCACTTATATTGATGCAGGAAACCAGCAACCGTTCATTTTACGAGATTCTGCTTTCCTGGATAATTTTAATTTTCTTCTTAGAAACTACAGTGCCCGTATTGGCTATTCTGGTAAAAAGGCATCGTTTATATTATACCCCGGCATCATTATGCAGAAACAAGACAGCTTGAACAGTTTCGTTTCGCATATGAAAAAGGTTGGGATCAATATGTTTTATGCACCCGTACCTAAATGGCAGATATCCTTGCAGAGCAATGTAGGGTTTATCACTATTCCTTCTAACAAAAGCGCCGGTTCCCTTTTCACGCTTACCAGTTTCCTAACCGTCCAGTCTCAAAAGTATGGCGCCTTTATCCGTTACGATGTTGGGCCCTATTTTTACCCGGATATTAGAACCTACCTCACCGACACTATCCAGCGAACGATCCTCCAATTTTCGCCGTTTATATACCAGGTGTTTCCCAAATGGAATTTGGATGTAAGAACACAATTTAATTTGTTTTTGAATAAGCCCGGAGAAAACGCCAGTTATACCGCTACAAACGATATCCTGTGGCAGCATCCTGACAAAGGTTGGGGCGCCGGCATAAATACAAATCTCAATTTCTCAATGAAGAATAATTCCTTCATTAATTTTTTTGTCCGTAAGCTGATAAATGTCCCTGTCATCAGGAAAAAAAGCTACAAGGACTTTAAAATAATCTTGTTTAAAGATGAAAATGGAAATGGGCAACTGGACGATGGAGAATTAGCACTCTCGGATACCCGCATCATGCTAGACCAAACGCTATTGCTTAGCGATAGCAAAGGCGAGATATTGGTAAAAAATTATGCCGGCAATTTATTACAAACAGATCTAAGTACGATTGATAACTTAATTGGTTGGGTGCCAACCGGTGGTTACAAACAGCAAATTCCAATTCAAAAAGAAATTAGGGTACCTTTTAAAAAAGCAAGACTTATATCTGGAAAGCTATCCCTGGAAAAAGATGAAAAAAGTACTTTAGAATTCGATGTATCAAGTATCCGTATAACCGCTGTGGGTAAGAGCGGATTGCAGTTTACCACACTTACCGGTAGCGATGGAACCTATTACCTGAATGTACTGGAAGATGAATACACGCTTACTATCAATGAGAATGTATTTTCCGAAACCTTTAAAGTGAGCGACCCTGTTCGAAACGTAGATCTAATGAATAACAGCCGGGTCATTGCAAATTTTATTGTCCGACAGAAAAAACGGGAAATAAATATTAAAAAGCAATAGGTCTGATGTCGTTTTTTATAAAATTAAAAACTACATTTGCATAACTCATTGTAAATGAAAACCAGCCATCTAGTTATTTTCTTGATCTTAGGATTTTCACTTCCTTCTTTTGGACAGGAAGTCATCCCGAAAGTGGATAAGCCTGCGGCTAAACTACCCTCTAATGGCCGCCACTTTGTTTCCCTTGTTTTAGGCAATGTGCTTTATTTTTCTCTGGAGGATAATGACAATACTGGCGTTTCAGCTCAAAAGCAATTAGTTATTAATTCCAATATTCCTTTTAACGTCGTTATTAACGAGAATTATACAGAAACAGTATCGTATGGTTTCATACCCGATAGCCATCTGATCGAAGAAACACACGGTCCTGCTGTTTCACAGCTTACCTCGGTAAAACGGATAAAGTATTTTCGTGACAGCGACAAAGTCAGGTTTTTGACCTCTTTGCTTTATACCGCAGCCCCTCTATAACTCCCCCTTTTTAGGTTTTTCTTATTTTATTTTGGTATTTCTATGCAATTCCAATTAAAAAATTTGGAATAAGAGGAAATGCTTATTAGATTTGCAAATCGTAATTTTATGATTCAAGTTTGCAGTAATCCACATCCTCTGCCGAACCTATTCGAAGTACACGTAAGAAACAAACCTAAATCGTACAAAAAATGAATAGTTTTTATGGGGTTCCTTTCAAAAAAGGATTAATTTTTCTACTCTCTCAGTTATTCCTGATATCCGCTTTTGGGCAATCAAACTGCATTACCGTTACTGGCACTGTTACTCCGGTAACCTGTTTTGGCGCCTCTAATGGTTCTATTTCTCTTACTCCATCGGGCGGCAGCGGGAATTACAGCTATTATTGGTCCGGTGCAAATGGTACCATCGGAACAGTTCAAAACCCTTCCGGACTTCGGGCAGGTACCTATACGGTTATGGTAAGAGATATTACCAGTTCGACCTGTGTAGGATCTCAGACATTTACGATCTCTCAACCGACTGCATTAAATATTGAAGGGATTGATAAAACATGGCATAACGGGTTCGATCTTACTTGTAGTTACTCTACTGACGGTGAACTGACGGTTCGTACAAGCGGCGGAACGGCGCCTTATCTATACTCATTAAATGATGGCCCGTACCAGGCACAAAATATTTTTTCCAATCTTCGGGCAGGAGCGTATTATGTCACTGTTAAAGATGGTAACGGCTGTTATGTTACGAACAATCCTAACAGTTCGCTACCCCAATCACCAGACTTTATTAATCCTGTGATCAATATTGTCGCCCCTGCAGCTATAACGTCTTCACCTATTGTTGTACTACCAACCGTCCCAAGTAGCGGTGCAGATAGCTTCACAATTATGCCTACACAAATGGTAACCCT
Source organism: Flaviaestuariibacter sp. (assembly GCA_025963645.1). Taxonomy (GTDB): domain Bacteria; phylum Bacteroidota; class Bacteroidia; order Chitinophagales; family Chitinophagaceae; genus Flavisolibacter. The sequence continues at coordinate 30,305 of JAOQAI010000009.1, forward strand.
GATGGCGGGCCAAACAACAGGCGGCACAGAGAACTTTACCTATAATTGGTCACCGGCAACAGGTATAACTGATGTGACCAGCCAGTCAATAATGGTTGCCCCGTTAGTTTCGACCAGGTACAATCTTGCGATAAGGGACGGGAATAATTGTCTATTAAATAAGCAGGTAACGCTGGTAGTGGGTTCTTTAACTGACATTGGTAATGATGTTACTGGAGGCGACCTATACATTTGTCATAATGGAAAATCTTTAAAAGTTTCTAAGAAAGCTATTCCCGCCCATATCAGGCATGGCGACTATATTGGGAATTGTCGCCCATGGGGAGTAGCTAAATCAACTGCTTTAAGCGATGTGGGCTTGCATGAAGAAGGCACCCAATACAAGGTGACGCCAAATCCCTCATCTGGAAGATTTAGTTTGCAATTACCTGTTTCTGAGTACTTAACAGAGATACTCATTATGAATTCTACGGGTGTTGTGGTTGAAACAAGACGCGTTTTACCAATGACCTCTCCTCTTCAGCAGTTCGATTTAAAAGGAAAGGCGGCTGGTACTTATTTTATCCGGATAGTTAGCGGACGTCAAACAAATCTTATAAAAGTATTAATCAAATAAGCTAACGTTATAACAACTAAAAAAGCCATTGCATTGCAATGGCTTTTTTAGTTGTCTCATATTATTCTTTCACCCGCTCTACATATTCCCCAGTCTTCGTGTTTACGCGGATCAGCTCTCCTTCGTTTACAAAAAGCGGCACCATCACCTGTGCGCCGGTTTCAACAGTGGCTGGTTTTAGAGTCCGGGTAGCCGTATCGCCCTTCATTCCTGGCTCGCTGTAGGTTACTTTCAGCACAATTTTATCTGGCAGTTCCACGGTCATCGGCAACTCGGTTTCTGTATTGAACAACACAGAAACGACATCGCCATCTTTCAAAAACTGCGGCGCATCTACCATTGTCTCCGCAACGGCTACCTGCTCAAAGCTTTCGTTATCCATGAAATTGTAACCGCTATCATCTTTATAAAGGAACTGGTATTCTTTACGCTCTACACGAACCGGGTAGATCGTTTCACCGCTATTCCAGGTGACTTCAATAGAGCGGTTATTGTCAACGCCCTTCAACTTTGCCCAAACTTTGGCAGCCGACCGTGCTGTTTTGTTTTCGCCGAATTCAATGATCTTGTAAAGACTGCCGTCGACCTTTATGATCAAGCCCCGGCTGATATCTGATGTTGAAGCCATAAAAAGATTTAAGTTTAGAGATGCGATTTCAGGCGGCAAATCTAAAGCAAAAAGGGCAGATTGGTACTATTGTTCGTCTTGGATGATGCATCCATGCTTATAATAGACCTCGATTTACCAATGTTTAAGATAAACCTCTGCTGGCACCATTTTTTAAGGTTACATTGTTGAAGAATAAATTCAATGAACAGCCTTACCCTCACACGCTATAAGTGTATCCTTTTCTTTTGTGCTCTCTTTTTAATAGCGCCTCCCGAGGGTACAGCGCAGAAAACGCAGATCATCTCGCCGCCCGATGCGTCAGGCTTTGCAACCGTGATAGCTGGCGAGCAATATGAAAAAAGGGGGTTGCAAAAACTTTTCCTTGGGGAACATTACCGGCAGGAATGGACAACCCCGGTGCGGGTGCGTGTCCTTAATATGGATACCCTGGGAGGATTGACACCGACAGAACAGGGTGGCGGAAGGCAAACAAAAACCCTGCGCCTAAAAGATGCCCGCGGTAAAGAGTATGTCTTGCGGACCATTGACAAAGATTACGGCGGCGCCTTGCCGGAGATAACGCACGGCACTTTCATCGAAAGACTGGCAAAAGACCAGGTTTCTACCGCACATCCTTATGCTGCTGTAACTGTGCCGATGTTAGCCGAAGCCGCACAAATCTTTCATACAAATCCACAAATAGTTTTAGTACCCCAAAGCAGCCGATTAGGGACTTTTAATGCGGTCTTTGCGAATATGCTATGCCTCTTTGAAGAACGTCCGGATGATGACCAGTCGGACGCTGCTAATTTCGGCTATTCAAAAGAAGTAGTAAATACGGCAAAAATGCAGGAAAATATCCTGGAAAAGAATAATCATAAAGTAGATCAGCGGGCTTTTGTGCGGGCAAGACTTTTTGATATTTTCATTGGCGATTGGAGCCGGCACGAAGACCAATGGCGCTGGGCCAAATTCAAAGAAGGTGAACAAACCATTTACCGCCCCATCCCTCGTGACCGCGACCAGGTATATACCTTGTTCGATGGAATCATTCCGTATGTAGCTACTTCGCCAGAAGAATTAGAACATCTTAGCTCGTTTAAGAAAAAAATAAAAAACATAAAGAAATACAATTTTTCTGCGCGGTATATAGATCGCCGTTTATTGAATGAATTACCTAAAGAAACCTGGATAAGCGAAGCAGAAAAATTGCAGGTACTGTTGACAGATGAAATTATTGAACGTTCCGTTCGGCAGATGCCCGTGGAAGTGTTTCCATTTTCAGGTCCTACCATTATTCAGAACCTGAAACAGCGACGTGCAGACCTGCTTGATTATGCAAAACATTATTATGATTTTGTTGCGGAGGAAGTGGAGATTGTTGGAACCGAAGAAGCAGAAACCTTTGCTATAAAACGGTTAGATGATAACCAGACGCAAGTGAATATCTATCCCCTGGAGAAAAATGGCAGCTCCAACGATAAGCCTTTCTATTCAAGAACGTTTGAAAACGGGCAAACTGAAGAACTACGACTATTTGGAATTGCCGGGAATGATGTAGTAACTATTGAAGGCGATGTCAATAAAGGCATCAAACTAAGAGTTATCGGGGGGATTGATAAGGATTTCATCCTTGACAGATCCCATGTAAGCGGATTACAAAAAAAGACAATCGTATACGATAATCCCGGAAACGAGATCAACACATCATCTGAAACCAAGCTACGGCTCTCCTCTGATACAGCCATCAATCGTTATGTGTACAATAGCTTCAAATACAATTCGGGGCATACGATAAAAACACCCAGTTTTAATAACCTACGCGGCATTCACCTTCGTGCCGGTTATACATATAGAAGATATCATTGGCGTAAAGAACCGTTTAGTTGGGAACAAACACTAAAGGCCAACTATTCCATAACAAATAAGTCTTTAGGCGGCGATTACGAAGGGATCTTTAACCAAGTGATTGGCAAATGGAATTTGTTGATCAACGGGCGCTACGACCAGGTTCTAAAACACTATTTCTACGGCGTGGGAAATGATGTAAAAAGAGCAGAGGATTATTCCTATTACCGGTTACAAACCAGCGAAGGTGCCGGAAATATTGGACTTCAGCGCTTATTTGCCAAGCACCATTCTTTTATAGTAAATGCGCTATACGAAACCTATAAAGTGGTGGTTGATCCCGGGCATTATGCTACTTCACTATTTCCAACTGCTGATCCTTCCGTATTTACCCGAAAGCATTTTGGAGGAGGCGGGATAAACTATTCCTATACAAACGAGAACGACGAAGTGATGCCTACGAAAGGAATCAACTTTGCGATAGGTGCCAGTCATTTGCAAAACCTCAACGAAAATGATCGTTCTTTTCAGCGGTACTCCTCAACACTTGGTATCCACATTCCCTTCGGTAAGGCCTTATCGCTTTCCGTGCGAGGCATTGCCACTACCCTTAATGGACAACCGGAATTTTACCAGTTGCCGTGGATTGGCGGCGGACAAACCCTGAGAGGATACCGCCGCGAACGCTTTCGCGGAAAGACCGCTTTCTCGGGGCAGAACGAATTGCGCCTGATGGTGAATACTCGTAACCCACTTTTTAATGGTAAGATCGGCTTGTTGGGATTTGTAGATGAAGGCAGGGTTTGGAATCCAGGTGAAGCATCAGATCAATGGCATATTGGCTATGGTGCCGGTTTTTTTGTAGTTCCGTTTAACCGGTTTGTCCTGGGAGTGAATTACGGTATCTCTAAAGAAGACAAGCTCTTCCACATCAGGTTTGGAAAATTACTATAGCTGTTAAATCGCTATCCTGATTATCACGAACCCGTTTCTTTGCAATATGAAGTTTATTACAACTTTTATTATCACATTTTTTAGCCTTGCTGTTTGTGCACAAGTTGATACTATACAACCGCCTTATAAGCGTTTCCCCACCCTCCCACCAATCCAGCTTTTGTTAGGTGATAGTGCGACGAAATATACTAAAGACGCCATTCCGAAAAGCAAGCCGGTATTGGTGATGCTCTTTAGCCCAGACTGTGTTCATTGCCAGCAAACCGCAGAAGAAATGATGCTGCACAAAGAAGAACTGAAGAACATTCATATTGTGATGTCCACGATGCATTCGCTAGCGGACATGAACAGTTATGTAAAAAAATATCGTTTGGCAGAATTGAAAAATGTGGTGGCAGGAAAAGACATGTATTATTTGCTTCCTCCTTTTTATTCTGTTCGATACCTGCCGTTTATGGCTTTCTACAATAAAAGCGGTGAGCTGATCTCTGTAATTGAAGGCGGCTTGAGCATTCCTAAAGTGATCGAACTGTTTAAAGCAAATCCCTAACCCCTTTATTACTCAAATCTATTATCATTCCCTTTCTTTGAATCTGTGCTTCTCGTCAAACGCAAGATCGAGGTATGTATTCTTGCCTTTCTCTCTATCCGCATGTCTTCACGTTGACGACGTTTGCTCTTCATCACTCGCATAAAATAATAGGCAACAACGAGGAGAAAAATAATGAAGATCATTGCCTTACTGAAATATTATTTGAGGCAAGATAAGATTTTAATACTGGTATTTGAATCTCGCCGAAATGAAACACACTTGCCGCCAAAGCCGCATCTGCATTGGCCTTCAGGAAAATATCTCTGAAATGTTCAGCTGTTCCTCCACCCCCTGATGCAATGACTGGTATTGGCAAAGCATCAGACAATTGACGCGTTATTTCTATAGCAAAGCCCGCTTTGGTACCATCATGATTCATGGAGGTCAGGAGTATTTCTCCAGCGCCTAGTTCGGTGGCTCTTCTTGCCCAATCCATGCATTTGGTGTCGGTCTTCGTGCGACCTCCATTAATATAAACATACCATTCGCCGTCTTCTTCCTGCCGGGTATCAATAGCCAATACCACGCATTGACTTCCGGCTGCATTGGCAATGTCTGTTATGATCTGCGGATTATTATATGCTGCAGTATTAATGGAAATCTTATCTGCACCTGAACCAAGCAAAACACTTACATCCTCCACTGTCTTAATGCCACCGCCAACCGTAAAAGGGATGTTTATGGTATGGGCTACCCGCTTGACCAGTTCAGCTAAGGTCTTACGCTTTTCTACTGTAGCGGTGATGTCCAGGAAAACCAATTCATCCGCACCTTGCAGGGCATAGTTTGCCGCTAACTCCACCGGGTCACCGGCATCACGAAGATTAATGAAGTTCGTGCCTTTTACAGTCCGTCCCTCTTTAATGTCGAGGCAAGGTATAATTCGCTTGGCAAGCATTAGCGGTTCAACTTTTTAAGATCCTTCAAAGAGATACGTCCTTCATAAATGGCTTTGCCGATGATGACACCGCCGCAATTGATCTCCTGTAACGCATAAATGTCATCAATAGAACTTACACCACCGCTGGCAATAAAATGCAACTCCGGAAATTTTTGAACAATATTTTTATACAGTTCGGTGGAAGGCCCTTCCAATGCACCATCTTTGGATACATCCGTACAAAAGATCTGTGTCATACCCTTCTCCATGTACTTTTGAATGAAGTCATATATCCATATATCCGTCTTTTCAGTCCACCCGGTAATGGTAAGCTTTTCGTCCCGCACATCCGCACCTAACAAAAATTTAGCAACTCCAAATTTTTGTAGCCAACCCGTAAAGGTCTCCTCTTCTTTAACAGCCATGCTGCCAATTGTTGCCAGGGCTGCGCCGGAATCAAAAACGATCGCCACATCTTTTTCCGTCTTTATGCCGCCCCCAAAATCTATAACCAATGAAGTTTTAGCCGCAATGACTTCCAACACTTTCCAGTTCTTTACCGCAGCGGCTTTCGCACCATCCAGGTCCACCAGGTGCAAACGCATTAATCCGATGTCTTCAAATTGTTTGGCTACCTCAAGGGGGTCCTCATTATAGATCGTTTTTTGCCCGTAATCTCCATGGGTCAGCCGGACGCATTTACCATCAATTATATCAATAGCGGGAATGATTTGCATTAGATATCCAAAAAGTTTTTTATGATTTTATCTCCTATTTCAGCACTCTTCTCCGTATGGAATTGTACGCCGTAAAAATTATCCTTTTGAATGGCAGCCGCGTATTCAAGTCCGTACTCACATTTGGCAATGGTGTAAGGGCTGTCTTCAGCGAAGTAACTGTGAACATTATAGACATAGCTGTTATCATCAACACCATTAAAAAGCGGTGATTGCAAACCGTAAATCGTATTCCAACCTACCTGAGGCACTTTTAATCCGGAAGTAAACTTTCTAACCTTTACGGGGACAATACCTAAACAGTCCGTGTCAGCTTCATCGGAATGATCGCAAAGCAACTGCATTCCAACGCATATCCCTAAAACCGGTTGCTTTAGTTCTTTGATCACATTATCTAATCCTGCCGCACGCAGACTTTGCATAGCGCTGCTAGCAGCACCAACGCCCGGGAAAATAACTTTACCTGCTTTTTGTATGCTTTCAATGTCAGCTGTCACTTCCGCGTCGATACCTAACCGGCCTAAAGCATTCAGCACAGACTGGATATTACCAGCATTATATTTTATCAGGACTACTTTCATTACTTTAAAATCGTGTTCACGAAATCTTCTGTTGTTTTTTCAATTGAAGCGGCTCCATCCAATGCCTTTATATAGGCGCTTCCGATAATAGCACCATTCGCATGTTCGCAAGCCATATCGAATGTGGCTTTGTCTTTTACCCCAAAACCCACCAAAACCGGGTTCTTTAACCGCATAGAGGCCAATCGCTGCAAATAAGATTCAACCGGGGTAAAATCTTTATCGGAGCCGGTAAGCGAGGAAGAAGAAACCGCATACAGGAAGCCAGAGCTTAAGCTATCCAACTTCAAAATCCGTTCTTCGCTGGTCTCAGGCGTTACTAAGAAAATAAAATCCAGCCCGTGCTTGTCAAGCACCGAACGATACTCCGACTCAAACTCAAACATGGGAATATCAGGAATGATCAGGCCATCGATTCCCAGTTGGGCTGCTTGTGCACAAAACTTTTCAAAGCCATATTGCAACAGGGGATTTAAGTAACCCATCAGCACGACCGGTACACTCACGTCTTTTCTAAAATCTTTTAACTGCTCAAACAGTATGCTGATCGTCATTCCATTTTTCAATGCTGTCAAACCGCTTGCCTGTATCACGGGACCATCAGCAAGGGGGTCACTGTAAGGCATGCCCAACTCGATCAGATCTGCACCGGCCGTTTGCAATGCGCTCATAACAGGTAATGTACTTTCCAGTTGAGGATAACCGGCGGTGCAATACACATTTAAAACCCGCAGCTCTTTTCTTTCGAATAAGTCAGTGATACGGCTCATGGTAAGATCTTCTCCATTTTGATATTTGATCGCTTGTAACCGGTGCCATCCAAAGGCACTTCTACAAAACCATACTTCTCATAAAGATGAATGGCCGGTTGCAGTTTGGTGTTGGAATAAAGCATTAACCTTCCTAAACCCAAATCAATTGCTTTAGCAATAGCAGCCTCCAATAAAATGTGACCCACCCCTTTCCCTTGAAACCTTTCATCCACCGCCATCTTAGCCAATTCCACTTCACCATTCTTAGCTTTCATCAAAGCACAAGTTCCCGCAACTTGGCCTTCATATTTTGCAAAGAAGATATGGCCGCCGTTATCCAAAATATACCGGCGCGGATTGGCGAATATCTCCTCATCAATTGGCTCCACATAAAAATACTTCTGTAGCCACGCAACGTTCAGATCTCTGAAATGGATGGACAAAGCCTCTTCAAATGGAATAATCTCAATGGACTGTTTCATAACTATAATTGTTCGTAAAAAGCAGATACATCTTCCCAATCCGGGTCTTCTTCAATGTCGGCATAACACTCCCGCTCAATGGATGGCATGTACCCGTTCAGGTAATTTTCAACCGATTCAGGAGCGGCTGTATAAAAAATAATTTCCCGCTTGCGGTATAAGGTAATATGCCCAACATGGACGGTTTTCGTTTGCGATTCGAGGTACTCAATAATCGCCTTTTCCACGGTGTTTAAATATTCATATTCAGCTTCTTCAGGATGACCAAATTCATTATAAGTGTCAGGTACAATACTTACAAAAACAGAATGATCATATTGCGATCGATTGCCCAGGTCTTTCAGATCACGATTGATAATGGCAATAGCCGGATACCCTTCCGCCTCAAATTCGAAACCCGTATAAACTGCTTTGTCGCTATTCATTTGGAACGCTGATTTTTATGATTGTTAAGATTAACAGGTTTTCAATGCCAGATTAGCAAATGGCGCGGATCATAATCATCAGATTAATCTGCGTGCTCCATTACTTTCATATAAGTTGCCAAGTCCTTATCCCCTCTCCCACTTAAACAAATCACTACTATGTCCTTTTCAGTAAGTGAAAGTTTTTTTAATGCCGCAAATGCATGACCTGTTTCCAATGCCGGGATAATGCCTTCCAGTTTCGCTACTTCAAAAGAGGCTTCCAATGCTTCGGCATCGGTGGCATATAAAAAAGTCCCTCTTCCGCTATCATATAAATGCGCATGCAAAGGTCCGATTCCTGGGTAATCCAACCCCGCGGAAATGCTGTGTGGCTCTATTACCTGACCATCCTCTGTTTGCATCAATAAACTGCGGCTGCCATGCAAGATGCCATCCCTACCTAACTGCGTTGTTGCGGCACTCATGCCTGAATCCACACCATGACCTGCTGCTTCTACTGCCACTAATTGCACGCTTTCCTCCTCCAAAAAATGATAAAATGCCCCGGCTGCATTACTGCCGCCGCCGACACACGCAATCACATGCGATGGCAATTCACTACCCGTTTTTAGCATTAATTGTTGCCGAATTTCTTTACTGATAACGCTTTGAAACCGCGCCACCATATCGGGATAAGGATGTGGACCTACCACGCTGCCAATGATATAATGCGTATCGTTGGGATTATTGATCCAGTCCCGGATCGCTTCATTGGTAGCGTCTTTCAGGGTTTTGCTGCCGCTTGTGGCTGGAATTACTTTTGCCCCCAGCATCTTCATGCGGGCAACATTGGGCGCCTGCCGCTCAATATCCTTTGACCCCATATACACAATGCATTCGATCCCTTTCAAGGCACAAACCGTAGCCGTTGCCACGCCGTGCTGACCGGCTCCTGTTTCAGCGATAATGCGCTTTTTTCCTAACCGTTGTGCTAATAAAATCTGCCCAACCGTATTATTTACCTTATGAGCCCCGGTATGGCAAAGATCCTCCCGTTTCAGATAAACCTGCGTTCGGTATTGCTTACTGAGGCGTTCCGCAAAAAACAATGGTGTCGGGCGACCAACATAGTCCTGCAACAATTGCTGATACTCTTTTTGAAAAGAAGCTTCTTCTATTATAGATAAGTATTGCGACAGCAGCTCCTCTACATTACGCACCAACATCTCCGGTATATACGCACCACCAAACTTTCCATAATAACCTTGCTCATTGGGCGTTGTGTATTTATTTACTTGTGGTGAATTCATTTCTATTAATTTATACAGCTACTCTCTCTATAAGCTTTACTACGTTGCCATCCCTTTGACTGATAAGTCTCAATTAGGAATCAAACTGCGCTTTCAATTGGGCAATAAAAGTTTCAACGCTATCTAAATCTTTTATACCCGGGCTATTCTCAAAACGACTGTTTATATCAATCGCATATAAGTAAGGGTGCTTTAAATCCCTTACATTTTCAATGTCTTCGGGAGCTATCCCTCCGCTCAAAAAAAATGGTTTACCAATAGTTGCTTTACTTATTCTGTTCCATTCAAACTTTCTTCCGCTGCCTCCATACCCTGTAGTTGCCGTGTCGAATAAATAATACGAACAAGCCTGTTTATACGAAGCTACTACAACATCTATATCAGTATCATCAGCCATAGCGAAAGCTTTTATCACCGTCACTTTCGTTAACAATGCAGCACAGACCTCTGGCGACTCGTTACCGTGTAATTGTACCGCGCTTAAACCATAATCAGCAATGGCCTTTTGAATTGTTTCTATCGGCGCATTTACAAACACACCAACCTTATTCATTTCCAAAGCCCTGATCTCATTGGTACTGCCAGATAGAATCTCCCCGCCAAATCGTTTTGAACCTTCGTAGAAGATAATGCCGACATAATCTGCACCTATGTCTTGCAGTGCCTCCATTTGCTCCAAAGATGTTATGCCACACACTTTCACCTTCATACTATGATGCATTTATTTCTTCCACAAAGGCTTTAAATGCTGCGCCCGGGTCTTCGGTCCTCATAAAATTCTCACCGATCAAAAAGCCGGAAAAGCCATGTTGCTTTAGGTAATGAATGGCCTTCGTTTCATTGATCCCGCTTTCAGCGATCTTAATAAAACGATCATCGATTTTTGAAGCCATTTTAATAGAATGCTCCAGGTCAACAGCAAAGGTTTTCAGGTTGCGGTTATTAACACCCACCAGGTCCACTTCGTCACAAACATGCTCCAACTCGCTTTCCTCATGCAGTTCCAGCAGCACTTCCAGATGAAGAGATTTTGCAAATGCTGCTAAACGTTTTACTTCAGCCGGTGATAAGCAAGCAGCGATCAATAATATCACGTCTGCACCATGAGCCTTTGCTTCTATTAACTGGTATTCGTCGATAATAAAGTCCTTTCGAAGCAGTGGTATATTATTTATTCTTGCCTCTACCAAATCCTCTAATGAGCCTCCGAAAAAATCAGTATCCGTTAAAACTGAAATGCCCGAGGCTCCAAACTGCGTATAAGCACTCGTTACATCTACAATAGCAGACCGATCATTGATAATTCCTTTTGAAGGTGATTGGCGTTTGTATTCTGCAATAATGCCACTCTTCGATTTATCAAGCAAAGACGCTTTCAAGGAGAGTGTTTCTCTTAAAAAAAGTGGCATCTCTTCCAGTGATGTAATGCTACAGCGCTGCTTGCTTTCCTTCACCTCTACCTGCTTCCGACTAATGATGGTATCCAATATATTCGTCATTGCAGGGAGATTAGTTTAGTAAAAGAAGCCACCGCTTTACCACTTTCCAGGCTTTCTACAGCGGCATCGTAAGCGACATCATAGCTCCTAAAATCACCGGTGCATTGTAGCGCCACGGCAGCATTGGCCAGCACTACAGCGTTCTGTGCCCAACTGCCTTCGCCCTTCAAAATCTTAGTAAAGATCTTAGCTGCTTCTTCCACTGAATTACCTCCATGAATATCTGCCGGTGAAACAGTTCGTTTACCTAATTGTTCGGCAGAGAATACTTTTTCTCCTTTCGCAGTAATGACTTTTGTGTCTGCCGTTAATGATATCTCATCATACCCATCCAGTCCATGAATGATAGTGAAAGGCTTTGCGGTTTGTTGGAGCAAGTAGTTATAGATACGAGCCATCTCCAAATTATAAACACCTACTAATTGATAAGATGGTTTTGCCGGATTTACCATCGGGCCCAGCATATTAAAAAAGGTGCGGAATCCTAAGTTCCTACGGGTTTGTGCAACCGCTTTTAGCGCCGGGTGAAATTGCGGCGCATGCAAGAATGTAAAATTGGTTTCGTCCAATTCCCTTTTTAAACTATCGCTTGAAGCTTTGAACTTATAGCCCAACGCTTCCATGACGTTAGAAGCACCACTAATAGACGAAGCGCCGTAATTGCCATGCTTCGCCACTTGTTTTCCTGCACCAGCTACAATAAAACAAGCAAGCGTTGAAATATTGAAGGTGTTCTTTCCATCGCCACCAGTGCCTACAATGTCCATTACTTCGGCACCACTGAGGTCAACGGGCATGGCCAGTTCCAGTAGCCCATCCCTGAAGCCTTGCAGCTCCTCGATGGTGATGCTGCGCATCAGGTAAACGGTGACAAATGATGCCAGTTCCGTTTCGTTGTAAGAACCTCTTGCGATGGCAAGCATGACCTCCTTTGCGGTTTCGAAGGGAAGTGTTTTATGTTCGAACAAATGTTGCAATATCTTTTTCAAGGACACGAATTTTAATAACGAATGAATCTGATTACACGAACTAACGGCGCAGCCAATTGCGCATGATTGTTTCGCCACAAGGCGTTAACACACTTTCGGGGTGAAACTGCACACCCTGTACATCATAGGTCTTATGCTGCAAAGCCATAATATAATCATTGGAATCTCTTGCGGTCACTTCCAGTTCTTTCGGGAATGCTTCATCATCAGCGATCACCCAGCTATGATAACGTCCTACATCAAAGCTTTCCGGCAATCCTTTAAATAGATTTATGCGTGAGTGGTGAGTGGTGAGTGGTGAGTTTACATCCTCTTCATTCACTACTGACGACTCACCACTCACCAGATTTATCGGTGTCGCCACACCATGATAAACAGTTTTCAGGTTGATAAGGTTGCCGCCAAATGCTTCGCCAATAGCCTGGTGTCCTAAACAAACGCCCAGTATGGATTTGGTAGCAGCGTATTCTTTTATCAACGGAATTAATAATCCTGCTTCTTTTGGTACGCCGGGGCCCGGCGATAAAATGATCTTATCAAACGCCGCTACCTTTTCCAGTGGGATCTGGTCATTCCGATGCACTTCCACCTTCGTTCCGGTGATCTTCTGCACCAGGTGTACGAGGTTATAGGTGAAGGAATCGTAATTATCAAAAACTAAAATCTTCATCCGTATTATTTGATAGTGGTTGCTTTAAGTATGGCGGATTTCAAAGCATTTAATTTATTCGACACTTCCTGCAGCTCGCTTTCCGGGTTGCTCCCAGCTACCACTCCGGCACCTGCCTGGTAGAATAACGTATTATTCTTACTTAATAAGGTACGGATCATGATGGCGTGATTGCAGGAACCATCAAAACCAACAAAACCAATAGCGCCGCCGTAAAAGCTACGGCTGGTAGGTTCATATTCATTTATCAATTGCATAGCCTTGTACTTTGGCGCGCCACTCAAAGTGCCTGCCGGAAAAGTTTTGAACAATACTTCAAAAGGATTTTTATCTGGTGAAACTTTACCGACCACCTCGCTCACCAAATGAATAACGTGCGAATAATATTGCACCTGCCTGTAGTGACTAACTTCTACCTCAGAGCAGACAGTACTAAGATCATTTCTTGCCAAATCCACTAACATTACATGCTCTGCATTCTCTTTCGGGTCTTTTAATAATTCGTCAGCCCGCTGTTGGTCTTCGGCATCATCGCCTGAACGTTTAAACGTTCCTGCGATCGGGTGCATCACCGCTTTTCCGTCTTTCATGATCAGCTGTGCTTCCGGAGAAGAGCCCATTAGTTTATAATCGCCATAATCGAAAAAGAAAAGATAGGGTGAAGGGTTAATATGGCGCAAAGCGCGGTACACATTGAACTCATCTCCTGTAAACGCCTGCTGGAAACGACGGCTTAAAACAATCTGGAAGACATCACCGCGGTAACAGTTGTCAATGCCTTTCTGCACCAGCCCCCTGTAGGCATCATCCGTCATATTTGTATCTTCTTCTGAAACTGTTTGAAACGGATAAACTGGCACATCCTTACTGTTGATCAGGGATTCCAGCACTTCTATTTCACTTTCTAAACCCGCGATCTTGTTTTCACACAGGATTAATTCGTCCTTATGATGATTGATAGCGATAATGTATTGGTAAAAGCGATAACGGGCAAGTGGAACAGCCCCAGCCCCCTCTAAATCTCTCCCCACGGGGGAGACTTGAGGTCGCTTGAATTCGATGCTTTCTATGAGTGGCACAATATCAAACGTAAAGTAGCCATATAAGCCATGAGCGAACTGTGCGGCTTTCTTGTCTTCGCTTGTTGCTTCAAAGCGTTGCATAAAGCTCCACAACACTTCTTTCAGATCATCCGTTCCTTTTAATGCTACTTTTTCTGCGGGTTGGTTAGGCAGTTTAAATTCCACCACGTTCTTATCCCGTATTTCAATCCCGGCAATGGCATTGATGCAGATAAAAGAATAACTGTTTTCGGCCGCATGGTGATCGGTGCTTTCCAGCAGTACGGTATCCCGAAAGCGATCGCGGAGACGCAGGTAAATGCCTACGGGTGTATAAACATCTGCCAGCATACGTTTAACTTCTGTATGAATCGAAATCTTCTTCATAATGTGCAATAAAAAAGCCCCGGTTAGGGGGCTCTGAATATAATGGATAAACTACGGCAATAGCTTACAGAACCCCTTTTGAGTTTGTATGCCACCACCACTGCTTATTGTTAATCATTTTCATTTCGGGAACAAAGATGCGGCAGGAGCGGCACCTGGGCAAAATTATTTTAGCTTTATAAAAAAAGAATATGCTCATTCAACATAATCAAAGCGGGGATCACGGTGTTTTTTTTATTGAATCGGAAAGCGGCGAAAGGGTAGCCGAACTAACCTACCTGGAGAAAAGCGAACAAATGCATATCGATCATACGGAAGTGGATGACAGCCTGCGTGGGAAGAATATAGGGTATCAATTGGTAGAAGCTGCCGTTGCCCATGCTCGCCAAAACAGTTTGAAAATCGTGCCACTCTGCCCTTTTGCAAAAGCATTGATAGACAAGCGTCCGGAAATGCAGGATGTTTTGGCAAAGGACACTACAGGTTAAATTATCACTTGCGCCGGTTTCGCCTGCCATCCTATATTTACAGGGCTATGGAACCAATCATATCGATAAAAAATCTTTACAAAAATTACGGCGAGAAAGCCGTCTTGAAGGACATCAACCTGGATGTATATCCCGGGCAGGTCATTGGCTATATCGGGCCGAATGGCGCCGGCAAAAGCACCACGGTGAAAATACTTTGCGGGCTCCTTACCGACTATGAAGGACAAGTAACTATTAAAGGCTTCGACCTGAAAAAGCAAACCCTTGATGTGAAACGCATTATTGGCTATGTGCCGGAGCTGGCGGAGCTATACGATGTGCTGACGCCTATGGAATACCTGCAATTTAGCGGAGCACTTTATGGTTTGGATGAAGCGGTATGCGAGGAACGTATTCAAAAACTGATGCAGGCATTTGGACTGGGTGACAATGTGAACCAGCGGATGGACTCTTTCAGCAAGGGCATGCGTCAAAAAGTGCTCCTGGCTTCGGGCATCTTGCATAATCCCGACATTATCATTTTAGATGAACCATTGAGCGGGCTGGATGCGAACAGCGTGATCATTGTGAAAGAGTTGATCAGCAAGCTAGCAAAAGATGGCAAGACTATTTTCTATTGCAGCCATATGATGGACGTGGTGGAAAAAGTAAGCGACCGCATTGTGTTGATCGACCAGGGACGCATCATCGCTAATGGTACCATCAGCGAACTGCGTGACCAGCAAGGTGATACCAGTCTTGAGCAGATCTTTGCGAAGATGACCGGCAAGGATTCGCTGTCCACTACTGCTGATGAATTAATGAGAGCCCTGGAGAACTAAACACAAATTTTTACGAAAAGCACGAACGACACGAATTTGAGTATTTGGTGTAATTCGTGTCATCTGTCCACTTTTTGTTGCTAAATAATTCGTGTCATCCGTGATCATTCGACCTAATTAGTGTTCTATGAATTTTATCAATAAAGCCTTTCTCCGCCTGGCGCTCCTGCCCTCGCCGCTCTATAAAAACATGGGGGTAAGCCTGCCGCAGCTCCGGGCTATTCTTACCACTAAGCTTACGATGGATGACCGCCGGGTGAATGCTTTTGCACAAGTGCAGAACCGCAAAAAAGCAAAGCCGATGACAAAGGCAACGCTGCTCACCATGCTGCTCAGCGCTTTTATGGGTCTTTTCTTCCTGCTTTCTTTTAGCATTGGTAAAGACATCCAAACGCAACTCACTTTCTATTTTTCTATGTTCTTTTTTATGCTGTCGGCAACGCTTATCTCCGATTTTACTTCGGTGCTGATCGATGTCCGTGATACGTTCATTATTCTTCCCAAACCAGTTAGCGACCGCACGTTTGTGCTGGCGCGGCTGCTTCATATTTTCATTCATATCTGCAAGCTGGTGCTGCCTATGTCGCTGCCGGGGCTGATCTTCATGGGCGTAGAATACAGCATTGGAGGTGCTTTGTTATTACTCTTGTTGGTTTTGCTGGTGACGCTTTTCTCCATCTTTTTTATCAATGCAGTGTATATTCTTATCCTGAAGATCACCACGCCAGAGCGGTTTAAAAGCATCATCGCTTATTTCCAGATCGGGTTTGCGGTTGTGATGTACGCTTCTTACCAGGTCTTTCCACGGCTGATCGGCTCTTTTAACCTGGAGAACTTTAGCTTTACGACGCGTCCGGGAATCATCTTCTACCCTTTTTATTGGTTTGCTTCCTGCTGGAACCTGCTGCATACACTTAATCCTACTACACAGTCCGTCATTGCATCCTTATTGGCCATCATTGTGCCTATTGCCAGCATATACATTGTAGTGCGTTACCTGGCGCCATCTTTCAACAATCGCCTGGCGATGATCAATGGCGGCAGCGAAGCGCCAAAGGCAGTTACGGCTCAAAATAATAAAGCAGTTCATTCCAAAAGGACCTATTCGCATTGGCTAAGCGCCTTTTGCACCCGCACACCGGCAGAGCGCATGGGCTTTCGTTTTACCTGGAAGCTGATGTCGCGCAACCGCGATTTTAAATTAAAGGTTTATCCCTCCATTGGCTACCTGCTGGTGTATGGCTTTATCATGATCTTCCGCAGCGATTTCCGTATCTCCGGCTTTCGCGACAATAGCGATGCCGAGAAAGGTATGGTGCTTAGCATGGTTTATTTTACGGTGTTGATCCTGACTACGGCTATCAGCCAGGTGCCTTTTTCGGACAAATACAAAGCAGCGTGGTTCTATTATACGTCGCCGCTGGTTCGTCCGGGAGACGTGGTGCTGGGCGGCATGAAAGCAGCGCTTCTTAAGTTCTATATCCCCATCGTTGCCATTGTTGCGGTGGCGGCTACTGCCCTATTAGGCATAGCTGTCTTGCCCAATATCATTTTGGGATTCTGCAATCAATTACTCATTGCTTCCTTCCTTGTTTACATCAATAACAAGCTTTTTCCTTTCAGCATGCCGCTGAATAACAACGCCAAGGCCGGGTCTTTCCTTCGGGTGATCATTATTCTCGTCTTCTCCGGCCTGGTGGGTGTGGGACATTACCTGGTCTATGATATACTACCGGTGATCATCATCTTTGCTCTGCTGTCCGGCATTGCGACATGGATGCTGATGAGCAGCATACGGGCAACAAACTGGGTGGCGATCAAGAGCAGCTATACGGAGGAATGATCTGAACGGGGATTTCGGGAGATTGGAAGGATTTGGAGGGAAAACTTCCAGCACTTGTTACAGCAGTTAGCATCAATACAACGAATAAAAGGTCCGGGAAAGAGGCTGATGGGTTAGCAATGAAGGCTAATCGTACCGCAACCGAACCTGACCGGTTGACAAAGTCATCTGACCGGTTAGCATTGAAGGCTCACCGGTTGTCAAAGCCAGTTGATTGCCTGTCAAAGCCAGCTGATTGTATGACAAAGGCATCCAATCGTTGCGCAACAAAGGCTGACCGGTGCGCACTGCTATCTAATTGCGTGACAATAGCTGTTAACAGGTAAACAACCGAACTAAGAGGCGCATTTGTTATAACCAGCGGCGCGAAAACGAATTATTCGGTAGCCATTCTAAAATTTCTCTTTACCAGCCTCCCCTTACGGGGTGGAGAAAGGCAAACTTGTTTTATATTAGCTTTCACCTAAACCCCCTTTTATGCTGTCCCTAAACATTGCGCCTTTTGCCCGGCTCAAGGGCTATGCTTCTATCAGCAAGATGCTTTCTGACGCAGGCATTCCCTACAGCTCCGTACGGTCGCTGCACCGCGGACCCAAGGTTGTTCAACTTGCTCACCTGGAAGCGCTTTGCCGGTTTTTGCGCTGCACACCGAATGACCTACTGACGTTTTCCGAGAACGCTACCGGGCCGGCGCTCCCCGCAGACCATCCCTTGCATGGGCTGAAGAACGAGGAGCTGCAAACTTTTCAGAAGAATATGTCTACGCTGACGCTGGCGCAGTTGAAGGCGATCAATGAGGTGTTTGCGAAGGGAAGTGAGGCGTTGAATGGCTGATAAGAAGATAATAATTTCCCATATTGGGAACTTTATTTATCTTTGATGAAAACGGTTACTTGAGAGTAATTGCTAAAAAGGTTTTAAGAGATTTCTGGACAAAGCACCCGGATTGCGAACAACAGTTGAAAGCATGGTACCGGGAGGCAGAAGATGCTGACTGGAGAGAACCGAAGATCATTAAGCAAAATTACCCAAGCGCTTCTATACTGGAAGAAAACCGTGTAGTGTTTAACATCAAAGGGAATCATTACCGCCTTATTGTTCGAATCAACTATGATTATGGCATGGTATGGATTCGCTTTATCGGAACGCATGCAGCTTATGATAAGATTGATGCCACTAAAATTTAAAAAATGCAAATCAAACCTATAAAAACAGAGAAAGATTATAAGACTGCTTTAGCACGGCTTGAAATTATTTTTGATGCGAAACCTAACTCACCGGAAGGCGATGAATTGGAGATATTAGGTATACTGATTGATAAATATGAGGGTGAGCAATACCCGATTGATTTTCCAGATCCTATTGAAGCAATCAAGTTCCGCATGGAGCAAATGGGCTATAGTCAAAGCGACCTGGCGAAAATGGTAGGATTGAAAAGCAGGGCAAGTGAAATCCTGAACAAAAAGCGCAAACTAACATTAGAAATGATCCGCCAATTGCACCAGGCGCTGAACATTCCAACGGGTGTGTTGATCCAGAATTATTAAGGAGATAAAAGTGCGCTTCGATTAAGATTCTCTCATTGCTTCAGGCGTTTGCACCTTAGCTCCTTCCCTTACCCTCCGCCGGTAATTCGTAAACAGGCTATACCACCGCAGCTTCAGCACGCCGAGGATACCTTCCTTCACGATGCCCTTGCTCATTTTTGATTCGCCGAACTTGCGGTCCTCAAATTCGATGGGCACTTCCTTGATCTTGAAACCGAGCTTCCACGCGGCAAATTTCATTTCGATCTGGAAGGCATAGCCCACGAAATGGATCTCGTCGAAGTTGATGGTTTCGAGCACTTCTCTTTTATAGCAGATGAAACCGGCAGTAGGATCGGCCACGGGCATCCAAAGGATCATTTGCGTATAAAGGGCGCCGCCTTTGGAGAGGGCGATGCGGTTCTTTGGCCAGTTCTTTACATTACCGCCTTTTACATAGCGGGAACCAATGGCCACATCGCCGCCACCGGTCTTGCAGGCCTTGTATAAATTGGGCAGTTCCGTTGGCGGATGCGAAAAGTCGGCATCCATTTCAAAAATGAACTGATAGCCCTTTTTTAATGCCCACTTGAAGCCATGAATATAGGCAGTGCCCAACCCCAGCTTGCCTCGGCGCTCCTCAAGGAATACCGTACCGTTAAAACGCGGTTGCAGGCTGCGCACAATATCGGCCGTTCCGTCGGGGGAGCCATCATCTATCACCAGCACATGAAAATCCTGCTGCAGGTCATAAACCGCCGCTAATATCCTTTCGATATTTTCCTTTTCGTTGTAAGTGGGTATAATGACCAATTTCTCCACTGCTGTCTATGATTTTTTGAGCATGGCCCGGGTATATATCTCCGTTAGCTTTTGTTTGGTATTCATCGGGAACTCGCCTTTCATCATCCAGTCGTAGTACTGTGGTTCTGCCTTCAATACTTCCGCCACGGTGCGGCCTTTGTGCTTGCCGAAGTTGAAGACTTCCTGGTCCTTATCATTGTAAGCAAAACGACGGGCAAAGTCAATGATCTTATCATCGCCAACGGCTTTGATGACAGATTCGACAGTGGTCCCTAACTGCGGATAACGCTCTATTTGCGCGGAAAGTATTTCAGCCGTTGCCGAAGCATCTACCTCGGCACCGTGTGCGCCTTCGAGGGCCTTATCGCAATAGAATTTATACGCAGCCGAAAGTGTGCGCTGCTCCATCTGGTGGAAGATCTTTTGCACGTCCACCACTTTCCGGTTCTTCATATCAAACTCCACATCGGCACGGATAAATTCCTCCACCAAGATCGGAAGGTCCAGGCGATAAGCGTTGTAGCAGGCGATATCGCAGCCGTCCATAAACTGCTTGATCTCCTGCGCTGATTTCTTAAAGGTGGGGGCGTCTTTCACCATTTCGTTGGTGATGCCGTGTATATCAATGATGTTTTGCGCGATCGGCATTTGCGGATTGAACAGCTTTCGCTTCACGGTTCGGGTACCATCTACCATGATCTTGATAATCGCAATTTCTACGATCCTGTCGATGCTTGGGTTGGATCCGGTGGCTTCAATATCAATAACGGCTAAGGGCTTTTTCAGTTGTAACATTAATGGGTAGTTGGTTTCAGGAGGCCTAAAGATAAAAGTTTAGGTTGGGTGTAATGTTAATTAATGTTGGTTTCGGGTGATCCGCCCCACAAGAGGCTCCAAGGGAAGTCCGTCGTAGTTGCCGGAGCTCATTAAAAGCAGTACCGCATCGTCATAATTCCTGGTGTCTAGCCATTGCTCTAAGTCGCGACTTTCATTGATCACTACAAGGTTGTCTGTTCCAAAACCTTTTTTTACTACTTCCTTCGGAAGGTCGGGCATCCGCTTCAGTTCCAATGCATGTTTCGAGTAAAAAACCACGGCTTCATCCGCCGGGTCCATCACCCCCCTATACTCGTTCATGAAGGCTTCGTTCAGGCTGCTGAACGTGTGTAATTCAAAAACAGCCAACAGGCGCTTTTGGGGAAACTGCGTTCTTACCGCTTCAATAGTAGCCGCTAGCTTTGAAGGCGCATGGGCAAAGTCACGGAATATGATAGACCGCTCGTTTCTGCCTAACACTTCGAGGCGCTTGGCAGCACCGGTAAACGTGGAGATAGCAGCTAGAAAATCGTTTGCGGTAATGCCTAAATCCTGGCAAACCAACCAGGCGGCATGCATGTTCAGCAGATTATGCGCACCAAAAACCTTCAGGTTTCCGGAAAGTCCGTCAATGGTGATAGCTGTTTCGCCGTGGCTTATTTCGTGCGCCAATACACCATATGGTTTGTAAGTGATGTCGGTTCGGTGGTGTGACTTTACAAGGTCTGCCAACACCGTGTCGGTCTCATTATAAATAAGCATACCGCCCGGCTCGATCTTATCCATGAAAATGGTGAACTGCTCGAGGTAGTTCTCAAACGTAGGGAAGATATTGATATGGTCCCAGGCAATGCCGGTGATAATGGCGATATGCGGGGCGAGGAAATGAAACTTTGGACGGCGCTCCAAGGTGCTGGCAGGGTATTCATCGCCTTCGCAAACGATGAGGGGCGCATCGGTAATATTCACCGATTGATCAAAGCCCTGGAGCCTGGCGCCTACCAGGAAATCGAATGCCTGTCTGGTCTCCCGCAGCACATGCATGATCATGGCAGTGGTGGTGGTCTTGCCATGGCTACCGCCTATTACTACCCGCTTTTTCCCTAAGCTTTCCTTAAAAATGTATTCGGGAAACGAGTAGATCGGCAATCCTAATTCCTTTGCTTTCGCCAGTTCCGGGTTGTCGGCTTTGGCATGCATTCCCAGGATCACGGCATCCAAATCGGCTGAAATCTGCGCTGGTTGCCAGCCAAAACTGCCAGGCAGCAAGCCTTCCGCCGCCAGGTGGGAGGCAGCCGGCTCAAAAATTTCGTCATCTGTCCCGGTGATTTGGTACCCTTTTCGCTTTAAGGCTATAGCAAGCTGGTGCATTACGGAGCCGCCGATAGATATAAAATGGATTTTCATGGTTACTTTTGTGCGAAATATCCGGCAAATTAAATCGTTTAAGACAAAACCCTTTTAATAATGAAAAACAAATTAACCGCGATCGTCCTTTTAACCTCAGCCATCCTGACGTTGGCTTCCTGCGCTTCCCGCAAGTATGGTTGCCCATCTACTGCCACTATCCAAAAGCATTCTAACAAAATATAACCGGGATATGAACTGGATTCATTTGACAAGTGAAGAAGGGTTAGAAGCCTTGAAAAAACGATCCGGCGAAGTTCCCCAGGTTATATTTAAGCATAGCACCCGCTGCTCTATTAGTTCGGTAGCGTATCAGCGGCTACAAAAAGCCGATGCGCCGGGCGGTATCGAGTTCTACCTACTTGACCTTATTGCTTACCGCAGTCTTTCCAATAAAATAGCCGCTGATTTTGGCGTACACCACGAATCACCCCAGGTTTTGGTAATTAAGAATGGCGAGTGTGTGTATGACGAAAGCCATATGGGCATTTCGATGCGGGATATTGTGGACCAGGCGGCAGTGGCTTAATTAAGCACTCTCGCAGTAAATCATAATCTCCCCCAACGAGTGGTTATAACCCGAACAGCAGGGCAAGCAAGGCAGCCAGTAGCGTATTCAGAAAATTGACCGCGTTGTTCTTCAATACTCCCCTCCTTTCCAAAGCTGCACCTAGGACAGAATCAAAAAGGTTTCCTGCAGTGCCACAGATAATGATAATCAAAAAAGCAACATTCCATCCCATAAATGCACCATGCAAACAAGCGATGGCAAAGCTTCCAAATACCCCTATCATAAAGCCCTCTATGCTTACCACACCATCAAGTCCGCGTTGATCCCTCTCCAAACTCAGCATATTATAAAACCGCCGGCCATAAAGCGTTCCTAATTCTGAGGACAAAGTATCAGCGGTGGCAGATGATAACGCTCCGGCGATCATTAGCAGGCAAATTGATTTATACTCGGGATAGAGAAGGCTAGCCAATCCTAAAAAGCCCGCTACGCCGCCGTTTGCGATTACCTGACCGAGGTTCCGCTGGCTACTCTCTTTTGTAGTATGTATCTGCTTTGTTCTCTTTTTCCAGGCAGTGGCTGCTGTACCGGCAATGAAAAAGAATGCTAGCAGCAG
Organism: Flaviaestuariibacter sp.; assembly: GCA_025963645.1. GTDB lineage: Bacteria > Bacteroidota > Bacteroidia > Chitinophagales > Chitinophagaceae > Flavisolibacter. Next base: position 53,512 of record JAOQAI010000009.1, read on the forward strand.
CAGTCCTGGTAAGCCGGTGCCGAGATACAAAAAGCCGCCGATCAATACGCCACCAATACTTCCCCATAGCGTTAGCTTTCTTAGCCTATGACTTAGAAAGCCACCTAATGCCAACAGAATACCGACCACAAAAGCTTCTACATCCATTCGACTAAAATTAAGGCAAGAGATATGAAGCTTGCCCGCATTACGCAGATACCTGTGGCATTTGTTATCCACATTACTAAATAGTTTAGGAAGACTTCCTTACTTTGTAAAAAAGTGTAACGTGTCAACGAATATCAAATGCCCCAAATGCGATCATGGCTTTCCGCTGGAGGAAGTGGTGTCGGAAGAATATAAGAAAGAGCTGCGCCAGGAAATGGTAGATTATAAAAAGAAAAAAGAAGATGAACTGCAGCGGAAGGAGCAAGAATGGATCCAGGCAAGCAATAAGAAAGAGGCGGAGCTATTAGCAAAAGTGCAGGCGGAAAAGACAGCATTAAAAAAAGAGTTAGAAGAAGGTTTGCGGAAAAGCATCCAGGCAGATTTTCAAGGCAAATTGCAATTCTTAGAAGCGTCCAATAAGGACAACGAAATCAAAATAACGCAGGCCCGCAACCGGGAAATGGAATTTCTGCAACGTGAAAAAGAGTTTAAGAACAAGGAAGCGGAACTGGAGCTTGCAATAGCCCGTAAGCTGCAACAGGAAAGGGTTTCATTAACAGAGGAAATTCGGAAAATCGAACAACAGAAAACGGAGACTAGAGAAACAGACATGCTGATGCGCCAGAAAGAACTGGAAAAGCAGTTGGACGATCAAAAGAAGCTGGTGGAAGAAATGAAACGTAAATCGGAGCAAGGCTCCATGCAGCTTCAGGGAGAAGTGCAAGAGTTAGCGCTAGAAAAATTATTGAAAGATTCTTTTCCTTTTGATGTGGTTTGCGAGGTAGGCAAGGGTGTAAAAGGCGCAGACTGCCTACTCACCATTCGCAACAATTTTGGACAGGAATGCGGTAAGATCATTTTCGAAAGCAAGCGGACAAAAGACTTCGGGCCAGACTGGATAGAAAAACTGAAAAGAGATATGCGTGCCGAAGGTGCTGACCTAGGTGTGATTGTAACCCAAGCGATGCCAAAAGGCATGCAACAATTTGGCGATAAAGAAGGCATCTGGATCTGCACGTATGCGGAAGCAAAAGCGTTGGTGAATGTGCTACGAGATGGTGTGATCAAAATATTTAACGCTGCTAAAAAGCACGAGAATAAGGGCGATAAAATGCATTTGCTGTATGATTATTTAACCAGCAACGAATTCGCAGAACAATGGAAAGCGGTGCGGGAAGGATTTTTATCTATGAAGCTTTCTATTCAACGCGAAAGGGATGCGATGGAGAAATTGTGGAAGTCGCGGGAGAAACAATTAGAGAAAATATTGTTGAACACGGCTTACATCAAAGGTTCGGTGGAAGGCATTGCAGGACAGGATACCATTGACCTTAACTTAATCGCTGATGAAGAAGAAATGGAAGAAACGCCGCAACTGACTTTTAAGTAGCTAAATAACTAAGACATAATTCTTTGAACATACAGGAATGGAGATCAAGTAATTGGTTTCCACTTTTTTTAAACGCAAACTTTGTTTGCAGCCAATCATTAGTCTCTGTAATAGCAAGTATTTGCATGTGTTTTCTAAAATCCACACCTCCTGATCCATGCCATTTGAAGATCGCTTCCTTGCAAGACCAAAGTAAAGTTGAGCGGTTGATCTGTTGATCTGTTGATAGCTGATCCGGTATAGAGGATAGAGCGTTAAGAATAGGGCATTCATTTGGGGAGATAAACTTATGCTCAATCTTCAGCACTTTTGCGGAGAAGCCTTCTATATCAATGCCTACTCTTTTTGTGGGGCTAACGATCGCGGCTGCATAATCGCCGCAGTGCGAAATTGAGAAATGATACGCTTCATCTGCCAGGTATGGCTTGCGGGTATCGGCTAATTGAATCAAATCAGTGGGGAAATCGGGAAAGAGGTACTGCAACAGATAGCGTCCCGCCAGATGTTGCAATCGCTTGTGCGGATGCGTAATGTTTCGCTGGAGGGGTACTTTATCTAAAAAGAAATCTTCCGGTTCTTCTATCTTCCAGATCGCAAGCTTTGTATCAGCATCTATATGCTTTTCAAAAAAAATCGGCATCTTTAAAAAACTGGATTATTTTGCTGCGGTCAAAGTACGGCCAATTCGGACTTTGTAACCAAATTGTAACTCCACATGATCCTTTCTGACACCCGCATCCTCGAAGAAATTCAAAAAGGCACTATTAAAGTAGAACCCTATGATCGTGAATGCCTCGGCAGTAATAGCTACGATGTGCATTTGGGCAAAACATTGGCAACCTACAAGAACCATATACTGGATGCGAAGCTGCACAATGAAATTGAATCCTTCGAGATACCGGATGATGGCTTCATTCTTTACCCGCATATCTTTTATTTAGGTGTTACAGCAGAATACACCGAGACCCACGCTCATGTTCCTTTTTTGGAAGGCAAATCTTCTACCGGCCGCCTGGGCATTGACATTCACGCAACAGCAGGCAAAGGCGATGTAGGCTTCTGCGGCAACTGGACACTGGAAATCTCCGTGAAGCAACCGGTAAGAGTTTATGCCGGAATGCCGATCGGTCAACTAATTTATTTCCCGGTGGATGGAGAAATCGAAGTGAAGTATAACCAGAAAGCTAACGCAAAATATAGCTACCAAAAGAATATGCCGGTAGAAAGCATGATGTGGAAGAATAAATTTTAACCACGGATGTGAGGATTTGTTGGGATTAAAAGATTTTGTTCTGGCACTGCCATTCTATTGGTAAGCAAACTACCGGTTCATTATCCAAATGGCATAATTCAAAATTCCAGCGCAACTTACCCAGCTTATGTAAGGCACAAGTAACCAAGCAGCTACTTTATTGATCCTGGAGAAACAAAAGATGGTGGCAAGAATCAATGTCCATAGCACGACAAGCTCAATGAACGCCCATCCAATTTCGTGCTGTCCAAAAAACAGGAAGCTCCATAAAAAATTAGCCCTAATTGTATCAGCCACAATGCTATTGATAATTTCCGGTATGCCGAAGGGCTTTTCCAAATCAAGTAAAAGGCCACTCCCATCAATATAAAAAGGGTTGTCCATACGGGACCAAATATCCAATCTGGTGGATTCCAGCTTGGGCGCTTAATTGTATCGTACCAGCTTCCGGTTCCTGTAATAGTAACATAAGCACCCGCAGCCGCAACTATTTGTGGTAGGGCTATAGCAATCACCAGCTTTTTCCAGTCTGTCATAATTGTAAAATAATCCACTCGCTATTTAGATGGCAGCTGCTCCATTTTTTTTCACATACGCGATCAACCAGGCGATCACTTCATTATAGGTGGCCATACCTTTTGGTTGATTATTGAGTTTTAAATAGCCATCATAAAAATCGGTCACGAAAGGGCTTACTTTATTCTTTTTTCCTAAACGATATTGGATCTCCTGCCGCTTGTCGCGCCTTACTCTTGGATGCAAGCTTTTACTCAAAGCCCTTTGCATGGTGGTGTCGCCCGTCATGCGGCATTCAAAAAGCGCATTATAATACAACTCGTAATAAACAGAATAACGGAAGTTGGCATTGTCGGAGGCTTTGCAGGCGAGGTAAGCTACAAAGCTGGCCTCATTCTCTTTGCCATACCCTAACTGATGCGCCATTTCATGATTGACCACGAAAGGTTTCAAAAACACAGGCTCTTCGCTATTCATCTGCGCTTCGCTGGTGAAAGGATTGAAGTAACCCGTAAATCCAAAGTAATGCGCTATCGGGCTGAATACCGATGTTTTGACAGACGGCCTTTCATACGACAAAAAAGGAAAACTATTAGCCGCCTTTTTGTAGTTCTTCACTCCTTCAGTCTTTAGTAAGGGTAATCGGTTCAGCTCTAAACGTTTCATGGTATCTTCTTTTGCTGCATAAAAATTCAAGCGTTGCTGCAGTAATTGTGTCACCTGAAACAAATCGTTTTGTGAATAAGGTTTCACCTCCAGACCTAATTGATAAGCGATTCCGAGCCGGTTATAATTTAATCCCCAAAAGAGATTGAAAACGATATAAATGGAAATTACCAATTTCAAAAACTTCCGAAAAAGTATCCAGGAAAGGTATTCTTTTACTTTTCGCCTGGCCAACAGACGTAACAGCTTCCAGGCTTTTAATACGAGATAAATGGCAGCAACTATGTATAAAATATCCCCTATGCTGAATGGAATCCATCCAAAGAGAAACCGCAAAGCTTTAGAGAGATGGGGATAAAATCCATACGTGTAGTATTCTTCCACCCATTGCTCATTCACGGAAAAAAGCTTGATAACTATTGCTAAAACCACTAAGGCCACTAATTTTCTATCCCTCAGCAAGCTATTGAGCATATTTTTGGACAAGTTTCGTTAAATTCTCCCGGCAAAATACCGGATTTCAGGCTATTTGCTTTACTTTTGCACACTCTTAAATAGAAGGCATGGCGAACCGGCGTGAATATGAGATTGCTTTTGTAGGGTTGAAGCCGGGAGTTCATGAATTCAGTTATGAGATTGATGACAGATTCTTTGAAGATTACGGTGAACAGGATTTCAGCAATGTTTCCGCACACGTAAAGCTATTTCTGGATAAGAATAATGGCTTTATGCGGCTTCGTTTTGAAGTAGGCGGCAAAGCAGATATTGTGTGCGACCGTTGCAGTAATGATCTTCCTTTTCAATTGTTCGAGGAGTTTCATCTTACCGTTAAATTGGTGGAAGAACCCGAAACAATGAATGACCAGGAAGAAGATCCGGATGTGTATTACATCTCCCGTGGCGAAAGCCATTTGGATGTAAAGACGTGGTTATATGAATTTGTGAACCTGAGCATCCCGATGCAAAAAACCTGCGAGTTTGAAAAGATGGATGGCCCGCATTGCAATGAAACAGCCAGGGAATTGCTGAATAAGATGCGGGTGGAAGACATGCCCAAAGAAAATCCTTTGTGGAGAGGGTTGGAAAAGTTCAAAGATTTAGACACCGAGTCTTAAGTATAGAAAAAGTGAGGACCGGGTCCTACATTAGATAAAATAAAAATTATTAAGAACGCATTTAATTATTAGTTATGCCAAATCCGAAACGCAGACATTCGCAACAAAGAAGTGCCAAGCGTAGAACACATTACAAAGCAGTAGCAGCAACGCTTTCTACTGATCCTACTACAGGTGAATTACATGTACGTCACCGTGCACACGTTAGCGAAGGCAAACTTTATTACAAAGGTCAGGTAGTTGCCGAAAATTCACCGATCAAGTAATAAATCGAACTTTTTAGATAATCCATAGTCCCCCATGATTGGCGGGACTATGGATTTTTTTATTTTTGGAGACGATGAAGATAGGAATTGACATGATGGGCGGTGATTTTGCTCCCGCAGAAGCGTTCAAAGGTGCACAACAGTTTTTTGAGGAAGAAGGTGAAGCGCAGCTTGTCTTCATCGGTGATGAGGCACAGATCACTCCGTTACTTTCTGAATATTCGTTTGCAGCCGGTTCTTACTCTATAGTTCATGCACCCGAAGTAATTGGCATGCAGGAACATCCCACTAAAGCTTTAAAAGAAAAACGACAGTCATCCATCTCAGTAGGATTTCAGCTATTAGCAACCGAAAAAATTGATGCCTTCATCAGCGCCGGAAACACAGGCGCTATGTTAGTCGGTTCTTTATATGCTCTTAAGCCCTTGGAAGGCATTCTACGCCCAACTATTTCTACTATTATTCCAAAAGAAAACGGTGCGACAGGACTGCTGCTGGATGTGGGTCTAAACTCCGATTGCAAACCGGAACAATTGAACCAGTTTGCCGAAATGGGATCTGTATATGCGACGCATATTTTAGGGATTGAAAACCCACGTGTAGGGCTGCTGAACATTGGCGAAGAAGAGGGCAAAGGCAACCTGCTAGCACAAGCAGCTTATCCTATTTTAAAAGATAATGCCGCTATTAATTTCATTGGAAATATCGAAGGGCGTGACATCTTATTAGACAAAGCCGATGTAATGGTCTGCGATGGATTCACGGGCAATATCTTATTGAAGTTTGCAGAGTCATTCCACAGTATCACAGCTCAAAAGTCCATAAACCACCCCTATTTCGACCGCTTCAATTTTGAAGAATATGGCGGCACACCGGTTCTCGGGATTTCCAAGCCAGTCATTATTGGACATGGGATTTCTAAAGGCAGAGCTTTCCAAAACATGATATTATTGGCACAGAAAATGATTTATACAGGAGTAATGCAGAAGATGAAGATTTGAGAGGAGTGAAATTGCAGAAACACCTTTAACCATTTTTTTGTGAAACACCTATTTACGTCCATGCTGATTATCGGCAACTTTAGCTTGCTGTCAGCCCAAGAAAACACCACTCCCGTTTTTGCGTCTTACACCTCAACAGATCCCACGGTATTGGTTAACACTTCCACTTCATTTGCAAAAGCGCCCATTGCTAAAAAAGCGGTAGTCACTAAAAAAAGTTATTTCCGGTTTGGAGAAAAAGTAGTTTCGATCGCTAAACACACAACTGCCTCTGATCAGCCGTACGTTTTGATCTCTTTACACAATAACGAATATGCTGCTGCTGAAGCCGCACACAAATTCATAACAGAGCAGGGTGGCGAATATTTGGAGTTGCTGAATAACAATGAAAGAAATATAGAATTTTCGTTGTTTGATAAAGAAATGATCGTTGACCCTAACCACATCTTCACACCCAAAGGACGCTGGAACGACCTGGCAGCCAATCAAAAAAAGGATTATATCATCTCCCAGCAAATTGGTGCTTTAGCCAGCTTTATCATTGATGAAATTCCACTGCAAAAAGCTATTATTTCTTTGCATAACAACGTAGCAGAAGCGGCATCTATCGAGCTGTACAAAAAAGGCGGAGCACTGCATAAAACAGTACGCTTCATTTACCATAATCCTGAAATGAATCCGAACGATTATATCATAACAACAGATAAGGAAGTTTTTGAAAAACTAAAAGAGAGAAAAGTGAATGTAGTCCTTCAAAACTACCAGTCGAAAGACGATGGCTCGCTAAACATCTTCTGTGCGAAAACAAAAAGAACTTACATTGGAATAGAAACACAAACAGGTCATACAACAGCGCAGGAAAACCTATTGAATGTCGTCACTGACATTTTAAAAAAATAATTGAAAAAACTTAGGGATCGCCTTAAAATAATTTGGCAGCTAAACTACAGGATACTATTTTTGCACTCCAATTAAAACGGGATGATCTTGTAGCTCAGTTGGTAGAGCAATACACTTTTAATGTATGGGCCCTGGGTTCGAGTCCCAGCGGGATCACGAAAGCCTCCTAACGGAGGCTTTTTCGTTGCTACCACTCTCTTTTAACCCGCCATCTTTACTCAAATCTATATTTTAAGTTAGGTTTGCGCAACGAATTAGAGTTATGTCGGAGCATTTTAAAAATAAAGTGGTAGTTGTTACAGGCGGCACAGATGGCATTGGTAAGGCGTTGGTTGACTTGCTATTATCAAAGGGCGCGAAAGTGGCTACCTGCGGCCGGCAGCACGATAAATTATACCGCCTTCAATCCGAATATCCATCGCATCCTTTGCACACCTTTGTAGCAGATGTGAGCAATGAAAATGATTGCCGCAATTTTATTAATTCTACTCTCCAGGCATTTGGCAGCATTGATGTGCTGATAAACAATGCAGGCATTTCCATGCGGGCGCTATTAAAAGATCTTTCAACAGAAGTACTGCATAAGGTAATGAATGTTAATTTCTTCGGTGCCGTGTATTGTACCAAATTTGCATTGGATGCCATCACAGCAAGCAAAGGAAGCATTGTTGGTGTATCCTCTATCGCCGGATATCGCGGCTTGCCTGGTAGGAGCGGTTATTCGGCTTCCAAATTCGCTTTGCAAGGATGGCTGGAAGCTATCCGCACAGAACTAATGGCAAGCGGTGTGCATGTGATGTGGGTTTGCCCGGGCTTCACTACTTCCAATATTCGAAATGCAGCGCTAAATGCGGATGGCGCTCCACAAGGCGAAAGTCCTTTGGATGAAGGGAGCCTGATGACAGCGGAAGAATGTGCGGTTCATATTCTGAAAGCAATCGAAAATAGGAAGCGTACGTTGGTTCTTACTTTTACCGGAAAACGCACGGTCTTTATGAACAAATTTTTCCCAGGCTGGGCGGATAAGCTTGTGCAAAAATTCTTTTTTAAAGACGGAAAGCTGGTTAAATAGGAACTTACAGCGAATCTTAATAAATAACCGCCGAAAGCCGGTCCATTTATCAACTTAAACGCACAACTTTACACAAGTTGATTTCTCTACATGCCATTAGTAACGCTCACATCGGACATTGGCCATCAGGACTACCTGATCGGTGCGATCAAGGGCCGGCTGTTGCGCATCAATCCACAATTCCAGATCATTGATATTTCGCACAATCTTTCTCCTTTCAACTATCCGCAAGCGGCGTATGTAAGCCGCAGCGCTATTAAAAATTTCCCGGAGTTCACGCATCATATCATACTGATCAATCTTTTTGAATCGAAGCCGGATCAGCTGCTTTTTGCTTTTCATAAAGACCAATATATTCTCTGTGCAGATAATGGTTTGCTGGAGATGATATTGGAAGAAAAGCCCGAGCTGGTGATTGGTATTCCGCTTGATAAAACGGCTATAAAGAATACCCTCTACTGTATTGATGTTGCCGCTAAAGCGATTACGCAACTGGTAAATGGTGAACCCATCCAGAATATCGGCATTCCGGATGTTTCCTATATCGAGAAAAATGCGCTCAAGCCTTTACACGGCGAAAGCTGGATCGAAGGACAGATCATTTTTATCGACAACTTCGAAAATGTCGTGGTGAATATTACCCAGGAGCAATTTGAGCAACAACGGCGGGGAAGGCGTTTTAAAATTATTTTCAAACGCGACGAAGTGATCGAACGTATCAGTGGCTCTTATGCGGACGTGCCGCAGGGTGAAAAGCTGGTACTTTTTAACAGTGCCGGTTACATGGAAATTGCCATCAATAAAGGAAACGCTGCCGGCTTATTTGGCTTAAGAGGTTACAACGAACAACAGGTTTCTACGATGGTACAAAACCGTCTTTTCTATCAAACAGTAAAAGTTTTTTTTGAGGCGTAAATAGCCTCTGTCCCCTGGGAGAACCTATGTCTGTCAGGCTTTTCTATTTCATTTCAAGAAATTAAAATTTTTTTTAGTCAGCTTCATTGCTGCTATTAATCGTCCGTTGCGTCGCACACTTGTACGTTAGTAATTCTATTGAGCATTGCTAAATCAGTTCTGTAGAAACTCGTGTAGTCCAAGGAACCTATTCTTGCTACAAACTCTAAATCAAAGGTCTCATTGACCTAAGTTCCCCCACCGGGGGACAGGGGCTGTTTTATATTTCTTTTCCCCTTAATTTAGGCACTTCCCTATTTTTGCCTGTACTGCTTAAAATGCGGGCTTTTATAACCAACCTCTCACTGTATGAATTTCAAAAAAGTGAACAACATTACCGGCTGGGTAGTGTGCGCTATTGCTTCGCTGGTCTATATCCTGACAACTGAAAAATCGGCCAGTTTTTGGGACACCGGCGAATTTATTTCCGCGGCTTATAAGTTGCAATTACCGCATCCCCCGGGAGCGCCGGTGTTTACTTTATTCGGACGTCTATTTATTGTTCTTTTCGGTGATGATCCGCAGACGGCTGCAAAAGCGGTGAATATCATGAATGCTTTGGCGAGTGGTTTCACCATCCTGTTTCTCTTTTGGACCATTACCCATTTTGGACGCAAGCTAATGGTAGGATTTGCAGAAGAGCCCAATTCCAACCAAACATTCGCCATCATGGCTGCCGGGATCGTTGGTGGTCTGGCTTATACTTTCAGCGACTCCTTCTGGTTTAGCGCCGTGGAGGGTGAGGTGTATGCCTTGTCTTCTTTCTTTACAGCACTGGTTTTTTGGGCAATGCTAAAATGGGAACGTGCTGATGTAGCCGCTGGAACTGATCGCCAGCAACGAAACTACGCGGATCGCTGGATCATCTTCATTGCTTTTATGATGGGGCTTTCCATAGGTGTGCATTTATTGAACCTATTGACGATCCCGGCGATGGTAATGATCTATTATTATCGTCGTTATCAATACTCACAGAAAGGAGCTATTTGGGCGTTCATTATTGGGTGTATCATCACAGGTGTAGTGCAGGTTGCTGTTATACAATGGACCGTAAAGTTTGCTGGAAAATTTGATATTTTATTCGTCAACAGCTTTGGACTCCCTTTCTTCAGCGGTTTCATTTTCTTCTTTTTGCTACTCGGGTTTCTTATTTGGTGGGGACTGCGCAAAGCGCAGGAAAAAGGCTATTCCTTCCTTCGCCTGGGCCTTTGGAGCTTCGTTTTCATGTTGATCGGTTATTCAACTTATGTGACAACACTTGTTCGCTCCAGCGCCAACCCGGCAATGGACATGAATAATGTGGACAATCCAATGAGTTTGAACTATTACCTGGGTCGTGAGCAATACGGTTCCGCCCCATTGTTATATGGCCCTCATTTTACGGCTGACTATAAGCGTGATGAAAGCGGACAGGTTGTGACTGACGAAGGTGAAATGAAATACACCAAAGGAGCGGACAAGTATATTGAAATTGGTCGTGCACAAGATCCTGAATACGATAGCAAGGATATGATGTTGTTCCCACGGGTTTGGGATAAAAGCAATGATCAGAACCATGCGGACTTTTACGGCGAATGGTTAGGATTGGAGCGCACTGCTTCTAACCCTCAAACCGGTGAACCCGAAGGTTGGGAAAAGCCCACCTATGGTGATAATATCAACTGGTTCATTACCTACCAGAACGGCTTTATGTACTGGCGCTATTTCATGTGGAATTTTGCCGGTAAGCAGAACGACATCCAGGGCTTTGGCAACAAGCGCGATGGCAACTGGATCTCTGGCATCCCGGTGATTGATAATGCTCGCCTCGGTGACCAATCAAAACTTCCGGAAAGCATTCAGCATAACAAGGCTACCAATAAGCTTTTCCTCATTCCGTTTATTCTAGGAATTTTCGGTTGCGTATACCATTTCCTGAAAGATCGCCGCGATTGGATCGTGTCTTTCCTCCTATTCTTCTTTACAGGCTTAGCTATTGTTTTATACCTGAACCAACCCGGCAACCAGCCTCGTGAACGTGACTATGCTTTTGCCGGTTCCTTTTACGCGTATGCTATTTGGATCGGGCTATCCGTCATTGGCTTTGTGCGCATGGCTCGTGAGCGGGAAGACAAAAAGACCTTTATGAATGTGCTGACCTACGGAGGTGCGGCAACGTTCATCATTACCATGCTAAGCAATACGAATACATCAGCCGGTGGGGCTTTCACCAGTTCGCTGGTGGCGGCAATCCTATACGCCGTTGTTGTAGCTGCTATTCATTTCATTACAAAAGCCGCATCGGGCAATGGCAATAACCTTCGCCTTGCTTCTATATTGGCATTTGTTCTTTGTATGTCGGCGCCCATCCTAATGGCGTCTGAAGAATGGAACGATCATGACCGCAGCAAGAAAACATTAGCGCCTTCCATCGCTAAGAACTACCTCGAAAGCTGTGCGCCGAACTCTATCCTATTTACGTTTGGTGACAATGATACTTACCCGCTGTGGTATGCGCAGGAAGTGGAGGGCGTTCGTCCGGACATACGCATTATCAACACCAGCTTATTAGGTATTGATTGGTACGTAAACCAGTTGCGGTATAAAGTAAATGAAAGCCCGGCGATAGATGTGGTATGGTCACCGGAGCAGATCGCAGGTCTTTCCTATATCATGTTCCGTCCCGAAGGCGACCAGGTACAACCAAGACCGCTTAAAGGTTTGATGCAATCCATCGGGCAAGCATTGAGCCTGCAAGAGGATCGTACCAATATCCAGGTGACTTTCCCTACAAGACGTTTCATTGTAGATGTAGATCCCGCCGCCGCTGCGGCTTCTGGTGCAGTTAACCCAACAGACAGTGCTTACGCACAGATGGTGTTTGATCTGCCGGAACGCAGTTACCTTACCTTGGATCAATTAACCATCCTTAATATCATTGCGGCTAACGGTTGGAAACGTCCTATCTACTTCACCTCACCTTATGGTGATCTTGGTTTTGGACAATACCTGCGTAAAGATGGATTGACATTCCGCCTCTCCCCGGTTAAGAATGAGTTCCCGCAACAAAAATGGATCGTTGACCAGGCATTGCGAGGTTCTTCTATCAGGGATAACAACAGCGATGTGATGTATAAGAACCTGATGACGAAGTTCCAGTTTGGCGGCGCCAATTTGAGCAATATTTATTTTGATGAGGAGAACCGCCGTCACCTGCTTTCTATCCGCTCCGTATATGCAGAAGCAGCGGGCAACCTGGCAGATAAAGGCCGGAAGCAAGAGGCGATGAACCTGCTGAACAAAACAGAAAGCATGATCTCACCGGAGAACCTGCCCTATGCGATGGTTAGCCGCTACAACTCGCATAATCAAACGTCATTGATCTACCTGGAGGCAGCTTACAAAGCAGGTAACCAGCCATTGGCAAACAAGCTTAAAACCGCTATAGAAAAAGATTTGAGAGATCAAAAAGCGTATTACGATTATCTGAAAAATGATAAACCCGATTTCTATAACGGGGTGGCTCGTGAAGATGATATCAATAACTTTATGCTGGAACAATTGTTACCGGCATTGGTAAAACAATATTCAACTGCACCACCCACCATTGTTACGGAAAACCCCGCTGGACCTGCTGATAGCAGCCAGAGAAGATAAAAGAAACCTTCGCTTCGGCGGGGGTTTTTTGTTAACAAATGGTACAACAAATCCAGTACTATTTTTGTTATTAACGCTACACTATGCAAGGTTTTCAATTCACCGGATTCGACCCGAACGCTGGCGGTAAAACGCGGTTTGAGCAATTGCTTGACCTGTTTATGCAGCTGCTTACTTACACCAGCGGTGATGTGAGCGAGGCGCTGCAATGGCTGAACGAATTGGATAAGAAATACGAGTTAACGGATGATGAATATGGAATGGGTGATTTCATCGATGATCTGAAAAACAAAGGCTATATCAACGACAACGAAGGCACTGGTGAAATAAAGATCACACCCAAAACAGAACAAGGCATCCGCAAGAAAAGCCTGGAAGAAATTTTTGGTAAGCTCAAGAAAACAAAGATCGGCGAACATCAAACCTTTAAACCGGGTGGCGGAGATGAGGTCAGCCCGGACACACGTCCTTTCCAGTTTGGCGACATGCTGGAGCAGATAGATTTTACCGAATCCATTCGTAATGCGCAGATCAATCATGGCCTGGAATCTTTCACGATGCAGGAAGATGACCTGCAGATACGGGAAACTGATTTCAAGGCACAGACTTCCACGGTGTTAATGATCGACATTTCACACTCGATGATACTTTATGGTGAGGATCGCATCACGCCTGCCAAAAAAGTGGCGATGGCATTAAGCGAATTGATCACCACTAAATACCCAAAAGATACTTTGGACATTGTAGTATTTGGCAATGATGCCTGGCCGGTAGAGATCAAAGACCTGCCTTACTTACAAGTAGGCCCCTTCCATACAAATACAGTTGCGGGTTTAGAGTTGGCCATGGACACCTTGCGCCGCCGCAAAAATCCGAACAAGCAGATATTTATGATCACGGATGGTAAGCCCACTTGCTTAAAGATCGGCAGCCGGTATTATAAGAACAGCTTTGGGCTGGATAGGAAAGTAACCAGCCGGTGCATGAACCTCGCAGCGCAATGCAAGAAGCTCAAGATTCCCATTACCACCTTTATGATCGCAACCGATCCTTACCTGCAACGCTTTGTGCAGGAATTTACAGAAACCAATAATGGCAAAGCCTTCTTTGCCTCATTGGATAAACTAGGGGCATTTATTTTTAAGGACTTTGAAAGCGGGAAACGGAAGACACTTTATTAGTCTTCTGAACCAAGATTGGGCGGATTTTAAGATTAGGAAGAAAAAAAGACCAATGGCTGATTATAAATATGCAGACATCACAGAGAAAATTATTGGGGCTTCGATGAGAGTTCATGCAGCTTTAGGCAATGGTTTTCAGGAAGTGATTTATCAAAGAGCTTTAGCCATAGAATTAGAAGAATTAGGCATCCTTTTCAAAAGAGAAATGGAAATGCCAATTTATTACAAAGGCAAAATGATCGGCGAAAGACGAGTTGACTTTTTTATAGAAGGAAAAATAATGGTTGAACTGAAAGCCATCATCAATTTAGAAAATGTACATCTCGCCCAAGCAAAAAATTATCTCGAAGCGTATAACATTGAAATAGGCTTACTTATCAATTTCGGTGCAACCTCCTTACAATTTAAACGCTTGGGTAACACCAAATTTGTAAACAACTCTTTTCTACAAAATCAATAAATCCACCCAAATCGTGGTTCAGAAATTATGGACATTAAACGAATAAACACTTTAAGAGAATTAAAAGAATCGGGTTATCAAACCCGGACAATCAAAGAAGAAGTACGCGAAAACTTAATTAAAAAATTACAAGCTGGCGACGAAACATTCACTGGCATTATTGGTTATGAAGACACCGTTATACCTGATGTCGAGCGAGCCTTATTGAGCAAGCATAATATCTTGTTCTTAGGTTTGCGTGGACAGGCAAAGACACGTATGGCGCGGCAAATGACGCAGTTGCTGGATGAATACATACCCTTTGTTTCCGGCTCAGACATCAACGACGATCCTATCAATCCAATCTCAAAATTTGCAAAGGACCTGATACGTGAAAAAGGCGATGACACGCCTATTGAATGGATGCACCGCAGCCAGCGCTATGGCGAAAAATTGGCTACGCCGGATGTTAGTGTTGCCGACCTGATCGGCGATGTGGACCCCATAAAAGCTGCGAACCTTAAACTAAGCTTTGCAGATGAACGTGTCATTCATTACGGCATCATTCCAAAAAGCAACCGTAGCATTTTTGTAATTAATGAGCTGCCCGATCTGCAGGCACGCATCCAAGTGGCGCTATTCAATATCCTGGAGGAGGGAGATGTGCAAATCCGTGGATTTAAATTACGGTTGCCGTTGGATATTCTCTTTGTTTTTACCGCAAACCCGGAAGATTATACCAACCGCGGTTCAATCGTAACGCCGCTGAAAGACCGTATTCAAAGCCAGATATTAACGCATTATCCAAAGACATTGGAACATGCTTTATCTATAACAGAACAAGAAGCAGATATTGAAGAGCAGAAAGAAAAGGTTGCGGTCAGCGACCTGGTAAAACGATTGATAGAGCAGGTTGCTTTTGAAGCCCGCAGCAGCGAATTTGTAGATAAAAAAAGCGGTGTAAGTGCCCGCTTAACCATTTCAGCTTTCGAGAACTGCGTGAGTTCCGCAGAACGGCGTTCTATTCTAAATAAAGAAGCAAAAACACAGGTCTGGATATCTGATCTTGTAGGCATTATTCCCTCTATTACCGGTAAGATCGAGTTAGTGTATGAAGGCGAGCAGGAAGGCCCTTACCAGGTGGCGATGAACCTGTTAGACAAAGCCATCCGCACCCAGTTTGCCAACTATTTTCCGAACCCGGAAACAATGAAAAAACGGGCGCCTAAGAAAGGCGAAAAACCCCAGCCTGTTGACAATCCTTACCGTTCTATCCTTAGCTGGTTTGATAAAGGCAATCATCTTAATCTTCTTTTCGGAACAAAAGACCGTGATAAGATCAACGAGCTGTACAAAGTGGACGGGCTGCATGCACTGGTAAAGAAAACATTTCCACAAGCATCGGAAACCGAAATGGCGCTATTGATGGAATTTGTCTTGCACGGACTATCCTCCTACTCTCTCATATCAAAAAAGATACTGGAAACATCTGTTGAATTTAAAGACCTTATGGGAAGCATGATAAATATTCAAGCGTCTTCCTTTGATGATGAAGACGAAGAAGAAGATTTTAATTAAAAAAAAGCGGCGCCTTACTAATGCGCCGCTTTTTTATTGAACGATGAGGTTTTATCCTATTAGTTGAAATTATATCCTACACTGATGCCACCAGAAGGTTGTATAAATCCATTACCTACGATGGGTGTAAAGCCAATGCGCCAGCTAAAGCCGCCACCAACGGGTTGACGGCGATACATGAAGGAAGCAGTGCCGAATAAAGAAGACCGGTCCTGGTCATAATACGAATCAAACAGGTCTATTTTTCTGCCCGTAATGGTCACGCCAGCACCCACTTCGAACGTATGCTGCGAGGTGGGCTTTCCAAATATATAATTTACCTGAAGGGGGAAAGTAGCAACAGACAGTTGTCTTCCGCTGGTATAATAGCCGCCACCACCCGGCTGCGTCACGTATTGATCATTAAAGGTTGTCACAAACCCAAACCCTGCCCGGGCGCCCCAGCCTAATGATGATTTTGCAAAACGCCGGTCAATATTAGCTGAGAACAAAATACCGGGCCCACCGACCTCAGCAAAAAAAGACATCTGTCCTACTCCGGTTTCGGCGGACTTGGTTTCCTGTGCAGCAACAGCTGCGCCACATAATACAGCAAAGGCAAGAAAAAGTTTCTTCATAATAGAGATTTACGGTTGAAAAATTGATACGGTTGGGAGACCCAGGGATATCTGCAAATGCTGCCTGACTAATTGTTAAATCACATTCACTTCACGCTCTAAATTTACCTCAAACTTATCCAGCACGGAAGCTATTATCTTTTCGCTTAGCTCAAAAATTTGCTGCCCGGTAGCTTTCCCATAGTTCACTAACACCAATGCCTGTTTGGAATAACAGCCCGCGTCGCCTTCGCGATAGCCTTTCCAACCACATTGCTCAATGAGCCACCCGGCAGCCAACTTCATGCCTTCGCCTTGCGGGTAACTTACAATCATTGGAAAAGAAGCCTTCAACGCCTCATATTTTTTTAAGGATACTTGTGGGTTTTTGAAAAAACTTCCCGCATTTCCAAGCTCCTTCCAATCCGGCAATTTTGAGGTGCGGATATTAATGACCGCCTGTGAAACTGCCTGTATAGACAGCTCTCTCACTCCCATGCGCTCCAACTCCTGCTTAATGGCGCCATAACTTGTATTGAGCCGCGGCTTTTTGTATAAGCGATAAGTAACGGAGGTAATGATGTATTGACCTTTATAGATATTCTTAAAAACACTTTCCCTATATCCAAAACGGCATTCTTCTAATGAAAAGATCCTCTCCTCGCCACTTTTAATATCTACCGCTTCCAGTTCCTGAAAAATATCTTTGATCTCCACTCCATAGGCGCCAATATTTTGCATGGGGGAAGCGCCGACATTGCCTGGTATCAGGGATAGATTTTCAGCACCTGCGTAATTATTATCCAGACAATATTGTACAAAGCGATGCCAGTTCTCACCGGCGCCCGCTTTTATAAATACATGGTCCTCATCCTGCCCTACCAGCTCTATTCCCTTGATCTCATTTTTCAATACAAGCCCATCGAAGTTTTTTGTGCAAAGAAGATTACTCCCGCCCCCGAGAACCAGGATGGGCTCTTTAAGATTGGCTTCAGCCAACAAAGCTTTTAGCTCAACTACTGATGCGAATGCAGAAAAATAACGGGCGGCTACGTCTATTCCAAATGTATTAAATGCCTTTAATGACACTTCCTGCTTGATCATCATGCTGTAAAACTATATCCTTATTTCTTTTTTAAAATAATCCTCAAATAGATGCTTAAATGCATGATTTTTTTTATTACTTTGTTACTTAACTAAATCAGACTGCCCAACATGAGAAACACCTTCGTTTGTTTAGCACTATTATTTTGTGCCGGTACTACAGCAATTGCGCAATCCCCGGCTGTGTTTAACTCCGGGATGGTTCTTTCAGAAGCCATCAAGCTTCATGACAAAGAAGAATACAAAAAGGCAGTCACTCTTTTTAAAAGCATTCCGAGGAACGACACGAACTATGTAAAGGCCTTATACGAGATGTCGCTCTCTTATTTGCTCGATAGCAATTACACGGCAGCGCTGGCAGCCTGCGAAGAAGGGCTAAAGCAAGACCCTGAAGATCAGGAGTTGGACCTGCTCATTTCGAAGGGAAGTATATTGGATGAAATGGGCAAACGGGAGGAAGCGCTGGCTACTTATAATGCAGCACTTCAAAAATATCCGGCTTCGCAAGGCTTATTATTAAATAAAGCCATTACTCTTTTGCGGGCGGATATACCACAAGAAGCGGAAGTCATTCTGCAAAATTTGGTACTTACCAATCCCTATTATGCCAGCGCTCACATGAAACTGGCAAACTGTGCTATCAGCCAGGGCAGACCTATTCCCGCCATGCTTTCTCTTTTTTCCTACTTAATGATCAGCCCTAACGGCAGGCATTTTAATTCCGCCATTCAACTGTTAAGCGCTATCAGCAAAAATGATGATGCCATACGAGAATTAGTAGAAAGCCGCAAAAATGCAGAAGAAACTTTTGGGCGTGCCGAACAGGTTATCCTTTCCAAAATAGCACTGGATAAAGATTATAAACAGCAAACCGCAATAGACGACCCTATTATCCGGCAGCTTCAAGCGCTTATGGATATTATTCAGTATGATGAATCCAGTGATGACTTTTACATGCAGTATTATGTACCGGTCTTCAAACAAATAATTACTACCAAGCGATTCGAACCATTGGTTAATCTTGGATTTTCCAATGTGAACCTGGAAGCTATTCAGAAATACGTAAAGAAAAATAGCAAGGAAATAAAAGAAGCGGCCAACGAAGTGTCTGTTTATTTTAACCAGATAAGAACAACCCGTGAACTTTCCTATAAAAAGAGGCTGAATGCCCCGGCACTTTACCATTATGATACTGATAATACGATCATAGGTAAAGGGAGAACAAATGCAAAGAATGACCCCGTTGGTACATGGGAATATTATTTTGATAATGGAAACCTGAAAGCCAGGGGCGACTATTCAGAAGAAAGCAAAAAACAAGGCCTATGGAAATTTCAGTATGCTAACGGAAAGCAAAGTGGCATTGAGAACTGGCAAAACGATGTGCAGCACGGTGAAGACATCATTTACTTTCTGAACGGTAATACAATGGTTAAAACCCTGTTTACCGAAGGAAAACGTAACGGAGAATCTACTAAATATTATTCTATCGGGCATATCAGGTCAATAACGCCCTATAAAGACAACCAGGAAAATGGTGTCTATCGCGAGTTTTATAGTTCCGGAAGAAAATATATCGAAGCCACTATGGCGGCAGATAAAAATAATGGAACCTATACTTCTTATTATAAGAATGGAAAGATTGCAAAAACTTGTACTTATAAAGATGGCTTGTTAGAAGGTCCCTACAAATCTTATCATGAGAACGGGCAACTTAGCTTTGAAGCTACTTACACCAACGATAAATTAAATGGCGAGGCAAAAAACTACCACGAAAATGGTAAACTAAAAGAGACCCGCCGCTTTGTAAATGACAAACTGGAAGGTGAAGACCTGGAGTACAATAATGAAGGCGTCTTAATTACCAAAGTCAGTTACAAGGATGGAAAGGCGCAAGGACTTGCCTATTACTATGATGCGGACGGGAAGCTTTATTCGACTTTTCTTTTTGACAAGGATATTTTTAAGGAAGCTAGATATTATGATAAGTCCGGCAAGGAAATCAGCACTTCTGCCAGGAAGGGCAAAAACATGGACCTTACGGTGTATTCCCCAGAAGGTTTTAAAGGGTCATTTTTTACTTATAATGATGCCGGTCAAAAGATCAATACCGGCACCTATTACTATGCCTCAGGCAAGGTAAAAGAAACAAACGAATACAAAGAAGGGCAGGTTCAGGGCATGTGCATTGGCTATTATCAAAACGGCACTAAGGAATATGAGATCACTTATGCAAATGATGAAAAAAACGGCCCGGCTACATTTTATCATCTAAACGGCAAAATAAAATCATCCGGTTTTTATAAGGATGGCGATGCTGACGGCGACTGGACCAATTATAATGAGAAGGGAAATGTAACGGAAAAGTTCACCTACCTCAATGGGGATCTAACCGGGTATTCTGAAACCTACTTGCCTAATGGCAAGCTGGATCTTGAAGAGGTGTATCAAAAAGGATGGCTGACCAGCCTTCATCAATACGATTCTACAGGAAAGACAATTTTTTCCGGCGCTTTTAAAAACGGCAATGGAAAATATGAAAGTATTTTCCCCAATGGAAAAAAACGTTACGAAGGCACTTATAAGAATGGCGAGTTTGATGGACCCTTCACCGTGTATTATGGCAATGGCGGCATTCGGGTTAAAAAAGGGTTTGACCGCGGACTATTACAGGGAAATTATACCGATTATCATGTTAACGGTAAAGTGGCTTCAACCGGTGAATACGAACTGGGTGATAAAAAAGGAACCTGGAAGTATTATACCGCCGCAGGAGCTATCTGGAAAGAAGAAACCTATGCGGGGGGTAAGGTAAATGGCAAATCAATATTTTACCATGCTAATGGAAAAATAGATAGAGAAATTGAATACAAAAGTGGTGAAATACACGGCAGCTATAAGCGCTACAGTGATGATGGATTTTTAATGCTGACCACATTTTACACTGAAGGAAAAATCAACGGCTATACGTACCTTGACAAGTCTGGCCAGCCTGTCAAAACGATTCACCTGCCGGGCGGGAATGGAAAAATTGAATCTTATTTTGCAAGCGGTGTACGATCTGCAGAAATGCAATATGCCGAGGGCAAGCTGCAGGGGCATTTTAAACTTTACTACTCCACCGGACAGCTATATTACCAGTGCGATAATGAAGCAGGTTTAACCCAGGGCCGCGCTACAGAGTATTACAAGAACGGGGCGGTCCAATCGGAATACAATTATTACTTCGACAATATGGATGGCAGTTATAAAGAATACCACGAAAATGGTAAGGTGAAAGAAGAAGGTCAATATTATAACGGCTCGGAAAACGGAATATTTAATTACTACGATGCCACAGGCAAACGAACGGAGCAACGGAAATACTACTATGGAATTTTATTAGCGATTACACCATGAAAAACGATCCTGTAAAGAAAGTAGGCTTAGCTATTTTCCTGGTATTCTTTTGCCAGCAAATGGTAGCGCAAGGAGGCAAGACACAGTTTCCGGAGGCGGAAGCAGTGTATACAAATCTTTCCTGCGAAGTGAACATCAAAAACGATAAAGGCAATCTATCTGCTACCAGCACCTATAAAGAAGACCTTTTGCTGGCTTCAGACAAAGGGGTGAAAATGATGGGGCGCGGAAGCATTTATCATGGCAGCTTCAGCGCTTTGAAAGATTGGGAAGCCTATACGAAAACACCGGAAAATAAAAAGCTCAAGGTGTCTAATATCAACGTGAGCAGTAGCCGCCAGGATTATGTTTTTTTTGATGACACCAAGGAAACCTCCTTCGACTTTACCGGCGCTACTACCGGAGCTACACGGCATATGGAGTTTGAACTGCTCCACAGTGATGCGCACCTGCTGACGCCTTATTATTTTGACCGCTATTTTCCCTTATTGAACGGGGAGCTGACGGTGACATTCCCTGAAAGCGTCAAGATAAAATATGTGGTGAAAGGCATTCATGCTGGTAAGGTTCAATTTACTGAAACCCGTAAAAGGGATAAAACCTCGTATAAGTTTGCGATTCAAAATGTTCAGGGCGCCCCGGATTATGAAGATGCACCGGGCAGTGCATATTATGCAACGCATGTCATTTTTTACATTGATAAGGTGCAGGTAGATGGGGAATGGAAGAATTTTCTTTCCACTACCGAAGATCTCTTTCGCTACAATTATGGATTTATAAAGGACCTGAACAAGGACATCAGTCCAGAATTAAAGCATATCACCGACTCGCTTATCAATGGCGCGGCTTCCGACCTTGACAAAACAAAACGATTGTACCAATGGGTGCAATCGAGCATTAAGTATGTAGCGTTTGAAGAGGGGCTGGAAGGCTTTATTCCAAGGCAGGCAAGCTTAGTGTGCACCCGCCGCTTTGGCGATTGCAAGGACATGGCAAGCATTCTTACCGCCATGCTCACCCATGCAAAAGTTCCGGCATATTATACCTGGATCGGCACCCGAAGGCTGCCCTACCGGTATTCAGAAGTCCCGCTGCCCATTGTTGACAATCACATGATTTGCACAGCTTTGGTGAATGGGCAGTACATTTTTTTAGATGGCACAGACAGCGATTGTGTATTTGGCATCCCCTCTTCTCATATCCAGGGAAAAGAAGCACTGGTAGCCATCAATGAAAAAGAATTTAAAGTATTGCCGGTAGAAATAGTGCCCAAGGAAAAGAATCTTTATCAAGACACCACCTTTCTCGAGCTCACAGAGAAAGGGCTCACCGGCAGGATAAAAATCTATATGACGGGTTATTATGCTTCCGATATGCACGGCACGCTCAACTACAAGAACCAAAAAGAGCGTGATGAATATTTTCGTTCCAAATTTGCCAGGGGCAACAATAAGATACAGTTTACCAACTGGAAAGTGCAACAGTCGCCGGATCGAAATGCATCGCTGGTAACAGCAGATATAGATCTGCCCAATTATGCCCGAAAGCTGGGGGATGAATGGCTCCTGAATATGAACCTCTTCAAGTTCTACGAAAGTGAAACGATTGAAACACTGAAACGGAAGTCGCCTATTGAACACCGTTATCTCACTTCCATGCTTTTTACAACAGTATTAAAGATGCCAATAGATTATAAGGCTTCTGCTATACCCCAAAGCCAATCATTGAAAAATGATGTCTGGGGATTTGATATGCAATACAAAACAGAAAAAGAGAGTGTCATTCTCTCACAAAAATTCGATATTGACCACCTCATGATCCAGCCCGTACAGTTTGAAAAATGGAACACGGTGCTGGACAATTTGCTGCCACATTATAAACAAACTCTCGTACTCAGTAAA
Source organism: Flaviaestuariibacter sp. (assembly GCA_025963645.1). Classification (GTDB taxonomy): domain Bacteria; phylum Bacteroidota; class Bacteroidia; order Chitinophagales; family Chitinophagaceae; genus Flavisolibacter. The sequence continues at coordinate 76,625 of JAOQAI010000009.1, forward strand.
AAATAAACTATGCGACTTTTAACTATTGCCTGCATTTTATTCTGCCTTCAAGCATCGGCGCAATCTACCTATAAAACGTTTCAGTGGGCGCCCACTCCTGCCCTGCACACCGTAGATGAAAAATATAAGAATGAAGCGGCCCTGTACATCAATGAACAAAAGATCAATGAGTACATTATTGAAAAAGAAGGATTATTCATCTACAAGACCGTTCACCGTATTGTTCATATCAATACAGACAAGGGCATTGAGTTCTTCAACCGCATATATCTTCCTTTCGATCAGGCTGTGCAAATGGTTGCTGTCAAGGCCCGCACGGTATTGCCTTCTGGCAAAGTGATAGAACTCGATGAGAAAAACATCAAGGACCTGCAGGAAGACAACCGCACCTATAAAATATTTGCATTGGATGGATTAGCCAAAGGTTGCGAAGTAGAGTATTACTACACTATGAAGCAGTACCCGTCCTTTTTCGGCAGGGAATACATTACTTCTAAAATGCCGGTGGTAGCGAGTCATTTTGAGCTCATTGCCCCCTCGCACCTCAAATTTGAAACCCGCAACTACAACGATCTCCCCGCTTGTAAGGATAGCATCTATGGAGAAAAACGCTACTTATGGCTTGATGTAAAAAACATTGCTGCAGCGCCGGAAGAACGCTATTCCATGCAGGATGCCAACTTAAAAAGAGTGGAATATAAATTAAGCTACAATGCTGCGAAGAGTACAACAGAACGTCTTTTTACCTGGAATGAATTGGCAAAGAAAGTATATGATACTTATACCACGGTTTCGGAGAAAGAAACAAAAAAGGTCAGGGAACTCGTGGAGGATGCAGGCATTAAGTCTTCTATGAAGGACGAGGAAAAGATCGCCAAACTGGAGAACTATCTTAAAAAGAATTTTCAATCACGCGACGACATTGATAGCGATGATGCGGAGGATCTCATTAAAGTAATAAAAAATAAGGTATCCAGCGAAAGAGCTTTTGGCAAGCTCTTTTCAACGGCTTTAGCCATCAGCAATGTAAACTTTGAAATTGTTTTGAGCGGTGATCGTTCCGATAATATAGTAGAGCGCAACCTGGAAAACTGGAACAATGCCCGCAACCTTCTTTTTTACTTTCCTGCTTTGCGTAAATACGTAGCCCCAACTGCGGCTGCCTACCGTTACCCGTGGATCCCCCCAACCTGGGCCGGCACCAACGGACTGTATTGTGTAGTGGCCAAACTTGGGAATTTCCAATCGGCTATCGGTGAAGTAAAACCGGTTATTTTGGAGGAAATGAAACATTCCTTTCATAATATGAGCATCAAAGCCGAGCTGGACAAGGACATGAATGCGCTATTGCTGGATGTGAAGCAACGGTATGGAGGATATTACACTTCCAATTACAAAGCGCCTTTTGTTTTTTATCCTGCAGAAGAGCAGACAAAGTTCTTGAAAGAGCTGGTGAAGTTTGGATCCGGCAAGGAAAATATTATTTCCAGTTCATTTGAAAACAAAGAGTTAGAGCAGGAAGATCCTTATCAGCCATTTGTTATTAACGCAAAAGTCAAATCCACAGAATTGGTTGAAAAGGCCGGGGAAAAGGTCATCATTAAAGTAGGCGATTTGATAGGTGAGCAGGTGCAATTGTATGATGAAAAAGAACGCACGACCAACATCGAGCTCGAGTTTCCGCATGAGCTTATTCGTACGATTGAGCTCACCATTCCGGAGGGTTACGAAGTAAAGAACCTGAAAGACCTTTCATTTAATGAAGTGCATAAAGAAAAGGAGAAGGTGACCATGGCTTTTGTCACATCTTATGTAATTGATAAAAATATCTTGCGGATCACCATTGACGAAACCTACAATAGCTATTTCTACCCGATGGACCAATATGCTGCCTTTAAAAAGATCATTAATGCTTCGGCAGACTTTAATAAAGTGGCATTAGTATTAGATAAGAAGAAATAAAAAAATTTGAAACCGATGCCTTCATTCAGCACAGCAACATTAATTGGCGCTACCGGGCTTATCGGCAGCCATTTGTTAACCTTGCTGAAGAATGACACAGACTTTTCAGAGATCAGGTTATTGGTAAGGCAGCCTTTCGGAAATACAAACGCCCGGACAACCGTAATGCTAACCGACTTCAATGACCCCCAATCTTTGAAGCGTGGAATTGAGGGTAGTGAAATAGTGTTCTGCGCTATTGGCACTACACAAAAGAAAGTAGGTGGTGATAAACAAGCCTACCGCAAAATAGATTATGATATTGCTGTCAATTCCGCAATACTTTGTAAGGAAAGTGGCTGTCGCACTTTTGTTTTGGTATCCTCGGTTGGCGCAAACGCAGCCAGCAATAATTTTTACCTGCAACTGAAAGGGGAGATCGAAGAAGCCCTAGCAGCGACAGGCATTCATTCGCTTTCCATCTTTCGTCCATCGATGTTATTAGGTGATCGCCAGGAAAAGCGTATCGGAGAAAGGATCGGGCAAATGGCTATGAAGGCGTTTTCGTTTGCCATCCCTGCTAAATACAAACCTATTGAGGCAAAGGAGGTAGCCGCCGCTATGGTGGCAGCAGCAAAGCAAGGGAAAGCCGGCTATCACGTTTATGAATATAATGACATTAAAAGCACTACCAGGACCACCACTTGATTATTTCAAATTAGAAATTCAAATTCTATTACAGAGCATCTACATCCGGCACGATCATCACTTTTTTAAATCTTTTTTCCCCGTGCAGTTTCGCACAATATTTTACAATATCCTGTTTGCATTGGGCAATGATCTGGCTATCACGAGGAAGCTTCAGCAGCATTTCCATCAGGTATAAATTTCGCACACGGCTTACTACCGGCTCGGCCGGACCAACTATAAACTTTCCGTAAGCAGTCTCCATCATGCGGGCAAAAAGATGCGCTGCATCGTGAACGACATCTTTCTCTTTATCCCGAAAAGAAATATGAATGATGCGGGAAAAAGGCGGGTAGAAAAACTGTTTCCGCTTTTCAACTTCTTCCAGGTACATGCCCACATAATCGTGTCGGGCTACATGCTGTAACAGCGGATGATTAGGTGTAGAGGTTTGAATCATGACGGTGCCTTTTCCTTCCTTGCGTCCTGCCCTTCCGCTCACCTGCTCCATTAACTGGAAGGCCCGTTCATTAACCCGGAATTCCGCAAAATGTAAGAGTCCATCGGCATCTAAAATGCCCACCAGTTCCACGTTATCAAAATCCAATCCTTTCACCACCATTTGCGTTCCGACCAGCACATCTACTTTCTTCTGCTCAAATTGCTGTATCAGCACATCATGCGCATTTTTATTGCGGATCGAATCAAAATCCATTCGCGCCGTCTTCACCTCTTTCAGGTCGTTTTCCAGCACTTCTTCAATACGCTCCGTACCAAAGCTGCGCTGGCTTAGCTTGTCGCTGCCACAAGCCATGCACGTATTAACCGGCGGATAAATATTCCCGCAATAATGACATTTGAGTTTATTGGCAAACTTGTGATAGGTCAACGAAATATCACAGTGCTTGCACTGCGCGATCCAGCCACAAACGCCACAAACCTGGTAAGGCGCGTAACCACGCCGGTTTTGAAAAAGAATGACCTGCTTGCCCCGGGCAACGGTTGCCTTTATTTCTTCCAGCAATTGCACCGAGAACATCACTTTCTCGCCCTGCTTGCGCGGTACGGCCCGGAGGTCGATCATCTCTATCACCGGCATCTTTACATCGCGAAAACGCTCCAGCAGCTCTACCAAACCGTACTTCTCGCCCTTGGCATTGAAATAAGTTTCCAGGCATGGTGTTGCTGTTCCTAACAGCACTTTAGAACCGCTTAAAGAGGCGAGATAAATAGCGGCATCACGACCATTATAGCGCGGCGCCGGATCCTGCTGTTTGTAAGAGCTATCGTGTTCTTCGTCGCAAACAATAAGACCCAAATTATGAAATGGAAGAAATAAAGATGATCGTGCTCCCAATACCACTTTCATTTCGCCGCTCTTTACTTTATTCCAGATTTCTACCCGCTCGTTCTGATTGAATTTGGAATGATAGATACCAATATAGCCACCAAAATATTTCTGCAGCCGACGGATGATCTGGGCTGTTAACGCAATCTCCGGCAACATGTATAACACCTGCTTTCCCTGGCGAATTTGTTCCTCTATGAGCTTAATATAAACAAGGGTTTTACCACTTGACGTAACGCCATGCAGCAGGCAAACCGGTTTTTCGTTAAAGGAAGCTTTTACTTGCTGAAACGCTACCGCCTGGGCCTCACTCAACTCAAAGTCAATTTGCACGTCTTTCGGCAGGTAATTGATGCGGTCAACCGTTCGCCGGTCGGCACACAGTATCGCTTTATCTATCAATCCTTTTAATTGCGCATCCGTAGCGTTCGACTTTTTTAGCAGTTCGCTCTTTGTCACTTCTCCTTCGGTCCGGGAAAGATGGAGATAGCTTAATAACAACTCCATTTGCTTGGGCGCACGGCTCCAATTGTTCAGCAAGTCCGCCAATTTTTCTTCGTTGCTGTAGGTTGGATGTAATAGAATGTATGTTTCTTTCTTAGGGGCATAGGTTTGCTTTAAGGACTCCCAAACAAAACAAACTTTCTTGCCGATCAACCGGTTCACGATCGGGTAAACATGCACCACATCCAGTATCAACTGCACTTCTGTCAAGCGCAGTTCGTGCTTCATCAGCAAGGCTTCCGCTACTAAATATTCTTCGTTATCGAGGCTGGTAAAATCTTCGCCAAATTCTTCGTTGAATACTAATACGGTTTCGCTGGACAGTTTGAAATGAGAAGGCAAGGCCGCCGCCATTACCTCGCCTTCCGAACACATATAATAACCGGCGAGCCATTCCCACAACTTTAGCTGGAAAGGATAAATGACAGGCTCCACATCCAAAACATTGATGATCTCTTTCGCCTCAAAGCCTTGCGGCTTATCAGTATGCAACCGTTTGATGATACCTGCGTATTTTTTGTTTTTCCCCAGATTAACCTCCACACGGCAGCCGGGTTGCAGGTTCACCTGAAGATGCTCCGGGATTACCCAAGTATAATTTTTTGGTAGCGCAAGTGGTATGATAATCTCGGCAAACATGAGTAGCGGAAGTGCAAGTTAATCCTTTATCCAAGAGGCATTGTAAGCAATTAACTTCTGTTCCATCAATTGATAAACACTTGCCTTTAAAGCATCCAGATCAGCCATAGTTAAACCCTCGGTTTGCACTTCTTCCAAAAAAACAGATCGGCTTCTCCCGGGATTCAAACTGAAAACACTTTTATAGTGCATCCGGTCGAAAGTATCGAGCATCAATACCGGCCGGATGGGGGCGCCGGTTTCAATTGCAATCCGAAAAGCACCATCATAGAATTCCTTTAGCGGCTTACCGGTTTCATTAAAAGTGCCTTCGGGAAACACCAATATGGAAATGCCTTTCTCGAGGACGGCCTTCAGTAATTGCACACTTCGTGCCCTGTCTGCAGAACTGCTTCGGGCAACCGTAACAATAGCATTTTTATAGATCAATCCAAAGATGGGCACTTTAGTTATCTCCGCCTTGCCTAAGGGGCGTGTGGGCTGGCGAAACGTTTTTACAATCACCGGAATATCCATGTAGGAAATATGGTTGGAAATAAAGATGCAAGCCTCTCCCTTTCGCAGCGGCTGCTCGTAACTATTTTTATGCGGGATGGCAATGAGGGGGAACCAAAGATCGCCCCATAGCATGCAAGCCCTGTAGATCAGGTTGCCGCCTTTGATGTGCCCAAACGGTGTAACGATCAGCGTCCATATAAACACGGGGATCATTAAAGCTATGAAGGTCAGAAAGGCATAAATGACGTAGAGTAGCTGCAAAGGCTTCAATAAGATGCGCATCAGTTCCGTCCTCCTTTTTCATCACCGGGGCAGTGACATTCAAAATCTTGTTTTAGATTATAGCAGGTTACCACTTTAGTGGCTTTATCGCATTGCGCAAAGATCACCCGCAGGCTTTCGCCATCGCTGGTGGTGCCTTGCACGGCATAAGTCGGGCATGGCTTATCGTTGCGATCGCTTTTGGAAAGGTTGATAATACCCCGTTCTATTATTTCATCAATATCTTCTTTGCTTACCTGCCGGCAATCCATGCGGCAGAGCGCATGCTTGGTGTATTGCAGGCTCACAGGACTGCGGTCAAAAGCTTCTTTAGCTCTTGGCTCATGCACCATCTGTTTAATAAAGATGGCCAACAGGGCTAGGGCTAGAAAAAGGGTAAAAATGACGTTCTTCGGCTTCATGCTTTCAATAGAAGCACAATGATAGATTTTTTTGGGAAGCTCTCACAAAAAGACAGGACAGCCAAAACTGACTGTCCTGTTAAAACGATGTGCTAAAATAATTACGCTTCCGGCCAAAGGTTCGATGGATAAGCACCGTCCGCTACCACCTTGGCAATGCTTTCGGTTACGATCGGCGCATCTTCTTTGTACGTCACACCAAACCATTGCGCATTCGTAGGAATTACTTTTATGACACCTTTGCCTGTTTTTACAAATTGATCCGCTGTATAAGGAATCAAGAACTCCGCTTTCAATTCCTGCCCGCTTTTATCAAGAAAGGTTTTGAATTCGGATTCTAAGAAAGGGAAAAGCGACGGATGAAAACACCAGAAATTCATAGACGCTTTTGCATCTTCAGGGAGTTCATGCTTGCTGCCATCCACATCTTCATACACCATCTTGCCCCCTTCGCGGTAGATCTTCAGGCGCTCATTCACGTCTTCCATATTCTGGTTTTGGTCTACTTCTATCACACCGCGGCTAACCGAACCATGCCTGGAAAGTGTATTGCTCAATTCATATCCTACTAAAGCGTAAACATTCGGCTGGCATTCCGTGGTTAAGAATTGCGCAGCCTTTGCAAAACTATCGCTGCCATAAAAATCATCGGCATTGATCACGGCAAAAGGGCCCTTCACTGCATCTTTTGCACATAGAATGGCATGTGAGGTGCCCCAGGGCTTAACGCGGTCCGCTGGTTTGGGGTACCCGTTCAGGTAGGCGTCCATTTCCTGGAACACATATTCGGTTTCTATTTTCCCTTGCAGCTTTGGTTCGAAGATGGCTTTAAAGTCTTCCGCGAAATCACGGCGGATAATAAATACCACTTTTCCAAAACCGGCACGGATCGCATCAAAAATAGAATAATCCATAATGGTTTCGCCGCTGGGTCCGAACTGCTGAATCTGTTTCATGCTACCATAACGGGACGCCATGCCCGCTGCCATGATCACTAAGGTTGGTTTCATTTTATTTGATTTGTCATTGAAGGTTAAAACCGGAATGGGGGCCGAAAATACTACATTCGCCGCCGACGCATTGGCATGGAAATCCACCCGCAACATATCCGAACCGATTCCCTTAAAAATCTGTACCAGCCCTTTGGTGTGGCTGTGGATGTGCTTCGGCTGGACTTGTTACACCCGGTGGTTTCCGGCAATAAATGGTTCAAGTTGAAGGATTACGTGGAAGAAGCAAAGGGACTGAACAAGAAAACCATTCTTACATTTGGAGGCGCTTACTCAAATCATATTATTGCTACGGCCGCGGCCTGCAAGGCAGAAGGCTTTGCCTCTATCGGCATTATTAGAGGTGAAGAGCCGCCGATACTTTCGCATACATTGAAAGCTGCTTTGACTTACGGAATGCAGCTTCATTTTGTTTCAAGATCAGACTATGCACAAAAAAGAATTCCGCCTGCGCTAACAGAAAGAGAGGATGATATTTATATAATTGAAAAAGGCGGTTTTGGACTAAAAGGCAGGATCGGGGCAGAAAGCATTTTGCAGTATTGCGAATCACTTTTATATACGCATATCATTGCTTCAGTTGGCACTGGAACCACGCTGGCTGGGTTAATTACTTCGGCTGCAGATAAAGCCAAAGTGACCGGCATCAGTGCCTTAAAGAATAACCACTCCTTAGAAGCCGCCGTTAATTCATTGCTACCTTCTACGCTGCAAAACCTTTTTTCTATTAACCACAACTTTCACTTTGGCGGCTATGCAAAATATACTCCGGAGCTATTGGAGTTTATGAACAGCTGGTATCAAAAAACAGGCATCCCTTCGGATTTTGTTTACACTGCCAAGCTCTTTTTTGCAGTAGATAATTTGGTAAAAGCCAACTACTTTGAATCCGGCAGCAAGCTTTTAGTCATCCACAGCGGCGGGCTTCAAGGCAACAATTCTTTACCTCCCGGAACGTTAATATTCTAACCGCGATTGTGGCCGCAATTATATTTGCATGGTTTCTGCATAGCGGAACAGACACCCATTTATGAAGCGTATTTTTTACTCTTTTGCTTTTCTCTCCTGTCTATTTACCTGCCTCCCGAGCATGGCGCAGGATACCTTGCCCAGGTTTACGGTTCGCAATGCCGGTAATAACCGGACCATAATTGGCTGGGTCAATACGATCCCCAATATTACCCAGATCAGTATTCAGCGCTCCTTTGACAGCCTGAAAGATTATAAGACGATCTTAACCGTAGCAGACCCGAAAGCGGTGCAAAACGGTTTCGCTGACACAAAAGCGCCTAATGATCACATGTTCTACCGCTTATTCTATGTGATCCAGGGCGGTTCCTTTTATTTTACAAAAGCGCAAAAGCCCGATACTTCCCGGGCATCTTTACCGGCAGGCTCAAGGCCAGTTATTGGCGGCATTTATCCCAATGGACAAAGTACCGATACGTTAATCGACCGGCACAAGCCAGTAAAAAGGCCTGATTGGGAGCCTTCTTATTATGTGTACACAAACAAAGAGGGTTACGTATACATCAACCTGCCGGATGCGGATGAAGAAAAATACAGCATTAAGTTTTTTGAAGAAGACAATTCACCGCTCTTCGAGTTAAAGCCGATCAAAGAAAAAGGGCTTATTTTAGACAAAGCCAATTTCGTTCATGCCGGCTGGTTTCAATTCGAATTATACAATGGCGAAAAACTGGTGGAGCGGAATAAATTCTATTTATCGAAAGCATTTGCCCCCAACCCCTAAAGGGGATTTTACAGGCGCCGGAAGTAGTGAAATGACTTACGCAAGCTTGCCCTCAGTAATAAACTCCACATCAAATACTTTCTCGAAAGACCTCTTTAAAGCTGCTTTCACTTCTTCCATTTCTGTATCCTTTCCTAATTCCTCTTTCATAGAAGTGACCTTCTTATTCTGAATGCCGCAGGGAATAATATGGTTGAAGTAATCCAGGTCCGTATTGACGTTTAGTGCAAAACCATGCATCGTGATCCAGCGGCTGCAACGAACGCCCATCGCACAGATTTTTCGCTCTTTTCCTTTCTCTAAAGCATCAATCCACACACCAGTCTCGCCTCCAGACCGGCCGGCTACAATGCCAAACTCCGACAGTGTCAGAATAATCACTTCCTCCAGCTCACGCAGGTAGCGGCCGATGTCCGTGTAAAATTTTTCGAGGTCAAAGATGGGGTAACCAACGATCTGGTCGGGACCATGAAAAGTGATATCGCCGCCGCGATTGGTTTGGAAAAACTCAATGCCTTTCGCGGCACGCTGTTCTTCGTTGATCAGCACATGCTCCATCTTGCCGCTTTTACCAAGGGTATAAACGGGTGGGTGTTCGACAAAGAGAAGATGGTTGGTGGTTTCTCGTTTCTCGTTTCCCGTTGCATCCTCATCTCCTGTTCCTTGCTCCTTGTTGCTTGTTCCTTGTTCGATATTCCTTGTTCGTTGTTCTTCTGTTCTTCCTCGCTTTACTTCCAGGTTCTCCGCCAACAGCCGCTCCTGGTATTCCCAGGCGGTCTTATAATCCATCTTACCTAAATCTTTAAAATAAACGGGCTGCTTTTCTTCCATAGCTGCACAAATTTACGACCCTTATTTTTGCAGCCATGCAAGAGGATGTAGAGGAACCATTGGGTGGAGATAGCGAGGAAGCCAGCGAGGCATTATACCAACGCTTCCAGTTCACTATTGATAAAGGACAAGAGCCGCTACGCATTGATAAGTTCCTGATGGCGCGGATAGAAGGCGGCACCCGCAACAAATTGCAACGGGCCATCAACACCGGGATGGTGCTCGTGAATGGAAAAGAGATCAAGCCCAATTATAAGATCAGGCCGCTGGACCAGGTGGTTGTTTTTTCCGATGGCTCACCGGAGAGCACGGATGTGGTGCCGGAGCGGATGGATCTGAACATCGTGTTTGAAGACAACGACCTGATGGTGATCAACAAGCCAGCGGGTATGGTGGTGCATCCCGGAAGCGGCAATTATTCGGGCACTTTATTAAACGGTATCGCCTATTACCTGCAACAAAAAAACCCGGACATCTCAGAAGAGACCCTGCCGCGTTTTGGATTGGTGCACCGCATTGATAAAAACACCAGCGGCTTATTGGTGCTGGCAAAGCATGACAAAGCCATGCGGCATTTAGCCAAGCAGTTTTTCGATCACACCGTGAAGCGCCAATACCGCGCATTGGTCTGGGGCGACCTGGAAGAAGACGAAGGAACCATTGAGGCGCATGTGGGCCGCAACCAGCGCTTTCGCAAATTGTTTGAAGCCTATCCCGATGGCGATCATGGCAAATCAGCCATTACGCATTACTCCGTGCTGGAGCGGTTCAACTATGTGACCCTTGTAGAATGTGTGCTGGAAACCGGCCGCACCCACCAGATACGGGTGCACATGAAGCACCTCGGCCACCCGCTTTTTAATGATGAAACGTATGGGGGCGACCGCATTTTAAAGGGAACGATCTATACCAGGTACAAACAGTTTGTGGAGAACTGTTTCGAGATATGCAAGCGCCAGGCGCTTCATGCAAAAACCTTGGGATTCATTCATCCAACCACCGGCGAAGCAATGCATTTTGATACGGAGATGCCAGCGGATATTGCTGCGGTGATTGAAAAGTGGAGGGGGTATGTGAGTAGTAAGAAGCAAGTTGATAAGTTGAAGGATTGATTTGTAGCGGCCTTTCCTATCAACTAATCAACCAGTCAACCTTTCCTAAAATCAAACAGCGTTGCCGTAAACACCCCCCGCTCCCGGCCTTTGAAAAGCAGGTGCCAGTTGCCGCTGTAGCGCAGCACATGCGGCACGATGTATTCACCAAACTGCTGCATTTCTACCTGCATGTGCACATCAAAATCATACACGCCGGCCTTGTAGCTCAGGTCATAATTTCGACCTACAATGTCCAGGGTTTTTTGATTGAACCAGGTGGTGATATTATCAAATACAATATCCCCCCGCTCGCCGGCGCTTAAGCCTGCTTTGCGCTGGATCTTAAATACATAACAGGGCTGACCATACAGGTCCGATGTATCAATGGAATAGTCATACAGTCGGGAAATCTCTTTGTCAAATACATCCAGCTTATCGCCGATAAAAGGAATACCGGGGATCTTGGTGCCGGGGTTAAAGAACAGCATCTTTAACTGCTCCTTGTTCTTTTCCAATCCCTTCTTGCCGCCCACGTTGTGCTGCGAGCCCTTTACAATATTGGTCTCGCCACACACTTTTCCCTTGGTAAAGAAGAAGGAAGAATAGAGTTGCGCGGTGTAGTAATTATAGTCGCGGTTCTTATCGTAAAAATCACCGGTAACGGTTTCTTCCAGCACATCCATCGTGCGGCAGTTGCCTGCCCGGTTCTGCCGCGTTTTGCTTTGCAGGGAGGCCTTCGATTTCCCGTTCTTATCCCGCATCTGGATAAAGTTCAGGGAAGTGAAACCCAGTATGTGCAGGTTCTTAAACGCTTTGTGATAGCTGCTGTCGTTCTTTATCCGCCGGAGGAACTTCGGCACGTTCAGGTCGCTACGGATAATGACCTCGCTAAGATTCACTGAACGGCGCACCGCTTCCACATCGCTGGTGTCCTGGGCAGTGGATATGAGTGATAACAAGGAGAGAACAAGTATAAAAGGAAGCCTCATTTCTTTGGAAAAAGCATTTTATAATCGACGCGAATTTCTCCCCTGGAGATGGCATCCAGCTTACGCTTTAACAGTTTACGTTTGAGGGGGGAAAGATGATCAATAAAAAGCCGGCCGTCTATATGATCGTATTCGTGGAGGATGATACGACCCGTAATGCCATTGAAGGTATTCGTGTGCTCCACAAACGCCTCGTCATGGTAACGAATCGTTACCTCTTCGGCACGGTGCACATCTTCCCGCACTTTCGGGATGCTCAGGCAACCTTCGTTATAGGCCCAATCCTCACCGCCTTCTTCTACAATATGTGCGTTGATGAACACCTGCCTGATGCCCGGCGCATCAGGATAATCCTCATCCTCCTCATCGTCATCTTCTTCCTTGTTGGCAAATATCTGGGCACTGTCCATTACAAACAGGCGAATATCCTTGTTGATCTGCGGCGCAGCCAATCCAACACCATTGGAGCCATACATGGTCTCCCACATGTCGGCAATAAGCTTTTCGAGGCCCGGGTAATCCGCATCAATATCCTGCGCTACTTTTCTTAAAACAGGGTGACCGTAAGCGACTATTGGTAAAATCATTCGATTGACGATTAGCGATTGTAGATTAAGGTTCAAAGGTAAGGCTTGCCAAATCTGCAATTGCCAATCTAAAATCGTTGCATGTATTCCTGCAGCATCATCGTTGCCGCTATCTCATCCACCAAACCCTTGTTCTGCCGCTGCTTTTTCTTCAGCCCCATTTGCAGCATGGCTTGTGAGGCCATTTTAGAGGTAAAGCGCTCGTCCACTTCTTTGATTGGAATGGCAGGAAACACCTTTTGCAGTTCGCCAATGAACTTCTTCACCAGCGGTGTGGCGTGGGTAGCGGTGTCGTCCATATTGGTGGGCATCCCTATCAGGATCAGTTCTACCCCTTCCCGCCCGATATATTCCTTTAAAAAGGCCATGAGCTTGGGCGTTTCTACGGTACACAGGCCGGTAGCGATGATCTGCAGCGGATCTGTTACTGCCAGACCGGTGCGTTTGCGGCCATAATCAATAGAAAGGATTCTCCCCATAGCAGCAAAAATAGCGCTGGTTGACCATTGCAGTAGTTCATCAGTCCTAATTAGGGCAGGAAGTGCAGGCAAGAACCTTGGGATGCCTGCACCATTGGCGGGATATATTGTCGCATGAGACAGCAGCATTCCCCGCCCTGGTGGGATATACGGCTTCATGCGACAAGGCATATCGCCACTGTGGGGAAGTGCCTTGTCGCATGAGACAATGGCATCACCCGCGGCGGGGAGGTATATTGTCGCATGCGACATACAGGGCCACCGGTGTGGCGGGGTATATTGTCTTGTGAGACAATATAGGTATCCATGGTGGCGGGATACCTTGTCGCATGCGACAATAGGGTCCGCTGCCGTGTCCGGGTGGCTTGTCTCATGCGGCAATCCGTATAGACACGCTGGAAAGCCGGCTGACTAAAAAAGGGAAGGCTGTAAAAACAGGTCGGCGATGACAAACACAGCAAACACCACCGACGCAATGCCATTGGCGGTCATAAAGGCAAGGTTCACCCGGCGCAGGTCCTCGGGTTTTACAATGGAATGCTGGTAGATCAGCATCCCGGTAAACACCAGCACACCTATCCAATAGAGCCATCCGAACCCGCCCCACCGTCCGGCAGCCACTACGCAAGCCGCGCTAAGCAGGTGCAAGACTTCTGAAATGCGCAGGGCTTTGGCTTTGCCAAAAGATGCGGGGATGGAGTAAAGCTGCTGCGACTGGTCAAAATCCACATCCTGCAAGGCATAGATAATATCGAACCCGCTCACCCAGAAGATGACGGCAAGGGAAAAGAGGATGGGCAGCCAGTGAAAGGCGCCGGTAACAGCCAGGTAAGCACCGATGGGCGCCAGCGACAACCCTAAGCCGAGTATCAAGTGGCAGAGCGGCGTAAAACGCTTGGTATAACTGTAACCCAGCACCACAGCAAGCGCTACTGGTGACAGGTAAAAGCAGATGCGGTTGATGAAAAAGGTACAAGTGATAAACAAGACGCAACAGGCGATGGTGAAGCCTAATGCATTTTTTGGAGTGATGATGCCTTTGGGGATTTCGCGGATGGCGGTGCGGGGATTGAGTATGTCGTATTTTCTATCTAAGTAGCGGTTAAATGCCATGGCAGCGGAGCGGGCGAAGATCATGCAGGCGATAACTAACAGGAATCTAATAAATAGAATCTCAAAAGCAGATTGGCGCCCCCAGCCAATCGAATCGTTTAAACTCCATTGCCCACTTTTATTAATCGGAAGATTCCAAAATGTTTGATAGGATAAATCCCTAGAGTAAAGCGCCAGAAAAAATCCAATCAACGCAAACGGCATCGCGAAAATGGTATGCGAGAACTTGATAAGCGAGAGATAATTTTTGACAACAGACATGTTAAGGTTCGTAAACTTCCAGGGGAAGGCTTTTAATTTGCCGGAACTGCTTGTCGGCAGAAATGAAGGGAAGGTCTAATGATATGGCAGTCGCGGCAACAATTGCATCGGGTAGTTTCAGGTTATATTGCTTTCTAATATTAATGGCTTCCTCTTTGATAATTTCATCTAAATAGATAACCCTAAATTCCTTTAAAAAATTCCTGAAGCTTTTATCAATAGACGCTGACAAATTTTTATACCCTAAAAACTCGATTTCGCTAATGACTGAAATAAAAAGGCTTCGCTTCTGCAAGTACTCTGTCAGGGTCTGATGGCCAGAAACGATGTAAAGAAGAATATTGGTATCTACTAAATAATTACCTCCATTCATTACGCAACCTTTTTTGAATTGCCTGGGGGTCTTCTTCTAATTTGATGATGCCACAATACTTCATAATATCTGCGCCCTTATTTACATCGGCCTTATCCCGCCTTATCCGCTTGATCTTCGGTTCTTTTTTCTTCGCTTCCATAGATTCAAATTTAGTTCAATAAAGCACAAATCATTCCTTAAAGTTGGGTCATTTTGCGCCTTACCAGTTCCCACAACACCACCCCTGCCGCTACGGATACATTCAATGAATGTTTCATACCCAGTTGAGGAATTTCAATGCAGCCATCGCATTGCCCGATCGTCGCCTGCTCCACGCCGGTCACTTCATTGCCAAATACCACGGCTACCTTATCATCCCCACTCATATTAAAATCGTGCAGCATCAAACTATCTTCCGCTTGCTCTACCGCGTATATTTTATAGCCCAAGGCCCGCAGGTCTTCCATCGCTTCTGCGGTAGTTTTAAAATACTTCCAGTGCACCGATTCATCGGCGCCGAGTGCAGTCTTCTTGATTTCTTTGTGTGGGGGATAAGCGGTGTAGCCACAGATATAAACACCTGCCAGCAGGAAGGCGTCCGCCGTGCGAAAAGTGCTGCCCACATTATAGCCGCTACGGATATTCTCCAGCACCGCAATGATGGGCATCTTCTCCGCTTCCTTGAATTCTTCTACGGATTTCCGCCCTAGTTCCTCCATCGACAGTTTGCGCATGAGCGCAAAAGTAATTGGGAGAAATTCAAAACAGCAAAATGAAAAATGTAAAATGCCAGGTCCAGTCTCCCTTCTATATTTTTCATTTTAAATTTTACATTCCACACACTTTCCCATCAGCAGCCTATTTTTGTCCGCACCGTTATGAAGGAAACAAAGAAAGCCGAAACGCCCCTGATGCTGCAGCACAGCGCCATCAAGGCCAAATACCCGGACGCGATCCTGCTATTCCGCGTCGGCGATTTTTATGAAACCTTCGGAGCGGATGCGGTGATCGCGTCAGGCGTACTGGGCATCACGCTCACCAAGCGAAATAACGGCTCGGCATCTGAGAACGAGCTGGCCGGCTTTCCCTACCATGCCCTCGATACCTACCTGCATAAACTAGTAAAAGCCGGCTACCGCGTCGCCATCTGCGACCAGTTGGAAGACCCAAAGACGGTAAAAGGCATTGTGAAGCGCGGTGTAACCGAAATGGTGACACCCGGAACCGCTACCAACGACAAGCTGCTGGAACATGGCTCCAATAATTTCCTCGCCGCCATCCACCTGCAATCCGAAACGGTGTATGGACTTTCTTTCCTGGACATTTCCACCGGCGAGTTCCTCATTGCCGAGGGCGACAGGGAATATGCCGATAAATTATTAATGGGTTTTAAGCCGGCAGAGGTCATTTACCAGCGGCACCACCAGCGCCGGTTCAAGGAAGAATTTGCCGGTAAATTTTACACCTACACGCTTGATGAATGGATCTTCCAGCAGCCATACGCTACCGAAAGCCTGCTGAAACATTTTGACACGCATTCGCTGAAAGGCTTTGGCGTGGAAGGCATGCCGGCCGGGTTGATAGCAGCCGGTGCCATTCTTCATTACCTAAAAGATACGGAGCATCCCAACCTCCAGCACATCACTTCCCTGCAACACATAGACCAGGAAGACCACCTGTGGATGGACCGCTTTACCATTCGCAACCTGGAGCTGCTGAACAGCGCGGCAGAAGGCGGCGCAACATTATTAAAAGTGTTGGACAATACCAGCACACCCATGGGTGCCCGCTTGCTCAAGCGCTGGATTGTATTTCCATTAAAAGATATTCAGAAGATCAATGAGCGGCTGGACGTAGTGGCGCACCTCATCCTGCAGACCGACCTGCGGAATGCGCTGACACAGGCCATGAAGCAGTGCGGCGACATTGAACGAATGGTGTCGAAGATCCCGCTGAAGAAGATCAATCCCCGCGAGCTCCTGCAACTGGCGAGATCGCTGCGGCAGATAGATGTGATTAAACAGGCGTGTGCGGGCAGCGAAAGTTCGTATTTAAAACGCCTGGCCGATGCGCTGAATCCCTGTCATTATATGGCGGATAAGATCGTGGCGCAACTCATTGACAACCCGCCGGCACTGGCATCCAAAGGCGGCTTTATCAATAAAACGGTTCATGAAGAACTGGACGGACTGCGGCATATATCACACAACGGGAAAGAATACCTGCTGCAATTGCAACAGCAGGAAATTGGAAAGACCGGCATCTCATCGCTCAAGATCGGTTTCAATAATGTGTTTGGGTATTACCTGGAAGTGACCAACTCGCACAAGGAAAAAGTGCCACCGGAATGGATGCGCAAGCAAACGCTGACCAACGCCGAGCGCTACATCACCCCGGAGCTGAAAGAGTACGAGGAAAAGATCATGACAGCGGAAGAAAAGATCCTGGCCATTGAGTTATTACTATTCGATAGCCTGGTGAACGAGCTGCATGATTTTCTTTCCTGCATCCAAACCAATGCGCAGATCGTAGCGGCGCTGGATTGTCTTTGCTGCTTTTCGCAGAACGCTATTCAATACAATTATAAAAAGCCGGTGCTGCATAGCGGCGATGAACTGGTGATCAAGGAAGGCCGCCACCCGGTAATAGAGCGCAACTTGCCCCAAGGCGATAGCTATGTCAGCAACGACCTCGTTTTGGATAAAGAAAGCCAGCAGATCATTATCCTTACCGGCCCGAACATGAGCGGTAAATCAGCGCTGCTTCGGCAAACGGCATTGATCACATTGATGGCGCATATTGGTTCTTTTGTTCCGGCGGGTGAAGCGCAGATCCCATTAACCGATAAGATATTTACCCGGGTCGGCGCTTCCGACAACCTGAGCGCCGGTGAATCCACCTTTATGGTGGAAATGAATGAAACAGCTTCCATCATCAATAATATCAGCGACCGGTGCCTGATATTGTTAGATGAAATCGGTCGCGGCACTTCCACTTACGATGGCATCTCCATCGCCTGGAGCATCGCCGAATACCTGCATCACTCGCCCTATCAGCCCAAGACCTTTTTTGCCACGCATTACCACGAACTGAATGAATTGGAGAACAAGCTGCCACGGGTGAAGAATTATCATGTCACCAATAAAGAGATCGGCGGCAAGATCATTTTCCTGCGCAAGCTGGCGCCGGGTGGCAGTACGCACAGCTTTGGTATTCATGTGGCGAAGATGGCCGGCATGCCGCCGGAACTGATCAAACGTTCAGAAGAAGTGCTGCAACGGCTGGAAGCAAAAGCGGTAGAAAGCAGAACAGCCGAAGGATTGAAAAGCCTGTCGGCGCCGAAAGTGCAGCTTAGCATTTTTGATGCGCATAGCCAGACCTTTACGGAAATGCGAACTGTTTTGGAAGCGCTGGACATCAACCGGCTTACTCCTGTGGAAGCCCTTTTAAAACTTAACGAGATCAAAAACCTGCTGCATTAAGTTTGTTTTAAGTCGGTTGCCGGATTGAAAAACTCCCTATTTTTACCACCAAATAAACGGACTAATGAAATTTCTGAAACTAACTGTATGTATTGCCCTTTTTGCACTGTCCGCTACTTCCTGCAAAAAAGAAGTAGAAAACAGGGTAAGTAAGAAGGACCTGATCGTAATGAACGGCGCCCAGGTAGCGCCAGCTAATCAAAGCGCGGCCTCTGCACAGCTGGGTGTTGTATATCAGTCAAGGGTCAAAACCTTAGATTATTTAGTGGTATGGACGGGATTAACAGGCAATGTGGCTGCCATCCATGTTCACGGGCCTGCCGACCCTGGTTTCCCGGCACCTATCTTACAAACCCTGAGTGGGGTTCCAACAGCACGTACGGGTTCTATCAAAGCTTCTCTTTTCGTTGATGGCGTAGTGATAAAAGAGGAAGAGCTTTTAACAGGTAAATACTATGTAGATATTCATACGGTTGGCGCTTTTGCTGCTTCCGGCGAAGTAAGAGGACAGATCATATTTGACTAAGCATAAAATAGCATTGATATAAAGCCCTGCATCTGCGGGGCTTTTATTTTTTATGGAACCAGAGCGGCGCATCGAGGTCGCCGGCGCCGTTGTAATTGAATTGCAACTCCTCTCCCTTCTTAATATCCCGCAGGGTCTGAATAGCAATAAGCTCGCTCTTAAAATTCATGAGGTACTCGCAATTGGGTTTATAAGAATGGTTATACAGCGGTATATAACCCAATGCCATGCAGCAACTTTTACGGTCCGCGCCCCATTCAAAAATATAATCATGCAGCAAGGTCTTATC
This sequence comes from Flaviaestuariibacter sp., assembly GCA_025963645.1. Classification (GTDB taxonomy): domain Bacteria; phylum Bacteroidota; class Bacteroidia; order Chitinophagales; family Chitinophagaceae; genus Flavisolibacter. Next base: position 95,694 of record JAOQAI010000009.1, read on the forward strand.
CAGTTTCTTCCGTTCCGCAGCCGTCATTACGATCACTGGTGCTATTTCGACAACAATGCCTGCCGGCAAAGCTTCCAGGGCGAATACGCCACGTCCCTTCTTGCGGGTCTTGCGGATCTGCAGAGCATGGTGCAGGTAGTTCATACGTTTCATAAAGGCGAAGGTAACCCCCTGTCCCCCTGAAGGGGAACTTAGGTCAGAGATACACTTCTTTTTACTATTCCTGTTTACAGAGTGTGATGAAAACAGTTTATCATCCCTGCGGGGATGACACGCAGTCCGGGCTACCAGCCACCCCACCTTTGTCCTAAAGGAAGATCCCCAGAAAAGCACTTCTTCGACCTAAGTTCCCCCTTCAGGGGGACAGGGGGTATGCTATCTTTGCCCTATGTCGTTGGAGCTTTTATCACAGGAATTTGAACACCTATTAGAAACCGGAGACAGCCAGGAGATACGGCAGTTCCTGGACGACCAGAACATCAGCGATATTGCTGAACTGGTGTATGAATACCCGGAGCAGGAGACAAAGATCATTGCCGGAATGGCGGTGCACCGGGCGGCAGGGGTTTTTAAGATACTGGAGTTCCCCGAGCAACAACGGATCATACAAACACTCCCTCCCGGAAAAACAGCCGAACTGCTGAACGAATTACCGGCGGATGACCGCACCTCGCTGCTGGAAGAACTGCCGAGCAACGTAGTTCGTGAACTGATAAAGCTGCTGGACCCGGAAGAACGCAAGGTGACGCTTTCATTGTTAGGCTATCCCGAGAACAGCGTGGGACGCCTGATGACGCCGGATTATGTGTATGTCTATGAAGACAATACGATCGCCGAAGTGCTGGATATTATCCGCCGGGTGGGCAAGAACTCTGAGACCATTGATGTGATCTACGTGATCAATGATAAAGGCGAATTGCTGGATGACATACGGATCCGGGAATTTATCCTTAACAAGCCCGACATGCTGGTAAGCGAATTAATGGATGAACGGGTGATCTCGCTCAATGCCTTTGATGATCAGGAGTTGGCGAACGAAGCCTTTAAAATGAATAACCGCGTAGCGCTGCCGGTGGTAAGCAATAGCAATAAGCTACTGGGCATTGTGACCATTGATGATATCCTCTGGGTGGCGAGTGAAGAGTTTTCGGAAGACATGCAAAAGATCGGGGGTACGGCAGCGCTCGAGCTTCCCTACCTGGACATTTCGCTCTTTAGTCTTTTTAAAAAGCGGGTGGTATGGCTGATGGTGTTATTCATTGGTGAGCTGATCACTATCTCCGCCATGCGCCGCTTCGAGGACGAGATCGCGAAGGTGGTGGTGCTGGCTACTTTTATTCCCCTTATTATTTCCAGTGGTGGCAATAGCGGCTCGCAGGCGGCCACGCTGATCATACAAGCCATGGCCTTAAGCGAATTGAGCATCCGCGACTGGTGGCGCATTATGCGGCGCGAGATCCTTTCCGGCCTGCTGTTAGGCGCTACGCTTGGATTGATGGGCATTATCGTGATCTTTATCTGGCATTTTTTCTCCGATACCTTCGGCGCTTATTACCTGAGCATTGCGTTTACGGTAGGCTTCTCGCTGATGGGCGTGGTATTGTGGGGCACACTCGTAGGCTCTATGCTGCCACTTATCATGAAGCGCCTCGGCGCCGACCCTGCCGCTTCTTCTACCCCGTTTGTAGCCACGCTGGTAGATGTAACAGGACTGATCATTTACTTCTCGGTTGCATTTTCTATATTGACGGGGAAGCTATTGTGAGGAGATGAGTAATGTGTGAGGTGACTCATTAATAGTGGTTTTCAATTTTATCTATAGAAATAGAAGTGAGTTAATAATAAATGACTGTTGATCATCCCGACGAACAGCCGCCTTGCAAGTTTAACAACTAGTCAAACTAAAACGACCCCACGCATCACTCATTTCCCAACTCTTCGTACCTTAATCCCTCATTAAACCCACCGCCATGTCCCTCGACATCGCCGCCCTGCAAGCCGAAATCACCCGCCAGCAGGTGATCATTGCCCTGCTGGTAGAAAAGAACCAGCAACTGGAACAGCAGCTGGCTTATGCCAATAGCCTGCTGGAAGCAACTACCTCCCCATCTGTTGCGAATAACCATCAAAACAACATAGTAGAACCCGGTGCAATGTTGAACCAACTCACAAGCAACATTGCACCAACCCACGCAATGTTGAACCAATCGAAAAGCAACATTGCTCATAGCGGTGCAAGTCCGAACGAAACCCAAGTCAACACATCGTCGAATGACGCAATGTTGAACCAAAGCCGGATCAACATTGCGCCGAATTTTTCAATGCCGACCCGGCTGCATAATGGCATTGCATTGCCGGTTTTGGGAGGCTTTCAATTATCCTCTACTCATGTGAAGCCTGCACCGCAGCGTTTTTTAAACCCGGCCCTGCCGGAAGACCGGGCAGAACTGGCAAAGCTGGCCGCCGCTGCCACTGTTAACGGGCTTTACCAGGTGCTGAGAAAGTATTACAAGGGCCGCTGGACCGCCCTTCACTCCATGTCGCGCTTGCTCCACCACCTGCTGACCGAACCAAAGAATACCCAACGCCGCCTTGGCAGGGTGTTGGAGTTTTCGGACCGGGGCGTGTATATGCTGCTGCAAAACTGCATCAAACGAGGCCTTCTTCAAAAGACCGGCTACCAACAATATGCTCTTACGGAAAAGGCGCTGGAGTATGTGAGGGAAGCAGGGGAGGTTGATAGGTAACAACAGCTGAACGCCTCGCCTGTTCTCAGGCTTTTCAACTTATCAACCAGTAAACTTATCAACTTCCTTCACCGCCCGGCACAACATTTTATACAATACCAGCAAACAAGAGTTATGGCAAACGATAATGACGAGCAACAGCCGAAGCCCATCCCGGAAACCAGCAATACAAAGCCCATGGACAGCAAACGCGATGTGGAGAAGTCGCCGGACAACAAAACCGACCAGGATTTCCCCGGCTACCCGCATTACCCGGCTAAGGAAGACATCATGGACCAACGCACCGATAGCCACCGGATAGACGTGGATGTAGAGAATATTCCCAATTCAAACAATCTTTCCGGTGTAAGCCAGCGGTTTGAAGGCACGGGTACAGATACAAATAAAGCAAAAGACGCCATGACGCCGCAGCCCGGCCTTGGCAACGAGGATATGGACCCTGAGCTGAATCCCCGCACGGAAACGGGCGGGGATTCCTTGACGGCAACAGATTCGGAGGATGACGAGATCGGCATTCCTCAGAACGTAGACAACGATGACCTGGGCGAAGGAGACGTAACACCCGAAGAACGCATGGCGCTGGAAGATGCCACTTATATGCCGACCACCGATGAAGACAACCTTCGCACGGCCCGGTTAGATGATACCGACTTTGATGGGGAAAAGCTGAATGAGGAAAGCTTCGGCGAAACACAAACCGGCTCCGGGCTTGACATTCCCGATGAAGTGGATGAAACCCTTACCGAGTCTTTAGGACAAGGCGACGAAGAAAACAAGTATTACAGCCTGGGCGGCGACCGGCACGAAGGCTCGGAGGAAGACCCTTATTCCGGTCCCGGCAGAAGCAATATGTAGAAGATATACAGATTTTTGCTGCAGGCGGGCCGGTGCCCGCCTGCAGTCGTTTAAAAGCTTATCATTCTATTGGTTGTATTAAGGAAATTTACCATTAACTTTATCCATCCTGATAGCTATTTCTAACGCTTCCGTCCTAAATCTCACACCGTGCTAACACAAACCGAACTGAAACCGCTTTCGCTAAAACTGGCTCACTTAGCTGGCTACGCGGATTATATTCTCACCCACCATTTTGAAGCCTATATAGCATTGGAATGGCAGTTGAGCCTGCAACATGAGCTGCAGATCATGCGGCCGATCATGGAGTTGCCAAAAGAGCAACAGCATAATTTCCTTACTAAAGGCGCTTCCGATTTATTGACAAGCTTGTCAGAGAACAATGCAGAAGCGCATATCCGCAAAGGCATTGAGGTCTGGACGAAAAACCTGCTGCCGTTTATTCATAAATATGAAGTGGCTGCAGAAGATATTACCAAACTGGCCTTCATTAGGAAGAAGGTCTTCCTGCATTTTTTACCGGGCTATACGGCTGACGCCTCCCAGATGTTAGCGGTCATAGAAGACCTGGATACTTTCCTGCTGCATTTCGAAGTAGAGACCTCCAATACCTATGTGAAGGTGATGGAGGAAAAGCTGGCAACCCATAACCACTTCATTGCTAAGATCAATAATACCCTACCCGGCGCACTCTACATTTTCGACCTGAAGAATTTTAAAAACATCTATACCAATGAGACGCTGGAAAAAGTGATCGGGTATAGCCAGCAGGAGCTGAATGATTTGGGAACAGCGGCGGTTAATAAATTATTACACCCCGAAGACAAAGAAGTATACTGGGAGCACCGCAAACAGTGCGGTGAAGCAAAAGACGGCGATATATTATCCTATAAATACCGGGTTCGGGCAAAGGACGGGAACTATAAATGGATCCGCAATTACGAAAGCGTATTTAAGCGGGATGAAGAAGGCAAGGCATCGGAAATGATCGCGATCAGCCTGGATATAGACAGGGAAAAGACGATAGCCGAACAATTAAAAAATAACGACAGGCTGTATAAGCAGGCCGAAAAGCTTTCCAACACCGGCAGCTGGCAATGGGACGTAGACAGCGACCAGCTGTCCTGGACCGACCAGCTTTATGCCATTTACGGGCTGGAGCCGCAATCAGAAACCATTACCATCGAACGTTTTCTTTCTTTTGTGCATCCCGATGACCGGGCAGCCATCGCAGCAAGCATTCGCGGCAGCTTTGCACAGGATACGGTAGATCACACCTTCCGGATCATTACCGATGCCGGTGAAGAAAAAACGATCCGGTCTATCGGACAGGTCATTCGTAAGGAAGATGGCAGCCTGTTGAATGTATTAGGGACGGAACAGGACATCACAGAAAGACAGCAACTGGTAAAGCAATTACAGGAAAACGAAACCCTTTACCTGCAGGCGCAGTCTATCGCGCATTTAGGTAATTGGAGCTTTGACCTGGCTACCAATAAAGTGCAATGGTCAAAAGAAATGTATCGCATTTTCGACCAGCCGCTTGATGCCGAAATTGACTATGAAAAATACCTGTCTATCCTGCATGAAGAAGACAGGGAACTGGTGATGAACACAGTGACAACTTCGCTGCAAACGCTGCAGCCTTATGATTTTTTGCATCGTATCCAGTTAACCGATGGCACTATCCGCATCATTCATTCCAGGGGTGAGATTCTCTTAAAAGATGGTAAGCCCTATAAATTAATTGGTACAGGGCAAGATGTAACGCGGGAGCAAAACCTGATAGAACAGTTGCAACGTAGCCAAAAGCTAAACCAGCAGGCACAATCGCTTGCTAAAATGGGCAACTGGTTAATGGATCTTAAAACAAGAGAGTTCAGTTGGTCGGATGAGATGTATGCCATTTATGAAATGGAAACAAAAGAAAAAATGACCGAGCAGGCTTGGTTTGATTGGGTACATCCAGAGGACCGCGAAGGTGTGAGAAGCTATTTTCAAGAATGCCTTTCCACAAACTGCCAATACGATAAAATCCATCGTTTAGTATTACGAAACGGAACCATTAAAACGATTCACCGCAAAGGGGAATTTATTCATAACAGCCAGGGTGAGGCAGTGCAAATGTTAGGTACTACGCAGGATATTACCGAACAGCACCGTGTGCAGCAGGAACTGGAGAAAGGTCAACGATTCATTCGCAAGATCACGGATGCCACGCCTTCTATCATTGCGTCATATAACATCAATACCGGTGAATATGTTTTTGTATCCGAAGGGGTTGAAAAGCTTTTAGGGTATGACTCGAAGCTGGTGTATGAAAAAGGGCTGGCTTTCTTTATGGAGGTTATTCATCCCGATGACCTGTTGAGCATTGCTTCAAAAAATGCAGCCGCGCTTGAAGAAGCCAATAAGAATAGCGATGGACCTGAGTTAGTGCAGGAGTTCACGTATCGTATGCGGCATAAAGATGGCGAGTATCGTTGGTTTCATACCTATGGTACGGTGTTCGACCGGAACAGCGAAGGCAAGGTGGAGCATGTGTTGAATATTTCGCTTGATGTAACGCTGCAGAAAGAAGCCTCAGAGAAAATACAGGACCAGGAGTACTTCATCCAGCAGATCGCTGATGCTTCGCCTACGGTCCTGTATTTGTTTGATGTAGTGGAAGATTGCTTTGCTTATACCAACCGCGAGATCTTTTACGTGCTCGGTTATACCCCGGAAGAGATAAAAGCAATGGATCAAAAAGACCTCTATGCGCTATACCACCCGGAAGACCTGAAGTTATTACCGGAAAGGTCAAACAGTGAAAGCGGTTTTCATTACTCCGAATCCATGATGCAGTATGAGTGCCGCATGATGCACAAGAACGGCGATTGGGTATGGCTGCTTGTACGCGAAGTAATCTTTAAGAAAACCAGCTCGGGCAGTGTAAAAAAAGTGTTAGGCGCGGCGCTCGATATCACCAAGCGCAAGGAAATGGAACGCAGGCTGCTGCAAAACGCTTTCCAGTTGGAGCAATCCAACGCCAGCCTTGAGGAGTTTGCCTATGTGGCCAGCCACGATCTTAAAGAACCCCTGCGCAAGATCTCTACGTTTGGTGACAGGCTGGTTGCCACGCAAACCGAAAGGCTGGATGATGGTGGCAAGACCTATCTGAAAAAAGTAATAGATGCTTCGCAGCGGATGCAAATAATGATTGATGATCTCTTATCGGTATCCATGATCACCGGTAACCGGTCCTTTCAACCGCATAGCCTGCAAGCCATTTTAGATGATGCCCGCCAGGCTGTGGAGCACAAACTGGAACAAAGAGTAGCGATAATAGAAGCGCCTCTTCTGCCAGAAGCTACCATTGTCGCTTCGCAGTTCAGGCAACTATTCCAAAACCTCCTGAGTAATTCTTTAAAGTTTGTGCGTGAGGGGGTTCAGCCGGTCATCACCATTTCCTGCACAAAGGTTGATCCTGTCGATTTATCCCATCTAAATCTTACCAAAGCATCTACTTACCTGAAGCTTGAATTTAAAGACAATGGCATTGGGTTTGAGAACGAATTTGCCGGTAAGATCTTCCAGATATTTCAACGCCTGCATGGCCGCAGCGAGTATGAAGGCACCGGTATCGGGTTGGCTATTTGCAAAAAGATCGTTGAGCATCATGGTGGCGTCATCTACGCAACGGGCATACCGAACGAAGGTGCTACATTCACCATACTGCTTCCTCAATAGTACTTGCCTCTTTTAATAATGCTATTGTCCAAAGCAATGGCATTATTATTTCTTGCTCTTTGCGTATGTCTTCTATTAACTGGTATATTGGTTGCTCCGGCTTTCATTACAAAGAATGGAAAGAAGAATTTTACCCGAAAGGATTAGCGCAATCGAAGTGGTTTGAGTACTATGCGCAGCATTTCAATACCCTCGAACTGAATGTGACCTTTTATCGCTTTCCCACATTAAAATCCTTGCAGAACTGGGACGGTAAAGCACCGGAAGGATTTGTTTTCTCTGCTAAAGTGCCGCGCAGCATCACACACTATAAAAAGTTTAAAGAAACCCAATCGCTGGTCACCGATTTTTACGCGGTGCTTAAAGAAGGCCTTTCCGAAAAGCTGGCTTGTGTGCTATTCCAATTACCACCTTCCTTTTCATACAGCCAGGAACGATTAGAATCAATCCTGGAGCAGCTGGATTATTCCTTCACCAATGTTATCGAATTCAGACATGAAAGCTGGTGGCGTGGCGATGTGATGGAGGCATTACGAAATAAAAAAGTCTCCTTTAGCGGCGTTAGCTTTCCAAAGATCGTACACGATGAAGTTGTTGTAACCAACCTTACCACTTATTACCGTTTTCATGGTGTGCCCAAGCTTTTTTACTCGGAATATGACGAGTCCTTCCTAGCTAACGTGGTAGAACAATTGAAAACAGCGAAGGAGGTCAAAAATGCTTACCTCTATTTTAATAATACAGCTTCGCTGGCAGCATTGCACAATGCAAAATCAGTGCAGCAACTGGTTGGCCGAAGAAAATAAAGGCAGGAAAAACAGTAAGCTGTATACAATGTATGCCGCGGCCTTACTGGAAATGCCTGCCTGAGAACGAACCTTAGTTAGTTGGTTAGAGGATCAGCCAATTAGCCGATAAAGAAAATCAACACTCGCTCAAGCTTAGTGGGATATTAATAGCCAGCCCGCCTTCCGCCGTCTCCTTGTATTTGCTGTTCATATCCTGCGCAGTTGCCCACATGGTTTCTACCACCGCATCCAGCGAAACCTTAGCGTAATCAGGAGCGCTCTGCATAGCCAGTTGCGAAGCCGTAATGGCTTTGATAGCACCCATGGTATTACGTTCAATGCAAGGCACCTGCACCAATCCGGCAATTGGGTCGCAGGTCATACCCAGATGATGTTCCATAGCAATTTCAGCGGCCATCATCGCCTGCCGCTGCGAGCCGCCCAGGGCTTCTGTTAATGCCGCCGCCGCCATGGCTGACGACACGCCGATCTCTGCCTGGCAACCGCCCATCGCTGCGGAAATAGTAGCGCCTTTTTTAAAAATGCTGCCGATCTCCGAAGCTGTCAGCAGGAAGCTAACGATCTTATCGTCGGTTACATCCGGGTAAAAAAGTAGGTAATAATGTAAAACCGCGGGAATCACTCCAGCCGCTCCATTAGTGGGCGCCGTTACCACGCGACTAAAGGAAGCGTTCTCTTCATTCACCGCCAGTGCAAAACAGCTTACCCAATCCAGTATATATTGAAAGTTATTTCCGCCTTTGCGGATCGCATCTAACCATTCATCATGCGTGGCAAAAGTTTGGCCTTTTAGTAAGCGCTTGGCCAGATCAGCGGCTCTTCTTTTTACATTAAGCCCGCCCGGTAAGGTACCGGATGTCTGGCAGCCTCGGTAAGCACATTCCTTCATCACCCGCCAGATATTAAGCACACCTTCCCGGGTTTCTTTTTCGCTTCGCCAGGCACTTTCATTTTCCAGCACTACTTCATGAATGGGAAGCCCGGTTTTTATGCACCAGTGTAATAGCTCGTCGGCATCATTGATGGGAAAAGGAAGCGTGACACTATTCTTAGCCTGCCCCTCTCCTTCTTTTACTACAAATCCGCCGCCGATAGAATAATAGGTTTCGGCAATAGATTCCCCGGTAGAAAGCGTTACTAAAAAAGTAAGCGCATTCGGATGAAAAGGAAGCGATTCGGAGATAAGGAAATCTATGTCTTCCCGCGGGTCAAATTCCACTTCGTGTTCGGCACCCAAAACCAGCTTACGCATGGCAGCGATGTCCGCGATCTTGGCATCCAGCTCATTCACCGCAAAGGTCACCGGGTCATCCCCTGCCAATCCTAATTGAACGGCTACATCGGTTCCATGACCTTTCCCGGTCTTTGCCAGTGAGCCGTAAAGCAACACTTTCAGCTCCACGACTTTTGACAGAACCGATCGGTCCCGAAGGGTTTGCACAAAGCGTTGCGCAGCCCGCCAGGGTCCCAAGGTATGAGAGCTGGAAGGACCAATGCCAATCTTAAACATATCAAATACCGAAATCGCCTCGTGTGCCACGTTCTGCTCTTTTGCTTAAAATTAGCCCTGAATTTACAAATGCCTCTTATTATTGAAAGGCTACCAGGCTAAGATCAAAGATGAGTATTGAGTTTGCAGGAATGATGACAGCACCTGTTTGTGGATTTGTAACCGGCTGCGAACCGTAACCTAAGGTTGGGGGAATATACAGTTTGAGGGTTCCGCCAACACCGATCATTGGAACGGTATTCGTCCAGCCCTTTACCAGGTCCGTTAGTCGGTAGTAAGAAGGAAACTGTCCCTGATCAAATGTATTGCCATTAGTCAGCTTGCCTTCGTAGCTGGCCACAATAGCGGAACAAGCCGTAGGCTTAGGGGTACCACCTGCTGAAACAATCGTATAATATACGCCACTGCAATGTTTGATAGCATTGGTAATATTCTGGCTTGCCAAATAGGCTTCCACCTGTGCAATTTCTGAGGCGGGTGCTTTATTAGCACAGGTATCGTAGGTGCAGGCCAAGCCTTCTGTTTCTTTACTCTTTAAACAGCTTGCGAATACACCGGCGATCAATATAAAAACGAGAAGCTTTTTGAACATAACTATTGAATTTGAATTTAGACAATATTTAAACCCCGGAAGTTGCCTCTGTTTCTTTTTGAAGCAGAAACTGGTAGCGCTCTTCATTCTGGTCCCACTCATGCTGTGCCGAAAAATAACTCATGAAACCTACAATTCCAACCGCGGCGATCACCACTATCAAAATCACGGTGCCATGTGTTTTAATGATCATCGTTGCCCGGTCGTACCACCCCGTTAGGATGCTCGCAAAAAGGGCTACCACGATCATTACACCTAAAGGCAAACCCGAGGACAACCGCGATCCGATAGATTTTTTTTTCAACCGCTGCACGGCCCAATACTCCACAAATGCTTTTTCCTGCGCTGTCAGCATATATAAAACAAAATCCCGCAAAACGGGATTCAGTAGAGGTATCGAGCGGATTCGAACCGCTGTAGCAGCTTTTGCAGAGCTGAGCCTAGCCACTCGGCCACGATACCGGTTTTGATCTTGAAATCGGAAAAGGCGGCCTTGTAAGAACGCTTTTCTTCATTTTTCCGACCGGGTGCGAAAATAGGATATTTTTACGCAAATAAACAAGCTTCCGCTAATCACCTTCTTAAAAGTATTGCCTGATATGCAACGAATTGCCGAATCCGAACTGATCATCAATAACCGGGGCGCCATTTATCATTTGGACCTTCGCCCGGAAGAATTGGCAACCACCGTTATCACCGTTGGAGACCCGTTCCGCGTAAAAGAAGTGAGCAAGCATTTTGACAGCGTTGAAATTAAACGGGAGCACCGCGAGTTTGTGTCTCATACCGGGATGATCGGTACCAAACGGATCTCGGTTGTTTCCACAGGTATCGGCACCGACAACATCGACATTGTACTGAACGAGCTGGACGCACTGGTTAATATTGATTTTGAAACACGGCTGATCAGGGACCAGCTAACGACCTTAAACATCATTCGCTTAGGTACGTCCGGCTCATTACAAGCGGACATCCCGGTAGATTCATTTGTCTCCTCTACTCACGGCTTAGGACTGGATAACCTGCTAAATTATTATAGACTGGAGCATAACGCAGAAGACAACAGCTTGCTGCAATCTTTCATTACGCATACACAATTGCATGGCGGCGTTTGCCACCCTTATATCAGCGGCGCCAGCCCTGCCCTACTTAAGCATTTTGTTGAAGGGTTTCATCAAGGCATCACTGTAACCTGCCCGGGCTTTTATGGTCCGCAGGGAAGGATATTACGTCTCGGTGTTCGCAGCCCGCAATTAATTGAGCGCCTGACAGGCTTCAGTTTCGGTCAGCACCGCATCACTAATTTTGAAATGGAAACATCCGGCATTTATGGCTTGGGCAAATTATTGAATCACCATTGCTTGTCTATCAGCGCTATTGTTGCGAACCGGGTGCAGCAACAGTTTTCAAAAGATGGAAACGCGTTGGTCGAAAATATGATCGCCCACTGCTTAGGCATTATCAGCAACCTACCTTAATATGAACCTATCCTTTTCAAAATACCAGGGCACGGGAAATGATTTTGTAATTCTCGACAACCGTGAAGGCATTTATTCTGATCTCTCTAATTCACAAATAAGGTTTCTTTGCAACCGGCGGTTTGGCATTGGTGCAGACGGCCTGATGCTGCTTAACCTCCTTTCAGGATACGATTTTGAGATGAAATACTACAATGCTGATGGTAGCGAAAGCACTATGTGCGGCAATGGCGGCCGTTGCCTGGTGCGTTTTGCCAGCGATGCAGGCATTATCCGAACCGACTACCGCTTTTTAGCAATTGATGGGGTTCATGAAGCGGAAATAGAAACAGACGGCACGGTATCACTTAAAATGAAAGATGTGGATACTATCCGCCAGTCAGGTGGTAATTTTATTTTGAACACCGGCTCCCCGCATTATGTGCACCTTATGAACGATGTGATGCAGGCAGACGTGTACAAACGGGGCAGGGAAATCCGCTACAATAAAGAGTTTGCGGCGGAAGGCATCAATGTAAATTTCGTAGAGCAACTCCGGGATAGCGATAAAATTATTGTTCGCACCTATGAGCGCGGCGTAGAAAACGAAACGCTTTCCTGCGGAACCGGGGTTACGGCAGCAGCCCTTGTTTGCCATCATAATGATAATGGATTTAACAGTGTAGAAGTTCAGACCAAAGGAGGGAAACTGACTGTAGAATACGAAAAGAAAAGGAACCAGTTTACCGACATTTGGCTTACCGGGCCGGCGGAAAAAGTATTTGAAGGCACAATAGCACTCCAATCATAACCAAAACATAATGATCCAATATTTCAAGAATTCGAACCAGGCAACAGTAGAAGTTGGAAAAGCAGGGAATGATGTATGGGTCAATGTTTCTCCGCCACTCAAGCAGGAAGAGTTTCTGGAATTGTCAGAGCAATTAGACATTCCAATTGATTTTCTTACCGATTCTTTAGACATAGACGAGAGAACGCGTTTTGAAGAAGAAGACAATGTACGCCTGATCGTTATTAAAACCCCAACGGAGAATAATTCCTTTAACGATAGCGATGCCTATTATATCACCATTCCCATTTGTATTATTCTGACGCATACACAGATCGTCACCGTCAACTCGTTCGACAATCCTGCGATCAAAAAATTCCTGAGCACCTTCCAGAACCGCCATCCGGACAAAAAAAATATGATGGTACTAAAAGTGTTTGAAAAGGTTGTACAGGACTTTATGGCGCAACTGAAATCCATCAACCACCAGCGCAATCTCATTGAGCAAAAATTATATGCGGCTAACCGTAACGAACACCTGCTACAGTTGATGCGGATTCAGAAAAGCCTCGTTTATTTCGTAACAGCGCTCCGCTCCAACGAGCTACTTTTTATGAAGCTGGAGCGCACTAACTTTTTAGGATTGAACGAGCCGGAAAAAGAATTTTTGAATGACCTGATCGTAGATAATGCGCAGGCATTGGAGATGTCGAATATCTACACGAACATACTTAGTTCCACTTTGGATGCTTTTGCTTCCATCATTGCCAACAACCAGAACGAAGTGCTGAAGCGACTGGCCGTTATTACTATCGTGATGTCTTTCCCGGTGCTTATTTCCAGCATTTTCGGAATGAACGTGCCCAGCGGTTTTGAGCAATCTCCTTATGCATTCTACGTGGTCTCTATTCTATCTTTTGTTATAGCCTTGATCGTTGGTTATTTCTTCCTGCGCAAAAAATTGTTCTGATGCTTCAATTCAACATTCGTGTGTATGGCATTTTAGTCAGTGACGGTCAACTACTCGTCACCGACGAGCTGATACGCGGCAACCGGTACACTAAATTCATTGGAGGCGGTCTGGAATTTGGCGAAGGCACCCGGGATTGCTTGAAGCGTGAGTTTATAGAGGAAATGGACTTAGCGGTAGAAATAGGTGAACATCTTTATACGACTGATTATTTCCAACTTTCAGCGTTTAATCCGGCTCACCAAATGATGTCCATTTATTATTTTGTAACTCCTTTGGAGCCCCTTTCGGTACGCTTGAGTGAAACACCGTTTGATTTTGATGAAGAGCAAATGGCTGCCTATAAAGTGCAAAATGAGACCCAGGCTTTTCGCTTTATTCCCCTGCAAGAGCTAAACGAGGAAAGCGTAACGCTTCCCATTGATAAGATCGTTGTACGAACCCTGTTAAATAGACTTACTCAGACCTCTTAGACATTGCGGCATTCTTCATTTCTATTGCCGTTGTGGCTCCCAGATAGCGTTCAATCCAGCCATGCACCAAATAAATAACCGGCGTAAGCAATAGGGCTACCACAAACTTGTAAATATAATTTCCTGTGGCTGTCACCATCACCTGATGCAGACTCCAGGCCTGAGACAGCGTTCCTTGCAGCCTCGGTCCAATGTAAAAAGCAATCAGCAGGACCACAAAACTGTCTACCAATTGCGAAACCAGGGTAGAACCCGTAGCCCGCAACCAGATCTTCTTTTCGCCGGTCAGCTTCTTGATCTTATGAAATATGACAACGTCTAATATCTGCCCAATAAGAAAGGCAACCAGCGAACCTACAATGATCCACAATCCTTGCCCGAATACTCCGCGAAAAGCGGCGTTCGCATCAGGCACACCATCTCCCAACCCAAAGAATTCGGAAGGTGTGAGATTAATTGCACCAAGTACAACTATGAAAGCAAACGTGATCAGTCCTGCCGCCAGGTATGACAGGAATTTTACACCTTTTGGACCGTAATATTCATTTATAATATCGGTCATGATAAAAACAACCGGCCAGAGCAGCACTCCAGCAGTGAGGTGAAAACTAAATCGTCCGCCTAAAAGTGGTAGGTCGGCACGTGGCACACCCAGGGTATCTTCCAACGAAAAAATTTTCACACCAATAAATTCAGCGATCAGCGCATTGGCAATAAAGAAACCGCCAAGGATCAGAAAGAGCCGGGTGGCTTTGCTGCTAAGTATGGAATTGATCATTTAAAAACAGTAAGTATTGGAGTTGCAGTAAAAGAAAAACAAAATTAGAGATCACGAGCCAACGCGGCAAACCATCAAATAGCTTCTTCCGAATTAACAGCACTAAATAAATAAGGTTGACCAAAGGGTTGAAAAGTGCCACTAAAAAGTAGCCGACGATCCCTATCGTAGAAATGACCACGCCGTTGCCGGTGGCTTCTATCATGCGAATCAACAATGCTATAACAAAAAAGACATTACAGATGAAAGCGATGCGGGATAAGAAAAGCACAAAGCGCATTTCTGGTTTTTGGCGTAAAATAGTATTATTTTGCCAGCCTACTAAATACCGGATTATGAAGAAAGGGATGTTCCAAAAACTACTGCCCCACCTTATCGCCATTGTTGTTTTCCTGATTGTTGCCGTACTCTATTGCAAACCGGCACTGGATGGCATGGTGGTCAGTCAGAGCGACGTAACGCAGTGGAAGGGTTCCATTCAGAATTCGGTGGACTATAAAGAGAAGCATGGCGAGTATCCGTTATGGACAAATAGTTCGTTCAGCGGTATGCCGGCCTTCCAGATCGGCTTTCCTGCCAATAACGTAGTGCCTTGGATGGTGCACGGTATTCTCACCCTTCATCTTCCAGAGCCGATCCAGTTCTTTTTTCTGGCCTGTATTTGTTTTTATTTTTTGTGCATTGTACTTCGGGTCAATCCCTACCTCGGTATTTTCGGGGCGCTCTCTTTTGCGTATGCTACTTACAACCCGGTGATCATAAGTGTAGGGCATAATACCAAGATGTGGTCCATTGCCTACATGCCGGCCTTGCTGGGCAGTATTCTTTTAATCTTCCAACGGCGCTATTGGCTGGGAGCCGGTCTCACAGCGCTTTTCACGTCTGTTCTCATCGCTATGAACCATCCGCAGGTAGATTACTATTTGTTCCTGGCCATTGCTATCATGACCCTATTTTTTATTGTTCGGTGGATACGTGAAAAGGACTTTTCGCACCTGGTAAAATCTTTGGGCTTTGCTATCATCGCCGGTGCTATTGGATTGCTTGCAAATGCTGTAACCCTTCTTTCCACAATAGAATACCAGAAAGAAACCATTCGCGGTGGCGGGTCAGTACTGACGCCACTGGCAAAAGGCGATGCGAAAAACGGTTTAAGCAAGGACTATGTTTTCGATTACAGCCTTGCCATGTCCGAGCCATTTGTAATGATGGTGCCACGCATGTTTGGCGGTAGCAGCAGTGGTCTTGCCGAAATGAAGCAGGAAGATTCCAAGACCGTTGAATATCTAAGCAGCATGGGTCAGCAGCCGCAAGGCGGGTATTATTGGGGCGGCTTAGTAAGCCCTTCTTCAGTTGGGACCTCAGGTCCTCCGTATGTTGGCGCCATCGTTTGCTTTTTAGCGCTGCTTGGATTTTTCATTTTAGATGGCAAGCACAAGTGGTGGATATTAGCGGCTACCCTTCTTGCTATCGTTATGTCCTGGGGTAAATACTTCGAAGGTTTCAACACCTTCTTATACCATTACCTGCCGCTTTACAATAAGTTCCGGGCGCCGTCAATGATCCTTGTTATCCCGCAACTATTGTTGCCAGTGATGGCAGTTTTAACGCTGGATAAGCTAATGATCGCTGAACGGAAAGAGATCTGGACTTCTCTCAAAAAAGGCTTGATCGGAACAGGTGTTGTCTTTGCGTTGTTACTTGTGATGTACGCTTCTTTTGATTTCATGAACAGCCAGGAAACGGAGATGCTGAAGAATGTAACGCAACAACAACCAGAGGCGGTAGAAGGCTATAAAGGCTTTTTTAATGCACTAAAAGAAGACCGGCAGTCGCTTATGCTCGGTGATATTTTCCGGACATTGGGCCTTGCATTAGCAAGCCTGGGATTGATCTACCTGTTAGTAAGAAGGACCATTAAACCAGCCTTTGTGTTTGCAGCCTTTGCCGCACTTACGTTGATCGACCTGTTGCCGATTGCTTCCATTTATTTGAATAGCGAGAACTATGTTGAGAAGACTGATAATGATGCAGTCTTCCAACCAACTGCAGCCGACCAGGCTATTTTAGGAGACAAATCTTTCTTCCGCGTGTATAATGTTTCCGGCAATGCGTTTTCAGACGCGGTCACTTCCTATCATTACAATTCCGTTGGTGGTTACCATGCCGTGAAATTGCGGCTATACCAAGACCTGATTGAAAATCAACTGGCGAAACAGCAACCGAATATGGCGGTGGTGAATATGCTGAATGCAAAATATTTTATCCAGAAAGATCAAAGTGGATTAACCCAAAATTATCAGCGCAACGACAGCGCCTCTGGCAACGTTTGGTTCATTAAAAACCTGATAACGGTGCCAGATGCGAAAGCAGAAATGAAGGCGTTGGATGCTTTCGATCCGAAAGAAACGGCTTTTATCCAGGAAGCTTTTAAAGCAAAAGCTGGCGTTAGTGCAACAACCTTTCCAGCAGCAGGGTCTATTCAATTAATCAGTAATGATAATGATGTAGTAACCTATAGATCTGCCAGCACCTCCAACGAATTTGCAGTGTTTAGCGAGATCTATTATGAAGCCGGCTGGAAAGCCTTCATCGATGGAAAGGAAGTTCCGATCGCAAAGGTGAACTATGTATTGCGTGGTTTGCCCGTACCCGCTGGCAATCACGAGATCGTTTTCAAGTTCCAACCGAAAGGGTTTTACCAGGGAAAAACATTGACTACTATTTGCAGCATTTTAATGCTGCTACTGTTAGCGTTCGGATTTTTTGCCGAATGGAGATCACGCCGAACCGTTGCTAAGACGGCATGAAGCTGATAAGCGTAGTTTGGTTTAAAGTCTTGCCGGCAAAATTTGGTGGACAAAAAGGAACGGCCCTGTTCAACAAATACTTGGCCGAAAGATTCGAACTGTCTTGCCTGTGTTCATCTAACAACGAAAAAGACGCTTCTGCTAATTATAAGTTGATCAATAAATTGCCTATATCAAAATGGCAGTTTATTGATCCGTTTTGTTGGAAAGCCATTTTGCAATCGGCAAAAAAGGAAGGAGCCAACGCATTGATACTGGAGTATCCGTATCATGGCATTGCAGCTGTTTTAGCCAAATCATTGCTTGGCATTCCGTTCATTTTACACCAGCACAATATCGAGTACGAACGTTTCCGGCAACTTGGCAAGTGGTGGTGGCGACTTTTGAAAGTATATGAACGCTGGACCTGCCGCAGGGCGGACCTCGTGTTATTTAAAACAACTGAAGATCGAAATATCGCTATTCAGCAATTTGCGATAGCACATAATAAAAGCTTTCTCCTGCCCTATGGCATTGAATTAACCAGTGATACAAATGAGCCATCTATTATCAAAACAAAATATGGCTTAACCGATGAAGCTATTTTATTGTTTGCTGGCACTTTAGATTATGCCCCAAACGCGGAAGCGGTAAAAGCTGTCTATCAAAAGTTAGCTCCGCAACTAGATCATTTGCCATTCAAGTACAAGATTTTTATTTGTGGCCGGAATAGAAATCCTGCTTTTAGCTACCTAAAGGAGTTAGCACATCCTAACATCCTTCAAGCCGGCGAAGTGGAAGATATAATACCTTATTTTGAAGCCGCTTCTGTTTTTATCAATCCTGTTCTGACCGGTGGCGGTGTTCAAACAAAGATCATCGACGCTCTCTCTTACCATTGCAATACCGTGGCATTTGAGTATGGGTTGACCAGCATTGACAAAGCGGTTTGCGGAGAAAAAATCTTCCCGGTGGCGAATGAGAACTGGAAAGAATTTGCGCAAGCTGTTTATGGAGCAGCCGGGCGAAAATCAGACACGCCACCTCTTTTCTTCGAAACCTATAGCTGGCGAAATATTATCAATAATATTGCACCTCACATTAATGCGTTGGGTAAATGATGGCTCCGATAGTTTCCGTGTTGCTTCCGGTATTCAACGGAGCCCGCTATTTGCGCCAATCCATTGATAGCATACTAGTACAAACTTTCCCTGATTTCGAATTGCTGATACTCAATGATGGCTCTACTGATAACTCTGAGGAAATCATCCTTTCCTATAACGATCCGAGAATCATCTACACCAAAAACGAAACTAACAGCGGGCTGATCTTTACCTTAAATAAGGGCATTGACCTGGCAAGAGGAAAATATATAGCCCGTATAGACAGCGATGATATTTGCCTGCCTCACCGGTTTGAAAAACAGGTAGGATTCTTACAAGATTCGCATGCTGCTGTAGTAGCTACCACCGTTCAAATGATAGATGAAAACGGCCATGGCATGGCACCCTGGTCAGATGACCGCAACTATATTTCCGCAGAAAGCATTCGGGGATTTCTACCAAAAAATAATTGCATCGCTCATCCTTCGATCATGGCCGATGCATCTGTTTTAAAGGAATACAAATATGCAGATAATCAAAAAGAGGCAGAAGATTACGACCTTTGGCTGCGTTTATCGGCAGATGGAAAGATCATTTCTAAAATTGACGAACCGCTGCTCCAATACCGCGTATTAGCAAGCAGCCTTTCCCGCAAAGACAAGCTAAGCGCTGCGGAACGGCTTGCCAGAACAAAAGGAAAATTTTTAGCGGCAAGATCAAAAGATAAAAAAGTTAACGAATTTGTAATGAAAGTTGCTTTCTATTACACTATTAATAAAGCAACAGCAATCATCAAAAAATTCGTCCTCAAGAAATGAAGTACCGGGGCTATATATGGAAGAGAAAGATCGAAGATGTGATGATGCTTCCGGTAATCTTATTAGGAAAATTGGCAGCACGATTTCATCCATTAGGCAGAGAGTATGAAACCTATTTCTTCTTTCCTTTTTATCACGTTGGCGGCGCGGAGAAAGTGCATGCACAAGTAGCGAAAGCCGCGGGAAATGAAAACTGCATCCTCTTTTTTACCCGCAAATCACAGAACGATCTTTTCTTTCAAGCTTTTGCCGATTCTCAATGCGTTACAAGGGATATTTCGAGGTGGACAGACAACAAGTGGATCTATTTTGTAAACATCTTCTTCCGTGGACTAATCGCACAGTACATCAATGGTCAAAAGCAGAAGCCTGTTGTATTCAATGGTCAATGCAATTTTGGCTATAAGATCAGTCCGTGGATTGATAAATCAATCCCACAGATCGAGTTGATTCATTCACTGTGCAGTTTCTCTTATATCCGAATCCCGTTTCTGCCTTTCATTACGAAAACAGTTATGATCAGTAAGATAAGGATACAAGAGCACCTTGACTTATATAAACGTTACCGCATTCCTGATTATTTTGGAGACCGGATACGATTTATCATGAACGCTATCGAGTTACCACAACCGAAAGAAAAGTCGTACACAGACGACGTTCTTACTGTGCTTTACGTAGGCAGGAGCACACCCGAAAAAAGGGTACACCTGATCGCTCAAATGGCAAAGCTGGCGCGGGATGCAAAACAAAATATCCGGTTCGAATTTTTAGGTGAAGTGAAGGAGGCTATTCCTGAAGATTTGCATTCTTACTGCCATTTCTGGGGCAATCAAAGCGATGCGAAAAAAATTGATGCGATTTACAGTGAAGCACAGGTATTGATACTGGTTTCTGATACCGAAGGTTTTCCCATGGTTGTGATGGAAGCAATGGCGAAAGGCTTGGCAATTGTGACAACGGCTGTTGGCGAACTGCCTTTACATATAAAACCTAATGAGAATGGTTACCTGATTGAAGATTATTTGAATGAAGCCAAAGTAGTACAGGACGGGTTGACCCGCATTTCTTTCCTACAGACTAACAGAAACCTTTTGGCTGAAGTAGGCAGGAATAATACAAAGTATGCATTCGAGCATTTTGGAATGGAAAGATTTAATACGCAATATAAAGTACTCTTTAATGAACTTCGGGTCAACAACGCATAATGACGAAAAGCATTCTCATCATAACCTATTATTGGCCGCCGAGCGGCGGCGCGGCGGTTCAACGCTGGTTGTCCTTTGCCAATAAGTTGGCGGAAGCCGGTTGGGAAGTACACCTGTTAACGGTTGATGAGAGATTCGCTACTTATCAATTACGGGATGAAAGCCTTGTTGCCGCTATTTATCCTGGCATACAAGTACACACTACAAAAACCAGTGAGCCTTTTGGAATTTATAAATCCCTTTTCGGGAAAAACAGCATACCCAAACCTGCCTTTGCGGATCAGACAAAACCAACTTTCATTAAAAAAGCCTCTCGGTTTATTCGTGGAAATTTTTTTATACCTGATCCCCGAAAGGGTTGGAAAAAGTATGCGGTTGCCAAAGGGCTGCAACTAATTGATCAACATAAAATAAAAAATGTAATCACCGCCGGTCCTCCTCATTCCACACATTTCATTGGAGATGCATTACGGCAACAACGCCCGGTAAAATGGATCGCCGATTTTCATGATCTCTGGACAGATGTCATTTATTACAACATGCTTTATCATTTGCCTTTTGTAAAGAGGCTGGATAAACGAATGGAACGATTCATCTTAGAAAGAGCTGACCTGGTACTAACGGTTGGTGAAAAATACAAGCAAAAGCTATTGCAAAAATCTGAACTAATCTCTACTGAGAAGATCAGCATCATGCGCATTGGCTATGACGAAACCTTGTTTCAAGAATCAATTGAAACTACTGCCAATAAAGAATTTACAATAACCTACACAGGCAGCATCGCAGATTTTTACCAGCCACAGGTTTTCTTTAAAGCTTTAAGAGAGGTGGTAGATAAACATCTCACAATAGCTTTCAAACTTCGTTTTGTCGGTGTCTTATCCCAGGGGATTCGTGAAAATATTATTATAGAAAACTTGCTGCCAATATTTGAGGAGACTGGCTATGTATCGCATAAGCAATCCATCCAGTATCTATATGAGTCAGATGTTCTGTTGCTTGTAAATCCTGTGACAAAAGACGAAGCGATGGTGATCCCGGGAAAGATATACGAATACCTGGCGGTGCAAAAACCAATCATCAATATCACTAAAAAGGATGCCGAAACGGCTGCCATTATTGAATCTTGCCAAAGCGGGAAAACCTTTGAAAGAAGCGACCAAAATGCTTTAGAAGATTATTTAAATGAGTTGATCCTTGAGTGGTGCAAGGATGGGAAATTATCTCCTGTGGGTATTGAACAAAATATAAAAGCTTATTCCCGCAGGGAAATCACAAATACCATCATTCAATGTTTGGATGAAGAGTGATCTGCTAGTTTTTTATTATAACATGGGCATTAAGGTTGGCTTTAAGCCAGAAGCGTAACTTTGAGCCGATGTATTTAAAAAATTTTATTATTCAAACCGGCAAAGATCTTTTGATCCGCTTTCCTAAAAAGGTAGCCCGCTCCGCAGAATACCTGAATGAACTGGCGAAGTTTCGTGAGCTGTCCGATGGCAGGTTCTCTATTGACAATAAAGATGTTTACCCTTGTCTTTCCGATAAAATAAAGTTTACCCCTTTCGACCAGCATTACACCTATCATCCCGCCTGGGCGGCACGGAAAGTAGCCGAGATCAATCCGGCACAGCATGTGGATATATCTTCCATCTTAAGTTTTAGCGCTATTGTTTCGGCGTTTGTACCGGTTAAATTTTATGATTACCGGCCTGCGGATCTTAATCTTCCCGGGTTAGATTCCGGCTTTGCCGACCTGAAGCAACTGCCCTTTGAATCAGGCTCAATCGAAAGCCTCTCTTGTATGCATACCATCGAGCACATTGGATTAGGACGTTATGGCGACGAGCTGGATGCCCAAGGCGACCTCAAAGCCATTGCTGAATTAAAACGTGTTACGAAGCCGGGTGGCAATATTCTATTCGTTACCCCAGTTGGCAAACCCCGGATCGAGTTCAATGCGCACCGGGTGTATAGTTTCGGGCAGGTCACTAACTATTTTTCGCCCTTTACACTAAAAGAATTTTCTTTGATCCCCGACAGTGGCGGGCTGGTCCAAAACGCAGACCCTTCACTGGTGCAGCAGCAACAATATGGGTGCGGCTGCTTTTGGTTTAAAAACGAAGCATGAAGAAACATTGGCGCACTTTAGCGGCATGGCTGCCGGCCGCGGCTCAGCGAAATATATACGAAGCACATTTCAAAAAAGAACATACGAAGTGGGAGGCGTTAGGAACGCCATTCCCTCCTTCACATTTATTAAAGCAAAAAAAATTATTGCGAATTGCGAAGCAGTACCATCTTTCCGTGCTGGTAGAAACAGGCACTTTCCTAGGCGATATGGTTTTTGCTATGGAACCGCATTTCAAAACGATCTACTCCATAGAACTTAGCAAGGAGTTCCATGCACAAGCCCAAAAGCGTTTTCGAAATTCAGCCAAAGTAAGGTTGGTGTTCGGAGATAGCGCCAAGAAACTGAAAGAAGTGGTAGCTGAATTAAACGAGCCTGCTTTGTTTTGGTTAGACGGCCATTATTCTGGTGGCACAACCGCTAAGGGAGATAAGGAGTGCCCGGTTTATGAAGAGTTGGAATCCATTTTTTCTTCCTCGTTGCACCATGTTATTATTATTGACGATGCACGCTTATTTATTGGAAAGAACGATTATCCCACCTTCCCGGAACTAACCTCTTTTGTAAAAGGCTATCATGCGGAAGCTACGTTGTCCATTGAAAACGACAGCATTTTAATTACACTATCTACCTCAAGCCATGTTTAAAGTAGGTACAACCAATGAAGCGGTCCGGGTAAAATGGATCGAAGACTCTTTGAAAAAGATACCGTCCGGTTTGACCATTTTAGATGCTGGTGCGGGTGAATGTCAGTTTAAAAAATTCTGCTCCCATCTTAATTATATTGCCCAGGATTTTGGCCAGTACGACGGCTCTGGCGAAGTGGGTTTGCAAACAGGAAACTGGAACAATACTAAGCTCGATATTGTTTCAGACATCACCGCCATTCCGCTGCCGGACCATAGTGTAGATGCGATCATGTGTACGGAAGTGCTGGAACATATTCCTGACCCGGTTGCAGCTATTAAAGAATTTAAGCGGCTGGTAAAACCGGGTGGCTACTTACTGATCACTGCGCCTTTTGCCAGCCTCACTCATTTTGCACCTTACCATTTTGCTTCGGGCCTAAGCCGCTTTTTTTATGAGCATCATTTACCGGCCAATGATTTTGCCATTGAAGATCTTGCGCTTAATGGAAATTACTTTGAATACATCGCACAAGAGAACCGGCGAATAAAATCGATGGCAGCGAAGTATGCGGGAACGAAACTCAATGTGTTTGAAAAAGGATTGATCCATTCTCTCATTTTTCTGTTGGAACGTTTATCTAAAAAGGACAAGGGCTCCTCGGAATTATTGTGTTATGGGGTTCATGTATTTGGACGTAAGCAATGATCATTTCCCGGATCATAGGAGGCTTGGGAAACCAATTGTTTCAATATGCAGCTGGCAAGGCACTGGCGGAAATGCATGGGGTTGAATTAAAGCTGGATACGTGCTTATTTAGTACAGAACAATTACGAAATTTTGATTTATCACAACTAAATGCCGATGTATCTATAGCAACAAATGAAGAAATTGCAACATTAAAAGCCGCTAACAGTCGGCAACGCATAAGAAGTTATTTGACAGCTTACAAAAGCAAGACTTTTTATAAAGAACCATTCTTTCATTTTGATCCTAAGTTCCGTAAACTTAGCAAGAATATCTATGTGCAAGGTTACTTTCAAAGCGAAAAATATTTCCTTTCTATTCAACATAAGATTAGAGAATTGTTTCAACCAAAGGAGAGTGTAATTGCTACGGTTCTGGAATTTGGCAAAGCATTAAATGAACACAACTCTGTAGCCATTCATATTCGACGCGGAGATTATAGCAATGAAACAACACGAAAGGTGCATGGCATAATTCCCCTTTCTTATTATGAGGATGCTGTAAAAATCATACAAACAAAAATAGCAGCCCCCCGGTTTTATATTTTTTCGGATGATGGTGCTTGGGTACAAGAAAACCTAGCAATACCTAATGCAGCAGTGGTATCAGGTGTTCAATCGAAAACACATTTTGAAGACCTGTTCCTGATGTCGCAATGCAGACATAACATCATAGCCAATAGCAGCTTTAGCTGGTGGGGGGCTTGGTTAAATGCTAATTCAAATAAAACAGTGATTGCACCAAAACAATGGTTTAACCAAGGGCCTAAAGACACGCAGGATCTGATTCCTGAAAGGTGGATAAAGATTTAATTTGCTTGCAACAAATTCAGGAAACGTTTTAATCCGATTCTTTTAGAATCGGTCAGCTCATAGCTGATACATTTACGATAATACGTATCCAGGTCATAATGTTCAAAATGATTTTCTAATAAAACTGCTTCGATATTTTGAATTCCTAATGCATTGGCATCACTGAACGATGTCAAGAATGAGGTTAGCAGTTCCTTATTACTCACCCAAGCCGCAAATACAAAAGGCAGACCCGTCCATGCCTTCCAGGCTTCGGCAAGGTCATAAATAAAAGGCGATAATAATCGTTGCTTCAAAGCCCGATCCCCGATCACAACGCCGGCAACCGATCCGCTAATTTTATCGCGGTACTCCTCGCCTTTCGCATCTACGAAAGTCACATCCTTCTTCCAATAATCGCGTAATAACAGCTTAGCTAAGGCGACAGAGGTTCGGGATTGATAATCCAGGTAAACCGTTTTAATTTCTTCCATCGGAACTTCGCTAAATAAACAAACCGATGCCACTGCACCATCAGCACCAATGCAATAATCAGTAATAATATGGTGCTCTTTCAGCCGTGGGATCACTGCCACAGGTATCAACCCCACGTCAATGGTATCATTAATAAGCATCTTAGCGATATTGGCAGGGTAATCTTCGATCAATTCTATCTCCTTCATTACTTCATGCCGCCTGATGCCATACAGCAAAGGCTTCGTATTCAGGTAACTCACCGCGCCAACTCGTATCTTCTGCAAATCGTTTACTTTTGAGCGCAAAGATAGACCCCATTTGAAGTTTGGAATTTGATGTTTCTAATCCCAAATTTCAAAATTCAAATCAGACTATATGGACCTGAACTCCCTTACTGCAGTCTCTCCGATTGATGGACGCTACCGCCAGCAAGTTGAACACCTCGATGATTATTTTTCGGAGTTTGGCCTGATGAAATATCGTGTGCTGGTGGAAATTGAGTACCTGCAGGCGTTAGCGAACCAAAACTATTTTGAACTATCGGCAGAAACGGCTCGGCACTTAAAAGGTGTTGCCGAAAACTTTTCATTGGAAGATGCCCAACAAATAAAAGGCATTGAAGCCACCACCAATCATGATGTAAAAGCGGTAGAATATTTTATAAAAGGAGAACTGGAAAAAATTGGTGAAACGGCAGCAAAGGAGTGGGTGCATTTTGGATTAACCTCGCAAGACATAAACAATACGGCTATACCACTCTCCTGGAAGCATGCAATGGAAAACGAATACCTGCCGGCATTATTAAACCTTAATACCGAGGTAAGGATATTGGCTACAAATTGGAAAGCCGTTTCGATGTTAGCTCGAACCCACGGACAACCCGCCAGTCCTACTAACCTGGGCAAAGAGCTGATGGTTTTTGTAGAACGCATTCAAGCAGCTATTGAGCAATTGATCCATATCCCGTTTACCGCAAAATTTGGTGGCGCCACCGGCAACTTCAACGCCCATCATATTGCTTTCCCCGAAGAAGACTGGATCGGCTTCAGCAATGATTTCCTGGAGAATACATTAGGACTAGAGCGTCAACAATTCACCACGCAGATCGAGCACTATGATAACTTGGCCGCGCAGTTCGATAGCATGAAGCGTGTCAATACAATTTTGATTGATTTCTGCCGCGATATCTGGACCTACATCTCGATGGATTATTTCAAGCAAAAAACAAAAGCCGGTGAAGTGGGCTCTTCGGCTATGCCGCACAAGGTCAACCCAATTGATTTTGAAAATGCGGAAGGAAACCTGGGAATAGCCAATGCTTTGTTTGAACACCTTTCTGCAAAGCTGCCCATCTCCCGCCTGCAACGGGATCTTACGGATTCTACAGTACTACGAAACATCGGCGTTCCGTTTGCACATACGGTCATTGCTTTTCGTTCTATTGAAAAAGGTATTGGCAAACTGGTGTTGAATAATGAAAAGATCGATGCTGACCTGGAAGCAAATTGGGCCGTGGTAGCTGAAGCCATTCAAACCGTATTACGTCGCGAAGCCTATCCGAATCCATACGAGGCACTGAAAGATCTTACTCGTGGCAAAGCCAGAATGGAGAAGGAAACGATTCACCTGTTTATTGATGGACTGGATGTAAAAGCGGCTTTAAAGAAAGAACTAAAGAAGATCACTCCTCATAATTATACCGGCATTTACCCTGAGTTTTAGTAGTGGAAAATTGTAAATTTGGATTATGAGTAGCATCGCTAAAATATTGCCGCATTATACCTACGAAGACTGGGTGTTGTGGGAAGGACGTTGGGAATTGTTGGAAGGACATCCAATCGCTATGAGCCCTTCTCCAATTCCAAAGCACCAGCGTGTAGTGGCTGAAATGATAACAGAAATAAATTTAGCGCTCCGTACATCTGGTTGTAAGTCATGCCGGGTTTATCATGATATGGATTTTAAAATCGCAGATGATACAATTTTAGCACCAGATGTCTTGGTCGTGTGCGGCGAAATAAAATCAAAAATTCTTGATTTCGCACCAGCCTTAGTTGTCGAAATTTTATCTCCCTCCACTGCCCTTCGCGACCGCAACACTAAATTTCAATTATACGAGCAGCAGGGCGTGAAATATTATCTCATCGTAGATTCGGAAAAAGAAATCACTGAGATCTATAAGCTATCCGCAGAGGGTTATCAATTAATAGAGGACAAAAAAATCGAGCTGGAAGACGGCTGCACCATACAGCCCAACCTATCTTCAATCTTTCTATAACACCAACTCATTACTGATCACTCATTTCTGCACCTCGCTCGTAAAATGAAACTCGATATCCGGGTTGTTCGTCCGCTCGGTATTTAAGAACCATTCGCTTTGTGCCAGGTAAACCAGTTGGCCATCCTTGTCGTGTGAGATATTGGACCCTTTGAACTTTATAAATTCTTCCAGCTTTTTCGGATCCTTGCTGGTGATCCAGCAGGCTTTGTAGTAAGGCAGGGAATTGAACACCACCGAAGCGCCATACTCATGCAACAGGCGGTATTGAATTACCTCGAACTGCAGTTCGCCCACACAACCAATGATCTTTTTATTGCCGCCGAACTGGGTGAACAGCTGCGCCACGCCTTCATCCGTCAATTGCAGCAAGCCTTTCTCCAGTTGCTTTGTTTTCATCGGGTCCTTGTTCACCACTTCCTTGAATATCTCGGGCGAAAAGGTAGGGATACCAGTAAAGAAAAAGTCTTCTCCCTCTGTTAGTGTATCTCCAATCTTAAAATTACCCGTATCAAACAGCCCCACCACATCACCAGGATAAGCATCATCCACCACGCTCTTTTCGCGGGCAAGGAAAGAATACGGGTTGGAGAAACGCACATCCTTATCCAGCCGCACATGATGAAAGTACTTGTTGCGCTCAAACTTGCCAGAGCATACCCGCAAAAAGGCAATGCGATCGCGGTGCTTGGGATCAAGGTTGGCATGTATCTTAAAAATAAACCCGCTGAATTTGTCTTCGTTCACTGCCAGGTGCCGCTTGTTCGTTTCTCTATCACGGGGTGTAGGGGCAATACGAATGAACGTATCCAGCATTTCCTTTACCCCGAAATTATTCACCGCCGAGCCAAAGAATACCGGTGCCACATCGCTGGCCAAATAAGTAGCCGAATCCAGTTCGCCATACACGCCGTCTATCAGTTCCACATCATCGCGCAACATAGCGGCATCCCGCTCGCCCAACATTTCATCCAACAGGGGTAACGAAAGATCGGAAATGGAAACCGTATCTTCTTCGGTAGCTTTTGTGCTGGCGGCAAAGAGGCGGATGCTCTTCGCATGAAGGTCGTACACGCCTTTAAAATCTTTCCCGCTGTTGATGGGCCAGGTCATTGGGTGAAGGGAGATGGAAAGCTCTTTCTCGATCTCTTCCAAGAGGTCAAACCGGTTCTTGCCGTCGCGGTCAAGCTTATTGATGAAGACGATCACCGGCGTTTTGCGCATCCGGCATACCTGCATCAGGCGGCGGGTCTGTTCCTCCACCCCGTTCACGCTGTCTATCACTAATATCACGCTGTCCACCGCCGTTAGGGTGCGGTAAGTGTCTTCCGCGAAGTCTTTGTGACCCGGCGTATCCAGCAGGTTGATGAGGGTGTCGTTGTATTCAAAGCTCATGACCGAAGTGGCCACCGAGATACCGCGCTGCCGCTCGATCTCCATAAAATCCGACGTGGCCGCCTTCTTGATCTTATTGCTTTTCACGGCCCCCGCCACCTGGATGGCACCCCCGAAAAGGAGGAACTTCTCCGTCAGCGTGGTTTTACCGGCATCGGGGTGGGAAATAATGGCAAAGGTGCGGCGCTTAAGTATCTCTTCCTGGAACTTCATGATGTTGTGAATGTGCAGATGTGCGGATAGGCAGATATGCAGATGAAATAGTTTTACAACTCTTTGTATTTACCTACCGGTAAATTTTATTTCGGCGGCAAAGGTAAGCTTCCCACGTTTCTGAATGCGGTATCGCAAACGCAAACCCGAGCTGTTAATCCACATTAACACAAAATGTAGAATAGGATTGGGTTTAGAATTGCACAGCCGCCAATCAATCCACCCCTTTTCGCATTCATGCCTGACTGGAATCAAAGCTTATAATTCTGGCATTATTTTTCCACTATCTCTTGCAGAAAAACACGAATATGGAAAACAATAGAAACCAGAATTCACAGGGCGACCCCAGTACCAATCCGGCCGGCGGCACCCGTTCCGGTCAAAGCGGGTCTGCCAATGGCTTTGAAGGCATGAATTTCGAGGAGCAGCGCTCCAGTTATAAAAACAGTGATGGCGCCGGCGCAAAAGGATCCGAAAAGGGCTCCCGCAATGGCACGAACGATAGACAGGATAGATAGAAGACCGGCTTTGTTACACAGCTTTCATTGTGTGAGCGAGATGTGAGAGGGAGCCGAAAGCGTAAGAAAGACAATTCAGACCAGTAATGCGCCCCGTTTAACCGCGGGGCGCTTTTTTGTGCCCGCAAGAGATGCAAAACTTCCCGCAGATGACCATTCTACCCGCCAACGTCATTTTTTGACGATAGAAGCTGATAATTTCGGAGAAAAACTCGTTATTGCGGGAAAAATTCCGGCTCTTGCGGGTGAAATAGTGACTGTTACGGGTTAAAAACTGGCTGCGGTGTGTGAAAATGCCTCTTATTCTGGGCAAAAAATGACTCTTTGGGTAAACAAACGGTTTTTAGGCAGAATTGCCTCTTATTTCGGCAGAATAATGACTTAAATAGGGAGAAATGTCTCTATAATAAGCAGTAGTGGCTTGTAAGCGCAGAAAAGTGGTGTGCTAATGAGCAGAATAGTTACTAAATGGGGAGGAATAATCCCGCCAATAAAAAACCCTCACCTGTTTTAAAAGAGGCGAGGGTTAAGCTCATTTTAAACATATTTACAATCCCCTCAAATCAGGGTTCAGGCGGTTAACGGAGGTCAACCACTTCTACACCAGGGTATTTTGCTTTGTTGAACGTGAACTCCGCGTCGCTTAGAGCCGCTGTTGACTTAAAGGTGTTCACGGTATAGCTGTAGCGGTTGCCGCTTTTCTCCAAAATGCGGGCACTGTAGAAGGTCTTTGTCGCCTTGTCTATCCACACATACACTTTATGGTAAGGGCGGTTCTTGTTCGTAGGCGTCAGTTCGATCTCCTGCAGGGTTTTGCCGGCTTCTTTCTTCTCGCCGTTCAGCTTGTATAAGAAATCCTTGTCGTAAAAATTAGTAAAGAGCTTTTGCGGGCTCAGTTCGCCGGCATTGGCATCCACATCTTTGATGGTTACCTCGTTGGCGCTCTTATCAAGGTTCCAACTGGTGCGGCCGTCAGAGAAGATCTCCATTCCGGGGATGGTCACTTTGTACTTTGAGCCTTTCATGCTCACCACGCCTTTCTTGGTGGAGAGGGCTTTGCCCTGGGCGTTCTCAATTTTGTAGGTGAACATGGCCAGCGGAGACTTATAGGTCTTGAATTTGGCGCTCACCGCGTCCAGAATCTTCTTGGCAGCCGGGTCGTTGCTCACAGGGTTGGCGGAAGTTGCTTTCTGGGCACCCGCCGATAACATGGCAGAAGCTGCAAGGATAAGGGTAAATAGTTTTTTCATGTTGTGTTTTATTGCTCTGGAAACCGGCGCAAATATAGCGGCAGTTATGCCCTAATAGACAAGTACTATACCGCAGTTGTTTAATGGGGGAATGTTAACGCGGCGCTAACGGTAGCAGGCCGGGTGTGTGTTGGTCAATGAATGGTACGGGTGAACCCGCAAGAGTTTATTAGCTGCGTTGCTTTTTTGTAGGAAGCCTGGCTGATTTCAGCATCTGGTTTGCCTTTGCCAACTTTTCAGGAAAAAGGTTTTGTTCTCCTAACTTATCCAATGCAGGATCAATGGTTACAAATGGAACCTTTCTGTTTTTTAGATCGTTTACTGTTTTCATGGTAGTGCAATTTACTTAAACTTTCGTTTTACTAAAAATCCATCGTAGTCTTTGCCCAGCTCAAATTCGGGAAAGTCGTCGCCTACTTGTCCATAGAGCAAAAAGTGATCCTGTACCTCGTCCAAGAACCGGGTAATGCCCATTCTATATAGCCGGGTGCGTGCTGCGGTGCTGCCTGTGGCGAATACAAAAGCATCGGGATAGCGTTCACAAAAAGCATAAAGCGCTGCTACCACCGTTGCCAGCACTTTGTCGGTGTCGCCGTTGTTGGTAACCGCCATATCGTTCACGCCGCCGGTCACCGGGTCGCGGTCGCCCAAAGCAAGGTTGTAGAGGTTGGGCTCGGTGGTGGTTTGAAAGAGAATGATTTTCCGGATGGCACCCTTTCTTCCTTCGCTGATAAACTCAAAAACAGTTTGTTCGCGTCCTGCCTTTAAAGCATACTTATCAAGTTTCATATTTATTGCAGGTGAAATGAAATTATGCTTACTGCTGTAACACTGTTGGAAAAGGCATCGAGATAAGGCAATTAACCTAAAGTCTGCAAGATCTCAAACAAGTCGGCGTCGGTTTTTACCAGCACTTCTCTTGCTTTGCTGCCTTGGTTGCCGCCCACAATGCCCGCTTGTTCCAGTTGATCCATCAGCCGCCCGGCGCGGTTGTAGCCCAGCTTCATCTTCCGTTGGATGAGCGAGGTAGAACCCACCTGGTTTGCTACTATTAGTTTGGCGGCATCCTCGAACAAGGGGTCTTTTTCCGCCGAATTGAAGTCGCCCTTCTCCAGGTCCTTTTCATCAACATACTCCGGCAGCAGGAATGGTTGCGGATAGCCGCGCTGGTCGGCAATAAACTCCACCACCCGCTCCACTTCCGGCGTATCTACGAAAGCGCACTGCAGTCGAACGATCTCGCCGTTGTAAGAGATCAGCATATCACCCTTACCGATCAGTTGTTCGGCACCACCGGCGTCAAGAATAGTTCGGGAATCAATCTTACTAGACACCTTAAAGGCGATACGGGCCGGGAAGTTGGCTTTGATAGTACCGGTGATAATGTTTACCGACGGACGCTGTGTAGCAATGATCAGGTGAATGCCAATGGCACGGGCCAACTGCGCCAGCCGTGCGATCGGCATCTCCACTTCTTTACCGGCTGTCATAATAAGGTCGGCAAATTCATCCACCACTAAAACAATAAACGGCAGGTATTGATGTCCTTTCTGTGGGTTCAGCTTGCGCTTGGTAAACTTCTCGTTGTATTCCTTGATGTTTCTCGCACCGGCTTCTTTAAGAAGGTCGTAGCGGTTGTCCATCTCGATGCAAAGGGCATTCAGCGTGTTGATCACCTTCTTGGTATCGGTAATGATCGCTTCTTCTTCGCCGGGCAGCTTCGCCAGGAAATGATTTTCGATATGTCGGTAAACGCTTAGCTCCACTTTCTTCGGATCGATCAGCACAAATTTCAGTTGGGATGGATGTTTTTTGTAGAGAAGCGAAACAAGGATGGCATTCAACCCCACGGATTTGCCTTGCCCGGTGGCGCCTGCCATCAATAGATGCGGCATACCCGCCAGGTCCACGATAAAGAGTTCGTTATCGATCTTCTTACCGATAGCGATGGGCAGGCTAAAGTTGTTGTGGATGAATTTATCCGATGCCAGCATGGTCTTCATGCTCACTACAGACTTCTTATGGTTAGGTACCTCAATACCAATGGTTCCTTTGCCAGGGATCGGCGCAATAATGCGGATGCCAAGGGCGGCAAGGCTCAGGGCAATATCGTCCTCCAGGTTCTTGATGCGGGAAATCCGAACACCCGGTGCCGGCACGATCTCGTAAAGCGTTACGGTTGGTCCTACCGTAGCACTGATCTTCGAAATCGCAATGTCGTAATTCTTCAGCGTGTTGATGATCTGGTTCTTGTTCGTTTCCAGCTCACCGGGGTCTTGTATAACCTTCTCGCTGCCGTGGATATCCAGCAGGTCAATCGTCGGGTATTTATAATCCCGCAGGTCAAGTGTGGGTTCATACGCCGGCAGGTCGCCATAGCCTTTCTGGCGCACCACTTCTTCCTCCGGCTCGGGCTCCGCTATTTTTATTTCCAGTTCAAGATTGGTTGGCGGCGGCACTTGGCGGGGTGGCGGCACTACGAAAGGCTGTTCTTCCGGGAGGTCCATTTCGTGCTTGTGCAATAAATCGGCAATGATCTCCGCATCCTGCGGCTGTTCTTCTTCATGAAAATGAGCTTCGTCGGATTCTTCGGCAATCTCTTCTTCTTCCTCGTCCTTTTCAATCATCTCATACCCGTTGGCATAGGCATCGTTCACCGTTGGTGTGAACAACATGGCGCCTTCGCCTTTCAGGGCGTTGCGTTTTTCCTCCCTGGTTTCGTTTGCTTCTTCTTCGGATAAGATCACCGGGCTCACCGCTTCTTTTGAGACTTTACCTTCTGTAGCAAACTCCTCTTCATCCTCATCATCTATCAGGCGGATCTTCCGTTGCGGCATTTTAAACACCGGGTTGAACTGCCAGATAAGATAGGAGGCGCCAACCACTAATAAAAGGGCCGCGGTTCCTACAGAACCCAGGAAGCCGGTCAGCCAGTTGGAGACCATGTTGCCTACACGTCCGCCAAACGGAAACTCATAGCCACCTTCATAGTGCGAGGGCAGCATAAAAGCAAAAGCCACCGATGCTATCAATAAGCCAAACGTGACATATTTGAGGTTTAGCCAGATGGAGAAGACCTTGCGGTTGAACAGCAGGTTGATGCCCACCACGAAAAAGAAGGTGCAGAACAGGAGCGACGCCACTCCAAATCCACGATAGATGAAAAAGTGCGAGATATAGGCGCCTAACCTTCCTAAAAGATTAGAAACACGGTAAGTAGCATCGGTTTCCCAAAGAAAAGCCGCATCGTTATTGAGTACACGGTCCTGGTCTTCCTTCCAGGTAAAGAAATAAGAGATAAAAGCAATAAAAAGAAAAATAGAAATGAGCAGCGAAACAGTACCCATGATCTTCCAGGTGCGTTCGTCTTTTGCCAGCTTTTTAAAATCGATGGATTCCTCGCGGTCCTTTTTAAACTTCTCAGCCGGAGGGGCAGGCGCAGGCTTCGGCGCGGTCTTTTTCCTGACCGGCGCTTCGGTTTTAGGTTCAATGATCTCTTCGGCAGGTGGTGCTTCTACAATAGGTTTTTTTAGCCTGTTAGCCATAGGACAAATATAGGTTTGAGTTCGTTGCAATAGCGGCCGGTGGCGGGCCGTGGCTAAAAATAAGGAATTATTTGCGTAGAATTCCCAGGAGCAGCAAAACCCAGCCTGTAATGAAAAGCAGTCCGCCAATAGGCGTGATGGCGCCAATGCCGCTAAGTCCTACTTTGTTGGTAGCTTTTAGCAGCGTCAACACATAAAGCGACCCGGAGAAAAGTATAATGCCGCTAAAAAAGAACCAGCCCGCATTGGAGACATAGGCATTGGCAAACCGCTCATATACTATGGCGACAATGAAAAGTGCAAAGGCATGGTACATCTGGTACTGTACGCCTGTTTGGAAGGTGTTCACCGTTTCGGGCGGAACGATCTTTTTTAGCCCGTGAGCACCAAAGGCCCCCAATGCCACACCAAGGGCAGCTAACAAAGAAGCGATTATTAAGAAGGTCTTATGCATAGTTTATTTTGAAGGATGGAAGATGCGGTCAATCAATGAGTCCAGTTGCACGTCGTCCTCATTTAGTATAATAGAAGCTTGCTGGTAAAAGATCTTACGATCGCCAAACTTTTTGACGATAAAAGAGCGTAGCCCTTTATTATCCAGATCGTCAATCAGGGGCCGGTGGGCTTTCTCTTTTAGTAATCGGCTGTGCAGGCAGTCCACTGAGCAGTTGATCCAAACGCTGGTGCCTTTCGCATTCATATAGTCGATGTTATTGTAATAGCAGGGCGTTCCGCCGCCGGTCGCCATCACAAAAGTTTCGTGGCTTTCGGTAAGCAGGTTCAGCACTTCTTTTTCCAGCATCCGGAAATACTCTTCACCACTTTCTTCAAAAATTTGGGAAACCGTTTTGCCAGCGTCTTCTTCGATCCTGGCGTCGAGGTCAAAAAACGGGAGCCCGAGCTTTTGCGCTACGGCTTTTCCCCAGTGCGTTTTGCCGCAGCCCATGAAGCCGATGAAGAAGATTTTCATAGAATTACTTAAACGCATTCAAACCCGTCACATCCATTCCGGTAATCAGCAAATGCACATCATGCGTGCCTTCATAGGTGATCACACTTTCCAGGTTCATCATGTGACGCATGATGCTGTATTCGCCGGTGATACCCATGCCGCCGAGCATTTGGCGGGCATCGCGGGCAATGTTCGCAGCGATCTCGCAGGAGTTGCGCTTGGCCATAGAAACCTGCTGGGGCGTAGCGCGACCTTCATTCATCAATACACCCAGGCGCCACACCAATAATTGGCCTTTGGTGATCTCCGTTATCATCTCTGCGAGCTTCTTCTGCTGCAACTGGAAGCCACCAATCGGACGGTCAAATTGTATGCGCTCTTTGCTATACCGAAGCGCTGTATCATAACAATCCATTGCCGCACCTAAAGCACCCCAGGAGATACCGTACCGGGCTTTGCTCAGGCAACCCAGCGGACCTTTCAAGCCCTTTACATTCGGGAAAATATTCTCTTTAGGCACCTTTACATTATCAAATACCAGCTCACCGGTAGCCGATGCCCGCAGGCTCCATTTGCCATGCGTGGTAGGTGTAGAAAAGCCTTCCATACCTCGTTCTACTATCAATCCACGAATGTCTCCCGCTTCGTCCTTCGCCCAAACAACCGCCACTTGCGAATACGGCGCATTGGAGATCCACATTTTGCTGCCGTTCAGTATCACATGATCGCCGGCGTCTTTTATATTGGTAAGCATGCCCGATGGATTGCTTCCATGATCCGGCTCTGTTAAGCCAAAACACCCCAACCACTCACCGGAAGCGAGTTTCGGCAAGTACTTCATGCGCTGATCTTCGGAGCCGTACGCATAGATCGGATACATCACTAACGAACCTTGCACAGATGCGGTTGAACGAACGCCGCTATCACCGCGCTCCAACTCCTGCATCATTAGTCCATAGGAGATATAATCCAATCCCCCACCGCCATATTCAGGGGGTACAGTGGGGCCAAAACAACCAAGATCGCCCAGCTGTTTTACGATCTGTTGCGGGAATTCTGCCCGCTGCGCATAATCTTCAATAATGGGAGAGATTTCCTTCTTTACATAATTGCGAACCGTTTCGCGAATAAGCTTGTGCTCATCGGAAAGCAATTCATCAACGCCATAATAATCCGGGGAAACAAATTGATCGGTTGCCATAGGTGGCAAAAGTAAGGTGGGAACGGGATTAGCTGAAAGGGGAATTAGCGAATTAGCTGATAGATAAGGAAACTACTTCGAGCCAAAATCCTGCGTCCAGTAATCGCCTACCCTGCCAATGCCGACTTCTTTGAAGGCTTTGTTCATGATGTTCTTGCAGTGACCGGGACTTTTCAACCAGCCATCCACTACATCTTTTTCAGTGGCATAACCAAAGGCAATATTCTCACCATAGGTCATCCAGATATAGCCGGCCTTTTCGATGCGGGTATTGGCAGTGGAGCCATCATCTTCTATATGGCTGAAGTATTTTTTACGGAACATGTCGGCACTGTGAAGCGTTGCGGCGGCTTCCAGTTGAATGTTCCAGGAGAGTGGCGCAACAGGTGGATACCAGACATCGCCGCATTGTACGCCTTTGCCGCGGGCCTCGTTTACTAATTTAAGCAGGAGGGTTTTATCAAGCGTTGTGGGCGCCATCCCACTAATCACTGCGACTGGCATTGGCATGTCTGGTGATGCACCAGCGAAAGGGGAGAAAAACAAGATCAACGCTGACAGATAAATCATGGTGAAAGAATATCTACGCCTAAAACTTAAATGAAGACTTAATTATTGCCTTGCCCGTTGCGTTAAAATATTATAGAGAAAGCTTACAACTACCATTACGAATGTTAATAAGCCTGAAACCAATCAAAATCATCGACATTCAGATACTCCTTCGGGATCTTTTTAAGAATTACTTTACGAATATTTGGCCTTGTATATCGGAAGCGGATAGTCTTATAATAGGTCTGGTCACGTGTGTCTTCCATGTTTGGATAAATATATTCGATCGTATCTACTTTGAACTCATTCCATTTGTATTTGTATAAAGGAGCTTCCCCGGAATGTCCATACTCCACCCCTCTAATTACTTTTTCGGCAGGATAAAATGTTGGATTCATAAAAAAATAATTGCTAGCGAACCCTTTAGATGACGGTTGGTATAAATAAACATTGTAGACGTTCCGCCTGCAGCAGCCTGAGGAAGTATGCACCAAGAAATCCTTTTGCCGGTCGCCATTTACATCCCTGATTGTATCTTTAATATAATCATGACCTTCAATGACAGTATCTAAAACAGGAATGAAGCTGTTGAACTTTAACAAATAAATTGAAAGATTCGTGCCCAACCCTGAATGACCCCTGATCAGTAAGTGCTTGACATTTTGGTTAAAAAGGTGCCCATAAACCATATCTACATTGACTTGCACTATGCCATCCTTTGTAATTTCCTCATAGCCTTTTTGAAAGGAAGCTTTTGTTTTGTTTTGATCAGCTAACACTAATGCTTTTTTAAGAATACTGTCAACCTGCCTACCCTGATATTCAAAGCTGTAAGAATCTTCTTCGATATTAGAATCTCTAAAAATAGAGTTCCGACTTCCATTATTTTTTATGTTGTCGGATGTATGATTAACCTCTTTTTTCCGAACTGGCTGTTGACAACATAAAATGCAAAATGCTACTAATATCAGAACGCCGATAATTATTTTGTTGCTCATCGATGATAATCGTCCACTAAGATAATTGATATTAATACAAATAAAAACACCGGTATATGCCGGTGTTTTTTATACATTTATGACCGCTTCTTGGGTCCTGTCTGCTCGATCTCTCGATTCATTTCTACAATGTCTACATCGGGCAAATTCGTATCACCCATTAAATGCTGGGAGAAATAATCAGCCATTCGCCAGAAGAAATACTCCGTCATATCGCCGTAAGCATGGCGCTGACCCGGAAGTATGACCAGATCAAATCGCTTATTGGCTTTGATAAAGGCATTCACCATACGCATCGTGCCGGCCGGATGCACATTGTTGTCTATCTCACCGGTGGTCAGCATCAGGTGGCCTTTCAGGTTCTTTGCCAGGTCCTGGTTCTTATCAATGCTGTATGCGAAAGTGGTATCGCCCTTCTCTCCTATCTGCTCTTTCACGCCATGGTGCTTCTCGCTCCACCAGCGGTTGTAGATGCTATTATCATGGTTGCCGGAAGAAGACACCGCCACTTTAAAGAAATCGGGATAAACCAACATGGCCGCCGTGCTCATAAAGCCACCACCGGAGTGGCCATGAATGCCTACACGATCAATATCAATAAAAGAATGACGATCAGCTAATTGCTCGATAGCGCCTTTCTGATCAGCTAGTCCATAATCGCGAAGATTACCATAGCCATAATTATGATACCACTTGCTGCGTGCCGGGTGTCCGC
Organism: Flaviaestuariibacter sp.; assembly: GCA_025963645.1. Lineage (GTDB taxonomy): Bacteria > Bacteroidota > Bacteroidia > Chitinophagales > Chitinophagaceae > Flavisolibacter. The sequence continues at coordinate 134,709 of JAOQAI010000009.1, forward strand.
CGCGGTTACCGACGGTCACCACCACAAAACCCAACTGCGCCAGGCGCTCTTTACGATCCATGCTGCGGCTCCAGTTCTGGTTCACGCCTTCCACTTGCGGGCCCGGATATTCATAATCAATAACAGGATATTTTTTAGTAGAATCGAAATTGAACGGCAGGTACATCACGCCAAACAAATCGGTAACGCCATCATCTGCTTTCACTTTAAAAGTACGTGGATAACGGTAGCCGGTTGCGAGCAGCGAGCTAATATCGGTGGCTTCAAGGTCCATGACCTTGCGGCCTTCTGCATTGTACAATACCGCTTTCGGTGCCGCATTTACACGGGAGAAATTATCGACAAAATACGTTTCGTCATCGTTCATGCTCATATCGTGCTCATAGTCACCTGCGTTCAGCAACCGCAAACCACTGCCATCGAAATTGACGCGGTACAGGTGGTGATAGTAAGGATCCTCACCCTTTTCACGGCCATTAGCACTGAAGTACACGACACGCTTCTTTTCATCTACACCTGTAATATTTTCCACATGATACGAACCGGATGTGATCTGATTTTTCAAGGTGCCGTTGCCTTCGTATAAATAAAGATGTGCCCAACCGTCGCGTTCGCTCCACTGGATCAACTCCTTACCGCCGTTAACGATACCGGGACGGCGGGTTTCCACATAAGTGTTTGAACGCTCAGGAACCAATGTTTTCACTTCGCCAGTTGCAATATCCACCGAGCAAAGATCAATACGCTTCAGGTCGCGGCTGGTGCGGGTGAAATAGAACTTTCCGTCATCACCTAACCAACGCAGCGGCCGCCAGTCATCATCGCGGGTGCTTTGTAATTGAGGTGCGCCATAAATGCTAATGTCCTGGTCTTTGAATTGCTTGATGGCCAATTCCCTTGCCGTTTTAGAAGCATTGTTGAAAAGAAGCGCATACTGGATCGGCTGCTCTTTCTCGCCGGGCATGGCGTATTTATATGTTTCAATGGTAGGACGTGGCTCGCCAATGCTATTAATAACCCACATGTCCATTACTGCACGATTATCAGAGCGCACCATTGCAAAATGCTTAGAGTCGGGGCTCCAGTAAACGAAGGTGGACTTGCGCTTATTCCTGTTCTTCTCTTTATCTACGTTGTTCTCCAACCCTTCCGGTCCATATCCAAAATTCTCAACGCCATCTTTGGTGATCTGCGTTTCAACAATAGTGGAATCATCTTCTTTAATTAACGCTTTCTCATAGTTTGCCCGGTCCATCCAATAGAGGTTAGACTTCTTTACAAACAGTATCGTTTGTCCATCCGGTGAGATAGAGGCCCAGCGCAGGTTGCGTTTTGGTTTTTTAAAATCAGACAACTGCACTAGTTGGCCATTGGCTATATTGTACTCAAAATAATAGACCTTCTTTTCCTTTACTGGCGGTGTACCTTTCTTCACCGTAGTGTCCTTGCGCTCCACTTCTTCCGTGCTTTTCACCTCAAACTGGATCCAGTTCTCATCCCTCACGAACCGCATGCTGTCAATCAGAAGATGTTGCGCATCCATCGGGTCTTTTACAATGGCGGTCAATTGTGCGGCCAGCTTTTCATTATCAAATAGCAATCTTTTCTCAGCTTTGGCAGGGTCAACGATATACCAGTTCTTACCGGATGGTGTCTCATAAACATACCAAAAGCGATCAGAATTTTTCAACCAATGCGGGTCAACAGAAGTGCTGAATACAAGCTTATCCAACTTCTTAGAAGAATAGCGGGCAGCAGCGGAATAGTTGGCCTTGGTAACAGGGGTTTGAGCGCTGGCGATTGCAAAAAGCAGCACGGCGCTAAAAAGCGAGGTCAATTTTTTCATGTGCATGTAAAGAATTAGGGACTGAAAGTTAAGGTAAGGATGAGGAGAGAAATACAAAATTCAAAATGAATATGAGAAATAGTGAATGCAAGCCAGCACAAAAGCTCAGTCCTTTGCCATGCAATCGTTTTTAATTGCGAGAAAGGCCGTCCAGGTAAGCTTTCATTTCAATAGCATATTGTTGGGCGATGGCGCCCGCTTCGGTGGCAAAGTCTTCGCCCTCTGATGCATAGATGATAGCGCGGCTTACGTTTACCAGCAACCCGCAGTCTTTGATCAGTGCCTGTTCGGAAATATCGCGGAGGCTTCCTCCTTGCGTACCAACGCCGGGCACCAGGTAAAAATGTTCTGGTGTGAGCTTTCGTATGGCTGCAAATTGGTCGGCCTGCGTGGCACCAATTACAAACATCAGGTTGTCTGTATTGCCCCACCCGCTTGCGTCAACCAAAACTTTTTCGTATAAAAAGCTGGTATGCTGCTGCGCTGTATGAATATTTTCTTCCGAAGCTTTTTTTGTAGTCACCACTTGTTGCAATTCAAAATCCTTAGCCCCTGTATTAGACGTCAGTCCTAAAAGAATCGTCCATTTGCCATCATATTCGAGGAACGGTTTTACGCTGTCACTTCCCATATAGGGGGCCACCGTGATCGAATCAAAAGCTAAGGTTTCAAAAAAAGCTTTGGCGTATTGTGCCGAGGTATTGCCAATATCGCCACGCTTGGCATCGGCTATCGTAAAATGCGTGTCCGGTATATAGTTCACCGTTTCTTCCAAGGCTTGCCACCCCTTCACTCCATAAGCTTCATAGAAAGCCGTATTGATCTTATAACTGACGCAAAAGTCTTTGGTGGCATCAATGATCTGGCGATTGAATTCGAACAAAGCATTGGGATGCTCCCGCAAATGAACCGGGATTTTAGACAGGTCTGTATCCAGTCCAACGCACAGATATGTGCCCTTTGAAAAGATCTGATCTACCAGTTGCTTACGATTCATAGGGCCAAGATAGGGGAACGCTTATTTTTATGATGGTGATGATTGGTACTGATCTTAATTATCATAATGATCTGCGTTCCAGTTTTTCCAGAATTGCCTGCTCCACTTCATCACTATCCCAACAATCCTCAATGCCTTCCTGCTGCATTATCTGCTGCATGATCCTTTCCTGACGCTGACTGTTGCGGAATGCTTCGCTATAACGAATCCCGGGGCTAAAGGTCACCTGCGAATAAGCAGGTATCCATTTATCAGGATGCCGCTGGTGCAGCTTTGCTTCAATCTTTTTTTGGAGCAGGAATTTAGGGTCAGCGGTGCGCTCCCTCATCTCGGTAAAGTTGGTGACGGCCAAGTCCGCAATGGCATCAGCATCGGGCTTGCGTAACTCCTGGAACTGGTTCAGTATCGTACTCCAGTCTTCATTATGGCGTTCCATCAAGCTATTCAACACACTGCAATCCTCAAAACCGGCATTCATGCCTTGTCCAAAAAAAGGAACGATAGCATGTGCAGCATCACCAATGAGCGAGAAGGAATCTTCCCGTATCCACGGAAAGCATTTGACGGTTACCAAGGAAGCAGTCGGGTTAGCAAGAAATTGTTGCGTGAGGTCCGGAATGAGCTTTACAATATCAGGAAAGGTTGATGCAAAGAAAGTATTAACGGATTCGGGGGTGGTTAGTTTTTGAAAAGAGGTTTCCCCTTCGAAGGGAAAGAAAAGCGTGCCTGTAAAACTTCCGTCTGTATTCGGCAAAGCGATCAGCATGTACTCTTTACGAGGCCAGATATGGAGTGCATTTTTTTCCAGCAAAAAGCTTCGCCTTTCTCCTGCGGGTATGGATAATTCTTTATAGCCGCAATCAATATAATGCTGGCTGTACTCGAACTTCTGGTGTTGCAGCATGTGCGCCAGCCGCGTAGCCGAATAAGCACCATCAGCTCCGAAGAGAAGTTGGAAGTTGGAAGTTGGTTGCTCACTGCCATTTTTGAAACCAACAACTTTTTCTTTCCAATCTACTTCGAGAAGCGCATAGTTAAAATGGAAGTTGACACCTTCATTTTCTGCAAGGTTCATCAGCATACTATTCAGGTCGCGGCGGGAAACCGAGTTGATAAACTGCCCTTCCTTGCCATAAGGCTGATAGGCTTGCGAGCCATCCAGGTTATGTATCTGCCTGCCATGCATCGGGATGGCGATCTGCATCACATTATCAATAATGCCTACTTCCGTCAAGGCTTTGATGCCACGGTCGCTTAGTGCAAGATTAATGGAGCGTCCTGCTTCCACTTGCTGCTTGCGCATATCGCCACGCCGCTCGTAGATGGTGACCTTATAACCCCGTTTGACCAAATAAATAGAAAGCAAAGAGCCAACCAAACCCGCCCCGATTATTACAACTTCTTTCTTCATTTAGCTGTTTAGTATGGTTTGAATAATGTGGCCGAATTTCCAAACATCTTCAAATGTATTGTATAACGGCACGGGTGCCACCCGTATTACATTTGGCTCACGCCAATCGGCCAGAACGCCCTGCTCCGTCAAGGCATTAAAAACTTCCTTGCCTCTTTCCAGCATGAGTATCGATACCTGGCAACCGTGTTTCCCAGGCTTCTTCGGTGTGATCACTTCAATAACCTTATGCTCTTGCTCTTTATTGATCTCGTCAAGAATATAAAATAGATACTTGGTGAGCTTCAAGCTCTTCTCCGTCAGGGCTTGCATTCCAGCGTTTTCAAAAATATCCAGTGCCGCTTTGTGTGCCGCCATTGACAGGACCGGTGCATTGCTCATCTGCCATCCTTCCGCGGTGGGTATGGGTTGGAAACCGGACTTCATCTGGAACCGGCTTTCTTTGGTGTATCCCCACCAACCAGCCATTCTCGGCAATGCTATGTTGGTGATATGCTTTTGATGAATAAAGGCCCCTGCTACACCGCCGGGGCCGGAGTTTAAATATTTATAGCTGCACCAACAGGCAAAGTCCACGTTCCAATCATGCAGTTTCAATTCAATATTCCCTGCCGCATGTGCCAGGTCATAGCCTGCGTAGGCGCCGGCTTTATGTGCCGCGGCTGTAATGGCTTGCATATCGAAAACCTGGCCGGTATAATAGTTCACACCGCCAAATAGCACGACCGATATGCTATCGCCATGCTTTTCAATGGCAGCTATAATATCTTCCTCCTGGATGGTGAAAGCTCCTTCTCGTGGAGCTACTTCTATAATAACTTCATCCGGATTCAGCCCATGCAATCTCACCTGGCTTTCCAATGCATATTGGTCAGAAGGAAAAGCTTTTGCCTCGCAGATAATTTTATATCGTTCCGAAGTAGGGCGATAGAAGGTTGTTAAGAGCACATGGAGGTTGACCGTCAGTTGGTTCATCGCCACCACTTCATCGGGTAATGCTCCCACAATATGCGCTACTTGAACATTGAACAATTCGTGATAGGAATACCAGGGGCTACGAGCCCTGAAATGTCCTTCCACGCCATGCTCCGCCCAATCTTCTAACTCACGATTGATGTATTCCCTGGTGGTCTTTGGTTGCAATCCCAGCGAATTGCCGGTAAAATAAATAACCTCTTTACCCTCATGTTTTGGAATATAGAATTGGCTTCGAAAATCACGCAATGGATCGAGGCGATCTTGTTCCAAAGAAAAATCAATGGTGTTCTCAAATGTCATTTTAATCAATTGTAGCAATCACTTTTAATTCAATGGCAATGGGCGTTGGCAGGCTTTTTACTTCTACGGTTGTGCGACAAGCCTGCACACTTTCAAAGTACTCTCCATAGATTTGATTATAAACCGGGAAGTCAGCCTTCATATTAGTCAGGTAAACGGTTACATCCACCATTTTATCCCAACTACTCCCACTTACTTCCAGCACTGCTTTTACATTGGCAAATACAGAATGGCATTCGGCTGCTATGTCATACGATATGATATTGCCTTCTGCATCCTGCGCCAATCCGGGTATTGTATTGTCTTTAGCCGACCGTGAGCCAATACCAGAAAGGAATAAAAGGTTTCCCACTTTGCGTGCATGCGGGTAAGCGCCTAATGGTTTTGCGGCTGCATCGGTTGTAATAATTGACATAGTTTGGAACGCTGATTTTTATGATTATTAAGGCAGGCACAGATCATCAGCATCATAATGATCTGTGTTCTAAATCTCCACACAAATATTTCTGGCTTCTGTAAAGAAACGAAGCGCTTCCCAGCCTCCTTCTCTTCCTACGCCACTATTCTTGATTCCTCCAAAAGGTGTTCGCAGGTCACGCAATAGCCAGCAATTAATCCAAATGATACCGGCTTCTACTTTAGCGCCAACCCGGTTTGCTTTCGAAATATCCTGCGACCAGATAGTAGCGGATAAGCCATAGTTGCAGGCATTTGCGAGTTGCAATGCTTCCTCTTCCGTACTAAAGCTTTGTAGTGTAACCACTGGTCCGAATATTTCTTCCATGTTCGTTTGACATTCGCAGCCCAAGCCCTCGATAACAGTTGGCTCAATAAAAAAGCCATTCCTACACCGCCCCTCTGGTTTGACCGCATTTCCCCCGCACAGGATAATACCACCTTCTTCTTTTGCTTTAGCAATGCTATTTCTTACTTTATCAAAATGCAGTTGACTAACCAATGCTCCTTGCCTGGAGTCATCTGACAATGGATCGCCAACAGTAAGTGCTTTCACCTTTTCAACAAACTCTTTCCTAAATCGTTCATAGACCGATGCTTCTACCAATATCCGGGAGCCGCACAAACAGATTTGGCCTTGGTTAGCAAAGGATGATTGAATAGTGGTTCGCATCATCTTACCCCAATCGCAATCGGCAAAAATGATGTTTGGATTCTTACCACCCAACTCCAAAGAAAGTTTCTTGAACATAGGCGCCGCGACAGAAGCAATATGCGCTCCGGCTCTTGTGCTGCCTGTGAACGAAATCGCTTTAATGAGTGGATGTTTTACAATGGCTTCGCCGCAGGTTTCTCCCCGACCATGAACAATATTTAAGACCCCGTCTGGCAAACCTGCTTCTTTGCAGATCCTGCTTAGTAAATAAGCCGTAACAGGTGTTACCTCGGAAGGTTTAGCGATGACGCAATTGCCGGCAGCAAGTGCCGGTGCTATCTTCCACGTAAAAAGATAAAGCGGCAGGTTCCAGGGAGAAATACAGCCAACTATACCAACCGGCTGCCGAATGGTATAGTTGATCGCCTTATCTTCCATCGAGTGGCTTTCAGCAGAAAAATGCATGATACCGGTAGCGAAGAACCGAAAATTGGCGGATGCTCTTGGAATATCTACCCGCTTGCTTAACCACAGTGGCTTACCATTATCCGTTGTTTCCGCTAAAGCCAATGCTTCTAGATTCTCCTCTATTAAAGTAGCGATTCGATTGAGAATGGTAAATCGCTCTTCGGCTGGTGTCACCGACCATTTCAGAAAAGCAGATTTGGCAGCTACTACGGCGGCTTCAATATCTGCCGCATCGCTGTCCGGGATCTCACCCCACTTCTCTCCAGTGGCGGGATTGATATTGTCTAAATATTTATCAGAAGATGGTGCTGCCCATATACCTCCGATAAAATTTTGCAACTGATATGGTATGGATAGATCCATTATTTGGAACGCTGATTTTATGATTATTAAGAGCAGCGCAGACCAACGATCTGCGTTCAAATTTAGATACTGCCGGTTCTTCCGCCATCCACCGGGATGCTGACGCCATTTACGTAAGCCGCTGCCGGTGAAGCCAGGAAAGCAGCAACAGCGGCAATCTCTTCGGGTTCGCCGAACCGCTTCGCCGGTATTTCAGCCATCATTTCGGCACTTGCCTCCTCGATAGACTGAGCTTTTTTTTGTGCCGTGCTATTAAGCACGGCTTCCAACCGGCTAGTCTTGGTAGCGCCCGGCAATACATTGTTAACAGTGATGCCGAACTGCCCTACTTCATTCGCCATTGTTTTTGCCCAGGATGCTACGGCACCACGAATGGTATTGGAAACACCGAGGTTTTTTAGCGGCACTTTAACAGAGGTGGATATGATATTGATGATCCGGCCGTAGCCTTCGCTTTTCATGCCAGGCAGCACAGCGGTGGTGAGCAGGTGGTTGATAAGCAGGTGGCGCTGAAAGGTATCCAGGAACTGGTCAGCCGTGGCATCTACAATTGGTCCTGCAGCCGGACCTGCGGTATTATTTATTAAAATATGCACCGGCCCCTGCGCAATAATCTCTTGGATAAGCGACTCCACCGCGGCGGCATCGCCAAAATCAATTGAATGATAGCTATGTGTTTGCCCGGCGGCGGTGCGCAGCGAAAACACGGCATCTGCCAAGCGCTGTTCATCACGAGCCAGCAAAATGCAGGTGGCTCCCAATTTGGCCAACTCGTCGGCCACTGCGCGGCCAATGCCCTGGCTGCTGCCACCAATAACGGCCGTTTTCCCCTTCAGCGATAAATTCATGGAGCCAAACTTAAACCCTTTTGTTGTAATTTGACCGCAGTTTCAGAGACGTCGGTTCTACTTGCCCAACATTCTTCCTGCCGTACAAGTGTGCGACGCCACTGCAGCTTCATCAGGGCGCTATTGCCCGTTACATCAATCAAAAAAATGTTATGGCTGTCACCGCTCCTTTTAACCTCAAAAGCTGGATTGACGAACACCGCGACCTGTTAAAACCGCCAGTGGGCAATCAATGCGTGTATAAGAATGCGGAAAATTTTATAGTGATGGTGGTAGGCGGCCCCAATGCCCGCAAGGATTATCATTACAATAAAAGCGAAGAGCTTTATTTCCAGGTGGAAGGCAATATTGTTTTGAAGATCATTGATGATGGGCAGCCCAAGGACATTCCGATCAATGAAGGTGATATGTTTTTGCTACCACCAAATACACCACACTCACCGCAGCGCGGCGCCGGAACGGTAGGACTTGTGATTGAAAAGATCCGGAACGAGGAGGAGAATGAGGAAGATGCTTTTATGTGGTTTTGCGAGAACTGCGGTAACAAACTCTATGAAGAATACGCGTTTGTGAAAGACATCGTGAAGCAGCTGCCTCCGATTATGGAGCGATTTTATTCAAACAAAGAATTATGCACTTGTAAGAACTGCGGAGAGGTGATGGAACGGCCGGTCTAAAGTAGAACGCTGATTGTTATGATTATGATGATTTAAACGGCTTGAATTATTGGTTATGGCTGATAACTATTTACATTCGGATCTACTTCCAAAAGAATTAAATGTTTTATACTGCTTATAATGTATTGGGCTATGGATCTTAGAAAAGGTTTATGAGAATGCACTTTTAATAGAACTCAGGAAGGCAGGTATAGCCTGTCGAAAACAATGGGCGATTGACGTTTATTACAACGAAGAAAAAGTTGGTTATTACTTAGCTGATATTATTGCAGACAATCGAGTCATCATAGAAATCAAAGCAGCAGAATCTTTATGTTCCGAAAACGAAGCACAATTGACAAATTACCTGAAAGCAACTAACATTGAGGTCGCTTACTCTTAAATTTTGGAAAAGCCGCGCAGTGCAAACGCAAAGTCTTCTCTAAAGAATACAAGAAACTTAACCTATCATCAACATCATAATAATCTGCGTTCTCAACATGAAAATCGACATCCACACCCACATAATGCCCGAAAAGATGCCCAATTGGGTAAAGAAATTCGGTTATGGTGAATTCATTCATTTAGAGCATCGCAACTGTAGGGCCTGCATGATGAAAGGCGATACCCTTTTCCGCGAAGTGGAGGACAATTGTTTTTTGCCCCAAGTGCGTCTAAAAGAAATGGATGAAACCGATGTAACGATCCAGGTGCTTTCTACAATTCCGGTGCTTTTTAATTACTGGGCGAAACCTGCAGACAGCTTAGAGACCTCCCGCTTTTTTAATGATCATATTGGAGAAACCGTTTCTGGCGAGCCATCGCGATTTATTGGCTTGGGAACAGTGCCCATGCAAGACGTAGATTTAGCTTTAAGAGAGATGGAGCGTTGCATGGGTGAGCTGCAACTTCCGGGATTGGAGATCGGAACGAATATTAACGGGAAAAACTTAAGTGATCCGCAGTTTCTTCCCTTTTTTGAAGCCGCGGAAAAGCTGGGTTGCTCCTTATTCATTCATCCATGGGAAATGATGGGTGAAAGCGATATGCAGAGCTATTGGTTGCCCTGGCTGGTAGGTATGCCAGCCGAAACAACCCGTGCTATCTGCTCCATCATTTTTGGTGGGATCTTAGAAAAATTTCCAAAGCTTCGGATCGCTTTTGCGCATGGAGGCGGCTCTTTTCCTTATACGCTTGGGCGAATAGAACATGGTTATGCGGTTCGTCCGGACCTGGTTCAAATAGACAATACGGTGAACCCACGAGATTACCTCGGGAAGTTTTGGGTAGACAGCCTTGTGCATGATGAAAAAGCTTTCAGCTTTTTAAGAGAAAGTATGACCGATGACAAGATCTGTCTTGGTTCTGATTATCCGTTTCCGTTAGGGGAACACCGACCAGGTGAACTGATAGAAAGACTGAATTTAGATAAAGAGCCGGCAGAGAAACTGCTTTACAAAAATGCTTACGACTGGCTTGGCTTAACCAAATAGTTTCGCTTTCCTGTTCTTCATTTCCATAGCAACTGCTTGAGCATCTCCGTCTCCCTCTGCCAGCATTTCAATAATGTTTTGGTAGCTTTTAGAATCATGGTTCTGGCTAAGCTTAAATACAGTATCGATTCCCGTGACTTCTACCTCAAAAGCCACAATTGCCTTCATTAGTTTCTGGGTGTAATCGGCGGGCAAATTATCGAAGGTTGTAGATGAATGCGGATTGTTGTTTTCAAAATGCAAACTCGTTTTTTGCAACATATCCACTAATCCGTCTTCGCCAAGAAACCGCACTATTCCCTGCACATGCACCGACATATAATTCCAGGTGGAAGCCTGTGACGGGTTGTCATACCAGGTGGCACTTACATAAGTGTGCGGACCTGTAAAAACGCATAACACATCCGGATGCTGCTCAAACGCCTTATGATGGTCTGTTTGCCGCATCACATGGGCGCAAAGAAATAGTTTTTCGTCCCGTTCTTCAATGAGAAAAGGCAATTGCGTAGCTACCGGTTTCCCATCAGCAGCGCAACCTGCTACAAATGCGAAGGGATACTTCCGCATAAAATCCAAAACGACACCCTTGTCTTTTTCTTTATAATAAGGAAGGTTGTACATAAAAAATTTGTGCTTATTTCGCTTTCTTAAAATGAAGTAGCAGCTTTTTTATCGCATCTGCATCAGAGTAATCCACTTTATTATCCCTTATATAATCCAGTATGGCCTTCTCCTTTCCCGGAAAAACTTCCATTAATCCTTTCTTATTGACAATGGTAAAATGATTGAACCGGTCACCAATGTAGAGGTACTTGTATTTGGAAAGCGTAATGATTTCTTTTGCAACAAGATTCGCATAATACGTAGTACTGCTCACATTGCTATACGTATCGATCGAGCTTGAAGTAGGGACGCCCATCGCACCTATTCTCTCCCTGTTGGAAAAAGTGAAATAGCGCTTTTCTGCCAGTATCTGATCATCAAAAGAAGCTAACGCTTTATAATAACCTTTATCATAATAAAAGGTATCTTTTTGGAGAACGGCGTACTTTACTTCGGGCTCATTATCCAGGGTGAGTGTATCGCCTTTTTCATTGATAAACTGCATCCCCGGTATAAGGTAATTATACACCAGCCTGGCATTTGCATAAGCGCCATTTCTAAATTGTATGACGCCTTCCACAAATTCCGGTGAGCTCAATGCCTCTTCTACTGGAATAGCCTCCTTTATTGTTTGTCCCGGATTAATCTTAAATGTCTTTCTGTTTTGTGCGGACACCGGAAGAGTGAAAAGCAGGAAAGTTATAAGGTAGTAAAAGAGCGGCTTCATAGTTTAAATATAATGCTTAAGGTATATATCAAACCTTATTCAACCACTTCGGCGATCACTTCAGCTTGCATATGCGCATTTCGCATCGAAATGCTACGGGCTACCGTTCCGGCAAATTCATAAAAAGCCTGCTTGCTTATTTCATCGTCGCTTACCATAATGGGCACACCAATATCTCCGCCTTCACGAATGCTTTGCACCAATGGAATCTGTCCTAAAAAAGGAAGGTCGTATTCATCGGCCAATCGCTTGCCGCCTTCTTTTCCAAAAATATAATAGCGGCTGCCCGGCAATTCCGCCGGTGTGAAATAGCTCATGTTTTCCACCAGCCCAATGATAGGTACATTCAGTTGCGCCTGGCTGAACATGGCAATGCCTTTCCTTGCATCTGCCAAGGCTACATCCTGCGGCGTGGTAACCACAACCACTCCTGTCACTGGTGCGGTTTGCATCATGGTCAGGTGAATATCTCCTGTACCGGGTGGCATATCTATTACCAGGTAATCCAGTTCGCCCCATTGCACATCTGTAATAAATTGCCGGATGGCACTGCTTGCCATAGGGCCTCTCCACACTACAGCACTCTTTTCATCCACCAATAACCCGATGCTTAATAAACGAATACCATAGCGCTCCAGCGGAACGATCATTGCCTTTCCATCTACATCGGTCATCATCGGGCGCTCGCCCCGAACACCAAACATGATGGGTACACTCGGCCCATAAATGTCAGCATCCATCAGCCCTACACTTGCACCACCTTTTGCCAAAGCCAGCGCCAGGTTCGCTGCCACAGTGCTCTTACCTACACCACCCTTGCCACTCACTACCGCAATGATATTTTTTACACCGGGCAAAACAGCATTTTTATCAGCACGAATAGTTGTAGTGCTGGAGGTAAAATTCACGGTCACAGCCGCCTCTTTATTTACCAATATCCTTATAGCATTGATGCAGGCGTTTTGCATGTGCTCTTTCATCGGACAGGCTGGAGTGGTCAGTACAATCGTAAACGAAACATCATTGCCGGAAATATGGAGATCCCGGATCATATTCAGCGTTACTAAATCTTTGCCCAGATCAGGCTCCTGCACGTTGCTCAAAGCCTTTAGCACCTCGTCATTCGTCATGCGTCAACTATTTGTTAATGAAGTCGCAAAGTTAACACAAACCCCAAAGCCCTTTTTCATATCGTAGAATTTAGCGGTTATTTTTGGAGAGATGAAGAAAATGCTACCCTTGATCTTTTGCTTTTTTTGCCTTAGTGCGATGGAGGCAAAAGCACAGTTTGAGACGGTGAAGGATTCAGTCGTACAATTGTACGGCGTGGTGATGACGGCGGATAGTCTGGTGGGCATACCGGCAGTCAGCATTATGGTAAAAGGTCAGAATCGTGGTACCATTACCAATAACCAAGGCGTATTTTCTATCGTTGTGCTAAAAGGTGATATTGTTGAATTCACACACGTCAGTTACAAAAGCAAATCGGTTGAAGTGCCCCGCAATATAGAAGGCAACCAATATAGCGTTGTGCAATTACTTGTAGAGGACACCGTATACCTTCCGGCTACCATCATTAAGCCTCGTCCTTCCCGCCAGCAATTTGAGCGTGATTTTGTAAACGCCAAAGTACCGGATGATGATATTGAAATTGCCCGCCAAAATAATGATGTAGCCAAACGTAGAATCTTGATGCAATCAACAGCTCCTGATGGCGGTGAAGCCACGAGCCTGCAGTTTCGCAATATCGCGACCCGCGCTACTTATGCGGGTCAGTTGCCACCGCAAAAAATCTTTGATCCTGCTGCCTGGGCAGAGTTTATCAAAGCTTGGAAACGCGGTGACTTTAAACGTAAAAACTAACTGTATTCATTGCAAAATGATACCTAATTTGAATGGGGGCTCTTCCATTCAATGACAGTGCGGTTTCCGCTAACAAAATTTTCTCAATTTCTCTTCTCCATTCTCCCTTCAGAACCTTACCTTTGCCGCCTTAAAAGCTAAATGACCAGACCTTGGTGCCGTAAGACCGAGTTTTGGACAACTCTCGCTACTGCTTTCCGCAGGTTCTTGTCATGAGGCGCTAAACATAAGTAAACAGCCCATGAAGCTATCGCAATTCAAGTTTGACCTTCCGCTCAATCTTATCGCCCAAAACCCTGCAAAAAAACGTGAAGACTCCCGAATGATGGTGATCAACCGCCGCACCGGGCAAATGGATAACCGCAACTTCCGCGACATTTTAGAGTATTTTGATGACAAGGATGTTTTTGTAGTAAATAACACAAAGGTTTTTCCGGCAAGAATGTATGGCCGCAAAGAGAAGACCGGCGCCAAGATCGAAGTGTTTTTGCTTCGCGAATTGAATAAGGAACATCGTTTGTGGGACGTGATCGTTGATCCCGCAAGAAAGATCCGTGTGGGCAATAAATTATATTTCGGAGATGACGAAGACCTGGTTGCGGAAGTAATAGACAATACTACTTCCCGCGGTCGTACCATTAAATTTTTGTTTGAAGGCGATGCGGAAGCGTTTCGTTTGATCCTGGAAAAGCATGGCGAAACTCCATTGCCAAAATACATCAAGCGTAAGCCTGATGAAGAAGACCGTGAACGCTACCAGACCGTTTATGCCAAGCATGAAGGCGCCGTAGCGGCTCCCACGGCCGGTTTGCATTTCAGCCGCGAGTTGATCAAGCGTTGCGAGATCAAAGGCGTACGCTTTGCTGAAGTAACCTTGCATACAGGCTTAGGCACCTTCCGTCCGATTGAGGTGGAAGATCTTAGCAAGCATAAAATGGATGCGGAGTATTACCAGATCGAAGAAACGGCTTGCAAGATCGTGAACAAAGCGAAAGAGACTTCTCACCGCATCTGTTCTATCGGTACAACAACGATGCGTGCCATGGAATCATCTTTCACCGCGCAAGGGTTATTGAAGCCTTCCGAAGGCTGGACGAATACATTCATTCATCCACCGTATAACTTTAATATCGCCGATTCATTGGTAACCAATTTCCACCTCCCAAAGACCAGCCTGATGATTATGGCTTGTGCCTTTGCAGGGTATGACCTGATGACGGAAGCATATAAAAAAGCGATCAAGGATAAGTACCGCTTCTTTAGTTATGGCGACGCGATGTTGATCATCTAAAATTTTTCAAATATTTCAAGCCCCGGATAATTCCGGGGCTTTTCTTTTTAACAAATTGTGCGATTGTCATTTCATAGCTTAGGCTTACCAACCAGCCACATGAAGAAACTTTTATTCCTTGTTTTAGCTTGCTTAGTAGCGGGCTTTTCTTTTGCACAGATAAAAGCCGAGCAGGCTTTACAGGCATTCGGAGACAAGTATCCCACCGAAAGAATCTTTCTGCAATATGATAAAGAGAACTATATAGCCGGCGAAACAATTTACTTCAAAACATACGTGTTCTCTGACTTTGGCTTGTCGGATCTATCTACCAATCTTTACGTTGAATTCTATGATCAGCAAAAGCAGTTGCTGGATAAAATGATCCTTCCCTTGATCATGGGAACAGGAAACGGAACCCTGAAGCTAAAAGAAAATATGCCTGAAGGAATCTATCACATTAGGGCATACACATTATGGTCGTTAAACTTTGGAAGCGAGTTGCCTTACCTACGTTCCATCCCGGTTTACAATCCGGCTTCGGCAACCAGGTTGATCTCGAAACCGGTGCAATGGGCTGCGTATGCCTTTCCGGAATCTGGAAATCTATTGGAGGGGGTTGCCCATAAAGTAGCCGTCCGCTTATTTACAAAAACGCACCTGCCGGATAGCTGGCAAGCCGTTCTTATGAAGCAGGGCTCGACACAAGCACTTCTTAATTTTTCATCACAGAATGGCGAAGTTGGCGCCTTCCATTTAATCCCTGAAGCAAGTGCTATCTACCAGGTTCATGTAAAAGACAATCTGGGCAATCAACAAACCATCAACTTGCCAGCTGTATTAAAAAGCGGCGTGACGATGCAGGTGGCGCAAGTAAAGGAAGAGATAACCTGCCAGATTATTTTCAAAGGCCTGCCCCCTGAAAACCGCTCTTATAAACTAATCGGGCAAATGTCAAACGGATTGGTTTACCAGGCAAAAATCACCCGAAAGGATTCTGTGGTAATAGCCAGGATACCGATGAACCAACTGGCTACAGGCATTTTGCACTTGACCCTCATTGACGAGAAAGAAAAAGCAGTAGCGGAGCGTCTTTTCTTCGTTAGGGCAGAAAATGCAATAAGCGTTTCTGTTCAAACTGACACCCTTTCTTTAGAGAAAAGGGGGTTGAATAGCTTTTCGTTTTCCGTTGATACAAATTCAATTGAAAGCTATACCGCTTTTGTAACGGATATATCCACCGATCTTCCAAAAGAAAACCTCCAAAGCGCCATTGCATTAAAAGACATTTCTTTCCCGGTGAACAAACCGGCCTCCTATTTTTCGGATGCCAACCATAGCGAAGCATTAGATGCCTTGATGATGACCGAAAAATGGCGCTGGTTTCAATGGCAAACGCTTACAGTCACGAAGTTGCCAGAGCCGCGTTATCAGCCGGATAATTATTTGTCCTATACCGGCACTGTTTTCCTGGGGCGCAAGATGCAGCTGAATAAAGCACTGAACCTTATTTTCAAACTGGAAGATTCAACAATCATTTTTACGGAAGCCCGAACAGATAGCACCGCTTCCTTTCATATTGAAGGCGCACAGTTTTTAGATACTGCTACCATTTATTATCAACTGGATTCTAAACGACCGGCAGCCAACGCTATTAAAGCCTTATTTGAATCAAACAATACTTTCCAGCGGTTACATGAAGAGCTGCCCAACCCTGCTTACACGGTCGTGCCACGCAAACCAAAAGACTCGGTGCCGGCTTTTTTACAGCGGCAATTGCAAGCCTATTTCAACCAAGCGAAGGTTGATAAAAGATACAAACAGTTGCAGGAGGTAATAGTGAAATCGAAAATTAAATCCGCCACAGAAGCGCTCAACAAAAAACTAAGCTCATCGGCGTTTCGGTCGGCCGATGAAAGGGTTTTTGACTTTTCAGATCCAAGAACAAATGTTGGGGGATATAATAATGTAATTGATTGGGCAAGGGTCCGCATTCCCGGCTTAGGTATGCTGCCCCGGTACCGGGGAGGAGCTATCTCTATTTATGTTGACGAAATGATTGCTGATATATCCTATGCCAGCATGATATCTATAAATGACGTAGCCATGGTAAAGTTTGTTTCTAATCCAGGTGGTCTAATGACAGGAAACGGCGCATTACTGATCTATACGAAAAGGGGTGGCGGCCAAACCGTTTTATTCCGGGGTATGCCGAGTGCCAAACTTGCAGGTTACCGTAAACCGCTGCCTTATCCCTTAGTGGATCATACGGCGGAGCTGTATAAATCAATAGATAATGATACCAGGCAGGTTCTTTATTGGACGCCGCAGTTAGTGCCTGATTCTGCCGGCCAGGTACGAATCCGGTTTTACAATAATGATATAACCACGCAATTCAGGATCATAGTTATGGGTATTTCCAAAGAGGGTAGGATGATCTATTTTGAGCAAGCCGTTCCTTCCCGGAAACCGGAACTATAATTGAAAGAGCCCGCTATTCAGTTGCTGCAGCACTTGTGTTTTTTTATCAGAACCTACCAACAGGGAGACGTTATGCACACTGCCGCCGTAAGAAACCATCCGCACTTCTATATTCTGCAAACTTTCGAAAATGCGTTGAAGCGTTCTGTTATCTCCAGCAACCTCATTACCTACAATACAGATAATCGTTTGCTCTTTATCAATATCCACTGTCCCGAAATCCTGCAGTTCTCTACAGATGTCTTCTAATGCACTGGCATTATCAACCGTAACTGATACTGCCACTTCCGAGGTCGTGATCATATCAATAGGCGTACGGTATTTTTCAAACACCTCGAATACTTTTCGCAGGAAACCGTAGGCCAGCAACATGCGGGAGCTTTTGATCTTTACGGCGGTAATGCCGTCTTTAGCAGCGATGGCCTTCACTCCTTTTGAAGAAGCGGTTGCACTGATCAAAGTGCCCTTCGCTTCCGGCTCCATCGTATTTAAAAGCTTAACCGGAATATTGTATTGCTGCGCCGGCCAGATGGAAGCCGGGTGCAGAATTTTAGCGCCGAAATAAGCCAACTCCGCCGCTTCATCGAAACTTAATTGTTCGATCTGAACCGTCCTCTCAACAACACGCGGATCGTTGTTGTGCATACCGCTAATATCCGTCCATATCTCGCAAACCGATGCATTGAGGGCCGCACCGATCAGCGAAGCGCTGTAATCACTGCCGCCGCGCTTTAGATTGTCCACCTCTCCCTTTGCATTACGGCAAATAAAGCCTTGGGTGATAAATAAATTCGTGCTTGAATGCTGTTCTACTAATTGTTCCAGGTGCTCCCGTATCACCTCAACCTGAGGTTCGTCATTTGCGTCTATCCGCATAAAATCCAAAGCAGGCAGCAACGCATGCTGAACACCCTGCTCTTCTAAATAAAGACTAAATAACTTGGTGGAAAGCAATTCGCCCTGGGCGAGAATATCTTTACTTAATGCTTCACTATAAGAAATCCTCAAAATGATATTCAGGAATTCCATGTGCTCCTCTAAAATATCCTTTCCTTTTTTTAAGGCTTTCGGCGATTGCACTAATAAACTCAAAAATTCCTGGTACTGGTTTTCCAAGGCGTCAATGATCTCCTTCGCACCCTGGCGATTACCCTGAGACAAAAAGGTGCCAATGTGCACTAATGAGTTCGTTGTTCCTGAAACCGCACTTAGTACTACAATCGTTCTTTCTTCGGAACCAGTCACCAAACGCGCTACTTCAAACATCCGTTGCGGTTTGCCAACCGACGTTCCCCCAAACTTCATCACTTTCATAACCAAAATTTAGCCGCAAATGTACCGGCTAAAAATGGCAGGCACTAAAAATTACTTTGTGTTTTCCATTTGATTGATCACTCTTGTAACGTCTGCTATTTGTTTGGCAAGCTGTTGCTGGGCTCCGTTCGGACAGGTCTTTAGAATATACTCATAACATGCGCGTTGCCCATACAAAGCCATCACTTGCGCATCTCCACCACCTTTTGCCTTATTCAAATATCCCATGGATTTAGGGTCATTTTTACAATCGCATTTTGCACCAGCAGCTCCGCTTGCACCACTAGGCTGGCCAGGTGTTGCTGGATTGGTTATAGGGTTTTGCAAATTGGATGCCCCTTTTGCTGCCAGCGTATTCATCAAGGCATTCTCTTTACCATCCGTGAGAAGGTCTGTGACTAAAGCTGTACCGAGTTCTGTTACGTCCAAATCACTCATCCCAAGGTCTGAAGCCTGCTTCAACGCATAAGCACCGCCTGCAAGGGCCAAGGTTTTGCCAATAAATTTGCCTGTCTTTTTCCGTTTTTCAGCTTTTGCTAATTCCTCTTGCTTAATGCGTTGCATTGCCAGAGACTGCTGCTCTCTTTTGTTTTCTTCCGCTTTTTGCTGTGCTTCCTTTTGACGTGCCAGAAAAACAGCATCTGTACGAGCGCCTTCTGTAAATTCTGCCATTTCACGGTTTCCGTTTACAGTGAGGTATCCCCGGCCATGTGGTTTTCCCTTTTTGAATTGCCCTTCATAAGCCGTTCCATCTTCGCCTAAGAATTTGCCATTCCCTTCAGGTACATTGTTTACCACGTCTCCTTCATATGTACTACCATTCGAGTAGGTCCATTTACCTTTTCCATTAGGCAAGTTATTCAAAAACTTACCGGTGTACTTTTCTCCAT
Organism: Flaviaestuariibacter sp.; assembly: GCA_025963645.1. Taxonomy (GTDB): domain Bacteria; phylum Bacteroidota; class Bacteroidia; order Chitinophagales; family Chitinophagaceae; genus Flavisolibacter. The sequence continues at coordinate 154,328 of JAOQAI010000009.1, forward strand.
CCGGATACGTTATCGTTCCGTTTCCCGCTATCGTTTCCCCCTTGAATGTGCCATTGTAAACCCATCCTTCAGAAACGTTGGTCAACGTTCCTGCTACCAGCTCTCCTTTTACAAATTGCCCATTATTCAACTCATACAAAAAATTCTTACTGATTGCTTTGCCTCTTCCTTCGGCAAGACCTGCTTTTGAACTGCCCCAATAATACCAACTGCTATTGCCATAAGCCTTTACTTTAATATTCTGTTTAGCAGATTTTACGAGATCATCGAGCCAGGTGCCTAAGCTGTCTTTCGATAACCGAAGCAAAGGGTTTTGGCAAGTTGGAGTTGCCTCTATCACTTCTTTAGCTTGTGTAAGGTCATTATTAAGCGCCAGCATGTACGCGAACGTGATACTATTGCTGCACTCTTCTGAAAGTATCGCGGCACGATTCGACCATAGCTTAGCCTGTGACAGCATTGACGGATCATATAAATGGTGTAGGATGACGAGGTTGGCATGCTGCTGGTAGATCTTCCATTTCGTGGATTCCGGTGCTGTTTCAACCGCCTCTTTAAATATTTTTAATGCCTCTTCCTTTTTCCCCAACCTGTATTTGCATAAAGCTAATAATGACTGGTAACGGGCCTTTTCAAACACATCCGTTTCCAGTTGAATCGCTCTTTCTATAGGGTTAACCGCTTCTTCATAACCCCTTTCATTCATGGCTAATTCTGCCTGGTAACAAAGAGCTGATGCATTTTTAGGATCTACTTCTATTGCTTTTGCAATGATAAGTTCAGCACGGTCCTGGTTTGCGATGCGATCCATCTCATAAAAGTTACGCGACCATTTTTCGTATGCTTCGCTACGCAGTTCCGGTTTGGTTTTTCCGGTAGTAAGAAGCTGCAGGTCTTTTATTGCGGATGTATAATCACCCAACGCCTCATAGGTTCTGGCACGATACAATAACCCATTTAATACAAACTCATCGGGTTTAGAGGGCAATACTTGTTTGCTATTAACCTTGGCCAAGGTAAAGTTGAATTGCTCTAATGCCTGGTCATACTTTTTTAGTTGATACTGGCAAAATCCTTTTAAGTAATAAACTTCGTAATCGTCTTTACCCTTGCTGTTATCTAGAGCCGCCTCGAGGCTTTTAATAGCATCTTCATACTGCTTTTTTGAAATAAAATCTTCCGCCTTTTTTATGTCTTTAGCTGCTTTATTAAATAATTGAGCGTTTACGGGGCTATAAAAGCAGAAGAAGGCTGATAAGAACAGCAGAACAGTTTTCATGTGCAGAAGTTTAGATATTACAAATATATCCTATTTCCTCTACCAGAGACCATTTACAAGTAAGAGTTATAAAAACCTGTACTTACAGTGATGGTAAGTTGAATTTTTGAGCCAAGGTCTTAATATCGTCTAAAACAGCATTATTTAATGGAATTCCATCTTTACGCCTTTTAATTTCCGTTTCCCGCTCGGGGTCGCCAGGGATCAACACTCTATCAAATCCCTCAATAGTTTTCGCATTTCTAAATCGCTCTATCCATTGATCCATATGCAGCTTGAACTCAGCGGCTGGACGAAACGCATCAATACGCATAGCTCCAAAAAAATGTCCGATGCCCTTACCCGGCATGCCTGTAGGCATCGGCACATAAGCCGGAAACGGCGGCACCCAGGGTCCATAATTGGCTCCGCTTAATATTGCCGAAAAGATGTCTACCACTGATCCCAATGCGTATCCTTTATGGCTACCATGCTCTTTATCTCCGCCCAGTGGTAACAAAGCCCCACCACTTTTTAATTCATGCGGATCGGTAGAAGATTCTCCCTCTCTATTTTGAATCCAACCTGATGGAGCCTGCTCATTTTTTCGTTGCAAGATTTCCAATTTACCATTAGCAGCAGTGGTGGTGGCCATGTCGGCTACAAAAGGCGGCTGTTTTCCAGCCGGAATGGCCACACAAATAGGATTGGTTCCCAGCAAGCGCTCTACCGAAAAAGTGGGCGCCACCAACGGACTTGCATTGGTCATGCAAATACCGATCATTTCTTCTTCCAGGGCCATCATAGCGTGGTAACCGGCAATGCCAAAATGGTTGCTGTTTTGTACGCTCACCCAACCCGTGCCCACTTGCTTCGCTTTGTCTATAGCCATTTGCATGGCTTTTGGTGCCACAACAAGCCCCAAGCCACTATCTCCGTCAACCGTAGCGGTAGAAGGCGTTTGATGTAGGATTTTAAGTTGTGGAGTAGCATTCACCCTTTTGGCTTCCCATAATCTTACATAGCCACCAAGGCGAGCAATGCCGTGGGAATCTATGCCCCGCAAATCTGCTGATAACAACACATTGGTTGCCTGTTGCGCATCCTGTTGTGAGCAACCAATTCTTGAAAAAACGGCTTTTGAAAATTGAACCAACCGGTCATAAGAAAATACAGCATCACTCATGCCAGCGAAGATAGATGGACTAACGCGATTACCGAATGAAGACTATTATACCTGGGTCGTGTAAGGCCAAAAAAATGCCTCCCGAAGGAAGCATTTTTTCTATTTCTTACAATCTGCTTAGAATGGAAGATCATCCGACATATCATCTATCGTAGCTGCCGCAGGCGATTCCTGACGTTGTTGTGGCATCGAAGCATTGTTGTTATCCCCATAGCTGCCACCGCCGCCTTCGCCCTTGCGACCCAGCAGCTGCACTTCACGCACCCGCATAGAAAGGGAAGCGCCTGCCGTGCCGTCAGCACGGGTAAAACTTCTTACTTCCGGAGTGCCTTCCGTGAATACCTGTGTGCCTTTTGTAAGATAAGGCGCTACGGCTGTTCGGTCGGTCCAATAAGCGCAATCAACCCAGGTTGTTTTCTCCTGGCTGTTGCCTTGACTGTCTTTGTACTTTTCGGTATGTGCCACTGTAAAGTTGATCACATTTTTACCGTTGACTGTGTTTACTGTGCAATCTTTTCCAAGATTACCAATTACTTGCATTTTAATCATAGTGCTCAATTATTAGGACGACAAGATACAAAATCTGTTCTTTTTAAGCAAGATTTTTATACACATTTTTGTTAGGATTATAAAGAATTTGAATAAACATTTTTAAAAAAAGGATCTATTTGAAAGCGGTGATTCCTTATAAAGAACAAAGCCATTAGGAAGTTCTAATGGCTTTGAAAAAGTAATAAGAAAAGATCAAATACTGCTGTTACCACCACGGATGTCCGCATCCTCGTTTTGGTTGGCGCGATCGCTTTCGGTCTCCACCTGGTTGTTTCGACCTTCGCGTCCGCCATTCATATCTGCCTGGCTGCGGGAGTTGTTTTTTCCAATATTTTGCTGTGCGATATTATTCTGCTGTCCTTCCTGGTGACTGTGCGTTTGCTGATCTTGTGAAGTTTGTGGATTGTTTTGTGCCATAATATGATTTTCTACAAAAGGGTACAAACATTACACCATTTATTCTTCAGCACCACCAGAACCTGTATCAATGATCCTACCAAAGAAGATAGCGTTCATCATCAACTTGGTGCCGCCCAACCAGAAGGCGCGGAAGTTTGGATTATCAGCTATGGAAATAACTCTTCCCGAGCCTAAACCATTTACAACCACCGCGGCAGAGTTGCGTACAGCGTCTGCATTCTGACGGCTCACCCACCCGCTTTGCAAGGGGTTGCCCCTATAAACAAACGGCGTTTGAAAAGCATTTTTGCTGCGTTCCATAAATACTTTATTCGCCTTGAACAAGCTGACATAGGGTTGCGTATAACCATAAGCCAATGGATGCGTGAGATCCGCTTCTGCCCGGAAGATAGCGCCACGCACCTGTTGTGAACCTTCTAATTGCTCTTTATCTACATAAGGTAAAGTAGCATTCCCGGTGCTATCTAAGTAGGGCTTAGCCCGTTTGAAGGTTACGGTGCTCAGACCGGATTGAACAGCCCAATTGATAGCTTCTTCCATTACAATGAGATTGCCACCGCCCTGCACCCAGGTCTTTAGTTTATCCTTATTCAATTCATTATAACTGCCACCAACCAGGATGATTGTATTGTATTTGCCTATATCTATCCGGTTGAACATGGATGGTTCCAAATGTGACATCGGAATATTAAACCGCTGGTCAAGCAAATGCCATAACTCTCCGGCATCCGTAGCGGTAACACCTTGTCCAGCTATGGTTGCAATAGAAGGTTTGGTAACGGCAACAAAGCGGCTGCTTCCCAGGTCGCTCCCGGCGCTCACATTGCCAGATACTATGGAATGGAAAAGCAATCCATACTTTTCTGAAATGCCTTTAATTATTTCAAAGACCTTATCGCTTGCCATGGTTTGAATGCCAACAGGAACCAATAAGGTGCCATAACGAAATGACTTATTAGCCCCATTTATATTCATTTGGAATGGATTGGTTGCTACCCGTGTATTGACGCCTGCGTTCTGTAATTCGTATAAGGCTGCCGGTGCATTGAACTCGCTCCACTCTAACAAATAAGCGTATGCACTTCGGGTAAGATTAGCACTCGTATTTTTTGGTGTTTCTGTAAGCTTGCTTCCTAACAGGTCCGTATTGAATTGAGCAGCCCCTAATTCTGCATAAGGCAAACCAAACGCAAGCGGCATAGTCCACGCGGTGATGTCGTAGAAAAGACTATCCGTATACGTCAGGGTTTTGTCAAAAATGGCACGGATGACACGGTGTTGCGACTGATTAGAAGGCACTATGTAAGCACTACCTTTCTCGAAATTTACACCATCTGCTTTCAGGTTGTTTGCCATTTGGTAGATGTCTATTCCATGACGGCGAAGCATGGTAATGAAAGTGGCGGTTTTGGTTTTATCGGCGGCATCTCCAAACACATACGCTTTTGTAGTTGCTGCCGTGGCTTCACCAGCAGCGGACTTATAAAAATCGCGTTGGAACGAAAGAAAATCTTTCCGCAAATTTCGGGCGGCTTCCAATGTAGATAAAGTGGTTACAAATTGGTTGCGGATGGTAAAGGGAAAACGCAGGATGCCATTGCTGGTTTGCTGTGCATGGCCGCGACTGGAAGCCTGCTCAAACAGGATACCTATACCGCCGTTGATGTCGGGATATGTAGAGCCTTTGCCGTAATAAAAATCATCATAGTTTTCTTTGGTAAAATACAGCGAGCCGATGCGGTCTAAATAAGCCGCATGAAACTTACCCATTTTATCCGTCAACTCCTGGTTGCGGGCCGGTGTTAATGGATTCACACGTGATGGCACGCCGGGCTGAAAGAAGAAGGTCGCATTGCTACCCTGCTCATGATGATCGGTTAACACATTCGGCTTCCAGTCATGAAACCATTTCAAACGATTCTGACTTTCCACATGCACTGCAGGCAACCAGTCGCGGTTCAGGTCAAACCAATAATGGTTGAAACGTCCGCCCGGCCACACTTCGTTGAACTCCCTGGAAGAAACATCTGTTACCAGGTTCTTGCTTTTATGCTGGTTCGCCCATGTAGAGAATCGTTGCAAGCCGTCCGGGTTAAAAGAAGGATCGAATAAGATAACCGTATTATCCAACAACGCATCTATTTGTACACCTTGAGCTGCCGCTAAATAATAAGCGCTTACTAGCGAGGCATTGGAACCGCTCGGCTCATTGCCATGAATGGAATGGCCGATATACACGACAATAGGCATATTGTCTATATTAACCGAAGCTGACCTGGAGGGATCGGAAAGCTGTAGGTGCTGCTGCCGGATGGCTTCCAGGTTCTGGTGATTTTTTGGTGAAGTGATGATCAGCAACACCTGCGGACGACCTTCGTAGGTAAGTCCCATATTCTCCAATTTAATACGCTCAGGAGCAGCTTTAGCCACCGCTTGCATATAATTCACCAGGCGGTCATGCGTCACATGCCACTCTCCCACTTCATGATAGATAATGTCCTTAGGCTTTGGTATCGCCGGGTTGTATTGAACGCTATCCGGCAAGTAATAGTTCAGTCCTTGGGCAAGCAAAACAGAACTGGATAAAGCGAAAAAGGAAATGAGCAAAAGCTTTCTCATAAATACATATTGTTGTGTGAAAATAGAAGATGCTATAAAACGGCTAACGGTTAGTTATAAACAATCACCCGAAAGATATTCACGAAGTGGGCAATTATGGAGATTTGGTTGGGGAACTCTCTTCAATTCAGCGAAAAAATCACTTTATTTATAATCACAAAATAGTAACGGTTTTGAAAATTACGGCACAGTTTTTTAATTAACATTATGTGTACAAGTACCTGCATTTCCTTAACAAAGGTTGTTATAACTTGTAGCATAGAAACCTTTGAATGATCCCGGCGAGCCGGATTAAAAATTAAACGTTTATCGAATTGAGAGACACAATCATCAACCTGGAAACCGTTAACCCTATTGAGTTTTTTGGAGTGAACAACGGTAAGTTAGACATCTTAAAAAAGAAATTCCCCCTGTTGAAAATTCTCTCCAGAGGCACGCAGATAAAATTGAGCGGAGCCCCGGAGCAGGTGGATGGCGCAAAGGAAAAGATCGAATTGCTGGTGCAGTACCTTGAAAGAAATGGTCACATGAGCGATAACTATTTTGAACAGATCCTGGGCGGGGACGATGCCGAAACAGTTGACAATTTTGTCGAACGGAATCCGAATGAAGTATTGGTTTTCGGACCAAACGGAAAGACCGTTCGTGCCCGCACAGCCAACCAAAAGCTTTTGGTTTCCTCTGCCGAAAAAAATGACATTGTCTTCGCCATTGGGCCTGCCGGTACAGGTAAAACCTATACGGCAGTGGCTATGGCAGTAAGGGCTTTAAAGAACAAACAAGCGAAGAAGATCATTCTTACCCGTCCTGCAGTAGAAGCCGGCGAAAGCTTAGGTTTTTTACCCGGAGATTTGAAAGAGAAGATTGATCCGTACCTGCGTCCGTTATACGATGCGCTGGACGATATGATCCCGGCGGACAAGTTGGGCTACTATATGAGCACCCGCACCATTGAAATTGCGCCATTGGCGTATATGCGTGGTCGTACGTTAGATAACTGCTTTATCATTTTGGATGAAGCGCAGAACGCGACGGACCTGCAAATAAAAATGTTCCTGACACGTATCGGTGCCAATGCAAAGGCTATTATTACGGGTGACCTGACACAAGTGGATCTGCCACGCAATCAACGCAGCGGTCTGGCAAAAGCAAGCAAAATCCTTCGGGGTATTGACGGCATCGGACATATAGAGTTGGACGAGGAAGATGTAGTACGTCACCGCCTCGTTAAAGCCATCATCAAAGCTTACAACAAAGAAGGCGAAGCGGAGATGAAGCAGGAAGAAGCCGAACAAGCAGAGCGTAAGCAACGCGGCTATTATGACAGAGAGCGCCGCAGGGATTAATAAAAATAGCTAACAATAATTTAAGGTGAAGTCGCAAGGCTTCACCTTTTTGTTTGGTAAATATGCAGTCCCCAAATTCATCCGACAAGTTTGTTACGGCAGTTGCTTTACTTTGCAGCAATGAAAAGCAAACTAGCCTTGATCGTTTTAGCCGTGCTCTTTTTAGGTGCCTGCACTAACGACGAAAAAGTAGTAACCACATCGGAGAGCGAAGTAGATGCTGCCCGCAACTTTATACGGGCATCATTGGATAATAATTTTGATGAGGCCAAAAATTATATCCTAATCGATTCTACTAACACCGAATACTTAGAAGCCGCCCAGCGCAACAGGGCGCATCTCTCAAAAGAAGATAATCTCAAATACCGCGAAGCGTCCATACAAATCTATGATACCAAAAAGGTAGCGGATTCGGCCAGCATTGTTATTTACTCGAATTCCTACAAGAATCAAAAAGATTCGCTTAAAGTGGTACGAAGCAATGGGCAGTGGCTGATTGATTTTAAGTATTCGTTTCCCGGAGGCATCCGATAAGGTTGCCGTTAAATTAGTAGCTACTTTTGCGGGCTACAAACTCTTAACTGAATGAAAACGATCAATGTTTTACATCCCTGGCATGGCGCTTCTTATGGCGATGCCGCTCCGCAAATCGTAAATGCTTTAATTGAAATACCGCAAGGCTCCCGCACCAAATATGAAATTGATAAAGAGACTGGTTTGCTGAAACTGGATCGTGTTATCTACTCTTCTTTTCACTACCCGGTGAATTATGGCTTCATTCCACAAACATTAGGACACGATGGCGACCCATTGGATATTTTAGTTCTCTGCTCTCAATCCATTCAATCGCTATGCCTGGTGGAAGCAACCATCATCGGTAATATGCAAATGGTGGATAGTGGTGAAAAGGATGATAAGATCATTGCAGTGGCGACCCACGATCCTTCTGTCAATCACATGCGTGACATTGATGAACTGCCAAAGCATTTCTTTAATGAGCTGAAGAATTATTTCGAGCAATACAAAGTGCTGGAGAATAAAGAGGTTTACATCGAAGATTTTGAGAACCGCGAAGCTGCGTATGGGATAGTGAACGAGGCAATTGCATTTTATAGAGAAAAGTTCGCGTAACAGTGATCCCTAACAAACCGCATACTATGACCATGCAATTATTGCTTATCCTTTTTGTGATCGGGCTAATGGCAGGCACCCTAAGTGGCTTAATAGGCATTGGTGGCGGCATCGTTGTAGTGCCCGCATTGGTTTATTTTCTTAGCTTCTCGCAGCACCAGGCGCAGGGCACTTCGCTGGGCTTGCTGCTGCTGCCGGTTGGCATTTTAGCCGTGCTCAACTATTATCAAAAAGGGCACGTAGATGTGAAAGTGGTGGGCATTATGGCGGTTGGTTTTCTGCTCGGTGGCTTTTTCGGGAGCAAACTATCACTGGCCATTTCCCAGGAAGCATTAAAGAAAATATTCGCTGTAATTCTTTTTTATACCGCCTTTAAAATGTTGGGATGGGATGCGGCTTTCGTAAAATGGATGAGGAGCTTTTAGTCAATTATCCTGCGAATGGAGTGCAGTGTATGTGTCCGCTTGCCTGTATCCACATTCATAATCCCCTCTGCATCAATCCTATCAATCCGGACCTTACCAGCCGCATGTACGATCTGATCCGGGCTTAATAGAATGCCCACATGTGTTATTTTCCCCGCTTCATTATTGAAGAATGCCAAGTCTCCCATCCTTGCCTCAAGCAAGTTATCCATCGGTGTCCCTTGTTCTGCTTGCAGGTAGCCATCTCTTAGTAAACGAATCCCAAACAATTTAAAGACCTGTTGCACGAAGCCGCTGCAATCAATGCCAAAAACCGATTTACCGCCCCACAGGTAAGGCGTGTTCAGATAAAGTGAATACACTTTTAAAAAGGATTCAGCCCTAAAGGTTTCGATGCGGGAATGCCATAATGCTGACGGGGGCAATGAATGCGAAATCTTATGCCTGCCTGCGACTATAGTGCCTTCCGAAATATAGAGGGGTGTACCAAGCGGCACGGGTACATATTGATCATTCACCAATAACCTATCCGACCAATGACCCACAAACAGATCGGTTGGCAACACTTCATCAACTGGCGTAAGCTGGCTCGTTTGCACCCAACCTTCGTAACCATCATACAAACATTTTACCCGCATGAAATCATCACCACCTTCAAGCACTTCCACGTATTCTCCAAACAATAGTTGGCTTACCATTTCGCTGCGGTGCGCCCCTTCTTTGCGCATCGGTATCACAGAAAGCAGGTTGATCGCGTAATTCATAAAGACAAATATGGTTTTACTTATGCAAATTTGCACTCTTTGCATCTAAGAAGAGTTATGAGTTATGAGTTATGAGTTATGAGTTATGAAATTTGAAATTTGAAAGCCACCCGCTACGACCATATTGCAGATAATGAATTGCTGGAGTTGCATCAAAAAGATGGCAATAGCGAATGGATCGGCGTCCTGCTGGAACGATATACCCTGTTGCTGTTAGGCGTTTGCATGAAATACCTGAAAGATGAAAACGAGGCGAGAGAAGCGGTGCAGCAGGTCTTTCTGAAAGTATTGACGGAAGTAAGTAAATACAAGATCGATTTTTTTAAGTCGTGGATCTATATGGTGGCAAAGAACCATTGCCTGATGAAGCTGCGCACCGGACCGGGAAAGCGGATGCAGGATATAGATGGACAGCACATCACCGCACCGGAAGACAAGAAGGAACAACTGCTGCAGGACGAACGTACCTTTACCCTGCTGGAAGAAGCGATAGAAGAACTAAGCCCGGAACAAAAGACCTGTGTATCGCTTTTTTACCTGCAGAAAAAGAGCTACCAGCAGATCACGGAACAAACCGGCTATGATTTATTAAAAGTAAAAAGCTATATACAAAACGGCAAGCGCAACCTGAAGCTCCTGTTAGAGAAAAAGATGAAGGGACAGTAATGAAGGAAAATTTAAAAGACATATTATCCAACCTTAATCCGGAGATCGACAATGAGGAATTGCTGCGCTATGTGCAAGGGCACCTGCCTGCGGAAAAGCAGCACGAGTTGGAGGCACGAGCCCTTCAAAGCGATTTCGAGGCGGATGCGCTGGAAGGCTTGCAGGCATTTGAGGATAAGCGTCAGCTGTCGCATTTAGTAGAACAACTAAACCAGGACCTTAAGAAAAAGGCGGGCAAGCGCAAGCACCGGCTGGAGCCCTTACAAATAAAAAGCGACCCATGGATATGGATCGCTGTTGCAATGATCTTGATCCTGGTAATAATCAGCTATATCGTGATCAGAGCCAATGTAAAAATGTAGAATTGAAAATGGAGAATGTAGAATTATAACGACTCTTAATTTTCCATTTTCAATTCTACATTCTCCATTTACCTATTACTGGTACTGAATGTAAATAGGTCTTGGGCGCAGGTTGATCACTTCCTTCTTCCCCATCATCTCCTTCATGCCTGACTTTTCTGTATCGTTCACATAAAACAATTTGAAGCCTGTGAACTGCACCGGCTGCTCGTTGATCCAATAGCGGTAAGTGCCTTTCTTCAGGTCGGGTGGTCCCCAGCCATCCATATCCATGATCACTTGTATCTCCGGACGCAGCTTGATGTCTTTATAATTCGTCACCATGCCTTTGGTAAAGCGGTGGATCATAAACATTTTGGGAGGGAGGTTATTCTTTCGCACCAGTTCCGCCAGGTAATTGCTCACCCAGTTAACATCTGCGGCGTCCACCGTACCGATAACGGAGCCCGGACGTTTGCCGCCTTTGCCCAGCATGGCAAACTCAGGGTCAATGCCTAAATGCACGTTCGGCAACGACAGGTATTTTTCGAAATGCGGCACTTCTTTCTGAAAGGTGCTCAGCCCGATCTGGATATCGATGAAGACAATGGCATCTATCTCCTTCGCCCATTTAAGGATCGTATCGATCTGCGTGAGCGGCATACGATAACGCCACATGCCGTCTTTGCCCGCGGCGCCTTGTGCGGTCATAGCGATGTAGTGCAGGGAAGGAACAGCAGGAATCATGCTGTCGGCTTCGTTCCATTCTTTCACTTCCTGCAGGAGTTTCGGGATCATTACATCCTTTGGCCATTTGCCTAAGGCGCCCATACGGTTGGAGTAGAGGTTTCCATAATAAGCCACTACTCTTTTGAAAGGCAGAATAGCGCCAGGTAATGGATACGGTCCTTTCACCGGCCATCGCCCCGTGGTATCGCCATTGGCAAGGTAGGCCATCAGCTGGTCGTACTTAGCAGTGTCGAGTGTGTTGGAAGCTGTTGCCGGCGCTTTGCCATTTGCAGTTGTTTTACCGGTAGAATCTTTTGTAGTGCCTGCTTCCTGCGAACCGCTGTTGCAGGCCAAGAGCATGGCGAGAAAAGTGATGCCGAGTAGTCCTTTCATGTGTTTGATTGTGAGAAGGGTGTTTAATTGGTACAAATGTGCAGCTATTCGGGGGATTCTATGCATATGGGCTGCGCTAAATTTTAAAACCGTTTACGAAGTATGAGTTACGAAGTGCGAAGTACGAAGTACGAAGTACGAAGTACGAAGTACGAAGTGCGAAGTACGAAGTACGAAGTACGAAGTGCGAAGTGCGAAGTACGAAGTACGAAGTATGATTAAGTTACTGCTGGGTGGAGCTGGTGGTGAGCATTGAGAAAATCCCCCTTGCGATTTGTTTGATAGTGGACGTCTCTGCACTCCCCCTTTTTGGAAAGGGGGATGGGTGACCTGTCCGCATCTAATCTATAAAAAGCCGGTATTGGTAGTACCGGCTTTTCATTTTGGTGCAGGAGTTTGCTTCGCTGGGCGCCCGCAATGACGGACGTGGCGTTACTCCGCTTTCAGTTTCAGATCGACCTTGGTGGTTTTGCCGCGCTGGACGAGGATGCCGCCGATGGTGGCCGACTGGAAACCGGGCTTGGCGGCGAGGAGACTCCACTCTCCTTTTTCGGGGGAGACCTTTGCGGTGTAGGCGCCATTCTGATCGGTTTGGACGGCGACCCGTAGCTGCCCGTTGACGAGGGTGATGTCAACGCCGTAGAGCGGCTTTTCATCAAAAGTGGCGATGAGGCCGCGGATCTGGGTATGGGTGGTTTGGGGCTCTACGATGATGCGGGCCTGAAGATAACCATCGTAGAGAAGGGGATCGGTCTTTTTGAGGGGCAGCATGAGGGGATCGAGAGTGTTTTTAATAAAAGCGTTGGTAATCTTTAACTCCGATGTGAGCTGCTTGCCGGCGGCTACTTTTTTGTTGATGGCTTCGCGGGGAGCTTCGTCGGCTTCGTCGAAGGCATTGAGGCCGGTTTTGTAGGAAGCGATGATGGCTGGCGTGATGCCGTAATCTGCGAGGGCGGTGGCGTGTAGCTGGAGCTGGCGGCAGACCTCGGTGGTGTGAAGAATAAGGTTTTCGGATCTCATGGCCTTTAGCTTGGGCAGGGTGGTTTTGGCCAAGGCTTGCAGCACAGGATCGGCGGTGGCAACTGCGTAGGAGAAGAGCGGACCGGAGACATCTACGGTGCTGCTGCAAAGCTCGAGGCGGAGGTCATCGGTTTCGCGGGTGACACCGGAAGTGTCGGCGCCTTCGGCTTCTTCGAGCTCGAAGAGGCGTATGCGTTTGGCATCGAGTGTGAGGCGGGCTTGGCGGCGGGCTTCGACGGCGTCGATCTTGACAGCATTGGCTGTGAGGAAGGCAATGAGGATCTTGATCATGTTGATGATGGAGAATTCAATCCTTGTCATGGTGAGATTGTTTATTGGTTAAAAAATGAATTGTATTGGTTCTTTTTTTTTCGCCATTCCCTTTCTCATTGCCAGATCTCACTTGATCCTGAAGGAATTTCATCCATTCCTGAAGAGATTTCACCCAATCTTGAGCGCATTTGACCCGATCTTGAAAAGATTTCACCTAATCTTGAACGCATCTCACCCAATCTTGAACGCATCTCACCCAATCTTGAGAAGCTTTCACTCCTTCTTGAAGACATTTGACCCAATCCTGAACGTCTTTCACCTAATCTTGAAAAGATTTCACCTGTTCTTGAAAGGGTTTGGGTTGATCTTGACGGGATTTCATTCCATCTTAACCAGCTTTCACCCGTTCCTGAGGATACTTCACCCGATCTTAAGCTGCTTTCATCGAATCCTGAAAAGATCTCAGCTGACCCTGAACCCTTTTCCTGCGGTTTTGCTGCCGATAAAAGGCGGTTTTAAAGGGGAAAAGGCGGCTTTGATTCTTTAGAAATGGTTTAGACGGGCTGTCTCACGCTGCCGGGGTGTTTTGGAAGGTTGGCGGTGGTGAAGATCATGGGTGCTCTACAAACCTGAGGAAAAAGCGCTGCGTTTTGGAAGGCACTTTTTGGTGACAGCAAAATAAACAACATTTTTGAAAATGGTGGCTGCGCTTTGGCAAAAAAATTTTAACCAACTTATACACAAGGGTTGGGTAATGGAATAGTGTTTGAGAGGTACTGCATCTTTAAACACCATAACATACCTAATGCTGAACCCTGCGTTTCGCGATCTTGACCTGGAGGAGCTGACCGTTTTTTATAAGGCGGAATCGGATGCGCTGAGAGAAGCCCTGCTGAACGGGACTGACTGGAGCACGGTGAAACAGCAACAATTGCTGGTGAAGCAACTGGATATTGCTATTAACCAGCGGAAATTGAGCGGCACGGATCCATCTCAAGGGCTTATTGACCGCTTGCCCTGGACTGGGCCTCCTGCTTAATTTTTAAAACTTTGGCGCCAAAATGATAGGTGGCGAGCTCTATTTGCTCGGGGCAGCAGCTGCAAGTGAGGGTGAGCTCGCGGATGTTGATGGTATAACCGTTCAACTCAAGGTTATTTTTGAAACCACTTAAGTCCTGCGGCGTTTGGAACTGGAGTGTGATGGTTGGCATCTGCTCCAAAATTATTCAATTCGCCTTTGTCCATTAGCCGTTTGAGGCGAATGGAAGGTATCCATCGTTGAAAACGGGAGGAAGTAGGTTAAAAAAATACAGGTGCTGCTTTTTATTTCGGTTAAAGCCCTTGCGAGAACTTTGCCTAACAGCGATCCGCAACGGTTTTAGGCAAGGTTGAGTATATTATTCCGCAATAAGACAAGGTTGTACTGCGCTTCTTTTAATTCTTTATAAATAGCGGCAAGCTTCTCCCTGGGCAGGTTTGCCTTTTCGGCGGCATCAAAAGCCCGCTGTTTCTGCTGCACGATTGCCTCTAACTGCTGTAGAGGGCTTGGAACTTCGTTTGCCATGTTGTTTAGGTTTGGGTGATGAGATGCGGATGTAAAACAAAGGCTGTGCCTGATTTCATAGGGACTCGCTTTCGTTTTGGGCAATGGCATCGGCAAGGAGGCAGCCATCCATATTCACATAATAGGGCAAGGACTGCGGGATACGGACCCAGTGGTCTCCGGAGCGGGTCATGCGAAAACTGAGCGGCTGCCCGCCGTGCCGGAACTCGATGCGGTAGGCGGTCTTTTCCATTTCGGGGTGGTCGAGGCGATGGAGGAGGTAGGTTCTGCCGGCGAGGGTTAGTTCAAATGCTTCTTTCATGGTTAATGGTGCTGTGAAAGTAAAACGGATTTTTGAGAGAAAGCGGCTAAACAAAAGGCGGTTTTTTTATGCACACGGCGGGAATGCAGGACGGATGAGGGTGTTGAAGGGGAGAGGATTTTTTGTGCACAATGAGGGGGGAGGGAGGAAATGTAAAATGTAAAATTGAAAATGTAAAATGGGGTCGTGCTTGTAAGTAGGTATCATTGAACATACCAGAAGCATTAGATAGAAGAGGCCAGAAGGAATGGTATTTCTAACTTGCCTGCCAACAATCAATACATAAAACAATTCCGCTATCACCCAGCCGTTTCATTTCTTGAGGATGAAACTCCATTGCGCACTGTTGATCATACTCGTAAAGCATCCAAAAAGTAATATTGCTTTTTTCTACTCCAAGCTTTTGTAAGTCTTCAAACCTTGGCTCTATGATGTCTAAGAACCTGTTGATAAAATGGTAATAGGGTCCTTCGTTGTCCTCTTCTACCTCGAAGGTCCATATAGAGTAGGTTAATCCGCTGTCCTGTTCAACAGGTTTGGGTTGAACACCTAATAAGTTGGTTATTTCATTATATGTTTCAATCGTTTTGTCTGTGTGGATATTTAGTTTATAATATTTCATTTATGGTTCTGTTTGAAAGTTATAATTGCATCCTGAATTAAGCACTTCCCTGTTTCCCCTATTGTTTTCAACACAATATAGAACAGCCTTCTGCTACAATGATAAATGAGTTTTCAATCAAAGGTCTATAGTCATAGTCTCTGAGGTCCCTCGTTCCTCGGGATGACAACAGCCGGCTTTCCAAATTAGCGAGGCTGCCTTTTAGATTCTCCATTCTCCATTTTCAAATTCTCCATTCTCAATTTGCCAATTCCCAAATTCCACCTAAAACCCTCCCCTGCCTGCCCAGCCTTCGTATCTTTGCGCCATGAGCCGCAAAGGAAAAGTATTGGTAGCGATGAGCGGCGGTATTGACAGTACCGTTACCGCCCTGATGCTGCACCACGAAGGATACGAGGTGGTGGGCATCACGATGAAGACCTGGGATTATACCGCCAGTGGCGGCTCCAAGAAAGAAACCGGCTGCTGCAACCTCGATTCGTTTAACGATGCCCGGCAAGCCGCCGTGCAGCATGGCTTCCCGCACTATATACTGGATATACGCGACGAGTTCGGCTCCTTCGTGGTGGAGAATTTCGTGGATGAATACCTTGCCGGCAGAACGCCCAACCCCTGTGTGCTATGCAATACGCATATCAAATGGCGGGCTCTGCTAAAGCGTGCCGATGCGCTGGGCTGCGAGTTTATCGCTACCGGGCACTATGGCATAGTAAAACAGCATGATAACGGACGGTTTTTTATTCGCAAGGGTGTGGACGAAACCAAAGACCAGAGCTATGTGCTGTGGGGCCTGCAGCAAGACCTTCTGAGCCGTACGCTGCTACCGCTTGGCGGCTACCGCAAAACGGAGATCCGGCAGATGGCGCACGACTATGGCTACCCCGAGCTGGCGAAGAAAGCCGAGAGCTACGAGATCTGTTTTGTGCCGGATAACGATTACCGCGGTTTCCTGAAGCGTAAAGTGGAAGGGCTGGAAGAGCGGGTGGCCGGCGGATCGTTTGTAGATAAGGACGGAAAAATATTAGGACAGCATAAGGGCTATCCTTTTTATACCATCGGGCAGCGCAAAGGGCTGGATGTGACTTTTGGCAAACCGGTTTATGTAACGGGTATTAACCCGGATTCAAACACCGTGGTGCTGGGCGATGAAGAAGACCTGAACCAGCAGGAGATGTTTGTGAGCAAGATCAACTGGATGATGTATGACGGTTTGGAGGGCCAACTGGAAGCTACCACCAAGATCCGCTATAAGGACAAGGGCGCCGCTTCCATCATCACGCCGGCAGAAAACGGTGTGCAGGTTCGGTTTTTTGAGCAGGCTAAGGGCATTGCCCCGGGGCAAAGTGCGGTTTTTTATGACGGGGACGATGTTATTGGCGGAGGCATCATTCAGCGGTATTAGGGGCAAGGGATAAGAGGGAAGAGGCAAGAGGCAAGAGGCAAGATTTCAAGATTCAAGATTTCAAGAGGCAAAATCCAAGATTAAAAAAAACAGGCTTTTGAGATCTTGAAATATTGGATTTTGGACTATGGTCTTGGAATGCTGCATTTCCGAATCTAAATCTTATTTTTAGGCTTCATGGCACCCGAATTGAATACAATATCCTTATGAAACCTACCTTACTCCTGACAGCCCTGCTAACCGTCTCCCTCTGTTTCACTGCCTGTAAAGAGGAAAAAGAAGATTTTAGCATAGCGCCTGCCGCCGATTATCTACCGACCCAACCCGGCAAATACATTATTTACCGAGTGGATTCAACGGTGTTCACCCAACAAGGCCGTGTGGAAGAAAGACATTCGTACCAGCAAAAAGATGTAGTGGATGCGGCCATCACCGATGCGCAGGGACGCCCCAGCTACCGGGTTTACCGTTATTTAAGAGATACGGCGGGAACGGGACCCTGGAAATCATCGGGCACTTATTTTATTACGCCGACCAACGGCACCGTAGAAGTGATAGAAAACAATATGCGGGTGGTTCGGCTTGTTTCCCCGGTTAAGCAAGGCGGCGCCTGGAAAGGGAATCGTTATTTATCTACCGAGCCGTATAGCAGCACTTACTTATTTGGGAATGATGATAATATAGCAGACTGGAACTTTTCCTATACAGGCACCAATGATGTTTTTGTATCCGGTCAAAAAACATATAAAGATGTGCTCACAGTTGAGCAAGTCAATGACATCATGGTGATTGATACACTGAACGTAGCATCAAACAAGGCGGTGGTTCCCTCTAATTATTCATCCGTATGGATTAGGGGAGCCGCTACCGATACTGTTAGAGTAGAGGCTGCTCCTCCTGCAACCGGCAGGGGAAAACTTACCTTATACAATCAAACAAACTTTTATGCAACCCTGAATACTATTCGGATCCCGCCACGTATGGCCTTTCAATTCGAATATTTCAACAACCAATGGACATATCCCAACACGTTGCTTGTAGTAAACAACCAGGTTTCCATTCCAAAAGACGTATCCACGGTTTTTGTTGGAGGCACTGCTTCCGGACCTATTCAAATAAATACCTCTAACATAGAAGGAACCTCAACTGGAAGAATAACGATCTATAATAGAAGTAACTTCAATGCCTTTGCCGATTTTAACGCGACACTGAGCACGGTTTCCATACCGCCTGGCTTTGGAAGAAGCTATGAATATGTGAACAATAGCTGGCGTTTATCCGGCAACAGCAATACCCTGCTCGATAAAGATCCTTTTACCAATGAAACACCCTTTGGCAGCAAGAACTACAGCCTGGAAAAATATGCCAAAGGCGTGGGTTTGGTTTTTCAGGAATTATTAATGTGGGAATACCAACCCAACCCGAATGGCACACCTTACAAGATCGGCTTTGGCATCAAACGCAGCATTATTGAGCATAATTAAAATACTATGAAACGGACTATTTATTTCTTTCTGGTTTTGGCAGCACTGACGATCAGCCAACTTAGCCAAGCCCAGAGCCGCTACCTTGTGAGGTTTAAGAATAAAGGACTGAATACCTTTACACTGGCGACCCCCAGTGCTTACCTTTCGCAGCGCAGCCTTGACCGCCGCACCCGCTATGGCATTGCGCTGGATAGTACCGACCTGCCGGTTACACCACGATACATTGATAGTCTTCGCGCTATTCCAACAGTGGTGGTTCTTAATATATCCAAATGGCTGAACCAGGTTTCCATTCTTATCACCAATACAACGCCTGCAAACATTACAGCTGTACAGAATAAGATCAATAGCTTCCCTTTTGTGCAATCTTCGTCGGCTATAGCTTCCCGTGCAAGTGGCAACATAATCCCTGCTGGCAAAACATTAGAAACCGGTGACGGTAGTTTGACGCAACGGGTGACGGATATGCAAGCAGACACTTTAAGCTATGGAGCCAGCCGAAACCAAATAAAGATTCATAACGGTGATTTCCTGCACACGATCGGGTTGCGGGGGCAGTCCATGGTGATCGGAATGCTGGATGGCGGTTTTCAGAATTACCTGACGGTAAATGCATTTGACAGTGCCCGGACGAACGGACAGATATTAGGGACGCATGATTTTGTAGTGAATGAAGCGAATGTAAATAACGATCATCCTCATGGCGAGCAATGCTTTTCCATCATTGCCGGCAACCTGCCGGGTCAATATATCGGCACTGCACCGAAAGCCTCCTTTTATCTTTTCCGTACAGAAGATGCCGCTACAGAATACCCCATTGAAGAACATAACTGGGTTTGCGGTGCCGAGCGGGTTGATAGTGCCGGTGGTGATGTGATCTCGTCATCATTAGGCTATTACAGTTATGACGCGCCGCTGCAAGCCTTGGGTCATCCTTTTTCCGATATGAATGGCAATACTACGATGGCCGCCATTGGTGCTGACCTGGCTGCTAAAAAAGGTGTGTTGGTAGTGAATGCTGCCGGCAATGAAGGCAATAACGCGTGGGGACGCATCATTACACCGGCAGATGGAGATAGTGTGCTGGCAGTGGGTGCTGTGAATATATCCGGTGTGCCGGGAAGCTTTACCAGCCGCGGCCCTTCGGCTGACGGACAAGTGAAACCGGATGTGGCATCTGTAGGAGTCGCTACTGTTATTGCTAATCAAAATAATGGCATTACTGCTGGTAATGGCACCTCGTATGCCTGCCCCAATATTGCCGGCTTGGCCACTTGCCTGTGGCAAGGTTTCCAGGAGTTTAATAATATGAAGATCATTAATGCTTTACGCCAGGCAGGCAGCCGCGCCACAAACCCAAATGACACCATCGGTTATGGCATTCCGGATGTAAAAAAGGCATTGCTGAACTTAACGAAAGAATTTTCTACTTCCGGCGGTTCGGTTAATAACTGTAAGACTACGGTCAATTGGACAAGCAAGGATGTGGCCGACATGAAGTACGAGATCGAACGTAAAGCGCCGGGGCAAACCAGCTTTACCAAAATAAGTGAGCGCTTTGGCATCGGCTCTATTTTTAGTAACCATAGCTATACAACTACTGATTCGCTGATCAATATGCAGGCTGGTGCTATCAGCTACCGCATTCGCCAGATCATTGATACGGCAACTGCTACTTTTTCCGCCGACTATATAGATACGGTAACCGTTAACCTTGCCGCCTCTTGTGTTACTACGGCTATTAACCCAGTGACCGGGGGTATCAACGAGATTGTTTTACTTCCCAACCCTACCCGCTCGAGCTTTTCAATAAAGATGACCACGACGAATGCTATCCAGGATATACAAGTGAGGGTTACGGATGCTACGGGCAAGTTGGTTCATCGCTCAACACATTCGAAAGGTGCAGGAATGAAAATCATCCCAATAAGTATTCCGCAAGCGGCAAAAGGCAAATACTTTGTAAGCATATATGGAAAAGGGCAGTTGATCACTACCCAGGAACTGCTGAAATTATAAAGTAAACAAGGCTGTAAATAAAGTATCGGCTTTTTGATGATACCCTTTGTAGTACCGCGTTGTAAGTAATTGCAACGCGGTATTTTTTTGTATGCAAGCAACTACTTCTTCATTTTCCTTTTTAAAAACGGAGCAAGTGATGTACAAAAAATAACCGCCTTTCTTTACTTGCTGGCTTGCATTCAAAGCTATCTTCCTTTGCAGGTTGGAGTAGTGATCTATCTGCTGAATTCTAAAAAAATGGAGCTGTTCGGGTGTTCTGCCCCAGGTGCCGGAGCCGGAGCAAGGCGCATCGCAAAGCACGAGGTCAAACTTTTCCCGCAGTTCGAATTCGGCAGCGGATACATCCAGCACCTGGCTGGAATAACTTTTAATACCGGCTCTCTCAAAACGCACTGCCAAATTATGCAGGATACTTTGGCGCACATCGGAAACGGTTAGCTTTGCCTTTGGATAGGTGTCGTGTAGCAGAATGGATTTACCACCACTGGCAGCGCAACAATCCCAGGCTGTGAAAACTGCATTTTTATCAGGCATGACCTCGATCAATGGATGGATAACCTGCTGCGAACTGAGGTCTTGCACTACGACTTCAATATCCAGGTCGAAAAGCTGGTCGGCTTTGGTGCCATTGTCTACCGAAACAGTAAACGGGATCGGCTGATTATACTCAATGTTTTCTTTTACCAACTGGGTCATTACTCTTTCTTCATAACCTGGTCTTACACGAAGAAAAAGATTCGGTTGTAACAAATGCGAAGCCGCAAAAGTGTTGGCCTCTATCTCTTCACTTAATTCACCAAGCCATGGGAAAACAGCTAGCTTTTGATCAGCAGCATTTAAGTACGCTAACTTCTCATCTAAGGAGAAGGCCACTTTTTTATTCCAATCAGGATTGATAGCTTCCAGTATAAGAGAAGAACTTTCAGATGTCAAAAATTGGCCGACGCTTACCCGGTCTTTAAGCGAATAATCTGGAAACGCACCGCCTAACCGGAAAAAACTATAACATAAATGCGAGATGACCTTACGGTCGCGGGAACCGTATTTTTTATCCTGCTTAAAAAAATCCCGAAGCCAGGGTGCGAAAGGCATCTTACCTGTATAGTTGGAGAGGATGAGGTCAGCTGTTTTCAGGTAAGATTCAATATACATGAAGCAAAGTTTATAACAAAAAAAGCTGCTTCACAGCAGCCTCGTTATTTTATTTTAAAAGATTACAGTTGCAGTAATGTTTTCACGGGGTCTTTACCAAAAAGTAAAAGCTCCGGGTTTTCCAGCAGCTCTTTCACCCGCACTAAGAAGCTTACTGATTCACGTCCATCAATGATGCGGTGATCGTAGCTCAGCGCCAGGTACATCATAGGACGCACCACCACCTGTCCATCAACCACCATTGGCCGCTCTTGTATCTTGTGCATTCCTAAGATAGCTGACTGCGGAATATTGATAATTGGAGTAGACATTAATGAGCCAAACACACCACCATTTGTAAGCGTGAAGGTGCCGCCCTGCATTTCCTCCATTGTAAGTTTACTCTCTTTCGCTTTTGTTGCCAGTTCTACTACTTTCTTCTCGATCTCGAACATGCTCAGGCTTTCTGCATTGCGTATGACCGGTACTACCAAGCCTTTCGGTGCCGAAACAGCAATAGAGATGTCGCAGTATTGATGATAGATAATAGAGTCGCCATCAATGTAGGCGTTCACTGCCGGCCATTCTGCCAACGCAAAACAAACGGCTTTCGTAAAAAAGCTCATAAAGCCCAGGTTCACGCCATGCGCTTCCTTAAACTTGTCTTTGTTAGCCGTACGGATCGCCATGATCTTGCCCATGTCCACTTCATTGAACGTGGTGAGCATGGCTGTCGTGTTCTTCGCTTCTACCAACCGGCGGGAAACCGTTTTGCGCAGGTTGCTCATTTTCTCCCGCTTCTCCTCACGTGAGAAAGCTTGCGTACCGGGCTTTCGACCCGGGTTAGATAAAGCTTCCAGCACATCGTCCTTTAATATCTTTCCGCCATAGCCACTTGCCTGAATGCTTTTTGGATCAACGCCTTTATCAGCAATAATGGCAGAAGCTACCGGTGTTGCTTTTACATCATTAGCTATTGCTGTGACAGGTGCCACAGGCGGCGCAAGTTTGGCTGATGATTTTTCCTCAGTCTTAGGTGCAGGTGATGCTTCCGGTGCTGCTCCTTCCGGTTTGGTAGCTGTATCATCTATCTGCGCCAGCGTATCGCCAATCAGCAATGTATCACCCTCTTTACCAACCGTTTTTAAAATGCCTGCTTTTTCTGCGTTCACTTCAAAAGTGGCCTTTTCGCTTTCCAGTTCAGCGATCACTTCATCGCGGTTCACGTAATCACCGTCATTCTTCAACCACTTCACTAAGGTCACTTCGCTAATGGATTCGCCAACCGTTGGTACTTTAATATCAATCATTTGTTTACCCTATTTAAGAAACTTCTAATTTATCCTTAAGGACTATCCTGAATTCTACCACTTCTTTATATAATTCTCTGACTTCTTTCTCGCTCATAATAAAGAAATCCTCATAATCACTTTCATGCCTTCTGTCAAAAAGTGTTGTTAGTAGTTTCGACCATTTTTTGTCAATCAACCCTTCTTTTACAAACTTAAGCCCAAAGAGCGTTTTAAGTCCAGCGTGGGTGGTAACAGAGAGGTCGTGTTCCACCAGTAAGGCTGAAATCAGGTAAAAGCAAGTGTAGTATAAAGAACTCGCTGCAGAATTAAAAAAGCCTTTGTCTATTGCCAGAGTGGCCATTTCAAATGCCTCATCCGATTTGCCAATTCTAAAAGCCTTTATATCCGGCTTACTGCTCATATTTTTTTACCGTCTATACTTACATTTTTATATAACCTCGATATTTCGAGGTTTCTCCATCTGTCCTTATTCATGATGATAGTTGAAATGGGTTCAGCATATTCTAATTCAACTTCACAAATCTCATCCCTGATCTTTCTTTGAAAAACGAAATCCGCTTCCTTCTCTGTCAGCACCAATATATCCCAATCGCTATCTTCTCTAAAATCACCTCTTGCTCTTGAACCATACAGGATCACTTCTGCTTTCGCGTCGTAAAGCAAAACTGCTTTCTTCAATTTCTGCAAAAAATCCTGTTTGTTCATGGCTCCAATTTATATACTAAACGCCGTATCCACAATTTCTGTCTGCTCTTGTCCATGCACCTTGCTATATCCGCTTGCTGTTGACGCGGCCGCTTGACGACTGATAATTCCAAAATTGAGGCTCTTCAAATTCATTTGCAAGAAAGAAGCGGCGCCCATGTTCAGTGGTTCTTCCTGAACCCAGAACCAGGTAGCGCCAGCATATTTTTTAGAAAGGGCGTCCAGCTGTTTATGTGGCAGTGGATAGATCTGCTCTAACCGAATAATTGCCACATCGTTTCTGCCGTCTTTTTGCTGCTTATCTGCCAGGTCGTAATACACCTTCCCGCTGCAGAATAACACTTTTTGTATGTTGGTGACATCAGTTACTAATGCATCATCGATCACTTCTTTAAAACCACCCATCGTAAACTCGCTCATCGGTGAATAAGCTGCTTGTAAACGCAGGTTTGCTTTTGGTGAGAAATTGATCAAAGGCTTGCGGAAAGGCAACGCTAACTGACGACGCAACAAATGAAAGAAGTTTGCAGAAGTAGTCACATTCGTAACGATCATATTCAACTCGGCGCATAATTGCAGGAAGCGTTCCAGCCGTGCACTGCTATGTTCTGGTCCTTGTCCTTCGTAGCCATGTGGCAATAGCATCACCACGCCGTTCATGCGCTGCCATTTGGTTTCTGCAGAAGCAAGGAACTGGTCGATGATGATCTGGGCGCCATTGGCAAAATCGCCAAACTGGGCTTCCCAAATAACCAGTGACATTGGGTTTGCCAATGCGTAACCGTACTCAAAACCAAGTACACCGTATTCGCTAAGAAGCGAATTGTATATTTTAAAGCTTTGTTGCCCTTCTTGGAAACTATTTAGGCGGTTGTATTCTTTATTGGTGGCTTCATCGTAAATGACGGCATGACGATGGGAAAAAGTGCCGCGCTTTACGTCCTGCCCACTCATCCGAACGCCTTTGCCTTCCACTAAAAGACTTCCGTAGGCTAAGAGTTCACCCGTTGCCCAATCGATCTTTTGCTCGGCTTCAAACAGCTTTACCTTGTCTTGCAAAATCTTCTCTACTTTCCGCAAGGGCTTAAAGTCTTGCGGCCAGGTCATTAATCCTTTGAACAATTTCTGGAAAGCCTCTTCAGAAATCGACGTATTAGGCGAAGCCTCGAAATCTTCTTCCTTCGCCATGCGAAGGCTTTGCCAATCCAATTCCGGTTTTTGATAATTGTAAGGCAAGGGATGCTGCTTTACTTCATCAAGTCGCTCCTGTAGGTCGCCCCAAAATTTTTGCTCCATTTCCTTAGCCAAATTCTGCGCTTCCGCTTCTCCATTTTTTAATAAGAACTGCACATACTCTTCCCGTGGATTAGCATGCTTATCAATCAGCGCATACAATTGCGGCTGTGTGAATTTCGGGTCGTCGCCTTCGTTATGACCGTGACGGCGATAGCAAACCATATCAATAAAAATATCGGAATTGAATTCCTGGCGGTAACGTGTCGCGATCTCCACGCATTTCACCACGGCTTCCGGATCGTCACCGTTCACATGAAACACGGGTGCTTGTACTGTGGAAGCTATCGAGGTACTATAATCAGAGCTGCGGGCATCATCAAAATCAGTGGTAAAACCGATCTGGTTATTGATCACAAAATGCATCGTACCGCCGGTGTAATAGCCTTTCAGCTTGCTCATTTGCAGGATCTCGTAAACGATACCCTGACCCGCCACCGACGCATCTCCGTGAATTAAAATGGGAAGCACCGAATCAAACTCCGAATCATAAAGCACATCGGCTTTTGCACGACAATAACCTAACACCACAGGATTCACCGCCTCTAAATGCGACGGGTTCGGCGTCAGCTTCACGTGCATTTTTTTGCCGTTAGCCGTATCCACTTCACCGCTAAATCCTAAATGATATTTCACATCGCCGCTACCCATCGTTTGATCCAGGATCGCCGTGCCTTCAAATTCAGAGAAGATCTGCTCGTAAGTTTTGCCCAAAATATTTGCCAGTACAT
Organism: Flaviaestuariibacter sp.; assembly: GCA_025963645.1. Taxonomy (GTDB): domain Bacteria; phylum Bacteroidota; class Bacteroidia; order Chitinophagales; family Chitinophagaceae; genus Flavisolibacter. Next base: position 180,022 of record JAOQAI010000009.1, read on the forward strand.
TGAGACGGCCGCGATGCGCCATGCCAATTACGGTTTCTTTTACACCGGAATCAGCCGCTACGGATAAAATGGCATCCAATGCAGCAATGGTCGTTTCGCCGCCTTCCAGCGAAAATCGCTTTTGCCCAATGTATTTTGTGTGAAGGAACTTTTCAAAAATGACGCCTTGGTTCAACTTCTCCAGGATGCGTTTCTTCTTTTCTAAAGGAATGGCCTGACTAAAGCTTCTTTCAATTTCCTGCTGCAGCCATTCTTGTTGTTTCGAGCTGACGATATAATCGTACTCAACACCCACATGATGGCAGTATACTTTTTGGAGGTGGTCAATGATATTTTGTAATGTAGTGGGTCCTAAACCTATAAACTGACCGCCGGCAAAGGATTGCTGCAGGTCCGCATCCGTCAATCCAAAATATTTGATATCGAGATTAGCGCCGCGGTCTTTGCGTTGCCGGATAGGATTGGTTTTAGCCACCAAATGCCCTTTCTTCCGGTAAGCCAGAATCAGATAATAAACCGCGAATTCTTTGGTAAGACTGCCAGCATCTACGGGTTTTGAAGCAGTTGTAGTGCTGCTGTTAGCCTGTCCATTTCCGTTTGAGCCATTAGCAATAGCGAAATCGAAACCTTCGAAAAACTTACGATAATCGGGATCTACACCCTCGGGGTTCTGAACAAAATCCTGGTATAAACTTTCAATATAGCTGGGATGAGAATGCGTAATAAATGAGAAATCCTTCATGAAAAGGGATTTTGAAATTTTTGGGTACGCAAATATACCGGACTTTAAGCGTGGAATGAAGAAAGGAGGCAATTTTGTGGTGCCTGGACATTGGGCTTAATTCTGATTTAGTAAGTTGTTTATCCGAAGTATCGATTTAGAATTCCATTCGGATTTATCTTGTTATTGCCATGTTGCCCACAGAGGGCTTCAGAGAAATAACGAGAGCTACAGAGATTCTCTGCGGCACTCCTAATATTCTCCGTGGCTCTCGGTGGGCTTATCCCTCACTTAACAAAAAATTCTCCATTAACCATTTTCAATTTTCAACTATTTCCCCTACTTTTGCCCTCCGAAATTAAAAGAACATGGCTAATCATAAGGCAACAAAGAAAGATGTACGTCAGGCAACCAAGCGTCGTGAGCGCAATCGTTATTATGGCAAAACCACCCGTAACGCTATCCGCGATCTGAAAGCGGTGACTGATAAATCTGCTGCCGGCGAAAAAATCACTGACGTAGTTTCTATGATTGACCGTCTGGCAAAGCGTGGTGTTATTCATAAAAACAAAGCGAGCAACCTGAAGAGCAAATTGGCAAAGCGTGTGAACGCTCTAGTAGCATAATTCTTTCTTATATAAATTTTTGAAGCGTCTCTAATGAGGCGCTTTTTGTTTTCGGGCTGTCCCCGCTTTCCCTTTATCTTAGCAGCATGCGAAAACTGCTTTTTTCCTTATCCCTTTTTTCTTGCCTATTTACCGCTGCGCAAAAGCATATCACACTTTTTGAAACCAGCGGTGGAACGGAATCGCCCACTTATCCTGATGTCATCAAATGGTGGAAAGCACTGGACGCCGCCTATCCAACGGTAAAAATGCTGGAAATGGGTCCTACGGATGCAGGCTTTCCGCTGCACGTAGTTTTGGTGGCAGCAGACGGCAAGTTGGATATCAAAGCAGCAAAAGCAACTAAGAAAAATATCATCCTTGTTAATAATGGTATTCATCCAGGCGAGCCCGATGGTATTGATGCCAGCATGTTATTGGTGCGGGATATCGTTCAGAATAAGTATAAACTTCCTTCCCATATCGTCTTGGCTTTTATTCCGGTTTATAATATCGGTGGCGCATTGAACCGTAGCAAGAATTACCGCATTGACCAAAACGGCCCGGTAGAAAAAGGTTTCCGCGGTAACAGCCAAAACTTTGACCTGAACCGGGATTTTATTAAAGCCGATACTAAAGAGGCGCTTTCGTTTGCCCGTATTTTTCAAATGTTGGATCCTGATGTATTTGTAGATAACCATGTAAGCAATGGCGCCGACTACCAGCATGTAATGACTCTATTAACGTCACAACACAACCGTTTAGGTGGTGAAATGGGTAATTATTTGAATAAGGTATTTGAGCCAGCACTTTATCCCTTAATGAAAGAGAAAGGCTTTGACCTGGTGCCTTATGTCAATCACTTTGCCGAAACACCGGACAGCGGCTGGCCACAGTATTGGGACAGTCCACGCTATAGCAGCGGCTATGCCTCGCTTTTCAATACCTTTTCCTTTGTACCGGAAACCCACATGCTGAAGCCTTACAAAGATCGAGTGGCATCTACCCGGGCTTTAATGGAAAGCTTCGTTGAATTTACTGCATCACACGGAAAAGAAATGATTGCTCTTCGGGAAAAAACACGTCAGCAGCAGTCTATGCAAGCTGTTTTTCCTATGCATTGGAAGCTTGATCGGAGCCAATTTATCGAGATCGATTTCAAAGGTTTTGAAGCTGGACATAAACCGAGCGAAATATCTGGCCTGCCGCGACTTTACTATGACCGAAATAAGCCTTACCAAAAAAAGGTAAAGTTCTATAATACCTATAAAGATACTTTTTCGATAACTAAACCAAGCGCTTATATCATACCCCAGGGTTGGTGGAAAGTAATTGAACGATTAGAAGCCAATGGCATTCGGATGAGGCGCCTAGGTAAAGATTCAACAATTGAAGTAGAAGCTTACCGCATAGATAACTACCAGTCCTCTGCACGGCCATACGAAGGACATCATTTGAACAATAACGTCAAAGTCACAAAGTCAGTTAAGAAGGTTTCATTTCGCAAGGGAGATTATTTTATTCCGCTGAATCAGCCGGCTAATCGTTTCCTGATGGAGGTGTTGGAACCGCAGGGCGAAGACAGCTATTTCACCTGGAATTTCTTCGATCCGGTCTTAGGTCAAAAGGAAGGCTATTCTGATTATGTATATGAAGAGACTGCTTCCGTCTATCTAAAGCAAAACCCGGAATTGAAAACGAGATTAGAGCAGCGTAGAGCAGCTGATTCGGCTTTTGCAAAGAATGGTGCTGCGCAGCTGGATTTTATATTTAAAGCATCGCCTAATTACGAGACGGCGCACTTGCAATATCCAGTGTACCGTGTAAAGTAGTTATTTTAAATTCTGCTGTCGTGCCAATTTATAACCGATAAACAACATGCTAAAAACTACAAGGACGCTCAGGTATCCAACAAAATTATAGTTGTAGATTTTACCACCTTTATCACGATAGACGATCATACCGGCTATAATGGAAGCCATACCGGTAAATAATTGCTGGAAGCTCGAATTCAGACTCATGAACCTGCCTCTTTCAACTGGATTTACTACGGTACTGATCATAGCTTGTGCAGGAATATTTCTTCCGGTAGAAAAGGTAAACCAAAACCCAAATACGGATAAAACGAGGTAAAAATTTATTTTGGGCATATTAGTGATAAAGAGAATAGGAATGAGCGAAAGCAATAAACAGATCATGAATACCCGGAACTTACCATGTTTGTCTGCCATCTTCCCGATAAACGTAGAAGATAACAAGGCACAGGTACCTCCTACCATGTAAATCAGTGGCGTTTCGTCTTTAGTGAACCCCACATTGAACTCCATATAAGGATTGATAAAAGGGATTACTAGAAAATGTCCCAACATCAAGCCACCGGAAAGTAATAATGCCAGCCGCTGACCGCGATTATTAAACACCTCTTTGAATACTGCCATCACTTTTACCGGAACTCTATCTTCCACATTCTGAATATGAGCGGAAACACGTGGGAGGAACTTATTTAAAAATGGTAAAAGAAGTAATCCAAGCAAGCCAATAAAAATAAAAGGCGCATGCCAGCTCATTAGCTTGGCAAGATATAAGCTAAAAGGCACCCCAAATATGGAAGCCAACGAGAACGCCATAAATACGGTGGCCATGGCTCGTCCCCTTTTTTCATACGGAAAAGTATCCGCGATTATGGATAATACCTGTGCCCCAATCAATCCGCCAAATAGTCCCGTCAATATTCGTGCAGCCATCAAAAGTCCTGCGCCGGGGGCAAAACCACAAGCAATGGTACCGACAATAAACCCCGTATATGCAAACAGCAACACCTTCTTCCTATCAAATTGATCGACATAAAAAGAAGTAATAATGCCCGATACAAAAGCGGTTATGGGGTATGCAGCAACTATAAAACTGAAGTATTGTGCGCTGATATTAAAATGCGGCATCAGGAAGTTGCCTAATGGCATCATTATCATAAAGTCCAGGATGTGTGTGAAATTGACTGATGCCAAAAGCACTAATAAGGTCCATTCTTTTCGGTTCATAAGAAGTGCAAATGTCGGATACGATTACGAAGGTTAATAAGTCCTTCTTACATGCAAAGCCTCTTACGGGTAAGGAGGGTGCAAATGCGAGCAGCTCTTCTCATTTCCTTGTAGTGTATCCAACGGAAAAGCCCCTTCACGTTTCCGTTCCGGGGCTATAAAATGCAAACAGCCTGTTAGTGATCACTAACAGGCTGTTTTAATAGATATGGCAGTTACCTACTCTCCCGCATTGTGGTGCAGTACCATTGGCCATGGCGGGCTTAACTTCTCTGTT
>JAOQAI010000018.1 GCA_025963645.1 Flaviaestuariibacter sp.
TCATACTGCTTTAACGCGGACACAATCTGCGTCTCTGTGAATTTTTGCTTTTTCATATTTGACAATTTAAATTTAAACTCCAAGAGTCTAATTCGTAACTGTCCTAATATCTGAGAAGGCTACAAAAGGAAATTTTTGACATAGAGACTGGCAGAAAAGTTTTTAATAAAACTATTAGACAAAATGTCAAACCCAATAGTTATGGCATCTATGTTATGGCGCATTTTCTAAATGAAGAAGTTATATATATCGGCATGGCAGGCAAAATAAAAAGCAATGGAACCTTTTGTGACCATACTCTTTGTGATCGATTAACTGCTTCAAGAGGGAGAGACAAACTAACGGAAGTTGATATTCAAATGAATGATTATGTTAAAAAGTTTATGGCAGAAAAAATCATTGAGATACTTGACATTCACATTTTTTACACAAAAGAAGGCGAACCTCCTTCTTTTGTTGAAGCCTTATTGCTCTATAATTATTTCAAGAAAAATAGGCGATTGCCAATACTGAATAAAGCCTTTTAGTATAGTGTTATAAAACTTAATTTCATTTCAACTTCATCTGCGCAAAATAAGGATGATCAGGATTTACAATCAGTTCCTGCCGAAGCGGATGAATTATTACGTCCATATCTTCTAAAGGGATAGCACCTAATAAAGGTTCAGAATCGCCAGGTAATACCATTGCACTGCAAGAGCTGCGACGGTTCTTAAATTTGAGCTCAACTGGAGCCACCACATCACATTCCACAATAGCGCCGTTCGCTAATTGTGCCTTACGCTTTTCTACAACCGGAAGCTGCAACTGTTCCTGTATGTTTTCATTGATACAAAGCATGTAAGAGTCTGTATCTACTAATGCCGATACATGCATGCGTTTTACTTCTTCCTCACCAATAAAATAACGGCGGGCTAATGCAAGGTCATCACCATTGATCAATTCGATGTCAGCATAAACTAATCCCATACGCTAAAAGTAAGAAAAGCAGTTCACAAAAGGTGTTAATCCAACACTGGACGCAACCAACGCTCGGCTTCTTCTATCGGCATCCCTTTGCGCTTGGCATAGTCTGCTAATTGATCACGACCGATTTTGCCCAATCCGAAGTAATGACTTTTCGGGTGCGCAAAATACCAGCCACACACGGACGCCGGTGGGTTCATTGCCAGGCTTTCCGTCAGTTCAATACCGATGTTTTCCGTTACGTTCAGGAGGGAGAACAGTTTCAGCTTTTCCGTATGATCCGGGCAGGCAGGATAGCCCGGCGCTGGACGAATACCTTTGTACTCTTCGTGGATCAACTGTGGATTGGTAAGGTTTTCTTCTTTATCATAACCCCAATATTCTTTGCGCACCGCTTCATGCAGGCACTCAGCAAAGGCTTCCACAAAGCGATCGGCTAAGATCTGCACCAGTATTTTATTGTATTCATCATGGTCGGCTGCAAAGCTGTCGATATGCTCCCGTGCTCCTTGAATGGTAACGGCAAAAGCGCCCATATAATCCGTTTCGCTACCCGCTGGTTTAACAAAATCCGCTAGCGAATAACTTGGTTGCCCCACCGCTTTTTTCATTTGCTGGCGCAGGCTTTCGAGTTGCACTTCGCCACTATCTGTTTGTAAGGTAATGGTGTCGCGGTTGTTGGACACGGCCGGCCAAAAGCCGATCGTTCCATTCGCACTAAACCACTTTTCGGCAACAATCTTCTCTACCATCTTTTGGGCATCGTTGTAAAGCCTTGTGGCTTCTTGCCCAAACACTTTATCCGTCAGCACTTCCGGGAAACGACCCGGCATTTCCCAGCCGATAAAAAATGGTCCCCAATCAATGTAGCGGGCGATAGTGGCAAGATCATAATCTTTAAAAACCTTCACGCCATCGATAGCAGGTTTTACCGGTTGATAGCCCTTCCAGTCAAAATACTCTTTGGTAACTACAGCCTCTTCGTAAGGGATCTGCACCTTATGTTTTTGCTTGTTGAGGAATTGCTGACGCAGACCTTCATATTCACCATTGATGCCTTTTAAAAAGCTTTCCTTACCTTCTTTATTCAACAGATTACTCACCACCGTTACACTCCGGGAAGCATCCAGCACATGCACCACGCCGTTGCCATATTCCGGCTCAATGCGAACGGCTGTATGGGTGCGGGAAGTAGTAGCCCCACCGATCAGGAGCGGCTGCGTCATGTTGCGCCGTTTCATTTCCCGGGCTATATGCACCATCTCGTCGAGTGAAGGTGTGATCAATCCACTCAAGCCAATGACATCCACGGCTTCTTTTTGTGCCGTGTCTAAAATCTTATCGACAGATACCATCACGCCAAGGTCAATGATATCGTAGCCATTGCAACCCAGCACTACGCCAACGATATTTTTACCAATGTCGTGCACGTCGCCTTTTACGGTTGCCATCAGCACTTTTGCGGCACCTGCTACTTCTTCGTTCTTCGTGCCGGCGGCCAAATGTGCTTGCTTCCGGTCTTCTTTTTCCTGTTCGATATACGGCGTTAAAACAGCCACAGCCTTTTTCATTACCCGGGCACTTTTCACCACCTGCGGCAGGAACATTTTGCCGGAGCCAAACAGGTCACCTACTACATCCATACCTGCCATTAGCGGGCCTTCAATCACCTCCAATGGCTTTGGGTATTTTTGTCTTGCTTCTTCTGTATCCAGTTCGATGTAGTCTGTCACACCATTCACCAGTGCATGCTTCAGGCGTTCTTCCACGCTGCCGTTTCGCCAGGCTTCGTCCTTTACTTCTTCTTTGCCTTTTGCTTTTACCGTCTCCGCAAAATTCACCAACCGCTCCGTACCATCGGGTCGGCGGTTCAGGATAATGTCTTCACACAATTCGCGAAGCTGCGGCTCGATCTGATCATAGATTACCAACTGACCGGCGTTTACAATGCCCATGTCCATACCGGCTTTAATAGCATGGTAAAGGAACACCGCATGGATCGCTTCGCGGACATGGTCGTTGCCACGGAACGAGAAGGACACGTTTGATACGCCACCGCTTATTTTCGCCAGCGGCATTTTTTGCTTAATGATTCGCGTCGCTTCGATGAAATCTACTGCATAGTTATTATGCTCCTCGATACCTGTAGCAACTGCAAAAATGTTCGGATCGAAAATGATATCCTGTGGTTCAAAACCTACTTCGTTCACTAATATATCGTAAGCCTTTTCGCAGATGGTAACGCGGCGCTCAAGAGTGTCGGCTTGTCCTTGTTCATCAAAAGCCATGACCACTACGGCAGCACCATACGCTAAGCAGATCTCTGCCTGCTCTTTGAATTTTGCTACTCCTTCCTTCATAGAAATGGAGTTGACAATGCATTTCCCCTGCACACACTTCAAGCCTGCTTCGATGATCTCGAATTTCGACGAATCGATCATGATCGGGATCTTCGCAATATCCGGTTCCGCCTGTACGAGGTTCAGAAAATCGGTCATGGCCTTCACGCCATCCAGCAAGGCGTCGTCCATGTTTATGTCCAATACCTGTGCGCCATTTTCTACTTGTTGGCGCGCCACAGAAAGGGCTTCTTCGTATTTATTATCCCGGATAAGGCGGGCAAATTTTTTGGAACCGGTTACGTTGGTTCGTTCGCCAACATTTACAAAATTGCTTTCGGGACGAACCACTAAAGGTTCAAGTCCGCTGAGGCGTAGATAAGGTTTGATCGAATTCATTTTTTTATTGAACCACTAAGACGCCAAGAGCGCAAGGGTCACGAAGGTTTGATTCTTTAAATAATTCTTTGTATTACTTTCTAGACTTAGAGGCTTAGTGGTTCCAAAGTTTCTAAAACAGGCAATGGCCTGGGTTGTAGCTTCCGCACCTGCTCCGCAATATGCCGGATATGATCCGGTGTCGTGCCACAACAGCCACCTACAATATTTACAAAACCGGCAGCAGCCCATTCTTCAATAAAATGTGCTGTATCTTCTGGATGCTCATCGTACTCGCCCATCGCATTTGGCAGACCAGCATTCGGATAGGCAGAGGTATAGCATTCTGCAATGGTGCTCAGCTCTTCTACATGCGGCCGCATCTCTTGCGCACCTAAGGCACAATTTAATCCAACACTTAATGGTTTGGCATGACGGATAGATGTGTAGAAAGCTTCCAGTGTTTGACCGCTTAAGGTTCTGCCCGAGGCATCGGTGATAGTGCCTGAAATCATGATCGGAAGCTCTGCTTGCTTGATATCGCGGAAGTATTTTTTCACCGCGAAAATGGCGGCCTTTGCATTCAGGGTATCAAAAATGGTTTCAATCAGCAGCAGGTCCACACCACCGTCCACCAAACCTTTTACTTGCTCGTAGTAAGCATCCACTGCTTCATCGAAGGTCAGTGCCCGGTAGCCGGGATTGTTAACATCCGGTGAAAGGGAAAGCGTTTTGTTCATCGGTCCAATGGCACCAGCTACGAATTTTTGTTCGCCGGAACCGACCAGTGCGCAGGCTTCTTTAGCGATCTTCGCTGCTTCGAAGTTGATCTCGTACGCCAGGTGCTCCATACCATAATCGGCAAGAGATACCTTTTGCGCATTGAAGGTATTCGTCTCAATTATATCGGCGCCGACTTCTAAATAGTGCCCGTGAATTTCGCGGATAATGTGCGGCTGCGTCAGGCAAAGCAGATCATTGTTGCCCTTGATGTCCATCTTCCAATCGGCGAACCGATCACCGCGGTAATCTTCTTCTGATAATTTATAACGTTGGATCATGGTACCCATGGCGCCATCAATGATAAGGATGCGTTGTTTCAGTAATTCCCGTATATCTGTCATAACCATTGCTTTAGGCAAATTTGTTTACAGGTTTGAGGGACTAATAACGACAGGGGAACTGGTGGGGAGAGTTTCTGCGTTTATTAGTTCCGTGTAGCCGAACAATAAACAAATCCGCTTGTGTGCTGCAAAGATAGGGGAAAAGCCCCCTGTCCCCCGGTGGGGGAACTTAGGGCAGGCAGACTTTTCTTTTACAATTTCTTTGAAAGAATTGAGATTAGCGAAAACCACACCTCTTGCAGTTATCCTAACGCCAGCAAAAACAATATTCTATGAAGAGAATCGCAGAGATGAAAGCAACACCCACCTAAGTTCCCCCACCGGGGGACAGGGGGCTATCTGCTCACATAGCTTTCAATCGGTAACCGGTTTTGAAGACTTCTTGCCAAAGTCATTTCATCCGCATATTCGAGTTCGCCCCCAAAGGCAATGCCGCGGGCAATAGTGGTGACCTTAGTAGTAGCCGGCAGCTTTTTCTGAATATAATAAATGGTTGTATCGCCCTGTATGGTCGGGCTAAGGGCAAAAATGATCTCAACGGTTCCTTCTTTGCCAATGCGGTGCGCCAGAGTATCAATATTCAATTGGGAGGGTCCAATGCCATCAAGTGGTGAAATAACGCCTCCCAGTACATGATACGTACCATTGAATTGCTGGGTACTTTCCAGCGCAATGACATCGCGGATATTCTCTACCACGCAAATAACATCCTGCTTTCGGGATGAGTTAGAGCAAATAGAACAAATGTCCGCATCGGCTACGTTGTGACAGCGCTGGCAAAACTGGATTTCGGTACGCATACGGTTCACTACTTCGCTAAAATGTCCTACCTCTTCCGGTTCCTGCTTAAGCAGGTGCAGCACCAATCGCAGGGCTGTTTTCCTGCCGATTCCCGGTAGTTTTGCAAACTCATTAACCGCATTTTCCAACAGTGCCGAAGAAAATTCCATAAGGGGTTAAAGGTACGAAATCAAGGGGCGAAAAAGGGTTAAAATACCGTTGAATTGATAGGCTAAAGTGATTCAAGCGAGTTTTTGATTAACCACTTGGTGGCTGATGGACTTATTGTAACCTCAACAGTAGTTTGAATGTGTTCGAGACGCTATTCAAGAGAAGTTTCGCCATATACATCACAAAACTGCAAGTTTACCCTTATTACAAGGGTGCGCCGTTTGCGGATATGGATTATTTGCATCAAATTTGCAAGCAACTTCCACTTACACAATCCAATAGAACAGCATGGGACTTTTTAATTGGTTTACCCAAGAGATAGCGATAGACTTAGGCACGGCGAATACATTGATCATACATAACGATGAGGTAGTGGTAAACGAACCTTCCATCGTGGCACTGAACCGCAATAACCCGAAAGAGGTTTTGGCGGTGGGAAAACGTGCCCTGATGATGCACGAAAAAACCCATGAAAGCATACGAACGATCCGTCCATTGAAAGATGGTGTTATTGCCGACTTTAACGCGGCAGAGCTGATGATAAGAGAACTGATCAAATTAGTATATCCCAAAAAACCTCTTTTTCCGCCAAGCTGGCGTATGATGATCTGCATTCCCTCTTCTATTACTGAAGTAGAAAAAAGAGCGGTTCGTGATAGTGCGGAACAAGCGGGTGCTAAAGAAGTTTACCTCATCCATGAGCCCATGGCGGCTGCGTTAGGTATTGGAATTGATGTGGAAGAGCCGGTGGGTAATATGATCATTGATATTGGTGGCGGTACAACGGGCATTACCGTAATTGCGCTGGCTGGTATCGTTTGCGATCAATCGATCCGTATTGCCGGTGATGAGTTTACAGCCGATATCATGGAAGCGCTACGCCGTTACCATAGCCTATTAATTGGAGAACGCACAGCTGAACAGATTAAGATCCAGATCGGTGCGGCGATGAAAGACCTGGATAACCCGCCGGATGACCTGCCTGTAAATGGTCGCGACTTGGTAACCGGTATTCCAAAGCAGATCTATGTAGGCTACCAGGAAATTGCCGAAGCCTTGGATAAGAGCATTTTTAAAATAGAAGAAGCGATCCTCAAAGCGCTGGAGCAAACACCACCGGAACTGGCAGCGGATATTTATCGCCGTGGTATCTACATCACGGGCGGCGGCGCCTTATTAAAAGGATTGGACAAGCGCCTCAGCCAAAAGATCAAGCTGCCCGTGCACGTAGCTGACGACCCGCTGAAGAGCGTGGTTCGTGGTACGGGCTTGGCCCTTAAAAATTACGAACGCTATCCTTTTGTAATGCGGTAAACACCTCACCCTAACCCTCCCCTTTAGGAGAGGGAACTCGACTCCAATGCGACACGAAGCTTTACATCAACAAACAGATACCATTACGTTTGAGAATGCGAGAACCTTGCGGAAGGCGGCTACCGAAGCGGAAGCTATTTTATGGAATGCATTGCGAGGAAGAAAGCTACTAAATCTTAAATTCAGACGTCAACACACGTTACAGCATTATATAGCTGATTTCTATTGTCACGAACTAAAGCTGGTCATAGAAGTAGACGGTGGTTATCATAATACAGCAGAAGAAATAGCATACGATGTACAGAGGACTGAGGAATTCGAGAAAGAAGGAATTGTTGTTTTAAGATTAAAAAACGAAGAGGTGGAACAGCTAGATAGTGCCTTACAAAAAATCATTTCATTCATCGGAGGGTTAAAAGTTCCCTCTCCTAAAGGAGAGGGTTAGGGTGAGGTAATGCGCAACATTTTCCTTTACATCCGCCGTCACTTCGTGTTCCTGAGCTTTGTGGCCTTACAGGTTGCAGCACTATGGATGTTATTCAATTACAACCGGTTTCACCGGGCGGCCTTTCTTGGCGTGGCGAATGAGGTCACCGGCAGCATCAATACACAGGTGGATAAGGTGGATGATTATTTTCACCTGCAAGAGGAGAACCGCCGGGTGCACCAGATGAATGATTCGCTGATGAACCTGCTGCGCTCCAATTTCAATGTGCCGGATACGGGTAGCCAGGTTAGAAGAGATTCCCTTCGCATCGATTCTACCATTCAATACCGGCGCTATCTCTACCGCGATGCGAAAGTGGTGTACAACTCTGTCAATTTTGAGAACAATTATATCCAGCTAAACCGCGGTTCCAATCAAGGTATCAGGGATAATATGGCTGTGGTGAGTTCGGGGGGTGGCATTGTTGGTGTCATCATCAATACAAGTCCCAATTTTAGCCAGGTACTTAGTTTGTTGCATACGAAGAGCCGTGTGCCGTCTGCACTTAAAAAGACCGGCACCACCGGTACTATTTTATGGGATGCAAAAGACCCACGCTATCTCACTCTCGAAGGCATCAGCCGCGATGTGGAAGTGAAGCGGGGCGATACGGTTTTAACGAGCCGCTATTCCTATAACTATCCGCAGAATTTTATCATTGGAAGAATCGTAGATGTCCGGATCAATAAAGCCACGAACTTCTATGATCTGAAAGTGCAGGCAGCGGTAAATTTCGCTTCGGTGCAACAGGTGTTTGTAGTGGAGAACCTGCAACGCGAAGAGCAGCTGCAGCTGCAAAAAGAGACGGAACAAAAAATGGAGCAGGATAAAAAGCCATCACGTTGAACGATCTGATTAAAAATATTTTTCGTCTTAGCCTGTTCATCCTGATACAGGTATTTGTGCTGAACAAGATCCCGCACCTGCATCGCTATATCGTGCCCTACCTCTATTTCTTATTCATTCTTTGGCTGCCTTTTACGGCGCACCGGATGGTGATACTGCTGGCAGGATTCATCACCGGCTTATCGCTGGATTATTTTACAATGACACCCGGCTTGCATACTGCTGCCTGTGTGCTTATTGCCTATGTGCGACCTTTCATTATCAACCTGCTTATTCCGAAGGAAACGACGGAGATCAACTTTCATGAGCCATCGCCGCGGGGAATGGGCTGGGGACCCTATTTTGTTTATGCCTTCGTTCTTACCTTTCTGCACCATACCTACCTCGTGATGCTGGAATGGCTGCAATTTGGCACCTTTCTCGACTTTATTATTAAAACGCTTTCAACGGTTGGCATTAGCATGCTGCTTATCCTCATTGTGGAACTGCTCTTCCCCCGCCGGATGAAGTACAGGACGAATACGGCGTAGGAAGAAGTTGGCAGATGACAGTTCACAGTTGGCCGCAAATCACAACATGCTTGTCATTTTTCAATTTGATAATGCTGTCATCTATCCGCTGACAACCGTCATCTCTTTCTCTCCTAACTATTTCTCTCCCAAATTCTTCCTTCGCCCGAGATTTGCATCATCTTTGCAAGAGCGTCTCATTCTAAGCCCGATTTCGCACCCACTATATGTCTGTATTCAACGGATCACGCAGTTATATCGTTCGCATTATTTTTCTCGGCGTTTTTTTAGTCATTATCCTGCAATTGCTGAACCTACAGGTGTTTTCGGATAAATACGAGGACCTGGCAATGAACAACGCCGTCTTTCGCAAAACGGTTTACCCGCCACGCGGCATCATCTTCGACCGGAAGAACAAAGCCATCCTGAATAACACGCTGATGTTTGACCTGATGGTAACGCCATCTGCCGTGAAGGGTGTGGACACAGCGTATCTGTGCCAGTTGTTGGAGATAGACACGGTAGAATTCAAAAAGCGAATTATTGATGCCGTAATCCGAAACGGTAGCGTCCGTTCCTCGGCATTCGAGGAATTATTATCAGAGCAGAAATATGCCCGGCTCGAGGAAAATATGTGGCGCTTCAATAGTGGATTTTACTTGCAGCAACGTCCTGTAAGGCTTTACCCTTTCAATGCCGGGGCGCATGTGATGGGCTATGTAGGCGAAGCCGATTCCGGTATAATTGCCCGCTCTGATGGTTTTTACCAGCCCGGCGATTATGTAGGACGCAGTGGATTGGAAGCCTATTACGAACGGGTGCTGATGGGACAACGCGGTGTGCAGTTCCTCATCAAGGACAATAAGAACCGGATACAAGGCAGTTTTGAAGATGGGTTGCTGGATACGGCAGCAGTTGCGGGCCGTGGTTTGCGTACTTATATTGATATTGAACTGCAGCAACTAGCCGAAAAGCTAATGCGGAACAAAGTGGGTTCGGTTGTGGCTATCGAACCTTCTACAGGCGGCATCATTGCTATGGTATCCGCACCTGATTATAATCCCAACGATCTGACAGGATCTGCTAAGAAAAAGAACTACTCAAGGCTGGTCCTGGATGTTTCCAGCCCTTTGCTCAACCGGGCTATCAAAGGTTTGTATCCGCCCGGCTCTACCTATAAGCCGTTGGGTGCCTTGGTTGGACTGGATGAAGGCGTGATCACACCGCGCAGTGGTATTGGTTGCAGTGGTGCTTATTACGGTTGCAACCGCCCCGTGCGCTGCACCGAGAAATGGAGCGGACATTCCAACAACCTGCGGGAATCTATTGCTCATTCCTGCAACGCGTTTTTTTCCAACACCTACCGGCTCACGGTGGATAATCCACGTTGGGGTGGCGTGAAGAAAGGCTATGCCAAATGGAAAGGGTATATGAATGCATTTGGCTTGGGTAATCGCCTGGGTGTTGATCTGCCAAGCGAGAATGCGGGCAATATTCCTGATACGACCAAGTATAATTCGGTCTATCGCGGTTCCTGGAACTCCTGTACGAATGTAACACTGGGTATTGGACAGGATATGATGACCGTGACGCCGCTACAGATCGCCAACTCCATGTGCATCGTAGCGAATAAAGGATTTTTCTATGTACCGCATTTTGTAAAAAGCATTGACAACGAAACGGCAGAAGATACGATCCTGAATAAGTTCCGGTCCAAACACGAAGTGCTGACGAATATACCGGACACGGCGTATGAAACCGTACACAGCGGAATGCAGGATGTAGTGGAGATCGGTACGGCACGTGGCGCCGCCATCCCTGGGATTGCCATTTGCGCCAAGACGGGTACCGCCGAAAACTTCCGGGTGCTGGATGGCAGGCGGGTGCAGTTGAAGGACAACTCGCTTTTTGCCGCGTTTGCGCCGCGCCGGAATCCCAAGATTGCCATTGCGGTGATCGTAGAGAACGGCGGCTTTGGTTCCACCTGGGCTGGTCCGATTGCATCCTTATTAATGGAAAAGTATTTGACCGATAGTCTTCGTGCCGATCGTATGGTAGAAGTGGAGCGCATCGCCGCGGCCAACCTGATGCCAAGCTTTTTACCACGCTTGCAATTCAAGGAAGATTCGATCCGTGCAGAGTCTTATTTCAAGATAACAGGCGATAGCAGCTATTTAAAGAAATACCGCCGCCGGGGTGGTGCTCCTACTCCAGTTGCTCCCAAGAGGGATAGTTCAACACCAAAGCCTCGAATCGTTTACACGCCATTGATGGAGGCTATAGAACCACCAAAATCTTTTGAGGCAAAAAAGAAAACCGTTGCCGTATGAGCAAGAGTAATAAAGGCAGCATTTCAAAAGGGGTTGATGCCGTAATGATCTGGCTGTACCTGCTATTGGTAACGATCGGTTTAGTGGCCATTTTTGCGGTAACCTACCGCGAGGGCGACTCCGTAGTTTCTTCTTTCTTTGCTTTTAAGACCGATTACAGCAAGCAGTTTTATTTTTTCGCCATTGCAGGGCTGCTGGCCATCTTTATCCTGCTTACCGATAGTAAGTTCTTTACCGCTACTGCCAATCTTTGGTATGCGGCAGGCATTGCATTATTACTCCTGGTTTTTCCGTTTCACTCCGCGGTTAAGGGCACCGAATCTATCATTCGTTTTGGAGGTTTCCAGTTTCAGCCGGCGGAGTTTTGCAAAGTGCCGGTATGCCTTGCGCTGGCTAAATACCTATCGCTGCCGAATCTTGATTTCAGCAAGACCCGTTCGCAACTGATCGCCGCTGCTATTGCGATAGTGCCTGCCGTTATCACGATCGCTCAAAAGGAAACAGGATTGGCACTGGTATTCTTTGCCTTTTTTTTAGTGATGTACCGCGAAGGCTTACCGGCAACCATCCTGGTGGTGGGGTTTTCAATAGCGGCGCTCATTATCGCCACGCTATTGATAGAGAAAAATACCCTCGCTTTTATATTAACCGCATTGGCGGCCTTGCTTGTTTATCTCATGCGCCGCCAGGTGAAGCGGGACAAAGGCTTATTGATCAAGATCGTAATGCTGTGGGCATTGTGTGTAGGCATTCAGCGGTTCGCGGTTCCCCTGTTATTTCAGAATGTTTTCCAGACCCACCAGGTAGAACGCATCTTCAGCACTATCGGAAAAGATATTCCGCCCGAATATATTGACCCGAAAGAAGCGGCCGCAGTTGCCGCCGGCAAGAAGAAGGACGTTGACTATAATGTGAAGCAATCCAAGATCGCTATTGGTTCCGGAGGAGTGTTAGGCAAAGGATTATTAAGCGGTACGCAAACCCGCTACGATTTTGTGCCGGAGCAGCGCACCGATTTTATCTTTTGCACCATCGGCGAAGGATTTGGGTTTGTGGGAACAACAGTCTTATTGGTTATTTACCTGCTGCTACTATTCCGTATTGTGTTTATTGCCGAACGGCAGCGAAGCGTGTTCAGCCGTTGCTATGCCTATGGTGTGGCAGCCGTTTTCTTTTTCCATGTGGCTATCAATGTAGGCATGACCGTAGGGCTGGCACCGGTGATCGGTATTCCTTTACCATTTATTAGCTACGGTGGAACGGCATTGATCACCTTCACGATACTTCTCTTCATCCTTATCCGGCTTGACGCGGACCGGCAAATGGTGCTGCGGTAATGCCCCCTGTCCCCAAGGGAAACTTAGGTCGGTGAGGCTTTTGTCTTTGCGAGCGCCTCGCGAAGGATTCTGCTTAGGACGAAAGGCTCCACTTACTTGTGCCTTGAACATTGATTATTGAACATTTTCATATTCAGTAATACTATTCACCATTATGCAAGCATCCTACCTTTACCCTCTAATCTAACGCATGACTGAAAAAGATAAAGACAACACCGACCTAAGTTCCCCCACGGGGGGGCAGGGGGCTGGTATTTTCCCGCTTTCTGAAGGCTCCTTTACAATTGATAAGACCAAGCTGTTTGTCCCATTTGACGAAGAAAAAGATGTGCTGAATGAGCGTCCGATCGGAAGTTTACTGGTGGAAGTGCAGCCCTTTTTAGTGGTAACGGCAAAAGATATTTTATTGCTGGACGCAGGTTTAGGCTTCGGTGACATGGGTGGTGAACTCCAGATTCATAAGAATATTAAAGCCGCGGGTTATCATCCCTCGCAAGTGACCAAAGTGCTGATGACGCACCTGCACAAAGACCATTCCGGCGGTGTCGCGTTTGGCAAGGAGAATCAGTGGCTTTCTTTTCCCAATGCCACTTACTATGTGCAGGAGCGGGAGTTGGCTTTCGCGCTGCAGAAGGGTTCGCCGTCCTTTATTCCCGAGGAGTTAGAAGCGTTGAAAGATTCGCCGCAGGTGCAACTGCTGACAGAAGACGAAGGTGACATTGATGGCTATATTCATTACCGGCATACCGGCGCTCACTCGCCGCACCACCAGGTGTTTTGGATAAAGGACGAGGGCGAGACCATCTTCTTTGGCGGCGACGATGCGCCACAACTGCAGCAAATGAAAGTGCGCTACAAAACCAAGTATGATTTTGACCCCGAGAAAGCATCACAGCTCCGGCAGCAGTGGTGGGAAGAAGGCAACCGCGAAGGCTGGACTTTTTTGTTTTATCATGACATTAGAATGCCTACCTATAAGGGAGTTGCTAAGGTTTAATTCGCTGTAGTTTGCACTAAACAGTGGAAGCAAATCCTAACTGTTGCTCAATAGGTTTCGGCAACTGAGGCAGCTTGCGCCGCTCGATCAAAAAGGAAGTGAGCTGGGCAATCTCTTTGAAGATATAGTGCTTATCGGCAGCGCTCTTGAGATAATCCTTGCCGCTGCTGCCACCGGTGCCAATGCGGGTACCGATCATGCGGTGCACCATATTCATGTGGCGGTGGCGCCAGGTACTGAGCTGCTCATCAATCTCCAACAGGTTATTCAGCAACTGGAAAGGCAACTGCAACAGCGGGTATCCACGATACAGCATAATGAAAAGCGCGGCACGGTTGGCTTTGGCAGAAAGCGTGTAGTGCGATTCGCGTTGCTGGAAGAATACCTCATCAAAGGCTTCGATATTGTTCTTCTCGGCTTCGGCAAGGCTGTTGGAGTAAGCTTCTTTGTAGAGGGTCCAGAAGTCAAATGCCCCCTCCGGCTCCCCCGGTGGGGGAGAGACCCGCTCACCAGGCCCACTTTGCGCTGTTAAAGCTTCGTTGGCAGGCTGGCCGCCGTGCGGTTGGGAAGTCCCCCCACCGGGGGGATTTAGGGGGGCTTGATACGGCATCCGCTCCAGCCAATCGTTCACCAACTGCAAAAAAGAATGTGAACCTTCGGCTTGCTTGATCAGGTCAATATGTTTTTCTTTTAATTGTGCGGTATAATATTCTTTACCGTGACGGTATTCGAACTTCAGCCCCAGCTTGGCTTCGAGCATCTTGAACTGCCAGCTTTGAAAGCCGGAGGCGGGGCGAAGCATGTCGCGGAAGTCCAGAAAGTCCATCGGGGTCATCGTCTCTAAAATATCTATCTGCTGGATAAGCGTACGTAGGATCACCACCATGCGGTTCATGCGATGCACGACGGTTTGCAGCTCGGGAGAGTTGTCGTTCACCGCGGGCTTTTTCATAATAGCAACGATAGAATCCGCTTCGTGGTGCAGTTGCTTGAACCAAAGTTCATAGGTCTGATGAATGATGATGAACAGCATTTCATCATGCGCCGAGGCGTTGCATTTATTGCTTTCGGGCTCTTGGGCACCAAGAATTTTATCAAGCTGGAGGTATTCATGATAATGCACCGCCCCCTGTCCCCCGGTGGGGGAACTTAGGTCGGCGTTTTCTTTATTATTGCTGTCGGAATAACCGAAAGGACAGCCTTGGGAATCTTGAGAGTTCATAAAATGTTGTTGAAATATTCACTTCTGTATTAATGTTCTACCGCTAAAGCATTTAACTGATCTCTTAGTTGACTGATCAGCATGAAAGAAGAATCTTTTGCCTTATTTATATCAGGACATCTATACCACATAAATCTATATTTTGTAGAATTTGCAATTTCGACAAATACATTTTCGCCATCCATACACCCGTAATTATCGCTTTTTTTCAAATCACTTTGTGAAGCTAAATTAAAGAATCGCTCAAGGCGAAGGCTATCAACTGCGCCAACTCTTATTTGTCTGGTGTAATCTGTATAAATACTATCAGCTTTAGTTTTATAAAAGGATATCGTTCGCAGGCGCCATCGTCCTGTAATATTTTTATTAAGAATAAACAATATTTGGGGATCGTAGGAGTCGGATAGACTCCAAACTCTTATTTCTTGATTTTTTACACCATTTATAAGTGTTTGCAGATGAAGGTTCTTTTCGAAATCTCTCGTTAGGTAATAGTCATCACGAGTCATTTGCCCTGACCAAGATTTTGATGTATCCGGGAGATCAAGTTTGAATTTAAAGGTAGATTTATTGGATTGATCAGAACAGGAAATCAATAAGCTTAGCCATATCATTCTAATTGCCTTCATATGCAGCTAAATTTTTTTCATGAAGTTTTGGTCGTATTCATAAAGCCTTCCTGACCTAAGTTCCCCCACCGGGGGACAGGGGGCTGAACTCATACCCAATATCACTGCGGAAATATTTGCCTTCATAATCAATGCCGCTTAAAACTTCTTTGGAGTTCTTAATAGCAGCATTGAGGCTAGTATCTAACGAAGTAACGCAAAGTACACGTCCGCCCGCTGTCACTACCTCATCTCCTCTTTGCGCTGTACCCGCATGAAACAGCAATGTATTCTCCGGTAGCGTTTGTTGCAGTCCATTTATAGCTGCGCCTTTTTTATAATCGCCGGGATAGCCGCCACTCACTGCCATGATGGTTGCTGCAAAACCAGGGTCGTGTTCAATCGTAATGCCATGAAGCTTTTGCTTGGCGGTTGCTACCAGTATCTCCACTAAATCTGATTGGATGCGCGGTATCACCACCTCGGTTTCGGGGTCGCCCATGCGGCAATTGTATTCAATCACCATCGGTTCATCGCCCACTTTAATGAGTCCGAAGAAAACAAACCCTTTGTAATCCAGCGCTTCTGCCTGCAAGCCTTTAATGGTCGGCTCTACGATTTTCGTAATTATCTTTTGCATGAAAGTTTCATCTGCAAAAGGCACTGGCGAGATGGCGCCCATACCGCCGGTGTTTAGTCCCGTATCGCCTTCGCCAATGCGCTTGTAATCTTTAGCTTCGGGAAGCAGTACATAGTCTTTGCCATCGGTAAGTGCAAAGACGGAAAGCTCAATACCATCCAGAAAATCTTCCACAACTACTTTCGCTGAGGCGGCACCAAATTTCTGGTGGCTTATCATTTCGGTAAACTCGTTGATGGCTTCGTCATGCGTGCTGCAGATCAGCACACCTTTCCCTGCTGCCAGTCCATCCGCTTTGAGCACTATCGGCAAAGCGCAAGTGCGGAGGTATTCGATGCCTTGTAGCAAACTCTCTTTAGTGAATTCCCGGTAGCCCGCGGTTGGAATGCCGTGGCGCTGCATGAAGGCTTTGGCGTAAGCTTTACTGCCTTCCAGTTGGGCTGCTTCAGCCGATGGTCCGATGATCATCAGGTTAGGCAGTTCCGGTTGCGCCTTTAAAAAATCAACGATGCCTGCCACCAATGGGTCTTCCGGACCCACAACTATCAGGTCTATTGTTTCCCTAATGCAGGTAGCTTTTATGGCTTCAAAATCGGTAACGCTAAAAGGCAGGTTAGTACCGCACTGCGAAGTGCCGCCATTGCCGGGTGCTATAAAGAGCTCCTTGCATAAAGGGCTTTGGGATAGCTTCCAGGAAAGGGCATGTTCCCGCCCGCCGCCGCCGAGTAATAGGATGTTCATAAAATGTTTCGTATAATGCGTAGCGAAGTTCGTTGAACGCTGGTAAAGATGCGGAACATTATATTTGTGTGACATATTTTGTAAACGATTGTTTTAAACCCAATAAAGATTATGAGTATTGCAGCCAACCCAGTTATGACGACAGAAAAAGGACATCCGCCTTCCTTGTTTATTTTGTTTTTTACGGAAATGTGGGAACGATTTTCCTATTATGGAATGCGTGCCTTGCTGGTACTCTTTCTGACCTCCTCTTTATTAGATGGCGGTTGGGGCTGGGATCGTAAAGAAGCTTTGCAGTTGTATGGCATCTATACCGGGTTGGTTTACTTAACACCGATTTTAGGTGGCTTTATCGCTGACAAGTTTTTGGGATACCGGAAAGCGGTTATCCTGGGCGCACTAATCATGACCATTGGGCATGCCAGCATGGCGCTGGAGTCGTCTTCTTTTTTCTATATCGGACTTACCTGCCTTATCATTGGAAACGGTTTGTTCAAGCCAAATATTTCTTCAATCGTAGGACAGCTTTATACTAAGAATCCTGAAAAGAAGGATGCGGCTTATACTATTTTCTACATGGGGATCAATGCAGGTGCTTTCTTAGGTATTTTGCTTTGCGGCTATATCGGAGAGAAAGTAGACTGGAGTTATGGCTTCGGATTGGCTGGTATCTTCATGTTGTTTGGACTGCTTCAATTTTCATTCGCACAAAAAATATTCGGAAACATTGGTTTGACGCCAAAGGCGAAAGCGGCATCAGATGCAGCGGATGCGCTGACAGCAGACCCTGCCGCTAAAAAAGACGCGATCGTTCCGGCACATGTAAATCGTGATCGTATTATTGTCATTTCTATTTTTGCTTTCTTCACCATCTTCTTTTGGTGGGCATTTGAGCAGGCAGGTGGCTCCATGACCATCTTTGCAAATGACTATACAGACCGTACGCTATCCGGTGGTTCCGCTTCTACTTTTAAATGGGCGAATACACTATTGACGGTAGTGCCATTGATTATCTTGACGGTGGTATTAGCTAATCTTTTCAGAAAGACGTTTGCCAAATATTCCTTGTCTAACATATTCCTTGGAACCAGCTTTTTGATCATCTGGGGCATTGTGATCTGGATGCTGGTAAGAGAGTTCAAAGCTGATGCAACCGAGGTCCCGGCTTCCTGGTTTGGTATTTTAAACTCGTTCTTCATTATCGCATTTGCACCCCTGTTTTCCAAGCTTTGGGAAAGCCGTCTCAACCCTTCTGGCCCTGTAAAATTTGCTATCGGCTTGTTCCTGGTAGGCATTGGTTTTGCCATCCTTGCTTACGGAAGCTATGGCATTGAGCCCGGTGCAAAAACCGCTGCCGTGAGCATGGCGTGGCTGATCCTGGCTTACCTGTTTCATACACTGGGCGAGTTGTGCGTTTCTCCTGTAGGTCTTTCTTATGTGAGTAAATTAGCGCCCGTTAAGTTGGTTGGATTGATGTTCGGTATCTGGTTTGTTGCCAACTTTGCCGCTAATTTCTTAGGCGGTATTACCGGCAGTTATATAGATGCCATTACGGAGAAATATTCCCTGGCTACCTTCTTCCTCATCTTCACGGTTATCCCGATTCTGGCTGGTTTGATCATGCTGGGACTGAATGGCTTTATGAAGAAGCGGATGCATGGTTACGAATAATAATTCCCTCAATTCATAAAAAAAGGTGGTGTCGATGGGCATCACCTTTTTTTATTATCCAATAGAAACCTTTGCATTTTCTACAAAGCTGACTTTTATTTTATCTTTCGTTTTACAAACCACTGAAATGAATGAGTTAGAAACCACCTCCGCACAGCCAGAACAACTAGATTCAGCCCGCCAGCCCCGGCAACTCTACATCCTCTTCTTTGCTGAAATGTGGGAGCGCTTTTCTTTCTATGGAATGAAAGCGCTATTGTTAGCATACATGGTAACGCAGCTAAAGTTTGACGAACCAAAAGGCTATGCTATTTTAGGTTCTTATGCAGCGTTAGTTTACACGATGCCTATGTTCGGGGGCTTTATGGCAGATCGGTTCCTTGGCTATAGAAGGGCGATCCTTTATGGAGGTATTTTAATGTCAATTGGCCACTTGGTATTAGCCATTCCCGAGGACTGGAGTTTCTTTTATGGTATGGCCTTTATCATTTGTGGCAATGGTTTCTTCAAGCCCAATATATCCAGTCTTGTAGGAACGCTTTATAAAAAGAACGATCCCCGGCGAGACAGCGGCTTTTCACTTTTTTACATGGGCATTAATATAGGTGCGGCTTTAGGCGGACTATTATGCGGATATGTTGGCGAACGCATCAACTGGCATTACGGGTTTGGATTAGCCGGCATTTTCATGGTACTTGGGTTGGTGGTGTTTGCCATAGGCAAAAAGTCATTAGGACAAAAGGGGTTGCCTCCAAATGAAGCAGCTTTGAGAAAGCCATTGGTGCCTTTTATCAACAGTGAGTGGCTTATCTACCTTGGCACACTGATCATTATTCCATTTATTGTGTTGCTTTTTAACCGCTACGAATGGATGGATTATATCATGTTCGGGTTGGGGTTGGTTTCACTCGTTTACATCTTATACATTGCTTTTAGATTGGAGCCTGACGCCAAGCAAAAGCTTTTTGCAGCGCTTACGCTGGTAATCTTCTCTACGCTGTTCTGGGCTTTCTATGAGCAGAATGCGGGTTCGCTTAACCTCTTTGCCATGCGCAATGTGGACATGCATTTTTTGGGTGCTGATCTGCCGGCGCTTTCCGTTAATAATTTCCTGCCGCCGGGATGGGTGATTGTACTAAGCTTCTTTTTTGCATGGCTCTGGCCATGGTTAAACAAGCGCGGCCAGGAACCTTCTACACCATTGAAGTTTGGGTTGTCCTTTATTCTTATGGGTATTGGGTTTTGCGTATTCTACCTTGCCTGTAAAAGCAATGAGGGTACCGGTTTGATCCCTTTGTGGGCTTTTGTTGCGGGCTACTTTTTCATCATCAGCGGAGAGCTTTGCTTATCACCTATCGGCTTGTCTATGATCACCAAGTTATCGCCTATGAAGATCGTGGGATTGATGATGGGCATTTGGTTTTTTGCTTCGGCCATCGGTGAGTTTTTAGCCGGCAAAATCGGTTCGCTAATGAGTGTACCGGAAGCGGTGCAAAACAACGCGGTACAATCACTGCCGTATTATGCGGATATTCTTATTAAAATTGGATTGGGATCAATGGTATTAGGTGGTATTTTAATACTGGTAGTGCCGTTATTACGAAAATGGATGGGTAATGTGCGTTGACGCAGAATAAAAAACGTCCCGCACGATGCGGGACGTTGCTTTTAACCTATAACGCTCTACACAAACTTCAGCTTATCATATCGCTTGCCCAATATCTTTTTATCATCCGCACCAAGCCAATTATTCAGCACCGTAGCATACACATTCTTAAAATCCACCTTGTATTTCAGGTCGCCTTCGTCCAGGTCTGACAGGTCGGGCAACGCATTCAACACGCCTTTCTCTTTTAAGCCACCGCCCAGCAGGAACATATTGTTTGCCGTACCATGATCGGTGCCGCCACTGGCGTTTTGCGCTACACGGCGACCGAACTCGGAGAAGGTGAAGAACAGCACATCGTTAAAGCGACCATTGGCCTTCAGGTCTTTCATAAACGAACCAACCGCATCATTCATTTCTTTAAAGAGGCGCTGTTGCTGCTGCTCCTGGTTGATATGCGTATCAAAACTGCCCAGCGATACATAATAAACTTTGGTGTTGATCTCGGAATAGATCAGCGAAGCAATCGTTTTCAAATCCTTGCCTAAACCGGTGTTTGGATATTCTTCAGCTGAAGGATGAATACGCGATTGTTTGAAAATATAATCGGCAGAAGATAATGTCTGCGACATGGTCTTATAGAGATAATCCACCGGTTGTTCATCATGGTGATCGCCGCCATGCGCTTTCGCCACATCTTTAAAGAACTTTTCATTACTGGTGCCATACAGCCGCTTCGGGTCTTTCAGCGCCATTCCATTGATGCCTTCGCCCTTCAATGCCAGGCTTAGTGTATCATCAATCTCTAAAGCCTGTGTCGGCAGTCCACAGCCATTGCATTGTGCATCCAGGTAGCGACCCAACCATCCCGTATTTACATATTCATTGCTCTCACTGGCGCTGTGCCAAATGTCCATGCTGCGGAAATGCGAGCGGTCGGGATTGGGGTATCCCACATTATTCAAAATGCCTAAGGAGCCATCATGATACGCATCGGCAAAGGAGGTAAGCGCCGGGTGCAGCCCCACTTCACTGGTTAGCGATAAGGATTTTGCTCTCTCTATACCAATGCGCGGTCTGCTGCGATAATAAATATCGTTGCGCACCGGTATCACGGTGTTCAGTCCATCGTTACCACCGCTTAGCTGCAGGATAACGACCACCTTATTACCTGGCGGCACGGCTCGCGGCGCTTCAAAAGCCTTTAAAAATTTGGGCATCATCAGCGATGCGGTTGCCAGCGAACCGACCTGTATAAATTCTTTGCGTTTGATTATCATAAACCCCCTGTCCCCCTAAAGGGGAACTTAGATCTATCAGACTTTGCTTCTGCTTACATTTCTACAGAAGAAAGATTGATGGACCATTTTTATTGTTGAATAATATTGTAACCACAGAATCAGCTGAAACTGATTTTTATAAAGAAATAATCCTAATTCATAATGCCACACCGACCTAAGTTCCCCTTTAGGGGGACAGGGGGTTAACACAGCTGATACTCCGGCACACTCATCAGCTGCAACGTCACCGACCGGATAAAGCTTTCGCGGCTGGTGCTGTCTGCGGTTCCTTTTATCACCGTCATAGGCACCTTCAGCGGCACCTGCAACAGCGTTCCCGCTAAGCCCACTAGCAAGTTCTCCCTGGGTACGCCTTCAAAGCTTTTCACAAAAGGAGTCCACTCGATCTTGGCGTTGATCGGACGTGCCGCTTTTCCGTAACCGCCTTTTTGTTTGTCCACGTTCGGCTCGCCGCCTTCCGTTAGTCCGCCCATCATATCATCATCTGTTTTCGGACGGATATTAAAATCGTCCTGGTCATTGATCATTTTCGGAAGGCGCATGCGCACCATCAGCGTTGAACTGTCGATCCAGGATTTGCCACCGGGCCAGCCCGCTACATTCGGTGGGTAGAAAAGCAATTGTCCTAGCAAGCGCTGCACCAGTAGTAAGGCTTCTTCATTCTCCAATTGCATAGGTAGGGTGCGCTGCATGCCGGCAATTAATTCAATCGGCGATTTGATCTTCGCGCCAATATTCTTGGGATCGTAAAACCAATCGGAAGTAAAGATGTCCTCCATCAGCTTGCCGATATTATACTCAGACTTATAGAACCGTTCCGACAGCCAATCAATCTTGCTGTTATCTACCACATCATTCACAAAGGCGCGATATACCTTTTGGGTAATGAAGCGAGCAGTGGCCTTTTGCTCTAATAAAATATCCAGCACATCTTCCCCTTCAAAGTTGCCGGTCTTTCCCAGCACCGTTTTGCTGCCGGTATCGTGCTGAAAGCGACGAAAAGCAAACTCGCCTCGCGGTGTAGCGCTCCAGCCGGTAAAAGCACGTGCCGCTTCTTTAATATCGTTCTCGGTATAGTTGCCGCGGCCCAGCGTGAAAAGCTCCATCACCTCGCGGGCAAAGTTTTCGTTCGGATGGTCCTTTTTATTTTGCTGCGCATTCAAAAAGTTGAGCATCGCTGCTGACTTTGACACGCCATGCAGCAAGTCCCGGAAAGAGCCCAGCGCATTTTCCCGAACTACGTCCAGCAGTTGTTGCTGGAAAAAGATATTGACGTTGCGGGAAGCAAAATGCCCGTGCCAGAAGAACGCCATCTTCTCCCGCAGTTGCTGCTCGCTTCCTATCATTTGATAGAGCCAGGTGAGGTTCAGGCTTTTGATACTGTCGCGGTTTTTATTGCGGATCCTTTTGCGCTCCTCTGCATCCAGCTCATTCTTCTTTCCCTGCCGGCCGATCTCCTCGGCACCCATGTATAAGCCTTTTAGATAATTGTCTGCTACATCAATATAGGTAGGTCGTTTAGATGATCCCTTTTGAAGCGCTTTGTATAATTCGGTGGGAGTAATAGCAGTAAGCTGGTTCAATTGACTGGCAGCCGGGCCAAAGCCGGCACGCCACATCAGGTGCTTATTTTTATCGAGATTCGTAAGCATGAAAAGGGAAAAGTTTGGTTTGAGACCCCAAAATAGTTTTGTAGTTTAACAGTTCCTAAAATTAATCTTTCCGGATGACTGCCCGCAGCCTCAAATACGCTTCGCCTTTTCTGATCTATGTGGGAGCCTTGCAGGCATTTCTTTCCAACGGCTGGGTAGTTTTCATTCCTTTAGTTTATGCCTGGGTTATTATTCCCTTGTTAGAACTGTTCATCCCGGCTAATAACAAGAACCTGAATGAAGCAGAGGAAGAGCTGGCGAAGCAAAACCGTGTTTATGACCTCCTGCTCTATGCCATCGTGCCGTTGCAATTTCTAGCCCTGGGCGCCTTTTTATATTCGGTAAGTTTTGTAACGCAATCAACTGCAGATATTATTGGCAAGACTGCCGTCATGGGATTGCTCTGCGGCACTTTTGGCATCAATGTCGGGCACGAGTTGGGGCACCGTGTTAACCGGTTCGAGCAGTTCCTAGCCAAAGCTCTCCTGCTGTCGTCGCTTTACATGCACTTTTTTATCGAGCACAACAAAGGCCACCACAAACGGGTGGCCACACCTGAAGATCCGAGTAGTGCCCGCTACGGTGAACCGGTTTATTTTTTTTGGGTTCGTTCTATTGGGTTGAGCTATGTAAGCGCCTGGCAGATTGCCAATAATGATGCGGTAAAAAGGGGCTTTCAAAAGTTGTCCTTTCGCAATGAAATGCTCCGCTTTCATATCGTGCAAGGGCTCTTACTGGCACTGATTTATTTCGTTTGTGGTAGCACAGGGCTTCTGCTCTTTATCCTTGCTGCGGTGCAAGGCATACTCTTACTGGAAACCGTAAATTATATTGAGCACTACGGGCTGCAGCGGCAAGCTAGGCAGAATGGTTCGTATGAAAGAACACAGGCACTCCATAGCTGGAACTCCAATCATATCATTGGTCGTGTGATGCTGTTTGAGTTGAGCCGCCATAGCGATCATCACTATCTCGCCAGCCGTAAATACCAGGTGCTGCGGCACCACGAAAGTGCGCCACAATTACCCACGGGTTACCCGGGAATGATGCTGCTTTCATTACTGCCGCCGCTTTGGTTTTGGGTAATGAATAAAAGAGTGGGCTTATTTTCCAAGGATCAATCGTATGCCCAAGGTTAGAGGGTTGCTTGAGCTAAGATTGGTTTGAAAAGCAACGTTTTTATACTTGCTAATATTACCGGGAGCCGAAGTATTATACCGCCTACCGCTGCTATATCCAACGCTGGCAATGCTATTGATCGAAGCTTCTAGATGAATACGCTTATTCACTGCATAAGCGACCCCTGGAGTTAGGTTAATGAAAAAATTCTTCTGCTCACCGATACTTTTATCTGTTGTTGTATGGAATTGTTCCGATTCACTTTCGCGGTAGCCTAAGCCTGCCTCCCCATACAAGTAGAAGCTTTTACTTAAAGACTTGTATCTCCGCAAAAATAGGTGACCGCCAAAATGATTGCTTGAAGTATTGTCGCCTGAAAAACTAGATTTACCGTGTCCATAGCTGAAGCCAATGCCAAGAACTGTATTAGTACGGATGGTATACCCCACGGTCGGGGACAGGCTAAAAGAACGTTCCTTTTGGTTAAAAATCCCTTGCTCTGCTTCACTAGTGCTGGCACCAATACTGCCTCCTAATAAAACGGTGCCTTTGTTGATTTGCGCATTCGATGCAAGAGAGGCACTAACAGCCGCAACGGCTACGAGTAAAAGTTTTTTCATGTACAATCGGTTTAGAGCCCGAATATGATACAGGAAATAAGAAAGGAGAACGCTGCCGCTCTCCTTTAACAATAGCTTACCCTAACAAAATGTTACGGGGCTTATTACTTTTTTGCGTTCTCCATCACATAGGCGGTCACCTGGGTGGCTTCGGTCTCATTTAACTTTGCCATTGGAACCATCTTTTTCAAAATGCCGGTCCAGCGCTCCTGTGTGTAAGCTGTCACATCTTTGGGTTTGTGGCAACGGGCACACATGGTCTTGTCCGTGTACACAGCATGACCAGCCGTCACCAGGGCAGCTCTCTCGGTGGCTACTTTCTCGGCAGCAGCCTTATCAGCGGCAGCCTTCTCTGCAGCGGCTTTGCTGGCACTACGGGAACAGGCTACTACAAGGGTCGCCATCATCAGTACAATTAAAATCTTCTTCATGATCGTCAGTTGGTAAGCGATAAAAATACGCCTGCTTTTGATTCGATAGCTATCGCTTAAGTTAATAATCGTTAAATCATCTCGCTGCCAAAATAGCCTTGCAGGCTTTTCGGCAATACAATGCCGTTTTCGGTTTGATGATTCTCCAGCAGGCAAGCCAGTATTCGCGGCAATGCCAGGGAGCTGCCATTCAGCGAATGCACCAGTTGCGTTTTGCCTTCGTCCTTGAAGCGGATCTTCATGCGGTGGGTCTGGTAGGCTTCAAAGTTAGATACGGAGCTTACTTCCAGCCAACGCTCCTGTGCCGCGCTCCACACTTCAAAATCGTAAGTAAGGGCAGACGTGAAGCTCATATCGCCACCGCACAACCGAAGAACGCGGTAGGGAAGTTCTAAAGATTGGATCAGCTTTTCCACATGGGCCACCATGTCTTCCAAAGCTTCATAGCTCTTGTCAGGATGCACCAGTTGCACGATCTCCACTTTATCAAACTGGTGCAGCCGGTTCAGTCCGCGAACGTCCTTTCCATAGCTCCCGGCCTCGCGGCGAAAGCAAGGCGTGTAAGCGGTCATCTTCACCGGCAATTCAGCCTCTTTCAGGATCACATCGCGATAGATATTCGTTACCGGCACTTCGGCGGTTGGTATCAGGTATAGATTATCTTCCGTTACATGATACATCTGCCCTTCCTTGTCAGGCAGTTGCCCGGTGCCATACGCCGAAGCCTCGTTCACCATGTGGGGCGGCATATACTCGGTGTAGCCCGCCGCCGTATTATAATCGAGAAAATACTGTATCAGTGCCCGTTGCAGCTTGGCGCCTTTGCCTTTATATACCGGGAAGCCGCTGCCTGTTATTTTATTGCCTAACTCAAAATCAATGAGGTCGTATTTCTTAGCGAGGTCCCAATGAGGCACCGCACCGGCATGCAATTGCGGCTTGCTGCCACCGGTGCGCACTTCTTCATTGTCCTCGGGTGTTTTGCCGCGGGGCACTAATGGCGAAGGAAGATTGGGAAGGCGAACCAACAGCTCCGCTACTCTTTTTTCGGCTACAGCCAGTCCTTCCTCTATCGGCGCCAGCGTTTGCTTAAATCCTTCTACTTCGTTTTTGCGGGCTGCCGCTTCCTCTTTTTGGCCTTTCGCCATCAACTGCCCGATCTCTTTCGATGCTGCATTGATCTTGGCCTTTGTTTCATCATATTGAAAATTCAGCGCCTTGCGGTTATCATCCAATGCTATGATCTCATCAACCAGTTCGATCTCCTTAAAGTTCTTTACGCCCAGGCGTTCTTTCACAGCTTCGGTATCATTACGTAAAGTAGCCAGTTGCAACATGTTCTATTCGGTTTTGAAGTGCGGCAAAGATAATAGCTATAAAATAGTGGGAAGGGTGCGGTATAAAGGCAAATGGCTCATTTCGACAATAGACGGATAACCATTAATGTATCAACACCCACGCTGCCCATTTATTAACATCCTCTCGGTATTGGTTCTTGAGTTTTGTCTGCGTTGTTGCAAAGGCTTCTTCTATAGAAACACCTTCAAAAAGATGCTTGTAAAGTTCCTGCATGAATTCGGCGCTCTCTGCATCCGGCACTTTCCACAGGCTCATGAGCAGGTACCGAACACCCGCCATCTTAAAAGCGCGTTGTAATCCAAAAACTCCTTCACTTCCTTTTACCTCACCCAGACCAGTTTCGCAGGCAGAAAGCACTACGAGTTTGGTATTAGGAAGATACAGATTTGATACTTCGTACGCAGTGAGGATGCCATCATCACCTCCGGCTCCTTTCCCTTCCCAACCAGCATTGGCTCCAGCCAGCAACAGGCCTGAGCGCAGAAGGGGATCGTTAGAAGACGTAAAAACCGTTGCTTGTTTGTTTGTTTGAAAAAGTTTCCCATCTCCTTTGTCCACTTGAGGATTGGGAAAGAAAAATCCATGTGTAGCAATGTGCAGCACCGCAGGTGAAGCATTGCCATCCAGGGAATTAAAGCTTTGTTCAGTAGCAGCGTATCCACTATATAGTTTGACCGAAAAACCTTTTTTCTTACCTGATACCGTTATGCCCTCCACTTCCGTCTTGGTACCCTCGAGGTAGTTCCAGCTATCGCCTCTCAAAAATTGCTGGATCCTTAGGTGTGTAGAGTCGGCGATAAAATCAGCTTGCCTTTTTACCGGCAACGCCATATCCGCTCCATAAAGCACACCACCATAAAGCACAATAGTATCTCCAGGCAATACTTGCAGTTTTTCCTTATTCAAAAGCACAGCGGAAGTGCTTAGCTGAAGCAGTTGGTATTTATCGCTCAATACGGTATGCTTGTTTATGGATAAGGCGGCAAAGGATATCTTATGCAGCAACCCCGCAGGGGCATAAAAAATCTTCTTAATGCCATCAAGGGCATTTTCAAGCGGAGCCCAGATCAGTTCGTAGGCCAATGCATTGCTGGTGACCGTGCTGTTACTTACGTCTCCACCCCGGTAAAAGCTATTAACGGCACCGCTTTCCTTAAAAAGTTCGAGGAGCTTTCGCTTTTCGAATAGGCGAATCAATAGGGGCTGGGGCCGATCGGGGCGAAGCACTAAAGCCATATAATAATTACTGTCTGTACTACCATTGCTGCCATCTGTATAGTTAAAGTCCACGAACTCAATAGCAGCTTCTGCATTACTCAGTCCCTGCTGAATGTCCTTCCAGCTTTTCGTATCCTGCACTTTTGCAAAAGCTGAGGAGGTTTGCGTCAATTCTTTTTCCATGCGTGCTGTACTATCTTCCAGGTCTTGGGTAAACCGGTTTTGCAACCCTTTGGTATAAAATCCTGCCAAAAGTTTCTTTTTTGCAACCCATCTTTCATAGGTATGAATAGTGCTGGTGTCCTGCATTTCGTTTACGGTTCTTTTTAACTGTTGCACCGAGGAAAGCAAGAGATTGCGTGTCTGAAAAGAAATAGCAAAAGGAAGCACTGGAGAAAGTTTGGGGGAAGAAAAATATAGCGAATAATACGTGTCAAAACCTTTCCTGATATGCTGCAGGTAAGCTGCCTTTTCGGTAGTGTTTGTAAAAAGAGCTATCCCTTGCTGTTGCGCTTTGCTACTTAAAAAAGCTTCTGTAAAAAAAGTGTCAGCCAGTGCCATATTACCTTCCTCCCAATATACTATTGCCAGGTTATTGCAGGCGGCTTCATAAGCAGCACTCTTCTTGCCCAGTAGTTTTTCTACTATGAATTTATTTTCGAGAAACAAGGCCTCCGCTTTTTCTATGCGCCCCATTTTAGTATACAGCCACGCAAGGTTGTAGCAATACGAAGCGTACGCGAGATTTTCTTTTCCTAATAAGTCGGCTACAATTTTTTTTCCTTCCAGTTGCAGCGGTTCCGCTTTTTTGTAGTCGCCCATCACATTATACAAGGAAGCCAGGTTGCCAAGGGTAGTGGCATATTCGAGGTTCTTTCTGCCGATCAGTTTTTCAGTGATATGACAGCTTTCCAGGTTGAGTGGTTCTGCCTTTTCATACCTTTTTGTATTAAAATACAAAGCAGCCAGGTTGGAGCAGGAGGCAGCATACTCAAGGCTCTTTTTCCCAGCCGTCTTTTCTATCAGCCCGTGCGCTTCCAGCAAAAGCTGCTCTTCTTTTTCATATTGCCCCATCTCACCATATAATAGACCAAGACTGGTAGAAGAACCCGCATAATCGAGATGCATCTCCCCAAGCACAGCTTTGCGCTGTTCCCTGGTTGTAATTAAAAGCGTCTCGGCCTTTTCATATAACCCCATATCGCGATAAAGCATCCCTAGGTTGGTATTATAGTTAAGTGTTGAGGGATGTGCCTTACCCAAAATGGCCGTTGTAATGACAATAGCTCTCCCGTAAAATTTTTCGGCGGTGTCATACTCACCCAGGTCATGATGAAGTTGGGCGATGCTGTTGCAACAGGCTGCATGCATTAGAGTATTTATCGAATCTTCTATAATAAGTTCATATGCCGCATAAAAATTATCAAGGGCTTTAGTTGGATTTTTTTTGAAATGGATCTCACCTGTTTTATAATATTTTTTCCATTGTTGCCCGTATAGGTTTGCAGCCATGAGAATGGTTAACTGCAGCAGGAAAATTTTTATCATAAAAGAGCAATGTTGCATGGCGATTGAGAGGAAAAGGTAATGAATTTAATAGCTTCTGTTCACTTACCTCTCCACCGGTTTCATTTTTACCGCCATTGTTTTGCCACCTTGCAATTCCTAAAATGAGGAATGCGCCGTTTAAAAAATAGTATCCTTAAACAAGTTAGACTTGCGGCAATGTTTTCCAACTCTTATTCACACCTGGCAGTGATGAACGGTCACCTATAAAGAACGCAGGAAAACCCAGCCTGCCGCTACCTTCGCGTTCAATAAAAAATCCTTATGCTTAATAGCGACGACTTACAGATACGATGGTGGAAACTCGAAGAGACCCTCATGGCACGCTTCGGCAAAAAGCCCGATGTAGAGAGCATTCTCTACCTCATTGGCATCCAGGAACTGGGCGATATCCGCAAGAAATTCTCCAAAGAGCAGAAGCAGGACCTGATGCACGTAGCCGTTTGCACCGTGTTATCGCCCAGCGGCTATTACGAAATGTCGGGGGTGGATGAAGACGGCTGGCCGCATTTTAAGCAGCTAAAAGCCATGCCCGATATGCCACCCATCGTGCAGGAAAACTTTCTGAAAGACCATATCTTATTGTATTTTCAGAACCACGAACTGATCTGATCATGAAAGGACTGCTGCTTTTACTCGCCACCTGTTTCACGCTGCTTGCTTCTGCCCAAAAGCCCATAAAGCTGAAGAAAAAAGACCGGCGAAGGGATATTGAACTGGTCACCACAGCCGGTACTATCCTCCTGCGGTTATCCGACTCTACACCCTTCCACCGCGACAACTTTCTGCGGCAGGTAAAGGCGCATTATTACGATAGCATCCTGTTTCACCGCGTCATCAAAGGCTTTATGATCCAGGCTGGTGATGCCGCTACTAAAGGCATTGTTAGCACGCAGCCCCGCGACAGCACTTCCGCAAGAGCCACTATCCCCGCTGAAATACTCACTACGCTTCACCATCACAAAGGGGCATTGGCTGCGGCGAGAGAAGGGGACAATGTAAATCCTGAAAAACGCAGCAGTCCTTACCAGTTCTATATTGTGCAGGGACGGACCTTCACGGATGCAGAAATGGATTCCGTAGAAAAGGCCCGGCTTTTCGGACGTAAGATCCCTGCAGAGCGACGGCAGCTTTATAGGACCATTGGCGGAACGCCGCAACTTGATGGTAACTATACCGTGTTTGGCAAAGTAGTAAATGGGTTAGATGTAGTGGATAGGATTGCGACAACATCTACGTCTCAATCGCCCCGAGACCGGCCGGTAACGGATGTACGCATCGTCAAAATGAGGTTGGTAAAAAGAAAAAAGGCGTACAACTAAACCAGGCATTATTTGTTTTGAATTTAGACAAATCCAGAAATTGCTCCTCAATTCTTTTTTCTTTAAC
Source organism: Flaviaestuariibacter sp. (assembly GCA_025963645.1). Classification (GTDB taxonomy): domain Bacteria; phylum Bacteroidota; class Bacteroidia; order Chitinophagales; family Chitinophagaceae; genus Flavisolibacter. Next base: position 30,722 of record JAOQAI010000018.1, read on the forward strand.
AAAGCTGTCTATATTGCAATCCTAATTATTGATTTATGAACTATCCCGAGAACCTGCGCTACACCAAAGACCATGAATGGATCCGCATTGAAGGCGAGGAAGCAACTATAGGTATAACAGAATTTGCGCAACACGAATTAGGCGATATAGTATATGTGGAAGTGGAAACGATTGGCCAACACATGGATGAAGGCAGCGTGTTTGGAACGGTAGAAGCAGTGAAAACCGTATCTGATCTTTTCCTGCCGCTTAGCGGAACGCTTACTGAATTAAACCCAAAACTAGCCGCCAACCCCGAGCTCGTTAATACCGATCCTTACGGCGACGGGTGGATGGTAAAAATGAAAATAGACGATGCTTCATCGGTCGATAGTTTGATGGATGCCGCCGCTTACGGAGCATTGGTCAGCTAAGAAAATGACATTAATAAATCCAAAAAGGACGACACACCGTAAATTAAATCACCCAACTACTTGAACGCCAAGCTCACATACGATGAAGGTGAACTGGTTGCCTTGTTGAAGAACAAGAATGACCAGGCGTTTAGTTATCTCTATGATAACTATGCAGGTGCTCTGTATGGTGTAGTGAAGCAGATCGTGACGGACACAGAGATGTGTAATGATGTGGTGCAGGAGGTATTTGTAAGCATTTGGCGGAAGATTGATTCCTATGATGCTTCCAAAGGACGCTTGTTCACGTGGATGTTGAATGTAGCCCGCAATGCCTCTATTGATAAAGTGCGTTCGCGGAACTACCAGCAGTCCCTGAAGCAACAGCCGATTGATGATAATGAATTGTCTCACCCGGTAGTGCGGATGGGCATTGATGATTTTGGATTGAAAAAGGTGTTGTCAAAACTGAAAGATGAACAACGCATGCTGGTGGACCTGAGTTATTACCAGGGATACACGCATGAACAAATAGCAAAAGCATTGAACATACCGTTAGGAACGGTAAAAACAAGATTAAGAGCTGCCCTAATGCAGTTAAGAACCATGTTATCATAAAAGTGAACGTAAAAGAATACATATCAACCGGCATCATTGAAAGCTACGTAATGGGCTTGACTACTGAGACTGAATCTCGGGAGTTTGAGGCCTTGCAGGCCCAGTATCCGGAGATTGCCGCTGCCAGGGACGCTTTTGAGCGAGCCTTGGAAGAGCGTCTTTTACAGGATGCGTCACCGCCGCCATCTTTCCTGAAAGAAAAGATTCTAAAGGATTTGGAAACTGCACAATCATCTGGTGTTTATAATAATGATCAGGCGGAAGAAGCCCCGGTACGCCAGATGAATCCCTGGAAATGGATGGCAGCCGCTTCTGTGATCTTATTGGCCGGTTCTGTATTGTGGGGCGTTTCCACCAATAACAAATACCAGGAATTAAAAGCTACCGCTTCCACAAACCAGGCTTTGCAGACGGAATTGGAGCAGACAAAAGCACGGCTTTCCGCTTTGCAGCAAGATGCGTCAGCCCTGCAAAAGCCGGGTATAAAGATGGCTTCCCTGCAGGGTTTGCCGGCAACGCCTACTGCGCAGGTTACGGTTGCCTGGGACACAACCAGTAAAGATGTTTACCTGATCATCAATAACCTGCCGCAACCTGCCTCCGATCAGCAATACCAGCTATGGGCCTTACTGGATGGCAAGCCAGTGGACTTAGGTGTATTTGATATAAAGCAGGAAAAGCTATTGGTGAAAATGAAGAATGCACAGGGTGCCCAGGCCTTCGCCATCACGCTGGAGCCCAAAGGTGGCAACCCAACCCCTACCATGGATAAAATGACCGTTTACGGAAAATTATAAATCCAAAGAATTTTATTCAACGTATATAACCCTGATCACCTTGTGGCTTACTATGTGATCATATAGTTGGTTAAAGGGGCTTTTTCTAAGGCTCCTTTCTTTATTTTGCACCATGTCATTTCTAAAGTCAAAAAGACTTTTATTACCCCTTCTCTATACTTTTTTCCTATCAGTTCTCTTCTTTTTACCAGGTGCTGCCTTTCCTAAAGCCTCCTGGTTGGATCTTATTTATTTTGATAAGCTTGTACACGTAGGCTTGTTTGCCTTGCTTGCCTTCTTGTGGTGTTGGGCATTATTGCTTACCCACGCACAATTAATAAAACTGTTTTTGCTGCTTGCTGCGTATGGATTGGGAGTGGAAATTATTCAAGAGACATGGGTCTTGCACCGCTCTTTTGATTGGGTGGACTGGTTAGCCGATACTATCGGAGCAAGCTTTGGAATTTTGGTGCACCGGCGGGTTTATATAAAAAAATAGACCCCTGTGGAAACAGGGGTCGCAACCAAAACTAACTGCTTATGAGAAAATTGACTGCTTATGTGAGAAATTCTTACTTATAAAACGCAATAATACTGCCAGATATTACACTTCTGATGTTAACGCTTTCAAAAATCTAAAGAACTTGTATAATCTGCTGACATTTACACTATTTCGAAAATGATGCCAGCTTTTTAGAGCAAATACGTAAAATACACAACCCGGGTTTTTGTGTATATCAGTCCACAAGAAAGTACAAATTGTGTAATTATGCAATAGCGTAACATTGCACATTCGTTTTTTATTATGGGTCAAAAGAAACTGGTGCGTTTTGCGGAGATAAAAACATTTTCGAACGTACTGCAATATCCCGAAGGGATGCCTGGTGCCTGGAAAGATTTTTTTAAAAATGAAAATCCCATCACCCTTGAGCTGGCTTGCGGAAAAGGAGAATATGCCGTAGGGCTGGCAGCACTTTACGGGAAGCGAAATTTTATCGGGGTTGACTTAAAGGGAAACCGTTTATGGGTTGGCGCTAAGAAAGCGATTCAAATGGGATTGTCCAATGTTGCCTTTTTGCGCATCCAGATTGACGGCATCACTAAATTCTTCGCTTCCGGTGAAGTAGATGAGATCTGGATCACCTTCCCTGATCCGCAGTTGCGGGTATCAAAAGATAAAAAGAGACTGACTCATCCTAAATTCCTGCGATTTTACCAGCAGGTTTTAAAACCCGGTGGCAGGATCCATCTTAAAACCGATAGCCCGGTTCTCTATGATTTCACTAAGAAGGTAATTGAGCTTTGCCGTTGTACCTTACTCGAGGATATGGATAATGTGCATGCACAGTCCCACCTAAAGCCGGAGCTACAGATCAAAACACATTATGAGGCTTTGGATATTGCTGGCTCCAACCGGGTGCACTATCTTTCGTTTACGCTTCCTCAGACCCTTCCCGGCAAGGAAGTGGATATAGTCTTGCATAATTTATTAAAAGAGAATGCCGGAATTAGTTGAAGGGGAAGATTATTACTGGAGTGAGGAAGGGTATGTAGTGCTCACGGAAAAACATCACATGAACCGGGGTTATTGCTGCGGCATGGGTTGTAAGCACTGTCCCTTTTATTATGATGCAGTACCGGAGCCAAAGCAATCGGAATTAATAGCACAACGGAAATCATGAAAAAAAAGCTTTCTAAAACAGAGCCACTGAAAACGATCACACCGGGAGGTAAGCGGGATGAATCATTCTTTGAAGCGGTCTTTGAGGTGGCGCGGCAGATACCTAAAGGCCGCGTAACCTCGTATGGAGCTGTAGCGGCTGCATTAGGCGCTAAATCTTCTGCACGCATGGTGGGCTGGGCGATGAACAATGCACATATTGTGAAGCCCAAAGTGCCGGCGCACCGTGTGGTAAACCGGCAAGGACTACTCACCGGCAAAATGCATTTTGGCGACCCCGATCAAATGCAGGCTTTGTTAGAAAAGGAGGGCATCGACGTAAAGAATGACCAGGTGCAGGACTTTCAAAAAAAATTTTGGGACCCGGCGGTTGAGTTGGGTTTGTAGTTATTTTAAGTCTTATGGAAGATAAGTTCACATAAATCTAATGCAGAAAATTGAAATACCATACCATAAGATTGAGCTTGATAACGATGTGATTTTTATTAAAAAAAGTAAATTCCTACTTCGTAAGAAGATAGTAACCATATTAATTCTTTTGACAATTGCGGGATTTACTATTTGGAGTTTGCCTAGTAAATCTCCCGATGATTCTATAAAGTCAAGGGGAGCAATTGATCTTATTCTTTTGACTATAGTTAGCGCATTTATAATAGCAAGTCTTTATTTTGGTATTAAAAGGTTACAGAGAGTACTGAGTAATTTTACTTTATTAAATTCTAATGGGTTATTTATAAATAACAAGCGTTTTACTAATGATGAGAACTCTGATAATGTTCGAGTTGTTATACAAGACGTAGGCGCTTCACGTGGCGTTGGTGGCTCGTTCACAGTAGGTCTGTCATCAGGAAGCAATCAATTTGCAGGTTTATGTTATGAGCTTAAGAAGGAGCATGCTTTAGAAATAGCGGATTTTATTGCCACAAATTTTAGTCTTGTAGTAGAACATCGTGAGGCAACTTTCTTCCCACTCTTTAAGCTGCATTAAAATCATAAAAAAGCAATGCTGCATTATAACAAAGAACCCTTTACCTTTCAAGCCCTGTGCAGCGGCACATTAATTTTTATATCTCGTTATGGCTCTTCTTGAAAAGCAATTGGTGGTGAAAGATTCCACGATACCCGGTGCAGGCAAAGGCTTATTTACATTGATCGATATTCCTAAAGAAACCCGCATTGTTGAATACAAAGGTCGCATCACCACCTGGAAGAATGCGGATCATGATGGCGGACTGAACTTCTATCTTTTTTGCGTGAAGCGCTATCACACTATTGATGCCCGTCCTTACCTGAAGGCATTGGGACGATATGCCAATGATGTGAATGGGCCAGGCAAATTGAAGGGCGCTAAGAACAATTGTGTATTTGTAATAGACGGATTAAAAGTCTTTATCGAATCCACAAGGCCTATAGCTGCCGGTGAAGAGATCTTTGTTAATTATGGCAAGGACTATTGGAAAGTGTTGCGTAAGATCTTCAAGGAAAAAGAGGCGGAAGAGAAAGCAGCCAGGAAAGTAAAACCTGCTGGCGCAAAAAAGAAAACAACAAAAAAGAAAGCGGCTTAATTACGCTATTGATTCAATTCCTTTTGTAGGAAATACATAAGCACTTCAAAATGTTTCAAATTTGTAGAACAACAAAAAGGCTTGGTTCAAACCAAGCCTTTTTCTATAAGAACAGCCGCAGCCGGAATATTACAGCTTTGTCTCCTTGGAGTAAAAAGCCCATTTTTTGTTATTCACCGATTTCAGCACCATTTTATTATCCGCATCTTCAAGATTTACAAAGTAGGAAGTACCTTCTTCATTGGTAAGTACCACGAGGTCTGTAATCCATTTGTTTTTTAATTCCTTTTGCAAAGCCTTTTTAAGAGACGATGGCAAAGAAAGTGTGCTGAGCTTTTTTGTAAAGCCGATCAGTTTTCCGTCGGGCTGGTAAAAGGCGGTTGCGGAGATGCCATCCAGGAGGAAATTTACTTTGTACATCGTTCCCATATCCTGCCAGGCTATTTCCTTTGCTTTTGTAAAAGAAGCTTCAAAAGAAGTTAGCGCCGAAGGAGAAATGGTGGTGTTAATGTGAGCTGCATTGCTGAAAATAGAGCTTGCTAAAAGACTTAAGCTGATAAATAATGTTTTCATGACCGCTTATTTTAAATGTTGTAATTGATTTGATAGATCAAAAGTACATGATCATAAGGTACTATGCAATACAAAGTAGTATAAAATGCCTAATAAGCAGGATGAATGGTGAAATTGCCCCCACAAGCTGTAAATGGAGAAGTAGGATCCGAGAATTTACATGCTTGGCGCTACAGCAATAGGCTGAAATGAGTTCAGCATGCGTTTTTCCTTTGGTTTAGGATTCCAGCTTACCCGCAACCCGGGGCCGGATGGGGTCCAGGTGATGCCACCCTGTACGGTTTTAATGCGGTATTGGTGCAAAGCCGGGATGGCAATGCCACAAACAGCCCCAATAGCATAACCGGCCAATATATCCGAAGGGAAATGAGCTAAAGCTCTCATTCGCAAATAGCCTTGTACCAATGGCGGAATAGATGCCAGTCCATAATAAAGAAACCGCTTCTTGCCTATTTCGGGATGATAGTCGGTATACACTTTTACAAAAAAGAAAGTCGCTGCGGTAGATTGTGCTGTATGACCACTAAAGAAAGAATTTCGTTGGTTACCACCTCGCCGCAGCGATTCAGGGAACTCGGGATAATAAGCAACCGGACGTATTTTATTTTGGAATGCCGGTCCAAAAAAACTGAAGTTATAGAGAGAGAAAGCTACGGCCTGCACCTCGTAATGCATGACCAGCACCTTCACCCAGTCTTTTCTTACCCGTTTATCCAGCGTTACCGCACCGCCTGCCAGCATTAAAGCCGGCAAGAAGATATCAGAAGCTTTATAAAATGCGTCGCGCTTGGATGGATCTTGGCGCAGCGCCCAACGATCAATGCCATTGGGTACATTACGGTTTAGTGCAGCCAGTTCTTCCGGTGTTAGTTGCGGCTTGGCGTGAAGAATGTTTGGAATTGCATAAATATTGCCGGCCGTTGCCAGCACACTAAAACCACCGCTGATCCAATAGTTCATGCGGTAAACCGGGAGGCGGGCGCTATCTGGTGGTAATTGGGTTTTTAAAGCCTGATAAATTTTTACTACGGAATCATTCCATTCAATAGGGTACGTTTTATCTGTTAACGAACTTCCCCATTGCCCCATGCCTGCAAATGGAAACAGGATCAGCACAACGCTTGCTAACTTTCTGGCAATTGACATATTAAACAGTGGTCGTTTGTAGGAAGAAAGGGTAAAAAGAAAGGCTCCGCTTCAAGCAAAGAGTTTAAAGATTTATGCCACTGAAAATTGAAATATTTATTCAGGCAATGCTATGGGTAACTCGTACTGCCGGCTTCCATCTTTAGCGCTGTATTCAAACAAGATAAGATGCAGCGTACTATTGGTGCGTGGCTTTGCCGTATTCACCGTAAAACGGAAAGCTCCCCAGGCAGGCGCACCTTCATCCGTCATCTCGTGTCCTTCCTTTAATTCATTATGCCCATCTTCAATCACCCAGCTAAAAGCGGCTTCAAACACCTGCGCCTTACCGGTTACCCGATATTGCCCGGGAGCGGTTTTTTCGACAGTAACCTCTTTGAAACGTTCATTTGCATAAGTCTTTGCGGGCTGTTGGACGGCGGTATCTTTTGGAACAACCGGTGTTTGTGTAACGGAAGGCTTTTCGGGAGAGGGGCTGTCTACAGGTACGTTCTTGCCTTCATCAGCAGCATTGCAACTGGCAAAGACTACCATTGCTATAAGTGCCAGTTTTTTCATGTAAAGTTAATAACGGCGATCTCTTGGGTTGCTGTTGTAACCGCCACCGCTGTTGCCGCCACCAAATCCGCCACCTCCGCCACGGTTGCCACCGCCGCCAAAACCGCCACTGCCGCCGCGGGGAGGTCCGGATGGACGATCTTCCGCCTGTTTCACTACGAGGAGTTTTTTTCCGAAGTAGATATCCACTAACATTTCTATAGCATCCTTACCGTCTTCTGCGTTTTGCATTTCAACAAAACCGAACCCTTTGCTTTTTCCTGTTTCCCGGTCCATGGCCACTTTGACAGACACGACCGGTCCGAATTTCTCAAAGACCTCGGTTAATTCCGCATCATCCATATCGTAAGGCAATCCTGCAACAAAAAGCTTCATGTGGTTAAGTATAAGGATTCAAAAATACAAACTTCTTTGGCAAGCTCCCGCAATTGCTCCGATTTCCTGAAAATAGTCTGCGCAGGCACCCAACGCCGGCAACCCTTTATACGACTCATGCTCATACCCTAATTATAATAAAAAAATAAAATGTATACTCGTTCGCATTACAACATACAAAGCTCCCTAACTTAGGGCTCGAAACGCAGGTAGGATATGAATAGCAGGAAGTACCTTTTATATGCAGATGATGATTTGGATGACCGGGAAATGATGGAGCATGCTTTCCTGGTCGAAAATGAATACTTGCTTCTTACCTTTCCCAATGGTGAGGACCTGCTTCACTTCCTGAATGGAAAAACGCAAAGCGAGGTTGCGCTGATCGTGTTGGATATCAATATGCCTATCCTCAATGGCATGGAAACGCTTAAACTACTTAAGGCCAACGGTAATTATAAAGAGATCCCCACCGTTATGTTCTCAACCTCCGGCAGTCCGAAAGACCGTGCGGAGGCCGCGGAATTGGGAACTGATGTTCTTCTCAAACCTTCATCCTTCAACGAGGTGCAGGCTATCAGCAAAACCATGCTGGGCTATTGCCGCGGCGTTGATCAGGAAAAGCAGCATTAAGAAAAATGTAAATAACGGGTTGGCCCCAAAAATATAAAGCGGGATTTCACAAGTATCAAACCTGTGAAATCCCGCTTCTATATTAAGAAAATCCTGATTATTGCTTTAAGGGCTTGCCAACTTCTGTTCCGCAATCATGACCAGGCTGTCCGTGAGGGGGGTTCAATCGTGCCGTTCCATTTGCCGGTGCAGCAGTTGTGGTTTGGTTAAGCGTTGGGTTCGTTGGAATAACACCCGATACCGGCGCTTTTGCCGGAGCCGAATTAAGCGGTGCTCCAACAGCAATATCGCAGCGGTGCCCTGGTTGTCCATGTGCGGGGTTAAGCGCACCTGTTGCTTTTGAAGACGGCGCTAAATTAGGCGCAGCTACTACAACCGGCGGCGTGCTTTGAATGACCTTGGTTGTCGGCTGTGAAGTCGTCGTGCTTGTATCATTTACAGCAGGCGTTGAAACCGTATCTAAAGGTGTATTCAGCGTTGAGCTATCTATAGTAGTGGTTGTTTCTGTAGCTGACCTATCGTCGCTATTGCAGGAAACAAAAAATGCGGTGGCTAAAAAGAGGGCGGCAGCTAAATTTTTCATTTTTTAAATTAAGAGGCTAAAATAAGCAAAACATTCCGCAGCCATTGTTAATCTGTTTGCTCAGGAGGTCCATTCCCCTGCTCCCTCCCGCACCAACTCCGCTTCGCCTTTTGAGAAATCAATAACGGTGGAAGGAATGATACCGCCAATACCGCTATCGATCACCACATCCACCAGCTTTTCAAACCGGTCGTGTATGATCTCCGGGTCGGTATATTCTTCTATATCCTCACCCGGGAAAGAAGCACTTAATATCGGATTCCCTAGTTCGTGTACAATGCAGCGGGCGATCTTGTTATCAGGCACACGGATGCCCACCGTATCTTTTTTTGTTTTTAAAATTTTGGGCACTTGCTTGCTGGCTTCGAGGATGAAGGTGTAAGGACCGGGCAGATAGCCTTTTAGGATTCGGTAAACGGGTGTATCCAGTTGTTTGGCATATTGGCTCAGGTCGCTCAGGTCATAGCATACGAATGAGAGATTGGCCTTCTGCGGGTCCACATTCTTTAACCGGCAAATGCGCTCTACGGCCTTATGCTGAAAAATATCACAGCCCAATCCATAAATCGTATCGGTGGGATAAACAATGATACCGCCCTTTTTTAAAATTTCCACTACCTGTTTTATGAGGCGCGGTTGTGGGTTATCGGGATGTATATGTATCAGCATAAATGAGGTTCAACCGGTAAAGATCACCATTTGTCAAGTAAAAGGAAAAATCATCGAAAACCCTGCAAATCCCGTGCACAAGGCATTTATCTTTGATGAAACCGTTCGGACATGCAACTGCAAACCATTCCAACATTCGATACGCTTGATCCGGCTACTTTTAAAGAACGATTTTATCATCCGCAGAAGCCGGTGGTTATTAAGGACCTGGCAAAAGCTTGGCCCGCATATCATAAATGGAACTGGAGGCATTTTAAAGAATTGGTGGGTGATAAAAAAATAGGGCTTTACAACAATACCAAAAGCGACGCATATACACCTATTAATACTGCCGACGACTACAAAACTTTTGGTGAATACATTGATATGGTAAGTGCCGGCCCCGCAGCCTGGCGTATTTTCCTTTTTAATATTTTCGATCATGCCCCGCAACTGGTGCAGGATTTTAGCTGGCCGGAAGAATACATGAAAGGCTTCGTAAAAAAATACCCGATGCTGTTTGTAGGCGGCGCTACCTCTATCACGCACATGCATTTTGATATAGATCTTTCCAATATCCTGCATACCCAGTTTGTGGGCCGGAAAAGAGTGTTGATGTTTCCTTATGCCGAGCAACACAAACTTTACCGAAAGCCCTTTGAGGTATTAAGCCTTGCCGATTTTTCGCATTACAGCTCAGGCCAAAGCAAAGTGGATTATAACCAATTCCCGGCATTGAAGCAGGCAAGGGGCTACGAGATCATCCTGGAGCATGGGGACACGCTGTTCATGCCGGCTGGCTATTGGCATCATATGGAATATTTGGACAGTGGCTTTGCCATGAGCCTCCGGGCTTTACAGCCCTCGCTTACCGGTAAGCTGAAAGGCGCATGGAATCTTTTTGGAATGCGCAGCATTGACACGGTCATGAAAAAGACGGCGCCGAAATGGTGGTATGAAAGCAAAAAGAAAGCGATTTTCGAAAATGCCCGGAAGGAGTTACACTTTTCAGAATAGGTAAAAGAAAGGGAATTAACTTCCCTTTATCGAAGTGATGAGACTATCAAGCTTTTAAGAATTATATTTGTTTACATTTAAATCATCTGCAATGAAAAAATTACTCTTTTCTTCCCTTGTATTATTAGCTTTTTCCGCAAACGCCCAGGAGGCTGATGAAATAAAGCCGGCCGCTAAAGGAGTTGTTTATGGAACGGTTGTAAATGAAGACAACGCCGTTTCTGTAAACGATCTTACCAATAAACTTACCAATGGGACTTTTGAAGGAAAGCTGTCCGGAAAGGTGAAAGAAGTTTGCCAGACAATGGGCTGCTGGATGAAGCTTGAAAAAGCGGATGGCACTACCCTGATGGTGAAAACAAAAGACCATGCTTTCTTTATGCCGAAAGATATTGTTGGTAAAACAGTAGTCATAGAAGGAACCGCTTCTGTCAAAGAAGAAACCGAAGCAAAGCAAAAGCATTATGCCGAAGATGCCGGCAAAAGCAAGGAAGAAATCGCTAAAATAAAAGGCGTTAAGAAAGAAGTGCAGTTCGCTGCGACCGGCGTGAAAGTGATGGATTAAAATAATTAGTTTATGATAGTGAAAGCCCCTGCCATGGGGCTTTTTCAGGCACATTCCAAAACAGGATCAAAGCAACAAATACACTTAGCTACATGCTTTAGAAAAAGTGAAAATAGTTGCAGGTAAAAGTTTTGGCACACTTCTTTCCTTTATATAGGTGATAAGGTTTAAAACAGGATTGTATTCCTCAATGTTAGTTGCACACGAATACATTTTTAAGCCTCATTTAGGGTTACATAAAATGGCTTGCTATGACTTTCGATGGGATCTTGTTGTGCATTTTTGCTGTTAACCTGTTGTTCTTTTGGGCACTTACATTTAAGAAGCATAAGAACAGGAAAACGAAGGCAACATTTTTTGACAGCTACTTACATGCTAACTAAGTAGTTATTTTCTAACATAGTATCATGTAAAAAGCTTCCTCTTCAGGAAGCTTTTTACATTTAGGTCATTGATTTACAATTGCTTTTTTGGCGGCAACGCAAAGGCAATAGCTTCGTGGTCAAAATGGCCGTTGTGAGAACCATCACAAAAAGGCTTGTTCTTCGAAAGCCCGCAGCGGCAAATGGAAACGATCTCGCGGCCACCCAGGTCATACGTATTTCCATTGCGATCCACGATCTCAAAGTCACCTTCAATTTTTACAGAACCGTTATTATTGATCGTAAGTTTTGTTTTTGCCATAGTTTAAAATTATTGCCGCAAAGTAGGAAGAAACAATGGAAGCCGTTCGTATTTAGCGGGCATGGGAAATAAGCTGCTGCACAATGCCCTTTACGGAAGAATAGTTGACCGGTTTGTTGATGAGATCAATCTTAGAGGCGCGAAAGCGGGCAATTTCAATAGGATTGCTGGTAGTGGAGAACATCACCAGTGGAATGTCGCGAAACTGATCTTCGGCACGCAGAATGCGCATCGTGTCCCTGCCATTTAAGGCAGGCATATTAATATCAAGAATGATAAGGTTGGGTAATGATGTGGCTTTTTCAAGATACTGAATCAACTCCAGGCCATCGTCCAGTGTAACTAATTCGTAATCCGGGATCTCCTGAAAAGCTTCCTGCAACAGTTCCTTGTCATCAAAATCATCATCAACATAAATAATATACTTCTGGGGTTGCATAGGAGAAGCGTTGGAGGTAAGTAAAAATAATAAATCAATCTTTAAAACAGCTATCTAATGATATTTATTTTTAATGGATATAAGAGAGGTCTGCGTTATTAAATTGCAGTAAGTAATCGAAACTTATTTTGCATGCGATCTCATTTATAATTAGTTCTACTTTCTAACCTTTTCTTTATGAACCCTTCTCTTCTATCCATTCAGAAAGCCGCTGAGGGCTTGCTGTTCATCAGTGAATCCGAGCATCCTTTTGAAATCATCTCTTTTGATAAACCGGCTGTTTCAATGAAGGATTATTTAAAAATTCGGGCCAATAAAGAAACGGAGGAAGCAGAAGCACAAACCCTGGATTATTTTTTCCGGAATGTGGTTCGTAATGGAGATGGAAACGAGGCTGGTGAAAAGACGGCAGAAAGGTTTCGGCAACTGCAAAGCATTTTGCAGCAAACCCTGACAAATATTTGTGTCTATCGTATTGGATCGGTGCAGGTGGATGCCTTTATTGTAGGCGAATTGCCGGATGGCAGCTATGCGGAACTGCGAACGCTCCTGATAGAAACATAAAGCAAGCCCGGTTCTTCCGTACTTGCTTTATGTTTTAGCATTTATTGAGTCGGGCCGCTATCTACTCTCGATTCGATAACGCTTTGGATAGAGGAGGAAACCGCCGACAGGATATTATAACCTGTCGCGGATTCAATGGCATCTACCGTAGTGCGATAGCCTCCCCACGATGTAGTCGTATTGATGTTTGGTGTATTGATAGCGATCACACGGCTGCCCGTTGTCACACGGGTTACGTCGTTTGTTCCTTGCGGTAAAACCAGGATGACTTTCCAGATGCGGTTGGGTACTGTCACACGTCCGGCATCGATCGTGCTTTTAGTGCCCGCGCTGCCGGTTCCGCCGGTGCCGTAGCTTCCCATGATAATGTAAAGCTCATTGCCTTGATTTACCAGGGTGCGGCAATAGTTCTCCAGGTTCGCCCATGTTTGCTGGTTGTTGGTAGGCGCTTGCGGAATCATATTCGTCATCAGGAAAGTAGCAGAATTGTCCGCAACACTATACGTACGATCGGCGGAAGGACAATTGTGCCCACGATCGAAGCCGCTGCCGCTATAACTGCTGCTACCTACACGATACCATCCCGAAGGAAGCGAAGCATCGGAGCTGAAGTTGTCCTGTCGCGGAGTGCTGCCTAACCACGTAGGATCTAAATGCCAGCTAACCCAGTTAGGTGTGCCGCGATCGCGGTGGTAGGACATGGCAAACTGCGTTTTAGTAAGCAAATAGTTCCAATAGTTAGAAGCGTTGGCAACAGCGCCACTTGGATTCCCCATGGCCAGGTTTTCACTGGAAGAACGGGCTGCCGGGTTATACTCCGGTGCGGATTGCTGGTCGTGCCAGGCTGTTTTTTGTTGGGCGGTTTGCTCGGCTACCTCTTTTTTACAGGAAACAAAAACAACGCTTAGCACCAGGCTTAGCACTAAAAATTTTTTCATGGTTTGTGTGGCTTTGATGAAGGTTCAAAGAAAGCCTAAACGTGTTACGGCTGTATGAACAACCGCGGAATCTTATCCACCGTAATTCTACGTGGGTTGGCTTTAGAAGCCTGTAGTAATCCACATTCAGAGAAAAACTCAAGCTTTTATGTAGTATCCTTTCTACAAATCAAAAAGATTTACTGCAGCCATTTGATATTTCGATGCCTGTAAATAATTGGCATAAGGTTAGTTTATTTAGAAAGTAATTATAACCTACTTAAAACACCTAACCATGAACCAGAAGACAGTATCGGCTTTGCCATTCTTACGTTTCTTTATTTCCTCTTTTTTATTTCTTGCTTTCCTGTTATTCTTCCTTTCTTCCTGTGGCGCTATGCGTGGCATGGGTGAGGGATGCCCTTCGCAAAATATAGCACCAGCAAAAGCAAGCTACCGCGGCCGCTAAGGTTTCGCAGCCTCTTTTGAAAAGTGGAGTAACGTGACATCACGATTATTCGGAATAAATTTATCCAAAATAGCAGTTACAGGAAGTGCCAATTGCTCTAAGCGTATCGACAATTTGGATAATGGCTCTCCTTCTTTCCGGGGTTTTGAATTGAAAACTTTGCGGATAGCACCACAGGCGTAATAGCTTGCATAAATAGGAAGCGGCTTGCTTTGTACTAAATGGAATCCGTGCTTATATAAAAGAGCGGCGTAATAGCTTACCGGTCTGCCTAGGTTGCTTTCATGCCCTTTAATAGATCTTTCAATTCTTTCGAACAGGTAAATCTCACTATTGGAAACCCTTCCGATTTCAGCTATCAGTGAGTTAAGTACATTTTCATCCGTGATATGTTGAAGTACAGTAGAGGTAAATACAATATTGAATGCACCATCATCAAAGGGAAGTTTGCTGCCGTTAATTTTAAAAAGGTCTATATCTTTTCCGGCAAGGAAATTTTTGGCAAGTGAAATCATGCTGCCGGAGATATCCACTCCCGTGATCTTGCGGCAACCTTTTGCATGAATATAATGGAGATTTCCACCTGGCCCAGACCCAATTTCCAAAACAGTTTTATTTTTAAAGTTCAGCCCATCTAGCACCTTTAAAAACTGCTTTCTTTTATAACGATAGTACGGTTCATCATCGCCGGCAATAAGATTGCCTTCTTTTCTATTTTCAATGTTTTGTGCTACCTCGTCCCAATACATTTCGGGATGATAAGAATCTGCCATTGCTCAAATGTCTGTAAAATTGAGGATTACCTAAAATTGATTATAATTTTTGTTATGTCGCCTTTGCAAAGCTTACTTTTGATTTCTTGCATTGCTTATGACCGCTACACTGATCGGGTACCTTGCCTCCCTGCTTCTGGCGCTTTCGCTGATTGTTACCAATGAACTGCGCTTTCGCTGGTTCAACCTTTTCGGCTGCATCGCTTTTATTATTTATGGAATATGGATTGGGGCTTTCCCGGTCCTTCTCACCAATGCCATGTTATTCCTTATTAACCTGTTTTACCTGGTAAAGATCTACCAGACTAAAGAAGCATTTGACCTTGTGGCAATAGACCCAAACAGCGAGATCGTTGCTAAATTTTTAGCCTTTCACAAGAAAGATATGGCGACTTTCTTTCCGCAATTTGACGTAAAAGCAGCCTCGCCTGTGTGCTTTATCGTGTTGCGCAATATGGCAATAGCCAATGTCTTTATTGCTGATAAAGGAGCCGATGGGACGGCAACGGTGCTGCTGGATTATACCACACCAAAGTACCGCGATTACAAAGCCGCTACTTATATTTTTGAACAAGAGCGCCAACGCCTTCATGCCGCCGGTATTGACAAATTGGTGTATACACAGCCTGTGCATCCAAAGCATGCCGCTTTCTTGCGCAATATCGGTTTCCGCGAAGAGCAGGCGGCCGGGCAAACCCGTTACACCAAGGCCCTGATGGCTTAACCGCAAAAGCGGCCCCTATCTTTGTCCTTCAATTTTTCCAACAATGGATTCAAAGGAAATGGGATACTTCATGGATGCCTGTCGCCGTGGAGACGAAGGAGATGTGGTTAAGATGTGCGAGCTTTTCCCGGAGCTAATCAATGAACAGGATTCCAAAGGTTTCAGCCCGCTTATCATTGCGGTTTATAATAATCAATTGCCGGTTGTATCTGTTTTACTGCAGAATGGCGCTGAGGTGAATGCGCAGGACCGCTCGGGCAATACGGCGCTGATGGGCGCTTGTTTTAAAGGTTATAAAGAAGCCGCTGAATTATTGGTGAACAATGGCGCCGATGTAAACCTGTTGAACGGGCAAAACGCTCCGGCCCTTACGTTTGCCGCTACCTTTGGACAAATAGAAATTGCAAAGCTGCTTTTGGAGCACGGCGCTGACATTACGGTAAATGACTCAAGAGGAAAAACGCCGCTGGGACATGCTATTCTACAGGAAAATGAAGGGATGATCAGCCTTTTGCAGCAGTATAATAAAGCAAGCGGATAATAGCTTTACACCAACATTTTATACGCCTTATTCAAGAATCTAGTCGGCTTTTAAGTTTGCGGTCAAGCAATGTTTCATAAAGTACAGAAGGGGAGCAAAGAATTTTTTAGTTACAGCGGCAGCACCGGTCCATAATGCAGGTTTTCGCCAAAGCTTTTTTTGTTAGGATATAAAATATCCGTAGCGGTTTCGTAGCCTTCTTCTGAAACGGCTTCTTCCATGCCGGTCTCAGTTATGTCATTTACAGATTTCAGAAAATGCCGCACTAAGGCTATTATCGTGACTCCTATGGCAAGTTTTACAATCGTTCTCATCACTGGCTCCTTTTTGTTCTAATCATCATAAGACAGCAAAGCATATACCACGGGTAGCCAGCTATTTCAAAGCACTATGAAAGCGTTTCAGATCGGTAAGGTCCGCTGCTGAAAGAACTTCATTGTTTTCGTATTTTGATTGCAGAAAAAGTACGCGTTTGTGCTCCGGGTAACGGGATAAAATGGCTGTTATCAACTCCCCGGCGGCTTCGTCTTTTTGATAAAGGGGCGTATTCTCGGGCATTTCCGACTTGGTGCGGTTCGGCATTTTTTTGATGAGCGCTTCCAGCGTTGCCAGTTTTGCCGGGGCGATGCTGCCGGCGTCAATAGCTTTTCCTAATAAACCCTGCAGTTGCTTTTTGCTGAGACTGCCGCGCTGTAAATATTGCTTATAAAGACTGATGATAAAGGTAGAAACAGGATAGGCCTGGATACAGTCTTCCAGCACCTCGTTCACAATATCGATCTTAGGGGTTCTTTTTTCCATTATTCTTTAAGCTTTCAGATGTCTCATTAGTAACCGGTATAGATTTTTAAGGAATATCCTTTGTTATACCATAAATTTTACTAATAATTCTGTTTTTAACTTTTATGTAAAACACAATCCTGTACCTTTCGGCGCTATGACAGTAGAACAAATAGAGAACTGGTTGAATAAGGAACCCGTTCCAAAAGACAAGATAATTCGTTTCGAATTGAAAAAGCGCAACCCCGTTCGTGGGCTGATAGTAGAAGGCCGCGATTATAACGATTTGAAAGCCAAGAACTTTTGGCGCATCGTAACGCAAACGAGATTAGCAGACTACCAGAAGACAAAGGACATCAACTTAGCCCGCATCTTCAGTGGTTCCGATTTTGCCAAGCTTTCGTTCGTGCCCAATAAGGCAGAAGAATAATTGTAGCCCACTTTTAAAACATATTGGCTTGCCCATCTCAGCGGCAAGCAGCCTATTGTGTGCCTTATTCTAAGGCAACCAGGCAAGAAAAAAGCAGGTAAAACCTGCTTTTTTCTTTTATAATGCTTTCTTCACGTTGACGGCGTTAGGTCCTTTTGGTCCCATCTCCACCTCGAAGCTTACTTTGTTGTTTTCCACCACTCTTTCCAGCAGTTGGTTAACATGCACAAACACGCTTTCGCCGGTTTGCAGGTCTTTGATAAAGCCAAAGCCTTTGCCTTCATTAAAGAAGCTAACGATACCCGTACGGATGGGGTCTTCTTCGCCGACCTCGTATTTAGGTACACCTATCTCAATATCTTCAACGTTGATCGTTCTTCTTTTTGAGGGATCGGGAGGAGTAGAGGAAATATTGCCATTCTCATCAATGTAAGCCATCATCTCGTCAAGCGACTTGCCTTTTTTCGCATTGGCTTTACGCTCTTCCATTTTCTCGGCTTTTTCCTGGCGTTGTTTTGCCCGTTGTTTTTCTTTTTCCTTCTTATTAAATGTTTGTCCCGATTTTGCCATATTTACTATTAATTGCTTTTAGACCTTAAAGGTCGGCTTTTTTATTGGTGAAGCGCCATTTCTGTTGAGACCTAACAAATAATTAGGCTGGATACTCTTGCTGACTGTAACACAACCTATTCGTTATCTAATTGGTGCATTTCTTCCGTATCGGTCTTATCCCCTTCACCGGTTTTATCTCCAACAGTTTCAGTGGGGTTGATCGTAGACAGATCAACTTTACCACCATCACCGCCGCCAGTTTGTGGCGCAGCAGCGGATTGTGTATTCTCCGCTTTATCCTGGGCTTGGTTCTCTGGTTTCATTGTGCTGTTTTAGAAAACAGCGCAAAGGTTGTACCAGCTAAGAGAGGCAGGCTTTTAAAAGCGCTTGCATGTGCGCCAGGCCTTTTTTCCTGGCAAAAGCAATATTCCGTTCGGGGATGCCTTCGGGATCGGGGTAGCGTTCCAACGCTTTTTCCACGCTGTCTTCGCGGAGCAGTTGCAGCATTGGGTAAGGCGACCGGTTGGTATAGTTGCCGGGATCGTGCAGGGGTGCACCGCCAAACTGGTAAGCCGGGTGAAAAGATGCTATTTGGTATATGCCTTCATACCTTTCTTTTTTTAGCGCCCGTTCAGCAAAATGCAACAGGTCTAAGTATGCTTCAAACTTTTGAAAGGCAGCCGGGAAAATAAGTAAAGTGGTTTCAATAGAAGGCTCGCTATCTAACTTCTTACACTCTTCAATGAAAGCCTGCACTGCCATCTTCCGGTCAGTGGTGCGCTCTACCCGGTAATGAACGGTGCCCTTCTTTACTTCTTTGGCCGCGAAAGGACAAAAGTTGCAGCCTATCACTACATCATTGATCCATTTTTGTGTTTGCCGGATGATTTCTTCGGGGTTGAGCATGCGCCACCAGGTTTCTTCTACTTCAATCAATAGTTAATACTAAAGCCATTGCCCTTCTTATTTTTTCCATTACTTCATCCCCGGCAAGCCCTATTTTTTTACTTAACCTTTCTTCTGCCACAGACCGGATTTGAAAACAATCAGCGGAAGAATCTTTACTTAACTTATTGCTGGCATCAGGGATCAGCATTACCATCCAGGGAGCGACTTCATAACTACCTTTCCAGTCGGTTAAGGGAACAATGATCTTTAAAGGAAGTTTACCTAATGTATTGTCGTTGACAATAATAGCAGGTCTTGTCTTTTTGATTTCTGCGCCTACCGTTGGATCAAGATTGATCAGCCATATTTCACCTTGCTTCATAAAAAGTGGCAGCGTCTAGTTTAGTGAAAATGGTTAGTTCTTTATCGGTTTTATAATCATTATACAAACTCTCCACGGCCTCACTAAGTGTATGAGCATTGCCCTGCCGTATCGTTTTGAGCGTTTTCTCGACTACCAATAAACGCTCAGTGAGTGGGAGTTTATTCAATTCTTTAAGGATAGCTGCCGTTGTCATGCTATAAAATTACAAAATAAAAAGGCCTTCGTGGCGGGTTTAGCGTTTTCTGCGGGAACTATATCTAGTCCTCTTCTTCCAGCAATTCTTTATCGGTAATATCGGACAAAAGTGGTGTTGCAGCAGTAACGGGCAATGTCTCTACACCTTTTAATTTCCTTTGGATGGCTTTTGTGCGTTTGCCCACCACATCATCCAGCTGGTTCAAACCGGTTTGGATATTCTTTTGTGCTTTATCCAAGAGCCCGCCGAATTCATTGAACTCTTTTTTGACACTGCTTAGTATCTGCCATACTTCGGAACTGCGTTTCTGTATCGCCAGGGTGCGGAATCCCATTTGCAGGCTGTTCAAAATAACCGCCAACGTGGTAGGTCCGGTGATGACGACCTTGCAATCCCGTTGAATTTCCTCTAACAAGCTTGCTTTGCGCACCACTTCGGCAAACAGTCCTTCAAACGGCAGGAACATAATACCGAAGTTGGTGGTATTGGGCGCATCGAGGTATTTCTCGCAAATGTCCTTTGCCATTTTCTTGATGACTGACTCAAGAGCCTTTTGAGCGGATTCAATAGCCGCTGGGTCGCTTACATCATAGGCCGTCTGAAGTGTTTCATAAGCATCTTTCGGGAACTTGGCATCAATCGGTAACCATACATAATCGCGGTCGCCTTCCTTATTGGGAAAACGGATGGCAAATTCTACGCGGTCGGCGCTGCCGGCTTTTGTAGCAACGTTGGCTTCGTACTGCTCCGGCGCTAAGATATTTTCTAACAGCATTTGCAGCTGCACCTCGCCAAAGCCGCCACGCATTTTTACATTGCTCAACACTTTTTTCAAACCGCCCACATCCTGCGCCAGGGTCTGCATTTCGCCTAAACCTTTTTGCACGCTTTCCAGTTGTTTGCTCACGAGCTCGAAGGATTGACCCAGGCGTTCGTTTAAGGTCTTCTGTAACTTTTCATCCACCATTTCGCGGATGCCTTCCAGCTTTTGCTCGGTCTTCAGGATCATCTCGCCCTGCTTCATTTCCAGTTGTCCAAACTTCTCCCGTTGCAGGTTGTTCATGACTTCCACGCTTTGCGTGAAATTTTCACGAAACCCTTTGAAAGAGGCGTCAAGCGCCTGCCGCATACGGTCGCCATCGCCCTTGGCTTGGTCGTTCACCGCGGTTAATTTTTCTTCTACCTTATTCGTGATCTTTTCCAGTTGCGCAATGGTATGGTCCAAGCCTTGTTTTTGCGCCGCCTTTAATTCGTCGCTTTTTGCCGCTTGTTCAACAGAGAATTCTTTCAGGTTGGCGGTGATCGTTTCCCTCGCCTTCCAGTTCGATTCTTCCAGCTTGTTCGTAAGCACCCGCAACCGCTCTTCCAATGTTTTATTGATGCCCTCAGCTGCCATGCGGTTTTGATCGGTGATGAGTTGAAGCGTCTGTGTTAGTTCTTTACGAAAGTTCACCAGCGTATCGTTCAGTTCCTGGCGGTTCTGGGTTGCTGTTAGGGAACCTTCTTCACGATTGATACGAAAATCTTCCTTCAGGTTGGCCGTGAGATTATCAAGCTTTTTAAAAAGATCGTCCAGCTTGCCATTGAGGGCGAAGAGATTATTATTCGGCTTCGGACGAAAGAGTATAATGAGTACGATGGCAATGACCAGCAGCGTAATAATGGCGATCAGGAAAGGGAGCATGAAAATGTTTTAAGACTGTAATGCGATTCGGGGTGCAATGTATTAAGAATACTTGTTATTTTATATTACTCAGGTTGTTCAATATTTTTCCTTCTGTTTAAAATTAGTATGGCATGTCGTTGGATAAATGAAATAATAAACTTCGCTATGAAAAAGTTTCTTCTCTTACTATCAATAGCTGGATTAACGTCTCTCGATTCAGAATTGCTGGCACAGGAAATAATAGACACAAGCGCTGGAACCCGCATTACTACCCGAGTGACCCGCAAGACCACTTCGTACAATACCCGCACCCGCTATTTCTATTACCCCGAAGCAAACGTC
Organism: Flaviaestuariibacter sp.; assembly: GCA_025963645.1. GTDB lineage: Bacteria > Bacteroidota > Bacteroidia > Chitinophagales > Chitinophagaceae > Flavisolibacter. The sequence goes on from JAOQAI010000018.1 coordinate 52,199, forward strand.
TATCAAAACCCGGTTTCCGGAGAATACTGGTACTACGATGCGCCTTCGAGACAATGGACCGCTAATGCCCAACTGCCTTCTGCTATTGTAGTAGATCAAACACCGAAGTATACGATCTATTATACCGGCGCGGATGTGTATCGCCAGAACGGACTTCACCAAAAGAAATATAAGGTGAAGAAGAATGGCAACCTGAAGGTGAAGCCTGATTAGGTTAGTGATGGTTAAGGCATTTACTGTTGTTCTTTGCGAAGCTTTCGGGTGAGGCGCTTCACGTCGTGGCGTTTCAGCACCTTCAACTTCAGGCGGACCGGTTCAACGGGTAATTCTTTATACGCTGTTACGCCGGCTATTTTATCCACTACGTCCATGCCTTGCACCACTTCGCCAAAAATGGTATAGTCCCCATCCAGGCGGGGCTGTCCGCCAAGCGTTGTATAGACAGCCCTTTTAGCAGGGGACACGGTAAAACCTTTGCCTATTCTTTTTTCCAATGCATCCAGTTCGGCATCTGTCCACCGGCGGCCCTGCACAATATAGAACTGCGAGAAAAGCGATGCTTCCAGTGGATTATCATCGCGACCGGCGCCCAAGGCGCCGCGTTTGTGGAAAAGGGCTTCGTTGTATTCCGGCATCAGGCGTTGCTGCTTTAGAATAGTTGTATCGCTGGGTGTGGTGAACAGCGAATCGGGATCGCCACCTTGTATAACAAAATTGGGCACAACGCGATGAAACAACGTAGTATCAAAATAATGATCCTTCACCAGCTTCAGGAAATTATCACGATGTGCAGGCGTTTCATCATAGAGCTTTACGATGATGGCGCCATAGCGGGTTTCGATAGAAACAAAGGCAGGAGACTGGGCGTTGCTGCATAAGAATAAAAAGAATCCAACCAGGGTGAAAATAGAATAGCGCATTCCATACTTTTAAGTGAAGCAATCCCACTAAAATACAACTCTGTCCTTTTGTAGTGAAACTGTTGTAGCGAAGGTGTTCTATTTTTACCGTTGGTATAAAACATTTCCGCCATATACGAATTGGCTCGTAACATTGGCAAAATTAACCTTCAGGTATTATGAGAAAGCTCGTTGCGTTTACCACTCTCCTTTTCTTTTCAGTCCTTCAGGTGCAAGCCCAGGGCTCCATCAAGGGGAAGATCATAGACTCTGCCTCCAAGGCACCCTTGTCTTTGGCTACCGTAACCGTGTTTAAGGCGGCTGATACGGCCCTGATTACTTACCGCATCAGTACGCCGGATGGTGAATTCAAAGTGAACGGCCTGCCGCTAAATTCTGCCTGCCGGGTAGTTATTTCTTACTCTGGTTATGATGTATTTCGGCGTGTGTTTACACTAACCGGAAATGACCTGCTGGATATGGGCACCATTACGATGGCACCATCCTCCGGCACACTGGACGAAGTGCTGGTTGTAGCAGAGCGGCCGCCGGTCAGCATCCGAAAAGACACGATCGAATTTAATGCGGCTTCCTTTAAAACCTTACCGACCGCCCTGGTGGAAGACATGCTTAAAAAGCTTCCGGGTGTGCAGGTAGATGCCGATGGAAATATTACCGCTAACGGAAAAAAGGTAAACCGCATTATGGTAGATGGGAAAGAGTTTTTTGGCAATGATCCGAAAATGGCTACCCGCAACCTGCCGGCGAACGTAATTGATAAAATACAGTTGACAGAGGATAAGGAAGAACGCGAATTGAACCCTGATAAAGCAGCCGGTGAGATCGGGCAAGTGATCAACCTGAAACTAAAGAAGGCTATTAAGAAAGGCTGGTTTGGAAAGGCTTATGCCGGAGGGGGAACCGATGACCGTTATGAGGCCGGAACGATCCTGAACCTGTTTCGCGATACGATGCAGGCAAGCCTTATCGGGTTTTCGAACAACCTTAACCGTTCTGGCTTTGGTGTAAATGACATTCAATCGCTTGGCGGCTTTGGCCGCAGCGGCATCAATATGATGATGATGAACAGCACCGGAGGCATCAATATCAATGGTATCTCTTTCGGCGGCATGGGTGAAGGCATTAACACATCAACTGGTGGTGGGTTTAATATGAACCATGTGCTGAAGAATGGCTTCACGCTTAACTCCCAGTATTTCTATGGCCAATCGCGGAACGATATTGCTGAATTAAATAACCGCCAGCAGTTCCTGACCGATACGGTTCTGGATACCCGTACGAGACGGGATGAGGTGCTGAAATCTTATAACCACCGGGTAGGTTTTGGATTAAAGGGAAAGATTGATTCGCTAACGCGGCTTGAATTTAAACCCACGCTTTCCTTTGCCGACCGCACTAGTGACCGCCTGACAGACTTCCGCAATACCAATAACTATGATGGGTTGCTTAACGCAAGCCTGAACAAGCAGGACCTGACTGGAAAGGACCTTAACTATGATCATAACCTCCTCATCTTTAAAAATTTCCGTAAGGCTGGCCGCACCCTCAACTTTACGAATACCGTAAACTATGGCAGGATAGACAATGACCAGGTGAACGATGTGGTCAATACTTTTTATGTCAATGGAACAACAACAGCCAACCGGGTGAATCAATTGCGGGACAGGGGGCAAAAGAATTTTACAACGAACCTCAATGCCAATTATAATGAGCCTCTAAGTAAGGCCACCAGCCTGCGTTTGGGCTATGCGGCTACGTATTATAAGAATGATGACCTGGTGGCAACCTTCAACCAGGATGCTGCCGGAAAATATACACAGCCTAATCTTAGCCTCACTAACGAACTGAAGCGTACCAGCTGGCGCAATACCGCTTCGGCCGGCATCAACTGGAAACGCAAAGCGTTTAGTGCAACTGCAACTGCCTACCTGCAGTTCCTTGACATCAATAATGAATTTTATAACAGCCCCAAGGTGAAACAGAAGTACAGCTATCTTTTACCGGGCTTGTCCATTAACTGGAAGGAGCTGAACTTCAGTTACAACGGCTCGGTATCCCCACCAAATATTACGGACCTGCAACCGACGCCGGATAACACCAACCCGCTTTTCATAGCGCAGGGCAACCCTAACCTGCAACCGGCGGTAACGCATTCGATGAACCTGCACTACTTTAAGAATGTGCCTGCCAAGACCCTGTTTGTGAGCGCTTATATGTATGCGAACTTTCGGAACAATGCCATTACACGCAGTCGCACCATTTCACCCAATGGCGTGCAAGTGTCTGCCCCGATCAATATAGATGGCAATCAGGACCTTTATAATAATTTCAACATCAACAAGCAGTATAAGTTCAATAAGAACTTCCAGGTTTCTTTTGGCGGTGGTTATAACATCAACTACAGCCGCAACTATTTAGTGATCAACAGCCTTAAGAGCTATGTAAAGACCTTTGACATTGGACCCAGTGCTAATGGCAGCCTGAACTGGAAGGACCTGATCGAATGGAACTTCCGCTACAATATCGGGTTTAACCGCACTACCTACGAAAGCAAGACCTTCAATAACCTGAAGACCAACCGGCATAACGGCAATACGGAATTGGTGGTGCGGCTTCCCAAGCATTTTGTTTGGGAGACATCGCTGAACTATGTGAAGAATCCTTTAACGGCGCCGGGTGTGCAAAACGAGATATACCTGTGGAATGCGGCCTTGACGCTGGTGTTCTTAAAAGACGATAAAGGGCAATTAAAATTCGCAGCGTATGACCTCATGAACAATAATGTATCGGTATATCGCTATACCAATGAAAACTCGATCATTGACCGGCAGATCAATATCCTGCAACGTTATTTCATGGCTACTTTCACTTATAATATCCGCAATTTCAAAACCGCTAAAGTAGGTGGCACCCAGCGCCTCTTTATGTTCTAAGGAACTGCTTTTACTGCTGCCCATCATTATTGTCTGATAGTGGTGGGCAGTATTGTTTTTGTGATGTACTTCCATAAGGAAAGGATATGATTATGAGCAGGCCTGTTTTCGCATCAAACCAAGCTGCTGACATTGAATTGGCATAGTCTTTACGACATAACGGTAATTCATAACCTTTAAAAATATAAGAAATGAGTACCAGAGGCAAGGATCATAACGGTAGCCGCGGAAACGATGACTCCACTACACGCCATAAGGGCGAAAGCCAGCAAAGCCACCAGAAAGGAGCCCGCAGCGTAAGTACGCAGAATACCGGCAAACATACCAAAGACGAGTCGCATGGCGCCGACCGAAACACGACCAAAAAAGGTGGTAACAGCATCTGATAAAGTAGCAAATGCTGGCATCAGGTTGTGCCGGCATTTGCTTTCTTTAGGCAGTTCGGCCTGGTAGCTTACATATGTCCTAACGGGTTGACGGTGCATTACAGTTAGCTATCCTCCCATTTATCTATTTTCAGGCATCTCAAAGAGTACAGCGGTCATATCTTTACCTTTTATAATACCAGAACTATCTTTTTCATTCTATGCATAGCCGGCTATCATGGTTTTTCTTATGCGTTCTATTTCTTTTAGTAGGTTGCAACCAACGCTTTCAGTCGGAGAAGGAAGAAGTAGATTATTGGGCTTCCCATGTGCTAACCCCGGTGTATAAGATCTTGCATACCACTCATAAAAAAGAGATCGCCTTACTTGTTTACGATTCCCTGCTAAAAAAGCAAGGTTTCACTACGCCTTATATTAAAGCAGCTCGCCATGACATTGCCGCCAACTATTATTATTTCTACACGCAAGACAATGCTACACTGGCCCGGACGATTGATTCAGCGCTATCTTATTTTAATACTGCTGCGTTGCAATCCCGTTATCCCCGCACCTATGTAGGGTTATTGCTTTTCGGTGGCGATATTGCCTACAGGCTCCTTCGGTATAATCGCGCCAACGATTATTATTTCCTGGCAAAGAAAATAGCAGATGCTCACCTTACACCCTGCGAACGCAGCGCCTTTACCTACAATATGGCGATGGTGCTTTACCGCCAAAAAAGCTTTGACCGTTCTGCGGAACATTTTAAAGATGCCTATGCCTCCCAGGCTACTTGTGCCGTGCAAACCACAGCCATTGCTTTGCAGCAGCAAGAGATACAGAGCAATATCGGGCTTTGCTTGTGGCATTTAAAAAAGCATGATAGTACGCTGCTGCATTTCGATAAAGCCCAGGCTATTGCCAACCAATACAGGGATTCACTGGGTGCGGCAACTATGGAGAAAATTAATGGGGTGCTTTATGGCAATAAAGCAAAAGTATATATTGATAAAAACCAATTAGTACAGGCCGAAGAGCTATCACTGAAAAGCGTAGCCCTCAATGCCCGTCCCGGTTACGAGTTGAAAGACGCACTAAAAGTACAGTTGTAGTTAGCAGATATCTACCACCGGCAAAGCCGTTTATCCGAAATGAGCTCTGTTTTGCAACAGGTCCGCAAGGGATTGGATACGCTGCCCGATCCGGCCGTTGAACTCACCTGGAACCAACTCCTCACGGGGTATTATGAAAAGACCGGGCAGTTGGCACTGCAACTGCAATCCTTTAAAAAATATATTGCTTTACAAGATTCATTAACCAACAGGCAACAGGAACTTGCCCAGGCAGATATCGGCCGCTAGCTGCGTGAGAATGAGCAGGCGCATCAGATAGCCGTCTTGCAGGAAAGCCATCAATCAGACCGTATCTACCTTTGGATCTTTGCTATCGTGTCCATTATGGGTGCCATAATATTGGGACTCATTTACCAGAACTATCGCCGCAGCAAACGGTCATTAGCAACCATGACTATTTTAAACGAAGAGATTAAACGGCAGAAAGAAGCCCTTGAAGTAGAGACCCGGCAACGCCAGCGAATGGTAACGGAAGCAGTAATAAAAGCGCAGGAAAATGAACGCTCTTCTATCGGGCTGGAGCTGCATGACAACGTAAACCAGGTGCTAACAACCGTAAAGCTTCAGAATGAAATGTTGCTGGACGGCTTTGGAGACTCCAAAACAATTCTGAAGAAGTCCTCCCAATATTTGCAGGAGTGCATCAATGAGATCCGGAGCCTCTCAAGACGCTTGTCGGCGCCTACGTTAGGAAAGATCCGCTTAGAAGATTCCGTAAAAGACCTGATTGAATCTATTAGCCTTACAAACAAATTTCTTATCCGGTCAGAGATCGCTATCACTAATAATAATAATATTACTCCGGACACCCACTTAGCTCTATACCGCATTCTCCAGGAGCAGATGAACAATGTGCTGAAGCATGCAGCCGCCACTGAAGTAAAAATTCAATTAGTTCAATCTCATAAGGCGCTTCAGCTGACTATTGTTGATAATGGACAAGGGTTTGATATGGCAACCAAAAGAGCAGGCATTGGGATTACCAATATGAAAACAAGAGCGGAAAACCTGCATGGCTCCTTTGAAATAAAAAGTGCACCAGGAGAAGGGTGTAGCATTCAAGTTGTCATCCCAATTGAGTGATAATGCTATTAATCATTTGGTGCCGCCCTGTTGCATAAATGTTCGCAAGTTGGCGCCATAGAACCTGCTGAATTTCCAATGGTTGTAAGCGGGTGGAATTGGCAGTTTCAATATCAGCGAATCAAGTAAGAGCTCCCTTTTCGCGCCTTCTATCAGGCTTTGCACATCGTGTATATATTGGTTTTGAGTACGCAATACTTCTTTGGTGCTTACAGCACCAATCGTTCAATGCTAAAGTGCTTAGAAAGGGTTGGCGATTGAAAAGAGCCGTGGAGGATGAATAGAAAAGAAAGCAGGTAAGTTTAAGCTGTTTCATGGCGACCGTTTAGATGAAGACACAAAGGTTCTCTAATCTACTTCTTTATTTTAAGTGAGCCTCAAATAAAAAAGGGTGATGCAGATGCATCACCCTTAACCGCTACCTAACACCGCTAACGTTTTTCCCAATGCGTGTTAGAGGATTGGAATATGGTTTACTGTTTTACGATTTTGATAGTTTCGTTATTACCGTTTTGGTCGGTAATTTTTACGATATAGACGCCTGGTGTTTGTCCTGCGAGGTCGAGGTTTGTTTGGATGGCGGTTGGGGCGGGTGTTATT
>JAOQAI010000019.1 GCA_025963645.1 Flaviaestuariibacter sp.
TCATACTGCTTTAACGCGGACACAATCTGCGTCTCTGTGAATTTTTGCTTTTTCATATTTGACAATTTAAATTTAAACTCCAAGAGTCTAATTCGTAACTGTCCTAATATCTGAGAAGGCTACAAAAATGATAAGGCTTCAGCAACATGATACATTACGAAAATTGAAAAAGATAATTTTCATATTGAGATTTTGCATTTCAAGTGCAGTCTTAATTTCCTGTAGTCAGACAGATCAAGAACATAGCATTATACCTAAGGATACAACGAACCAAACTGATGCTATCATGACATTGATTGACTATAAAAGCGAAACGTTGAAAATCTCAATCGGTGAAAATTATAAAGTCACAGACAATATCATAGAATGGCGATGGGCTGCATTAGCTGACCCTGACGACAAGGTTGACTCAACAGGGATTGACGCATTTTTATATTTGAGCGAACCATTAATTAAATTTAATAATGGCGAATGGCTACCATCACTACACATTGAAACAGAAAAGAATATAATTATCTCGTTTACATGTTCGGTACTTTTTTCCTTAGAAGAGCAATCAAGTTCTGTAGATGATTTTCTTAAAGTATTAAGTAAAGACATAAAGCAATTAAATGATGATCATATAATTTCTTCAATTAAGAAAAAAGGGTTCTATGAGACAACTAGAAATGGCTGCATAGAAACTTTTAAATTGACAAAAGCCAAAGAGTTAGAAAATGATAAGTTTGAATATACCATTAGAATAAGGCGAAAAGTGGCAGGGTAACAGTGGCTTGACATTATAAGGGCTGGCGAACATGGGCTCAACTTCTACAGTTCTATTCATCTTTATTCCAAGCTTTGATCTGAAATTTACGGCGGAAAAAAGGTTATAGATCTTCCTTACTAAGCCCCAAAAAGCCATTAACCCTGGAAATAGCCCGCATTTTCATCAAAAGCTGGGGTGCCTGTTGAAATTTTGCTTTCCTAAAAGAAGGTAACCCTTAATAATCCAGCTCAAGCCGCAACCGGTCCCGCAGTTCCTTCACCAACGGGTATTGTTCTACGATCTTTAAATACTGCTCCTTCGAGCTAAGTGGTGCATCATAAACAACGGTATCGGTTGGTGCATCCGTCAATAAAATAGAGAACTGCAAGGCTTTATTGCAAAGCTCTTTTTGCAAATGCTCACAAGCTTTGTTACGCTCCATTTCCAAAAAGCGCTGCTGCAGGTTATTGCTGGCCGTGGCCTCAAAGCTGTTATGGTCTTTTATGATAAGGGTCGCCAGCTCAAAGCTTTGCACCGCCGAACTCTTTTCCGCCCGCAGTATGTCAATGAATGCCTTCCACGCTTTTTCCAGCGATTCCTGCTCCAGCGGCTTATCTGTTTGCACATCATTGCAATCCGTTGGAGCAAACTGTTTGCGAATGCTATCCAGCAACCCGATCTTGCCGGCTGGCTTTGGCGCTTCTGTTGGAGTTGCTGTTGTAGGAGGCGCTTTATAAACCGGGCTGGTTTCCTGCATCACCGGTTCTTTTTTAGCAAGGGGGGTTTCCACTATCAGACGGGCAGCGGCTGACAGCGCTTCGGTCTTCGGTAAAGGTTTTATTTCGATGGCAGCAACAGGAGAGATTGCAATTGGCTGGATCGCCTTAAACGCTACCGACCGGGTGCCTTCAACCCCTTTTTTTTTATCCAATCCTTCGCCGTTGGCAGCCAACTGCAAGGCTTGGCCGAGGTAGCAAAGCTTAATCAGGGCCAGCTCTACGTGCAGTCGTTTGTTGCGGGCTTGGCGGAAGTTGATCTCCGCTTCGTTCAATATGTTCAGGGCGCTTACGAGGTAGCCGGCTTCCACGTTTTTGGCCGTTTCGGCAAAGCGTTTTTTAAAGCTTTCCACTACTTCGAGCAAGCCCACCACGCGTTCGTCTTTACAGATCAGCACATTGCGCAGGAATTCGGCAAAGCCATTCAGCACGGCATCGCCTTCAAAGCCTTTTTTGTTGATGTCATCGTAAAGCAGCATGGCGCCGGCGAGGTCTTGCTCCTGCATGCAGGTCATCAACTTAAAATAATAATCGGCATCGAGAATATTCAGGTGCTCGACGGTATTGTTATAGGTCACCTCTCCATTGGTAAAAGAAACGATCTTGTCGAGGATGCTTAAGGCATCTCTCATGCAACCTTCGCTTTTTTGCGAAATCAGCTGGAGGGCTGTTTCATCTGCTTTTATATTTTCCTTAGTAGCGATATCCGCCAAATGACTTACCGTATCCTGGAGCGTGATTCGTTTAAAGTCGAAGATCTGGCAACGGCTTAAAATGGTTGGCAGGATCTTATGCTTTTCCGTGGTGGCTAAAATGAACTTCGCATAAGACGGCGGCTCTTCCAGCGTTTTCAGAAACGCGTTGAAAGCCGAAGACGAAAGCATGTGTACCTCGTCAATGATATAGACCTTGTATTGACCGGCTTGTGGTGCAAAGCGTACCTGGTCCACCAGCGCACGGATATCATCAACCGAATTATTGGAAGCAGCATCCAGCTCATGAATATTCATCGACGTGCCTTCGTCAAAGGATTTGCAGGAATGGCAGGTATTGCAGGCTTCGCCGTCCGGGGTTTGGCTCTCGCAATTGATCGTCTTGGCGAGGATGCGGGCACAAGTGGTTTTGCCTACGCCCCGGGGACCGCAAAAAAGAAAAGCATGGGCCAGGTGGCCGGTCTTAATCGCGTTCTTAAGCGTTGTGGTAATATGTTCCTGCCCTACAACCGTGTTGAAGGTTTGCGGGCGATATTTGCGGGCGGAGACGATGAATTTTTCCATGGTGTTATGCGCCTGCTAAGGTAGGGCAAGCGGGGGAATGGAATATGGTTTTGTGAAAGATAAGTAACTAGGGGCGGCTAGAAACTTCTGGTATATTGTTAGCAAAATCTACATTCCGGTAAAGCTCAGAAAGGGTGATCTGAAAGCCAATGGTTTCAATGCTTACAGCCTCTTCGGGTGAACGAACTTCAGACAGCAACCAGTTCTCGCCCTGGCGAACAAATTTTTCAAAACGGTGTTCGGTAGAGGATATGAGAATGTATTCTTTAAGCGATGGTAATGCCCGATACAAGATAAACTTACCCGCACGATCATAATCCATTGTCGAAGGAGAAAGCACTTCGATGATAATCGTTGGGTTTGTAATAGCATCGGTTCTGTTTTCAATAAAAGAAGGCTTATCGCACAGGATAGTAATGTCTGGATAAGTAAATAGCGAGTTCGCTTCCACCTGAACTTTTAAGTCAGAGGGGAAGACTTGGCAGGACTTGTTGCGTAAGTGCTGCCCAATATCTACTAAGGTGTTTCCTACAATCTGATTATGCGAGAATGAAGCACCCGCCATGGCAAATATCTCACCCTGGTAATATTCATGTTTCTCTAGAGAAGCATCTTCAAAAGCTAAATATTCTTCGACGGTTTGGAATTTTAAGCGTGGGAATGTCATGCCATAAAATTACATTTTTTACGACAGTATGGGGTGCCGCTTAAACTCTTTCGTTCGGTCAAATAAATACCGATAGGTCGTCAGCTTACGGCTTTGGTGCACATCCCCCAATCCCTCCGCCACGTTGATCATCTTTGGATTAAAATCGCCGATCCATTGCATTTCATATTCTTCATAGGCCATGTCTCTTACGGTTTTATATGCCTCGCCCACCATAAAAGAGTCAATGCCTTTGCCTTGAAACTCCGGCACAATGCCAAATACGATCCCGGAAAACTTCGTGCACTTTTTTGTCGCCTTTACCCACAAAAATTTCAGCTTGCTAAGTAGATCAAACTTGCCATTTAGGTGGCGAAACCATTGGTTCAGGTCGGGCAGGTTTACAAAAAGCGCTATCGGCTGTTCGTTGTGATAGGCGAACCAGATAATGTTTGGGTCCATTACCGGCTTCATCTTTTTAAACATTAGCACCACCTGCTCTTTTTTCATTTCTTTTAATCCGCCATGCCCGGCCCAGGCGGCATTATACACTGTTGTAAAATCGCCGGCATATTTTTCCAGGTTTGATTTGTTGATGGTGCCTACACGAAACGCCGGATCTTTTTCAAAAATGGCATGCCTTTCCAAAACCTTCCCGCTTAGCTTTTGCTTTGGATGTTTGCCAAAACAGATCTGGTGAAAAAAGGGCTGAAACCCATAAGCCTCCAACAATTTTTTATAATATGGCGGATTGTAGTTCATGCAATAGAGTGGCGATTGAAACCCTTCTACCACAAGCCCCCACCAGCGATCGCGTTCACCGAAATTTATAGGGCCGTCCATCGCTTCCATACCCTGTTGCAGCAACCAGTGCCTGGCTACATCAAAAAGCATATCGGCTGCGTTTTGGTCATCAATGCAATCAAAAAAACCAACCCCACCTACGGGCACATCATCACCCTTGTTCTTGTATTTTTTATTGGTAAATGCGGCAATGCGGCCAACCAGTTGGTCGTCTTTTTTTAAGATCCAGCGGACTACTTTTCCAAACCGGAAGGTCTTATTCTTCTTCTCATCAAATACATCGGAAATGTCCTTGTCCAGCGGTCGTATATAAGCTGGATTCGCTTTATTAAGCAACACATTTACATCAATAAAATCCCGGGCTTCTTTTGGAGAGGTGACTTCGATCAACTGCAAGGGGCTCATGTTGCAAAAATAGCAGGACGAAGGCACAAGCAGCATTTAAAAGAGGCGGGGCACAAGCAGGAGATTCCTGCCTGTGCCCCGCCTCTTGATTTTTTGTTTTTCGCTTAACGCTTCGCCATCTGCGCAGCACCACCAACAAACATCTTAGCGGCTAATTGCTTATCGTGGCTATAGATATCATCCCTGAAGTTCAGGCGGCCTTGCTCATCCACCCATGCCGTGTAATAAGTGATTACTACCGGCACTGGCCGCTTCAGCTTTACATACTTTTCGGTGCCGGCATTCATTGCATCAAAGATGCGGTCGCTGGTCCACTCCGGGTTGTTGCGCAAAAGGTATTGCGCCATTTTCTCGGGTTCTGCTAAACGAATGCACCCATGGCTATAAGCCCGCTTGTCTTTTTCGAACAGGCTTTTGGATGGGGTATCGTGAAAATAGATATTGAAAGAGTTCGGGAATAAGAATTTGACTTGGCCCAGGGAGTTTCCTTCACCCGGTAACTGGCGAATCTTTGGCAGTCCGCCTTCTGTACCTACTTGCTCCATATTCTGAGCAGCTAAGTAGCCTGGATTAGAAGCGAGCTTTGGAAGAATTTCACTTTTCACAATACTTGGCGGCACATTCCAGTAAGGACTAAACACCACTTGGTTCAGATCACCATTGAACATGGTTGTATTGTGACCTTCCTTACCAACCACCACTACCATATCAAAAGCTTTCTTCTTCCCCTCGTACACATGCAGCTTAAACTCGGGGATGTTTACTACGATCAGGTTGCCTTCTGGCTCATGCGGCAGCCAGCGCATCCGCTCCAGGTTGATCACCAGTTGCTCCATGCGTTTCTGCACCGGCACATTCAGGTCTTTGATCTGTACATCGGTAAGAGTACCGGTGGGCGTATATCCAAAGCGAGCCTGGAAATTGCGAATCGCCAACGCTAAAGTATCATTGAATACCTGGCTCGTATCAGCCCCGGGAAGGTCGCCCGTTATTTGAAGACGTTTTTTCAGTATTGCAATGGCAGGAGAGGAGGCGCCTTTTTTAAACGATTTAGCTGTTCCGGTAACCGTAGGCCAACCACCTTTTTGCGCGATGGCATAATACTTTGCCATCTGATCTTTTAGTAAGTTATAGGGCTGATTTACATTCTCAAAATACTTATTGTCCTTATGCTTTTTGGTAATCAGAGAATCTGCCAGGTACATGGCTGTTTCTTTCTTTATCGGGATGAATCGCTCCATTTCCTTGCGCTTCACAAATCCTTCCTCGTAGGCATCCAGCATGTATTGCAGGTAGTGCTCAGTCAGGGTCAATTCCGTATTAATAGTATTTTTATTGCTGGCACTGAACCTGGGGTTTTCTTCAGCTATCAGCGCATCCATCGTGCGGGCCAATTGCTTATCGTGCAACACGGTATCATGGCGATAAGAAGTATGATAGTCATGCAGGTTCCAGAATCCTTTGGTTTGTTCCGCCAGGCCGTTGCTGCTGAACCACGCAAACTGGTAGTTGCGGGCATTGTAAAAGCTGCGCATCCGGCGGGAAATAGAATCGGCTACTTTATGCTGGCTAATAAAATTTTCCAGTGCGATGCTATCCAGGAAAAGATCATTATAGGCATTCGCTTTGGTAATACTTCGATCCCGCTTGGTGATCTTTTTCTCTTCTTTGGCTTCGCCGGCGTTTTCGCTGGTGCTGCCGCCATCTTGGGCATTGCAGGCGGCCAGGGTGGTGGCAAATAAGGCAGTGTAAAGAATGATTCGTTTCATGCTCTTCCATTGTACAAATCCTGTGCCTGTTGACCACGCCTGATTTCAGGTGTATAACCCATTGCTTTAAGAATCTCTTGGCTAAAAATGGGGAATTAGGAGCAGGCTTGCGTATGACCACACTTGTCATTTTGGGAATACTGGGATAGTTATTGTAACTATTTCCAAACTTATTTGTTTTTATGCTTTGCCTTCCTTGTGAAGGGAGTTTCACGGTTGATTCCAATAAAAAATAATAAAAACGATGAATTTAGGATATGCCTGCATCAATATGGGTTTGGCAGAAGAGGGCATTTCTACCAACAAGGGAATGATCCGCAAGACGTTTTTGGAAAAAGGAATCGGCTATGCTTCTCAACTTGCTTTGCTGAATGTGCAGGCTTTGCAAAAGATAGTACAATGGAATGTGGCGAATGGTATAACGGTCTTTCGCATTACATCGGAATTGTTCCCCTGGGCATCGGAGTATAAACTGGAAGCCATGCCGGATTTTCGGGAGATCCGTAGTGTATTGGAACAAATAGGCAAGCAGCCCATCAGGTTAAGCACACATCCAGGTCCCTTTAATAAAATGGCTGGTGTTGGTGCTACCTTGCAAAATACCATCACCGATCTTGAGATCCATTCCCAGCTTTTTGACCTGATGGGACTGGAGCCTTCGCATTGGAACAAGATCAATATTCATGTGGGCGGTGCTTATGGCGATAAAGGCGAAACCATCAAACGCTTTGCGCAGAACTTTAAGCTGCTTTCGGCTAACCTGCAAAGGCGGCTAACGGTAGAAAACGATGACAAGCCCGGAGTCTTCACCGTAGCGGAACTGGTGCCACTACACGAGATGACAGGCATTCCTATCGTTTTCGATTATTTTCACCATCGACTGCACCCGGGTTTGCAAACCGAGGAAGAAGCTTTTTTGGCGGCCTATGATACCTGGGCTGTAAAACCCGTTTTTCATTACTCCAGTTCAAAACGGGAATACGAAGACCCAACAGCAAAGAAAGAAGCACACGCCGATTATCTCTACGAGCCGATCAATACTTACGGAAAGGAAGTGGATATTGTGTTGGAAGCAAAGAAGAAGGAGTTGGCAGTGTTGCGGTATAAGGAGCAGTTTGGGTAATTGGTAGTCTGATTGGTTGTACATTTAGCCTAACCAAATCAAACTATCATGAAACGATTTTTATTAAGTTGTCTAATTCTACTGGTTCTTTCTGACTGCAATCCTAAAAAGGGAACTAATGAGGCTGCTTTCAATCCAGACACATTACAAAAAAATGTTAAAGAATGGTATATAGATGAAGCTACTGCTTTAAGAATGATTAATTCTTTTTACAAAGAAATCGATGAGAAATTTCTGTGGACTACAATTAATATGCAGGAAGATATTGCGCTTAAAGCGATCAAGACAGAATTCCCTGCCACTGCAAATAATTATCAATTCATGGTTGCTCGTTATTCTTCTGCAGATGAAGCCCGATATAGAGGGAACAGGGTTCCAGGCGGGGATGATCGATATAAAGTGGATGGATATGCGACATTGATTCTTAAAGTTCAGCCTAATGAATCTGGAAGTAGACCACACTATTTTGACTTTGCTGTCGTTTGTCCACCACCCGAGGATTGTCATTAAATATGTTTACAGCACCGCCGTATCTTCCTCAAAGCCAGCTTCCACCAAAGCTGGCTTTTTCCATTTCAGCAAAAGCTTTTTTACAGACAACTGTTGCCGCATTTTCAATAAGCGCTGAGACTCCAGGAACTTTACCATTCCATGCTCCATATAATGCTGGATAGGTACCAGCAAGGCTATGAGGAAAATCTTTACCAGCCAGATCTTCAGCGGTTCTCCATGTGTCAATTTGTGCAAGTAACTATCAATTAGCAAAACGATAAATTCAAAGAGGCAGATAAAAGAAAAGAAGCCCAGCATTTTTATGCTAAGCTTTGAAACCGGGAACATACCCAGTAAGATCATAAAGGTGAAAACAGTCACAATGGCAATAGAAATGCCCATGTATTGCAGGTTCCGGGTACGCAGTGCATTGGCTTCGATCCTTTCAATATCTTTCTGGTGGCGGTTGTTTTCCCGGTCCAGTTCAAGCAGTACCAGATCTCGTTGCGCCGCTAGCTCATGCAAAGTGTCTTTCAACTTCAGGTGTTCTTGGTTATAAGCAAAGGCGCTTTTATAATCCGATGCTTTGGCGGCAAGCATACTTAGCCTCTCGGTGAAGTGCGCCCCTTCGGGCAGGTCTTTTAAAGACCTGCTAATGGCTAATGCTTTTTCATAATAAGCGATAGCCTGGCCCGTACTTCCTAAAGCAGCATAGGAAGCGCCTAATTCTTTATATAATGATTTTAATATCGGTTTATCAAAAGATTGTTCAATCAGGGGTTCCGCAAGTTTGTAGTAATGAAGCGCAGAATCGAATTGACCTGTGTAGCGGTATATATTGCCAAGGGTTATATGGTAATTAGCATTGCCCACATTTAGGTACGATTGCCGCATATCCTCGTTAGCACTTAAATAGTCTAATGCCTCCCGGTTATTTTTTCGCACCACCATTAGGTAAGCGAATTGCAGCCGCTTGGCGTTCAGCTTGTGCAATTCCGAATTCAATTCACTCGCCAATTGAATGGTTTTGGAAAAATATTCTTTTTCATCTGTGATGCGGGCCAGGTCATAATAATCTTCCAGCAACCCACGCTTATTGCCATCCTCCTTATTCAGCGTCACACTTTTGTGCAAGGATTTTATTGCCATTTCCTTACTGCCTAAGGCGTTATAAAGCTTTGAATAGTAATGATAGGTGAGTGATTGAATGCGTTTGTTACGGTTTGTATAAGCGAGGTCGTAAGCATTATTAAAATTTTTATAAGCAGCTACAGCGTCTCCCTTGGCTAAGAAAATATCACCCAGCTCGAGGTAAACCATGGCCCTTAGGGAGTCTTGTTTGCGGTTGCCTAGTGTGGTTAAGGCCTGCGTTGCCTGCTGAAACGCTTCGTCATGTTTTCGACGTTTCCGCAGGATAGCGGCTTTTCTTAAATAGCCCTGGCTTTCTAAATCAGCGCTTCCTTTTTCTCTTGCATACGCGATTCCCTTTTCTACAAAAGCAATGGCACGGTCGAATGATTCCGAACTGGTCCAGTTGCTGATATTATTGGTGGCCTCTCCAAACAAGGCTTGCAATACCAATTCTTTGTCTTCCGACATCTCTGCCACCGAAAACTGTTTTTGTAAAATACTGTCGCCTTTCCGTTCCGCACGGTAGATATAATAGAAATTGGCGAGCGAACCCAAGGCTCCCACCTTTTCACTGTCGGTATCGGCAGTGCTGACATTTCTGATCAGTCGGGCTTCTTTTGCCGCATATTGGCTCAATACATTGATAGAAAAGAGAAACACACCCGCAAACAGAAATATCCTTCTCATACACTAGGTTTGGTGAAAACAGATTATTTGCCAAGATACCATTTTATCCGCCTCTCTATTCCATAAGAGACAATTGGACCAGCATTAGAAAGTCATTGCTAAAAGGCAGATTGCTAAAAACTTCTTTTTTTAAACAACAAGATGAAAAGGAAGATTTTATATTTATGCAAGAAAATTCTTAACACATGAAATATATTTTAATAGCGCTTTTGGCTTTAACAAGCTTTTCCTGTCAGCAATCGAAAAAAGAACTTTCAAATAAGTCAGATGATTTCTTTGATACGCCTGCTCTCGAAGTTTCAAAAGCGAGCAAAGCGATGCTGCTACAATATTTGAACGATAAAGCAACTGAGTTGGAAATCAGTATAAAGAAATATCCAGACAGTACTGAATTGAAGACTACACTGGCTTTTATAAGAGAAAGGGAGAAGGCATTACAAGTAGAGAAATAGCCTGCAATAAGTAACAGTCATTCCCATTTTTGGTTTTAGTAGTAGAATACAGCGGCGATTGTTTAACACGCCCCTTTGGTTTTGTTCCTTTTTTCTAATTGGCAAATAAACCCTACACCCTTACCTTTGCAGCCTGAAAACGAAAAGTAGTTACAAAACAAGCTTTTCTACTCCAAAAACGCTACTATAATCGCTATTTATGGCAAAAATTGGTAAGGTTAAACAAATCATCGGCGCCGTTGTGGACGTTCAGTTCGAAGGCAGCCTTCCGGAAATCTTTAATGCATTAGAAATAAAGCGCGAAAACGGCGATACGCTGGTTCTCGAAGTGCAAAATCACTTAGGTGAAGACAGCGTTCGTACCATCGCGATGGATGGTACCGAAGGACTGATGCGCGGTGTGGATGTGGTGGATACAGGCGCCCCTATCACCATGCCGGCATCTGACGCCATTAAAGGACGTCTTTTCAACGTTACCGGCGATCCAATCGATGGCTTGCCACCGGTGCCAAAAGTGAACGGCCGCCCAATCCATGCCAAGCCACCGTTGTTCGAAAACCTTTCTACGGCGACAGAAGTACTGTTTACCGGTATCAAAGTAATTGACCTCATCGAGCCGTACTCCAAAGGTGGTAAGATTGGTTTGTTTGGTGGTGCGGGTGTAGGTAAAACCGTATTGATCCAGGAATTGATCAACAATATCGCGAAAGCGTATGCAGGTGTGTCCGTATTTGCGGGTGTGGGCGAAAGAACCCGTGAAGGAAATGACCTGATGCGGGAGATGATCGAAGCCGGCATCATGAAATATGGCGATGCGTTCAAGCATAGCATGGAAGAAGGTGGATGGGATTTAAGCAAAGTAAATATGACTGAGCTGGCAGAATCTAAAGCCACCTTCGTGTTTGGACAGATGAACGAACCGCCAGGAGCCCGTGCCCGTGTTGCCCTATCTGGTTTAACCATTGCAGAATACTATCGCGATGGTGATGGCACCGGTAAAGGACGTGATATCCTATTCTTCGTTGACAATATCTTCCGTTTCACCCAGGCAGGTTCCGAGGTGTCGGCGCTTTTAGGTCGTATGCCTTCGGCGGTGGGTTACCAACCGACGCTTGCTACGGAAATGGGGTTGATGCAGGAGCGTATCACTTCAACCAAGAATGGTTCTATTACCTCCGTACAGGCGGTATATGTACCGGCGGATGACTTGACCGATCCGGCTCCGGCAACTACGTTTGCTCACTTGGATGCGACAACCGTATTGTCCCGTAAGATCGCTGACTTGGGTATCTATCCTGCGGTGGATCCACTAGATTCTACTTCAAGAATCCTGATGCCTTCTGTAGTGGGCGATGCGCATTACAATTGCGCTAACCGTGTAAAGTTGATCCTGCAACGCTATAAAGAATTACAAGACATTATCGCCATCCTTGGTTTGGATGAATTGAGCGACGAAGATAAATTGGTAGTAAGCCGTGCCCGTAAGGTGCAGCGCTTCCTGTCGCAGCCGTTCCACGTGGCAGAAGCCTTTACCGGTCTGAAAGGCGTGTTGGTGCCGATCGAAGAAACCATCCGTGGCTTTAACATGATCATGGACGGTGAAGTGGATGAATACCCGGAAGCTTCTTTCAACCTCGTAGGTACTATCGATGATGCGATGGAGAAGGGTAAGAAGATGATGGCGCAGGCACAGGGTTAAGCGCTGTTTAAGGTTTAATGTTCAATGTTTAAAGTTGAATGCACTAAACCTTAAACCTTAAACTTTAAACTTTAAACATGACTCTTGAGATATTAACTCCGGAACGTAAATTATTCAGCGGCGAAGTGTATGGTGTGCAGATGCCAGGCATTTCCGGTTCCTTTGAGGTCCTTGACAAGCATGCGCCATTGGTCAGTGCCTTAAAAGCCGGTCGTGTAAAGGTTTTGCGTGACAAGCAGAATCACTCTGCTTCTTACGACATCCAAGGTGGATTTGTGGAAGTGCTGAATAATAAAGTAACGGTGCTGGTAGAAGGCGCCACAACAGTTGAATAGTCTTTAACTAATAAAAAAAGCCGTTGCATTTGCAACGGCTTTTTTTATTAGTTAAGTTGCGGATCGATCGGGAAGTTGATCATCATTTCATAGTCGCCTCCCATGTGCTTAAGCGATTCTTTCCAGATCTCATCCGCTGAGGGATGAAAAATGAGGCTACGAGCGGCTTCTACCGTGAGCCAGGTTTTTTCCTCTATTTCTTCCTCTAACTGCCCTTCGCTCCACCCTGAGTAGCCAATGAAAAAGCGAATGCGTTCCGGGTCGGCAGCACCGCTGTTGATCAGTTGTACCACACTATCAAAATCCCCACCCCAATAAACTCCTTTCATGATCTCTACGCCGCCGCTGATCTCCTCCGGGTAGCGATGCAGAAAATGAACCGTATTCATTTGCACCGGACCTCCATAATAGACCGGTAGCTTCTGTGTTTCTATTTCGGGCAAAAGTTCATCTAATGTATTTTCATATTGGCGGTTAATGACAAACCCGATCGCTCCCTTCTCGTTATACTCTGTCATCAGCACAACCGTACGCATGAAATTGGGGTCTTTTAAAAATGGATCGGCAATCAATAATACACCGGCACCTGGATCAGTCATAAAATGTAATCTTGTTAAACCTTTCTCATAATAAACTTATGCCATTCTCTTACATGATCGTCGTAATATTTTTGCCAAAGCCGAATTTTTTCATCATTTTGTAGCTTGTGAAAAGAAGAACCCCGATCATTATCATACTTACATCAGCCGCCGTTTTGGGCGTTATTTTTATTCAGCTCAGCTGGTTAGACAGTATGACCAAGCTGCGCAAGGATCAGATATATAAGGATGTACAGAGCATTGCTTCCCAAGTGGCAGATGAGTTGGCTACTTACCGTAATATGTCGGCTGCAACAGGCATCCGCCCTTTTGCTATTGATATTCCATTTGAAGAAGTTCATTCATACACTGCCTCCCAACGTTTTACTACGCAGGAGATATATGAAAAGATCCGCCTGCAATTCTTAGCGCAGGATCTTGATGATGTTACCTTCGAGTTTGGCTTGGCGAATCTTTCAAAAAATGGTTATTTCCAACGTAAGTCATCCCGATTTGAAGAATGTTATGCTGACACGGTTAATTATAAAAAAGTGGTAAAATATGTCATCCCTCCAAGCGGTTCCGAGACGGAAAGTTTAGTGGCGAACGAAGCGCTTGTAATCATTATTCCGAATTTAAAGAATGCTGCCTTCCGTAGCCTGCGTCCAACCTTTTTTCTCGCCGGGCTACTTACCATTGTCATTTTCGCGGCATTTGGTTTCACGCTTTGGACCATGTGGCGGCAGAAAAAGTTAGGTGAGATCAAGAACGATTTCATCAACAATATGACGCATGAATTCAAAACACCTATTGCTACCATATCATTGGCAGTAGATGCTTTGCGCAATGAAAAAGTGCAGAAAGATGTCACCAAGCTTTCTTATTTCAGCGAGATCATCAAGGAAGAGAATCAGCGCATGAACCGCCAGGTGGAAACCATTTTGAAAGCGGCATTGCTGGACCGCCAGGAAATTGAATTGAACTTAAAGCCTCTAAATGCCCACCAGATTATACAGGATGTAGCTGACAATTTTATGCTGCGGCTCCAGGAAAAAGGCGGCGCCTTGGAATTACACCTCGATGCCTCAAAGGATATTATCAGAGCCGATGAGGTGCATTTTTCTAACCTGGTGAATAACCTGATGGATAATGCCGTCAAGTATTCGAAAGAGAACGTGGCGCCAAAAATCTGCTTATTCACTTCTTCAAGCGAAAAGATATTTACTTTACGGTTGGAGGATAACGGTATCGGCATGAACCGCGAAACGGTGAAACGCATCTTTGAAAAATTCTATCGGGCCCATACCGGAAATATCCATAACGTCAAAGGATTTGGATTGGGTTTGAGTTATGTAAAGTCGGTGGTAGAAGCTCATGACGGTCATATTAAAGCGGAAAGCACCCTCGGTAAGGGCAGCTGCTTCACCATTGATTTGCCTTTGCAAAAAGCTTAATCATTACGCCACAAGAGACTGCTGTCTCCATAGCTTAAGAACCGGTAATTGTTACTAAGGGCATGCTCATAAACCTTTTTCCAGTCTTCTCCGATGAATGCAGCCACTAACAACAGCAAAGTAGATTTAGGCTGGTGGAAATTAGTAATTATCGCTTTCGCGGAATGAAATGTATAGCCCGGCCTGATAAGCAAACTGGTGCGGCAATGCAACGCAGTCTCTCCTCTTTTTTCCAAATACTCAAATAAGAGGGTCAGGCTTTCTTTGTAAGTTATATGGTCCTGGAGTTCATACGCTTCCCATTGTGAAAGCACAAAATCGGCATGTCCGTTTTTCAATTTGATGCCCAGCCAATAGAGACTTTCCAAAGTCCGCAAGGTAGTGGTGCCCACGGCAACAATCGTTTCCGAAGCGATCAGGCTGGCCAGTAAATCATTAGTAACCGTAAAGGTTTCCGCATGCATTTGATGGTCTGCAATTGTTTCCGTTTTTACAGGCAAAAAAGTACCGGCGCCTACATGCAAGGTAATATAGCGGGGGTCGATTCCCTTGCCTTTGATGCTTTCGAATACGGCATCACTGAAATGCAAAGCGGCAGTTGGCGCAGCTACCGATCCTTTGTGGGCTGCAAAAACAGTCTGGTAGCGGCTTGCGTCGGAATGTTCAGCCGACCGTTTTATATAGGGCGGCAAAGGAATGTTCCCAGCTGCTTCTATTATTTGAGCGAAGGGGTGATCCGAGTTCCAGGATAACTCAACAATAAAATCATTCGCTTCTTTGCTGATATATTTTGCGGTTAACTGAACCGTGTGTGAGTCGAGCTTCAGCTTCTTTTCTAAAACCTGTCCCGCTTTCCATTTGGAAGCTCCGCCGATGAGGCAACGCCATTGTATTTTTTCCGTTTGCACCATGGCTTGTACTATGTTCCAGGGTGCAAAAGGCTCCAGGCAGAAGAGCTCAATAATACCACCTGTTGATTTTTGAAAAAGAATGCGGGCTTCTATTACTCTTGTGTCATTTAAAATCAAACTGGCAGGTGCCGGAATTCTTTCCGAAATGGCTTTAAATGGAGTTTCTTCTATTCCTCCCCTTTTATAAACTAAAAGCTTGGAATCTTCCCGGTTGTGAAGAGGAAACGTTGCAATTCTTTCTGCCGGCAAATTGTAATTAAAGTCTTTAATGAATATCTCCTTCATTTTCAACGTTATAGTAAGAGTTTAAGCTGTTATACACATTTTTGAATTCAATATCCACAGGCTATTCACACAAAATATAGGGTTTAAATATATATATATCGTGAAACGCAGTATCCTATTGATTTATTCCACTTATCCACATGTGGAAAAATATAGGTAGTACGGATTGCTGTCTTAAAGTGGTAAAAAGTGTTATTTTGTGTCAAGTAATAGCAAATTATATCTGTTTTTATGTCAATCTCATTTTTAGGCGAATACGAAGCAACACTCGACGCGAAAGGTCGCTTCCTATTGCCGGCTGGCTTCAAGCGCCAGTTGCCGGAAGGCGAAAATATGCGATTTGTACTGAATCGTGGGTTTGAGAAATGCCTGACACTCTATCCAATGCAGAGCTGGCAGCCGCTTTATGAGCAGATCAGTCTGCTAAATGACTTCGATCCAAAAGTGCGGGAGTTCCGCCGCTACTTTCTGAATGGTGCTATTGAGATTGAGCCGGATACTGCCGGGAGAATTTTACTGCCAAAAAATTTACAGGAATACGCAGGGCTTGGTAAAGACATCGTGTTGGTGGCGGCAGTCAATAAAATTGAAATCTGGGATACCAAAAAATACGAGCAGTTCTTTGAATCGGTTTCGCCTTCTGAATTCAGTTCGCTGGCGCAACAGGTGATGGCCAATAAAACATCGGTGTAAGATGGAGGAGAAAAAGGAGCAGGAAGGGGCTTCTCCATCCTCATATCATATACCCGTTTTGCTGAGTGAGGTGATCGAACACCTCGCCATCAAGCCAGACGGTATTTATGTGGATTGCACATTTGGTGGGGGTGGTCATAGCAGGGCCATTCTTTCACAGCTTTCGCCAAACGGGCGCCTGATCGTTTTTGACCAGGACGAAGATGCCCGCCAGAATGCACCGGAAGATGATCGGTTATTATTTGTGCCGCATAATTTCCGCCACCTGCGCCGCTTTTTAAAGTTGCACGGTGTAGAAAAAGCGGATGGGTTGCTGGCTGACCTCGGCGTTAGCAGCCACCAGTTTGATGAAGGCGGTCGAGGTTTCTCTATCCGGTTTGATGCGGCGCTCGACATGCGCATGGATCAGCGTCAGGCAAAAAAAGCTGTCGATATTTTGAAGACCTACACCGAAGCGGGCTTGCACAAGCTGTTTGAGCAATACGGCGAGGTGACGAATTCGAAGACGCTGGCAAAAACAATAGTGGAGGTACGTCGCTCCGTTGCGATGGATACAACCGAGGGTTTTAAAAAGGCGGTAGGAAGCATTGTAAAAGGAAACCCGAACAAATATTTCGCACAGGTTTTCCAGGCATTGCGAATCGAAGTGAATGATGAGATCGGCGCTTTGAAGGAATTACTGGAGCAGGTGCCGGACGTGTTGAAAGAGGGTGGAAGAGCAGCGATCATTACGTTTCATTCACTAGAAGACCGCTTGGTAAAAGTCTTTTTTAAAGCCGGAACATTCGAGGCAGAGGAAGTTAATCCGTTCCAAATGACTGAGCGAAAGAGTACGTTGAAACTGATTAATAAAAAACCGATAGAGGCAACAGCGGAAGAGATGAAGCGCAATCCGCGGTCGAGAAGCGCGAAACTGCGGGTGGCAGAGCGGGTGAGTTAAGTTGAAATGTTGATAAGTTGATTGGTTGATAAGTAGAATGCAGTTGGCGCGGTGCGAAATAGAATTAGAGAACGTACAAGTGTGCGACGCAACAACAGCTCAATAGTAGCAAACAGTTGATAATATAAATAAGAATTACAGTAAATGGATGTAGCCAACAATACAGAAAATTCGCAAAACTCCCTTTCAGGGGATGGGGGCAAACGCCGGCGCTGGAAGCAGGTGTTGAACTATGCATCTGTAGTGAAGCAAATGCCTTTCTTTTTATTTCTGTCAGCATTGGCAGTAGTGTATATCTATAATGGTCACGCAGCGGATCGGCTGAACCGCGACATCGCAAAGACAACGAAAGAATTGAAAGAACTGGAATACGAATACAAAACCATCAAAGGCGAAGTGCTGTTCCGGAGCAAGCAAAGCGAGCTGGTAAAAGCGGTTGCGCCCTTGGGTTTGAAAGAAATGGCGACGGCGCCGATGGTATTAACTGATAACAAAAAAGAAAACAACTAAAGAGTTTGGAGATCAAACGCGACATATTGTGGAGAGTGTACCTGAGCTTTATCGGTATTGTACTACTAAGCCTGATAGTGTTGGGTCGTGCCTTTTATATCCAGCGGGTGCAAGGCTCCTATTGGCGCGGCATGAGTGACAGCCTGCACCAGAAGTTTATCGAGATGGATGCGGAACGTGGCACGATCTACACGGAAGATGGCGAAATGCTTAGTACTTCCATTCCGTATTTCGATATCTATATGGACTTTGGCGCGGAAGGCCTACGTGATAAGAATGGCCTGCGTTTCAAAGAAAACTTGGATTCTTTTGCCCTTTCATTGGCAGGTCATTTTGGTGATAAAAGCAGTAACGATTATAAGCGGGATTTGAAACGGGCTTATAACGAAGGCAACCGTTATTACCTGCTGCGTAAGAATTTGTCGTTTGAGGACTACAAGGCATTCCGCTCCTTTCCATTGGCTCGTTTAGGTAGGAACAGGAGTGGAGTGATTGTAGAAACAAATACGAAGCGCCTTAACCCATATGGTTTGCTGGCACGTCGGACCATTGGATTAGCACGTCAAAATGCACAGAATGTTGGATTAGAAAGAACGTACGACAGCCTGCTGAAAGGGGCTACCGGTAAGCGTTTGGTGCGTTTTATCTCCGGCGGTGCTTATGTGCCGGTAGAGGGTTATGAGATCGATCCGGAGAATGGAAAGGACATTATTACTACACTCGATATTAATATCCAGGACATCGCAGAGAATGCATTGATGAAAATGCTGGTGCAAAGCGGTTCGCAATACGGCACCTGCATTGTGATGGAAACAAAAACGGGCAAGATCAGGGCGATAGCCAATTTGGGTCAGGGTAAAAATGGCTATGATGAAGACCTGAATTATGCGCTGCGTACCACGGAGCCGGGCTCTACCATCAAGCTAGCTACTTTATTGGCGGTGCTGGATGCAGGCAGCAGTAAAATTTCTGACCTGGTAGAAGTAGGAACGACGGGCAATGCCTATGTGGCTGTGCGGAATATCACCGATGCCGAACGTTCACCTAAACCCGTATTAACGGTGAAAGAATGCTTTGCGCATAGTTCTAACGTGGGCATGGCGAAGCTGGCATACAAAGCGTTTGCAGAAAACCCCGATGGCTTCAAATCCTACTTGAAAAAGTTTCATTTAGATAAGAAAACCGGTATCGGTTTGATTGGTGAAGAAGCCTCGGTATTGCCTCGCTGGAAGCGTAATAAGGAAGGTCTGCATGCCATGCTGACAATGAGTTTTGGCTATGCCATTGAAGTAAGTCCCCTACATACGCTGATGCTTTATAATGCTATTGCCAACGACGGCAAAATGATGAAGCCTTACTTGGTAAGCAGCATTAAAACAAATGGTGTGCCGGTGCAAAGTTTTGAACCGACTGTATTGGACGCGGCTATCTGCAAGCCCCGTGTGGTAAAGGATGCACAAGCTGCTATGGAAGCGGTGGCCATTGAAGGAACTGCGAAAGAAGTCTTTAAAGATTCGCCTTTCCGGGTTGCTGGAAAAACTGGCACATCCCACGTTTCAGATGGTAAGATTGGTTATTCCAGTGGTATCTATCAAGCTTCTTTTGTTGGCTATTTTCCAGCTGATCGTCCGGAATACACTTGTATCGTAGTGGTAAGAACACAGCCGCATGCCGCACAGCATTACGGCGGACAGTTAGCAGCGCCGGTTTTCAAAGAAGTAGCTACCAAGCTTTATGCGATGTATGTGCAGAAGAAAAGCGCTGCACCAATTCAAATAAAAAGGGACAGCCTGCCCCGCACCTACACTGCTTTTGCACCTGATGTAAAAGATGTATTAAACGACTTGAATGTAAAGTATGCAGGCAAGTCAGAAGGCTGGAGCACAGTAAACACCGCTAACGGTGGCACCCAACTGGCTTCATTAGCAGTCAACAAAAAGCAACTTCCGGATGTGCGCAATATGACCCTACGCGATGCGCTCTATTTATTAGAGAACCTCAATCTAAAAGTAGTTGCGAAAGGAAGAGGCAAAGTGGTGATGCAGGATGTATTGCCAGGAACAACGATTACGAAAGGACAAACCGTAACGCTCTTATTAAACTAATGAAGAAGTTATCGGACATATTATATGGCGTGAAGCTGGCGGCTGTTAATGGCTCGACAGATATTGAAGTCGCCGGGGTGCAGATTGATTCCCGCAAGGTCGGTAAAGGAACACTGTTTGTCGCTGTGAAAGGCTCGGCTTCTGATGGTCATGCGTATATTTCAAAAGCAATTGAGCAAGGCGCAACCGCTGTCGTTTGCGAAACCTTACCAGCTGAAATGCCTGAAGGCGTTACGTTTATGAAAGTGACGAATAGCGCGGAAGCAGCTGGACAGGCAGCACACACGTTCTACGATAGTCCTTCAGAAAAACTAAAGCTGGTTGGCGTTACCGGCACTAATGGAAAAACCACCATTGCTACTTTATTGTTCCAGTTGTTTACGGGCTTAGGTTATAAATGCGGCTTGGTCAGTACCGTTGAAAATAAGATTGGAAATACGGTTATTCCGTCCACACATACAACACCGGATGCCGTAAGTCTCAATATTTTATTACAGCAAATGGTAGCCCAAGGTTGTGCCTACGCCTTTATGGAAGTGAGCTCTCATGCGGTTCATCAGCATCGGATCGCGGGCTTGCAATTCACCGGTGCTTTGTTCTCGAATATCACGCACGACCATTTGGATTATCACAAAACTTTTGACGAATATATTAAAGCGAAAAAAGGCTTCTTTGATGGGTTGCCTGCATCTGCTTTTGCCATTACAAATGCGGATGATAAGCGCGGTGCAGTGATGCTCCAGAATACGGCTGCTAAAAAGCTAACCTATAGTTTAAAAACGCTTGCCGATTTTAAAGGAAAGATTTTAGATAACGGATTGACCGGTTTGATGATGACGGTGAATGAGCAGGAAGTTCATTTCCGTATGATCGGTGAGTTCAATGCCTATAATCTCTTGGCGGTTTATGGCGCAGCTGTTTCGCTTGGCGAAGAGAAGCAACAAGTGTTGCAGGTGCTTAGCAACCTTACCGGCGCCGAAGGTCGGTTTGACTATATCGTATCAGCGAAGGATAAGGTACTAGGCATTGTGGATTATGCGCACACTCCGGATGCATTGGTAAATGTATTGGCTACTATAAAAAAATTAAAGCGCGGTTTTGAAACCGTGATTACAGTGGTGGGTTGCGGTGGCGATCGTGATAGAACGAAGCGGCCAGTGATGGGCGAGGTAGCCTGCGAGCATAGCGACAAGGTCATCTTCACCAGTGATAACCCGCGTAGCGAAGATCCTGCACAAATATTAGCTGACATGGAAGAAGGCTTGCCGGCTTCTGCAAAGCGGAAATTTATTTCTATGCCGGACAGGGCACAAGCGATCAAGACGGCAGTGAGCATGGCAGGACAAGACGATATCATTCTTATTGCCGGAAAAGGACATGAAAAATACCAGGACATCAAGGGTGTAAAGCATCATTTTGATGACAAGGAAATATTGAAGGAAATGTTTGAACTGTTGGATAAATAATTTTTTGAAGTAACAATATGCTGTATCACTTATTTGAATGGTTTAGAGCTGAAGGCATCCGTTTCCCAGGAAGCGCGGTGTTCCAGTTCATCACCTTCCGGGTGTTACTGGCTGTATTGTTGTCCCTGTTCATTACAACCGTATACGGAAAGCGCCTGATCAATTATTTACAAAAGAAGCAGATCGGCGAATCCGTTAGAGAGTTAGGCTTGGTAGGTGAACAGCAGAAGAAGGGTACGCCAACAATGGGTGGGATCATCATCATCCTTGCGATTCTTATTCCTACATTATTATTAGCAGATCTCACAAAAGTTTATATCCGCCTCATGATCTTTTGCACGATCTGGTTAGGTGTAATTGGCTTCATTGACGATTACATGAAGATCCGTGCAAAGAAGATTGCACTGGCAAAAGGCGAAAAATATAAGAAGTCTGATAGTGATGGATTAGCAGGCTGGTTCAAGGTTTTTGGACAACTGGCGTTGGGTGTTACCGTTGGCTGTACGCTTTGGTTCAATAGCAACGTGCAGACCTGGAGAGAATTTCAAGGCACACCTACAACACAAACCGGGATTGTTTACACAAGAGTGATCAATGGTCAAACGAAATATTTTGTTCCGACAAAGGATGTAGTGACCACGATTCCATTTGTAAAAAACCATGAGTTTAATTATGCCAAACTATTGCCTGCCGGCTTGAGAGAATATGCTTGGGTACTCTATATCCTGATCGTCATCATAATCATTATTGCTGTATCGAATGGCGCTAACCTCACGGATGGCTTGGATGGTTTAGCAACCGGTACATCTGCCATCATTAGCGTTTGTCTTGGCATATTCGCATACGCCAGTGGAAGTCTCATTTTTGCGGACTACCTGAACATCATGTATATCCCGAACCTCGGCGAGCTATCCATTTTTATTGGGGCTATGATCGGTGGTTGTGTGGGCTTCTTATGGTACAACTCGTATCCGGCGCAGGTTTTCATGGGCGATACGGGCAGCTTGACGCTTGGCGGATTGATCGCGGCACTGGCCATTATTGTTCATAAAGAATTATTGATCCCGATTTTTTGCGGTGTTTTCTTAGTCGAAAATTTAAGTGTGATGCTGCAGGTGGGGTATTTCAAATACACGAAAAAAAGATTTGGTGTTGGAAAGCGCATTTTATTAATGAGCCCACTCCATCACCATTACCAAAAGAGGGGATATCACGAAGCAAAAATTGTAACGCGGTTCTGGATCGTCACCATTCTGTGTGTGGTCTTCGCCATTGTTACGTTGAAGCTTCGCTAATAGATTACAATGGAAAACTGCCTTATGAATGGGAATGCAATAGTGATGAAGAACCAGATTTTTTCTGTACCCGATTGAAAGCTATGCAGAAACGTTTGGTCATATTAGGCGGAGGCGAAAGTGGTGTGGGAGCAGCGCTATTAGGAAAACAAAAAGGCTATGATGTTTTCCTGTTTGATGAAAGTTCTTTGAAGGAAGGTTATCGTGCGGAACTGAAAAGTGCGGGGATTCCATTTGCCGAAGCCGAAGTGGAGGAGCAGTTGATCTTATCTGCTACCGAGGTGGTGAAGAGTCCTGGCATTCCGGAAAAGAATGCTTGGGTGAAAAAAATTAGGGCAGCTGGCATTCCGGTGATTGGCGAAATCGAACTGGCTTACCGCTACAAAGGCGACAGCAGGATCATCGCGATCACGGGCAGCAACGGGAAGTCAACGACCACGGCGTTGATCTATCATATCTGCAGAACGGCAGGCTTGGATTGTGCGCTGGTTGGTAACATCGGTTACTCGTTCGCGAAGCAAGTTGTCGAAGATCCAAAGCCCTTATACGTCGCGGAGATCAGCTCTTTTCAGTTAGACGATATCGTCACGTTTCGACCTGATGTAGCGCTGTTGATCAATATCACAGAAGACCATCTGGACCGGTACGATTACAAATTCGAGAACTACATCAACAGTAAGTTTCGGATTGCACAAAACCAGACTTCAAGCGATTATTTCATCTACAATTTGGATGATGAGGTGATCATGAATCATGTAAATAAAGTTCAGAACAACATAAAAAAATTACCAATGAGTATGAAGCAGAAAGTGGAAGAGGGCGGTTACATCAACGAAAATGAGTTACACATTAATGTAAATGGTGAACAGCAGCAAATGAGCATTTATGATTTTGCATTAAAGGGAAAACACAATCAATACAATACCATGGCAGCAGGTGTGGCGGGAGCAACGATGGATATACGGAAGAACAAGATTCGTGAAGCGGTGCAAACTTTCCAAAGCCTGGAGCACCGGATGGAATCTGTGTCTCTGGTGCGTGGAGTTGAATTTATCAACGACAGCAAAGCTACCAATGTAAACTCTACCTGGTATGCACTGGAGAGTATGACCAAGCCAACTGTATTGATTCTTGGTGGTGTAGATAAGGGAAACGATTATTCATTGATCCAGGAGTTGGTGAAAGAAAAAGTAAAAGCGATCGTGTGCCTGGGCATCGATAATAAAAAGATAGAAGACGCTTTTGGAGCTGACATAAAAGTGGTAAGTACTGCCAGTGCTGAACGGGCCGTACAAGCCTCTTTTGAGCTAGCAACAGTAGGCGATGCCGTTTTATTAAGCCCGGCCTGCGCCTCTTTCGATCTGTTTAAAAATTACGAAGACCGCGGAAAGCAATTTAAAGAAGCAGTGAAAAGCCTGTAGTTGGCAGTAATAAATTAGCAGTTAGCAATGGCCGTTTATAAAGAACTTTTAGTGTATAAGAAAGCATTCAGTTTAGCTCTGGAAATTCAGGCAGTTTCGAAGGCGTTTCCAATGGAAGAAAAGTTTGCTCTTACGGATCAAATGAGGAGAAGTTCACGATCAGTATGTGCAAACTTGGCAGAAGGATTCAGGAAGTTGAGATACAGGGCTCACTTTGTTTCAAAGCTTACTGATGCAGATATGGAAAATTCGGAAACGGGCGTTTGGTTGGAGTTCAGTTTTGCATTTGGTTATTTATCGGAAGAAAGGTATCAAGACTTAATGAATAGAAACGAAGAAATTGGACGACTGTTATTTCACATCATTGAAAACCCAGAGAAATATGGTGTTAAGTAGGATGCTAACTGCAAATTACTAACTGCCAACTTTTAATTATGAGCCAAGTAGCTGACATATCATTTTCAGATTTAGCCAAAAGTGCCAACCCGCTCAAGAAGACGAAAGGGGATAAAGTGATTTGGGCCCTAGTGGGTTTGTTGGTCTTAGTGTCGTTGTTGGTCGTTTACAGCGCTACGGGTTCGCTTGCCTATAAGATGTATAAGGGTAATACCGAGGTGTATCTTTTCAAGCAGATCGTTTTCATCGGTATTGGTTTTTGCGTTATCTATTTTGCGCACCTGGTCAATTACACTATCTATTCACGGATAGCGAAGGTGCTCTTCTTGCTTTCTATACCGTTGTTGATTTACACTTTATTTTTTGGTGTAACGCTCAACGAGGGAAGCCGCTGGATCAAGCTGCCGATCATCAATATGACGATGCAAACTTCCGATCTGGCGAAGCTTGCATTATTTATGTACCTGGCCCGTTTGCTAAGCCGTAAGCAAAACCAGATTAAGAGTTTCAAGAAAGGCTTTTTGCCGGTGATGATTCCAGTAGCGGCTACTTGTATGCTGATTGCGCCGGCTAACTTATCTACTGCACTGCTATTGGGTTCAAGTTGCATGTTGCTTCTGTTTATCGGACGTGTCAGCACTAAGCATTTATTGATGACCATTGGACTGGCTGCCATTCCCGTGGTAATGTTGGTAACGGCGGCCATGGTGAAACACAAGTCTGGTGATGGAGAAGAAGTGGCGGCCACGCAAGAAAAATCCTCCCGCTTAACAGCCCGTGTTACTACCTGGATCAGCCGCGTGGAAAATTTCATGTATGGTAGCAAGGAAGTAAATGCCGATAACTCTTACCAAGCAAACCAGGCATCAATCGCTATTGCAAATGGTGAATTTTTTGGATTAGGTCCGGGTAATAGTACACAACGGAATTTCTTACCGCAGGCCTATAACGACTTTATCTATTCCATCATCATGGAAGAATACGGTTTGGTAGGCGGTGCGTTTATCATATTTATTTACCTCGCATTTTTATATCGAAGCATCCGGTTATACAAACGTTGTCCTTATGCATTCGGAGCCTTCTTGGCATTAGGATTAAGCTTCACATTGGTATTGCAAGCCATGGCTAACATGGCGGTGAACGTTGGGCTTTTCCCGGTAACGGGTGTGACCCTTCCCTTGGTAAGTATGGGAGGAAGTAGTTTCTTATTTACGTGTTTGTCCATCGGAATTATATTAAGCGTAGCCCGCAATGTAGAGCAATTAGAAGGAAAGCGGGAACGCAGCGAAGCTGCGGCTCGTAAAAAAGAAGCCGCTGAAGAAGAAGAAGTTGAAGAGGAATTAGAAGAAGCATGAGTGGCGAAAAGACCATAGCAGTTAGTGATGTTTCCGGCTCCCCCTTGAGGGGGCGGGGGGGACATCGAATCATCATAGCAGGAGGCGGTACAGGCGGGCATATTTTCCCGGCGATTGCTATTGCCAATGCCTTGAAGAAGCTGGACAGCCGTGCAGAGATTTTGTTTGTGGGGGCTAAGGGAAAAATGGAAATGGAGAAAGTTCCGCAAGCAGGTTATGAAATAAAAGGGTTGGATATCGCAGGATTCAACCGTAGTTCTTTGATCAAAAATATCTGGCTGCCTTTCAAGCTAATTAAGAGCTTCTTCCAGGTGCGCAGTATTATGAATGCTTTCAAGCCGCAAGCGGTTGTTGGCGTTGGTGGTTATTCTACATTCCCGGTTTTGCGATTAGCGCAGGCTAAAGGCATCCCGACTTTCATTCATGAAAGCAACTCATTTGCCGGTAAGGCAAATATGATGTTGGGTAGAGGTGCAACAGCGGTTTTTGTAGCATCTGGCGGTATGGAAAAGTTCTTTCCGAAGGACAAGATCAGTGTGGTAGGAAATCCCGTTCGACCCGTCATTGCTAAGTCGGGAAATATTGGAAAAGGCGAAGCCTTAGGTTTTTTTGGATTAGAAGAGGGCAAGCCGGCGGTGTTGGTAGTAGGCGGCAGCTTGGGTGCCCGTTCTATCAATGAAGCGGTAGCGGAAGGGCTGGATGCTTTGATCAGCGCGGGTTTGCAGGTTATCTGGCAAACAGGAAAAACCGATGCTGCAAAATGGGTTGGTGCTGCAAATGGGAAAAAAGGTATTTGGGTAGGCGATTTTATTACGCAAATGGAACAGGCTTATGCCGCGGCAGATGTAGTGATCTCAAGAGCCGGTGCCATGGCAATCGCAGAATTGGGTGTCGTAAAAAAGCCGGTTGTGTTTGTGCCGTACCCATTTGCTGCAGAGGATCATCAAACAGCAAATGCGATGCACCTTGTAAATGACCATGCAGCGTTGCTGGTGGCGGATAGTGAAGTAAAAGAAAACTTATTGCCAACGGTTATTGAATTGGCAAAAGATATTATAAAGCAGGAAGAATTAAAAAGTGCGATTGCGAAACATGGTGTGGTTAATGCAGATGAAAAGATCGCTACTGCAATTTTAAACGTATTGAACTAACTGAAACATGAGTAACGAACCAAAAGAGAATATGGCTGCAGCGTTGTCTTCATTGAAGGACATGAAGACCATTTACTTTATTGGTATTGGTGGCATTGGCATGAGTGCTCTTGCCCGTTACTTTCATTTCAAAGGAGTGGCCGTTAGCGGTTATGATAAAACAGAAACAGAACTGACCAAGGCATTGGTTGCCGAAGGAATTGCAGTGCATTATTCCGAAGACGTCGACGGTATCCCAAAGAATGCAGATATAGTTGTTTATACACCGGCCATTCCGAAAGCGCAGGCAGAACTGGTGTATTTCCAGCAAAACGGTTACACGGTTGTGAAGCGAAGTGAAGTGCTGGGTGCCATCACAAACGATGCGTTTAATATATGCGTGGCAGGTACGCATGGTAAGACAACGACCAGCACGATGGTGGCTCACCTGTTGCGTCACAGCGGGTATGGCTGTAATGCTTTTTTAGGGGGAATTTCCAGCAATTACGGAACTAACTTTTGGAGCGATGAGCGGGATGTTTGCGTAGTAGAAGCCGATGAGTACGACCGTAGTTTCTTGAAGCTAAATCCGGATGTAGCCATCATTACTTCGATGGATGCGGACCACCTGGATATTTACGGAGATGAAGCCAATATGCAGGATGCGTTTGTTGGCTTCGGTAATAAAGTAAAATCAAGTGGCTTATTGATCACCAAGTTTGGATTGAAACGTGCAAAGGAGATCAACGCCAATAAAAGATGGTCATACAGTGTGAGTAATGATGCGGCGGACGTTTATGCGTCAAATATCAGAATAGACGAAGGCGGATACGAATTTGACGTGGTATTGCCTGGTGCAACTATAGCCGATTTGCGATTAAAGGTTGGCGGGATGCACAACGTGGAGAATGCAGTCGCGGCGATAGCTGTAGCGCATTCATTGGAAATAGAAGCCGATAAAATTAAGGCGGCGCTGGAAGCTTTTACAGGTGTGAAGCGTCGCTTCGAATACATTTTGTCACCACAAAAGAAAGTCGAAGGTGGTTATGTTTACCCGGTTTTGATTGATGATTACGCTCATCATCCAACCGAGCTAACGGCACTGCTGAAGAGTGCCAAAAGCTTGTTCCCGCAGCGAAAGATCACCGTTATTTTTCAGCCGCATTTATTCAGTCGTACAAAAGATTTTGTTGATGAATTTGCAGTGAGTTTGGAATGGGCAGATCGTATACTTTTGCTGCCCATTTATCCAGCGCGGGAACTACCGATGGAAGGGGTGAACAGCGAGTTGATCTTGCAAAAAATAAAGCGTGAGGAGAAGGATGTGATGAGTAAAGAAGCATTACTAGCATGGGCATCGTCCTATGCCAAAACAATCGATAAAGAGTTTGGAGAAGTGATCATCACCGCAGGCGCCGGTGATATCGATGCGTTGGTACAACCCTTAAAAGAAATCTTTTCAAAAGCCTGATGCAAAAGAAAAAGATCATACAAAAGATATTGGTGCTCGCAGCCTGGCTGCTGGTAGGCAGCGGTATGATCGTGCTTCTCGTTGCGGCGAACAGAAAAGAGCAAGGTCATGTTTGTAAAGAAGTGCGTATCGTCATTAAAGGCGATGGTGAACAGTTCTTTGTAGATAAAACAGATATACTGCATCTTCTAAACGAAGCTGCCCAAGACTCATTGACCGGTATGCCTTTGGACCAGCTTCAGTTATCGAAATTGGAGCATAAGCTGGAGAAAGGTGTGTGGATCAGGGATGCGGAACTTTATATCGACAGCAAAGACATACTTCATGTGCTGGTAACCGAGCGGGAGCCGATTGCCCGTGTGTTTACCCGCTCCGGTGCGTCCTTCTATATTGATAGCTCCGGTAAGCAAATGCCTTTGTTGGAAAAAGAAAGCGCAAGGGTTTTGGTGATCAGCAATTTTACCGGCGCCCGCAAATGGAATAAGTCGGATAGCGCAATGGCAAAAGACATCAAGCTTATTGCTCAAACGGTTAATGCCTCGGAATTCTGGAAGCGCCAGATCGCACAGGTGGATATTACACCTGCAGGAACTTATGAAGCTATCCCGGTTGTGGGCAATCATTTGATCCGCTTGGGCACAGCCGAAAACATTGAGAAGAAATTAGCCCGCTTGTTCCTGTTTTATAAGCAAGTACTGAGCAAAACAGGGTTTGATAAATACGACATTGTTGATGTGCAGTATGCAGGCCAAGTGTTGGGTGTGCACAAAGACGGCGCCGCTACGGCTATCGACTCTGTACAATTAGCGAAGAACATCGAAGAATTGTTAGAACGCTCCCGCCAGCAAATGATAAATGACAGCCTGGTGCAGGCGCAACAAAATATATGGAAAGTAGATACTACAGCTAAGCCTTATGTGCCCGTTGTTATAGATACTGTTCGTCCATCCAATCCAATCCTTACAAAGACCGCTAATCCAATTCCTACAAAAAGCCAGAAAGCAAAACCTGTTGTTCCCAAAGCAAAACCGAAAGCGGTGATGCACAGGCAGCGATAGGTGGAGTTAGTTGATAAGTTGATTCGTTAATAAGTTGAATGACATCTTAAAAGAGATGTCTGTTCTCCTTATTAATTAATAAACAAATTAACCAATAAGTAAAAACAGACAACAACTAAAAACAACAATAAACATGAACAACGAGCAACCAATCATTGTGGGGCTTGACATTGGAACCACTAAGATCGCCGTCATCGCCGGACGCAAGAACGAGTTTGGCAAGCTGGAGATCCTCGGTTTTGGTCGGGCCAACTCCAACGGTGTGAAGCACGGTCAAGTGCTAAACATTGACGAGACCATTAAGGCCATCCGCCAGGCGCTTGACAACTGTTACGCATCGAACCCGAATTTGGAGGTGAATGAAGTGTATGTCGGTATTGCCGGTCATCACATCAAAAGCCTGCAAACCCGCGGCGACATTGTGCGCCACGACACGGACAATGAGATCTCGCAAAAAGAGATCGATCAATTAATTTCTGACCAGTACAAAACGTACATCCCGGCAGGTGACCAGATCATCGACGTGATTCCACAGGAATACACGGTCGATAATTTTCAAAACATTGCCGACCCGATCGGGTTCAGCGGGGTTAAAGTGGGCGCAAACTTTCACATTATCACTGGTGATAAGAATGCCATCCGCAACATTAACCGCTCCGTAGAAAAGAGCGGACTGATCACAAAAGATTTAGTGCTGCAACCCCTGGCTTCTTCAGCTGCTGTTATGGCACAGGAAGACCTGGAAGCCGGTGTGGCTATCGTTGATATCGGTGGCGGTACAACTGACCTTGCCGTTTTCTACGAAGGCATTTTGAAGCACACGGCTGTTATACCATTTGCCGGAGAGAATATCACCAATGATATTAAAACCGGCTTAGGCGTGTTAAAGACACAAGCCGAGCAAATGAAAGTGCAGTTTGGTTCGGCGCTTTCTAACGAAGCCAAAGGCAACGCATTCATCACGATCCCAGGCTTGCGTGGCATGCCGGCGAAGGAGATCAGCGTGAAGAATTTGGCTAACATCATCCAGGCCCGCATGAGCGAGATCATGGATTTTGTAACTTATCATTTAAAGCAAGTTGGGCTGGATAATAAGATGCTGAATGGCGGTATCATTCTTACGGGTGGCGGTTCGCAGTTAAAGCACCTGATCCAGCTAACAGAATACGTTACCGGCTTGAATGCCCGTATTGGTTTGCCAACGGAGCATTTGGCAGCGGGGCATATTGAAGAACTGGCAAAACCAACCTATTCAACTTGTTTGGGTTTGATTTTAAAAGGATACGACGATTTCGAACATAACCGCAAGCAGTTCAACGAAACCTACAGAAGGGTGGAAGTGCCGGAAACATTAATCCAACCGGTAGAAGTGGAAATAACCGAAACCGATGGCATTCAAACGGTTCATGCTTCAAACGGACATGGTGGTAGCCGCCGGGGTATGTCATCGTTCTGGGGAAAATTTAAAAACAGTTTGATTGATATTTTTAAAGAAGAAGAAGACCACCAGCTATAGTTGGCAGTAGAAAGTTGGCAGTTGACAGCATTTGAAATGCTAACTGCAAATTGAAATTGCAAACTTTTAGCGCAAGCCACCATCACTTCCATCTAAAAACATTCATCGCAACGACCCACCAGGAAGTCGCACAAACCACATTTTATGATTCAGTTTGATCTCCCGAAAGAAAAATCCTCCATACTTAAAGTAATCGGTATCGGCGGCGGCGGAAGCAACGCCGTAAACCACATGTATAGCCAGAATATTGAAGGCGTTGATTTTATTATTTGTAATACCGATGCGCAGTCTATTGCGCAAAGCACGGTGCCTAATAAGGTGCAGCTCGGACCACACTTAACACAAGGCTTGGGTGCTGGTGCCAATCCGGAGATCGGCCGCCAGGCAACCGAAGAATCGCTGGAAGAGCTAAAAAGCATGCTGGAAGTGAACACCAAGATGGCCTTTGTTACTGCGGGTATGGGCGGTGGCACCGGCACCGGTGGTGCGCCCATCGTTTCTAAGATTTGTAAAGACTTAGGCATTCTTACCGTAGGGATTGTTACTACGCCATTTGCATACGAAGGCAAGAAACGCCAGATGCAGGCAGAAGAAGGTATCAAGAACCTGAAGCAATATGTTGATACATTGCTGGTCATTTCTAACGATAAGCTGCGTCACCAGTTTGGCAACCTTAAAATGCGGGAAGCCTTTGCCAAAGCGGATAATGTATTGGCAACAGCAGCAAAATGTATCACCGATGTGATCAATAGCACTGGCCAGATCAACGTTGACTTTGCAGACGTTTGCACTGTTATGAAGAGCGGCGGTGTAGCGATTCTTGGTAATGCCGCCTGCAATGGTGATAACCGGGCACAGAAGGCCATTGAGGAAGCGCTCAACTCGCCACTCCTGAATGACAATGATATTTCGGGAGCGAAATGGATCCTGATCAATATCAACTCCGCCGAGGGTGAATATGAATTTACCATGGACGAAGTGGATGTGATCCAAAGCTACCTACTCTCACAAGCCGGCGAAAATTCCGATGTGATTCTTGGTCTTGGTTATGATAATACCTTAGGCGATAAACTGGGCATCACATTAATTGCAACCGGATTCGATCACCGCGATCCATTTACCAAAAGGGAAGCGCCAAAAGCAGAAGCTGTCCGTGAGGAAAAGATCATGATGACGTTAGGCGAGCAGCCGGCACCGAAGCCGGTGGCACAGGCTCCCGTGGTACAAGCAGACCCATTGGCGCCAACCATGTTCGATGAGACTGCTCTGCCAACGACGCAGCCTCAACCGGTAGAGGCGCCGCAAGTTTATCATCTATTTGCAGAAGAGGAAAAGCCGGTAGTTAAAGAAGTGGAAGAAGCACCGGTAGTGATGCAATTGAAGTTGAAAGAAGAAACCGAAGCCGACCGCGAAAAGCGGGAACTGGAAATTCAAAAGCAGCAACTCGAAGACAAATTCGAGAAGCTGCGTCAAAATATTATTGGTGGTGGCGCACAGCCATCTTCCTCTAACGCAAACCCGCCGTCTGCAGCGTCGGGTGGTTATCTGGCCAGACCCTCCAATATCTATGCAGCGTCCAAACCCGAGGCGTCCCCCTCAGGTGCTGTTAATGAGAAGCCCGTTCCCTCACCGGCGGCAAAGAGCGAAGACGAGGACATCTTCCCGATGCAACTGGTGATCCGGAATGAAATTCCAGCGGCGGATGAGCCTAAGCCTCAACAGACTCCTGTTCAATCAAAGCTACATGCCGAGGAACCTGCACCGCAGGACGTGGCGAGTGACGAAAAACGTAAGGCAGCCGAGCGGTTACAAAAGCTACGTAACCTCTCGTTCAACATGAACGCGGCTGACCCGAACAATGAGTTTGACGAGGTGCCGGCCTACATCCGCCGCAATATGGAATTGTTCTCCAATTCTTCCTCTGTGGAGAATTTTTACAGCAATTATACGGTGCAGCCCGATGGCAAGAACGGGGCGAACATCAGTACCATCAATACCTTTTTAGACGGCAAAAAACCGGACTAAACCTTTGTTGTCAAGGCCGTAACAGGCTCGTGTTTTTAGTTGTAGCCCCCATCTTCGCGGTGGGGGCTTTTTTGTCTGAACCTGGATTTGGGTAGATGATAAGGATTAGGAAGAAAACTGGGTAGTCAGCTGCAATACTACTATTGATCGTCTGTTGCGTCGCACACTTAATGTTCTGCAATACTATTCAGCATTATGCTGTCTGTCCTTCTTGCGACTTACAAGCCCCATTGCTTGTCATACCCGCAGGGCATCTGTGCATCACAGCTTACTTTCTGCAAACTTCAAACAATCCTCTCTAAATCACAAGCAACGCCACCACTGCATAAATAAATGCTAGTGCCAAAAATGTCAGCAGTGCAGACCGGTAATAGCGTTCGCCGGTGTGTTGATAGCCCCATAGCTGCGATAGCGCCGCGAGGATAGCCTGTACGCCTAATAGATGAATCATGCGGCGTGAAAAAGCGCCATAGCGCTCACCATTAGCTTCCAGCTGTTTTGCCGTGTACGCGTCTTGCGCCGGGTCCCTCCCAGCTCTTAATTCATAGATAGTTTGCTGCGTTTGCTGATCGTCCAGGTTGAATTGCCGGATGACGATGAAAAGGAAAAAGAGGAAGAGCCACAGCACGATCGGGGGCAGCCAGAAACGGTCTTTGCCCTGGAGGATATTAACGCCGACAAAATTGAGCGTTGCCAGTATCAGGATAAGTATAGCAAAATGTATGGAAAGCAAAAACATGTGTCGTTCAAAGCTACGGCTTTACAAAGTACACTTGGTACGCCGCATACGTTTGGGTCCGTACCATAACCAAAACCCGGTGACAGTAAAGAGAAGCAACGCCAAGCCCATTATCGTTGTATACGCCAATTTGATCTGTCCATCGGAAGTGCCGGCTAAGGAATCGAGAAGGGAGCCGTCGTGAATATGCTCGATGAAATCGGCGCGGCGCCGCTCTTTATGCAAAAGCTTGCCCGTAACCCCATCTAACTGCAAGGCCCAATAGTGGTCCTTATAAACAAATTTCACGACGCCTTTGTCCTTTCGTATATCAATTCGATCGACACCGGTAGAAAGGCTGGGAGCTATTGAATCTAACAACAACCGATTGGCCAATGTATGCAGGCTATCTACCGGCAGCCATTGCTTAAGGTCGGAAGAAGTGCCTTGGAATGTTGGCGCCAGTAGTGTGCCGCCGCTGTGCTTTTTCCAACCCAGGAGCAAGCCGGTGATGGCGATAATAAAAAAGAATACGAACAGCAAAGCGCCTGTTGTGCGGTGTAGCTTGCGAGCTATCCGCAGGACCTTTGCTTGTTGCTGGCGCTTGTTGTGCTCACTCATTTGCTTAAAGAATCAATAGCAAAACTATTCCATTGGCGAGCAAACTTCTACCAGGAATCCATCGAGGTCCCTAATGTAGGCCACCTTTTGTCCCCACGGCTTTGTTTGGAGTTCTGCAACCAATACCCCGCCAGCAGCAATCGCCTTTTGCAGGGTAGCTTCTGCTTCGTCGCTCACAAACCCGATCTCCATCCCGAAAGGTTTTGCATCCCGTCGGCTTTCGGTAAATCCATCGTTAAAGTGGCTGTTAGCGAATGCTACCGATGCAAAGGAAAGCGTGGTTTCGCCGGTAAGGAGTTCGCCGTAAGTGTTATCCGGAGTGATGAATTTGCGGGTGCAGCCAAAGGCTGTTTCGTAGAAGGTCAAAGACTTTTCTACGTCCTGCACATAAAGTATCGTGTAGCCAAATCGTACCATAAGGTTGTTTAATGGCGAAAGATAATACATCTGTTGCGGGAGAGCCGTCGGGGGAAGAAAACTTCTTCTGTATAGGGTTACATGATACCATCCGATGAGTCCCACGCTGGAGGGCTCAGGTTAAACTGGCGTGCTGTGGAGACTCATCGGGGAAGG
This sequence comes from Flaviaestuariibacter sp., assembly GCA_025963645.1. Lineage (GTDB taxonomy): Bacteria > Bacteroidota > Bacteroidia > Chitinophagales > Chitinophagaceae > Flavisolibacter. Next base: position 34,866 of record JAOQAI010000019.1, read on the forward strand.
TGGGTTACACGATACCATCCGATGAGTCCCACGCTGGAGGGCTCACGTTAAACTGGCGTGCTGTGGAGACTCATCGGGGAAGGAAGGAAGTTATTCATTGTGTCGCCACAAACTAAGGCCAATTCTTGCGCCGATAAGCCATTTTGGTTCAATGGTGGTCATCTTGTAATTGCTGATGCCACCGATGCCGAGATATAAGTCGCACAAGAAGTTGCCTTTCTTCGTCAATTCTATTTGTCTGCCAAATAAACCCATAAACTGATAGGTTTCTCTAAAGGCAGCCGTAGGCTCATTTTTCATCCATTCTTTTAATTCGGGTGCATTATATTTTAATTGAAATCCATAATAAGCAAACGTGTTAGCGTAAGGCATGGATTCATATTTTATCTTGCTCCGGCTATCAATAATCCGTCTTATTTGAACCGAGGTATAAGGGCACCACCATTCGCGTCCAAAATTCAGGAAATTGTCATAATACTCGTTGTATTCGTTATAATTTTCGTTGAATCTGTTGTAGTAGTTGGATCGAAAATGAACCCTTCCTAAGCCGAAATCAACCGAAGCCATGGTTTTTGAACTTAACCGGTAGTCAAGATTCAAACTACTATTGACCAAACCGACTCTAAGGCTGGCCTGGAATAATCGTGGTTGGTATGTTGAACGTTCTTTTTGGGCAAAAGAAGCATAAGAAATAAAGAAGCACAGTAGTGTAAGGGACGTAGCGTGTTTCATATTTCCTTTTTAGCGGTAAGGCGGTTATAACTTGCTGTTGGGTTGTCACTTACAATAAAAATACGAACCCAATCATTCTTTTTCACCGTTGCTTTCTATGACTAAGCTAAGCATTTCAGCCAACGTGAAATGTTATGAAGTTGTGGCAATTGAAAAGCTTGGGGTGGGAGAGCCGTGGTGGAAGAAAGGGAAGGTAAGAAAACTTCTTCTGTATAGGGTTACATGATACCATCCGATGAGTCCCACGCTGGAGGGCTCAGGTTAAACTGGCGTGCTGTGGAGACTCATCGGGGAAGGAGGTTGTAAGATGCGGTGGCGGGAGACTCGGCGGGGAAGAAGAACTTCTTCTGTATAGGGTTACACGATACCATCCGATGAGTCCCACGCTGAAGGCTCACGTTGTCTCGTCCTGAAATAAGTTTACATGTTTTATGCTAATCCTGATTAGGGTTTACATGTTAGGGTAGGTTGCTAAAAGTTGAAGGTAGTAGCTTTTTTGACTAATTTTTGTCGCCCTTTAATAGGG
>JAOQAI010000020.1 GCA_025963645.1 Flaviaestuariibacter sp.
TGACCGTTCAGGGACCTATTGGAAAAGGGGATGCCCGGGTATCGGCCACGGGTGTGCAGCCGCTGGGTGTAAATCCAAGAGGTGCCGATTATTGGGCGAATTATTCGGCGGCGCCGCCCCATCACGGTGTAGGACTGCAGGTGCTCCAGGACGTAACCGGTGCGCTCAGCCGCTCGGCGGTCTATGGCACCTATGCCTACCATTTAGGGCTTACGACCCGCACTTCGCTATCGGCTGGCTTTGGACTGGGCATTACGCGGCTGAGCCTGGATGTAAACAAGCTGCAGTTTAACCAGCAAAATGACCCGGCAGTGGTGCAGAACTCTATTATTGACCGCTGGAAACCGGACATCAATGCCGGGCTCTATTTGTATTCCGCCAATTATTTTGTAGGACTGAGTGCCCAGCAGATCATGCCGCAACGGCTGGAGTTTGCGGACAACAGCCTGCGCCAGGAAGACGGCAAACTATTGCCACATCTTTTCCTTACAGCGGGCTATAGGCTACTGTTGGGAGAGGACTTTAACCTGACCCCTTCGGTTATGATCAAGTACTTAAATCCCCTGCCGGTGCAAACTGAACTAAACGCCAAGCTGCAATACCGGGATGCTGTGTGGCTGGGGGCTTCTTACCGCAAGGACGATGGCTTTGCAGGTATGCTGGGCTTTAATGTCGGCTCTAAGTTCAACTTCGGGTATTCCTATGATTATACCACCTCCGGGCTGAATGCCTTCTCCAGAGGCACACATGAAGTGCTGATCGGCTTCCTGCTCAATAATAATTACGGCGAAACCTGCCCGCGGAACGTGTGGTAGATTACTCCTGCTCTCATTTAATCATAGACTTGGGATGTCGCTTGCATAGCTCGCTTTTTTCTTGTAGTTTTCCCATTGCAATATTTGAAAGCCAAAATAAAAATGCTAATAAAATTGCGCCGCCTACATGCATCAATTCTAATGTTACTTTATGATCTGGTGATTTAAGTAAACCAGACAATGCGAAAATGCCGATGGCAATAACTGTGTATAAAACAAAGTAGTAGCTATAAAAAACTATATCACTAAAAAGGTTCACTACCGTTTTCATACAGACAATTGTTTTTGATTAGTCCTAACCAAAAATGTAATTTATTTTGTGTAGACATTAATCTATCCTTGTAGCTAGCGGACTACCTGCCAAGTCTTAGTCGTCACATTCCCTGCTTCATCCTCTATGATCACTTTCAACTCATGGCTACCTCTTGGGAAATGTTCATCAAAAGAATAGGACCAGGTGCGGCTGCCATTATTCGAAAAGCGTAGCCATTGTCCATCCAGTTCTACACGAAACCGACGAATAGTATTGAAGTTATCCCGGGGTGTGAAAGAAATACTGCTACTGCGTGACAGGTTAGTGGCCGGCGCATTCACAGTTGGCGGTTCGGTATCAACAAATGCCTGGTAAGAACCGAATTGCCGAAACTTCGCGTTGATCCATCCCCCCTGCAAAGTCCCCCGCTGTATGAAGGTCCGGGTGCCGGCAACATTCTTAACTATTAAATGGTCTCTTTGATCTTCCGTAATAGCTGTCGTGGGTTTAATGCGAACCGTTACCGAATCATGAGAAGGAATAGCGGGACTAAGAAAACTGTGCTGCGCAGATACCGCGCCGGCTGACCATTTTTCGGTGCTTGAATAAACCACATTCACGGTATCGTAAATAGTCGCTTCCGTAGTAAACAATTCAAAGCCCGCTTCCTCGAATACATTTACATTGTTAGGAAGGAAGCGTTCGCTATTAATTACTGTGGGTGCTGTAGCCAATGCCGGATCATATTGAACTGAAAAACTTCTGCGGGTGGTATTTTCTCTCGTGTCCTTCACTTCAATTACGATGTTATGAACTTCCTCGTCGGGCAAATGCACTACGCCTTCCGGATGGGTAAAAGAATAAGCTACTGACCTGGCACCGGGTAGTGGCGTGATCTGCTGCACATCCCCACCACCGCGGGATTTGTAAGGGAGATCAACCTGCGCATTGATATAACGCGTTTCGTCGTAGCCGATATTATCGAGCACAAAACCCGACACCGGCGCCCCATCCAAAAGAATACGGGCACTGTAAATGCCGTTAGGATTATTGGTGCCGCTAAAGCGATCCACAGCGCCAATGGCAAAACCCAAGCGATTGCTGCCGGTACGGATCGTTCTTCCCGCGGAGATCAACTGCGGTGATTGCAGGTAAGTACTCCTGTTGCGATCGTACATGGCAATGCGGGAAACTGTAGGTGGCACCGCATCGGCAATGGGAAAGCCAAAGAGTAAAGGGTTCAGGCATTTTTCGGTTTTAGTGTCCCGTATCTCGAAATGCACATGGGGTCCTTGGGATGCACCCGTGCTGCCGCTGAGTGCAATAAGGTCACCCTTGTCCACAGGAAACATCGTAGGCGGAAGAGTAAGATTCACTTTCCAGGATTCCTGCTCATACTGCTGGCTTTTTACATATTGGGCCAAGGCTGGCGTAAAAGAGTTGAGGTGTCCATACAGCGTCGTATAGCCATTGGGATGAGCAATATAAATGGCTTGCCCAAAGCCGCCTGGCTCAACCGAGACGCGGGCAATGTAACCTTCAGCCGCCGCATATACCGGCAGGTTCACCCGCTGCTGGGTGCGAATGTCCAGCCCCATATGCCAGTGATTGGCGCGGATCTCGCCGAAGTTGGCCACCAGTTGCATGGGTATATTCAACGGGTTGCGGAAATAATTCTGCGGGTAATTCTGTGCGCAAAGACCTATTGTCATTACCAATCCGAAAATGGTCAGTCCTAGTTTCATTCTCATCGTCGTCATCTGTTTCATCTTTCTTTTCTGTTCAATCATTATTCCAAGCTTTGCAAAATAAAGGTTAGGGGTTTTATCATTAATGATCCTTTGTGTATCTCCGTATCCTTTGTGCCGGAGCCTGTCCTGAGCAAAGACGAAGGGTGGTTCTATAGGTCGGCACGGAACAGAAATTGCAACAGTAGAGATAAAATCAATATTATGAGTGTCAACAGTAAACATCTCGCTACTTTTTTATTAGGCGCAGCGGCCGCTTTCGGCGCTTATAAGTATGCTAACATGACCGATGAAGAAAAAGAGAAAATGGCAGCCGCCCTGCGGGAAAAAGCGAAGAACTTAAAAGACTCTGCCATGGATGCGGAGGATAAAGCCCTGGAATATTTTGCCGAACTGAAAACAAAAGGCACCGATTCGTTTAAGGAATATATGCCGAAGGTGGAAGAATTTTTTGAAAGCCTGTTTAACAAGGGCGGTGCGAAGCCTGCTGCCGATAGCGGTACCCCTGGCGCTAATGGTCCCACCACTCACGGTTAATTAGGTTGCCGATAAAAACGGCACGTTATTTTATATAACTACCTGTAGAAAATGTAATTCTTTATTTTAAAAATTATCTTATGACAAGGAGAGGTGGAGTAAGTCCTTTGCTATTAGCAGGACTGGCAGCAGCAGGTTATTATGCGTATACGAAAATGAGTCCGCAAACAAAACAGAATTTGCTGGATAAGGGTAAGAAACTAGCCGGCAACCTGCCATTGGACAACCTGAAGAATGCTTTTAGTAAAGTAACAGGTTCCTAAGGTTCGATAGAACTAATTATAGAAGGGCTGCAAATGCAGTCCTTTTTTTATGTTCATTCTAACTTGGAACGAATTAGTTTTGCACCCCGGGCAACAGCCCGGTTTTTTTGCGCCCCTTTGTTCTTTCCTATCACCTTTTAGATTCAAGCGATGCCTAAAGACAGCTCTATAAAATCAGTTCTCATTATTGGTTCCGGTCCTATTGTTATCGGTCAGGGTTGCGAGTTTGATTACTCCGGTACGCAGGCGGCCCGCAGCCTGATGGAAGAAGGCGTGAAAGTGATACTGATCAACAGTAACCCCGCTACCATCATGACGGACCCAATGATGGCCGAGAAAGTGTACCTGCTGCCGCTGACTGTGGAAAGTATTGAACAAATACTGGAGGAAAACGAGATCGATGCCGTGTTGCCCACCATGGGTGGACAAACAGCGCTGAATCTTGCCAAAGAAGCCGAAGACCTGGGCATCTGGGAGAAGTATAACGTACGATTGATAGGCGTTGATATCAAAGCCATAGATAAGGCCGAAGACCGCGAAAAGTTCCGCCAGTGGATGATCCAGTTAGGTGTGCCGGTGGCGGAAGCAAGGACCGCTAATTCTTTCCTGGAAGGAAAGGAGTTTGCGCAAGAGATCGGCTTTCCTTTAGTGATCCGTCCTTCTTTCACACTAGGCGGCACCGGCGGTGGAATTGTGTTTGAAAAAGAAGAATTGGATGAAGCGCTCACCAGAGGTTTGCAGGCATCGCCCATACATGAAGTGCTGGTAGAAAAAGCGGTGCTGGGCTGGAAAGAATTTGAGCTGGAGTTATTGCGCGACGCTGCCGATAACGTGGTCATTATTTGTACAGTGGAGAACTTTGACCCGATGGGAGTGCACACCGGCGATTCCATTACCGTAGCACCGGCAATGACCCTGAGCGACACCGCTTACCAGTTAATGCGCAATACCGCCATCATGATGATGCGCGATCTAGGCAATTTTGCCGGCGGCTGCAATGTGCAGTTTGCGATTGACCCTGCTACTGAAAAGATCATTGCCATCGAGATCAATCCTCGGGTAAGCCGTTCTTCTGCTTTGGCCTCGAAAGCTACCGGTTACCCGATTGCAAAGATCGCCGCCAAGTTGGCGCTGGGCTATACATTGGATGAATTGAAGAACCCGATTATCAAAGAAACGTCCGCTTATTTTGAGCCTGCACTGGATTATGTGATCGTGAAAATCCCGCGCTGGAACTTCGATAAATTCAAGGGCGCCAATGATACGCTGGGCCTGCAGATGAAAAGTGTTGGAGAGGTAATGGCTATTGGCAGAAGCTTTACTGAAGCCTTGCAAAAAGCCTGTCAAAGCCTGGAGAATAACGCCGTTGGCTTAGGTTATTATGGCAAGAGCGGTATGAAGGCAGAAGATCTATTGGAGTATATTAAAATACCGAAATGGGATCGCATCTTCCGTATAAAGGACGCACTAATGCTGGGCATAAGCGTGAATACGATTGCGAAAGCCACCCTTATTGATCGTTGGTTCTTATACGAGATACAGAAGATCTGCAACATTGAAAAAGAGCTGGGTAATTACTGGCTGCATGAAATTCCGTTGGACCTTTTGCAAAAAGCAAAAGTGCATGGATTCTCCGATGAACAAATAGCCCGCATTATACAGGACGGTAGTGAAGAGGAAGTGTATGAAAAGCGAAAGGCCGCCGGCATCACCCGGGTCTATAAAATGGTAGATACCTGCAGCGCCGAGTTTGAAGCAAAGACGCCGTATTTCTATTCCACATTTGAAGAAGGGCATAGCAACGAAAGCAAGGTATCGGATAAGAAGAAAATTATTGTATTAGGTAGTGGTCCCAACCGCATCGGACAAGGTATCGAATTCGACTATTGCTGCGTGCATGGTCTGCTGGCCATCAAGGAAAGCGGCTACGAAGCCATCATGGTGAACTGCAATCCGGAGACGGTTTCTACTGACTTTGATATGGCGGACAAGCTTTATTTTGAACCAGTATATTGGGAGCACCTGTGGGAGATCATTGAGCACGAAAAGCCGGAAGGTGTGATCGTGCAATTGGGTGGTCAGACCGCTTTGAAATTATCGAAGCGCCTGCATGAAAAAGGCATCAAGATCATTGGTACATCGTACGATAATATGGACATTGCTGAAGACCGCGGCCGCTTCTCCGATCTCTTAAAGGAGTTAGAAATCCCTTACCCTGAATACGGCACTGCATTTACGGTTGATGAGGCCATTGAGGTAGCGCATAAGGTGGGCTACCCTGTGCTCGTTCGTCCTAGCTATGTGTTGGGCGGGCAGCGGATGCGGATCGTGATCAACGATGAAGAAGTAGAGAAGGCGGTGATCTCCCTGCTAAAGCATATCCCCGATAATAAAATATTGATCGATCATTTCCTGGACCGCTGCCAGGAAGCGGAAGTGGATGCCATTTTCGATGGTGAGAATTTTCATGTGATGGGTGTGATGGAGCATATTGAGCCGGCGGGCATTCATAGTGGAGACAGCAATGCCGTGCTGCCTGCTTTCAACCTGACGCCACTCATTGTAACAACCATGGAGCATTATGCGGAAAAAATCGCAAGATCTTTGAACATAAAAGGTTTGATCAATATCCAGTTTGCTATTAAGGATAGTAAAGTGTATGTGATCGAAGCCAACCCACGGGCTTCCCGCACTACGCCTTTCATTGCCAAAGCCTATAAGATCCCTTACCTCAATATTGCTACTAAAGTAATGCTTGGTGTAGCTAAGATCACTGATTTTACATACGAGAAAAAGTTGCAGGGCTTTGCCATCAAAGAGCCTGTTTTTTCTTTCAATAAATTCCCGAATGTAAATAAAGAGCTGGGGCCAGAAATGAAAAGCACCGGGGAGGCCATTCGGTTCATTAAAGACCTGCGGGATCCTTATTTCCGGCAATTGTACAAAGACCGGAGTATGTACCTGAGCAAATAAACCTCACCCTAACCCTCTCCTCGCAGGAGAGGGAACTGCCGCCGCACAATAGGCCGGCTTGTGCAATTAGGTTCATAAAATAGAAAAAGCCCTAACATTAAAACTGTTAGGGCTTTTAAATATGATCGAATAGGCTGGCCTTTCGTGTGTTGGCTAGCTCCTCTCCTTCAGGAGAGGCAGGGGTGAGGTGATCGACGGTTTAGGTAGTGGCGAGGTTTAAAAAAGAGGCCTGACCCTAAAAAGAGCCGGCCGTTGCTAACCTATGAAAAACACCAAGTTCAAATATAGTTGAATTTGTGTTTCATGCAACGGACTGTTAAAAAATTTTTCTTTTTTTCTTAATTTCCCCGGCGATTTTGAATCCGCTCCTGGCGCAATTGCTTCACCTCGTTTACAAAATCGTGTTCAAAAACAAAAACGTCATTGCTCCGCTTCTCACCCATAATAGGCTTGAACTGCTCGCGGTAACGCAAGCGCAGGTCTACAATTTTTTGCTGCAATACCAGGCGATCGCCACGGAACTGGGAGTTGGTCTGGCGCAATTCATTAAAATAATTCAGGAAGATTGGGCTAAAACGTTCTGCTTCATTTTTAGAAAGGCTAAGCCGCTTTTGCAGATACTCTTCCATTCGCTCCCGCACTTTAGCGCCATTTCCCCGGGCATCGTCCTGCGCAAAGGCAGCCGTTGTCATTAGGAGAAATAAGCTCGATATATATAAAATTCGTTTCATGGTTATGTTGTTTTTCAGGTTTTAATAAGATATGCCCTATCAATTGATGATCAATAGCTCTTCGTCATCGGTAGGAACTTGTGCCAGGAAAGCATCCATATCGGAATCACTAACATCAGTCATCATATTCCGTACTTCCGCTGTATGAAGAGTGGTTTGCGCCACTTCATCCTGGTGAACCGCATCGGTTGTTTCAATAAAGTCTTTCAGTCCCGCATCGCTGACGCCCTTCAGCCCTTTTTCCATCCAGGCGGTAGATTGAACGTTTGCCGTTGAGTTGCTACCAAAATAGGCAATACCGCTTACGGCCATAATTCCTGCCACAACGGCTGCTGCTGCCATGCGCATCCAGCCTTTACGGTTCATGGAAACCACTTTCGCTGCTGGCTTTTCAATTTTGTTAAGCACTTGATCGCTCAATCCATTAAAATAGCCTACAGGAACAGCATTCGGCATGGTGCGGCTGATGCCTGATAATAAAGGTGATACATCTTCGCTAGTCAATGAGGAAAGGTCGCCTGTTAAATTAGAAAAGTAATCGGCTGGAACGGTGAAAGGTATTTTTCTTGAAATGCCGGCCAACAAGGGCGACAACTGCGAGATTTCTTCGGTGGCCGAATGTTCATCAGCTTTGAGTCTCGCTAAAATAGTTGAAGCTAAGCCATCGAAATAGCCGTCAGGTACGCCTAAAGGTTGTTCAGAAACCATGGGCAGCTGACTGCCAAGGTCTCTTAATTCTTCTTCAATATGTTTCCGGCTATTGTTCATCGGGGGGTAAGACAGGAAAAGGGCTTCAAAGTTTAATGATTTTTGATATAATCCTCTATTTTTTTGACGGCGTGATGATAGCTGGCTTTGAGAGCACCTTCACTGGTATCAAGTACGCGGCTCATTTCCTCATAAGGCATCTCATCGTAGTAACGCAGGCTAAACACAAGCTTTTGTTTTTCAGGTAATTTTTGAATGGCTAATTGTAATTTCCATTCCAGTTTATTGGCATCAAAGTTTGTATCGGCCTTTATCTGGTTTTCAAACCCATTTTCCTCATTGCTGAGGCTGACTGAGGCACGTTTTTTCTTTCCTTCCAAAAAAGTTAAGGATTCATTGGTGGCAATGCGGTAAAGCCAGGTGTAGAGCTGCGATTGTTCCTGGAAATTCTCCAGGGCTTTCCAAACACGGATAAAAACATTCTGAAGCACATCATTGGCATCGTCATGATCAACAACAATGCGGCGCACATGCCAATAGAGCCGCTCCTGGTATTTTTTGATAAGGGTAGTGTAGGCGGCTTCCTTGGTGGAAGGGTTTCTAAACTGCCTCAATAATTCTGCATCCTCTGCTGCTGTTAACGCCATGCTGTTGCTACTGGTTGAATTTGTGGTTAAAGATAGTTTTTTATAAGTGTAGGCGGATGGAAGAGTAATACTGCAAAAGATTCCCTCTTGGCAAGAGCTCATGCAAACCCGGAACGGATCGTAGACGAAGGAGCCGCATGAAAAATGCGGCTCCTTTATAAGATGCTTTAAGGTTTAAGCAACAGGCTGGAATGTGATAATGGCTTCGGCGAAACGCTCCATTTCTTCTAATTGAGGGCTGCATTGCAGCAGGAAGAAATTGACGCCCACTTTTTCAAATTCGTAAATGCGTTCGGCTACTTGTTCTGGTGTGCCCGTGAGTCCGGAACGCAAGCCGCGGTTGGAAACAGAATAATCTTCCAACGATACTCTTTTTTCGAGTTGGGTGCCGTTGAGCCATTGCTGGTAATTGTTATAACCAGCGGAATTAGACTGTACATTGGTAATTCTATCCAATTCTTTTTTAACGGCTGCTTCAGTGGGTCGCACAATAGAGTAAGCTGCCATACCATAATTTAGTTGAGGCAGACCAAGCTTTTCACGGCGCTCCCGTACATCGGCAATGCGACGGCCAATAACTTCCGGCGAATCGCCATGCATCACATAGCCATCGCAGGTTTGCGCAATAAGGTTCTTTCCGGCTTCCGATTCGCCACCTGCATAGATCATTGGCTTAATAGCAGGCTTTGGTTGCAGAATATTATCTTTTACGGAATAGTATTTTCCTTCGAAAGAAAAATGATCACGTTCCCAACAGGAGGTGAGTACATGCAGCCACTCCTGCATGCGGGCATAGCGGTCATCGTGCTGCTCGTACTGAATGCCATACTTAAGCGCCTCGCCTTCCCACCACGATGAAACCACGTTGAGCGACAAGCGGCCACCACTAATGTGGGCGATATTAGCTGCCTGCTTCGCAAGTATCGCCGGGTTATGAAAAGTAGGCCGTACCGCTACCATCAGTTCTAATTTTTCGGTAACGGCTGCCAACGCTGCCGCAGTGGACCATGCATCCAATGACGGCGCCGCTTCGCCCTTAATATCATTCAGGAAAAGTTCGGCAATCAGCGTTAGATGAAACCCAATCTCTTCGCTGCGCTTTGCCAGCCGCTTCACATAGTTCCAGCTGGTTTCCATGTTCTCGTCCTCTACATTGCGCAACCAACCGCCAAATACGGGCAACCAATATCCAAACTGCATACTTATTATTTTAAAAAGGTTTCTATATAATCTACCAGGTTCTGAAAAGGGTCAAAACCAATGACGTCCGGAGCGTCGGCAATAAAATTGGAAAGGGCATTGATGTCATAATACAAGATATCGCCGTTGCGGTCGTCTATAATGTATTCGATACCACCTACGTCAATACCTGATTCCTTTACAATGCGTTCTACATCCCTGATCACTTCTGCCGGCGGTGTAAAGGCTTCTACCTTAATGCCACGCTTGACCGCTGTAGTAAGACATACTTCACCGACTTCCTGTGGGGCTTCGGGCACAGCACAGATCTCTGCCGGGCAGAGATTAAAGCTTTCGCCGGTGGGGAAGACTTTAATGGCATACAAAAATTTACCGTTCAGCGTTTCTACACGGTTGATATGGCCACCCCGTGCCGGGATGAATTCCTGCACCAAAGCGATCTGGTCAATGCCCAGGTCAATGGCTTCTGCCTCCACGGCTTCTTCTAAGCTCGCCAGGCTGTTGAAGCGGACAATGCCGGCGCCGGCGCCGCCAATATTGGGCTTTACGACCAATGGGAATGGCAACTTTTTCGCTGCATCCAGTATTTGTGAAATGTGGTTGACCACAATGGTTTTTGGAAAGGAGATTCCCAGGCTTTTCAGGACAACTAATTGTAAAGCTTTAGATGTTTCCACATCAGTAGCACGGGAACCATTGATTACCGGAACGCCTTGTTGTTCAAGATGTGCTATATAAGCCCTTGAGTAAAAAATCCCCTGACCATGACCGCGGAGATAAGACGAAGAACTGATGCGGTTCAATACAACGCTATACTCCTTTCTTGTTTCAGATGGATTAAAACTGTGGAAACCGGCATGAAGTTTTTCATAGGATAACCCCCGATCCTCCAATGCGGCGAATAATTTTTTAAACCATTCAGGGTGTTCGTAAAATATGCCAAACGGTTTGCTCATGTAAACTATATCAATTAAGTCTACAAAATTAATAGAGTATAGATTGCTGGCAATGTTTTATTTCTTTAAGGAATGTTAGTTTGATTGGCAATAAAAAAGCCATAACAAATGCTATGGCTTTAAAAATAAGTGCAATTATTAAATGTTCTTTTTGAGATTCTTTCGAATCTCATCCGTGCAATGCTCAATGAACTGGTCGGAGATACGTTCCATTTGCTTGGCATTAAGCGGCTTAGTGATAAAGCCCGCCTTGTGTTTTTCGGCAAACTCTTTATCAACAGGCATGGAAGAGGTAGTAAATAAAACAGCCGGCACTTCATCGAATCGCTTTATGGTGCGAAGCTTTTTCAGAACATCTTTGCCATTAATTACCGGCATATTAATGTCTAAAATAATCAGGCAAGGCTTAGGGTTCCTATCTCCCATCTGCTCAATATAGGAAAGGATTTGGCCGCCATCACGGAAGGTGCGAATCTCCACATTATCGGAGTATTGCTCAAAAGCTTCACATACTAACTCCAGGTCATCAATATCATCATCTGCATAAAGGATCAGGTGTTTTTCGCCTTTGTCTTTCTCGGTGTCTTTGGCAGAAAGTGTCATTCCGGGGATTTAAGGCCGTGAAAATACAGGTTAAAACTTTATTTGTGACAAGTAGGGTTCTAAAATATCTGTGGCATCGCTGCAGCGTACAGAAATAGCCGTGAAGCGGTAACGCAAATAGGTTACCTCGGCATAAAAATCATGGAGCTGGTAAAGCAAACGGATATACTCCTCACCGCGGAGCTTGCCCACGAATGTCCCCTCTGTATATAACAGGTCCAGTTGTTCTGCTTGCTCCAGCCCTTCAAATTCCAACATCTTCATGCAGCAGTAATTTGAACAGTGGAGTCACAAATACCATGCGTAAGTTGATTTGGAAAGGAAAGTACCTGTCCCGCTGAGCTCAACAGAATTGCGTAGAAATACGAGAAAGCCTGCTTCGTAAAAACACGGTAAAATCACCTGTAGTAATACGGTTGTTTTTACCGTGGCTTTTTTCCACCTTTACCATCGCAATGCGTACGCTGTTGCGGACCATCTAAATCTTCTGGAAAACCCCATGCTACCTGCCTGATAAACACACCCCGGAAATGTGCATATGCCTTGAGAGCTAAGACTGACACGAAATAAAAGCCCCGCCCAAACCATTACGAATAGCAACACCCGGTAAGCCGAAAACGGGATCAAAGAGTAGGCGATTTAACTGCTTATAATCATGGATTATCAATTTTGGGTACCCTTGCTGGCGCTAAGCGCGGCTATGGTGATCTGCGAACGCAACTGGTGTTTGCTCCGCGATCTTACCAAACCTAAACCACAACCTTTTAGCTGGAGCCGGGTGCAGCTGGCCTGGTGGACGGTGATCGTGCTTTCCTCTTTCATTGCTATTCTCTGGAAAGGACATTTAGTGAATGGGGTGCGTGTATATGATGCACCGCAACTTTGGGAATCGGCAGTGATACTGCTTGGCATCTCCTCGCTGACGACACTAACCGCCCGTACCATGGATGCCACCACACCTACCGTGACCCTTCGCAGCGATCATTCCGAAAACTTTTTCCTGGACATTCTTTCCGATCATAACGGCGTGTCCATTGCCCGCTTTCAAACGGTCATCTTCAACCTTGTTTTTGGGGTTTGGTATATCTATAAAGTGGGCGTTAATCTGAATGATAATATAGCCGACATCAATAAAGTGATGCCCAATATTGAACCCAATAATCTTGTGCTGCTGGGATTGAGTTCGGCGGCGTATACGGCAATGAAGTTCACGGAGAACAAGGAAAAAGAAAAGCAGGCGGCTGCCGAGAATGGCGTGCCTGAAGGTAGCGCACCCACAACGGCATCGGCGATAGATGACCTGGAACCGGCAGTAGGGTGAGGAAATGTAAAATGTAAAATTGAAAATGTTGAATGTAAAACTGCCGCACTGTCTCATGAAAGCAGCATCAAAAGGTAGCCAAACTATAAACTACAAATTACCAACTTCAAACTAATCGCCATGTTCAAAGAACGCTTTACCATAACCGAAAATTACCTGCCCAAGCCATCGCGCCGCCGGGGTGGCGCCATGCTGGGACCCGTTAAATTTATTGTAGCGCACGACACAGGCAATGCCGGGTCAACGGCGCGGGCCAATGTAAAATGGTATATCAATACCGCCCACACCGTACCGCCTAAAGACACATCATCCGCGCATCTTTTTGTAGATGATAAGGAGATCATTGAATGCGTGCCGGCTATTCTTGGCAAGCCCGAAAAAGCCTGGCATGTGCTGTATGCCGTAGCCAAAGACAATGAACTGTATGGCGCCAATGCCAACGACAATGCCATCGGTGTGGAATACTGCTTCGGCGGCGCCATCGACGATGGCAAGTCGTATGAAAAATACGTGTGGGTGCTGGCAAAGCTTTGCTATATGTATAAGCTCGATCCCGCTACTTCCGTAGTAGGGCATTTCTTCCTGGACCCCAAGCGCAAGAGCGACCCTGTGACCGGGCTGGCACGCAGCCGCCGCACCTATGAGAAGCTGCTGAAGGATGTGGTGGAAGAATACAATGCCTGCACCGGCAAAGACACGGTGCCCAAATACAGCCTTGTGCAAATGCAGGGCGAAGCGGTGAGCACCGTGAAGCTGAATGTGCGCCACCTGCCCACCACCAAGAGCGCGGTGGAGCAAACCGTGGCGGCCAATACAAGGCTGCCCTTCACTGGCAAAGTGACCAATGGTGAGGCCATTAACAACAACCCGGTATGGTACCAGGATGTGAACGGAAACTACTTCTGGAGTGGCGGTGTGGAGGTGCCCGCACAGCCTGCCTTGCCGGCCAATATGACCACTACCAATGCGCCACTGCTTAGCTATGTGCCCGACCAGAAATGCCTGGAATTTATTCAGCAGCACGAAGGGCTGAAGCTGGAAGCCTACCAGGACAGCGCCGGCATCTGGACCATCGGCTATGGCTCTATCCTGTACGAAGCCGGCGACCCCGTGAAGAAGGGCGATACCATCACGATAGACAAGGCTTTCTCCCTGCTGACCAGGGAAGTGGAGGAGAAGAGCGAAGCGGTGCGCAAGGTGGTGAAGCCCGGCGCATTAACACAGAACCAGTTTGATGCGCTGGTGTCCTTTGCCTACAACGTGGGCGCCGAAGCCCTGAAGAAAAGCACCCTGCTGAAACGGGTGAATGCGAACCCCGCCGACCCCAGCATTCGTGAGGCTTTCCTGATGTGGAACAAGGCGCATGTGGATGGGAAGCTGGTAGAGATCAAGGGGCTGACGAGGCGGAGAGAGGAGGAGGCGGATCTGTATTTTTCGTAGAAAGCTTATCACTATTTATTCATTCATAATTAAAAACCAAAACATGTCAAAAATCAATTTAAAGGTTGAAATGCGCTCTGGCACCGGGTTCGGGGTCTGGGTTACCGTCAATGATCAATCGTACAATTTCACAAAAAGCGGTGCCCGGGAACTAACGCTGACACCACAGTATTATGTGGCAACAATCGGAGGGCAAGAGCCTACTTCCTCAACAGTTACTATATCCTTCCTGCAGGATGAAGTGGAGCTGGCGCATGAAGAATACAAAGACCCCACCTTCTTTGGATTCATTCCGTTTCAAGTAAACTAAAAATCAACATCATGAAAAAATCGCTTTATATATTAGTGACGATAGTGCTATGCTGCCAGGCAGGTGCGCAGGTAAGCAGCACTACCAAGGTGGTTGAAAACGCCTACGATGAAGTAAAAGATAAAACATCGCTTAAGTATGATGTGCTCGCAGAACTGCTGCAAGTGGGTATTGATAAGGGGTTGCTTACCGGTGACAAGTCGAACGTAAACTTCAAGTCTACGGCTTACGGCCTGATGACCTTATTTAACAAGGATTATGAGAAGGAAGAGAACTACTCGCAGTTACGTTTTCAGCGCAATTTGGAGGTGGGCACAGGGCTGCAGTTCGGCGAAGGCAGCAAGATCAATGGCTTTAACTTATCGCTTAAGTATGCCATTATCAATAACCGCGATCTTAGCGTACGGGATGTGACCCAGTTAGCCCCGCAGGTGCAGGCTATCCAGCAAGCGATGGCGGCACATATCGCCCCTAAGCTGCAAGCGTTTTTAAATGATCCGGCCCGTACGGCTGCCGAAATTCAGAAAGCCACTTCCTTTCTTACCAGCATCCCTAATATCACTGACTTTCCTAAATTTTACCAGGATGCACAGCTTGCTTTTCCGGGTGCTAACATTGGGGACCCGGCTTTTTTTATAAACCTGCAAACCCGGCTGAATGCGTTGAATGCGGCCGTGGAAGCCCAATCCAAAGCCATACAAAAGCGGGGACTGCTAACCTTTAGCTCCGAAGCAAAGAACAGCGACAAGATTTGGGACTTTGCCAAATTCAAGCTGGAATATATAAAGGGGCTTGGCTTTGTAAAAGATGACCAGAACCCATGGGATTTCTATCTTTCTGCAACGGTGGATATGAACAGGGACACTGTGGTGAAGGGCAACACGCTGAGCCGCACTACCGGTGCTATCAAAGGCGGCATTAACCATGTGCTGATTAAAAAGAACAATCAATCCCTGGTAGAAGTGCTGGGCGGCTTTGAACACAACAGCGTTTTCAGCAACAAATATGCTGGAGAAAAGGACAACCAGTTCAATGCCCTGTTCACCATGTCTTTTCGCTTAGCGCCTAATCTTTACTTACCGTTGGAATTGAAATACGATCCGGAGGCCGGAAACCTGTTTGGCTTTGTGCGGGTAAAGTGGGATATGCTGCGCAGCACAAAATAAAGCCGACCCATAACCGAAACCTCATGACGTCAACTTTTAAATACTACCGTAGTGCATCATGCGACAAACCACCCCACCACACCGGCGGTATACCCTGTCGCACGAAACAATATACCCCGCCACACCGGTGGATGCCTTTGTCGCATGATACAACGGCATCCACCACCGCGGGGCCCTATATTGTCGCATGCGACAATATAGGGCCCCACTCCGGTGCACGTCATTGCATCATGATACAAACTTCCTCCCCACAGTGGGTAGGTTGTATGTCGCATGCGACAATAAAGCAACCCATTATTTACCATCACCATTAAATAAAAAGCAAATGAACCTGACAGAAGCCTTCTTCTCTAATCCATTTGATTCCGTCCGCATCACCCCTGTCCGCCTGGCCGCTTTTGCGCAGGACGCCCTCACCAAACTCGGCACCGAAACAGGTGAGCCGTTTCCGGCACTAGTCGCCTCCCTGACGCCACCCCTGGTGCAATTGCACGCCGAGGTCGGAAGCCTCGATACCAGCCTCCAGCGCCAGAAATCCAAAACCGGCGCCACCGACCAGTTTATTATCAACCTGGGAGAAGCCGTTCGGGCGGCAGAACCATCGATAGCCGCTGCCTTGGGTGGCTACGAAAGCACCGGGTATAAACAGTTCTTCCCGGCGGGCACCCGCGAGTATTCCAAAACCTCCAAGAAAAACGTACCCGTGCTTACCACGCGGCTGGTAAATATGTGCACGGAGTTTTCGGCGCAGCTGCCGGCGCCGCTGGTGGCACAGCTATCGGGTTTTGCTTTGCAATGGAAGGCATTGGACGAAGCGCAATCTACCAGCCGCAAGGATACCCGGGAGGACCGCACCGACCGCTCCGCCGCGCGGCAGGCGGTGGAAAGGCAACTGCTGAAAGCCATTCATACGGTGGCGGCGCTTTACCCTGGCGATATGGAGAAGGGAAAAGAGTTCTTCGACTTCGGGCTGTTGCGGGCCAGCCGCTATGCGTCGCTGCAGAAGAAAGCCGACCCTGCAATAACGCCTCAATAACTGTATTTTGTGTTTGTATTAATAGCAACCGGCGGTTTCTACCGCTGGTATTTTTAAAACCTCTTTTCCCATTACACTAAAACCAACTGTTATGCAATTGCTTACCCGCTCCCAATCTTCTTTTTTTACCTTGCTCCTGCTCATGATCACCGGTTTTATCTTTGCTACCGGCTCGCTTATATCGCTTTCCTATATGGATGGCGGCGCCAAGATCCCGAAAGCCCCGGTCATCCAGCGGTTCGATTCGTCCGTGAAGAACCTGCGCAGTGTACCCATAATGAGCACGGCTTATTTTGTGCGGCAGGATAGCCAGTTTAATGTGCTGGTGGGACAGTACCAGGCGTTTAAGATCGCGGCTGATGTTCGCCCTAAGGGGCTGAAGCCACCGGCAGCGCAAAAGTTTACCGAAGTATCCAATTACCTCGACTCTTCTCTGCGGCACCACTTGTCGTTGCTTTCCCGCCAGAAGGATACTTTTCTGCAACGCTATGCCGAGCAAAGCAGCCATTACCGCAAGTACCTCAACGAGTTGGAAAACCGCTTCCGCAACGAGCAGGATAAGCTTCCCTCGCTTATGCTTTCTGATTATGGACAGAAGCTCATTGCCCATTTTCATAAGCTGTCGGACGAAAGCACTTACCAAAATAATTTTGCGCAATATGCTGTTAACTACAGCAACTATTGGCAAGCGGTGCAGGCTGGCGATAAAAAGCTGCAAAAGCTCTATGCAGTGCTGGATGGGGGCGGGAGCGTGGACACCCTGAACGCTTTTAAGGTGCTTGAGCAATTCCCACCTACCAAGAGTTATAGCTTTAGCGCTATTGCAAAAGACGCTGCCGCAGGCGACTGGCCCGCTGCCGATAAAGTAGGCAAGGATTGGGGGTGGATCGGCTTCCTATTCAGCTGGATCGTTGCTCCGAATAATCTTGATTTTGTGCTGCTGGTCGGTATGCTGGGTTTTGGGTTGTTTGGCGCCGGCATATCGGTTTACCTGGGCAATTCACAACTATCGGCACTGCAGATCACCGCCGATAATTTAATGCTGATCATTGTTCGCGGCTTCTCCGCTTCCATTGTGGTCTTTCTTTCCATGCGGGGCGGTATTGCCATTTTAAATGGCGGCGAGAGCAATCCGAACCCGCTTATTCTCTTCCTGTTTTGCTTTACCGGCGCCGTCTTCAGCGAGCCTATCTGGGCCTGGGCGCGGCAGCGGGTGGTCGGGGCCTTTCCGACGGATGGAGGTATGGGTCGTAATGCGGCTGCTGATCTCAAAGGGTCTGCCACCCCTGACGAACAACCCCTTCCAGACCCGGCGAACCTTGGCATTCCGGTACCACAGCCGGTTGCTAAAGAGAAGGAAGAGGCGGTGGGATAATATCTTTTTAGGGTACGGTTTTCATTTGACGACCGGCGGTTTATACCGCCGGTTTTTTATGATAGGGAAGCCACCAGCGAATCAGAAACGCTGGACTACTAACCATTGTGTCTTATAACTGCAAAGCACCGACATGCAGATGCCGGAGAATCGATCTCCGGCATCTTGTATAATCCTCTTTCGTACTTTGTAAATCATACTTCGTACTTATTCATAGGCCTGTTCATGTACACTTTTCACGGCCCGTCCCGAAGGGTCATTCGCATTCTTGAACGCCGCGTCCCACTCCAGCGCAATAGCGGTGCTGCAAGCAACAGAAGGTTCCGAAGGCACACAGCGGGCGGCTTCATCGCCGGGAAAATGCTCGCTGAAAATGGCGCGGTAGAAATATTCTTCCTTGCTGCGCGGCGGGTTGACCGGGAAGCGGAAAGCGGCGTTGGCCAGCTGTTCGTCGGTTACTTGTTCAGCGGTCATGGCCTTCAGTGTATCAATCCAGCCATAGCCCACGCCATCGGAGAATTGTTCTTTTTGGCGCCAGGCCACTTCCGCCGGCAGGTAGTCTTCAAAAGCTTTGCGCAGTACCCATTTTTCCATGCGTCCATCACGGCCACTTAGTTTATCCGAAGGGTTCATGCGCATCGCTACATCCATGAATTCCTTATCTAAAAACGGTACTCGCCCTTCCACGCCCCACGCGGCTAAAGATTTGTTGGCACGCAGGCAATCATAGAGGTGCAGCTTGCCCAGCTTCCGCACCGTTTCATCATGCAAAGCCTTCGCGTCCGGTGCTTTATGAAAATAGAGGTAACCGCCAAAGAGTTCATCCGATCCTTCCCCAGTCAATACCATTTTTACGCCCATTGATTTAATAACGCGGGCTAATAGGTACATGGGTGTAGAGGCACGGATTGTAGTGACATCATAGGTCTCAATATGGTAGATCACATCACGCAGCGCATCCAATCCTTCCTGAATGGTAAAGTGCACTTCATGATGCACCGTGCCGATATGATCGGCTACTTTACGGGCGGCGATAAGATCCGGTGAATCTTTCAGGCCTACTGCAAAGGAGTGCAGTTGGGGCCACCACGCATCTTTCATGTCTTCTGTTTCTATGCGGCGACCTGCATACTTCTTCGCAATAGCGGAAATGACAGACGAGTCCAATCCGCCGGAGAGCAGCACACCATAGGGCACGTCTGACATGAGCTGCCGGTGAACGGCTTCTTCCAATGCTTTCTTAATGGCGGTAATATCGGTAGTGGCATCTTTCACCGCATCGTAATCCTTCCATTCACGGTTATACCAATGCTTTAGCGCTGTGCCTTCGGTGCTATGCAGGTAATGCCCGGGCAGGAATTCCTGGATCTTAGTGCAAGTGCCTACCAGTGCTTTCAGTTCCGACGCTACATAGAAAGAGCCCCATTGGTCCCAGCCCATATAAAGTGGGATAATGCCCATGTGATCGCGGGCAATGAAGTAGCTGTTGTTCTCGCTGTCATACAGCGCGAAGGCAAAGATGCCATTGAGGTCTTCCAGGAAATTTACGCCCTTTTGTTGATACAGCGCCAGTATCACTTCGCAGTCGGATTGCGTTTGAAATTCATAAGGTTGCTCCAAGCCTTTCTTTAATTCGCGGTGGTTATAGATCTCGCCGTTCACGGCAAGTGCGAGTTCGCCACTCGGACTAAGCAGCGGCTGCTTACCCGAAGTTGGGTCCACGATGGAAAGCCGTTCATGCACAAGAATAGATTTGTCGCACATGAAAATGCCCGACCAGTCCGGCCCGCGGTGGCGCTGCTTGCGCGACATGTTGAGGGCTTGGGGACGCAGGCTTTCCGCGTCTTTTTTCAGGTCAAATACACCAACGATTCCGCACATAATTATTTGCTTTAAGGTTAAAAAAAAGCCCCGCTGATGCGGGGCTCGTATACATTCATAACAACCCTGCTCACCGGTAGTGAATATTATTGTTATTATTATTTACGTTGTTGTTTAGCACGAGACGAATATAAAAGGATTCTTGGTACAACGCCAAATTTATTTATGCGAATTGCGATAACAATGAGATGAACGCAAAGCGAACTATTATTGAATTGGTTCAGCCAGCAGTTGATTCTGCACCTTCGCCAGCAGCTCATTGAAATCAAAAGGCTTGGGAAGGAAGTCGTCTGCAGCGGCTTTGCGATATTCCAGGCAATCATCCCCCGACATCAGGATCACCCGTATATCGCCGTCTGTCTTCTTTACCTGCCGGCAAAAAGTGCGGCCATCTTCTTCGCCAATGCACACATCCAGGAGTAGTAGCGCCGGGTGGTGGATCCTTATCTTTCTTTCCGCTTCTTCCAATGTCTTGGCCAGTACAGTATCATAGCCTTGTCCTTTCAGGATGATCTGTGTGATCAGCAGCAGATCGCTGTTATCGTCAACCAACAATATCTTATCGCTCATAGGGGATGTTTTATAGGTTAGCAGGCAGCCTAAGACAAAAACGGTTCCAAAAAGCGGAATGCCTGAAACATTTATCTGGAATGGTTGCAAAGCCCTGCCGGGAGATTGCTGGCTTTATCAAATCTTTAACCGATAGCATTTGTAACTCCTCTTCTTCTAATTGTAGATTTAGTATCTAAACTCTCCACAAACAATTATGGAAACCTCAACCGATGATGACGGTGATCCTGCCACTGCGCAGATCCGTCTCTTAATGCTTTGCATTGCCCTCGCCATTTCTTTTCAGCCTGCACACAAAAGAATTCCTGTGGTTTTTAAACCGCCCTTGCAAAAAGAAGCCCCGGTAGCTAAAAAGACAAAAGCCCCACCTCTAAAAAAGCGCTCCAAAAAGAAGCTCTATCTCACCTTCGACGACGGCCCGAACCGTGGTACCAAGAACGTACTCCACATTGTGCAGGACGAAGAAGTGCCGGTTACTTTTTTCGTAGTGGGGGAGCATGTATTTGCCAGTGCCGTGCAGCACCAGCTATGGGACAGCCTGCAGATAGCCAATCATATCGAGATCTGTAACCACAGTTACTCCCATGCCAATGGCCGCTACGAAAAGTATTATGGACAGCCGGATTCGGTTGTAAAGGACTTTAAGCGAACACAGGATAGTCTTGGATTGACCAACGCCATAGTACGAACGCCGGGGCGTAATATCTGGCGGGTAGATACCTTGCAATATACCGACCTCAAGCGCAGTGCTGCCGCCGCCGATTCTTTGCAAAAAGCCGGCTTCGTGGTAATGGGCTGGGACCTTGAATGGCACTTCGATCACAAGACCATGAGTGTCACCACGGCTGCTGATGACCTGGTGCGGCAGATTGACAGCGCCTTTGCCCGCCGCCGCATGAAGATAGCCGACCACTTAGTGATCTTAGCGCACGACCAGGTGTACCAGCATAGCAGCGACTCGCAGCAGCTGCGAACCTTCCTGCAATTGCTAAAGAAAAAGGGTGATTATGAATTTGCATTGATGACGGCTTACCCGCTTATTGCGCAGGATAGTTTGGCACAGCGATAAAGTTAAGCAAGTAGCGAGTGGTAAGTAGCTAATAGTATTTAGCACGATCTTCAAAATAAATAGCCATCAGTCTTTTACATAAAGACTGATGGCTATTTTAATGCCTGCCACACAGAAGCACTACTTGCTACTTCCTACTCGCCACTAGCTCTTTTACCATCCATCGCCATCCACCATATTCCCGATGCCTCCCAGCAGCCCGCCTTCGTCCTTGCGCTTCACCGTGTATTGCAGGATGCGGCTGGCCAAACGGCTGATCGGAAGCGATTGAATCCATACTTTTCCCGGTCCACTAAGCGTAGCAAAGAACAAGCCTTCACCGCCAAAGAAGGTGTTCTTAATGCCACCTACAAATTGAATATCGTAATCGCAGCTCGGTGTGAACGCTACGATACAACCCGTATCGATCTTTAGCTTCTCGCCCTGGCGTAATTCTTTTTCGATGATATGTCCGCCGGCATGTACGAAGGCCATTCCATCGCCTTCCAGCTTCTGCATGATAAAGCCTTCGCCGCCAAACAGCCCGGTGCCTAAGCGCCGCTGAAATTCAATGCCCACGCTTACGCCTTTTGCAGCACACAGGAATGCATCTTTCTGGCAGATCATTTTGCCACCGAGCATGCGTAGGTCCATCGGGATGATCTTGCCAGGATAAGGCGAAGCAAAAGACACCCGGCGCTTGCCGGTATCGATATTGGTAAAGGCCGTCATGAACAGGCTTTCGCCCGTGAGCACCCGCTTACCGGCAGAGAATAATTTACCTAAGATGCCGCCACCTTGCTGTTGGCTGCCATCGCCGAAGATGGTCTGCATCTGGATGCCGTCATCCATCATCATAAAGGCGCCGCTTTCGGCAATAGCGGTTTCGTTGGGGTCCAGTTCCACTTCCACGCATTGCATTTCTTCGCCGTGGATGCGGTAGTCTATTTCGTGTGAACGGTTATATGAGCTCATTAGTTTGGAGTTTAAAAGTTTGAAGTTAGGGGTTCGGTGAATTTGGGAACAAGTGTTCAAATAAAATAAGCCTGCTTTAACAAGGTAAAGTCAGGACAAGTATGTGGTGAAAAGCTATTTAATTAGGGAAGAAAACATCAGTTAATATGACCCCATTGGCATCGAATTAGAAACCTTTTATAAAGTAATTCTTCACCCATTCTAAGCTATCTGGATAAGTGAGATTATACTTTTCAAAGTGTCTTAAAGTAATCAATATCTCGCTTTTTCCACTTTCAGGTGAGAAGCGCACGGGGAATGTTTTTCCAATGAATTCACTTGAATTTGTAACGCCAGCTAGGCTGCTGTTTAAATAGGATTTTCCATTATAAACAAACTCGTATTCAAACTGCATCACAGAAGATTTTGTTGCAAATACATCATTTCTTACTCTGCCACTTATTACGATACCATTTCTTTTTAAGTTATCAGTACTAATAAAATTCCAACAAACACAAAATGCTACAAACAGAAAAAATATTATTAGAGAAAACTTATTTTGATTTTTAAGAGTCATCTTAGTAGGTGCTTCATTTACTATTATTACAATAGTATGTCTTTATGCGGTTGAAGATAAATATACGAACCTGTCGTTTATTCAAAAAGGACGTTTTCATCACCGATACATTTCATTTGCTTCTCCAAACCCACCCAAACAAATTACATTTTTTCTAAATAAATGATAAGTGGTAATTATATATCCCCTTCCCGTCTTACTTTAGTGCCTTGACTAAAACTAAAATGTCAAATCTATTATGAAACAACGATTCCTGGTACTTGCCGGTGCCTTGTTGCTGAGCAGTTCCGCTGCCCTGTCGCAAGCAAAGCTGGTAGAGAAAGTGACCAAAACCGGCTCTGAGCTCGTGATCCCTTACGAAAAGTATGTATTGCCGAATGGTTTGACGGTGATCGTTCACGAAGACCATAGCGATCCCGTGGTGCATGTGGATGTGACCTATCACGTAGGTTCTGCCCGTGAAGAGATCGGCAAGTCCGGCTTTGCGCATTTCTTCGAGCACATGCTGTTCCAGGGAAGCGACAACGTAGCGGATGAGCAGCATTTCAAGATCGTAACGGAAGCAGGCGGTACCTTGAATGGTAGCACTAACCGCGACCGCACGAACTACTATGAAACCGTGCCCAGCAATCAATTGGAAAAAATGCTGTGGCTGGAAAGCGACCGCATGGGCTTTTTCCTCGATGCCGTAACCCAAAAGAAATTTGAAGTACAGCGCAGCACTGTAAAGAACGAGCGGGGACAGAGCTACGAGAACCGTCCGTATGGATTGACCTTTGAGAAGATCGGTCAAAACTTATATCCGTATGGTCACCCGTATAGCTGGCAAACAATCGGCTATGTAGAAGACCTGAACCGTGTGAATGTTGGCGATCTGAAGAACTTCTTCCTGCGCTGGTATGGGCCCAACAACGCTGCTATTACCATTGGTGGCGATGTAAAGACAGCCGACGTTATCAAATTGGTAGAAAAATACTTTGGCGCTATTCCACGTGGCCCGCAGGTTGATCCTGTGCAGGTACCGGCGGTAAAAGTGGACCAGACCCGCTATATCTCGTATGTAGATAATTATGCGAAGCTGCCCCTGTTAGCCATCACATATCCAACCGTTCCGGACTATCATGCTGACAAAGCAGCCCTGGGAGCCCTGGCGCAAGTATTAGGACAAGGCCGCAACTCTATCCTTTACCAGCAACTCACAAAGAAGCAATTGGCGTTGCAAGCCAGCGCCGGTAGCTCTCTAAGCGAACTGGCTGGTGAGTTTTCTTTCCAGATCGTTCCGTCTCCGGGTAAAACACTGGCAGATATAGAAAAGCTGTTCAAGGCGTCGCTGGATTCATTTGAAGCCCGTGGCGTAACCGATGAGGACATCACTAAATTCAAGGGTGGTATCGAGTCCAGCCTGATCAATGGCTTGCAAAGCGTAGCCGGTAAAGTAACCCAATTGGCACAAGCGCAATACCTGACCGGCAACCCGAACAAGATCGGTGAGGTGCTGAAAATGTATAACTCTGTAACAAAAGCTGATGTAATCCGGGTGTATAACCAATACATCAAAGGCAAAAGCGCTGTCGTAATGAGCGTGCTTCCAAAAGGACAGGAGGCGATGATCGCCGCCGCTGATAATTTTACGATTGATACAACGCAGTATGTGCGCCCAAGCTATGGTTACGAAGGCTTGAAATATGTAAAAGGCAAAGAAGCTTTTGACCGCAAGAAGATGCCAGGCAATGGTCCGGCTCCTGTGGTTACTGTTCCTAAATTCTGGAGAAAGGATTTAGCAAACGGCGCCCGTGTTATTGGTACTGAAAACACCGAGATCCCAACCGTGACGCTTTCCATCACCATCCCTGGTGGTCATTTAGCGCAGGCAAACAACTTATCCAAAGTAGGACTGGCTTCTTACTTTACCGATATGATGGCGGAAGACACTAAGAACTACACCGCAGAACAATTTGGTGTAGAGCTGCAAAAGCTGGGAAGCTCAATCTCTGTGGGAAGCACAACCGATGGCGTTGTTTTCTCTGTACAGACTTTAAAGAAGAACCTGGACCCAACGCTTGCCTTGTTGCAGGAGCGTATGTTCAATCCAAAGTTCACCGAAGCTGCCTTCAGCCGCCTGAAGAACCAAAAGATGCAAGCCTTTAAGCAAGCAAAAGCGCAGCCGTCTGCAGTAGCCGATGCGGTGTTTGCTAAAGTGAACTACGGTGCAAACCATATCCTGGGTATGGATGAAGATGGAACAGAAGAAACCGTAAAGGCGATGACGCTGAGCGATATCGAAACTTATTACAACAACTACATGACATCGGTAGATGCGAAAGTGGTAGTAGTAGGTGATATCAAAGAAGGTGAAGTATTGCCCAAGCTTACCTTCCTCGACAAATTACCAAAGAAAAAGATCACGTTACCTAAGGTAGATGCTGCTCCGGTAGTGGACAAGACCAAAGTATATATGGTAGATGTGCCGAAGGCGGCGCAGTCGGAGTTTCGTGTAGGCTATGCTACCGGCTTGAAGTATGATGCTACCGGCGACTACTACAAATCAACCCTCTCCAACTTTGCATTGGGTGGCAACTTCAATAGCCGCCTGAACCTGAACCTGCGTGAAGACAAAGGCTGGACGTATGGCGCCAGCAGCGGTTTCTACGGTGATAAATACACCGGTGGATTCCAGTTCTCATCTGGTATCCGCGCCGATGCAACAGACAGCGCCCTGGTGGAAGTAATGAAAGAAGTGAATGCTTACATTGCCAGTGGACCTTCACAAGATGAAGTGGATTTCATGAAGAGCGCCATTGCCCAAAGCGATGCCCGCCGTTACGAGACCGGCTTCCAAAAGGCTGCCTTTATTGGTCGTATCCTGGATTATAACCTGCCGGCTAACTATTTAGACCAGCAGCAAAAGATCCTGAAGAATATTACCAAAGAAGACATCAAGAAGACGTCTAACAAGTATATCCAACCGGCTAAGCTGAACATCCTTTTAGTAGGAGATAAAGCGAAGATCCTGGAAGGCGTGAAGAAGTTGGGATATGAAGTGGTGGAACTGGATGCTGACGGTAAGAAAGTTGGCGATAAGAAAGAGTTCTAAGCACAGCTTGTAGGAACACGCTTCCCGGCGTGTTCGCTGATCTTTATATAAAAAGTCCCTCCTGGCAGCAGGAGGGACTTTTTATTTTGAGGTAATTTAATCGACGATAAGGAAAGGAGTGGTTGGTTACGTTTTAATGACTTCAAATCCTTCCTTCATTTTTAACAAGGGTCGTTCAAAATAATAGAAGGATAAACCAGCTGTAACTACCGTTAGGATAATGACAGTCATAAGTTTAAGTACAGCTGAATCATTAATAATAGCGTTTCTTGAAATCAGTTCAATAATAGGCGTATGATACATATATAGCCCATAAGAGGTGGAACCTAGATACCTGAAGATTTTGGGTTCTGTATAACTCAAATCAGTAAAGACCATATAAAAGAAGAGTATCAGTAGTGGCGCTATGAAAATATATTTTTTGAATAACGCTTTCCATAAGGTAGTAAAATCGCTATTGTCCATCAGCATTAACACGCATAAGAGTAGAGCAATGGAAGCCCAAAGAAAGAACTTAGGCCATCGAAAGGAGAACGGTTTGTAATGGTGTCTGTAAGCGATCAATCCGCCTATCGCTAAAAAGTCGCAACGGCTTAGCGTATGACAGTAAAGCGTCATCCACGGCCATTGTATGTGATGGAACGCATACCAGCGAAACCCGATACTGCCGATGATAATGAAGCCAAATAGATAAGGAAGCAAACGGTGCGGCAGCACGGCGATCAGTAACGGAATGACCAGGTAAAAATGCTCCTCAATACATAGCGACCATAACGGGTTTAGGATGCCTACTGTCCAATCGCCTTTGGTAATAAGCCAAAAATTACCGGTAAATGTCAGGAAGCTAAAATAATTAATCTCTTCATGCCGATAAAGAAAAAAGGCAAGCGCAACGATAACAAAATAGAGTGGAAAGATGCGCAGCGTACGCCTGATATAAAACCTGCCCAAGCCAATAGTGTTCGTCAACTTTTTTTCATTTACCAGTAGGTAAACGATCAAAAATCCGCTGATCACAAAAAAGAGATCTACACCCAATGTAAGGTTATGAACAATTCGTTGCAGCCAAAAGGGCAAACCGTTTTGGACGTTTAGGGTGCTATGGTAGATAATAAGCGAAAGAGCGGCCAAAAAGCGCAGGGTATCTAATCCTTTAAAATGTATTCGATGTGATCGCTCCACCTATAATATTGATTCGTTGTGTAAGTGTCGAATATAGCAAAGCTTTGTGAGGGGGATAAAGTAGTTGAGAAAGCGGATTCAAATCATAACAAAAAAAATCCCCTCTTTTGAGGGGATCAATTTTTTCAGGCGTTTGTCGGTAATCGGTTTTAGGTTTTTAAGTCGCCTGGATTTTTAGGTCTTTCTACAGGATGTTTGGATCACGGTTTTTCTTTCGGATTGGACTGGTCTTTTGTCGGAATTGGATTCAAATAGTTTTCATTGGATACGGATACTGTAATAATACGCAGCCATAAAATTTTTAGATTTCAAAAAAAGGGTATTTTCTTAAAAATAGGCGGAATTACTTAGTGTCCATTATCAAACAGCCTTAAAAGGCAGGAATTCTCCGTTTGTAAAATAACTATCAGCAATTAGTTGAGGAGCATCCCAATCCATAGCCAGGATAGTTCGAATAGAAGAAACTAAGGCGCCATAACTAGAAGGCTTTTGCAGGTAAAGATGAGCGCCAAAGCCATAGGCTTTTTGGATCTGAACGTTTTGTTCGGCGCAGCTATACATTACCACAGGAAGCGCCTCGTAGCGGGAAAGCCCTCTGATCTCGCTTATACACTCAAAGCCGCTCTTTTTAGGCATATTGATGTCCATAAAAACAAGGTCGGGTTCAATGGCATCAAGTGTTTGGATAAGCACATCGCAATCGCTGACAAAATGAA
This sequence comes from Flaviaestuariibacter sp., assembly GCA_025963645.1. Taxonomy (GTDB): domain Bacteria; phylum Bacteroidota; class Bacteroidia; order Chitinophagales; family Chitinophagaceae; genus Flavisolibacter. Next base: position 28,105 of record JAOQAI010000020.1, read on the forward strand.
GCTGAACAGTAGAGGACACATCCGCCAGGGCTTTCCGGAAAATGAAACAATCATCCGGGTCGTCGTCTACAAAAACTATTTTTCTAATGCCAAATCTCATATAATCTTTTTTACAATGTGGTAAAGAGGTCGCTCAGAGATAAGTCAATAAAGAACTAGCTGTGAAGGATATTGAAGGTAGTATTTCTATACGCCGGCTGCTTGTTAAATCCGGCGCTTTCCGTTAGCAACGAAGGCCAATGCAATGAATTTGGCGCTGAAAGCAACATCCATGTTTACCTTTAGCGTTTACTCTTAATCACTAAAAAGCATAATTATGATTCGCAATGCAACAGCCGTATGGAATGGCTCCGGAAAAGAAGGAACGGGTACGTTAAGCACCCAAAGCGGGGTATTGGATGGCACCCAATATTCATTCAACACCCGTTTTGCTGAAGGAAAAGGCACGAACCCCGAGGAATTAGTGGCGGCGGCGCATGCCGGTTGTTTTACCATGAAGCTGAGCTTTGTGCTGAACGAAGCGGGCTTTACGGCTGATAAGTTGGAGACCAGGTGCGATATCACTTTTGAGAATGGCTCTATCACCAAGTCGCACCTTACGGTTTCAGGCACCGTGCCTAATGTGAGTCAGGAGCAATGGGACGCTGCCGTTAAGAATGCAGAAGAAAACTGCCCGATCTCAAAACTGCTGAACACGGCTATTTCTTCGGAAGCAAAGCTGGGATAAGAGAAGTTTGAAGTTTGTAGTTTGGGGTTGGGTTGCCTTAATGCAATCTGGCTTCAAACTTTTTTGTTTAGACCATTGCGTGGTAAACCTCTAAACACAAAACCCCAAACCTGAAATTGTATTATCGCAGCGTTTTCAAAAAGAAGTCCTTATTGAAGCGCAGGAACACAGAGTAGCCATACTCCAGGAATTTGTTGCGGAGATCATAATAAGGTTCTAACCGCATGTCAATGGCTACGTTATTGAACAATTGCTTGTTGTAGATAAAAGTGGCAAAGACCAGCTCCCGCTCCGGTTCGCCATAGCCGATCTTCTTCTCCGAGATGGAATTGTAAAGGGGCAACCCTTGCGGCCCGTAAAATTTATTTCCTCTCCAGTACCGGAGGTCCAAATCAATATTGATACGGCTCTTTAACGTCAGTGTTGAAAGCCAGCCGGTGCCCCGGTTATACAATTGTTGCTTGGTGCCGGAGATATTGCGGTAGTAAACAAAGTAGTGATCAGTATTGATGCCTCGTATAAAACCACCCTTGTTGTTTGTATGCAACGATAACCCGATAGCGGTATTCATCAGCGACTCAATCGGCGTGGTAAGGCTGGAGATCTGGCCGCCTTTATGCGCTATGAGCAGCTGTGCCGGAATTTCAAATGATACGCCCGGTCTGTCTACCAGCTTTGTGCGGGTAGAAAATCCTGTTGTCAGCTCTTCGCGAAAAGGATCGTTGAGAACAATAGCTTTTCGCCAGTCAATGAACCAGTCCATCCAAAATCGTTTCTTATTCAGCGTTAGCTGTAAGCCTTGCTCATTGCGGGCCGAGATGATGCGTTCGATATTATAGATCGGCTCCACCAAACGGTGGTTCAGCGCCCCCTCTAAGGTGCCCATAATAAAGGTGAGACTCTTCTTCTGGTATTTTGCCGTGAAAACAGGTTCTACTTCAAAATAGCCGGGGCGCCCAAACTCACGGCGCAGGAAGATGCCGCCTTTAAAAGAAATCTTATCATTCAGCTGGTATTTGATTTGGGGTATAAGTTGGTAACCCAGCAGCGTGTAGCTGTTAGGAATATCGCCAAACCATTCGTAGTTACGGAGATAATTGAGATTATCAATAGAAAGGCTAAACCTGCCGGAGTCCTGGGCTTGAAGGGTAGCGGTATCTCTGAAAATGGGGTATTCGGTTTGTGCATTACCGGTAAGGGAGAAGAGAAAGACGATAAACAGCACCGGGATTTTTTTCATATAGGCAATCGCTAAGCTTGATTAAGGGAGGAAGGTAAAAAGAAACACGCAACCGCGGATAAGAAATGATGTACTGTCCTTTTTATAGCTCTTCCCTTAAAAAATTGGCGGGTGCAAACAGCAATACGGCACAATTTTTACCCCCTTATACTATCTCTTAATCATAAATTGGTAACAATGGCAAACAAACAAAGCCCGCAAACGGATAACGGTCGCAACCAGAATCAACGCAGCAGTGGAAATAATGGCCAGAAAGGCGGTAATGGAAACAGCCGTCAAACAGAGGGCATCGTGCAGCCTGCCGGTAATAGTTCAAAAGGCAACAGCCATAAAACAAACGACATGGGCAAAACCACTGGCGATCAACGTAAGGAAGGCGGTGCCCAGCAGGCAGCAGAACGCCGCGATGACCGGAACGGAAGCACTGGTGGCGCCATCCGCAGTGGCCGTTAAGAGCCCGTTTTTATACCCCGTATCCTTTATTTCTTAATCAAAAATGTGTGTTATGGAAAATTCGAGAGGACAGAACAAGAACAGTAATGAAGGTCAGGATCAACAAAAAGAACGCCTGTCTAACCCAAGCACGGTGGGCGGACGGCAGAACACCGGCAGCGGTATGAAGAATACTTCCGGCGGCACAACGGATGTTGGTCGCAACCGTCAGGGCGGCAGCAGTGGCTCCAGCATTTCTACTAAGCGCAGCGTGAGCGGCTCTGACTATGATGGCCAGGTATCGCCGGGATAATGTAAAATGAAATAAGTTAAGTAACGAGTTCGTATCGTTCATTAAAAAAACCTCATAATTGCCCTCAGCTGTTATGAGGTTTTTTAGTGCCATAAATCTGTGTTGACTTCCTTCTACACGAACGCTCTACGGCTGAGCGGGATGTTTTCGCCTTTAGATGACATTGCCGCAGAAAGATGAAACAAGACGCTGGGGCACAATGTTTTTATATAGCCCTGTACTCTTAACAATTATTCTTTATTTAAAAAACACAGTTATGGACAATCAAAGAAACCAGGATCAGGGCAGCATGTCTAACCAGGATTCGCAGAGCCAGCAGGGCTTAGGGGGACAAAGCCAGCAGACCAGCAGCCAGGGTGGTAGCGACCAGAACAGGGGTTCGGGCAATCAATCAGAAGGCGGTGGCATGGGTAACTCGGGTTCCGATATGGGACGCTCCGGCGGTATGGAAGGTGGCGGGTCTCAGCGCGGCTCCGAAGGCTTAGGCGGACAAAGCCAGGGGACCAGTAGTGGTCAATCCGGCATGGGCAATCAAAGCGAGCGCTCTTCAGGTTCCGATTACGGCTCTTCTTCCGGCGACGAAATAAGCAGCGGCGACAGCGGTCGTGGCGGCACCAGCCAATCAGGTGGCGAGTCCGGTCGTGGACCAGGCGGTATGTAATTACCGCTCGATAGCTTGTTATAGTTAATGAATGCGGCAACGCCCTGTACTCTTTACAGGGCGTTGCTAATAAAATCATTTTATATGAAAGAGGATAAAGACGACCACCCGCTGGCTTACCCGAAGCCTACGGAAACGGATTCGCAAATGAAAGAGCAGGGCGAGTACCTGCAACGGGATAGCAGCCGCTTAACCACGCAGCAGTCGGGTAATGATGCGGAGCAGGATATTCAGCAGATGAAGGATGCGAACGGGCAGGATGAGACGGAGGGGATACCGTGAGTGGAGAGATAAATTGCAAGTAGTTTTACTTGTTTATATTATTTGAACTACTTGCAATTCAAAATAGTAAGCCGATCAGCGCCCAATTAGCTTTAGTAAAATTCTTAGATATAAAGGTCGTTTAGGAGCAATCTCTTTCCAAACTCTAATACATGTCGTGCCCTCAAAGTTTGAGAGTAAATGTGTTGCGTTGTCTTGTTTATTTACAAGAGATAAATCCCATTTAGGGTTTATAGTATTCAATGGGATACCTAATGTTACTAAATCATACTTTTCCCTTAATCCAAAAGGTTTTTCGCTTAAAGTGCCAAAGAGATTGTCAGGAATTTTCAATTCTATCGAACCTAATATTTTGTCGTAGTTCTCAATTATCTGCTGTAGGAATTGTTTTTGAAGCTTGGATGGTAATATGCCAAAGGAGTTAGTCTTGAAAAAGATATGGACTTTCTTTTCTGATATAGGAAGAACCTTCTCGCAACTGTAACTCAAATCTCCTTCAAAGTCTTGAAACTCTAGCTCTCCCAAATCAGAATCGAAATCTTTTTTCATTTTTAATACTTTACGATCAGATTCTATTCATAAATCGCCTTCACCCACTTATCGCACTTCTCCATAATAACCTTTCGCTTCAATGACATCTTCGGCGCCAGCTCACCGCCATCCACCGTCCATTCAAACGGCAGCAGCTCAAACTTCTTCACCTGCTCCACGTTATTAAAATGCTGGTTGCAAGTCGCAACGATCTCGCGGTAATGCGCTACCACAGCAGGATGCGCTACCAATTCTTCATTGGTTAAGGCATCGCCCATGCCTTGCGCCTTCGCCCATTCTTTTAGCTGCGCAAAAGCCGGTACGATCAACGCTCCCGTGAATTTCTCCCCGGAGCCTACCACCATCACCTGCCCGATAAAAGGCGATTCCACCATGCGGTTCTCAATCGGTTGGGGCGCTACGAATTTACCGCCCGAGGTTTTAAAGATCTCTTTCTTGCGGTCGGTGATCTTCAGGAATTTGCCATCTACCAGCGTACCAATATCGCCGGTGTAAAGCCAGCCGTCTTTTATCGTTTCGGCGGTGGCATCTTCGCGTTTGTAATAACCCATCATCACGTTCGGCCCCTTGCAAAGGATCTCGCCGTCTTCGGCGATCTTCACTTCCACGCCGGTAATAACAGGGCCTACGGTACCAAAAAAGCGGTTCTCCGGCTCCATGCGGTTCACGGTAATCACCGGCGAGGCTTCGGTTTGTCCGTAGCCTTCCAAAATAGGGATGCCGGCGCCGGTGAAGATGCGGATCATCTTTACCTGGCAGGCCGCAGCGCCGGTAACGATGCATTTTAAATTGCCACCCAATCCGTCCCGCCATTTGGAGAAGATGATCTTGCGGGCAAGTGCTAATTGCAATTGATAAAGCGGACTGCCTGGTTTCTGCACATCGTATCGCTCGCCCAACCGTAGCGCCCAAAAGAACAGCGCCTTTTGTGCACCCTTGAGCGTAGCGGCTTTTGCCATGATCTTTTCATACACTTTTTCCAATAGCCGGGGTACTGTGGTAAACATGTGCGGCTTCACCTCCTTCAGGTTATCGCCGAGGGTTTCAAGGCTTTCCGCATAGTAAGTAGTAACTCCCGCAAAGAGATAGACGAAGGTGATCATCCGCTCGAAGATGTGATTGAGCGGCAGGAAGCTTAAGGTTTTAGATCCGCGTCCAACAGGCAGATACGGCAAGGTGCTTAACACATTGCTCAGCACATTGCGGTGTGAAAGCATCACGCCTTTTGGTGTGCCCGTAGTGCCGGAAGTATAGATGATGGTAAAAAGGTCTTCGGTGGTGATCTTGCCGGAAAGGGTGGTAAGCTGCTGGAAATGTTCCTGCTTGCCCGCTGTCAGCAGCTCGCTCCAATGGTGGCAGCCTTCTATCTTCTCGAAGCTGTATGTGCCTTGCAAGGAAGGCGTGCGATCCTGCACGGCAGCTACTTTTTGCAGCAGGTCGGCATCGTTTACAAACACCAGCTTCACCTGTGCATCGTTCAGCACAAACTCCAGGTCGGAGACGATGACGGTAGGATAGACCGGCACCAGCACCGCGCCGATCTTTTGCACCGCCAGGTCCAGGAAAACCCACTCGGGACGGTTTTTGGAAAGGATCGCCACCTTGTCGCGGCCTTCAATAGACATATCGTTGGCAGAAACGCCCAGGGCCAGCAAACCGGCGCTCAGCTTATCTACAATGTCCACCACCTCCCGTACGGTATATTCCCGCCACACGCCACCTTCCTTAGCTGCTAGCAGGGCGTCATTCGGGGCTTCTTTCAGTAGGCGCTCCAGGCAATCGTATAGGCGTTGTGGCTGTGACATATAGCAATGGCTTTTCTTGTTTGATGATGCGGCAGCAAGCGGTGGTGCCGCTGAAGCACTAAAGTAAAAAAGTCCGGTGGAAGGCGGTAGGAAAGTTTTGGAGGGCTTTGTTTGGTGAAGAGATTATTTCATATTCTTTAGGATTATTTATTCTCTATTTTGGGGTGTATTTAGATCAATTGTTTACATCAACTATTTTAAAGGCTAATGAACTCTTCGGAAGAAATAAAGAAATGGGCAAAAAGTATTGTCACGTTGTGGAGAAGTCAAGACATTAAGATAGAGAAGGGAGCTTCGATGCAATTATTAAGTAAAGCAGAAGCATATTTAGAGATTTCTTTTCCTGAGCCCTTTAAGACATTGTATATGGAAGCCAATGGATTCAAAGACATGGATTGGAATGAGCACATGTTTTCTTTTTGGTCAGTCGAGAGGATTATTGAGGAATACGATTATAAGCGACATCCAAATTTTGTAGGCTTTTGTGATTTTTTAATCAACAGCCATTGGATTGGGTTTGTGAAAAATGAATCTGGAATTTATAAGAGATATGACTTTGAAGGACCTGAAAGAATAGCAGACAATTTCGAAGACGCAGTTGATTTAATTAATACAAGTGCCGATGTAATATACTAAACGAACGCATAACATTCGTTTAAAACACCGATAATCAAAGAGTTAATCGTGAAATAGTTGACCGTCAGAGTCATTTTTCTGACCGCCGAAGCCATTTTTCATGGATAAAAAACGACTTTTTATAGTAAGAAAGCCTCTATTCGTAGTAGAATTGTCTCTATTCTAGCAAAAATGCGGGATAAAAGGACAGAATAATGGCTCCGGCTGGAAGCAAAGACCAAAAAAATCCCGCCGAAGCGGGATTACCTGTAATTAATTCTTGCCGTAGTACTGTCCCGGCGGTATTTTAAAGATGCGGCTCTTTTGAAAGGTGTTGAATTTGGTGTACGCCTCCGGGTGGGTCTTCGTCCAGTTGTCATACGCCGGCAGGTTCTCCGGGTTAGAGAACAGCCATTGGTTATACGCTTCATACATGCCTTCGCGAACCAGTTGCAGCTGGTAGTCGAACAGCTTGGATGGGAATTTAGCCGCATAGGTCTTTGACCAGTCCAGCAGGAAGCGGGTGCGGATCATTGTCAATACATCAATGCTTAAACCGCGGGTCAGCAGGCTCGATTGTTTGCCCATGGTTTCCAGGAAAGCTCTTTCAAAAGCGGAGGGCTTCGCCTGGTCTTTCAGCATATCGGCGTCGGCGAACAGCTTTTCTTTATAGGCAGTAAGCAACAGGCCTTTCATAGAGGCTGCCTGCTCGGTGAGGCTTTCCATATTAATAAAAGCTTCGCCATAAACCAGCGACCAAACCTTATCTTTTGTGTAATAATAGAAGAGCGCCGCATTGTAATAATTGCCGGCGTAAGAAGGGTCCACTTTTATTCCTTTTTCCCATTGCTCGATGGCATCCACATCTTTCTTCGCCCAAAGCAATTCGCCATATTCGCTATGAAGCGCCCCGCTGTTCGGGAATTTTTTGAGGCCTTTTTTGTAAGATTTCTCGGCATCCTTTACTTCTTCCAATGCTTTGTACACATTGCCCGCTATCTGGTAGGACTGCACATCGGCGGCATCGCCATCCATAATGGTATTGACCACATCCAACGCTTTTACATAATCTCTTTTATAATAAAAAGAAAGCGCCAGGTCTTTTTGCAGGTCCAGGTTGCTTTTGTCGGTTTGAAGGGCACGTGTCAGTACGAGCACGGCATTATCAAAATCGCCGGAGCGCATAAAGGCGCGGGCCGTTTCGCCGGGAGTTTGCTCTTGTGAGAAAGCGGCTAATGAAAGCAAAGCGAAGCTAAAAAGAAGAACTAATTTTTTCATCCGTAAAGGGTTTAAGCCGAAGGGAACGAACACTGTTGCCGTTCCGCTGCCAAATTAAGACTAAATATAGAAGGGTAGGGATGCATGGCGGGACTTAACAAAATCTTCGTGAGTAAGTTGAGTGGTTGATAGGTTTGTGCTGAATAAGTGCTATTAATTCTACATCAACCGAAAATCAGGAGCAGCTACTTTATAAAAGACCTGGTTATCAACTACACTCACAACAAGTGCGTGAGCAATCCATCCCGAAGCTTTGGCTCGAACCAGGTGCTTTTAGGCGGCATCACGACGCCACTGTCGGCAATATCAAACAGCTGCTGGATAGAAACAGGATACAAGCTAAAGGCTACGGCTGCCGCTCCGCTGTTCACCCGCTCTTCCAGTTCTTTTAATCCGCGGATGCCACCTACAAAATCAATGCGGTTGTCGGTACGGGGATCGCCAATGGCAAGGTATTTCTGTAAAATATTTTCCTGTAAGATCGTTACATCCAATACGCCGATCGGGTCTTCGCGGAAGGTGCCTTCTTTTGCTTTGAGGCCATACCAGCTCCCGTCGAGATACATGCCGAATTGGTGCAAAGCAGCTGGTGAAACGGCAGCATTCGCCTTTTCTACCGTAAAGCCTTCTTCCATGTTTTGCAAAAGGGCTTCCGGCGTTAAGCCATTCAGGTCGTTGGCAATGCGGTTATAATCGAGAATGGCTAATTGATTGGCCGGGAAGATGGTCGTAAGAAAGAACTTGGCATCTTCGCTCTCAGGTAATTGCTGGTTGACCTTCGCAGCGGATGCCGCCCGGTGGTGGCCATCAGCAATATAGGTGAATGGGATCTTCTCAGCGAAAAGGTTGGTGATGACATCAATCGTTGACAAAGTATCTACCACCCAAATGGTATGCACCACTGTATCATCGGCTACAAAAGAATAATCGGCGTTGTGCTGCGATTTCCAATGCTCGAATACATCGTCCAGTTCTTTCAGGTCTTTGCAGGCAAGGAAGACATTACCGGTCTGTGCTTTTATAGTCGCCATGTGGCTGATGCGGTCCTGCTCTTTCTCGGGACGGGTAAACTCGTGCTTCTTAATGATGTCGTTGTTGTAATCATCCACCGATGACACACAGACCAAACCGGTTTGTGTACGGCCTTTCCAGGAAAGCTGGTAAATATAATAGCAAGGCTTTTCGTCCTGGAAGAGGATCTTTTTATCAATCAGCCGTTGCAGGTTTTCGGCTGCTTTATCATATACCTGCTGGGTATGAATGTCCGTGCCTTCGGGCAGGTCGATCTCGGATTTGGTCACATGCAGGAACGATAGCATATTGCCCGCGGCTTCTTTGCGGGCCTCTTCCGAATTCAGTACATCGTAGGGACGTGACGCTACCTGGTAAGCATATTCATTGTGCGGACGCAGTGCTTTGAAAGGTTTGATATGAGCCATAAAAAGGAATTGCTGCAAACGTACGGCATTTTAAGAAGGTGCGTAAACCGCCAGCCGGTACGATCCATTCGGGCATTGGAGCAGTCCATAGCAGTGTGACTGCAAAGAAATCCTTAATTCAAAACCTCTTAACATAACGGGTGTAACAGCGCCCTTTGTTTTGCCGTATTAAACAAAAACAATTGTATATGAAGCTAACTCTATTTTGCGCCTTTGCTCTTGCACTTGCCTCTTGCGGAATGAATAAGAACGTTTACAAATCCGCAGACTTTGTTCAGCATGCCACTAAACACCAGCATGTAGCCATCCTTCCGCTGCGCATTACACAAACCGGTCATGTAGGTAAAAAGGAAACGGAAGAGAGCATCAAAGCTCAGAACGATAAATGGGGCTATGTGTTCCAGGAGTCGCTGCTGACCTATACACTGAAGCAGACCAGCAAAAATAAAAAGTCGCCTGTTGTGGCTTTCCAAGCCATTCAGAAGACCAATGCATTGCTGAAAGAAGCCGGCTTAACCATTGAAGAAGCGTATGAAAAGCAGCCGGAGGAATTGGCAAAGCTCTTAGGGGTAGATGCGGTGTTAATGACAACTTTAGAAAAAGACAAGAACTTCAGCGACGGGGTCGCTTATGGTTTAGCGGGTGCCCGCACGATCCTGACTGTGTTAGGTAAACCCGGTACAACCGCCAACGCTAATACCGCCCTGGCTATGAACGCTTCTGACATCAATATGAACAGCTATTTGTACAATGGCACCGATAGCAAGTTGCTTTGGAAAACCTTCCGCAAGGGCGGCGCCGACCTGCCAAACGAGGTAAATGGCATCGTGGAATTTTACAGCAATTGGATCGCGAAGAAATTGCCGTATCGTTCGTAATGGTTGGTATAAGATGATTGTAGGAACTTGCCTCCCGGCGTGTTCAGGAGAAATAACCTGTTTCCAATAGAACACGCCGGGAGGCGTGTTCCTACAGCTACAGCCATCAACCCTTCCGCTGTGCAAAATCCTTCATCAAATCCGTCAACGCTACCACGCTTTCATACGGCAATGCATTGTACAATGAAACGCGGAAACCACCGACGCTCCGGTGCCCTTTTACACCCACCATACCTTCGTTTTCGCATAACTGCAAGAACTCTTTTTCAAGTACCGCATCTTCCATCGCAAAACACGCATTCATCTTGCTGCGGTCTTCGGTTGCTACCGTGCCTTTGTAAAGGGGTGATGCATCAATGGTTTGATAGAGCAAGGCGGCTTTGCGGTTATTCACTTCCTCTATTGCTTTCACGCCACCGTAAGCCTTTAACCAACGAAGTGTCAGCATACACAAATAGATGGCAAATACCGGCGGCGTATTGAGCATGGAGCCGGCTTCAATATGATTGCGGTAATCCATCATCGTCGGTAGCGGACGGTTTACTTTCCCCAGGATATTCTTATTCACCACTACTACATTAACGCCGGCAGCGCCAATATTCTTTTGCGCACCGGCATAGATCAGGTCAAACTTATTGAAGTCCAGTTGGCGGCTGAGAATATCACTGCTCATATCTGCTACCAGCGGCACACCAGCGTTATAGAAAGGCGTGAAGTCATGCCACTGGGTACCGTAAATAGTATTGTTGGAAGTGAGATGCAAGTAGACTGAGTTCGGGTCGGTCGTAAACTCCTTCGGCAAATAAGTATAGTTGGATGCTTTTGAACTGCACACCACTTCCACGATGCCATAAAGCTTTGCTTCTTTGATAGCTTTGGCACCCCAAACACCGGTATCGGTATAAGATGCTTTTTGTCCTTGGTTTAAAAGGTTTGCAGGCACCTGGAAGAATTGCGTGGAAGCGCCGCCATGTAAGAAAAGCACTTCATGATCGCTGTCTAAGTTCATTAGTTCTTTCATCAAGGCAGTGGCTTCTGCCACTACGGGCTCGAACAACTTGGTGCGGTGCCCGATCTCTAAAATGGAAAGCCCGGTGCCGTTAAAATTCAGTATCGCTTCGCTGGCTTCCTGAAAAACTTCTTTGGGTAGGATAGAAGGGCCGGCGTTGAAATTATGTAGCGTTTTTTGTAGCGTATCCATGCTTTGTCGAAATTGTTCTTTGAAATAACTGATTGTAATGGCAGTGCAAAGAAACAAATTATCCGACGGTAAGACTTGGCTGATTAATTTTCTTCTCTTCCTTGAATAGCGCCCTTGCGCCAGGCTTCGGTTAGCATATTATATTCTTTCATCTCTTCTTCGGAAAAAGTTTTGTTGGTGAGCTTAGTAAGATCAGGCTGTCCGGCATCTACCCAGGCCGTGTACCAAAAAGAGGCTGTAGCATAGATCGCCTGGCGCATCCGGCGCTCCACCATGCCTTTCATGGACGCATCGTAAGCCTTTGTATAAGCAGCGGAATATTGCCGAACCAGTTTTCCATTACGGTCTTCAAAAGCAAAGCGCTGGTCCTCTGGAAAACGTTTGCTCAAGCTTTTTTCAAACTTTAATACCGTATCGGCAGCCGCAGCGCTTTCCAGCACCCGCTTCCAGATAAAATCTCCGGGCGACTTGATGTATTCGGCTTTGCCCACAAAAAAATCCCAGCTTTTATCCGCCAGCAGTTCCGGAATGCGGCTTTCCCAAAAACCATGAATGCCGCGTTGGTCCGTAAACTGGCCATTGTGGTTGCTGCTGGCATGAAGCGGTACATGGGCATCTCCGATATAATGCCCGATCTCGGCGGATAGCTTTAAAATTTTTGCTTCATTCTTTTCTTTGAAAGCGTTTGTCAGCCGTGCTTTCATGATCTGCACCCACCAGGGCACGATACCACCGGCGATTAAGCTGTCTTCAGAAAATTTAGCTACGGCGGCATCCCAAGCCCGAGGCAGCGAATCGTAAGGATAAGTGCCGTAGCGATCAATGTCAATGTAATGCCGCGGGCCTTCTTCTTTCACGGCGTAGCGCCGCATATCCGGATCAACAGCATGGTCGGTTATGAATTCGATCTGCGGTTTGTATAAAACCATCATTTGCGGCGGGAGCAGGAAAACAGCATAGTAGTTGATCTTTCTGTGCCCGAAAAAGCCCCAGCAAAAACAGGGGATTTGCAACAATAGCAAAAGGGAAAGAAGCATCGCCTTTCTAAACAGCCACATCGGTTTTGTTTTTGTCGTCATCCACATTCGTTACGCCGCCGCTGATGGCGAATTTCATGGCGCCCGTTGCCGATACGTTGGCAATGGAACGGATGCGAACCGTTGGTAAAAGATATACATTGCCGGCTATGGAATACGACATGGGAATATAAACAGCCACGTAATCAGTAAAGCCAAAGTTGGATACATTATCCTGCGTGATGAATCCTACCCGCCACACATCGGTGTCGTCAATATTTGCCAGCACCGGCCGGTTGAATTTTTTCTTCTCACCAGCAAAGGCCTCGAAAAAATCTTTTACCGTAGAATAAATAAAGCGAATGCCCGGTGTTTTACTAAGCAGGCTATCAAAAAGGTTAAAGGTTTTTAGCTTTATAAAAAAGGAACTGAAATAGCCCAACAGACAGATGCCGGCAATGATAATAAGAAACCCCAGTCCATAATTCTGAATGCGGACCCTCCCATCGGCATCTTTTGTGGCAAAAATGGGTAGCAGGTCGTCAATAGAAGTAACGATCCAATAAACCGCGTAAAAAGTAATGGCTACCGGCGCAATAACCAGCAATCCCTGCAAAAAATATTGAAACACCTTGCGAAGGCGGAAACGTTCCGGCGCTATAGGTTTTAAGTCGTCCATGGCGCAAAGGTAACGGCACAGTTCATCCGCCAAAATGAACAGTTCATAAAAAATTAACTATGGAAACTTTGGCATCGAAAAAAGTTTCCATAGTTTCGCCGCCGATTATGGAACCAAAAGAACGCATTCTTCACAAAGCCCACGAACTATTCAACCGGTACGGCATTCGCTCCGTTTCGATGGATGATATAGCTGCGCAGATGGGCATGTCAAAGAAAACGGTATATCAATATTTTGCGGATAAAGAAGAACTGGTGAACGCGGTTTTTTCCGCTATCATGGACGACAATAAATGCAAGTGTGTAGACGAGCGGGATAATTCTGACAACGCCTTGCATGAACTTTTCCAGGCTTACGACAGAATGCAGGAAATGTTCTCAACGATGCATCCTTCCGTATTGTTTGATATGGAAAAATACCACCCGCAGACCTTTGCCAAATTCAAGGCTTTTAAGAATGATTTCCTGTATGGCATCATCAAAACCAATATTGAACGTGGCATTGCCGAAGGGCTTTACCGGGAGGATATTGATGTAGACATCCTCAGTCGTTACCGCCTGCACAGTATCATGCTGGCTTTTAATCCCGAAGTTTTTCCTAACAACCGCACGCAGTTGCTGCAGATAGAAATGCAGTTACTGGAACACTTTGTTTATGGCCTGGCCACCACCAAGGGCGATAAGCTCATTGAAAAATATAAAAAACAACGAACAAAAAAGTAAGATGATGAAACAGATGATCGTAACCAGCCTTTTCCTGCTACTGCTAAGTGCCGCACAAGGCCAGCAGAAGTATGAACTGACGGTAAAAGAAGCCGTGGAATTGGCGTATAAGAACGTGATCGAGATCAAGAACGCAGAGATTGATTACCGGATACAGGAAGCGCAGAACAACGAGATATTCGGAAGAGCATTGCCTCAGGTAAGCGGAAATATTGGCGCTCAATATTATGTGAAGCTGCCGCAGATCCTTTTCCCGCAATCGGATGTGAACGTGTACAATGTGCTGAAAAACCAGAACCTGATACCACAGTCCACACCTATCCCGCAGCCAACCCTGGTGCCTTTTAGTTTGCAGCAACCTTGGAACCTGAATATGGGCGCAACACTTCAGCAACTCTTATTTCAACCGGATGTATTTGTTGGCCTGCAGGCCCGCAAAGCCTCTTTGAACCTTTCAGCTGCTATGATCGAGCAAACCAAAGAGCGGGTGAAAGATTCGGCGTACCGCCGTTACTATGCTATTCTTATTGCAGAGAAACAACTTAATTTTTTAGATTCCAGCATAGTGAGGTTGGAGAAATTGTATCACGATGATTCTATCATGTTTAAGAATGGATTTGCGGAACGCTTAGATCTGGACAGGGTGCAGGTCCAGTTAAATAACCTGCGAACAACAAGAAATATGGTGGATAATGGCGTTTCCATTTCCTATGCGGCACTTAAATTTTCCATCGGTGTTTCACAGGCAGATACGGTGCGGTTGAAAGAAGAGCTGACCACCGCAAGCATCAAGGAAGACATTCTTGATAACTCCTTTAAATACGAGGACCGCACGGAGATCAGAACCCTGCAGGTAACAAAAGAACTGCAACAGCTGGATGTAAAGCGGAACAAACTGGCAGCCTTGCCAACTGCTGCGCTGGCTGGTAATTACTCCATAACAGGGCAAGGACAAAAATTCTTTACCGATGCGGAAACCCGTTGGCTTAAGAGTTCTTATATCGGGTTGAATATCGCAGTGCCCATCTTCGATGGCTTCCAGCGCAAGTACCGCACACAGCAGGCCCAGCTGAAAGTAGATAAGGTAGATAACAATATTACCAATGTGAAGCAGGCGATCGACTTCCAGCAAAATGTTTCGCAAACGAGTCTAAAGAACGCTTTGCTGAACCTGGATGTGCAGGAGCGCAACCAGCAACTCGCGCTGCGTGTATACAATACAACAAAGATCAAGTTTGAGCAAGGCCTAGGCAGTTCTTTCGAAGTGCTGCAGGCGGATGCGGATTACCAGCAAGCACAATCCAATTATTTCAGTGCGTTGTATAACGCTACGGTTGCCCGCATCGGTTACCAATCATCATTAGGAAAATTGCAATAAACCAAAACGACAGAACCCAAAATAGTTACCATGAAAAAGAGTATTTACGGAATCGTATTGATCGGATTTATTGCCGCCTCCTGCGGTGGCGGAAAGAAAGATGGCGCCGGCGATCTGAATGATAAAAAGGCAAAACTGGAAAAGCTGAAAAGCGAGCAACAGAAGATCACAACCGAAATGGCGACCCTGCAAAAAGAGATAGCGTTGCTCGATACTTCTGTGAAAAGCACCGGCAATCCGAAGCTCGTAACTTTGGCACCGGTACAAGGTGAAAATTTTGTGCATTATGTGGACCTGCAAGGGCGCATTGATGCCACCAATATTTCTTACGTGGCGCCTCCAAACGGGCAAGGGGGTATTGTAAAAGCCTTGTATGTAAAACAGGGCGATTATATCCGCAAAGGACAAACCCTGGCACAATTGGATGCTACGGTTATCCGCCAGAACATTGAACCCCTTCGTGTACAGCTTTCCGCTGCAGAAGACACTTACCGCCGCACGAAAAACCTCTGGGACCAGGGCATAGGAACCTACCAGCAGGTGTTGTCTGCGCAAACGCAAGTGGAGAATCTTAAAAAGCAGATCGGCATCATTCAAAAGCAGGCAAGCCTGATGACAGTTACGGCTCCTTCTTCCGGCGTGGCTGACCTCGTGAATGTGAGAGTGGGAGAGGCGTTCACCGGGGCAAATGCAGCCGGTCCGCAGATCCGTATTGTGAACACCTCCAACCTGAAGATCATTGCCGAAGTGCCGGAGAATTATTTGGGCAGAATTGGGGAAGGCAGCAACCTGCGCATCACGCTTCCCAACATGAATAAAACATTCACGGCTAAAGTGAATGTCGCCGGTAAGACAATCGACCCAGGCAAGCGCACTTTTTATATAGAAGCACCTATCCCGTCTGATCCTGCCTTGAAGCCAAATCAAATTGCCATTGTGCAGGTGCAGGATTATGCGAAAGCAAATACGCTTACCATCCCGGTTAATACCCTGCAGAATGATGACAAAGGCAAATTTGTAATGGTGGCTGTGAATGAGAATGGGAAGCTGATTGCCCGCAAACGAACCATCCTTGTCGGCGAATTATACCAGGGGCAATTGGAAGTAAGAAGCGGCTTGCAGGGAGGTGACCGCCTTATTATAGAAGGTTTTCAAAACCTGTATGACGGCCAGTTGATAAGCACTACTTAAGAAGAACAAACGAACAGAAAGATGATCGGGGCCTAATTAATCCGTATTGCCGGATAATTAAACTCCCAAACAAGCTAAACGATATTTATGAGCGCACTAGAAAATTTCTCAGAAAAATTCAAGCACTTCAAGCCCACCACCTGGAGCATAAAAAACCGGACGACCATCTACCTTATCATGGTATTTGTGAGTTTGGCAGGTGTTTTTCAATTCATCACGTTACCCAAAGAGCAGTTCCCGGATATAGTTATTCCGAACATTTATGTGCAAACCATTTATGCCGGCAATACACCACGGGATATAGAGAACCTCGTAACCCAGCCAATCGAGAAACAGATCAAAAGCATCACGGGTGTCAAGGTGAATAAAGTAACCAGCACCTCGCAACAAGATTATTCCACCATCATTATCGAATTCGATACCGATGTGGATACCGACATCGCGTTGCAAAAGGTGAAGGATGCGGTGGATAAGGCCAAGACCGATCTGCCGACTGACCTTACCCAGGATCCGATCGTATTGGAGGTAAGCCTTTCGGACCAGCCGATCATGTATGTGAACCTTAGCGGTAATTATGACCCGGTGCGGCTGAAAACTTACGCCGATGAAATGCAGGACCGGCTGGAAGAATTGCCGCAGATCAACCGGGTAGATATTGTTGGTGCGCCGGAAAGAGAGTTCCAGATCAATGTGGACAACCAGCGTATGCAGGCTGCCGGCGTAACCTTCGATGATATTGCAGGTGCCGTTTCCCGGGAGAATATGGATATCTCCGGCGGTCAGCTGGAAGTAGGCAATATGCGTCGCAACCTGCAGTTGAAAGGGCAGTTTAAAACGGCTTATGATATACAAGGACTGGTGATCCGTAACAATACGGGGGCGCCTATCTATTTAAGAGATATTGCGGAAGTAAGAGATACCATTAAAGAGCGGGAGAGCTATGCCCGTCTGAATGGAAAGAACGTGATCACGATGAATGTGGTAAAGCGTTCCGGAGAAAACCTGATTGAGACTGCAGCAGGGGTTGATAAGATCGTGGAAGACCTGAAGACAACCGTATTTCCGAAAGACCTGGATGTGGTTATTACAGGTGATCAAAGCATCAATGCCCGCAACTCGTTTAACGAGTTGGTGAATACCATTGTTATCGGCTTTATACTCGTATTGGTCATCCTCATGTTCTTCATGGGTGTGGTCAATGCCTTCTTCGTGGCATTAAGTGTGCCGCTGAGTATTTTTGTCGCCTTCCTATTTATACCTGGTGCAGAGCTCATTGCCGGATCGGCTGTAACGCTAAATTTCATTGTACTTTTTGCACTCCTCTTCGGGCTGGGGATCATCGTGGATGATGCCATTGTGGTGATCGAAAATACCCACCGCATCTTTATGGAAGGCAGGGGTCGCGTCAATTCCGAAAAGTCGGCGATGATGGCGGCAGGTGAAGTGTTCGTGCCGGTTTTAGCGGGAACGCTTACCACGCTGGCGCCGTTTATTCCGCTGCTTTTTTGGCCGGGAATCATTGGTAAATTCATGATCTACCTGCCAACGATGCTGATATTCACGTTGGCTGCTTCCCTGGTCGTTGCCTTTATTATGAACCCGGTATTTGCCGTGGATTTCATGAACCATGAAGAAGGGGTGAAAGAACCGAAGTCAGCCATCTTTCGTAAAAAGAGTTTGTGGATCGGCTTGGGTCTAGGCATCCTGTTAGATCTTATCGGTGCGACCTTCTTTGGAAACCTGCTGATCCTCATTATACTATTAATGGTATTCAATCGCTACATCCTGGATGATGTAATTCACTCCTTCCAGAACCGTGTATTGCCTGGCATTATGCGCCGCTACGAGCAGTTGCTGAATTGGGCATTAAAAGGATGGCGCCCGGTCTGGCTGCTGTTGGCCACTTTTGGTTTGTTCATATTAAGTATTGGAATTTTCATAATCGCCACCAGCACACAATGGGTGAAGGTGGTCTTCTTCCCCAAAGCCGATCCGAACTTTATCTATACCTATATTAAGTTACCTGTAGGTACCGATGTAGAATACACCGATTCGATCACGCATGTGCTGGAGAACCGCGTTTATAAAGTGTTGGGCATGGAGAATGGTAAGACAAATCCAATAGTGGAAAGCGTGATCTCCAATACGGCAGTAGGCGCCGCCGACCCGAGCAGTGGAGATCGCAGCACCCGGTCAGAGTTGGGTCGTATTCAAGTTTCATTCGTAGAGTTTGAGAAGCGTCATGGTCATTCAACAGCTCCTTACCTCGATTCCATACGAAGTGTAGTGAGAGGTATTCCAGGCGCCGAAATTTCAGTGGCGCAAGAGTCAAGCGGTCCGCCTACTGATCCTCCCGTTAATATTGAAGTGGCTTCGGAAGATATTGATGCATTAATAAAAACAGCTGTTAGCCTGAAGAACTATCTTGATTCTATTAATGTCCCCGGTATAGAAGAATTAAAAATGGATGTAGATCTTAGTAATCCGGAGATCACCTTATCGGTGAACCGTGAAAGAGCCCTGATCGAAGGTGTGTCGAGTGCGCAGATCGGTATGCAGATTCGTACGGCACTCTTTGGCCGCGAAGTGTCGAAGATCAAGGAAGGCGAGGATGAATACAAGATACAATTGCGAAACAAGGAAGTGCAGCGCCGCAGCCTTACGGACCTGTTGAATATGAATGTATCATTCCGGGATTTTAATGGACAGGTAAAACGCATTCCTATCAGTTCACTGGTAACGGTTGATTATACCAGCACACAGGGTAGTGTAAAACGTAAAGATTATAAGCGGGTGATCTCCGTTCGTTCCAACGTGTTGGATTCAAAAGGGTTTACGGCGCAGTCAGTGAATGCAGAATTGACGAACCACCTGGCGAACTTTAAAAACAAGCCCGAGAATGTGACCATTGCACAAACAGGCGAAGGCGCTCAGCAGGCGGAAACAGTTGCCTTTCTTGGTGGCGCTTTGATGATTGCATTAGGCATCATCCTCATCACATTGGTCATTCAATTCAATTCGATAAGCAAACCTATCATTATCCTGACGGAGATTCTATTTAGCGTAATTGGTGTGTTGCTAGGATTCAGTTTAACAGGAATGAGTGTGTCGGGTATCTTTACCGGTTTGGGTATTGTAGGTTTGGCAGGAATCGTAGTGAAGAATGGTATCCTCGTAGTCGAATTCGCTGAGGAATTGCGTGGACGCGGTTTGAAAACCCGCGAAGCCATTATTGAAGCGGGTAAGACGCGTATCATTCCTGTAATGCTTACGGCATTGGCCGCCATATTCGGCTTGTTGCCATTGGCAGTAGGCTTCAATATTGATTTTGTAGGCATGTTTGCGGAGCTGGATCCTAATATCTTCTTTGGTGGTGACAGTGCCCGCTTCTGGGCGCCACTTGCCTGGACGCTTATTTTCGGTTTGATATTCGCGTTCTTCATGACCCTTTTTGTATTGCCTGGAATGTACCTGATCACAGAGCGCCTGCGCCGCCCGATGCGGAGAATATTTGGTGGGAAGTGGGTATCTATGGCAGGGCTTTTTCCAATAGCTTCCATCGGTTTATTATTTATATCACAACCGGTAGCCGCATTGATTGCCTTCCTTGCTTTCCCTGTAATGCTGATCATTACGATGATCATCCATAAGAGAGATGTGGCTCGCCGGAGGCGGAAATTGAAAGGTGTTGATACAGCGAATAAAGCCTTTATTGGTAGTTGGTTATAGTCAGGAGTTATTCCTTTAGTATGGCAGCGGCTCAGCAATGAGCCGCTTTTTTTATGCACCCATATGTACCCAACTTGTAAAAGCTCATCCGGGGTCTTGTTAAGGTATTCTTCAGTATATAAAGATGTGGATTAAACGATTGAGTAAAAAGACACATCGTCCAAAAATTGCACATACAGGAAAAATGAAAAACAGGAAAACTGTCTTTTATCTTTTAACGTAACTACTCTAAATTCTTCTCTCACCCAATTAAACCATTTTACTATGGATCCGCAATCAACTGTGGTACAAAACAGACAGGAAAGCTCTCTTCTGGAGGCTAAGATGCATCGTCGTAGATTCTTATTGTTTTCTGGTACCGCAGCAACAGCGGCACTGGCCTTAGCCTCTTGCGACGACAAGGATGACCCAACCCCCACGCCTTCAAACGCCGTAAACCTCGGCAGTGGCGATGTAGGTATCCTGAATTATGCGTATGCATTGGAGCAACTGGAAGCGGCATTCTACACACAAGTAGTAGCGCATGCTGCCTTCACTACCACGTTCAACCCTTTAGAGCAGGAATACTTAAAAGATATTCGTGATCATGAAGTGGCGCACCGTGAATTCTTTAAAACAGCGATCACTGCTGCCGCTCCAACAGCCATCATTCCTGCCCTGACCGTAGATTTCAGTTCTATCAACTTCGGCAGCAGAACATCGGTTCTGGAAACCGCAAGAACGTTTGAAGATTTGGGAGTAGCCGCCTACAATGGCGCCGGTAAATTATTGACCAACCCGGTTTACCTGACCCTTGCCGGTAAGATCGTTTCGGTAGAAGCCCGCCATGCGGCGCTTATCCGGGACCTGATCTCCAATGGTACTTTCTCTGACCTTGGTACGCTTACGGCATTTGGCGCCAGCACGGCCAATGCATTGGATGGTGCTTTGAACCCGCCACAGGTATTACAACTGGCGGATGCATTTATTGTAAATACTATCAACGCAAGTAATCTCCCTACTTCTTAAAACGAAACACAATGAACGTACAAAATTTATTAAAAGAAATAGAAAACGTAGATCCAGAGGTTTACGACAGGTTGGACACACGCAGAGACGTAATGCGCCGGTTCAGCTTTATTGGTAAAACATTAGCCTTGACAGCGGTACCTGCTGCTTTTGGCTCCATGTTTAAAAAGGCATACGGTCAAACAGCCAATACGGCTCTTATCCGCGATACCTTGAATTTTGCCCTGACACTTGAATACCTCGAGGCAGAATTTTATAAGAAAGTAGTGGACAACTTCGGACCAGCGGGTGTGCCTGCAGGTCCTGCACGTACCGCCTTAACGCTGATCCGCGATCATGAAGTGGCTCACGTCAATTTCTTAAGAACCGCTATCACCGGTTTGGGTGGAACCCCGGTAAGCTTCACTGCGGCAAACTTTGACTTCACTGCCGGCAACGGTAGCATGAACGGCCCTTTCGCTGCCGTGTTTTCAAATTATGCAGTATTACTGGCTGTTGCCCAAACCTTTGAAGATACCGGGGTTCGGGCTTACAAAGGACAGGCAGGCAACCTGATGGAAAACAACGATGTGCTGACCGCTGCCCTGCAAATTCATGCAGTGGAAGCACGTCACGCTTCGCATATCCGCCAGATGCGCCGTACGCTGAACCAGGCCATTCCGGCGGGTCAGGTAGTGCAGCCCTGGATCACGCTCAACCAAAGTGGTATCGCATCCGGCAGCGCCGGTGGTGATGCAGCCATTCAAATGAGCTACAATGGCGAAGAAGTGACCACGCAGGCTGGTGTAACCATCACCGGAACTTTCAGTGGTATTAGTATCTCAGCCAACGAAGCATCCGAGGCGTTTGATGAGCCATTGACAAAAGACCAGATCCTTGCGATCGTGGATCCGTTTATCATCTAGTTGTTTTGGTTAATAATGAAAGGGGTGATGCTTCTGCATCGCCCCTTCTTTTTAGGTAGCGTAGCCTTTGCGCTCCCAATGGTCTTTTATTAAATGGCCTTCACGGTCGTACTTAAGCGTCCGGGCATACCGGTCGCCTTTGATGGTGCCATTCTCTTTTGCTTTACCTACAAAGGCCTGAATAGCATTTCCGTTCTCATCTGTTTTAGCCCGTATGTCGTAGCCTTTTATTTTGAGGCTTATCATTGTATCCCGCTCGTATTTTTTATTCAACTGCTTCAATAGCACTTCGCCAAGTTTCATGTGTGGAAGTTTTTAAATAAAGGAGCGAAGAAGATGCCGGAATTGGATAGGGCTTCTTTCAATGCAATAGCCGAATGGGCGTGGCGGCAGTTTTGCAATAACGCATTGATGGATGCTAAGGATGTAAAAGAAACCAGGAAACTTTCCCTTAAGATCATACTGGTCCCTCTGTTATTTATCATTGCCCTTTTTGTATTTGCATTCCTGGCGCATACGGTGGTGTTTAAAGATGAGGATCTTTTTGATGAGGATGCTTTCCAGTTCTTTAAAGGTTATACTACGCCTGCCGTTGTTGAGGCTATGCGTATCCTGAGCTTCTTTGGATCGCCGCGGTTCTTTTTACCGGCTTACACCATCCTGGTACTTTTCTTTATATTTCGCCGGCAGCGCCGCTATGCACTCGACATTGCTATTGTTGGCATCAGCAGCACGGTATTGATGTTTGGACTTAAGGACGCCTTCAAACGCCAGCGCCCGGATTTTCCCTTGCTGGACCGGGTAACTAACTATAGCTTCCCAAGTGGTCATGCCCTTTGTTCTTTTATCTTTTGCAGCGTACTGATATATATTGTTTGGAATACCCATTGGCGCCCGGCTGTGAAATGGCTGCTCTCCGCCTTGTTCTTTCTTTTCGCGGTGAGTATCGGCATTAGCCGTATTGTGCTGCGTTACCATTATGCTTCCGATGTGCTGGCAGGCATTTGCCTAGGCTTTGCCTGGGCCATCCTATGTATGTGGCTGCTCAAACGAATTGGTGGCGGCCAACGGGCACAGCAACGGGTAGAAGCAAAGTAAATAGCAGGAAATTTTCAGTATTCAATGCACAATTTTCAATATTCAAAGAGTCGCGTCTGATTTGAGAGTTGAATATTGAGCAACCTTCAATCTTAACATCCCGAACTACAAACCCAAACGGCAAACTCCTAACTATCTTTTACCTTTGCGGCCATGGAACGCAAGCAGGAAATAGTTCAGGATGTGGTCATCAAATTTGCCGGCGATAGTGGCGATGGCATGCAGCTGACGGGCACACAGTTTACCAATAACACCGCGCTTTTAGGAGCCGATCTTTCCACCTTCCCGGACTTCCCGGCCGAGATACGGGCTCCGCAAGGGACCATCCCCGGTGTGAGTGGCTTCCAGTTGCGTTTCTCTTCGGAAAGCATCCATACTCCCGGCGATGCCTGGGATATACTGGTAGCAATGAATGCCGCCGCGCTGAAGACCAATATCAAACACTTAAAGAAAGGCGGTAAGATCATAGTGAATACGGATGGCTTTGATGCGAAGAACCTGCGCCTGGCGAATTATGCCGATGGCGTGAACCCGATCGAAGATGATACGCTGGAAGGCTTTGAGGTCATTCGCATGGACATTACGAAAATGACCCGCGAAGCGCTGAAGGATCACCAGATGGGCACAAAGGAAAAAGACCGCGCCAAGAATATGTTCGTGCTGGGTTTCCTGTATTGGATGTATGGCCGCGACATTGCTTCCACTGAAAAATTTTTGGAAGAAAAATTCTCCCGCAAGCCGGAGATACTGGACAGTAACCTCAAGGTGCTGAAAGCCGGCTATAACTATGGCGATACTACTGAAACCTTTACAACACAATACACCGTAGAAAAAGCCCGTATCAAGGCCGGTATGTATCGCTCGATCATGGGTAACCAGGCCCTTTCGTATGGCTTGATTGCTGCGTCTGTAAAAAGCGGCCTGCCCATTTTCTTAGGCACTTATCCCATCACACCAGCCTCCGATATTTTACATGAACTGAGCAAGCATAAGAATTTTGGCGTTCGCACCTTCCAGGCAGAGGATGAGATAGCCGGCATCACCGCCGCTATTGGTGCTGCTTATGGCGGGCATTTAGGCATTACCACAACTTCTGGTCCGGGTATGGCGCTGAAAAGCGAAGCCATGGGACTGGCGATGATCTTGGAAATTCCTTTATTGATCGTGGATGTGCAGCGCGGCGGACCTTCTACCGGGTTACCCACCAAGACCGAGCAAAGCGATCTGTTGCAAGCCTATTATGGCCGTAATGGGGAAAGCCCGATACCGGTAATTTCTGCTTCCACACCATCCGACTGTTTTGAAGCCGCCTATGAAGCCGTGCGGATAGCGGTAGAACACATGACACCGGTTATACTTTTAAGCGATGGCTATATAGCCAATGGTGCCGAGCCATGGCAGTTCCCGAATACAGATGCACTTCGGCCAATTCATGCAAAATTCAAGACTGAGCTGGGACATGGCGAAACAAAATTTCAACCTTACTTACGGGATGAGAATTTAGTGCGCCCCTGGGCAGTGCCCGGTACACCGGGCCTGGAACATCGCATTGGCGGACTGGAGAAAGAGAACATTACCGGTAATGTAAGCTACGACCCGGAGAACCATCAATTGATGGTGAAAATCCGGCAGGAAAAAGTGGACAAGATCGCGGATCATATCCCCGAGCAAGAACTGGATAACGGCCCCGAAAAAGGTGATGTGCTGGTACTGGGCTGGGGATCAACGTATGGCGTTATTAAAACCGCCGTTGCCGAACTGCTTGCCGGGGGTTACAGCGTAGCCCATGCGCATATTCGCTACCTGCGCCCTTTCCCTAAAAATCTGGGCGATATTTTAAAGAACTATGATACGGTGCTGATACCGGAGATCAATAACGGCCAATTGATCAAGATCATCCGCGACCAATACCTGGTGGATGCAAAGGCTTTTAATAAGATAATGGGTGTGCCGATCACGAAGGCGGAAATAATAGAAGCTATAAAAAGCCTCACCCCCGCCTCTCCTAAAGGAGAGGAGCTTCTACACACATAGGCCAGCTTGTTCAATTATAACAAAAGCCCGCAATGCTTCTGACATTGCGGGCTTTTGGGTTCTATAAGCTTAACTGCGCTATGTGGGTTTGTGCGGTGACGGTTCCCTCTCCTCAAAGGAGAGGGTTAGGGTGAGGTTAGCTGCCAAAATAACTTGCCACTCCAAACGCCACCACCGAAAGGATCATTCCGAACATGAATATATTATAAGAGATGCGCAAGAGCTTGTATTTGCGGGCCAGCACCACACCCAGGAAATAGATATCCTTGATCATGCTGCCATAGATATAGTCGCGGTCTTTCAGGAGTTCGCCCATTGCCCAATTATATTCCTCCAGGTTCATCTGGTGAAAATTGCCGAAGAACAGCAGGTTGGTCTTTTTGCTGCGGATCTCATCTTCTGTAAACCGGCCACCGGTGACGGAGGGACGGGTAGCCAATACGGCAAACGTGATGGTTAGCACACACACTACCGTGAGGAACAAGGCAGGAATTGCCAGGTGCGGGTAATATTCCAATCGTCCTAAAACCACGGAGAACATCAGCGACACAATGATGGAGTTGACCGAGATCATGATATTGGCCTTGCTGTCCGCCATCTCGCTCAGGTTCATGTGGTTGTTGGAAGTGGTGCGAAAGATAGTTTGAATGCCACGCTCTACGGTTTTGTTGAGGGCGGTTTTGGCGGCACTGACGGTCTCGGTTTCTTTGCCAAAGGAGTAGGGAGAGATCTCCATTTCTTCGGTATGCTTGATGCCCTTATCGCCCTGCTTTTTTCGCAGCTCTTTGATCCAAAGCTGCTTTTGCGGCTCCAGCTTTTGCTGGCAATAATCGGTAAAGTATTGGTGCGCTTCCAGGAAATCAATATTGCGCTGCCGCCACTCTTTCTTTCCAAATTCTTTTTTGAAGTAAGCCTCTTGTTCGGTTTTAAGGTTGACGTTACGCTTTTTAAAGTCCTGAGTGCCAAGATGATAAAGGTCGGCATCGCACATGATCTTCTCTACCTGGCTAAGGGGCGACTGTGGCATACGCGTTGCTTGTATGCACGACGATACCCGCTGAATGATATCAGCATCCACATTCTGCGATAACAAGAACTCGGTGGCAAGGAGAATGCTTTCTTTTTCATGCTCTTCTGCCTGCCCGTTGCTGAAACCCGTATCATGAAACCATGCAGCTAATAACAGAACAAGTCTATCTTCATCTCCTAATTGGTAATGCGCTGCTATTTCATCGGCAGCTCTGGCTACTTGTTGGGTGTGTTCGAGATTATGAAAAACAAACATCGGGTCCACTTCCTTATGAAAGAGTTCGGTCACATAAGCCTGCGCTTCATTTAATATCTGGGCTGTGTTGTCATTCATATTGGTTCTATTACAGTATAAATTTAGTGAAACATGATTCGATCGGTGGATAAAATAGGTTTTGGGATGGCGTTTTTGTTGCTGGTGGGTGTGGTTTCGTGCCAGTTGCTCTGGAACCCCACTTCCCCCAAAGGCTATTTATTGCGGCGCCCGCATAAGATGCTGCTGGAGAAGAAAGTGAACGAGATCTCAGGACTTTTTTTTCTGAAGGGTGAGAATTCAATGCTGGCCATTGCCGATGATAAAAAGAAAATATACCGCTTAAGCACCGAAGGAGAAGTAAGCGATTACTATTCGCCGGAACTGCCATCAGCCGATTTTGAGGATGTAGTGAAAGTGGATAGTGTTGTATATACATTGATCAGCAATGGGACGATTATAGCGATTAGTAAAACGGACACCGGCCTGACCACGGCTAATTACCCGTTCTGGTCCACCGATAAAAACGACTTCGAAACCCTTTATTACGACTCAGCAGCAAAGGGTCTTGTCATTTTATGCAAATCATGTGCCTTTGAAAAGGGGAAGAAGATCCGAACCGCCTTTCGGTTCGACATTAAAACGAGGCAATTTGACCGTGCCCCGCTTTATACGATCAGTTCCAAATCCGTTCAGGATGTGTTGAAGGACGGTAAAATAGATTTCAACCCTTCTGCCTTAGCCATCCATCCCATTGAAAAAAGATTGTACATATTAGCCTCTTCGGGTAATTTGCTGGTGGTGACAGACCCCCGCGGTAAAGTAGCCGAAGCGTACCGCCTGAACCCGGCACTCTTCCCCCAGGCAGAGGGCATTGCTTTTGCAAACAATGGCGATATGTATATTTCCAACGAGGCAAAACTGGGGAAACCCTCCTTACTGCGAATTACTTACAAACCCCATCCAGAGAAATAATGATAGCAATGATGAAAAAAGTTCTGACTAGCCTGGCCCTTTTTCTACTTGGAATTACCACTTCCCACGCTCAAACCGATAGCATACGGCACCGCATCTTCCTGATCGGGGACGGCGGGAACCTTTTTCAGGGCAAACACCCGGTCGTTGACTGGTTAAAGCAGCATGTAGACTGGAACGATGAAAAGAATACGGCCATCTTCCTTGGCGATAATATCTACCAATATGGGCTCCCCTCGGAAGGCGAAGCAAGCTATCCTTATTCCAAGCAGGTCCTCGACTACCAGATAAGCTTGGTGAAAGGCAAGAAAGCCAAGGCATTTTTTGTAATGGGCAACCATGACTGGAAGAACGGAAAGATCGGAGGCTGGGAGCAGGCCATGAACCAGGTGGATTATATTAATGGTCAGCTGCAAAACAATATTCAAGCGTATCCTACCAGCGGTTGCCCCGGGCCGGACGTTATTGAGTTGGATACCCTGGTGGCGCTTTCCATGATCGACAGCCAGTGGTTCCTGCACACGCATGACAAACCGGGGCCCGGCTCCAACTGCGCATCTAAAACCATTGATGAATTCAGTACAGAGTTGGGCGAAGCAATAGCACAGCACCCGAACCAGCTGATGATCGTTGCCTTTCATCACCCGCTTCATACACATGGCGTACATGGCGGTACAACCTATACCATAAAGCACCATCTTTTTCCTTTATCAGAAGCAATCCCGGGACTCTATATTCCGCTGCCCATTATTGGTTCCCTGTATCCTATCGCCCGGGGTATTTTTGGAAACATCCAGGACGTGAACCATCCGCTTTACCGGGGCATGGCACGTACGATCGAGGAAGTGATCCGGAAGCATCCCAATCCCATTGCTGTTTCGGGACATGACCATAGTTTGCAGTTGCTACTGCATGACAGCCTTTACCAGATCGTGAGCGGCTCAGGGGCGGAGATTTCCCGTGTGAATGAAAAAAAGCGGAATAAAGACCTCATCTATTCACGGGTAAACTATGGCTTCTCGGTGATAGAAGTGAGCAAAAGCGGAAAAGTGACCACCAAGTTTTATGACGTTACCTCTGCCAACTATAACAGTTCGCTTTTTACCAAAGAACTTTTTACTATCAAGCGCACCCAGGTAGCTAATACAATGGACAGCCTGCGCCCCCTCCCGGACTCTATCACTATTGCCGCCAATACACAGCTTGAGGGCAGTTGGGCCTCAAAAAGACTGGTAGGGCAAAACTACCGGAAGGAGTGGATACAGCCGGTAACCGTTCCGGTGCTTGATTTAGGCAAGGAGCAGGGAGGACTGCGCCCCATCCGTAAAGGGGGTGGTAAGCAGACCCGCTCCTTACAGCTGGAAGATAAAAACGGAAAGAACTGGGCGTTAAGGTCTATTGAAAAGTTTCCTGAAGCGGCTATTCCGCCCGACCTTCGCCAATCGGTTGCCAAGGACATTGTAGAGCAAGGTATTTCGGCGTCCTATCCTTACGCCTCTCTTTCCATCGAGCCCCTTTCCCGTGCAGCAGGCTTGCCACCCATACGCCGAAAGTTGGTATATGTGCCGGATGACCCGCGGCTGGACCGCTTTCGCCTCGACTTCTCCAATACCCTGGCGGTGCTGGAAGAGCGGGAGCCTATCAATGTGAAGAAAACAGATAATACCGAAGAACTGGTGCTGAAGCTGGCAAAGGACAATGACGACCATGTGGACCAGCGCTCGGTGCTGAAAGCCCGCCTGCTGGATAATTTCATCATGGATTTTGACCGCCACGAAGACCAATGGCGCTGGGCCACCCGTGACACCGGCAAAGGCAAGCTTTATTATGCCATCCCCCGCGACCATGACCAGGCTTTCTTCCTGAGCGAAGGCATTGTGCCGCGCTTTGCCGCCAAGCCCTGGTTTGTGCCCGAGCTGCAAGGCTTCCGCGCCAATGCAAAGGATATTAAAACATTCAACCGCCCGGCCCGCAACTTCGACCGGTATTTCTTATCGGAGATAGACGAGAAAACCTGGGCACAGCATGTGGATACGTTCCTGAATGCCATGACCGATGATGTAATTGATAAGGCCCTGCGGCAGCAACCCCGCGAGGTGCAGGGGCTGAATATGGATAAGATCATCAACACCTTAAAGAAGCGCAAGGAATACTTCCGGGGCGATATGATGGAGTACTATCGCTTTATATCCGAGAAGGTCAGCGTGGTGGGATCCAACCAACGGGAGCTGTTCACTATCACTAAGAATGAGGATGGCAGTGTACATGTGGTCTCCAACAAAATAGATAAATCCGGCGCCATTGTTTCCAAGATATATGATCGCCTGTTTGACCCCAAAGTAACAAACGAACTGCGCCTTTATGGATTGGGAGACGAGGACCGATTTGTAATTGAAGGCGGTGATTCGCCTATCAAGATCCGCATCATTGGCGGACCGGGCAATGACGAATTCATCAACAATGGCAAAGGCGGCAGGGTGCTGGTGTATGATGCCATTTATGAAAAGAATGTCATCAGCGGCAATATCGGTTTGACCAACAAGATTTCCAAAGACCCGCAGGTGAACCGTTACAACCGCTTCGATTACAAATACAACTATACCAACCCGGGAACCTCCTTCGCTTATAATGTAGATGATGGATTTTTCTTAGGGCTGCAGTTTGAAGTGGTGCGCCAGGGCTTCCGCAAGGAGCCTTACAAGATGCGGCAATTCGTTTCCGGCGTTCGTGCCTTTAATACCGGCGCCCTCCGCTTCCGCTACGAAGGCGACTGGATCGGGGTGATCGGTCATCACGACCTGATAGCCCGCGCTGACGTACGTGCCCCGGTGAACGTAACCAATTTCTTTGGACTGGGGAACGAGACCGTGTTCATCAACAACAACAAAGGTGATGAGATCTTTTACCGGGCCCGTTACGATTATATTGATGGAAGCCTGCTTATGCGCCGCCAGCTGCAATCGTGGATGCGGGTAAACTACGGATTGGGTTACCAGCACTTTAAGGTGGAGCGGGAAAGCAACCAGGGCAGGTACCTGAGCCAGGCCCCGCAAAACGGGCTGAACCCGGCCACGCTTTACACCGGTAAATCCTTCCTGGGCGCTCACTTTAAATTAGACATCAACTCGAAAAATAATAAGGTATTGCCGACCCGTGGCTTTACCATGGACCTGAACGTGCGACCGATGCTGGGCCTGAATGGTGAAAGCAGCAACCTGATGCGGACCGATGTGGACATGCGTATTTTCGCTTCCTTGTTCTCGTTGCCGCGCATTGTTCTCGCCACCCGCCTTGGCTGGGGAAAAAACTATGGGAACTTTGAATTTCCGCAGGCCTATTACCTCGGCGGAACAGACAACCTCCGTGGCTACCGCCGCGACCGCTTTGGTGGCCGCAGCCGCCTGTTCAACAATACCGAGGTGCGCATTAAGTTGAAAGATTTTAGCACCTACCTCTTCCCGGGGTCATTAGGTATTCTCGTGTTCAACGATGTGGGTCGGGTGTGGATGGATGGAGAGAAGTCAACCGACTGGCATGTGGGCAATGGCGTAGGCTTGTGGGTGGCGCCCATCAAGCGCTTTGTGATTGCGGCGCACTACACGCGGTCGAAGGAAGAAAAAGGCTTGCCGTACGTGTCGTTTGGCTTCCAGTTTTAAGAATCGTACCTGTTTGGATAAGCGCCTCCTGTTTGGGAGGCGCTTATTTATTTGCCAAATCCCGGAATTGGTCTTCGGAGGAGGAAAATTGATCCTTTTAAGGTGGAAATTGTGCTTCAGAGGACCAAATCTTAGCCAAAAAGGTTGGGCGTTTAGCTTCCGAGGCTCGACGCTTAGCCCCGGAAGGTGAGCCCTTAGCCTTTTTGGTTGCCGGCTTAGCTTATTTGGTTAAGCTCTTAACTAAAAAGGTTAAGCCGGCAGCTTCCGCAGCTAAGCGCTAAACCTAAAAGGTTTGGATGGCAGCTTCTGAGGGTAAGCCCGCAGCTTCCGGGGCTGAGCATTGATCCTTTTAGGCTAAGCTGTCAACCTTTTTGGTTGGCATACGACTGCTTTTGTATTTCCTGGTGCCTTCTGCACCATTTGAGGCAGCCTTTACCGCAGCCTGCCATAATACACCAGGTCCACCAACTCACCGGACGTGGTTTTATAATCCTTGCGGATAACGCCTTCTATCTCGAAGCTGTTAGCTGCTGCTTTGCTTTCTTCGATGTACAACAACTTGCAAAATAAAAAACAACGCACCAGCATAGCCAACTCCAAGTCCTGCCCAATTTATTTTTGACTTGTGTGGCAATATGGCAATCAAAATTGGTATTCCAACTAAACAAAGTCCTGCAAAAACTGCTAATGCCAAACCAAGTTTTGTCTCGTAAATAGTCCTCGCTCGTTTGATATCGTTAGAAGTATCTGTGTCCTTTTGATTATACGCTTGAACCCGCCTTTCAAAAGTTCCAACAAATTTTTGGAAGTCGTCATTCATGGTGCTTGTGTTATGCCAAAGCTTTATAACCCCTCCATCAGTCAGTTTGAGTTTGAAAAGGTCAAAGTTCTTGTCAGGCTGATATTTATATTCTTGTATGTCGCTCCATTTGATTGTTAGGTCTGGCTTATTATGGAATATAAACTGGTCAAGCCACCGAAGGTGAATTTCATTTTCGGTAATTGTCCATTCGGTCATGGCTCTTGCCGTTAAACGAGTCGCATAAAATGCACCACCAATAACAACAACCGCCATTGCAATTGCAATGAGTGGGTTTCCCTTTGTCGGCAACAATGCAATTCCTAAAGCACTTCCTCCAAAGATTACCGTCAAAAGTGTCACAATGAAAATGACCCAAGATGATGCTCGAATTTGAAACTTCTCCATAAAGTAGCAGCTAACGTTAAAGTGTTTATGAAGTTGTGGCATTTGAAAAACGTCCGTTTCAATTAACCACAAAAGCAAAATAATGATTTAAAGCCGAATGCTTAATGTCCCGCCACAATTTTATAAACACACTGTTGTACGCCGTTTATCGTCTTCGAAGTGACTGTTCTAATGATTTAATTAAGAAGTCCGCTAATTCTTGTTCGTCTAGGTTAAACATCTCGTGATTTTCTTTTACGACGTTCTGAAAACTATTTAAGAACTCATACCAGCCATCAGTCAGTCCATTCACATATTTTTGAGCATCTTTTAAATCATCAACGATGTCTTGTTTGTCATTTTTTGCGAGTGTCAAGCATAACTCGTCAAAAAACTTCCAATAGTCCGTCCAACCTTCTAATTTTCTGTTACTCACAAGTCTTAAATTTTCATCTGGGGAAATTAAATGAAAGCCATAGCATAAACACAACAACTAATCCGAGTGAGGTCAGAGAGCCAAACAATAGTCCCCATCCGATTTTTTTTGCTGTTGTCGTTGTTTTGCTGCTTGAATACCTAATAACCAATCCAATAACTAAACATGCTAAGAAAATTCCAAGTATTAAGCCGAAATTGTCAAGCAACTTTAATGTCAAAACAGATAGGAATTGAATTGTCAAAGTTGCTACGAAGGAAAATATCTTCATGAATGTAATATAGAGCAAGTGTCCAATTAAATGGCGTACAACGTTAAAGTGTTTATGAAGTTGTGGCAATTGAAAAACGTCAGTTTCAATAAACCACAGAGGCAAAATAGCGATTTAAAGCCGAATGCTTAAACGTCCAGCCACAATTTTATAAACACACTGTTGGGCGTTCGTGCTTATATTCTTTTGTCTTTAACCAGTCTCCAATAATGATAACCTAATGCCGTCAGTCTACATGATTTCGAATTCATTGCTGCAAAATACATATGCTCTACATCAACAGGTACAATTAGCCCAACACTTACAAATTTCTGAAGATGCTTAAATACGGAAACGTTTTCCGGCTTAGCAAGAGGTTCTATTACAGTATGTTCTACTTCTTCAGAATTAGTGTATTCATAAGAAGGGTCGAGTTTATATTCTTGCTGTGGGGTAGGAAAATATTCTATAATTTTCCTTAAAGTCTCCAAAGGAACTTGAGGGTTTACAGTTCTTAAAGATGTAAATCTAGTAACATTCGTCTTGAATACAGGTCTTTGTTCCCATGGTCCTAAAGCTTGGTCAATATATGCATAGACACCACCAGGTGAAATATGCCCTCTTAAGTCCGATGCGCCTCCTTGTAAAGCATCTAACAAAAGGCTTGTAAAAACACCATGTCCGTTAATTTCCATGGAAGGCTCATCATCTCTACTTGCTGTTAAAATTGTCACTCCTTCTTGCAATTGTGATGACCCGCCGGCGAAATTGGGAGAACCTAATGCTCCTGAATGGCAACAATCCAGAATGATAATTTTATCTTTTGTTTTCGATTGATTGGCTAATATTAAAATCTCATCCATTGATATACCTTCATCATAACGCTTATGGTCAGGTGTAACAATATAGCCGCCTATTTCATTTAGGAAACCATGACCAGAAAAATATAATAAGGCAGTATCAGAATTTCCTGAAAACAGTTCAACAATCATGCTCTTTAACTCAGCCTTAGTCTTTGTATCTATTTCAGTTTTAATTGAAAAATTTGGGGAGCCATCTCCATGAGTTTCCAAAATACTTGCTAAACTTAAGGCGTCATTTATACAACCACGAAGTGGTACTGTTGGATAATTATTTATCCCGATGATAAGCGCTTTTTTCATGTTATTTATTTTTACCTTCTTTCATTACTTGCTTAATTGCATCCGCAATCTTTTCCCAGTTCCATTCAATCGTTCTATTTCTTGCAAGTCCAGTAGGTAAGGATGTTGATGAATTGGCACCTCCAACGTAGACACCAAATATGGGTATATTTTGAACACTAGCAAACTCAATCTCTTTAACTACACCTGTTGCAGTACTTGTTTGCTTACCAACAAGTACAATTAGAAAATCACATTTATTTATTTTGGCTTTAATCAAATCCTCCCATTCTTTTTGGGGTAAATGATATTTTGAAGACCAGTCAGCTATATTGAAAGGAGTTCTTGAATTTTTTGCCTGACCAGCAAAATATAATTTATCTCCACTATTGTTGTCATAGTCGAAACTGATAAATGCCCTTGGGTCTGCCATAATTTTAAGTTGATTGTTTAAAAGATATTTAGAAATTTAGGGTGTTCAAATAGCATGACGCCCAACGATTAAGTGTTTATGAAGTTGTGGCAATTGAAAAACATCCGTTCAATTAACCACAAAAGCAAAATAGCGATTTATAGCCGAATGCTTAACGGTCCAGCCACAATTTTATAAACACACTGTTACA
>JAOQAI010000005.1 GCA_025963645.1 Flaviaestuariibacter sp.
GTTGAACAAAAGAACATAGATCAGCAGATGAATATTCAATCACAAGTCTTAACTGAATGAAATAATAAAACGTCTACTTTAGTGCCGTCCTAAAAATGATAAGGCTTCAATATCTGAGAAGGCTACAAGTCAATACGTTTCATGTGGTAAACTACCAGTTCAATCCGATTGAAAAAATCGTTGAACTTTACGAGCGTCTTTTAAAAAGCGAACAGGAAAAGGTGGCACTGCTGAAAGGGGAGTAGTTTACACAGAGCTTAATTCTGATGTAGTGAATGATTTTTCGCGATTTTTCTTTGTTTTATTATAAGCAATTCACCTTTATAGAATTGTAGATTCTAACGATTTTAAGGTTAGTGGCGACTATTAAGTAACGCTGTATCCTTTATTTTATATTTCGAAATTCCAAAAGCAGCATAGTGTTTTATAACTAAATAAAACCGTCGAAATCCACGATTTCCATATCGTTGGTTTGGAAGCCATATAAATACTTATAAAAGGCTGTCTCAATGCCTAGATTTAGCCGTTTAAAATTAATTTAGCCGACTTAGCCGTTTATATACGCCTGTAAACGTCTATAAATGGCAGATTGGAAAAAGTTTTTTACCCCCGTTTTTTTTTATTTCTGAGTGCAAATTTTACCAAAATGAAATAGATCCAATAGTAATTATTACGTTTAGGTAATTAAGAATTATTATCTAAACGTAATAATTAAAAGCATCAGGATATGCTATTATTATAAAAGCAAGGAAGAGAAGTATATAGAATGTAAAAGAATTTAACTTGTAGAGATGGGCTTCTTTTTTTGTTCTTCATTGTGTTGAACAGCAATAGTCACTAAAATAGAAGTCACCAGCATTACTGCTAAAACAACAAGAAACTTATTGGGGGTACTAGATGCAGAGTCGTCAAGTGGTACCGCCTTCCCGTCGCTCACTGACTCCCCGGGTGCAAGGACCGTTGGTTCGGTAGGAGTAGAGAGGGGTAAAAAGAGTTCTTCCAGGGTTAGTGTCCGGGTCGGAGGGTTCAGCATTGGTTTTATTATAACGTGCGGTAATGAAGCAGAAATATGTCTGAGGAGCCTTTTAGGGGCTCAAACCCGTAGGCATGGCTCCAGAAGATGTACTGGGCTGTTTTTTTGTTTTCTTCCTTAAGAGAGTAATATTCAAATTTGAATTGCCAATCCTCTAGGAGTTGTTTTTCGATGCCTTCTTTTCTAAAACGCTCAATCCTGTAAAATTCTCGCAAGCACTTTTCATTTCGTCTAATAATGCCCTCCGCTATATAAATGGTTTGATTTGCTCGCTTGGTAATAGCATTATGATGGGCAGACTTGCAGACTGAAGAGCAAAACTTCTTATCAGCTCTTCCTTCGAAAGAATCTTTACAATGCGGATTCGAGCAATATCTAGTAGATTTAGTCACAATATTAATTTGATAATTAAACAGGTTTATGACGCAAAAGTATGTTTTGTTATCTAATTTACTATCTTTAGGGTTATTATGTCGAAAGGAAAAGCTACAGGTGACTTGATCACCATACCCGATTTCCGGGAATTTATTTTTCACCGCCTGGTGCCAGTCGAAGACGTGGAGGGATTACTGGGAGAAGGGATTGTAAGGTCACTCCCTTATTGGAGGCGGAATGAACTGCTTCCTTTTATTCCAAAGGGCAAATGGATAAAGTTCAGTTTTGCCCAGCTCCTCTGGCTTCGCCTTTTAGATACGTTACGTCTCTTTAATTACTCATTGGAAAACATTGTACGTTCTTGTGATTACTTTTTTCGTGATGCAGCGATAGATGGTCTACCAATAAGGAACTTAGAGGCCGGAAGGCAGTTACTCCAAAAAAGAAAGCTAGCTAGAACTATGGACGACGGGGATAAAGAATCACTTTCCTTTATTGAAAACCTGCTGGGGGATGAAGCGCAGCTGCATATCCTTCGCTATGATATTAATTACCTGACCCAGTTCGTGATTCAATGCCTCGAGGAGGGCTTCGATGGCGGACTACTCTTTTTTGGTGATGGTAAGGTAGGAGAATACGGGGAGGCAGGTTACCAGTCCCACAGAGGGGAAACAGTAAATCCAAGAGAGCCGCATCTATTCTTATCACTTTCTTACCTACTTGAGCCATTTATTGAGGAAGGAGAGCTTGCAGAGCTACTCCTCCCCCAACTCTTAAGCCTGGATGAAAAGCGGGTACTGCGCGAAATCCGACATAAGAATGTGCGGGAGATTCGGATTTTTAAAACCGGTAATGAGACAGTCCCTTATCGCATTGAAAGCTCTTCTTCCAAAGTAATAAGCGGGGATGAAGCCCAAGAGATACGTAAAATATTGGGCATGGGTAATTATGAACGTATTGAATTGAAGACCATTGATAAAAATTCCTTTGAATTTAAAAAAACAAGAAGAAATAGATAATTAGACAGGTTCTGATGCTCTCAGGCCATTGGTGAAACCCTTTGCGCACTTTGTTTAAAAACAGGTGCCATACATGCAGGGTAGCAAATGAAAAGCTTAAAAACAAAACCATGTAAAAAAACAGATACACGAAACGAAAAAAAAGCAATCCCGCAGACAAGTTCTACTTCTTATTATAAAAGAAGCATTGAGCAGCAGTTAGACTTGTTTGCAGATGTTCTAATCGATCACTATTTAAATGATCTAAATGCAAAAAAATAAAGCGGATTTTGCTTCTTTAGAAGGACTCCTGCAGGAAAGCCTGACCAAGCAACATAAAAGTAAGGTAAAGGGTCGGGAGGGACGATATGGCGTTATCTACACCCGTGTATCCTCCAAGGAACAGGCGGAAAACAATGGTAGCCTGGAAACCCAACTAAAGAACTGTAAGGAATATGCTACGCGGACGGGTATAGTAGTAAAAGAATACTTCGGCGGTATCTATGAATCGGCTAAATCGGATGGACGTAAAGAGTTCCAGCGCATGCTCGCTTACGTTAAAAAGGATAAAGACATTACTTTTATCATTGTCTGGAACTACGAACGGTTCTCCCGTACAGGAGCAAGTGCAATGACCCTTTCACAGAGTTTACGGGGAGAAGGGATTCATATAAAGTCCATCACTGAAGAGCTGGATACTTCTACTGCATCGGGGCGAATGATGGAAAACTTTCACCACATCAAGAACTTCTGGGATAATGACACCAAAAGCGAGCGCACCAAGAACATGACCCGTGAGGTAATGCTAAAGGGTTATTGGCCTTACATGGCCCCAATCGGCTATCAAAACCTAATGCCAAAGCATAGGGCTTGTAATCACCAGTATGTGATCACCGAAGAAGGCAAATTGATTAAGAAAGCTTTTCAATGGAAGGCGGAAGGGAGAATGTCTAATAAAGCCATCATTGATAAATTAGCTCTTAGGGGAATGAAATTATCTGATAAATACTTTAGGTGGTTGCTCTCTAATGTTTTCTATGCAGGTTATGTAACTGGGCGTCTTGTTGACCATAAACTTATTAAAGGTCATCACCCACCGCTGATTGATATGGAGACCTTTTTAAGGGCTAATGAAATGCTGAAAGATGCAAGGAATGTTGGGATCGCTAAAGTACCTGTTCAGGAAGCGCTTCCGCTTAAAGTTTTTGCAAAAGAAGAAGTTTCCCTTTCTCCCCTAACTGGCTATACCAAAAAGGGATACTGGTATTATAAGGCAAGGGCTATCGGAGTAGGAGTAAACATTAGGGCGACGGAACTGAATGCAAAATTTGAAGAAATGCTGAAAGGCTTTGAGTATCAGAAGGGATATTATAAAACCCTTAAGGCACTGCTTATCCAAAAGCTCCGTAAGCGATTTGAAGAAACTATTTCTGAAACCACCGCACTAAAGAAGCGCTTCACAGAAGTATCAGAGCTTAGGGAATATTTGGAAGAGCGCTTTATTTTGGGAGAAATTAAGGAGGCGCTTTACCAAAAGTATGATGCGAAGTATAGCGCGAAACTGGACCAAATAAAGGGTGAAATTGCGAAATCAGGTTTTGAGAGTTCGAACTTGGAAATGGCTGTTGAAAAGATGCTCTCTCTTGCTCAAAACCTCAGTGTTCTATGGGCTTCCAGCAGTTTTGTAGAAAAGCAAAGGCTGCAATCTTTAGTGTTCCCTGAGGGAATCCTGTATAATAGCAAAATAAGGGCAGTTCGAACTACATGTGTCAATGAGCTGTTCGCCTGTATCCCACCACTGATAAGGGATACAGGCGAAAAGAAAAAGGGCGATTTAGTCAAAAATCGCCCTTTCCCCGATTTGGTGGCCTCGCCGCGAATCGAACGCGGACCCAGGGCTTCGGAGACCCTTATACTATCCATTGTACTACGAGGCCGGTTGTCTGGTTGACGAAGTTGATAAGTTGACTGGTTAATTAAAAAGCTACTTATCAACCCCTCAATCAACTATTTAATAAGTCCCTGCGCATTGGTCGCAAAGATTTTTACGGCAATGGCGAGCAAAACTACGCCAAAAAATTTGCGCACCGCAATCAATCCTGCCGGTTCTCATAATCTTTCTATAAAGCCTAATTCTAGCCTGGCGTTTTCATTATAGCCTATGGCAAAAGATCGCAGAAATAAAAGCCGGCCTTTGGTTTTGGAGTGGTAAAGCATTCTGTTTTGTTCTCTTTCGGCGCTGCGTATTCTTTGAACACAAGATCACCTTTTACGAAAGGCACCGGGTTTGAGAAAAGGGGGCCATCGAAAACAAATGAGTGGTATTCGCCATTCTCGCCGCAGGGGTCCACATCCGGCGGCAGGTCTGCCAAAAAAGCTTCATCCAGCAAGCGTCCGCAAAAGCTTTTGTCTAAATGCTGGTCATTCACACAAACAACCATTGCTTTAAACCCGAGCAAGAAGAATTCCTGCAACAAGGTTTTTGAATCTCTTTGCCACAGCGGAAAGACGGCATTCAATCCGTCTTTGGCCAATAGTCCTTCGCGGTAGGCTTTCAGGTCTTCCAGGAAGATATCGCCATAAACCGCATCGGTATAACCTTCTGCTTGTAACGATTGATGCACATTCCGGATCGCACCTTCATACGCCTCCATCCCAGGGCTTTCCAGAAGTTCTAAAGTATGGAGCGGCAAGCCAAAAGAAACGGCTTGTTGCTGCAGCAGGTTGCGGCGGATGCCATGCATGGAAACCCGGTCGGTAGCTGTGTTGAAAGACGTTAGTAAGGCAGATACGGGAATGCCCTGTTGCTTTGCATGATGAAGGCAAAGAGCCGAATCTTTGCCGCCGCTCCAGTTCATAAATGCTTTCATAAAGAAGTAGGAAAAAGGCAGCCCCGGAGCTGCCTTTTAGTTAGTTAGAAATTGAAGCGGATGCCGCCATAGGCATTCATACCCGGCGCATTATA
This sequence comes from Flaviaestuariibacter sp., assembly GCA_025963645.1. Taxonomy (GTDB): domain Bacteria; phylum Bacteroidota; class Bacteroidia; order Chitinophagales; family Chitinophagaceae; genus Flavisolibacter. The sequence continues at coordinate 5,372 of JAOQAI010000005.1, forward strand.
GCCATACACTTCATGATAATTTTCGTCGGTCACATTACGCAGGTCTGCAAAGATCTTAAAGCGGTTCTTCACTACGGCATATTCCGCGTCGAGGTTGATCAACACATAACTTTTCAGCAGCACTTCCGTCTGCGTATAAGCAGGTGGCGGGAAGGTCAGGTCAAAGCTTTTGCCTACTGAATTCAGTTGGGCACTTACATAAAAGGCTTTGCCAACCTGGCTGCCGATGGTCAGGTTAAAGCTTTGCTTCGGGCGGCGATAGAGGTTGAAATAGGTGGTATCCTTGCCGCGAACTTTTGTACTGATCTCGCCATCCACATAGGAGTAAAAGGCTTTGATATTGATCTTGTCGCCCAGCGTGATCTTGCCATCCAGCTCAAAGCCCTGGTCCTTTTGCTTGTCCCGATTAATGTAACGCGATTCAAAGGTGGAAGGATCGAAAAAGAAAACCATAAGGTCCTCCACTTCACGATTGAAATAGGTAGCGCGGATATAAGCCTTTTCATCTTTTGTAAAATACTGAACCCCACCCTCGAGGTTCAGGGATTGCTCGGGCTTGAGATCGGCATTGCCATAAATAGAATAAAGCTGGTAAAGACTTGGCGTGCGGTAGCCAGTGGAGATATTGGCGAACAGCTTCCACTGCCGACGAAACAGGTAGGAAGGATTGAAGTTGAAGGCGAAGTTGGAACCGTATTTCGAATGCTGGTTATAGCGTCCGCCGCCCTCTACATTAAAGCCGGTGCCGTTGCCATAATTCAGCATTGCATAAGCGCTTACTTGGTTCTGCTTCGTGCTGTCCCTGCCCAGCTTACTTTCCGATACGAATCCAAAGGAGGTATAGTAATTATAAAGGTCAAGATTAGAAGCCCTGAAGTCTGCACCAGCTGTAAGTTTCAGCTTTCCCAACGGGTACACGGCAAAGGCTTCTGCAAAATGCTCGTTAGAGGTAAACTGGTTAAGCGCAAAGGCTTCCAAACCGGGGGCAAAAGTGGAGTCGTCGCGGTAGTCGCGTTCGGTATTGGTGTAGTTGTACAGCAGGTTCAATTTCCCGGCGCCCAGCCCGATCTCGTTGCGAACGCCCGCCTGCCAGTTCTTATTGGTGTAAGTATAGTTCTTGTCATCGGTCAGGGCATCGGCATCCAGTTCTCCTTCCACGGTGGAATACCGCAGGTAAGGCGAGATGCGAACCTTTGCCAAAGCCTGTATGCCGACACTTGCCTGCACACCGTTCTGCGTGGAGCCATCGCGATCAAAGCGACCCGTTTCACTAACCGGCTTCTGTGCTTCGGAAATGCCATTGGTGCTGAAATAATTGTAACCGATATTGTAATCTACATTCTTGTTCTTGCCATTGACGCCCACTGCCGCACGAACCGTACGGAAGCTGCCATAGCTTAATAAACCGTTTCCACCCACCGGTTTTGTTCCTCCCTTGCGGGTGATGATGTTGATAACACCGGCAATGGCATCACTGCCATATAAGGTGCTCTGGCTGCCTTTCAACACCTCGATGCGCTCTACGCTTTCGATAGGTATCTGGCGGATGTCGAAATTAGAGCCGATGCCCGTGGCGTCATACACCGGCACGCCGTCAATAGTGATCAATGTGTGTTCCACCCGTGCGCCGCGCAGGTAAATGCTCCGGTCTTTGCCAGGATTGCTGTTGGCGCCGTTGATGTAAAGTCCGCCCTGCTCGTTAATGAGCTGCGACAGGTCGCGGCTGCCGGCCCGCTCAATGTCCTGCCGGTTGATGACAGTGACCACTTTGCCGGTAAAGGCGGTCTTGTTCGGGAATTTGTTGGCAGAGACCACTACCTCGTTGAGGGTTTTGGACGAATCGGACTGGGCAAAGGCGGGGCTGCTGATGATTAGCGCAGCCACGGCAAAAAAATGCTTCATAATAGAAGTTTTTAAGGTGACTGCTTTCGGAATGGGTAGAAATAAAAGTACGCCCAGCGTAGCTTCCTCTCCTGCTTTTCTCCCGAAAGCAAAATGATAATGGCTCGCAACGGGCAGGTCTTCTGGCTTGTACCTTGTTTTGCCGCCTTCCCATTTTTCAATAGTGGCCTTGTGGCGAAACGTTCTTCCCAACTCCCCTTTAGGGGGCGGGGGTTACTTACAGCTACGGGGATAGCTCCTGATTTTAACAGGATTCCCTTTTCATTCCGCTCGGAGCGGAAACCTTTTGCGAGGAACAAATGTAGGGAAGGAAAGTTTGGGGCAAAATCTTTTTGCAAACGCCGCTGCCGGTAGGGGTTCAGGGAGGCTATGTCCCATTTTATATAGTCCGCTTTTGTTTTTGGGACATGGTTTAAGCTGCTGCCGGTCTCATCGCCCAACGATGAGGAAATGATACAGGTAAAAGGCTTGCTTTAAAGCAGCGGTTGCCCGGGTAAGTCATTCATCTAAATCACTGTATCTATGCATAAGGAACAAATGGAGGAGAGTCCGTATAAAGCAGGTGCTGCGTACTTAAAATTTTAAATCAATTTGTCAACTTCTTTCGTTCATCGGGCGCACTATTTGAAGCATTAGTAAAAAAATGGGGTTATGGTCACAAAATGGGATCGGATAATATTCAGTGTTATAGCCTTGGTGGTGGTAGGGGGCTTTGTTTTCTGGAAAGATGTAAAGGGTGTTCTGAATAAATCTGAAGGAGTGGCTTTGGAAAAGGTGGAGAAAAAGGGCAAGAAGGACAAGGAAGGAGATAAAGAAAGCTCGGAGGCAGCCACGGCGGACTATCCTGCGGTGAACATAGCCGGAAAGTGGGAAATGCCGCAGGAACTGGTAGAGATATCGGGCATTGCCTGGCTGGATAAGGACCGCTTTGCCTGTGTGCAGGACGAGCTGGGAACGATCTTTATCTATAGCCTTGCCTCGAAAAGCGTGGTTAAGGAAATTCCGTTTGGCAATGCCGGCGATTACGAGGGCATTGCCGTAACGGGCAGCACGGCCTACGTGGTTCGGGCCGATGGAAAGCTGTTTGAAGTGAGCGGCTTCGAATCCGGAAAGCCTGCCGTGAAGCAATATGCTACGCACCTTACGGTAAAGCAGGATGTGGAAGGACTTTGCTACGATGCAATGGGCAAGCGCCTCCTGCTTTCCATTAAAGGCGCAGAGCCGCATACAAAAGCTTACAAAGGCATCTACGGGTTTGATCTTTCTACGAAAACTATGGATAAAGAACCGGTGTATAAGATAGACCTGGCACAGGCGGCCCTGTCCGGCGGTGGAAAAAAGAGCCGGTTCGAGCCTTCCGACCTCGATATTCATCCAACGAGCGGCGAATTATATATCACCGATGCATCCGGCGGTAAGTTGGCCGTCATGAAGACCAATGGGGAGATCAGACAGGTGTATGGTTTAGATAAAAGAGAGTTCACCCAGCCCGAAGGCATTTCCTTCAACGCTGATGGCGAGCTGTTCATATCCAATGAAGGTGGGAAAGGCAGGGGAAATATCCTGAAAGTGGTGTTGCCCTAGGCTTTAGCCGGGTTACGCTGTTTATTTTAGCATTTTGAGGATCTTGGCTTTCGATACCAGCCCTATGCTTACTTCTTTCAGCTTGCCGTTCTTAAATACCATCAGGGTAGGGATGGAAGAAACCTGCAAAGCGTTGGCCAGTTCGGGGTGATGATCGGTATTGATGCGCACTACTTTTATTGTTGCTGCTTTCTCTTCTTCTATCTGTAGTACAAAAGGTTCAATTAATTTGCAAGGGCGGCACCAGTCAGCATATACATCCACCAGGACGGTTTTATCGGTGTTCAGCAGGGAGGCAAATTGCTGCGGGGTCATGTTGGTTGCTGGTACCGGGGTTTCTTCGGGCAGGCGCATCTCCCGCCATTTAAGGATGCCGCCTTCCAGTTCCAGCACTTCGGCAAAGCCAAGGGTTCGCATACTGGCGGCAGCGTCTGCGCTCCGGCGGCCGCTGTGGCAATAGACCAGAACAAGCGCGGTCTTATTGAGTTTTGAGATAAGTGTAGTAAAATCCGGTCCGTTCCAGTTAATATTCACCGCATTGGCCAGGTGCCCTTTCGCAAATTCTTCCGGTGTACGCACATCCACCACCACGGCACGGGGTGTCTCTTTGATCTTTTTGGCAAAAACGGTAGTGGAAAGAGCCGTAACGGCATTTTGGGCAAAGCTGCCAACCGACATCAGCAATACGGCGGCACAGGCGGTTAGGATTTTTTTCACGTATTGAAGGTACGCTGCTTGTCTAATAGGAAATGGAGGCAAAGCAATATTTTGATTTTATTAATAATCTCCGCTCTTTTGCAGTCCTGCCAGCAGTTCGTAAGAACGCAGCTTGGCTGCCGGGTCATAGATATGCGCGGCTACCATTAGTTCGTCCACTCCGGTTTGGGCGAGGAAATCTTCCAGCGATTCCTTCACCGTTTCAGGGCTACCGACAAATGAGTAGGCCATCATTTGCTGCACGGCGGCCTTTTCGTAGTCTGTCCATAAGCCTTCCATGCTATCCACGGGTGCCTGCAAAGGTTTGCGGTTGTTACGGATCAAGCCAAGGGCAAGATTATAAAAAGAAGTCGCCAGCTTTTGCGCTTTGGCATCTGTATCGGCAACGATCACGTTCACGCAAGCCATGGTATGTGGCGCTTGCAGGCTTTCCGATGGCAGAAAACCTTCGCGGTAAAGCTGCAAAGCGTGGTGGAGATAGGTAGGTGCAAAGTGCGAGGCAAAAGCATAGGGCAATCCAAGGCTCGCCGCCAGGCGGGCGCTGTCGGTGCTGGAACCAAGGATCCAGATCGGCACCTCCAGTCCTTCGCCGGGAATTGCCCGCACCCTTGCGGTACGGTTCTCCGCGGAGAAAAGCGTTTGCAGCTGCAGAACATCCTGCGGAAAGTCGTGAACGCTTTCCATCCGGTTGCGGCGCAGCGCCATGGCGGTTACCTGGTCGGTGCCGGGCGCCCGTCCAAGTCCAAGATCAATGCGGTTTGGGTAAAGTGAAGCCAGGGTGCCAAATTGTTCGGCAATGATCAGCGGTGCATGGTTTGGCAGCATGATGCCACCGGAACCAACCCGGATAGAAGAGGTGCCGCCGGCGATATACCCGATCAAAATACCGGGTGACGAACTGGCTACGCTTTCCATATTGTGATGCTCGGCAAACCAATAGCGTTTGTATCCCGCTTTTTCCGTGCCCTGCGCCAGCTTCAGGCTATTGCGGAACGCATCCGCAGCGGTGTGCCCTTCGCGGATAGTGGCAAGATCCAGTACGGAAAGGGGTATAGAGGAAAAATCTTTATTCTTTGCTGCTGACATGTGGTGCTTTTGGCAAAGTTAGTTGTGAGATAAGGGCAAGACGGTGTTAAAGCATCAGGCATTATGACACTTGGCCATTTTAAGAAAGCGCCGGATGAGGAAAATGGAGGCGAACGTAAGTCCAAGGATCAATCCCAGCCACATGCCCTGCGCACCCATGCCATAAGTAAATCCTAAAAGGCAACCAATAGGCAAGCCCACCACCCAATACGCTACGAAAATCAGTAGTGTAGGCGTTTTCACATCCTTTATGCCTCGCAGCAGACCAGCACCGATCGCCTGCGTGCTGTCGGAGATCTGGAAGACAGCGGCGAAGAGCAGGAGGGTAGCGGCTAATTGCAAAACAGCCGCATCTTTATTGAATAGTGCTGCCAGTGGCCAGCGGAACAGGGCAAAACCAATGGCGCAAATGATACCGTAGATCAAAGCGGTGACCAGCGTGCTTTTTCCAATGACCGAGATCTTTTCCCATTTGCCTTGCCCATAGGCATTCGAGATGCGGATAGAACCTGCTTGCGCCAATCCCATCGAAACCATAAAGGTAAAAGCCGCGCAACTCAAGGCGATCTGGTGGGCCGCCTGCGCCACGGCGCTGATAGTGCCGATAAGAATGCCCGACACCGCGAAAGCTCCTGCTTCCATTCCAATTTGCAGGGAACTGGGTACGCCAATGGCCAGCAGTTCTTTTATTGTTTTGCCCCGCATTTTCCATTGCTCGCGGCGTACGCCAATGTATTGCGCAAAGGTCTGGTGACGGAAGATAATGATGGCTAAAGCAATGAACGTGATGGTGCGGGTGATCAGCGTTGCCCAACCGGCGCCAAGCAGTTCCAGACGCGGCGCACCAAGATTACCGTAGATCAGCACCCAGTTGAGAAAAATATTGATCGGCAGCGACACCAGGGAAAGCAGCATGGCGGTTTTGGTGAATTCCAATCCATCGGCAAACTGCTTGAGCGTCATAAAAAGCAGCATCGGGATGATGGAATAGCCCATCAGCTCCATAAACGGAACTGCCAACCGGGCTACTTCGGGGTCTTGCCCCATGTGGTATAGCATGTTCTTACCCAACACCAATCCAAGGGAAATAAAAATGGAAGTGACCGTGCAAAGTAGGAACCCATTGAAAAGATAATGCGATACGGCACCGGGGTCTTTGCGTCCATGCGCCATAGATACCATCTGCGAAACGGAAATGGTCATCCCGATACCAAAAACAAAGGGAATGTTCATGGCGCTCATGACCAGGGCGGCAGCCGCTAGTTGCTGGTAGGAGATGGCCCCCACCATGGCGGTATCAATGATGTGCAGCGCCATTTGCGCCAGCTCGCCAATGATGATGGGCACGGCTAATCGCAGGGTTTGTGAAGCTTCTTTCCGCATTTGATAAAGGCGGCGAAGGTAAGCAAAAAGCACCTCAAGCTCCTCTGGATAGGAAAGAGAGCTGCACACGAGACTGGATTAGCAATGGTTGCTTTAGTAGGCTTGGGTTAAACTCGAGATTAATTTCTCTAACAGGATTTCCTGCTTCCTTCAAACTTTTATTTTTTTGCCAGGACAAGCGTTGACTTTGTTTCCAAACTTTTCACTTTTACCGGCTGGGTAGTTGCGGCTGGCATTGGAGTGCTTGTTGTGATAGAATCTTTGGTAACTTTTAATCCAACAGAAAAAGCAAGAGGTGCCAGTAAACGAAACATGAGCGGGTGTTTTAGAAAACTAAGATAGGGCTAACGGCTGTGATGGGACTATCCTTTCGATAAAGCTTTACGCACAGTCGTCGAACCGACCAGCAACTTCCTCCATTGCCGAAGAGCTTGCGGTATTCACTACAACGTTTAATGATTCTGAACGTTTGAAACCCTTATCTTCAACCGCCTCTTTTTACTACCTTTGCCCCCATTTTTTAAACGAATTTTTACGCCTTATGGCTAATCAATATAAAGAATTTAAAGGCTTGCACCTTCCTTCCATTGAAAAGGAGATGCTGGAACGCTGGGAACGGGAAAAAGCCTTTCAGAAGAGCGTGGAGCTGCGGGAAGGTGCAGAGCCTTTCGTGTTTTACGAAGGTCCGCCGAGCGCCAATGGCATGCCTGGAATCCACCACGTTATCTCCCGCACTTTAAAAGACCTCGTTTGCCGCTATAAAACCATGCAGGGCTATAAAGTGCAGCGCAAAGGCGGGTGGGATACCCATGGTTTGCCAGTGGAACTAGGTGTGGAGAAGGAGTTGGGTATTACAAAAGAAGATATTGGTAAGGCCATCTCCGTAGCGGATTACAACCAGAAATGCCGCGAGGCCGTGCTGCGATACAAGGATAAGTGGGACGAGATCACGACCAAAATGGGTTATTGGGTGGACCTCGAAAAGCCTTACGTGACCTTCACGAATGAATACATTGAAAGCCTTTGGTGGTGCCTGAAAGAATTGTATAACAAAGGCTTTCTTTATAAGAGTGTCTCTATTCAACCCTATTCCCCAGCTGCGGGAACCGGGCTTAGTTCGCATGAGCTGAACCAGCAGGGAACCTACCGGAATGTGAAGGATACAAGTGCAACGGTGCTTTTTAAAGCAAAGCAAGATACAGGAGCAAACTTCCTATTTGAAGCGTTAGGCTGTGAGCCGGTGTTTTTTATGGCATGGACGACAACCCCTTGGACACTGCCTTCCAACTTAGGGTTGACAGTAGGACCAAACATTGACTATGTTCTGGTCAAAACCTTTAATCCTTATACCCACGAAGCACAAAACGTAGTGCTGGCAAAAGCGCTGCTGCATAAATATTTTAAAGCCGAAGGCGAGAATGCCGACTTTGCAGCTTATAAAGAAGGGGATAAGATCATTCCCTATAAGATCATCAGCGAGTTTAAGGGAGCGGCTCTTGAGAACTTGGAGTATGAGCAATTACTTCCGTATGAAGCGAATTCGATAGATTCTCTTAAGTCTTTAACCCCGGATGCAAGGCCATGGCGGATTTTATTAGGTGACTTTGTAACCACGGAAGACGGCACTGGGATTGTTCACACAGCTCCAGATTTTGGTGCTGATGATTTTAAAGTTGGACAGAAATACAATTTGGGTTATTTCACAGTTGTAAACAAGTTTGGTAAGGTAGAAAAGCAAGTATTAGTAAATCGCCAAGGAAAGTTTGTTGATGGACTGGGTGAGTTCAGTGGCCGCTATATTAAAGACTATAAGGATGAAGTTGGCTACGAAGATGTAAACGTTGACATTTGCGTTAAGTTAAAAAAAGAAGGTCGTGCCTTTAAAGTAGAAAAATACGAACACAGCTACCCGCACTGCTGGCGTACTGATAAGGCTGTTATCTATTATCCATTAGATGCCTGGTTTATCCGCACTACCGCCGTTAAAGATCGCATGGTAGAGCTGAATAAGACCATCAACTGGAAACCGGCAAGCACGGGCACCGGTCGTTTTGGCAACTGGCTGGAGAACGCCGTGGACTGGAACCTCAGCCGCAGCCGCTATTGGGGCACACCGCTTCCTATTTGGCGTACGGAAGATGGCAGTGAAGAAATTTGCATTGGCTCTATCGAAGAATTGAATAGCGAGATCCGCAAAGCATCGGAAGTGCTGGGTGGTGACGTGAACAAGAATTATTTGCACGATGGCATCCTGGACCTGCACAAACCTTATGTGGATGAAGTAGTGCTGGTATCGCCAAGCGGCAAGCCCATGCTCCGCGAACCGGACCTGATAGATGTGTGGTTTGATTCCGGCGCCATGCCTTATGCCCAATGGCATTACCCGTTTGGAAAGCCACCGTCTTCCACCACAGGCGACCGTACTCCCTCTCTTTTAGGAGAGGGCTGGGGTGAGGTTTTTCCAGCTTCTTTTATTGCCGAAGGCGTAGACCAGACCCGTGGCTGGTTTTATACCCTGCATGCGCTGGCAGTGATGTTGTTTGACAGCGTCGCTTATAAAACTGTTGTTTCCAACGGTTTAGTGCTGGATAAAACCGGGACTAAAATGAGCAAACGGTTGGGAAATATCGTAGATCCCTTCAAAACAATCGAAGACTTTGGCGCCGATGCTACCCGCTGGTACCTTATCACCAATGCGTCGCCGTGGGATAACCTGAAGTTTGATATAGAAGGTATTAAGGAGATCCAGCGTAAGTTTTTCGGCACACTATATAATACCTACCAATTCTTTGCGCTTTACGCCAATGTGGATGGCTTTACGTTCAAGGAGGCTTATATCCCGGTAGCGGAACGGCCTGAAATTGACCGCTGGATCTTATCGAGTCTGCAAACGCTGATCAAAAAGACAACAGCTGCATTTGACGATTATGAACCTACACAGGCCGGTCGCCTGATAGAAGATTTTGTAGATGAGCAGCTGTCGAACTGGTATGTGCGTTTATGCCGCCGCCGCTTCTGGAAAGGAGAGTACGAGGGCGACAAAATTGCGGCTTACCAAACGCTTTATGAGTGCCTAGAAACCGTCGTTCGCCTGATGGCGCCGATCTCGCCTTTCTTTAGCGATGAACTTTTCCTGAACCTGAATGCCGTAACTGGTAAGCATGGGCAGGCATCGGTTCATCACATCAGTTTCCCTGTGGCTAAAGAAGAATTGATCGATACCTTATTGGAAGAGCGGATGGTAGCAGCCCAGCAAGTGTCATCACTGGTGCTTTCGTTGCGTAAAAAGGTAAATATAAAAGTCCGCCAGCCCCTACAAAAAGTGCTGATCCCGGTTTTTAATTCCCTCATGCAAGAGCAATTAGAAAAAGTAGAGGAGTTGATCAAAGGAGAAGTGAATATTAAGGAGATCGAATACCTGGTGGATTCGGAAGGATTCATTAAAAAGAAGATCAGGCCCAACTTTGTAGCCTTGGGTAAAAAACTGGGTGCTAAAATGAAGACGGTAAGCAATGCCTTGGCTGCATTTACCCAGCATGACATTGCCCAGTTTGAAAAGCAGGGCCACTATATGATGGACTTAGGGGGAGAAGAAGAGGTAGAACTGCTATTAAGCGAAGTAGAAATTACCAGCGAAGACATTCCCGGATGGTCCGTGGCCAGCAAAGGCGCCCTGACGGTTGCGCTAGATATAAACATTACGCCTGAGCTTGCCCAGGAAGGCGATGCCCGGGAATTTGTAAACCGGTTGCAACGCCTTCGGAAGGATAACGGCTTTGAACTAACTGACCGGGTGACCGTAGAGGTGGCTGCCAATAATGGCATCAAAGCATCATTGGAGAGGTATAATAGCTATATTTGCGCCGAAATTCTGGCAGACAAGCTGGACATAAAATCAGACATTAGCGGTGGCACAGAAATAGAAGTTAACGATAATCTATTGAAAGTCATCCTATTAAAAAATGGGTAAACCGTATGGCAACAAAAAAAGCAGCCCCCAAAAAAGCAGTTAAACCTGCACCGCCAGCTAAAAAAGCGGCACCGAAACCTGCCCCCAAGGCAGCAGCGAAGCCTACGCCCACCAAAAACACCAAGCCCGCCTCAAAGCCTGTAGCCTCTAAAAAGGTAGTTGCTCCTGCTAAAAAGTCAGCCACAGCACCTAAGAAAGTAGCTCCTGGAGCTAAAAAAGCAGCAACGCCTGTAAAAAAGCAAACTGCTAAAGCCACTGCAAAAGCAGCCCCTAAAAAAGCGGCTCCGGCACCTAAGAAAGCAGTGCCTAAAAAAGCAGCGCCCGTTAAAGCTCAACCGAAGCAAGCGCCTAAGCCCCAGCCAAAGCCTGTAGCGAAAACGCCAGCAAAAACGCCAGCGAAAGCGGCACCTGTAAAAGCCGCTCCGGCAAAAGCGACACCTGCGAAAGCAGTGGCTAAAGCCAAGGCTCCTGAACCCGTTAAAAAGCCAGCTGTTGCTGCAAAGACACAAACGGAAATTAAGCCGGCCATTAAACCGGTCGCCCAGGCACCCGTGAAGAAAGAACCCGCGAAACCCGCTAAACCATTTGTAGTGCCAAAAACATCAACCACAAAGTCTGTTAAATATAATCCTGATTTTACGAAGTCTGTGTTAGACGCCAACAGCATTAAGCAGGAAGATAACGTAACCTCTCAGCGCTATTCCGATGCCGATCTGAGGGAGTTTCGCGACCTTATTAACCGGAAACTCGATACCGCTAAGAAAGAGTTGGCTTACCTGCAAGGCCTGGTTACCCGCAAAGACGAAAGCGGTGACATGGACGAAGGTCGCTATATGACCATGGAAGATGGCAGCATGAGCATGGAGCGGGAGCAGCTAAGCCAGATGGCCAGCCGCCAGATCCAGTTCATTGATCATCTGGAAAAAGCCATCATGCGGATAGAGAACAAAACCTATGGCATTTGCCGCGTTACCGGGAAGCTTATTGACAAGGCTCGCCTTCGTGCCGTGCCGCATGCTACTTTAAGCATTGAAGCGAAGCAACTGATGAACAAGTAATGTCTTTCCATATTTTTAAAGCCTCCAGTTTTTGGAGGCTTTTTAATTTCAGCTATCCAGATAAAGCTTGCCAGAGTATCTTTAGGCCAATTCCAAAAACGAATGAAAATTCTATTGCTCTGCCTGTTTTGCCTATTAGTGAAACTAAACGGTTTTTCGCAAATTGTAGCCGGTCCCATGCTGGGGCAGGTGGAACTGCGGGACGCCAGGATCTGGATAGAACTAACGCCAGCCGTTAAAAGCATACAGTTGGCTTATTTGAAGAAAGGGCAAGCAAAATGGAATAGTTTGCCATACAAAGGCGTTTTAGGGGGTACGTATAACCCCATTCAATTTATTATTGCCAACCTGGAACCCAATACCACTTACCAATATCGTTTTGTGATAGATGGAAAAGCTGCCAGGCAAACCGGTGAGTTCACCACCAAGGACCTCTGGCAATGGCGGAAGCCTGCACCTGACTTTAGTTTTCTTACAGGTTCTTGTTCTTACGTGAACGAACCCGTTTATGACCGTCACGGCAAGCCTTATGGTGGCGATTCATCCATTTTTGAAACAATGGCCAAAGAAAAGGCCGCCTTTACTTTATGGCTGGGCGATAACTGGTATTACCGGGAAGTGGATTTCTACAGTGCTTCGGGTTTGCAATACCGTGCCCATCGCGACCGCAGCCAGCCTGTATTGCAGCCCTTGCTGAAAGCTATGCCACATTATGCCATTTGGGACGATCACGATTATGGTCCGAACGATGCGGACAAAAGCTTTGTTTTAAAAAAGGAGAGCCGTGAGATCTTTAAAAAATACTGGAGCAATCCATCGTATGGCGAGAACGAAGAAGGCATCTACACCATGGTTAGCTATGCGGACGTAGATATTTTTATGATGGATGACCGCTGGTTTCGCAGCAGTAACGAGATGGAGACAACGATTGATGGGAAACCAAATGGTGCCAAAAGTATGTGGGGTGCACAGGAAATGGAATGGCTGAAGAATGCCTTGCTTACCAGTAAGGCCACATTTAAACTAATTGCTACAGGTAATCAAACCCTCAACCTAAAGTCTTCGTCAGAAAGCTTGCAGGATTATCCAACAGAGTTCAACGAGTTGCTTTCTTTTTTACACTTGGAGAAAATAAACGGTGTGCTATTTTTAACGGGAGACCGGCATCACAGCGAAGTCATTAAATATAACAGAGCTGGAACTTACCCGCTTTATGATATTACCAACTCGCCACTCACCTCCGGTGTTTCGAAAGTGACGGGTACCAAAGAAGAAGCGAACCCGGCCCGCATCCCAGGTACGTTGGTGGAAGTGCAGAACTATAGCCGCATCAGCGTGAGTGGTCCTGCTAAACAACGCCAGTTGAAGGTAGAATTTTTAAGCGTTAAGGGCGAGCGGTTGGCCAGTTGGAGCATTAACGAAAATGACTTAAAAACCCCCTGAAAGGATGATGACGATTCATTTTTCGTATGAAAAGAAGAGTGTGATACAGGCGCTGCGTTACCATTTTCTAAGCCGCGCCGAGATCCGGATCATGATCGTCCTGGTGAATGTATTCGCGTTGTTTTCGCTGCTGCTTTTCTATTTTAAAAAGATATTGCCGCTGGCTTTTATCGTAGGCTCCATGCTGTGGTTTGTGCTGATGATCTCTTTCTGGTTCATTCTGCCGGGGATCGTCTATCGCCAGGCAGCTACTTTTAAAGACCATTTCACTATGAACTTTACGGAGGTGGGTTTTGACCTGGGAAATGAACGCGGCTCCCGCTCCTGGGCCTGGAATGAATTGAGCAAGACAATGGAGACGCCTTATTTCTTCTACTTTTATTTTAATGCGACCTCTTTCTTTTTAATTCCAAAAGGGGCTTTTGAGGATTCGGATAAAGTGCAGGAATTAAGGCATTTGCTAAAAGAGAAAGTGAAGAAGTGAGAATGATGAATAATGAATGATGAATAATTGAATGAGGAATGAGGAATGAGGAATAAAATTTCAGGAACCAAGATAGTAGAAATTGAACCTATCAAATTTTCGAAGTTATTTTTCAAACTTCAAACTTCTACAGTTGCTTCTCCATCACGTAATGTGGAATCGTGATCTCCTCAAACTCTTCACCTCTCACTTTATAGCCCATCTTCTCGTAAAACCCGATGGCGTTCTTGCGGGCATGCATGGTGATGGTTTTGTAGCCACGGTCGCGGGCCAGGTTCTCGGCAAAGTTCATCAGGGCCTTTCCAACGCCTTTACCCTGCAGGTCATTCAGCACGGCCATTTGCCGAAGCCGCACGGTCTGCGGGCCTTCTTCCACCAGCATGCAGCAGCCCAATAGTTGATCGTCTTCATAAGCAGCCATCAGCAGATTATCTTTTTCACTTTCCAGTTCTTCGGGTGTAAAATGCAGTCCCAGGGGCTTCCGCAGAATATCTTCCCGCAACTTTACCATCTGCTGATACTTGGGTGTGCCGTGGTCAATGATCATTAATGCCATGAAAAAGGGTTAAGGCGTTTCAAAATACTTCCAATTGCTGCTGGTTGCAAAGGCGTTTCGGATTACAATTATAGCTAAAAAAAGACGCAAATTTGCATGGAAAGAATCAGGTGATGATTTATTTCAAAAACCTTCTATTTTTGCACCACATAATAACCAAACTTTTACAAAATGTCAGACATCGCAGCAAGAGTAAAAAAGATCATCGTTGATAAGCTTGGCGTTGACGAAGCAGAAGTGACCACCGAAGCTTCTTTTACAAACGACTTAGGTGCCGATTCATTAGACACCGTAGAGCTGATCATGGAATTCGAAAAGGAATTCAATATTTCTATCCCTGACGAACAGGCTGAAACGATCACGACTGTAGGACAAGCTGTGTCTTACCTCGAAGAGCACGCTAAATAACGAAACTGACCACCTCCGATAAAGGGCTATCTTATTCCGCCTTCCTTGCAATCCTGCAGTGAAGGCGGTTTTATCTTACAGCAGAATATTCAAAATGGAAAAAGATAAATTCAAAACGGTGGCTTTGGATTAAGAAACCTTTTAAATTTTACCTTTTTACTTTTGCCTTAACATTATGAGCGCTGGAAAAACCATTGAACTGAAACGCATTGTTGTTACCGGAATGGGCTGTCTGACGCCGCTGGGAAATTCCATCACGGAGTACTGGAATAATCTGCGTAATGGTGTGAGCGGCTGTGCTGAGATCACGCAATTCGATGCCTCTAAATTCAAGACGCGTTTTGCCTGCGAAATTAAAAATTTCGATCCGACGAACTATATGGATCGTAAAGAAGCCCGCAAGCTCGACCGCTTTTCACAGACGGCGATTGTCGCTTCTGACTTCGCGGTACAGGATGCGGGTATCAACAAGGACAATGTCAATGTGGATCGTGTGGGTGTTGTTTATGCTTCCGGTATAGGTGGTTTGATCACTTTCCAGGAAGAGGTAATGAATTTTGCCAAAGGAGATGGAACGCCGCGTTTCAATCCTTTCTTTATCCCTAAGATGATCTCTGATATCGCTGCTGGTCACATCTCCATGCGCCATGGCTTTCGGGGTCCAAATTTTTCTGTTGTCAGCGCTTGTGCTTCCAGCACCAACGCGATGATGGAAGCGCTCAACTTAATACGGTTGGGGAAGTCCGATATTATTATTACCGGTGGGGCGGAATGCGTGGTAAGCGAAGCCGGCATCGGTGGCTTTAACGCCATGAAGGCTTTGAGCGAACGCAATGAAGATCCCAAAACCGCCTCTCGGCCCTACGACAAAGACCGCGATGGTTTTGTGATGGGTGAAGGAGCCGGCGTACTGGTTTTCGAGGAGCTGGAACATGCCTTAGCCCGCGGTGCTAAGATCTATTGCGAAGTAGCCGGTGCGGGCGCCACTGCGGATGCCCATCATATTACAGCGCCTCACCCGGAAGGGTTGGGTGCCAGGAATGTAATGATCCAGGCATTGGATGACGCGGGTATGCAGCCGACCGATATTGATTATATCAATACACACGGCACGTCAACACCGTTAGGTGATTTGGCGGAAGTAAAAGCGATCCAAGGAGTATTTGGCGAACATGCGTATAAAGTGAATATCTCGTCTACCAAATCAATGACCGGGCACTGCCTTGGTGCAGCGGGCGTGATTGAGGCCATAGCCTGTATCATGAGTGTGCAGGATGATATTGTGCCGCCTACCATTAACCATTTTACCGACGATCCGGAACTCGATTCTCGCCTGAACTTCACGTTTGGCAAAGCACAGGAGCGGGTAGTAAATGCCGCCTTAAGCAATACGTTTGGCTTTGGCGGGCATAATGCCTGCGTGATCTTTAAAAAATACAAATAAGCTTCTCTCCGGTTGTTGTTAAGATAGTTTTTGACTTTTGATTTTTGGCTTTTAACTTCAAGCGTGGATTTTTGGAAAACCTTTTATAAAAAGAAGACTGACCCGGATTTTAAGAAAAGCCTGAAAGGGTTGCTTGGCTATTCTCCCAACAATATCTCTCTTTATAAAACCGCGCTTACCCACCGCTCTATCAAAGAAACCAGCGATGAGAATAATGAGCGCCTGGAATATTTAGGCGATGCGATCCTAAGCGCCTTGGTAGCCGAATACCTGTTCAAACGCTACCCCTATAAAGAGGAGGGCTTTCTTACCGAAATGCGAAGCAAAATGGTGAACCGCCAGCAACTGAATGATATTGCCATACGCATGGGATTAAAAAAGCTAACACTCTATAATAAGTCAGATGCATCGCTCAAAAGCAGCCAGATCTTTGGAAATACACTGGAATCCTTAGTAGGTGCAGTTTACCTGGACAAAGGCTACAAAAAAACCGCTAAATGGGTGGCCGAAAGGCTTATTATGCCGCACATGCACATGGATGATCTGGAAACCTTAGAGATCAATCACAAGAACAAACTTTATGGGTGGGTAAATAAAAACGGTAAAACCCTGGAGTTTGAAACCTTAAATGAGCATTTGGAAAATGGCAGGCGGCTATTTACTATCGGCGCTGTTATTAATGGAAAAGTGATTGCCCAAGGCAAAGCTTTCAATAAAAAGGACGCTTCTCAAATTGCCGCCCAGGCAGCTGTTGAGAAATTAGGTATTGAAAACGCCGGTTCTATTGGCAACGAGTTTTAGTTGTCATTATCTGAATTTTCTCTTCAACCCTTTCATGTAAATCTTTCTACACTCCTGCATTCTTCCAGGATAATATTGTCATTACCCAGTAGTCTGCTAAGGGGGAACTACTAGGTTTTTCATCGAAAAACTACTACCTTAAAAAGAGTACAAGTACTGTTGGTTGGCAATATTTGGCTACTATTTTTACATTATAAATAATCAACTAAGCAGTACTCATTAGAGAACAATAGTTGATTATTGATAACCCTAAGTAGAAAACTAAGTCTCCTTAATTGGGAACCCTAAAATCCGTATCACTATGAGAAAGTCAACCCTTCTCCTAAGCCTTGTGCTTATTTCAGTATGCTCCGTAGCGGCACCTAAGATCAAGCTCAAGATCAATAATGGCAACTGGAAATCGAATAGTACCTGGGATTTAAACCGTGTACCTGCCAATACAGATACGGTGTTTATCCCGGCTGGTAATGTTGTCATCATTGATGATCATCAGAATTTAGGATCCAGTAAGCTTATTGTAATGGTGTATGGCACCTTGCAATTTGTAGGAAACGGAAAGCTGACGCTTGATGCAAATAGTGCTGTCTTTGTTCAATCCGGAGGCATTGTGGATGGTAGCGGAAGCTCCGCTCAAAAGCTTAGGATCGGTGATCAACAGCTTTCGGGCACGGACATCCAAATAGCCGCCAGTCAGAATGCCTTGCTGCTTACTGCAACCAGTAATGGATACGAGCCTGTGTCTGGAAACAGCGGTTTCGGGGCTTTCCAGGTATTGCCGGTTAAAATTTCTTCCTTTAGTCTTGCGGCTAAATCTAATGCTGTTTTGGTACAATGGACTACGGCACAAGAGCAGAACAGCAAGCATTTTGAAATAGAGCGTAGTTCTGGCGGCACTAATTGGACAGTAGCGGGAACTGTAAGCGCTGCAGGGAATTCTACCCATCGCATTGTGTATAATTTTACAGATGTTTCTATCTCCTCTGGGATGGTTTATTACCGCGTCAAGCAGGTAGATACTGATGGACGTTTTGGTTATACCACCATCCGTTCTTTTAATAAGAACGATGCTTTGGATGTGAGGATAATTTCTGCTTATGGCAAGCTTTCGGTTCAATTTTCACAGGAGGTTAAAGGATCAGTGGAGATTCGGTTGATCTCTATAAGTGGTCGAGTGGTAAGTAAAGAAACGTTGCATCAACCTGTAGGGCAAGTGATGGTGGATAAGCATGACCAGAAAGGTTACTACGTAATGATCGTTACGAATTTTAAAGACATCAATATTGCTCAAAAGGTAAACTTATAAAGCAGGGCATTTGTTTGAAAAGCCTTTGCAGAAGCAAGGGCTTTTTTTTATCCCTTCTCCTGGCAAAGCTCGATCAACACGCTATTTGTGTCTTTCGGGTGCAGGAAACAAACAAGCTTATTGTCAGCGCCATCCTTAGGTGTTTCGTTTAGAAGCAGAAAACCTTCTCCTTTCAGCCGCTCCATTTCCGATAAAATATCTGCTACCTCAAAGGCAATATGGTGAATGCCTTCACCTTTTTTATCAATGAACTTCCGAATAACCCCATCTTCCGTAGTGGATTCCAGTAGTTCGATCTTGGTGTCGCCCTGCCTGAAAAATGCTGTTGCAACAGCTTCAGAAGCCACTTCTTCCGTTTTATAGCACTGGCTGTTCAGCAGCTTTTCAAACAGAGGCACAGAAAGAGACAAGGATTTTACCGCGATTCCAATATGTTCAACTTTAAGCATCTTTGGTTGTTTACTAATTAAGGTAAAATTAGCGGTGTAACAGGGATTTAATTCCGGCAGCCGCCTATTTTGAAGTAAATTTGCAGTCTGAACGAACAAGACTATGTTGAAACTTCCCGTATATCTCGACCATAATGCCACCACTCCTTGTGATCCAAGGGTAGTGGAAGCCATGATACCTTATTTCACAGAAAGCTTTGGTAATGCAGCCAGCCGCAACCACCCGTTCGGATGGAAGGCTGAAGAAGCCGTTGATTATGCCCGCGAGCAAGTGGCGAAGCTGATCGGTGCCGATCCGAAAGAAATTATTTTTACCTCTGGCGCCACGGAAGCCGATAACCTGGCGATCAAAGGCATCTTTGAAATGTATGCCCAGAAAGGCAATCATATCATTACCTGCAATATCGAGCACAAAGCCGTTTTAGATACTTGCAAGCACCTCGAAAAAGAAGGTGCGGAAGTAACTTATCTGCAGGTAAAGCCTGATGGATTAATTGACCTGGCAGAACTGGAAGCCGCTATCCGGCCAACAACCATTTTGATCGCTATCATGTACGCCAATAACGAGATCGGTACCGTGATGCCGATGAAAGAAATTGGTGAGATCGCCCGCAAGCATGGTGTATTAACTTTCACAGATGCCACGCAAGCTGTTGGTAAAATTCCGGTGGATGTGAACGCAGACAAGATTGATTTGCTGGCGTTAACTGCACATAAAATGTACGGTCCAAAAGGCGTTGGTGCTTTATATGTTCGCCGCAAAAACCCTCGTGTAAAAGTAACCGCCCAGATGGACGGCGGCGGACACGAAAGAGGCATGCGCAGTGGTACCCTCAACGTTCCGGGTATTGTAGGTTTGGGTAAAGCCTGCGAACTAGCTCGCAACGAAATGGCGCAGGATGCAGAGCGCTTGAGCAAGCTGCGCGATAAGTTGGAAACCGCTTTGATGAGCCTGGAAGAAGCCTATGTAAACGGCAACCCGGCGCATCGCCTACCACATGTAGCGAATATCTCTTTCAAATATGTAGAAGGCGAGGGTTTGTTGATGGGCTTCAATAAGGACATTGCACTCTCCTCTGGTTCGGCTTGTACGTCGGCTTCATTGGAGCCTTCTTACGTGCTGAAAGCGCTTGGTTTAGGCGATGACCTGGCACATAGTTCGCTGCGTTTTGGATTGGGACGTTATACCACCGAAGAGCAGATCGATTACACGATTGAGCAGGTATCAAAAACGGTTATCAAACTCCGTGAATTGAGCCCACTCTGGGAAATGTATAAGGAAGGCGTGGATATGGATTCGATCGAATGGGCGCATCATTAAATAAGTAGCTGATGGCTGTTTCATTATCAAATTAGCATATTATCAAATTTTAAATTAAGATCATGGCATACTCCGATAAATTATTAGAACATTACAACAACCCGCAAAATGTGGGCACGTTGGACAAAAGCAAAAGCACGGTTGGTACTGGTTTGGTTGGCGCCCCCGAGTGCGGCGACGTAATGCGTTTGCAAATAGAAGTGGATGACGCAACCGGTATCATCAAAGACGCCAAATTCAAAACCTTTGGCTGTGGTTCTGCCATCGCTTCGTCTTCCGTAGCTACCGAGTGGCTGAAAGGCAAGAGCATTGACGAAGCCATCACCATTGATAATATGGCGATCGTAGAAGAATTGAATTTGCCGCCGGTGAAGATTCACTGTTCGGTATTGGCTGAAGATGCTATTAAAGCAGCGATCAACGACTACCGTCAAAAGAATGGCATGGAAGCCTTTAAGTTTGAAGAGAGCGTGATTCATTAAAATAGCTGCAAGCCACAAGCTAACAGTAATGAGCCTTTTGGTTCTAGAAGCTTGTAGCTAACAGCTCAAAGCTGTAAAATATGATTGCAGAAAAAGAAAATAAGGTTGACATAAGTTCTCTGCCAAAGGCGGAGCTGGGGGCAAATGCAATTTATGTAAGCGATAAAGCCCGTGACAAAGCACGGCAGCTAATGCAGGATGCCGGTATTGCTGATGATCCATCCTACTTTTTACGGGTAGGAGTTGTTGGCGGTGGCTGTTCCGGACTGAGTTATAAGTTGGATTTTGACAACGAGCAGAAGCCAATGGACCAGGTGTTTGAAGACAACGGGATTAAAGTAGTGACGGACCTGAAAAGCTTTTTATACCTGGTGAATACGATGCTGGATTTCTCTGATGGATTGAATGGTAAAGGCTTTTATTTTAATAACCCGAATGCCAGCAGGACTTGTGGCTGCGGCGAAAGTTTCGCTGTATAGTCTGAACCTGGATTTGGGTGGAGTTATAGGATTTGGAAGAAATTCAAAGCCTTCGATATAAT
Source organism: Flaviaestuariibacter sp. (assembly GCA_025963645.1). Lineage (GTDB taxonomy): Bacteria > Bacteroidota > Bacteroidia > Chitinophagales > Chitinophagaceae > Flavisolibacter. The sequence goes on from JAOQAI010000005.1 coordinate 26,304, forward strand.
CGGAGGCTTTGTGATATAAACGTCATTGCGAGCGCCTCGCGAAGCAAACCCGTGCATTCAGAGACACCTTTTTAGATACTAGTTAAGAAGTTTCTATCGTAGCAAGAGATGACTGCTCTTGGAATGAGAACAATCCTCTTAGTAATTAGCTTTCCTCATCATCTTACAAATCCGCCCAAATCCAGGTTCAGACATCTGGTTCAGAATTCCTTATTTTACATTCAGAATTTCGCATTTTACATTTCACTCATGATCTCCATCTGTAAAAAAGAACTGGCTCAGTTTTTCAGCAGCCTCACCGGCATCATCGCCATCGTGGTTTTCCTGTTGGTGAACGGCTTGGTGCTGTTTGTTTTCCGGAATAATATTTTAGAGAACGGCTATGCTACGCTGGATGATTTTTTTTCTTTTGCGCCCTGGATATTGATTTTCCTCATACCCGCCATTACCATGCGCAGCTTTGCGGATGAATACCGGGCCGGCACCTTCGAAGTGTTGCGCACCAAGCCATTGACAGCCTGGCAAATTGTAACCGGCAAATTTTTGGGTAGCTTGGTGATCGTCATCATTGCGTTGCTGCCTACCATTGTTTATTACTTCAGCATCAACAGCTTAGCGGCTACTACTGGCATTGATTCCGGTGCTGCCATCGGGTCTTATATCGGGCTGCTTTTCCTGGCGGCAGTCTTTACTGCTATCTGTATCTGCGTGAGCAGTTTCACACCCAACTCCATTGTTTCATTTATCATCAGTCTGATTGCTCTAATCGTTTTGTATTATGGATTTAACGCGGTCTCGCAGTTGCCAGGGCTGTCAGCGGGTATTGATTATTATATTGAAATGATTGGTATTGATTTCCATTACAGCAGCATTAGCCGTGGTGTGTTAGATACGAGAGATCTTATTTATTTTCTGAGTTTGATTCTTTTTTTTCTATTCATAACAAAGCAAAACATCCAAAAAAGATAGGAGAAGAATATGAAAGGAAAGAGTCTATGGATCGTTGCAATTGTGGCCTTGGTTGCTATTAATATTTTAGCAGCACTCGTTCATGCCCGCTTTGACCTAACCGAAGAGAAGCGGTATTCACTAAGTAAGCCTACACAAAAGCTTTTGCAAAATCTGGGTAGCACTGTTACAATTGATGTATTTGTTGAAGGTTCGGAATTGCCGGCAGTTGTTCGCAAGTTTCGGGCTTCTATCGAAGATTTTTTAGCGGCTTCTAAGGAGTATGGTGGCGCTCAGCTCCAATATAATTTTATCAATCCGTATGCTGGCACAGATACAGCAGCAGTACGCCTTGTAGAAGATTCCCTGTACTCGAATTACAATCTCTTTCCCGTACAATTGAATGCGCCGGCTAAGGTGGGCGATAAACTGGAAGTGAGTAAGATCCTTCATGGCGCAGTCATTCGGTATGGCGATAAAGCAGTTGGTGTTGATCTTCTAAAAGGCGCTAAATCATTTGGTACCGAGCCTGAGCAATTGGCGGAATTATATAATAATGTAGAAGCCTCTATCGAATACAAATTTGCTTCAGCCATTGAAAAGCTGACAGCAAAAGAAAAACCCATTGTGGCTTATGCATTAGGTCATGGGGAAACCTGGGGCTACAATATCAATGATGCATTTATAACATTGCAGGAGTCATATCGCACCGATACTTTCAATATTGCGGAAGCGCCTTTTATTCCGAAAGGGATCAATGCCCTGGTCATCTTAAAGCCAACCCGTCCGTTTCCTGATGCCGATAAATTAAAGATTGATCAATACATCATGAACGGCGGAAAAGTGTTCTGGATGATTGATAATATGTACGCTGAGTTCGATAGCCTTTACCAATCGCAGGGCTTTATAGCTTTTGACAGGGGATTGAATTTAGAGGACCTGCTGTTCAACTATGGCGTCCGCCTCGATCAAACCCTGGTGCAGGACCGCCAAAGCGATCAGCTACCGCGGGTAAGTGGCGAAGGCGGCCAGCAAAGCGTGGTGGATTGGCCTTTCTTCCCAGTGCTGAATGGCTCTGAACATCCCATCTCTAAAAACCTCGACGGCGTTCGATCCCTCTTTCCAACCAAATTGGATACGGTAGAAGCCGAAGGCATTCGCAAAACGGTGTTGCTGCAAACCTCTAATAATAGCCGCTTATTACCGGCACCTGCCAAGATTGATTTTGAATTCCTGCAAATAGCGCCGGATGAAAAACTGTTCCGGCAGCGGAATGTGCCGATCGCAGTGTTGCTGGAGGGCAATTTTCGTTCCTTGTATAGGGGCAGGGCGCCCCGTGCCACCCAGGACTCATTAGCTGCTTATGGTGTTCCTTTTTTGGGTCAAACTACGCAGCCGGGCAAGATGATTGTCGTATCGGACGGGGACATTGCCATGAACCAGTTCAGCCCTTCTATGGGACCGCTGCCGATGGGCATGAATCTTTTTACCCGCTATACTTATGCGAACAAGGATTTCTTTACCAACAGCCTGGAGTACCTGGTAAACCCGTCCGATATTTTACAAACCCGCGCCAAGGAATATACCCTGCGCTTGCTGGATCCAAAGCGGGTAGAAGAAGAGCGCACCAAATGGCAGGCGATCAATATCGTGTTGCCCATTGCCCTGATCATTGGCTTTGGCACACTTTTTCAATACCTGCGCAGGAGAAAGTATGCTACGGCTTAGCTTGCCAACGGATGGCGGTTAAGTATCTTTGCCTCCTCACCTTTAGCTTGGAACTATGACACATGACCAATGGACCTACGTAATTTTTGGCGCTATCTTATTGGTGGCCCTTGTCTTTGATCTGGGCTTGCTCAGCAAAAAGGGTGAACAGATCACTATTAAAAAGGCACTTTACCAAACACTTTTTTGGGTTGGCCTTTCCTTAGCTTTTGGTGGTTATTTGTGGGTAGATGCAGGCAGCGGTCCGGCAGTAAAATACATCCTGGCTTACCTCATGGAGTGGAGCCTGAGCATTGATAACATTTTTGTATTCATCCTCATCTTCACCTTCTTTAAAGTAAATGAGGATGATGCCGGCAGAGCCCTGTTAATAGGGATTTTGCTAGCCATTGTTTTCCGTATCATTTTCATTGCGGTAGGTATCGAATTAGTAGAACGCTTTAGCTGGGTGCTTTACATCTTTGGTGCTTTCCTGGTCTATACGGGTATCAAATTATTCTCGAAAGGAGATGAGGAAGAATTCAATCCTGGCGAATCGAAGATCTACCAGATCATTACAAAGATGTTCCGCGTAACATCGGAGCCTGCCGCTGGCAAGTACATAATCAAAAGAGATGGAAAAACATTCCTGACATCTTTAGCAGTGGTTGTATTTATTCTTGCAGCAACCGATATTGTTTTTGCACTGGATTCCATTCCCGTTGTGTTGGGGGTAGTAAAAGAAGTGGGAAAAGAGCTGACCTCCACCGATACCATCGTTATTTATTCATCCAACATCTTCGCGGTATTGGGTTTGCGGTCGCTCTTCTTTTTAATGCGTGGCGCCGTTTCCAAATTCGATTTCCTGCAGCAAGGCATTGCTATTGTGCTGGTCTTTATCGGGCTTAAAATGTTGGTGGAATTCTTCCATATTCATGTGCCGATCTGGGTATCGCTGCTGGTCATTGTAGCGTGCCTTGGAGGTTCTGTGTGGTACTCTATCTATCATGCCCGCAAGAACACGCCACCGGATTATGACGATGGAAGCATGTCCGAATGACCTATACGGCTTCCAACATAGCAGCGATCATTGCGCCGGAGACCAATCTTTCGGCTCCGGATGCACCTATCGAGCACCTGCTTACGGATAGCCGCAAACTGGTAGTAGTCGGCACAACCCTTTTCTTTGCCCTGCCGGGTGTGCAGCGGAAAGGAAACCTTTTTATCCCACAACTATACAAAGCCGGCGTTCGCCATTTTGTAGTGGATAAGTCACCGGTAGCGGAAGATTATAACGATGCGGTTTTTTATACCGTGCCCGATGTATTAGGAGCGTTGCAAAGTTTAGCGGTGCATCACCGCCGGCAGTTTTCTATCCCGGTTATCGGCATCACGGGCAGTAATGGAAAAACGGTGGTGAAGGAATGGCTGTACCAGCTATTACATCCCGATTTTAATATTGTTAGAAGCCCGAAAAGTTATAACTCTCAGGTGGGTGTGCCACTCAGTGTTTGGCAAATGGAGGAGCAACATACACTGGGCATTTTTGAAGCCGGTATTTCTAAAAGGGGTGAAATGCGGGCTTTGGAAAACATCATACAGCCAACTATCGGCGTATTGACCAGCCTTGGCGAAGCGCACAGCGAAGGCTTTTCATCGCTACAGCAAAAGTTAGAGGAAAAGCTGGGTCTATTCCAAAATGTAGATACGATCATCGCGCCACCACTATGGGTAGAAGCTGGCAACAAGGTATTTACCTGGGGCGAAGAGAGTGGCTCAACGATGCAGGTGCTCCAAAAAAAGGTCACTATTAACGCTGATGTCGTTTGTCTCTACAAAGATTCTGAACTCCATTTCCAGTTGCCTTTTTCAGACGAAGCTTCCATTGCCAATGGGCTTACCTGTTGCAGCGTTTTGCTGCATTTAGGATATGATGCAGCTACTATCAACGAGCGGCTGGCAACAGTGCATCGCATTGACATGCGCCTGCAATTAGCTCATGGCGCCGGTGGCAGCACTTTGATCAACGACAGCTACAGCGCTGATCTTACTTCCCTGCAAGGCGCACTCAACTTTTTAGCGCAACAGAAAAAAGGGGAAGGCCGCACCGTCATCCTATCTGACTTTGTAGAATCTGGCAAAGGTGCTGTAGAATTATACGATGCCATTGCGCAGGCACTGGTGCAGCACCGGATCGATAAAGTGGTGGCAATCGGCAGTGGTATTTCGCAATACCTGCCCCTGCAATTGCCCGATGGCATGCAGCTGCAGGCTTACCCGGATACGGAAAGTTTTTTAGCCACGTTACGCACTGCTTCTTTCGCCGGCGAAACCGTATTGATAAAAGGCGCCCGGCATTTCCGGTTCGAACGCATCGTGACGGCGCTGGAAACCAAGGTGCACCAAACCGTTATGGAGATCAACCTGAATGCATTGGCGCATAACCTCAAAGGTTATCAAAGTTTACTGCAGCCGGGCACCAAGACCATGGCAATGGTGAAAGCCTTCTCCTACGGCAGTGGCTCCTCGGAGATCGCTGCGACACTTCAGTTTCATGGCATTGATTACTTAGGCGTGGCCTATGCCGATGAAGGCATCGAGCTGCGCAAGGCTGGCATATCCGTTCCCATCATGGTAATGAATGCGGATGCCTCCGGCTTTGCGGCGTTGGTAGAACATAGTTTGCAACCGGTTCTCTATTCCTTTGCTATTCTCCGCCAATTTGAGGCCTACCTGGAAGGGCAGGGTTTAACGGGTTATCCGGTGCATATAGAGATCGAGACCGGTATGCACCGACTCGGTTTTGCTATAGGAGAGATAGAAGAACTTAGTACAATGCTTGCAGCATCGCGTTGGATAAAAGTGCAATCCGCCTTCAGTCACCTGGCTGCCAGCGAAGATGCCGCGCAGGATGCCTATACATTGGAACAGGCAGCGATTTTTACGACTGCAGCAAATCAATTAGAAAAAAGCCTGGCTTATCCTTTCTTAAAACATATTTCCAACTCGGCTGCTATTATCCGGCACCCGCAACTACAGTTGGATATGGTGCGCTTAGGTATTGGACTATATGGAATTGAGATCGCTACGGAAAGCCTGGAACTGCAACCGGTGGCTACGCTTCGATCTACCATTGCGCAGCTAAAACGCCTGCAGGCTGGCGATACGGTGAGCTATGGCCGCCGTGGTGTAATAAAAGAAGAAACCCTCGTTGCCACGGTGCGCATTGGTTATGCCGATGGCTATTCCCGCCGGCTGGGCAATGGCGTTGGTAAGATGTGGGTGAGCGGACACCTGGCACCTGTCATTGGTTCTGTTTGCATGGACATGACCATGCTGGATGTAACGAAGATTCCCGGTGTAAAGGAGGGAGATACCGTAGTAGTATTTGGCGCGGAGCTGCCTGTGCAGCAGTTAGCCGATTGGTGTGGCACCATTCCTTACGAGATCATGACCGGCGTATCGCAGCGGGTGAAGCGGGTGTATTTCCAGGAGTGACAGCCCCCTGTCCCCCTAAAAGGGAACTTAGGTCAGTGAGACTTTTCGTTTACGATCTCTCCTCCAGAAGAGTGTTTATACTGATAGTTATGATTGCATTGTCATGGGGCACAGTAGCAACGATTGCCTATCGATTTAGTAGGAACACGCCTCTGGTGTGTTCAAATGAAAAGGATGTTAATGATTTAGAACACGCCAAAGGCATGTTCCTGGAAAACTTCCCCACAAGCGTAAGCAATTTCCCCAAAAAAATCTCTTGCCTGCCTTTTTTGACATGGCAGGGTTATGTTATACACTCTACTATTAATTAAAACAAAACCTTCAATCATGGGAAATCTATTGTACACCATTGTTGTTATCCTCGTTATTATTTGGCTGCTCGGCTTCATAGGCTTTAATAGCTTTGGCATGGGCAATTTGATTCATGTATTAATTGTTATTGCAATTATTGTGTTCCTGATCAAATTATTAGGCGGCAGCAGAAGAATATAAAAGCAAGGTTGCTTTGGTAACCGGAAGACTTTGTAAAGGGCTGCTTCATTAGCGGCCTTTTACTTTTGGATTAATGCCAAACAGCATCAAACCGGCAGGAGGGTACGCAACCCTTATCTTTGCCCTCATTAAAAACTACATGTGAAACTTCGTTCTGCCGTACTCATCATCCTGCTTATCATTCTTGCCGACCAGGCGTTGAAGATCTGGATCAAGACCTCTTTTCCTTTTGGCCCGGTGATGAATATGGGCGGCGTCGAATGGGCCCGCCTGTATTTTATAGAAAATGAAGGCATGGCTTGGGGGATGAAACTGTTCGGCGGCAAATGGGGCAAGATCACGCTAACGCTGTTCCGGTTAGTGGCGGTTATTTTCGGTTCCTGGTACCTCGTAAAGATCACCCGCGAAAGATATACCCGTGGTTTTATCGTTTGCGCTTCCCTGATTTATGCCGGCGCGTTGGGCAATCTTATCGATAGCATGTTTTATGGATTGATCTTTTCCAGATCGGATTACAGCACGGTGGCTTCGGCTTTTCCTCCGGGCGGCGGCTATGAAGGTTTTTTGCAGGGGCATGTGGTGGATATGCTTTATTTTCCGATTGTAAGGGATGCCACCTGGCCTTCGTGGATGCCCATCATTGGTGGAAATGGGTTCGAATTTTTCAGCCCGATCTTTAATATTGCCGATGCGGCTATTTCCATTGGTGTGATCACATTATTGATTTTCCAGAAGCGGTTCTTGCATAAACACGAAGCCTCCCCAACCCCACACCTCACCCCCGCCTCTCCTGAAGGAGAGGAGCGACCTCACCCTGACCCTCTCCTTGGAGGAGAGGGAACCACGCACAGACCCGGATAATACTATCAGGTTTATAGAAAATAAAATACCCGCAACATCAGTAACGTTGCGGGTATTTAGGTATGGTTGAATAAGCAGGCCTATGTGCGGCAGCGAAGTCTCCCCACCGGGAGATTTAGAGGGGCTTCTGGAGGTTTACCATATTCTCCGGTATCACCCAGGCATCAAATTCTTCCGGAGTTACATAGCCCAACTTCACTGCCATCTCTTTTAAAGTAGTGCCTTCTTTGTGGGCAGTTTGCGCTATCTCGGCAGCCTTGTAGTAACCGATCTTCGTATTCAAAGCGGTTACCAGCATCAGCGAATTGTCTACATGCTTTTTGATAGCCGATTCAATGGGTTGAATGCCGGCAGCGCACCGCTCCGTAAAGCTCACACAGCCATCACCAATGAGGCGGGCGCTGTGCAGGAAGTTATAGATCATCATTGGCTTGAAAACATTCAATTCAAAATGCCCCATTGAGCCACCAATGCCGATAGCCACATCATTGCCCATTACCTGTGCCGCAATCATGGTCAGCGCTTCTACCTGTGTTGGATTTACTTTACCGGGCATAATGGAAGAACCCGGTTCATTGTCCGGGATCAGGATCTCGCCAATGCCGGAACGAGGCCCGGATGACAGCATGCGGATGTCGTTAGCGATCTTCATCAGGCTTACGGCAACGGTCTTCAGTGCACCATGCGATTCTACGATGGCATCATGTGCGGCAAGCGCTTCAAATTTATTTTCGGCAGTAACGAAAGGTAGCCCGGTTAAGGTGGCTATATGCCTCGCTACATTCTCTGAATATCCAGCCGGTGTATTGATGCCGGTACCAACGGCGGTGCCGCCCAATGCTAATTCGGCAAGATGCGGCAGCGTGTTTTTAATAGCTCTCAGTCCATGATCCAGTTGCGATACATAGCCACTGAATTCTTGCCCAAGTGTAAGTGGTGTGGCATCCATAAAATGGGTGCGGCCGATCTTCACTACGTTCATAAACGCCTTGCTCTTTTCGGCTAAGGTGTCACGCAGTTTTTGAATACCGGGGATGGTTGTCTCCAGCAGCATCTTATAAGCCGCAATATGCATCGCCGTTGGAAACGTATCGTTGGAAGACTGTGATTTATTAACGTCATCGTTCGGGTGCAGTACTTTGTCTTTATCGCTTAATTGGCCGCCGTTAAGGACATGAGCCCTGTAAGCGATCACCTCGTTCACATTCATATTGCTTTGCGTGCCGCTGCCGGTCTGCCACACTACTAACGGAAAAGCGTCGTCTAATTTGCCTTCTAAAATTTCATCCGCCACTTGGCTGATCAGGTAAAGCTTTTCTTTCGGCAACTGACCGGCCTCGAAGTTGGTAATGGCTGCTGCCTTTTTGAGATAAGCAAAGGCTTTAATGATCTCTTTCGGCATCCGGTTAATGTCTTGCGCAATGGGAAAGTTTTCAATGCTACGCTGGGTTTGCGCACCATAAATAGCGTCTATCGGCACTTGCACTTCGCCCATCGTATCTTTTTCTATGCGGTAGTTCATACTGATTAATTTTTGCGGGGTAAAGATAGGCAGGGGGCTGTAGCAGTGGATTGGTTTTTGATATAGTACAGTTATGCGTATTTTCTTTTTCATTTTCAGTGCATGGCTAATCAGCGGCTGCGACTGGAAGATTCCTTCGAGGAACGAAGGGATAGTGGAGAAAGATACATTGGCTGTAACGGATTCGGACTTCGCCAGGATGGATTCGCTTTTGCCGGTGGCTGATAGTTTGCCTGCGGATAATGCGCAGAATAAGGACACGGCTTTCCTGCCACCTTCTCAAACCATCACTACAAAAGCTACCCGCCCGGAAGAAGTCGTAAGCTTTGCAAAAACCTTGGTAGGCACCCCTTATGTATATGGTGCCAGCAATCCCAAAGTGGGCTTTGATTGTTCTGGCTTCATTACCTATGTCTTTAACCATTTCGGAATCGCCGTGCCGCGGTCTTCAGTAGATTTTACAAATGTGGGAAGAAGTGTACCGGCAGAAACGGCAAGGGTAGGGGATTTGATTCTTTTTACGGGGACCAATCCTGCTGAAAGGCATGTAGGTCATATGGGATTGGTAATCACCAGCGCACCTGATTCGCTCCGGTTCATTCATTCTTCTTCTGGTAAGGCGATGGGCGTGACGGTCTCGCCACTGGGAGGGTATTATACCAAGCGGTTTGTAAAAGTGATACGTATCTTTCCATAAAGAAAAAGCCTGTTATAGATGCAGCAGGCCATCAGAGAAAATTCTTTCAGTGATATTATTTCCCAGTAAAAGCTGGCTTGCGTTTTTCCAAAAAAGCGGTTGTGCCTTCCCGCATATCGTCCGTATCAAAGCAATCACCGAAAGCAGCTATTTCTACCTCGTAGCCATTTCGGTTGTTATCGAAAACAGCATTGGCGGAAGAAATGCAACGGCTGATGGCTAACGGAGCTTTGGCTATAATCGTTTGCAATAGTGCAGTAGCTTTTGTTAGCAGTTCTTCCTGCGGCACAACATAATTCACCAGTCCGTATTGTAAAGCGGTTGGCGCATCTATCATTCCGCCGGTCATCAGCAGTTCCAATGCACGTCCTTTACCGATCAGTTGCACCAGACGTTGTGTGCCACCATAGCCTGGTATCAAACCAAGGTTTACCTCGGGTTGTCCAAACTTTGCATTCTCGCTTGCAATGCGGAAGTGGCAAGCCATTGCCAGTTCGCAACCACCTCCCAATGCAAAACCATTAACGGCTGCGATGACAGGCTTGCTGCAATTTTCGATGCTAAAGAAGATGGCTTGTCCTTTGCGAGCCAGGTCCATGCCTTCGCTGGAGGAAAGTCCAATAAACTCGCTGATATCGGCGCCGGCTACAAATCCTTTCTGCCCGGAACCCGTAATGATTGCGGCCTTAATATCAGGGGTAGTTTCAATTTCTTTTGAAAGTTTTTCCAGATCCGTCATCACGTCGCGGTTAAGTGCATTGAGTTTATCTGGACGGTTGACAGTGACCGTTAGAATGCCGTTTTCCAGCGAGGTTAATAAAGTTGTATATGTCATAAATTATTTTTTATTGATTAATTCTTCAAGACGGGCAATGTCAAATAAATCTTTTCCGCGGCTTGACTCCAATTTTATGTCTTTTAAAAAAGAGTACGGGACAAAAGGAATTACTAGGTCCTCTGACAAACGGTGTTTCACCAGCGCCTTTTCGGCTTCATCAAAACTAATGCGATGATAAATGATAGTGAGAACGTCAATAATAGAAGGCCGCTCACCTAAAGAACATATAAAATGAGTTGTGAAATCTTCCTTGGCAATCAATGCTATTTCTTCATCTGCATATTTCATGCAACGAAGCGTATCCAAAAAATGAATTTTATTTTCTTCAGTAGGGGCTATCCAAATATCCAGATCGTCTGTTGCACGGTGATAGCCAAAATAGTTGACAGCATATCCTCCAACAATCATAAAGCGCAACTTATTTTGTTGCTCACATTTTAGGAAAAGAAGAAATTCTTGATTCTCAATGTCCATTTGTGATTGGTTTACGAATGGTTATTTTTTTGGAAATAATGGCATTGGGATCAAGAAGGTTCTTCTTTTGAACTCTTGCCAGTTCCTGCAACCGCTGGGAAGGAGTGAGGGTAAAAAAATATTCCAGGAAGTAAAGCTCCTGCTCTTCAAACGATTTAAAAACCCGGATCTTTTTCCCATTTTTGACAGGTTTAAAAACTTCTGTGTTCTGTCGTCCATTCACGGATATAGTTAGCTATTTCGGAGGTAGGCGTACCTGGTGCGAACAATTTACCGACTCCCAAATCCTGTAAGCTGGTCATGTCTTCCTCCGGTATGATGCCACCGCCGGTTAGCAGCACATCGTTCATTCCTTTCTCTTTCATAAGGGCGGCTACTTTAGGAAACACCGTCATGTGCGCACCGGAAAGAATAGAAATGCCGATAGCATCCACATCTTCCTGCAAGGCAGCGGCCACCACCATTTCAGGGGTTTGCCGCAAGCCGGTATAGATCACTTCCATGCCAGCGTCACGCAGGGCGGTGGCAATTACTTTAGCACCACGGTCGTGCCCGTCCAATCCCACTTTTGCTACCAATACGCGTATGGGTCTGTTCATCGTAGATCTTTAAATTGATTAAGCGCCGCATCAATACGGCTGATGGTTTCTTTTTTGCCTAATACTTCGGCAATATTGAATACTGTTGGTCCAAATTTACCGCCGACCAGCATAATGCGGAAAGGCAACTGCAATTCACCGGGCTTGATGGCAGCGGTTTCTGCAAGGCTTTTGAATACTGTTTCCAGTGTAGCAGCATCCCAACTGCTCACGCTATAAAGGGCCTTATTATATGAATGGAAGAAAGCCTTTTTCTCCTCATTCCATTTTGCTTTCACCGCTATCGTGTCATATTCAACCGGTGCTTTAAAAAAGAAAGCGCTGTGCTCCCAAAAATCAGGGAGCAACGTGCAGCGATCTTTTACAAGAGCAATGACGTTGCTTAAATAAGCATCATCTGTCACTTGAACACCATGTTCCGCTAAAACAGCCTTCACTTGTGGCATTAAAGCTTCTACCGGTACTTTTTTTATCCATTCGTGGTTGAACCACTTAGCTTTATCATAATCGAATTTGGCGCCGCCTCTATGTACTTTTTCGATGGAGAAACGCTGCACTAATTCTTCTAATGAAAATAGTTCCTGCTCCGTGCCATCGTTCCAACCCAGCATGGCCAGCAGGTTCACAAATGCTTCTGGCAGAAATCCTTTTTCCTTGAAGCCTTCTGTGAGTTCACCTGTCTTCGAATCGTTCCAGTTCATAGCAAAAACAGGGAAGCCGTATTTAGCACCATCGCGTTTGCTCAATTTCCCACTTGGTCCCAGAATAAGCGGCAGATGCGCCCATTGCGGCATGGCTTCTTCGCCAAAAAGATGCCGCCAAACCAGTACATGCACCGGTGCACTCGGCAACCATTCTTCACCACGGAAGGCGTGTGTGATCTCCATCAGGTGGTCATCCACCACCACTGCTAAATGATAGGTCGGCATGCCATCGGCTTTCAGCAATACTTTATCATCTACGGTGGCTGTTTCAAATGAAACCTCGCCGCGGATGGCATCTGTGAAAGAAACCGTTTCGCCTTCCGGCATTTTAATGCGGATCACGTGAGGTGTGCCGTTTTGCAAAAGTGTATCTACTTCATCTTTTGCTAAGACCAGCGAATTGCGCATTTGCATACGAACCGTATGGTCGTACTGCGGTGTAGGATTGGTTTCTGTCCGGAGGCGGATGCGCATTTCATCTAACTCCCCTGCTGTATCGAAAGCATAATACGCCACTCCTTTTTCTACAAGCTGTTCTGCATATTTGCGGTAAAGCTCTTTGCGTTCGCTCTGGCGGTAAGGACCAACATTGCCGCCATGTTTCGGACTTTCATCCGGCTGCAAGCCGCACCACTCCAGTGTTTGGTAAATATATTCTTCCGCACCCGGCACATAACGGCTTTGGTCGGTATCTTCTATACGAAGTATAAAATCGCCGCCTTGTTGTTTTGCAAATAAATAATTATACAATACCGTACGCACACCACCCAAGTGCAAACCGCCTGTTGGACTGGGCGCAAACCGTACTCTCACCTTTTTTGCCATAAGCCGCAAAATTATGGCATATTGATTAGTAAGGCTGAAACGCTTATCTGCCATGCAAGGCATAAATGGCAGGGCTTATCTTTGAAAGGATGCAGCGGTACTTTATAAAAACGCCTTGGTTGGTAAAACGAATCTTTTCTTCTTATGTATGGTCGCTGCCTGCTACTGATAAGAGGCTCTACTTAACCTTTGATGATGGCCCACATCCGGCTATTACACCTTGGGTGCTGGATGAATTAAAAAAATTTGATGCAAAAGCCACTTTTTTTTGCATCGGTAAAAATGTATGTGACCACCCTCAAGTTTTCCAACAAATTAGCACTGAAGGTCACTCCATTGGCAATCACACGTTTCATCATTTGAACGGATGGAAAACACCGGCAAAGGAATATATGGCAGATGTGGAAGCCGCGGCGGCCTGCCTTCCAACCAATCTTTTTCGTCCACCTTACGGGCGGATAAAAAGAAGTCAAGCTGCTGGAATAAGAAGTGTATTTCCGAATGCAAAAATTATAATGTGGGATGTGCTGAGTGGCGATTTTGATCAAAGTATTTCACCGGAGCAATGCCTGCAGAATGTACTGCAAAAAACGGTGCCCGGCTCTATTATCGTTTTTCATGATAGCGAAAAAGCCTATCCGCATTTAGCCTATGCATTGCCCAAAGTGTTAGCAGCATTTGCAGCAAGCGGGTATTCATTCAAAGCCATCAATAACGTATAAAAAAAGTGAGGGCCAAGGTGGAAACCTTGGCCCGTTTTTAATCCGTACCCTATGAAAACTGTTTCAAAGGTATAAGTTTTTTATCCTAATGCAAAGTAATTTGATAAGTAATTCCATTTACGGTGCGGGTCGCCTGGTTGTCACAGGCACCCTGACCAAAATCCAGGATGCTTATCCATGGTGAGTTTCCGGGTAAGTTGCGGCGTATCACCCTGTTACGTCCTTTTGATATCCAACGGCAAGTAAAACGCTTACGCAAGGGTTCTGTAATCTCTGATTCCCAATTAGTTATCAGGCTGCCTCGCTTAACGGTGCCTGAGGCATTCCCGGTTATAGTAAACACATCATCAAGCGGTAAAAGAGGAGTTGATAAGCCTTCTGCCTGTGTAATAACCCGGTGCGCATTACGTAAATGATAATTTCCATTTGGGCGGGTGAGTTTTCCGTTTTCGACCGTCACGGTAAATTGCCGTTGGGGCGGAACGCTGCCAGGTGTGCTTGTATTAGTAGTAGTATGTTTCCCCTGAATGCTTAAGCTGTCTACTCTATAGTTTTCAAAAGTTGTGGTGGCGGACTTGCCTGGATCAGTCAGGCGTCCGGTGTAAACAGTAATGATCTTTCCATACCGGGTGTGCCCATCACGACCGGTGCATCCGGCTGTGCCAAAATCCGTTACAATCCGTACCGGGAAAGGGTTTGGCGCATTTAAGCGGGTAACAGTAACCTGCACACAAGGTGGCATTGAATCCATGCCGGTAACACGTCCGCCAAAGATGCCGGTGCCTTGCATACCTACTTCGTCATTCACGCCAATTACGTTATTAAATACATCATCAAAATACAGGTCCGACTCTGAATCTGCTTCCGCGCTGGCAGAAGCGATTTGTTCTTCTTCTGCCTCTGTCAAGGTGGAGCTGCTTTTTTCTTTTTGGCAGGCAGCCAGACTTAAGATTAGGATAAGAGCCGGTAGAACGTAAAAGCGGCTGAAGAGGAAACTCTTTTTCATAAATTAATTTTGTAGGTTTATTAAAGTCGGGGGTTAGGATTGAATACAAAGGGTAAAGTTTAAAGGAAACACAAAATATATTTTGTGTAATTAATCTTGCAACCTTTGCATTCA
Source organism: Flaviaestuariibacter sp. (assembly GCA_025963645.1). GTDB lineage: Bacteria > Bacteroidota > Bacteroidia > Chitinophagales > Chitinophagaceae > Flavisolibacter. Next base: position 41,311 of record JAOQAI010000005.1, read on the forward strand.
TGGAACTGATTGATACCCACGCACATATTTATTTGCCGGAGTTTGAGAAAGATAAAGGAATCCTGTTTTTAAAAGCTGCGGCTGGTGGGGTGCAACAGGTTTTGATGCCCGCAATTGATAGCACCACGCATGCGGCTATGCTGCAAATGGAGGCGGATTACAGCCAAACAAAGGCAATGATGGGACTGCATCCCTGCTCTGTAAAAGAGGACTATCGGTCTGAATTAGACAGTATTCATCAGTTTCTGGAGCAGCGGAAATTTATCGCCATTGGTGAGATTGGGTTGGATTTTTATTGGGATAAAACCTTTATGGACCAGCAATATGAAGCTTTTCACCAGCAAATAAAATGGGCGCTGCAATACGGCCTGCCTATCGCTATTCATTCCCGCAATGCCACTGACGAATGCATTGGCGTAATTAAACAGTATCCTGAGCTGCGAGGTGTCTTTCACTGTTTCTCTGGTACTGTTTTTCAAGCAGAGACCATCATGGAAGCGGGCTTTTTTCTTGGAATTGGCGGCGTGGTCACATTCAAAAACGGCGGGCTTGATATAGTGGTTCAGGAGATCGGGTTAGATAAAGTTGTTTTAGAAACAGATGCGCCCTATTTAGCACCGGTGCCTTTCCGGGGGAAGCGGAATGAAAGCAGTTATCTAAAGATCATCGCCGAAAAAGTAGCGGCACTTACCAACCATTCCCTTGATGAAGTAGCTGCTATTACTACACGAAATGCAAAAAACCTTTTCCGGCTTGCCTAAGTTGTCTTATTTTCGCAGCCCTTTTATTGGAGACTTGTCCGAGTGGTTGAAGGAGCACGCCTGGAAAGTGTGTATACGGGAAACTGTATCAAGGGTTCGAATCCCTTAGTCTCCGCCGATAAATCAAAAAGCCTGAAATTAATTTCAGGCTTTTTGATTATAAGTACACTTACTAACTAAAGGATTTTAAGTCCGGTTCCTCGTCACCATCCAATTCCATAATCTTCGCCGTGATTGCTGGAACCGCCCCAGAAGCTACCATGCTTCCAATCAAAATAAATAGCATTGATCGGTCCGCTGGTGCGGTCTTCAAAGGAAAGTACATACCCCATTTTCTTTAACTGTTCCCGCACGGCTTCCGGTGTGCTCTTGTTTAATAAAAGATTGCCGGGTCTTGGCTGGCGGTCGCTTGTTTTTGTTCCGCCTAAGGACAACCAGAGTTGGTTGGTATTGATGTTTGCCGCCTCGGCTGCTTGCTGAATAGTCATTCCAAATTCTACCATATTTAAAAAGAACTGCAGGAGGTTTTGCTCCTGTGTATCACCTCCCTGCACGGCAAAGGATAAGAACGGCTTTGAGTCTTTTAGGGCTAAGGTTGGAGTCAGTGTTACTCTTGGACGCTTACCAGGTGCTACTACATTAAAGGGATTCAGCGAAGAGTCCAATACAAAGCTTTGCATGCGCTGGCTCATCCCAATGCCGGTGTTACCGGCAATGCAAGCCGGCAACCAACCACCGCTCGGCGTAATGGACACGACCCAGCCTTCTTTATCCGCTGCTTCCACGCTGGTAGTGCCCAGCCATAGGCGTTCCTCATAATCGCTCATTGCCGAACTGTTGCGTATATCGTGCAAAGGAGCGAAGTTGCGCCCGGAAGTATCCAATTTGTAACCCCTTTTTTTCAATAATTCTATGTACGGGTTTTGTGCTTCCTGGAAAGGATAAGGATCGCCGGGACCTATGTCAGGATTATTTCTTTCGGGTTGAATAAGAGCGGCTCGTTGTTTCGCATAATCCTTACTTAGCAAGCCTTTCATGGGTTCTGCCGGAGAGAATTTCGGATCCCCATAATAAAAATCCCTGTCTGCAAAAGCAAGGCTCATGGCTTGGTAGATGGTATGAATATAAGGTGCACTGTTGTAGCCCATGCCTTTCAGGTCGAAGTTCTCCAGTATGTTCAGGGATTGCAAAAGCGCCGGTCCTTGCGTCCATTGCCGAAGCTTGTACACATCAATGCCTTTGTAGGAAACCTTCATGGGTTCTTCTTCAACCGGTTTCCAGTTGGCAAGGTCTTGCAGCGTAATAAGACCGCCTTGTTCCTGGCATCCACGTACAAATTCTTTGGCAATATCGCCTTTGTAAAAACGGTCTTGCGCCGCCATGATCGCGGCTTTGCGGCTGGCGCCTTTTTTCAAGGCCATGCGTTCGGCTTCTACCATTTTAGTAAGGGTAGCTAAAAGGTCTTTCTGTACAAGGATTTCTCCGGCTTCCGGTGCTTCACGGCTTTCACCCGCATGGGTTAAAAATACTTTCTTGCTGTAAGGCCATTCCTTGATGCGTTGCTTGCCACGTTCAATGCTGTTGGCTGTTTGTGCTTCTATGGGATAACCGGCAGCCAGCTCCATTGCAGGCGCTAATACTTGCGCTAAGCTCATAGTACCATAATTAGCAAGCATATAGCAAATGCCTCCTGCGGTGCCTGGAGTGGTTGCCGCCAATGGCCCGAATTCGGGTGGAAAATTATAGCCCTTCCCTTTGAAAAATTCAACCGTAGCACCCGAAGGCGCCACACCCATAGCGTTGATAGCAATTACTTTTTTGGTTTTCGGATTGTAGATCAGGGCTTGTGTTTCCCCACCCCAGCTTAATACATCCCACATAGTGCAGGTGGCAGCCAGCATAGCACAGGCCGCATCAACTGCGTTTCCACCTTTTTGGAAAATGGCTGCGCCTGCCGTTGCCGCTAATGGCTTACCCGTAATCGCCATCCAGTTCTTGCCATGTAAAGGCGGCTTTTGGGTTTGCTGTGCTGCGCTAACTAATGTGTTTAACGTGATGCATAGTAAGAAGAGCTGTTTCATGTAGCAGTATAATTCGTGTGAATAGGACGAAGTTTCTTGTATAAAGCGGAATCAATTTACGTTACTTTTCTTCTTACTACAATTACAAATTCATCTCTTTCAGCTTTTTTGGTAAAAGCTCTTTATGGCGTTTTAAGAACACTTTATACAATGCGCCAATTTGCATGCTTAACTTAGCTTATATGAAGTGGTTCATTTGCCTCCTGCTGTTTTCTTTCGGTAATACTTATGGACAAAACGCCCAATCTTTCAATGCCGCCGACCTGTCGGTGCAATGGGAGGTAGTTGAAAATAACTATAAAGGCAAGCGGGAATTTCTCTCGGCATTTACCATCACTACAAAATCACCACTCCCGAAAGAGGGCTGGAGTATCTTTTTTAATTTCCCACGCATGATCGCTTCCCAGAGTGTAAGCAGCGGAATGCAGATCAAACATATCAACGGTGACTTTTACCAATTGTCCCCGGCAAGCGCCTTTGCTGGTTTAGCGCCTCCTGATTCGTTGCAGGTTTCTTTTGTTGCGGGAGCCTGGGCTATCAGTATATCCGATGCGCCGGCTGGCCTTTATATGGTCTGGAACGATCAGCCCACAAAAGGGATAAGCCTGACGAATTATACGGTTAAGCCTACTACAGAACCAAAGCAATACATGCGCTATGCCGGAGACAAAATGGGCTTGGCAACTCCGCAAAAGACCTTCGAACAAAATAGCAAGACAGCAGACATTACTGAAAAGGATCTGGGCAAAGTATTTCCTTCGCCCGCTTTCTATAAAGAGCAAGCAGGTTTTTTTACATTGAGTAATAACTTTTCGGTAGTAACCAAATCAGCGGATGGTTTTGCTTCCGAATCTTCCTACCTGGACAAAGAATTGAGAAAGTTTTTCCAGGGTAAAAATGGCAATGGAGGGAAACAGATCTTCTTGACCAAGAGCCAGGCAAAAGGCGAAGCTTACGAGTTGAAAGTAACACCAGACGCTATCACTATTTCAGCGGGTACACCTAAAGCAATATTTTGGGGTATTCAATCCTTAAAAACACTGATTCCACCACAGTCTTACAAAGGTGATCAAACGGTGATAGCCATTCCAGCCGTTACGGTTGTTGACTCGCCACGCTTTGGCCACCGCGCTTTTATGCTGGATGTCGCCCGCAATTTTCATTCAAAGCAGCAGGTGCTTAAAATCCTTGACCTGATGTCGCTTTACAAGCTAAATGTGTTTCATTTTCATTTTAGCGACGATGAAGGCTGGCGCCTGGAAATACCTGGCCTGCCTGAATTAACGGAAGTGGGTGCCCGTAGGGCTCATGCTGTCAACGATGATAATTTCCTGCACCCTTCCTTTGGTTCCGGGCCCGACTTTACCGCACAAGGCACCGGTTATTATTCAAAAGCCGATTTTATTGAGATCCTGAAATATGCTAAGGAACGACATATTGATGTTATACCGGAAATTGAAACACCGGGACATGCACGGGCGGCTGTGGCTGCTATGACGGCACGATACAACCGTTTATTGAAAGCTGGTAAAAGGGTTGAGGCAGAGCAGTATTTACTTTATCATCCAAAGGATACTTCCGTTTATAAATCCGTTCAGCGTTGGTATCGTAATGTGATGGACCCTTCACTGCCTTCTACTTATGCTTTTCTGGAAAAGGTGACGGATGAAATACGGCTGATGTATAAAGCTGCCGGAGCGCCGCTTCGTACGATTCACTTTGGTGGTGATGAAGTGCCGGGAGGTGTGTGGAGGGGCTCACCCGCTGTGAAGGCATTAATGCAAAAGAACGCCTCAGTAAAAACAATAGATGATCTGTGGTATTATTTCTATGGCAACATCAACAACATGCTGCAACGAAAAGGGCTTTACCTGTATGGCTGGGAAGAAATAGGGATGCGCAAAACAAGACTGGATGGTAAAGCGCATGTGCTGCCGAACCCGGACTTCGCTAACCAAAATATGCATGTGGATGTGTGGAATAATGTTATAGGGTGGGGCGCAGAGGATCTGCCTTACCAATTGGCAAATGCAGGATACAAGGTGGTTTTATCGCCTGTGAGTAATATGTATTTTGACTTGGCTTACGAGAAATCTTTCTATGAGCCTGGATATTATTGGGGAGGTTATTTGGATGTGGACAAGCCTTTCTATTTTATACCTTTTGACTACTACCGGAATTCAACGGAAGATATCAATGGTAATCCTGTAACGGCTGCGTACTTTAACGGCAAGGAACGCTTAACAGATTATGGCAAGCAAAACATTCCTGGAATTCAAGGCCTGCTTTGGAGTGAAACTTTAAAAAACGCACAGCAACTGGAGTATATGCTTTTGCCTAAATTACTGGCGGTAGCAGAACGTGCCTGGGCAAAGGACCCGGATTGGGCCACACACAAAGATTCAGTGAAGGCGGACCAATTGTATAGAATGGATTGGTCACGCTTTGCCAATGTTTTAGGCAAAAGAGAACTGCCACGTTTAGATCACTATGCCGGTGGGTTCGAATACCGCATTCCTGCACCGGGTGTCATAGTAAAGGGAGGAAGCGTTGCCGTCAACACGCAATACCCGGGATTGCTGATCCGCTATACTACGGATGGTACAGAGCCGTCTTTCAACAGCTTGCCTTATGCACAACCTATTACAGTAAAAGGGAAAATTAAGATCAGGCTTTTTAATCAAAAGGGCCGTGGAGGAAGATCAGTAGAGGTGGTCAATTAGACCCATGTTTTTCCATTATGCTTTCCAGATAGATGAATTTTCTCTTTCTCTTTCATAGGTAGCGCTAAGTGCCTGGCCTGGTTTTACGGAACGGACAAGTACAGGGCGGCTGATCATTTTTCTTCTTCTTTTCTCTTCTCCTTGTTTATGCATTTCCATGTCTCATAATTTTGATAGTAAAGGTTTTCAAAACCGTGCCAGTTTCGAACAAGTGCGATAGCTGCTTATATATTCTAACATATTCCTTTCAATAAAATATCCACAGATCACAAGCATTATAAAACAGGCAAGAACCCAGATTTAATTTTCGATTGTTTAGCATCAATGAAAAATAACTACCACATTTAGTAATATAAAAGCCAATTGATTAGAGCCGATTTCTTAGCTTGCGGGCTCAATGACGGCCCGTCGGAAATACAAGCAGTTGAAATTTGGAATTGAGGCTTTGAAGAAGCATTATGATAGCGTTTGCCTAAGCTTCGTTATAGGCCGGCAAACGGTTCGGGGTGTATTAAAAGGGAATCACCAGAGTTGGGTATTTGTATCCGATAGCCGCCCTTTTTTGTCCTGTGTCCCTTCCGGACAATTCTTTAAATATGCCTTGTGGATCGGTGAAGTGCCGGCTGATGTTTCTCTATTATACAATGCTATTTGGGAAGCCGCTATTAAAGAGGGATACGACTTAAGCGAGGAAGAATAAGGATTGCTTAACTACTCATATTGAGAAGCGTCTTTCTACAATTTTGCCTGAATTTTTCTTTCATAATAAGAATTGGCTTTTGAATTTTTTGGCACACTATTAGAAATATAAATGGGGTAGCTGGTTAGCTCTAACAAACACTGGCACTTCTTATAAAAATATTTTAATAAACAAAAGAAGTGTTTCAAATCGTAGGTTGAGAATGTTTTATACCAGTTAGAGGTTTTTAAATCGAGAAGAGGTTAAACTTACGTTTTACCTCTTTTTTGTTTTTAAGACAATCCAGGCATTTTCCTTCCTTAATGTGGAATTAATGTTGGCATATTTTATGAATATGGGTTAAATGTCTTTGTGTCATTAAAAGAATTGAGGGGTTTGGTTAACGAATTGACGCGAGACAAGAAGGCGGCTAACCTATGAAAGGATCTGTGCGGTTTGGCAAGTGCGTCAGCCGCTTTTTTTATTTGGAAGTAACGCTTTTATTCTTATCCTAATTTATTCCTCTTTGTTTTAAACAAGCAGCAATGTTTTAATATTGTTGCGCATGAAATACTTCCGGCTTTTATATGTGCAGGTGCTTATCGGCATTTGCCTGGGTATATTAGTGGGCGCATTTTTACCAGGATCAGCGCCTGGTGCGAAACTGATCAGCGACACTTTTATCAATGCCATTAAAATGGTGATCGCGCCGGTCATCTTCTTCACTATTGTGTTGGGAATTGCGGGGGCTGGGGATCTGAAGAAGGTAGGTCGCATTGGTGGCAAAGGGTTGCTCTATTTCGAGATCGTTACCACGCTGGCGCTTATTATTGGGTTAGTAGTAGCCAATGTGGTAAAGCCTGGTGAGGGAATATCAACAGCAAGCCTGCCGCAAGGAAATATTTCTAAGTATGCAACGGCAGCACCTATGAACTGGGGCGAGTTCTTCTCGCATATTGTTCCTTCCAATATTATTGACGCCTTTGCCAAAGGCGATATCATCCAGATACTATTCTTTGGATTGTTGTTTAGTATCGGGCTAAAGCAATTAGGTGCTGCAGGCCATGGACTGATTCAAAGCTTTGAAAAGATCAATGCTGTTCTTTTTAATATTCTGAAGATCATTATGAGGGTAAGTCCACTAGGTGCTTTCGGCGGTATGGCCTACACGATCGGGCATTTTGGATTTGAAAGCCTTTGGCTGTTAGGCAAATTGATGCTTACTTTTTATGCGACGGCGTTGCTATTCATCTTCGTTGTGCTGAATGCCATATTGCGGTATTACGGTTGTAGCCTTTGGAGGCTGTTAGGTTACATCAAGGGTGAGATACTGATCGTTTTAGGTTCCAGCAGTTCTGAATCCGTGTTGCCCAACCTCATGCAAAAATTGGAAAGAGCGGGGTGTGATAAAAGCGTGGTCGGGTTGATCATTCCAACAGGCTATAGTTTTAATCTTGATGGTACAACCATTTATCTAAGCATGGCTACTATCTTTATGGCGCAGGTTTTTGGTGTGCCTATGACCTTGGGTCAACAACTTACGATCATAGGTATATTAATAGTTACCAGCAAAGGAGCCGCCGGCGTCACGGGTAGCGGATTCTTAGTGCTTACTTCTACTTTAACAGCCTTGAAAGTGATTCCATTGGAAGGGCTGGCATTGCTAATTGGTGTGGATCGTTTTATGAGTGAAGCCCGCGCCATCACCAATATGATCGGCAATACCGTAGCTACCGTAGTGATCGCAAAAAGCGAAAGGGCAATTGATATGATCACTTATAAAAGGGTAGTGGAAGGAAGGGCATAGTCCAGGTTATTTCTTCTTTACTTGCAACTCTTTCCAAGGTGTTGAACCATCCTTTTCGCGGGTAAAAACCACATCATCTGTTTCCTGTATCACGATCTCCGCAGTGGTATAAATGATATTGCTATCCAGCAAATGTCCGCCGATGGTTTTGCCGCTGCTATCACTGACGCTTATGTGTAAATGCGATCCATTGATGGAAACGGTACCGGTAAGGCTGACAATTTCAAAGTGGCCAAAACCATTGTTGCCAGTAGGTTGGTTGGCAAACCGGATATTGTAAGAGGTAAGACTTCCCACACCACAAGCGATCCAGCCTGCTTTAATATTTTCTGCCTTTACGAAGGCAGCGATTTCTTGCTTAAGGTCGGCTCCGGGCTTTAGGCGGAAGGCATGGGTCTTTGTCATATTGGAGCTGCAGGCAGTTATAATGAGAAGAAAAAATACGAGAATGATTTTCATTTTATCGAACATACAAAATTCATTTATGGTGAAGGGATCTTTCTTGTAATTAAAGTATTTTGGAAATAATTTTTTGTTCTTAATAGCTAAATCGTAATATTGCGATATTAAAGTAAGAATATGGGCGCTACGAAAACGGATCATTTTACAAAGCGGCAAAACGAAATCGCCAACCTGATGAAAGCATTAAGTCATCCTGCACGTGTAGCTATTATTGACCATCTTTTGAAAGTGGCCGCCTGTGTTTGTGGTGATATTGTAGCCGAACTGCCCTTGGCGCAGCCTACGGTTTCTCAACATTTAAAAGAGCTGAAGAACGCTGGCTTAATCAAGGGCGATATCGAAGGCAATTCTGTCTGCTACTGCATTAATGAAAAGACCTTTGCCAAATTTGAAGCATTACTTCAGCCCATTTTCGGAAAGGTAAAAGCAAAAGCCTCTTCCTGCTGTTAACACTTAAATCTATCTATATGAAACTTTCAAAAATCAAAGCGCATCTGGCAAACGCTGAAGCCGTAAATTTTTTATTGCCCGATGGTAGCAGTGTGCCTGATCATTTCCACGTTACCGAAGTAGGTGTGATAAGTAAGCATTTTATTGATTGCGGTGGTACCGTACGCCAGGAGAAGGTGGCTAATTTCCAGTTATGGAATGCTAACGATACGGAGCATCGGCTGAAACCCGGGAAATTGCTTTCTATTATTGCGCTTTCTGAAAAAAAATTAGGCATGGAAGACCTGGAAATAGAGGTGGAATACCAAAGCGGCACCATTGGCAAGTACGGTCTGGATTTCAACGGGAGTGATTTTGTATTAACGAGCCTGCACACTGCTTGCCTCGCACAGGAAGCATGCGGCGTAGCAGCAAAGACTGAAATGATCACTACCATTGCACAACCGCAAACTGCCTGTTGCACACCCGGTGGCGGATGCTGTTAAATAGTTTTTTATGAAAAAGATTTTAGTGCTTTGTACGGGCAATAGCTGCCGAAGCCAGATGGCGGAAGGATACCTCCGTCATTTTGCCGCCGACAGAGCCGAGGTTTACAGTGCCGGTATAGAAACCCATGGCGTAAATCCAAAAGCGATTGATATCATGCGGGAAGACGGCATTGACATTTCCTCGCAGGCCTCTACTAATGTGGCGGAATACAGTGACCTGGAGCCTGATTATGTTATTACGGTTTGTGATAACGCTAATGAGCGGTGTCCCGTTTTTCCAGCAAGGGCAAAAAAATTCCATCAGGATTTCCCCGACCCCGCAAAAGCTACCGGCACCGATGAAGAGATAATGGACTCTTTTCGACACACCAGGGAGTTGATAAAGGACTACTGTCGTCAATTTGTAAAAGATAATTTATGAAGTGCTATATAGCCGAAGCGTTGGGCACTTTTGCTTTGGTGTTTTGTGGCACCGGTGCTATTATCATTAATGCGGAAAGCGGCGGACAGATCGGGCACGCAGGCATTGCGGCAACGTTCGGACTGATCGTTACGGCAATGATCTATACATTTGGCGGTATTAGCGGCGCCCACCTCAATCCTGCGGTGTCTATCAGTTTTGCTTTAGCAGGTCTTTTTAAGTGGCGGTTGGTAGCGCCTTATATTCTCAGCCAGGCTTTAGGAGGTGTAGCTGCCAGTGCGGTACTAAAGTTTTTATTCCCGGGTAATGAGACCTTGGGGGCTACGGTTCCGGTTGGTAGTATGCTTCAATCATTTGTGCTGGAGGGCATACTCACTTTTATATTGATGCTTGTTATCCTGTTCACTTCCCAGGGAGCTAAAGAAACAGGCGTTATGGCGGGTATCGCTATCGGTGGCACGGTGCTACTCGAAGCGATGTTTGCCGGACCAATCAGTGGCGCCTCCATGAACCCGGTGCGAAGCCTTGCACCAGCGCTGCTCTCAGGAAATTTAAATAAAGTGTGGCTCTACTTGGTAGCTCCGGTCATGGGGGCCGCATTAGCTACTATATTATGGCGATGGATGCGAGCGAAGGAAAAAGCTTAGTCGCATTAAGCAGGGGCAGTCCTCACCAATTGGTCATTTGATCAGCATTCAGACGGCCCGTGTCAAAAGGCTTTGTCGTTCGCCATTGGGGGTCATACGATACAAACCAGGATATCCATAAGCTGCGGGAAAACCGCATGAGCCATGGCTGGGATAATAGTAGGAAGGAAGCATTCAAGATGACCCAATAAATAAACCGGTTATCGTTATAAGAAAATCCAAGGACGAGCCACCATAGCAGAAAACTCAATACACTAAAAAGGATGCAGATAAAATAACTCACGAAACCAGTTCCATAATAAAAGCCAACCTCGATATCAGTTAGCTGGCCGCAGGAAAGGCATTTTTCGTACATCAATAAATTGCGGCGCAACTTTACTGAAGTAGTGTGCTGGAAAAGCTTTCCTTCCCTGCATCTGGGACAATAGCAGCCAACGACCGTAGCAAGGTATCCCCTGTTGGGCTCTTCACGCTGCTTCATAAATAGTCCAGCACGGCTTCCATTCCGGTACTTCTCGAACCTTTGATTAATAAAAATGCATTGGGTGAGAGCGTGGGTTGTAGTGCCTTGCCCGCTTCTTTGGCAGTAGCAAATTGTTGGTAGGAATGTTGTAGCTTCAGAAAATCACCTCCAACTAATATCACCTGCTGCCAGTTATACTTTTCGATTTCAGCTAAAATAGCTTTGTGTTCTTCGAGGCTTTCATTTCCCAGTTCTGCCATTGCGCCCAATACCAGGATTTTAGGCTCGCTAGCCGTTCCGGCAAAGTTTTCAATGGCTAGCTTCATGCTGCTTGGATTTGCATTGTAGGCATCCAAAATGATGGTCTTATCGCCCTTCTTTAGTAATTGCGACCGGCTGTTAGATGGCGTATATCCTTCAAGAGCGGTTTTGATTTTGCCAGGGGAAACACCAAAATGGGTACCTATGGTTGCTGCTGCCAACACATTGGGAAGGTTATAGGATCCCACTAATTGTGTCGTGATAGGTTCCTGGAAAGGCGCTGTGATCTGAACTTTTAGAAAGGGTTCAGCCGATAAAAGCGTTCCTGTAAGTTCCGCATCCTGTGTCCCATAAGAATGGATAGTGTTGATTCCCGCACTCATTTCAATGAGATAATCATAGTCGGTATAAATAAAAGCAGCGCCATTATTCGTTCTTAAATAATCAAACAATTCGCCTTTGCCTTTTCGCACACCGGCTTCGCCACCAAACCCTTCCAGGTGAGCTTTACCGCAATTGGTTATCAGGCCATGCGTAGGCTGTGCAATCACACAATAAGAGGCTATCTCACCCTGGTGATTAGCACCCATTTCTATAATGGCAAATTGAGCATCCGCTTTGATCTGGAGAATGGTAAGTGGTACACCAATATGATTGTTCAAATTACCAGCTGTTGTATAGGTCTTAAACGAAGAAGACAACACAGCATGAATCAATTCCTTTGTAGTGGTTTTGCCATTGCTGCCGGTAATGGCAATAAAAGGAATGGAAAATTGACGCCGGTGATGTGCCGCCAGTTGCTGCAGGGATTCCAGCACATTGCTAACTACTATTGTTTTACCAGGTACAGAGTAGGCTTCTTCGTCAATAATGCAATAGGAAGCCCTGCATTCCAAGGCTTTATTAACAAAGCTATTTCCATTGAAATTGGGGCCCTTTAAAGCAAAGTAAAGCGATCCTTCCTGCAGTTTCCGGGTATCGGTTTCAACAAGAGGGTATTGCAAATAAAGCTGGTAAAGTTCCGCTATTGACATAGAGCAAAAGTAAGTTGGATTAAAGTTTAGCAGTAAACCAGTTCTAATGCTTTTGTGCCAGAAAATAAAAAACCCCGCGATAGTGCGGGGTTCTTAGTTTGTATGGGGAAAGCTTATCGCTTTTGCTTCTTCTTATTAAAGTAGTTACCAGCTTTTCTGCCGGAACCTTCAGGGCTGCCCATGCGGTCCATAGCGCACCGGAAACCGATCTGGCTGCTTGCCTTGTATTCTTCCATATAGCGGCGTGTGCCAGGGCTTAGGTAGTAAGCCCTGTCGTTCCAGCTACCACCTTTATAAACTCTTGACTCATCGCTAACCAAAGTGGTTTTTCCATAACCATAAGACGCATCGGATAAGGTATCACCATCCAAATGGTTGATCACATTGCCACGCTGGTAGTTGCGGCGGCTGCGGCTCTCTTCGTCGGTTACAGCAACCATTTTCACTCTACCGGTGCTGTCAATTTCAGCTTCACCACTATCATTCTTATAAAGCTTCATGAACTTGTTACCACGGAAAGCGGAAACATCATCTACATCCAGGCTGGAACCCTGGCGGTACACATCGGCAACCCACTCGCTTACGTTGCCCGCCATATTATAGATACCAAAACCATTCGGGTAGAAAGAATTAACCGGGGCGGTGTAGATCGCATCGTCGTTCAAACCACCGGCTACACCGGCATTATCACCAGAGCCTCTTTTAAAGTTAGCTAAGAATTGTCCGTGCCAGCTACCATGCTTTGTTTCCCGGAGACCGCTATAATTCGCATTTTGCATCCAGGGATACACCTGCTTGTTAGACACCAGTTCTTCGCCACGCTTGCCTTCTTTCTTGGAAGGACGTGGATTTTGATTTACATAACCATAAGCGGCATATTCCCACTCGGCTTCAAACGGAAGGCGGTAATCAGGAGAAAGAATGCCATCTTCCATAGTGATCTGTGTACGTGGCGTTCCTTGCGGCGTTTTTAATGTGTTCTTTTTTCCTGGCTTACCGGGTTGTGCCTGGTACAAACCTAGAAGGTAAGACTTCGTAGTAAAGTTATTCTCCTGCTGCTGGCTGTTCAGCCCTTGTTTGGCAATAAACTTCTTTTCGATCAAGGCGACTTCGTTCACACGGTCGGTGCGCCACTGGCAAAAATCCCAGGCTTGTCTCCAGCTTACACCTACCACAGGGTACTCGTTAAAGCCGGGGTGACGGAAATAATATTCAACTAAGGGCTCGTTATAGCTCAGCTCGCTACGCCAAACCAGCGTATCAGGTAATGCCGCATCCAAAATTTTCATGTTGGCCGGATCGTCTGAAGGGAAAATGCGGTTCAGCCAGTGCATGTACTCTCGGTAATGCACGTTGGCAACTTCTGTTTTGTCGATAAAGAAGGAAGGCACGGTCACACGGCGCGGGATATTATTCCAGTCGCCCATGATGTCTTCTTCCGTTTGGCCCATCGTAAAGGTTCCACCTTGAACAAACACAAGACCAGGACCCGCTTTTTGGTCCTTGGCTTTGGCAACCTGGTAGCCGCCCATGTTCTTGTCGTTGTAGTTCCAACCGGTTACGTCTGATTTAGCAGGCTTCTTTTTAAAAAGACCACCATTTTTGCAGGAGCCGAGTAAAACGGCTGCGGATAATAGGATTACAAAATTTTTCACTTGCATTCTGCGTTTATTTGTCTTTCAAAAGGGCACATGCCGGCATGTGCATTATTGGAATCGGTCCTTTGGAATACCTTTAACGGCACTCAATAAGAATTATTGTGAACGAAAATAGTTTTCCGAACCGGGATTGCGAATATAGAACCTAATAAATAAAAAGAAAGAGGGGAAACCCTTTTATTTCATGTTAATTCTACGAACTTCAATTATGACGGCGCTATGTAAAAACACTTTTTTGGTGGCGATGCTTTGCTTGTGGAGCCTCGTTTCGCCGGCGCAGCGTACCTATAAAGCCCACTCCGCATTGGCATCCGGGAACTGGTATAAAATAACCGTCTCTGCCGAGGGTGTTTATAAAATGGATGCAGCTTTCTTCGCATCCTTGGGTATTTCAGGTAATATTTCTTCTTCGCAGTTAAGGGTTTTTGGGACTAATCCCGGCATGTTGCCAGAAGCAAATGCGCAAGTCCGTATAGATGACCTGGAAGAGCTGGCGGTTCAGGTGGTGGATGGCGGGGACGGAACGATAAGCGGCTCGGATCAGGTGTTATTCTATTCTCCCGGCCCCAATCCCTGGAAAAAGGATAGCCTGAATAAACGGTTTATACATACCAAAAATCTTTATTCGGACAGGGCATATTATTTTATATCCGTTGGCGGCACCGGAAAACGGGTGTCATTGCAGGCAGGCAATCCCCTCCCCGGCATCACTGTTACAAGTTTTGACGAGCGCTATTTCCATGAACTGGATTCGGTTAATTTCTTATCGAGTGGTAAGGATTGGTTTGGAGAGGAGTTGAGCAATCTTCCGGGGCATACACTTTCCCGGCAATTCGTGGTGCCGGCTCCTAATTTCGTGAATGGAGCGCCTGTTGCCCTTATTTCAAATGTAGCCGCCCGGTCGGTGAATGTAGGAAGCCAGCTTGCTGTTTCATTGAATGGCCAAGTTATTCAGCAAAACGTAATTCCGGCGGTTGGCGGGGGACTTTACGATCTTTTTGCAAAACAAGTGCAGCAGGTGAGTAGTGCTGTGCCCAGCCAACCATCCTTGAACTTCACCTTTACTTATACGCCAGGAAGTTTTAACTCGCAGGGCTGGATCAATTGGTTTGAAACTTTTTTCCGCCGTCAGCTTAGCATGGTGCCCGGCCAGCAATTGGCTTTCCGGGATTGGAATAGTGTGGGCAATGCAATAGCGGCATTCCGGGTTGGAGGCGCTGATGCCGCCACCCAGATTTGGAACGTGACGGATCCTTTTAATGTCATGAAAATGAACACCAGCCTTGCTGGTACGGATGTGGTTTTTAATAACTCCGTCCAATCATTGCAGGAGTACACCGCTTTTAATACGGCGTTTCTTACACCTCAGGCAGTGGGAAGAATCGGTAACCAGGACCTGCATAATACCTCCCCGGCGGATTACCTGATCGTAACACATCCTGCTTTCCTGCAACAGGCGCAACGCTTGGCCGCCTTTCACCAGCAACGCCAGGGATTGCAAACCGTTGTAGTGACTACTGAGCAGGTTTTCAACGAATTCTCCGGCGGCTCACCGGACCCCACAGCCATCCGCGATTTTGTAAAAATGTATTATGATAAGTATCGCTCGACCTGGGCATCCTCTGGTAAATATTTACTGCTTCTCGGCAGGGCAAGCTTTGATTATAAAAGCCGGGTAAACAACAACACGAACTTTGTTCCGGCCTATGAAAGCACTTTCTCACTTGATCCCCTCTCTACCTACACGTCGGATGATTTCTTTGGGTTTTTGGATGATGGCGAAGACATCAATACAAACCTGCTTATTAATACACTGGATATAGGCATTGGAAGAGCGCCGGTAAAGAATGCGGAAGAAGCAAAGAATTTTGTAGATAAAGTGGTTGACTATCATGCGCCTGCTTCTTTTGGTCCGTGGCGCAACAACACCAACTTTATTGCCGATGATGAAGATTTTAATCTGCATGTGCAGGATGGTGAAACACTTACGCAAACAGTAGCTGCGGCAGCGCCGGACCTTACGGTTACAAAGATCTATTTAGATGCTTTCCGGCAGGAAGGCGGCACCGCCGGTGGGCGTTACCCACAAGCGAATGCGGCTGTGAATAATAATATTTTCAATGGTACGCTGATCTGGAATTATAGTGGTCATGGCGGGCCGCCACGGCTGGCAGAGGAGGTGATCATTGACCAGCAAATCGTCAACAACTGGAACAACAAAAACAAGCTGCCGCTCTTCATCACCGCCACTTGCGACTTTGCCCCTTACGATCTTCCCAATGTTTCCTCGCTTGGCGAGAACTTATTAGTACGACCGACTACAGGTGCCATTGCGTTGATGACAACGACACGGGTTGTGTTTGCTTTCAGCAACCGTATTCTTAATAATAATTACCTGCAAATTGCCCTGCAGCCCGACGCGGCTGGGAAGTTCAAGTCATTAGGAGAAGCGGCCCAGGCAGCTAAAAACTTCACTTACCTGAACGGAGGCGACATCATCAACAACCGAAAATTTGCCTTGCTTGGCGACCCTGCCATGACGCTTGGCTATCCTACCCAAAAAGTGGTGCCGCTGCTGGTGAATGGAAAGCCGGTGGCCACTATGGCAGATACATTAAGCGCTACGGAACTGGTAACCATCACAGGAGAAGTGACAAACGTAGCTGGCACACGCCTTTCGGATTTTAAGGGCACGGTTTACCTAAGTTTATTTGATAAGCCACAAACCATTACTACGCTGGCAAATGATGCCGGTAGCTTGCCTTTATCGTTTCAGTCACAAACAGCGGCCTTGTTCAAAGGAAAGGTTTCGGCTGTGAACGGGCTTTTCTCTTTCCAGTTCCGGTTGCCAAAGGATATTAATTTTCAATATGGCGCGGGTAAGCTTAGTTTCTATGCGGCCGATAGCTCGCGTGATGGCAATGGGTTTTCTACGAATCTAATTATCGGAGGTATTGCTCCCGGTGGTATAACGGATAAGGAAGGCCCGGGGATAAAGCCTTATCTTAACGATGAGCGGTTTGCCAATGGAGGACTGGTGAATCAGTCGCCGGTGTTGATCTTAAAGCTGGCCGATTCATCAGGCATCAATACCGGCAATGCAGGCATTGACCATGATATAGTTGTAACGATAGATGGAGATAACCGCAATTTCTTTGTACTGAATGATTTTTACGAAACAGAATTAAACAGTTATCAAAAAGGAACCGTAAGATTCCAGTTGCCGCAATTTTCACCCGGTCGGCACACCTTAAAGATCAAAGCATGGGATGTGGTAAATAACTCCAATGAAGTGGAGTTGGAATTTACAGTAGCTAATAATGAAGAACTGGTGCTTGATCATGTGCTGAATTATCCCAACCCTTTTTCAACAAAAACAGCCTTCTGGTTTGAGCACAATAAACCAGGAATGGACTTACAACTTAAGGTTGAAATCTTTACCATTACCGGGAAAATAATAAAGACCATTACCCGTACAATAAACACGGAAGGGAACCGTTCAAGTGACACCGACTGGGATGGTACTGATAATTTCGGAGATAAAGTGGGACGTGGCGTTTATCTTTATCGTCTTAGCGTTCAAAGTGCCGATGGTAAGAAAGCTACCAAGTTGCAACGCCTCGTATCGATCCGCTAAGTGTGAAAAACCAACATTTTTATTTTGTCTTTAAACCAAAACCTATATTTTCACACACTATTATCAACTATTTGACTATGAGAGCAACTGCTTTAAAATTGACCTTTGGTGCTATTGTTTCGTGCATGGCCGCGGCTTCTATACAAGCGCAGACCAATAGAATTAATGTCGTTACAACTGCTGTGCCTTTCCTTCGTATATCACCTGATGCCCGTGCCGGCGCCATGGGCGACCTGGCATTAGCAACAGACCCGGATGCGAGTTCTTCGTATTTCAACCTGGGAAAAGTGCCGTTCAATGTATCAAAGGGTGGCATCAACCTGACATATACCCCATGGTTAAAAAAATATGTAAATGACGTTTACCTGGCTTCCCTGGCTGGGTATTACAAATTAGATGATCAACAAGCGATCTCTGCTTCTCTCCGTTATTTCAGCCTGGGCGATATCCAGTTTACCGATGAAAACGGCCAGAATGTAGGTAATGGCCGTCCCCGCGAATTTGGTATTGACGTAGGTTACTCCCGCAAACTTTCTGACAGAACCGGTTTAGGTGTTGGATTGAAATATATCAACTCTAACCTTACCTCTGGTGCATCCAGTTCAGGAACAAATTATAAAGCAGGTAGTGCGGTAGCAGGTGATTTAGGGCTGTATCACAATCGTCAGAATACCGAAGGTCAGGGTTGGTCTTTCGGTTTGGCATTGACCAATCTTGGTTCTAAGATCGCTTATACCGATAATGCAGATCAGAAAGATTATATCCCCGCCAACTTTGGTTTTGGAACAACGTACACACGTGTCTTCAACGAAAGCAATAAGTTGATGTTTGGTGTGGACATCAATAAATTACTGGTTCCTACACCACCGACGTTCACAGCTAATCCAAGCAATGATCCGGCTATTGCTGATCAGAATGCACAAATAGCTACTGAATACCGCAGTAAGAGCGTGGTGAACAGCTGGTTCAGCTCTTTTGGCGATGCCCCTGATGGTGCCAAAGAAGAATTGAAAGAATTCCAGATCTCCGTAGGCGCTGAGTATTGGTATAACAACCAGTTTGCACTTCGTGCCGGTTATTTCCATGAAGATAAAGACAAAGGCAACCGCCGTTATTTCTCTACCGGTGTTGGTGTAAAGTATAATGTGTTTGGTTTGAACTTTTCTTACCTGGTTCCTTCAGGCGGAACAGGTGTAAACCAGAATCCATTAGCTAACACGTTGCGTTTCTCGCTGGTGTTTGATCTGAATGGCGGCGCAACAGGCGCAGGTCAATAATAAAAATATAAGCTCTTATAGAAAGGCGAAGGCGATATGCTTTCGCCTTTTGTTTTACAGATATTTGCAAACTAAATTAACGGGCATGTCATTCAGAATTGGTTCAGGAGTGGATTATCACCAGTTGGGTGAAGGACGTAAGTTGATGTTGGGCGGTGTGCATATACCACATGAGAAAGGCTCTGTCGGTCACAGCGATGCGGACGTATTGTTACATGCCATTTGCGATGCCATGCTTGGCGCGGTTTGCCTCGGAGATATTGGCATTCATTTTCCGAATACCGATGAACGCTACAAGGATATTGATAGCAAGATCCTGTTGCAGGAAACCAGGATATTGGTTGAAGGTGCGGGCTATGGATTAGTGAATATTGACAGTACGATTTGCCTGCAGGAGCCAAAGATCAAACCGCACGTGTTAGCCATGCGTCAAGCAATTGCCTCCATTTTGGGTGTGGATATTTCGGATATTTCCATCAAAGCCACAACTACGGAAGAGATGGGCTTCGTGGGACGAAAGGAAGGTATCGTGGCTTACGCAACCGTTTTATTGCAACGCCTTTAACAGCATTCCTTTACCCGATGCTTATCTTTGAAATTCATGGTACCCCTGCAGATAAAGATCATTAACCGTTCGGATAATCCATTGCCGGCTTATGCCACAGAAGGCAGTGCTGGACTGGATCTGCGGGCCTTTTTGGAGGAGCCATTGCATTTTCAACCGATGCAGCGCATCATGGTTCCGACAGGGTTGTTCATAGAGATTCCGGTTGGTTATGAAGCGCAGGTACGTCCGCGAAGCGGGCTCGCTTTCAAGCAAGGCATCACTTGCCTTAATTCCCCGGGTACAGTTGATAGCGACTACCGCGGAGAAATTAAGATTATCTTGATAAACTTATCGAACGAGGTACAGGTCTTACATCCTGGCGATCGTATCGCACAAATGGTATTTCAAAAGGTAGAAAGAGCCGCATGGGTTGAAGTAGTTGAATTGACAACAACAGCCAGGGGCGTTGGTGGTTTTGGCTCTACCGGAAAAATATAAACTATGAGAGGATTTATTTGGATGATAGTGGTGGCAGCGTTGGTGAGTTCTTGCCGTTCTACCCGGAAGATCGGTACGGCCATTGCCAAAAGGGATACGGTTCAGTCCAGCGCTACCGTTCGGGATGGACGGGCGGATTCCATTGCCTTTATAAATTCCACGCTTCAAAAGCTAAATGCAAATTATATCAACTTCAACACATTTTCCGCGAAGGTGAATGTTGATTACCGCGATGCTACCAATAAGAGTTATGACGTGAACGCGGTGCTGCGGATGTATAAGGATAGCGCTATTTGGATCTCCGCCAATGCATTGCTTGGTATAGAAGCCATACGGGCTTTGATCACAAAAGATTCCGTGAAGATCTTAGACAAGCTGAACAAGACTTACACTGCCCGAAGTGTAGATTATTTGCAGGAAGTTACAGCTTTGCCTATGGATCTTAAAACGATCCAGGAATTATTGATCGGCAACCCCGTTTACCTGGATAGCACTAATGTTGTTTCTTATACCCGCAATGCGGGCACCGTATCCTTATTAAGTTTTGGACAATGGTTTAAAAACCTTTTAACGATCAGCGAGGGGGATAATTCGATTCAGCGCAGCCGGTTGGATGACATCAACCCGGCCCGCACCCGCAATGCCGACCTTACCTATACGGATTACGAAAACAAAAAAGGCGTTTTGTTTGCCACCAAGCGGCGCATCGCCATTGAAGAAACCAAGATGCTGGAGATAAAGCTCGATTTCAAGCAGTATGATTTTGGTACAGAAGTGAGCTTCCCATTCAGTGTACCTAAGAATTACAAACGCAATTAAAATTTATCGCCCGGTCTGTCGTTATAAAGCACAGGTCTAAACGATTCCGCATGAAAAAACAATTCTTTATTCTCGCCACTTTCTTTATGAGCATGCTGGCCGTTGCGCAGCCAGCGAGCGAAAGGGCTCGCATGGAAGCAGAACGCAAGGCTTTACAACAGGAGTTGAAGGCCATGCAGAAAGAATATTCGAAAGTGGCCGGACAGCGAAAAGTAACCTTGGGACAGCTGAATGCCCTGCAACGGAAGATCGCTATCCAGGACCGTTATATCGGCAATATCAACAACGAAATAAAAGTGCTTAGCGATGAAGTGTATTTAAGCACACTTGAAATAAACCGCCTGCAGCGCCAGTTTGATACCCTCAAACAGCAATATGCACGAAGCGTAGTATATGCATATAAGAATCGCAGTTCTTACGATTACCTGAATTTTATATTCTCTGCCAATAGCTTTAACGATGCACTGAAACGGGTAGGGTACCTGCGCACTTACCGTGCTTACCGCCAGGAGCAGGTAGCGAATATTAAAGAAACCCAAAAAGCGATCGAAGAACGGAAGGCGCAATTATTAGGTAAGAAGACGCAAAAGAATTCAGCGCTGAATAACCAGAAAGAGCAGTTGGCGGTACTGGCTGATCAGCGGAAGGAAAAAGATGAAGTCGTCTCTAAATTAAAATCGCAGGAGCGGAACCTGTCCAAGGAAATAGCTTCCAAGAAAAAGCGTGACAACCAGTTAAAAGGTCAGATCGCCGCTGTTATCCGCCGGGAAATTGAAGCAGCCCGCAAAGCAGAAGCGGCAAGATTAGCAGCGGAAAGAAAAAGGGATGCAGAAGCGAATTCGGGCACAACCACCACCACTGCCACCCCCAAAAAAGGCAATACATCAAAAACCTTCAAGCCGCTGAACAGCAGCGATAAGGATATTGCCCTCAATGCTTCCTTTGAAAAGAATAAAGGCGGGCTCCCTTGGCCGGTAGATAACGGCGTGGTCAGCATTCCGTATGGCACCAGTAAGATTGATCAGTTGGATTTCGATAACCCCGGCATTTCTATCAGCACACCTTCTGCCGGCACTACGGTGAAAGCCATTTTTGATGGTGAAGTAAGCGCCGTGTCCAACACAGGTGATGGCGTAATGGTAATGATACGCCACGGTAAATACTTCTCTGTTTATAGCAATATGTCGTCGGCAAATGTGAGTAAGGGCGATGCGGTAAGAACCGGGCAGGCAATTGGCAGAACCGCTACTGCCGATGACGGTTCCGGTGGACAGTTAGACCTGATCATTATGCAGGAGTATAAGAATATCAACCCTACGCCTTGGTTGCGGAGATGATGATGTCTTAGGAAGCTCTTTATAAAAAGCCCCGGAAAAATGTTTCCGGGGCTTTTTATAAATGGAATTCTTATTAATTAATTTCCATTACACCATTCATCACCTCGTCATACAACTTTTCATAAACAGGAATGATATGATGAATATCGAATTGGTGCGCATGTTCGCCAGCGGCGGCCTTGAACTCCAATAGGCGCTCCTCATTTTCCAGTATCTCAATGGACCGGCGGCTCATCGTTTCCACATCGCCGATATTGCCCATAAAGCCGGTCTTTCCCTCGATCATGATCTCGCCCAAACCACCGGCATTGGTAGATACCACCGGTACGCCGGCTGCCATCGCTTCCAGTGCCGCCAATCCAAAGCTTTCATATTCAGAGGTCAGTAAAAAGAGATCAGCGATAGCCAGAATATCTTCCATCTGCTCCTGCTTTCCCACAAAGCGCACATCATCACAAACGCCGAGTTGGCGGCTCAGTTCTTCTGCTATAGCACGTTCTGGTCCATCGCCTACAAACAGCAGCTTGCTTGGAATGACCTTGTGCACTTCATGAAAGATCTTCACCACATCCTGCACCCGTTTGATCTTTCTGAAATTGGAAGCGTGTAATAGAATTCGTTCGCCGTTCGGGGCGATTACCTTACGAAAGGCATCGATCGGCTTGCGGTTAAAACGCTCTACATCCACGAAGTTGTGAATAACATGGATCGGCTTCTGGATATTAAAAGTGCGGAAGGTTTCATCTCGCAGGTTGTGCGACACCGCTGTGATCGCATCGCTTTGATTGATGGAGAATGCCACGACCGGGGCGTACGTCTTATCCTTTCCTACTAATGTAATGTCAGTGCCATGCAGCGTGGTGATGACCGGGATATGGATACCATCCTGCTCTAATATTTTCTTTGCCATATAGGCTGCCGAAGCATGCGGAATGGCATAGTGTACGTGCAGCAATTCGAGATGGTTGTTCTTGATGACGTCAACCATCGAAGAGGCCAGCGCTGTTTCATACGGCGGGTAATCAAACAGGGGATAAGTGGGTACCTGAACCTCGTGGTAAAAGATATTCGGTATAAACCCGTTGAGCCGCACCGGCTGCTGGTAGGTGATAAAATGAATCTGGTGACCCTTGTTAGCTAATGCCTTTCCTAGTTCTGTTGCCAGTACGCCACTGCCGCCAAAAGTGGGGTAGCAAACAATTCCAATTCGCATGATCCGGTTTGTCATATAAAAAGCTAAGGTAACTACAAAACAAAGCCCGCTTTGGTTGGGCTGCTTAAATAATTTGTTCCCCAAAACGGTTTACAATAAATTTAGGGCATGAAGAAACTGTTAACCGCGGCAGCACTTTTCTCCTTAACGCTCACTGCCACAGCACAAAAAGAAGATTCTCTTTTCATCCGCCGCATGGCTGATGAGATCCTGGTCAATAGTAAAGCTTACGAGAACCTGCGGGTGCTTACGAAGCAAATTGGCGCAAGGCTGGCGGGCTCACCACAAATGGTAAAGGCCGAACAGTGGGGACTGAAGGCGATGCAGGCCGCCGGTCCGGATAAGGCATGGTTCCAGCAATGTATGGTGCCGCATTGGGTGCGTGGCGGTAGAGACTTGTTCCAGGCGGAACGGTTGGTATCCTCCGACGGAAAGAATAAAAAGTGGAGCACCAGCTATTTAGATGTATTGGCACTCGGAAACTCGCAGGGCTCCAACGGCGCCATCCGGGCGCAGGTAATGATGGTCAGGGACTTTGCCGAGCTCGAAGCAAAGAAGGATTCGGTAAAAGGCAAGATCGTTTTCTATAACTACAAGTTCAATCCAACCTTTGTAAGAACCTTCCAGGCCTACTCCGATGCCGTTGCTTACCGCGGGCAGGGACCAAGCCGGGCAGCAAAATATGGCGCAAAAGGCACGATCGTTCGCAGCATGTCTCACAGCACCGATAACAATCCCCACACTGGCGGTATGTCTTATGCCGATTCACTGCCGAAGATCCCGGCTGTTGCAGTAGGGTTAAAAGATGCGGATTGGCTGGACAGCACCTTAGGCAGGACCACGGTTTTTGCCACCATGCAGACAGCCGGGCATTTCCTGCCAGACACGATCGGCAATAATGTGATTGGAGAATTAAGAGGAACCGAATTTCCGAATCAATATATTACCATCGGTGGTCACCTGGATTCCTGGGATGCTGCTGAAGGTGCGCATGACGACGGCGCCGGCGTGGTGCAGACCATCGAAGTATTGCGTGTATTGAAAGCGATGGGTTATAAGCCCAGGCATTCAATCCGCTTTGTGCTGTTTGCCAACGAAGAGAACGGCACTCGTGGCGGCCGCAAGTATGCTGAAGAAGCTAAGGCAAAAGGAGAGCAGCACATTTTCGCATTGGAGAGCGATGCCGGCGGCTTTACGCCAAGAGGCTTTGGCTTTACCGGTCCGGAAGCGCAGTACCAAAAGATATTAGCCTGGAAAGACCTGTTAGCGCCCTATGGCGCCTCCGAGATCGTTCGTGGCGGCGGCGGTTCTGATATTGCACCGCTTGGACGTGAATTAGGAACGCCCTTGTGCGGCTTTCTGCCGGACTCACAACGCTACTTTGATTACCACCATGCCCGCAACGATATTTTTGAGAACGTGAACAAGCGGGAGCTGGAATTGGGCGCTGTGAATATGGCTGCGTTGATCTATTTAATTGATAAATACGGCTTGTAATACAAAAACAACGGCGTGAAAAGATGCTGAATGAAGGTTCTTCAGCCGTATATTGAAAAGCACTTTTTGCGGATGTTTTTCTCATTGCAATTCACTGGCAAAGGTTCTAATTATGTTTTCCCTATACTCTTCATCTTTTTCATGTAATTCAATAATATTCTTAGTCAAGTCAATATTGCAGAATATTTCACAGTACAAATCCTCGGAGTTATCATGAAAGAACAACTTAAACTTATAGTGTTCTCTTCTGCACAAATCGACTGGAAGCTCATTCAAAGAGAAAGTCATTGCACCTTCACCTTCAATGGTTTTTGAGAAAGTATTGCTAGTTGGGAACTGATAAAGCGTCGATAACGCCTTCAATAATGTGTCACTCTCCTGGCCATTCGAGAAGAACTTAATCCCATCTCGATAAAATGCATCTTGATTGATTTCTCCGGAAGGCAAAAGTCCAGCCGCCATATTTTTCCTTACTTCTACACTGAGGCCTACTATCTGTTCATTATATAGCCCTTGCGCTATATAAATCACCGATTCTTTATTATCTCTCTGATTAATGATTTTCAAAAAGATGTCATTCCAGCCTTCTTCTGAATTAAATCGAGAAGTAATGTCTTCTAGCTTCATATGTCTCAATTAAAATATCCGCTAACACATAAATATAAGCAACCAAGAGGCACTTTTCTTCCCTCGCCAGTCTCCGCCAGAACTCGCGGTTACTGATTGGACCTAATCCTACACCCATTTCTCTCCAAACGATAGCAAGTTGAATCAAAACGAGGCAATGTTGATTTAAAGCGAGGGAAATTCTATCAAATCAAGGAAGCATTGTGTCACCTTGACAGAAAGTTGGATCAAAATGAAGCAATTTTCTCCCTAAAAGAGGAAACTTTCCTTCTTCAGGAAGCAATGTTTCCTCAAAAGAGAGAAATATTCCTCCAAAAAGGGGGAATGTTCTATCTCCTGAAGAAAAACCGCATCGGGCGGATGCGGTTGTTGGTCTGCTGCAATGAAAAGCCAAGAATCCATGGCTGAACAGGTGCCACAAGGAGATTGATATTTCCTTTTACGGGATCGCCTGCAACAAAAAGATCGCCGGCCGCTTATGCAACTCCGGCATCGCCTTTTTCCATTCGTTGGCCGTTTTGGTTTGTACGCTTTCCGTAGCGGCCGTCAGGTCCACCGCCACGCAGATGCGGGTTTGCGACTGGCAGGTTTTGGTGAGGGTTTCCAGCAACTGGTTATTGCGGTAAGGCGTTTCAATAAAGATCTGCGTACAGTTTTTTGTTTTGGATTCGGCTTCGAGAGCTTTAATGGCGGTTGCCCGCTCCGCAAGGGTTATCGGCAGGTATCCCACAAACTGGAACTGCTGCCCGTTCATACCGCTGGCCATCAGGGCAAGCAGAATGGAGTTGGGCCCAACCAGGGGCTTCACCGTGGCACCGATCTCCTGCGCCAGCGCCACCAGTTTCTGCCCGGGGTCGGCCACTCCGGGACAGCCGGCATCGGAGATGATAGCAATATTCTTTCCTTCGCCCAGCAGCCGTTTAAAGGGAGCGCCCACTTCCTCTATCTTCTTCATGATAAACCATTGCTGGTCATCGATCACCATCTCCCGCCAGAGCGATTTCAGGTAACGCCGGGCAGTGCGCTCATCCTCTACAAAAAATACAGAACAGGCTTTTACCGCATCTAAAAGATAAGCGGGCAAGGGAGCATTCACGCCTTCGCTCAGTACGGTCGGAATTAGGTACACGGTTCCCATCAGGCGGTCTTTATTTTATGCAAACTTAAGGTAGCGGCAATAACGGCATACGCTGGCGCTAGCACCCAGCCAAGGACCGGCACAAAATGCATCAGGTAGAAAAGCAGCCCGTTGCCGATAGCCAGTCCTTTGTGGCGACCTACATAATTAATGCTTTCGCCGGCGGATAATTTGTTGCGTTCGAGGCTGTAATCCAGCATGGAAAAACCGTAGTAATAACACTCAACAAAGAGGGCTATCAAGGGCGTGATCCAACCCGCCACCGGCAAGAGCGACAGCAATAGCAAAGAGAACATATAGATCGTTTGCCACAGGCTATTGCGTAGTGCTAACTTAATGCCGCGCCACATATCGGCTGCCAGTTGTTTGAAAGAAAAGGGGAAGTCGGTTCCTTCTAAGATAGCGGCTGTTTTTTCGCTCAGGTAAGCGAAGATGGGCGAGCCGAGTATCAGGAAAAAATACTTGAAAAGCGAGAAGTAGAAGAGGAGGAGGATAAGTCGCAGGAACAAGCCCGCCATCAGGAACAGGAAACTTAAAAGGGCATTGCGTTCCTGCTGCAGCCAGGCCTCCAATCCTATCTTATGGCTTAACCAGCTAACGGCTTCATTGGAGGAGGTCCAGAAATAATAGATGCCTACGATAAAAAGCAGGGAATAGATAATGCCCGGGCCGATGATCCATTTCCAAAGCCGATGCTTTTGAATGAAGCCGTAGGCTTCGAAATAAGATTGTATCGCTATGATGATCTCTTTCAGCAAAATTTCAGTTCTTGGTTTCTCGTTCCTTGTTCCTTGTTCCTTGTTTCCGCAGGTTTGTAAATATATTGCAGTTGTTTGAACCCTTATGCCCAATATGAAAAAGCTTCCGCTCTCTTTTTACCTCCGTGATGATGTCGTAAGCATTGCCAAAGAACTAGTTGGAAAGATATTAGTGACCGATTGGAACGGTGGCAGAACCACAGGCCGCATTGTAGAAACCGAAGCGTATAATGGACAATTCGATAAAGCTTCCCACGCCTCCAAAGGGCGCACCAGCCGTACGGAAGTGATGTTTAGCGAAGGCGGCATTGCGTACGTATATCTCTGTTATGGCATTCACCAGATGTTCAATATCGTTACCAATAAGGATGGTGTGCCACATGCGATCCTGATACGGGCAGTAGAGCCGCTGGAAGGAATTGAATTGATGTTGGAGCGGACCGGAAAGAAAGCCCTGGATGCTTCCCTGACCCGCGGACCCGGCAACGTAGGAAAAGCGTTCGGTTTTCATACCTCGCAATGCGGCTTGTCGTTGACAGGTGAGGAACTCCATATTTTGGACGATGGCTTTCGTCCTGACGAAGAAGCGTTAGGTGTTTCGCCGCGCATTGGCGTGGATTATGCGGGACTGGATGCTTTGCTTCCGTACCGGTTCTTTTTAAAAGGTAACAAGTTTGTGAGCGGCAAAGTGAAATAGTAGCTCACGGATGACACTGATAAACACAAATCAATCCATCTATGGTTTCCGTGGTATCGGTGAGCCATTCCAATCTCTACCATAAACTTAACCAAAAAAATTAATATCCTTTTTGTTGGAATGCCCTTCAATGCTTACTTTTGTTCCCCTAGTAAATTTTATTTCTTCACCGCATTTAAATTTCTATTTACAATGCCAGTTAAAATCCGTCTGCAAAGACACGGGTCTAAAAAAAGACCGTTCTATTTCATCGTTGTGGCAGATGCCCGCAGCCCTCGTGATGGTAAATTCATTCAAAAGTTAGGAACCTACAACCCGCAGACCTCTCCTGCCATGGTCCAATTGGATCGGCAGAAGTCGCTCGAATGGTTGAACAATGGCGCCCAACCTACGGACACCGTTCGTAAGATTTTATCGAACAAAGGCGTACTGTATCTGAAGCACTTATTGCGTGGTGTTTCGCTTGGGCTGTTTGATGATGCGACTGCTATGCAGAAGTTTCAGGAATGGCATACCGAGCACGAAGCCCAGTATCGCAGGAAGCAAGATGAAAACATGAGGGCGAGAAGAGCCATGCGGAACCCCGCTTACCAGCGCCGCGACACCCGTCGCCCTGCTGATAGCCCAAGTTCTGAAGGTTAAGCATCCAAAACCTCACCGAATTGAATCCCGCCGTATGGCGGGATTTTTTTAGCCCCTGTCCTCCCGCCGAAGGCGGAAAACTTAGGTTACAGATGCGTTCGTCTTGCGAGCCCCTCCCAAAGCAATCTCGTGGAACTAAAGAGTCCACATTTGAAACTTGAAAATTGAGCATTGATTATTGAACATTCTTCTATTTAGTAATACCATAAACTATTAGTCAAGCATCTAACTTTGCCACTCTAACTTAACATATGACTAAAAAAGATAAGGAACACAACGACCTAAGTTCTCCGCCTTCGGCGGGAAGACAGGAGGCTTTATATTACAAAATTGGCAAGCTTGTCTCTGCTTTCGGACTGAAAGGCGAATTGATCTTAAAGCATAACCTGGGCAAGAAGACGGAACTAAAAGGCCTGCAAGCCATTTTTGTGGAAGAACGAAAAGAAAGCTTTATTCCGTGGTTCATCGAAAGCGTTCGGGCGAAAACCGATGATGAATTGTACCTGGTGCTGCAGGATGTCATTACCCGTGAAGCGGCAACCAAGCTGGTGCAGAAGGAAGTATGGCTGACCGAAGCCGATTTTAAAAAGTTTGCATCCACTACGGCGCCGATCAACTTATTGGGCTATTCCATTATCGATGCCGGCAAGGACCTCGGAAAAATATTAGAAGTGATCGAACAGCCGCACCAGATCCTTTGCCGGCTGGAAATACAGGGCAAGGAAGTGCTCATTCCGCTGCACGAAGAAACCATCCAAAAAATAGATCGAAAAGCCCAAAAAGTATTAGTAGAATTACCAGATGGACTGCTTGAAATTTATTTGGGGTAGGGATACCCGCTAATGAAAAGAAATATCCGCCGGATTGCGGAGCCAAAATTCTCCATTCTCCATTTTCAAATTCTCCATTACCTAAGCTATCACCTGAATCAGCACCGGGAACTGGTCCGTCTTGATACCCACAATATTCAACGTATTTCGGGCTTGTATCATGTGTCGCTGCTCGTGTGCTATAAGAAAACGGAAGGTATCACCCAGTTTCAATTTCACCATCTTGGTTAATGTGATCGGAATTTTGATGTCGTTCAGGTCCACATATTGCGCCGTATCCAACAGTTTCAGCAACTTCTCCTGCTGTTCGTTAAATTCCTTCATCACCGTATCTATGTTCAGGCTATTGGAAAAAGTGTAGGCTTTCATCGCCTTCATCTTATTCTTCACTTCATACACATTGTTGGGCTTCATGCTGCGGGTAAAATAATCGCCTAAAAATCCCGAGTTGAACCACGCTGCTTTTTCCGTCTTCTTTTCGGAAAGACTGGCTTCAATCGCTGGCAGGTAATATCTGCCGTAGGCATTTAAATGCTCTAATATCTGCACAATGCTCCATTTGCCATCCTTTGGCGCATACACCATTTTATTCTTGTCCACGCTTTGAAAAAAGCGGGCAGCTTCCGCTATGCGTTCTACATCCGTTTTCAGGTCATTCAGTAAATCTTCGCTTTTGAACTTTGCCATAATCTAATTTTTATCAAAACTATCTGGTCCAATACTGCAAAATCTTTGCCTGCACCAAGATTCAGAGCCGAACGGTGCCTAATAGCTTGCTGAAGGTTGCGGCATCAAGCCCAAGATAGGAAGCCAGATATTTGTGGGGAATAAGGTTCAGCACCTGTGGACTTCTCGTCAGCAGCTTCCGGAACTTCTCTTCGGCACCCAGGCATTGCAGCTCCACCTGCCGTTCCAGGCTTCCTTTCAGCGCAAAAGCGGTGGCTTTTAAGATCAGGGATTGTATCGCTGGAAAGCGGTCCATTAACTCCTGCACCTGAGTATAAGTGGTCCGTAGAAAACTGCTCTGCGTAAGTGACTCTAAATAAAAAAGCGAAGGCGTTTGGGTAAGAAACGAATCAGCAATTCCCGAAAAAGAATAAGGGTAGGTAAATACGATAGTGGCTTCTTTATCATCCCGCGTCAACCAATAACTGCGCTGAACGCCTTCCAATACAAAATAAAGATAGCGTTCGGTTTCGCCGGCTGCGGTTAAGAGTGTTTTTCGTTTGCAGGAATAGGGCTGCCAAACCTTTTCAAAAGCTTCCCAGGCTTCCGCTTTTAGGGGCGAGATGGCGCATATAAATTGGTGCAGGTGGCTTCTTTCCAACCTTTTATTATTTGTTGGCTAAAGTTAAGGCAGCATCAAAAAAGAGAGCCGTATTTTTGAAAGTCATGCAGCCATTGCGCTATATCGCCCATTTCGACCTGGATGCTTTTTTTGTATCGGTAGAACTGCTGAAACGCCCCGAACTAAAAGGCAAGCCCCTTATTGTGGGGGGTGATGGACAGCGCGGTATTGTAGCCGCTTGCAGCTACGAAGCCCGCAAGTTCGGCATCCAGAGCGCCATGCCTTCGGTGACGGCAAAGCGCTTGTGTCCCGAAGCCATTTTCATTCGCGGCAGCCACGGCGAGTACAGCAAATATTCCCGCATGGTTACACAGATCATTGCCGATTCAGTGCCGCAATATGAGAAGGCATCCATCGATGAATTTTATTGCGATCTTACGGGCATGGATAAATTCTTTGGCGTATCGCAATGGACCCGTAAGCTGCGTGACAAAGTGATCCGCGAAACCGGCTTGCCTATTTCGTATGGATTATCTGCCAACAAGCTGGTTAGCAAGATGGCGACCAACGAGGCCAAGCCGAACGGCTATCTCGAAATACCACATGGAAGGGAAACCGCTTTTCTTTGGCCATTGACCGTAGATAAAATCCCGATGGTAGGAAAGCAAACGCAGCAGCAATTATACGCCATCGGCATTCATACGATCGAGCAATTGGCCAATACATCGGTGCAATCTTTGGAAAGAACATTTGGCAAGTGGGGTCGAAAGCTGTGGGAAAAAGCACATGGCATTTCCGAGTCGCCGGTGGAGGCTTACAGTGAGCAAAAATCATTGTCGCATGAAAATACATTTGATGCCGACAGTAACGATATAGCACATTTGCACACGGAGTTGGTAAAGATGACGGAAGAAACTGCCTACGACCTCCGGGGTGAAGAAAAACTGACCGGTTGCGTGGCCGTGAAGTTGCGTTATTCAGATTTCACCACCGTCTCCAAGCAGGAGGTGATTGATTACACAGCCCTGGACGATGTGCTTATTGAAAAGGTTTTATCGCTGTTTGGTAAGTTGCATAAGAAAGGGGAGAAGGTGCGTTTGTTAGGCGTTCGCTTCAGCCACTTAATTCCAATGACCATGCAGATGAATCTCTTTGATAAGTCGGAAGAAAAACTGGAGCTTTTTAAAGCGGTGGATAAGATAAAGAACCAGTTTGGAATAGATGCCGTTCGGAAAGCTAAAACCTTGCCTCCTAAGAAGAGTGGTTCAGCAGAAAAGTAAGATTCATGAGGAGTGTATTGACAAAAACTCTGCGCATTATTAAGCGAACCTTAAAACGGTTGCCCATTGACTTTACGCAGAACCAGCGCTACGATGCGCAGACCGTCGCTATTATAAAAAAGGTTTGTAAAAAAGATAGCAATTGCATTGATGTCGGTACGCATAGCGGGGAGATATTGGATCATTTCTTAAAAGCCGCACCTGCGGGAATCCATTTTGGCTTTGAGCCGATCCCGCTTTTTTATAAAACATTGGAAAGGAAATATGCTTCGCGTCCTAATGTAAAACTGTATGAGTGCGCCTTATCTGATAGTGCCGGCACAGCCGAATTCAATTATGTATCCACTAACCCTGCCTACAGTGGACTGAAAAAACGTACGTATGACCGGAAAGGTGAGCTGGATGAAAAGATAGTAGTAAGAACCGCTTTGTTGGATGAAGTGGTATTGCCGCTCGACATGCCCATTCATTTGATAAAGATAGATGTGGAAGGTGGCGAGCTGGCGGTGCTGCAAGGTGCCCGGAAATTGGTGGAAAAATATAAACCGGTCATCATCTTTGAAGCGGGCATTGGTGGTAGCGATTTGTATGGAACGACACCGGAAAGTTTGTACACTTATTTTGCTTCTTTCAATTATCGCATTTCATTAATGGCAGATTATTTAAAGCATTTGCCTGCATTATCAGCGGAAGGCTTTAAGACCCAATTTATAAACCGGCTCAATTATTACTTTGTAGCGCACATTTAAAATAGAGTCCTTCGGCAGCTTAGGATGACAAGAATGTAAAATTGAAAATGTAAAATTGAGTCCCCTTCATTTTATACAATTCATAATTCATAACTCATAACTCTCTGCCTTACCTTTATTTCCCAATAAACGGATAAACAAATCAACCATTATGCAAACCCCTTGGAAAGAATATCAGGATCAAAACCAGCAACGCTTTTTAGAAGAAATGCTGGAGCTGCTGCGCATCCCTTCGGTAAGCGCAAAGAGTGAACACAAAGACGATATGCGCAAGTGCGCCGAGCTGGTGAAGCAGCGCCTGCTGGACTCCGGTTGCAACAAGGCCGAAGTAATGGAAACAGCAGGCTACCCAGTGGTGTATGGCGAGAAATTGATTGACCCATCCAAGCCAACCGTATTGGTATATGGGCACTACGATGTGCAGCCTGCTGAACCGTTGGAACTGTGGCACAGCGGGCCTTTCGATCCCGTTATTAAAGATGGAAAAGTCTATGCCCGTGGTTCTGCAGATGATAAAGGCCAGTTTTATATGCATGTAAAAGCCTTGGAAATGATGGTAAAGACAAACAGCCTGGAAACGAATATCAAATTCCTTATTGAAGGGGAAGAAGAAGTAGGCTCACCCAACCTCGGCAAGTTTGTAGGTGATAATAAAGAGTTGCTGAAAGCCGATGTGATCCTGATCTCCGACAGCTCGATGCTGAGCATGGAGAATCCGTCGCTGGATGTGGGCGTTCGCGGCTTGTCATATATCGAGATCGAAGTGACCGGTGCTAACCGCGACCTGCACAGCGGTACGTATGGCGGTGGCGTGGCGAATCCTATTACCATCCTTTCTAAGATGATTGCCTCCTTGCATGACGAGAATAATCACATCACCATTCCCGGCTTTTACGATGATGTGGTGGAAGCGACACCGGAGGAGCGGGAATTAATGGGAAGAGCGCCTTTTAATGAAAAGGAGTACAAAGATGAATTAGGGGTAAAGGAATTGTGGGGAGAGAATGGCTATACTACCAACGAACGCACCGGCATTCGACCAACCATTGAAGTGAACGGCATCTGGGGCGGCTATACCGGCGAAGGCGCCAAGACCGTGTTGCCATCAAAAGCTACGGCAAAGATCTCGGCTCGATTGGTGCCTAATCAATCATCGCCAAATATCACTGAGAAACTGCTGAATCACCTGCGTTCAATTGCACCGCCTTCGGTTTCAGTGCATGCTTTTGAGCACCATGGCGGCGAGCCTTATATGACGCCGATCAATAGCAAGGGTTACCAGGCAGCCAGCAAAGCGGTACAAACTACTTTTGGCAAGGTGCCGATCCCAGTGCGTGGCGGCGGTTCCATTCCCATCTGTTCTATCCTCGAAAGAGAATTAGGCACCAAGATCATTTTTATGGGCTTTGGGCTGGACAGCGATAACCTGCATTCGCCCAATGAAAAATACGGTTTAGAGAATTACTACAAGGGCATCGAAACGATCCCTTATTTCCATAAGTTCTTTGCGCAGTCGTAAGTGATTAAAAGTCTACTAGGAGAGGGTTGGCGTTTAACGTTGGCCCTCTTTTTTTGGGGTTTCGGGGAAGATAGGCTGCACCGGCACTGCATTAGGAATAGAAGATTTAAAAACATCCATCTTGGTAGCGGCATTCGGCATGGCAGCGATCTCCGTTACATCGGGTACGATGCAAGGCATGCCATCCTGCGGCAAGGAATGTACTCCGGACCGGCGCGGCACCAAACTTGGAGAGGCGCTGGCGAGGTTCGTTTGAAACTTTGGTTTGAAGAGTGGCACATTCGGCATGTCTCCATCTTTATACTTATTATTGAACTCTTCTACTCGTTTCTTCAGCATCTCTTGGTTCATAACCTGTGCGGAAGCGGTAAAAGAGATGGCGCAAATGGCGAGCAGCAGCAGGATTTTCATGGCAGGTTCTTTCATCAAATTTATAATATTTTTGTTCTATATGGCCGAAAAGGAAAAGTTGCGCATTGATAAGTATTTGTGGTCCATCCGCCTGTTTAAAACCCGCACCGAAGCCGCTGCCGCCTGCGATGGTGGCCGGGTAAAGCTCCAGGGCACTTCAGTCAAGGCATCCAAAAATGTATCCGTTGGAGACGAGTACGAAGTGAAGACTGAAGCTAAGAAATGGGTCATTAAAGTGACGGCGCTGCTACACAGTCGCGTTGCCTATCCCGAAGCGGTGAAGCACTACCTCGACCTCACGCCAGAAGAAGAAGTGGACAAGATGGGCTTTCAATCGGCTTCCTTCCATACGGGTAAACGGCAAAGCAAGATCGGTCGCCCCACTAAAAAGCAGCGGCGGGAATTGGGGGATTTTATGGAAGAGGACAGCCCCCTGTCCCCCAACGGGGGAACTTAGGTGGCTCATACTTTTCTTTTTCAGTCCTTCCTCTGTTCGGCCATCATCGTAGCAAAGTAAATTTATCCTGAATGCAGTTGAAGGAAAGCCATCTCATGCCTTATCAAACTCGCACCCCTGTGCCTTGAAAATTGGGCATTGATTATTGAACATTCTCTGAAGAACTGCCGTACTTAACTTGCAATCCTAATCTAACATATGACTGCAAACAACAAAGACCACAACGACCTAAGTTCCCCCACCGGGGGACAGGGGGCATTGCACATTGACATTATCAGTGTTTTGCCAGACTTGCTTGCCAGTCCCCTTTCGCATTCCATCATGAAGCGGGCACAGGACAAAGGCTTGCTCGCCATTAAAGTGCATCCCTTACGCGACTGGGCCGTTAATGAATATGGACAGGTAGATGATTACCAATACGGTGGTGGCGCCGGCATGGTGATGATGTGTGAACCGCTGGCAAAACTCATCGATAGCTTGCGGGAAGAAAGGACCTATGATGAGATCATCTACATGACGCCGGATGGTGAAACGCTGAACCAGCGTACGGCAAACAACCTGTCGTTAAAGCAAAACCTCATTCTCATTTGCGGGCATTACAAAGGCATTGACCAGCGCATCCGTGATCATTACGTCACTAAGGAGATCTCTATTGGCGACTACGTACTCAGCGGCGGCGAGCTGGCGGCAGCCGTTCTGGTAGATGCCATCGGGCGCCTGCTTCCCGGTGTGCTCAATGATGAAACCTCTGCACTCACGGATTCTTTCCAGGACGATCTCCTGGCGCCGCCTGTATATACCCGGCCTGCCGATTTCCGCGGCTGGAAAGTGCCCGACATTCTCCTCAGTGGCGATTTAAAAAAGATAGACGAATGGCGCTACGAACAAGCCCTTGAACGGACCACCACCCGTCGCCCCGATCTTTTAAAAGACTGATCTTATTCCAAAGCAGGCAACTCCACCAGCTAATTTTAAAATCACCAAATCTTCAAATTCATTTCCGCGGTCCTGTTTTTGTAATTCTCTTTTAAAGACCACGGCATGAGCAAAATAAAATTCTCACTTAAGAATGTATGGCCCCTTTTGAAAGCCGCGTTCAAAGGTTTTTTAGCGGACAAAGTGCCGAAGCTCAGCGCTTCATTGGCGTACTATACCATCTTCGCATTAGGCCCCCTGCTGGTGGTCATTATCACTGTTTGCGCGATCGTAATGGGCAGCGATGCCATCAACAATACGATCTACAATCAAATGAATGACTTTGTAGGACCCGAAGCGGCCAAGCAAATGCAGGAGATCGTAAAAAATGCCTCGCTCAGTGGCAAAAGCCCTGTAGCGGCTATTATTAGCGGCATTGTATTGTTGATCGGCGCCACTTCCATCTTCGGCGAGATACAGGATTCCATCAACGATATCTGGGGGTTGAAGCCAAAACCAAAGGCTGGTATCTGGGTATTGATCAAAAACCGCTTGCTTTCGTTTGGCATCCTGGGCTCGCTGGGCTTCCTGATGCTGGTTTCGCTGGGGGCTACGGCGTTGGTAGAAACGATTGGCGACCGCCTGAAAGACAAATTTCCCGATGTGACCGTGGTGGTGTTTTATATCATTAACCTCGTACTTACCCTGGCAATAACGACATTGCTATTCGCCGTCATTTTCAGAGTGCTTCCGGATGCAAAGATCAAGTGGAAGGATGTTTGGGTAGGATCAATTGTCACGTCCTTATTCTTCCTGCTTGGAAAATTCGGGATTTCGTTTTATATCAGCAAGGCAGATGTGGGTGGTACGTATGGCACAGCAGGCTCGTTGGTTATTATCCTGGTCTGGATCTATTATTCTTCCATGATCCTTTATTTTGGAGCCGAGTTCACGAAGGCCTATGTCATGGCGCACGGCGACCCGATACACCCGAATAAATACGCGGTAACGATTGAAAAAGTGGAAATAGATAAGGGCAAACAATCGGTGCAGCAGGTAGAAAAGAATGCGGGCAAGCAGGAAGCAAAAGGGTCACCGCACCAACCGGCTGCCGCACCGAAAAAGCACGTTGTACCGCCTTACAATGCCAAGACAGCATCTTCTGCCTCTTACACTGAATCAAGGTCAACCCCATCCCGCCCAAAACCGGCAGCATCGCCATTGGCCTATGCAAAAAGCGAAGCGCCGGCAAGGGGCACTCACCTAAGCGGCGTTCCGGCTATCGCCGTGGGATTAGTGGCTTTCGTGGTGGAGTTTGTCCGTTCCAATCGTAGCTCAGGCTATTGAAGTAATAAACCTAGATAAGCCATAGTGCCTCCAATGGCTTCTTCGGGTATAAAGGCTATACCATTTTGGTTCCGGACGACTTTCAGATTGGGCTGCAGCCAGGCTTGCGCTTCTGTTGCTTGCGGTACTACTGTTGCCAATCTAAGGGTCCGGCAGAACTTTTGCAATACATCCTTAAAATAGATACTATGGCACGGTTTAACTATTTGTGGATTTGCTTTATTGCTTTGGCTATGACGCTCACCTCCTGCGAAGTCGTAGGCGGGATTTTTAAAGCCGGTTTCTGGACGGCTATTATCATTGTTGTTATTGTAGTGTCCTTGATCCTGTGGCTGTTGGGTAAACGTCGCCGTTAGTCAACCCCCTTCAGCAAACATATTTTTCCATCCATGGTGGATGCAATAAGCCTTTGGCTATCCAGCACGTTTACGGTATTCACCATGGAATTATCAATCTTGTATTTCCAAACGAGCTTTTGCCCCAGTGGGTCAATGGCATATACGATCCCATTCCTCGTGCCGAAATAAAGAGTGCCGCTTTTTTCAATAAGCATGGATGGCGCATGTTCATAGCCATAACCAGCAGGTATTTTCCAGACTTCTGTTTTCTCCCTGCCGGCTTTGAAAGCCACCAATGTATCCTGCATTGTTTTTCCATAGACCCAGCCGCCGTCTTCCGAGATACCAATACTTTCCCGAACGGTGGCTTCATTGGTTCGCCATAGTGTTTTACCGGAATAAAGATCGATAGCCGTGAAATAACGGTCGGGTGCTGCGATGTAAACCACGCCATTCCTAACCACTGGAATGCAGGCGGCTGGCGAATAATTGATCACGGACGAGCCATTGCTCCACTTCCATTTTAAGCTCCCGGTTGTTTTATCCAATGCGTATAAATAGCGGTCCCACGCACCGAAAATGACAAGACTATCAGTGAGTACAGGCTTGCTCGTGATCGGTCCTTCCACACCGCCAAACTGCCACTTTTCTTTTCCGGTAGCTAAATCAAGAGCCCTGAAATGATGATCGCTCCCCCCGATATAAACTGTTCCATTTTGTACCACGGGAGCACCAAGCACCGAAGCGCCTGTCGCTGTTTTCCATTTTAGTTTTCCTTTTCCGCTTAAGCAATAAATGGCTCCATCCGCGGAACCAAACACGATATTATCCCCCGCTGCGGCCGGTGAAGAGAAGACCGGCCCGCCGGTTTGATAACTCCATTTGCGTTTGCCCTTATCCAGGCTTAAGGCTTCTATTAATCCATCCTGGTTTCCATAAATCACCAGGTTATTTATTACTACAGGAGTGGAGATGACATTAGCGGCAGAACTGTACGTCCACGCCGGTTTTACGGCATTATTATATTGTTGGTTGACAGAAAAATCAGGACGTGGATACAGCTTTGCTTTATCATATACTTGTTTTTGTAAAGCGATCCCCTTCCATGCCTTTTCTCCCTTCGATACCGGCTTCCGTTCCGTGAAAAGAATGCTATCCATACGAACATCTACCAGGTTATAACCGCCTTCCGTTGCTTTTGCCCGCAGGTTCGATCGGCCCATGACTGCCGGAATGTCTTCGGCTTTTACCGGGCGGTTGTTGTGCCCATGGCCACAAAGCGCCAAAATCGTATTCTTTTCTTTCAGCATATCCACTACCTCGTACCAGTTGTCCAATCCTTCATCCAGCGGGTAATGATTAAGAAAGACAACGGGCTCATCCGCGCTGATGGCGGCTAATTGCGCCTTCATCCAGTTCATATTGCTGCGGGGCACATGCCCGTCGCTCATGCGCACATACGGACCTGAGGCGCAACCGATAAAGTTGATGCCATTATGCTTGAAGAGAAACTTATCGCTGCCAAAGATGGTTGTAAAGGATAGGCCGCCGCTTTCGCTCCAGCCGGTATCGTGGTTGCCGGGTATGATATAGTATTTAACACGCAGGCTATCAAGTATCTGTTTGGCAAGCGCTATCTCACGGTTGGTGCCCAGTTCTGTTATATCGCCGGTGATCACCACAAAGGCAATGTCGTTCATGGAATTGATGTCCGCCACTGTCCGGCGCAGGTCTTCTTCTGCACCGCCGTTTGGAGAACCAATATGCGTATCGCTGATAAAAGCAAAACGGAAAGGAGTGGTTTGCGCCTGAAGAAAGATAGTGGGTAAACAGAAAGCAAATAGGAGCAGTCGTTTCATGCCAAGATACAACCTAGCACCAGGCCTGCAAAAAGGAAAGAGACTTGCTTAGTCCGCTTCCATCTCTTGCAGCACCGATGCGCCATGGCCTATCACGGCCAGCTCTATATCGGCATCGGAAAGCTCGCCACGGATGGTCAGCTTCCTTTTATTTGTATTGCATTTATCTATATTGATGACCTCTGAATATTCAGAAAGGTCTTCCAGGGATGTGAATTGTAGAATAACGCGTTTCATAAGTTTATATGTACCAATATTATTCCAAAAGAGGATAAATTTAGGGGTTGGAGTGCCAAGTCTTCTTCCGCTAATTTAATTTGTTTCCCGACATTATTAGTGTGTTTGTCTTATACCTTTTTATGTTGCCTGCTTTAGTTAGCCGAAACATCTTAACTTGACTTCTTGTTGCACCCTTCCACCATACAACTGCTCCGGCTGCATTTTTCGCTCTTCCTCTTGCCGGTTTATCTCTTTGCCCTGAGCCAGTTGCCGCAGGTGGAATGGGGCACTGCTATCCTTGTTTTTTTCATCCTGCACGGGCTGGTGTATCCCGCCAGCAATGGCTACAATTCGTATATGGACAGGGACAGCTCGCCCATTGGCGGACTGGAGAAGCCTCTGCAGCCCACCCGCCAACTATTCTATGTGTCGGTCGGGATGGATGCGGTGGCGATACTCGCTTCTTTCTTTGTCAGCCTGCCCTTCGTAACAGGGATTATTGTTTATATACTCGCGTCGAGGGCTTACAGTTACCGCGGCATCCGGCTCAAGCGCTTCCCGGTAGCAGGTTTTCTTACCGTGTTTATCTTCCAGGGCGCATTGATTTTTTTCATTACCTATCATGGCTGCCACCCGCAGCAGTCGGTAGATGTTCCTCTGCTGCCCATGATCCTTTCCAGTCTCCTCATTGGGGCGCTGTACCCGCTTACGCAGGTCTATCAACACGAAGAGGATATAGCGGATGGGGTAACGACCATCAGTTACCAGCTTGGCAAGCGGGGCACTTTCCTTTTCAGCATGCTGCAGTTTGTAGCAGCCACGGTGTTGTTCTTTTTTATGTTTCGCCGGCAAGAGGCGCTGAACCTTTGGTGGATCTATTTGGTTATGCTACTGCCGGCGGTCGGTTTTTTCCTGGCATGGATGGCAAAGGTGTGGAGGGAGGAAACGGCGGCAGATTTCAAGCACAGTTTTCGCATGAACCTGCTTGCTACGCTTTGCACCACGGCTTATTTTATTACCCTTAACCTCATAAAGCATTGAGCAAGATTCTTTCGATAGGGACCGCACTGCCCGCTTATTGCCATTCCCAAATGGACATTCTCACATTCATGCAACAAGTGTATGCCGCAAACGAAGTGGACAAGCGCAAGATGCGGTTTCTATATACACAAAGCGGCATTAAGCAACGTTATTCGGTGATAGCGGATTACAGCCGTCCCCTGTCGGAGTGGAAGTTCTACCCGCAAAGTGAAAACCTCGAACCCTTTCCCTCCCTGGAACAGCGCATGACGGTTTACAATAAGCAGGCGCCCCTGTTATCGGTAGATGCCGTGCGGGACTGCCTGGATCATAAGCATTCGCACAAGGACATCACGCACCTGATAACCGTTAGCTGCACCGGCATGAGCGCACCGGGGCTCGACCTGCAGGTGATGGAACTGCTGGACCTCGAGAAAGATATATCACGAACCTCCATCAACTTCATGGGTTGCTATGCAGCTATTCATGCACTCAAGCAAGCTGATGCCATCTGCCGGAGTGATGAAAAAGCACAAGTGCTGATTGTGTGTACGGAACTTTGCACGCTGCACTTTCAGCGCGAGGGCACGATGGATAATATCACTTCCGCCTTATTGTTTGGCGACGGCTCGGCAGCGGCATTGGTAGTAGGCAATGAGGTGGAAGGAGAAGGCTTGCACCTCGATCATTTTTACAGCGAAGTGATCCCGAAAGGCAAGCGCGACATGGCCTGGGAGCTTTCTTCCACCGGCTTTCTAATGACGCTCAGCGGCTATATCCCCGATCTTATTGAAGAAGACTTTGCGCCTATCATTTCCCGGGCAATGGCAAAAGAAGGGGGGGGGATAAATGAAGTAACCGATTGGTGCATACACCCCGGCGGCAAACGGATACTGGAAGCGATTCATAAAAGCCTCGGCTTTGCCAATGGGCAATTGGCACATTCCTACGAAGTGCTCAACGAGGTCGGCAATCTTTCTTCCGCCACCATTTTATTTGTGCTGAAACAAAAGCTCGCGGAGAAAAAACCGATGCGGAAGATGGTGGGTGCCGCCTTTGGCCCGGGCTTGACCGTAGAAACCTTTACTGCACATTACTGATGCCGGATTTTGCTAAAAGAAGTGATAGTAAAGAACTGCTTGATGGTAATGCTATTCCATTTGAAGACATCCGGCAGAACATGGAGGAGTTGGATGCCATTAACCACCGCTTGGGCGGGCACCGCATTACGATCCTGGGTGTAAAAGCAATCCTTAAGAAATGGAATAACAGTAGTCCTGTACATGTCGTGGAGATCGGCTGTGGCGGCGGGGATAATTTACGGGTTGTAAAGAATTGGGGGGTGCAAAAAGGCTTACAATTTCAGCTGACCGGCATTGACATAAATCCCGAATGCATCCGTTTTGCACAAGAGAAAAAAGGGAACGAGGGCATGCAATTCATTTGCGCAGATTATAGAGAAGCGGTTTTAACGCACCAGCCCGATATAGTCTTTTCCTCCTTGTTTTGTCATCATTTTACGGACGCAGAATTGGTAGCGCAATTAACCTGGATGCGGCAAAACAGTAGCCTTGGCTTTTTTATCAATGATCTTCACCGGCATCCACTGGCATACTACTCCATGCAATTTCTTACTAAAGCTTTTTCTAAAAGTTACCTCGTTAAGAATGATGCGCCCTTGTCTGTAATGCGCGGCTTTAAAAGAAAAGAATGGAAGACTCTTTTAAAAGAAGCAGGCTTACAAAACACCAATGTGCAATGGCAGTGGGCTTTCCGATGGCTTATCCTATCTTACTCCTGAATGGACATCTTACAACCAAAATATGATGTGGCTATCGTGGGCGGTGGACTGGCTGGCTTAGCCTGTGCCATTCGGTTGCGTAAAGGTGGCAATTCGGTTGTGCTGTTTGAGAAAGAGGCTTTTCCGTTTCACCGGGTTTGCGGTGAGTATATCAGTATGGAAAGCTGGGATTTTTTGAAACAGCTTGGCGTACCGTTGGATAGCATGAACCTGCCGAAGATCGATACCTTGCAATTAACCGCTCCTAAGGGGACCTCTTTTACAACCCCTTTGCCATTAGGTGGCTTTGGTATCAGCCGCTATACTTTGGATGCATTGCTGGCTGCCAAGGCAAAAGAATGGGGGGTGCATTTGCTGGAAGAAACAAAAGTAGAAGAGGTGGTTTTTAATGGAGATCATACAGTAAGCTTTACCACAAAAGGCGGCGGCAGGCAAGAAGTGAACGCAATGGTTTGTTGTGCTGCCTGGGGAAAGCGCAGCAACCTTGATGTAAAATGGAACCGGTCCTTCCTCAGCCGGCAGGATAAGCGATTGCAAAATTTTGTGGGAATAAAATATCACCTGAAAGCGGATTGGCCGGCAAGT
Source organism: Flaviaestuariibacter sp. (assembly GCA_025963645.1). GTDB lineage: Bacteria > Bacteroidota > Bacteroidia > Chitinophagales > Chitinophagaceae > Flavisolibacter. Next base: position 84,551 of record JAOQAI010000005.1, read on the forward strand.
ACGATAGGACTGCACAATTTCAAGGATGGGTATTGCGGTATCTCTCGAATAGAAGAAGGGAAATACTGCCTTTGTTATATGGTGAAGGCGGATGAACTGAAGTCGCGGCAAGGCGATATAAAGCGCCTGGAGAGGGAAGTGTTAAGCGGGAACCCGCATCTTAAAAAATTATTGGCTGAAAGTGGAGTATTGGAAGGCTTCCCGGTAACTATTTCGCAGATAAATTTTAGTCCAAAGACATTGGTTGAAAACCATGTTTTAATGATCGGCGACGCTGCCGGGATGATCACGCCGCTTTGCGGCAACGGTATGAGTATCGCATTGCATACGGGTAAAATAGCGAGTGATAAGATTCATCACTTCTTAGCAGGAAAAACAGACCGCGACACCATGGAACGGGATTACGCCAGGGAATGGAAGGGACAGTTTGCAGCACGTTTGAGGCGGGGTAGATGGTTGCAATGGTTCTTTGGCAGCACAGGGTTAAGCAATGCTTTTGTGGGAGCTTTCAAACGGTTCCCCTTTTTAGCCAGCCCGGTTATCCGTAGTACGCATGGGAACCTCTTTTAAGGCATGAGCTTTGTAATTTTATAGGCTTCAATTAAGATGTATGACGCAAGGTAAAAAGACAGTGGTTTTAGGCGCTTCGGAAAACCCTTCCCGTTACAGCTATCTGGCCATCCGGAAGCTAACGGCGCACCAGCACCCGGTGGTAGCAGTTGGTAGAAAGAAAGGCAATGTGGCGGGTATTGATATTAGTACGGACCAGGTGGCTGCCGAAGACGTTGATACTATTACGCTTTACCTGAATCCAACCAATCAGCAACCTTACTACGATTACATCTTAGGCCTCAAGCCACGGCGTATCATCTTTAACCCAGGCACCGAAAATGAAGAGTTGATTGAGAGAGCGGAAGCGGCCGGAATTGAACCGGTAATTGCCTGCACCTTGGTAATGCTGAGTACGGGTCAGTACTAAGTTGTTGCCGCAGTACTTCAGAAAATAAAAGTGTTCAGCCTTATGTAATGTTAACCGGATAACAACTTATCTCTTTTAGATTTTATTATTTGGCGTTATCCCATCTTCAACAGATGCCATTTTTTTATGCTACGGCAGAGCTGGCGCTATTTTCAGGAACTAAATAGACCTTTTCCCCTACAGTTTTAAGGGTTTCGGCGAAACTTTTAACAAACGGTTTTTTTTGGTGACAACTTTATGTACCGTCACCAATGAAAACCTAAGCTTTGAAAGGAGCTGCAGAAGTTTTGACCTACAACTTTTAAAACACCTTCCGATGAAAAACCTACCAACCGGCATTCTTTGTATCGTATTCAGCTTTCTCTGCTTTTTTGCCTCCGCGCAAAAAGAGGATCTTATCAACGAACCGGATTACAACAAACCAAAGCTTTTCGCTGACCTGCCTCAGAAATTTGATGTAAATATTCCAGCACTGGAAACCTTACTGGACTTACCGGAAGGGCAGCCGGTCAACATTCCGCTTACCCAAAACAAGCGCTACCAGGGAGTGGTGGTTTCTAAGTCGAACCCTGCAGACCCTTCTGTAAAAAGCATTGTGATCAACTCCACCAATAAGCAAGGCGCCACCTTTACTTTCACCCGTATCCGCAACGAAGATGGCAGCTTCGAGTATATCGGCCGCATCATTAGCTATAAGAACAGCGATGCTTTTGAGCTGGTAAAAGAAGGGGCCAGCTATCGCCTGGTTAAGCGGCATTTGTATGACCTTTTTAATGAATAACACGCCATCTGTTCTAAGCAATTCTCACTTAACCTGACCTAAAAAACCCAACATGAGAAACATCAAATCTCTACTTTTCTTGGCCCTCCTTTTCTTGGTATCGTTTGCGGCAACGGCACAGGTGCCTGTCTTTGACAGTTATCCTCCAACGGCTGCTTCGCCTGTTCGTCCTACCATATTTTTAGATTTTGACGGACAAACGGTTTCTGGTACGCAATGGAATAATACTGCCGGGACTATCAACGCGGGTCCGGCGAATCTCTCCACGGAAAAGATCACGGAGATCTTTAACCGCATAGCCGAAGACTATCGCCCGTTCAATATTAATGTAACCACGGATTCAACCAAATACTTTGGCGCTCCTGCTAAAAAGCGCATTCGCGTTATTCTTACCAGCAGTCATACCTGGTATAGCCAGCCCGTAGGTGGTGTGGCCTATACAGGTTCTTTTACCTGGGGTGATAATACTCCTTGCTGGGTCTTCACCACTGCTTTAGGGGATAATGTTAAGAAGATATCCGAAGCCGGTGCACATGAAGCCGGTCATACGCTGGGGTTGCGCCATCAGGCAAGCTATGACGCCAGCTGCGTAAAAATCTCCGATTACAATGCGGGTACCGGCACCGGGGAAATTGGCTGGGCGCCGATCATGGGTGTTGGCTATTCTAAAAATTTCACTACCTGGCATTTGGGCCCTACTTCTGTGGGATGCACGACTTCTCAAAGTGACTTGGGCATGATCACAAGACCTAATGCGAACGGGGTAACGTATCGCACGGATGATTATACTGATGGTTTCTTGGGTGCCACCACTGCTGCTGTCACGAATAATGAATTTGAAGTGAGTGGAGTAATCGCACAATCTGAGGATAAGGATATGTTCCAATTTCAGGTAACTAATCCCGGGAGGTTCAGGCTAACCGCTGTCCCTTATAGCGTAGGAACGAATAACTCCGGTTCCGATTTGGATCTGCAGGTACAGTTATTTGATGCTAATAAAGTGCAGGTAGGCAGTTATAATCCAGAGCCTCTTTTAAGTTCAGTAATTGATACAGCCCTCGCCGCTGGCACTTATTATTTATTAGTAGATGGAAAAGGCAATCAGTTTGCTACGGAATACGGTAGCCTTGGCTCTTATGCTTTGGAAGGGACCATTGAAGATTTTCGGGTATTGCCTTTGCACAAACTTGAATTAAAAGGTGTGAATCAGGCAGGTTTGCATCAATTCAATTGGGAGATTGTTGCCGATGAAGCCATTACCAAACAAGTATTGGAAGCGTCTTCGAACGGCAGGAATTTTTCACCTGTAACTGAGATGAGCATTTCGGGAAGAGCGCATAGCTATTATCCGAACGCATCCGGTACACTACAATATCGCCTGAATGTGACATTCGATAATGGCCGGCAATATTATTCAAATATAATTGTGCTGCGCCCTGCTGCCAGTGCTGCACAAAAGCCGCAATTGGTTACCAATATCATTCGTGCAAATACCTTATTGGTAATGAGCCAGGGCAGCTTCCGTTATTCGGTTGCGGACTTTAGTGGCCGGGTGATTGAAGAAGGGAACATCACTGAAGGAACCAACACCTTACCACTTTTTATGCTTTCCGGCGGTGCTTACACCATTCGTTTCAGCAATGGAAGTGAACAATTTGTGGAAAAATTTATTAAGCCATAAACGTTTTTTTAATCCGTACACCGCTAACAAACAATAGGTTTTCCTTAATTTAGGAAAACCTATTTTTTTATGCGCTGGAGAAAATTCAATGGAGAGACGATCGAGCTCCCGATTTATCAGGCGGTAGAAGCCGCCATTAAACGGGAGTCAGACAAAGGTATTAAGCTGAAAGTGTGCATTGGCACGGATTCGCAGGTGAAGGGGGCGGAAACGGAGTTTGCCACCGTAATCGTTTTTTTACGGGAAGGCAATGGCGGTTTCATGTTCATTCATAACGAACGCACCACGCACAAATATTCCATTAAAGAGCGGATGCTGGTTGAGGTTGCCAAAAGCATTGAGATCGCTTACGAGCTATGCAATCTTTTTACGGAATACAAAGTAGCGATGGAGGTGCATGCCGACATTAACACGAACCCGAACTTCAAGAGCAATGACGCGTTAAAAGAAGCGATGGGTTACATACTGGGAATGGGCTTTGCTTTTAAAGCCAAGCCGGAAGCCTTTGCCAGCAGCAGTTGTGCAAATAAGATGGTGAATTAGTGGTGTTGGGTTTTTATAAAAAAAGAGGTACACCATAATGCTGACTATTACGCTACCTGCGTAAATCATCACAGTCTTAATGATCTGCGTTCTACACTATCGCGGCTTGTTCTTTTCATAATAGATCTTTTCCTTAGCCTTCGCACTTTCGCGGGATAAGTGAAAAAGAAGGACTGCTGTCAAGAACAGGAGGATAACGGCTCCTTTTTCGATTTGCTGCCGGGTCATTTATTCAGCCTTATTTAATTCAGCGATATGCGCCAGCAACTGGCGGATGCCGGTACGCTTTACTGCCGACGTTAGAAAATGCGGTGGCAATTCTTCCCACCCTTCACTTAACGCTTCTAAAAAGCGGCGTACATTGGCAGCGGTTTCGCGTTGGGTGGTTTTGTCGGATTTGGTAAAGACCAGCGAAAACGGCACCCGCCACTCGCCGAGGCTGTTTACAAAATCAAGATCAATCTGCTGCGGCTCGTGCCGGCTGTCAATCAGCACAAAAAGCGTTACCAGGTTTTCCCGCTTGCGGATGTATTCTTCGATCATCTTCGTCCAGGTCTTGCGGACATTCTTTGCCCGCTTGGCATAGCCATAGCCCGGCAGGTCTACCAGGTACCATTGCTGCTGGTCGGCGGAAGTGATGATGAAGTGGTTGATCAACTGTGTTTTGCCCGGCGTGCCCGACACTTTCGCTAATTCCTTTTTATTTGTAATAGCATTGATAAGCGATGATTTGCCCACATTGCTTCGCCCGATAAAAGCATATTCCCGTTTGTCTGCTTTGGGACACATATCCACAGACGGGCTGCTGATCACATATTCCGACTTAATGATCTCCATGGTCGCAAAATACAGTTTAGAGTTTGAAGTTTGGAGTTTGGAGTTGAGCAACTATTCACAAACTCTCCGTTCAGTTATGCGTTTGGATGATTAAAAAGCTAACAATAAACTCCTAACCCCAAACTCCGAACCAGCATTACCTTTGCCGCCTTCATGTCCCAATTCGCACACGATAAGATAAAACCTTTCTCTGAAGAAGGCGCTAAAACCGAGCAGGTAAGCCAGATGTTCGACAAGATCGCCGGTCGCTACGATTTTATGAACCGTTTTCTCAGCGTAGGCATTGACATTATCTGGCGGAAAAAGGCGATTGCTTTATTTAAAAAAGACAAGCCGCAGCTGATGCTGGACGTAGCTACAGGCACAGCCGATATGGCGTTGCGGGCAGCCAAAGTTTTGGCGCCGGAAAAAATAATCGGCATTGATATCTCTCCAAAAATGCTGGAAATCGGCCGGGAAAAAATAGCCGCTCAAAATCTTGGAACGAAGATTGAATTGCTTAGCGGCGATAGCGAAACAATAAATTTTGCCGACGGGACGTTTGATGCCGTAATGGTAGCCTTTGGGGTACGGAACTTTGAGCGGTTGGAAAAAGGGCTAAGTGAGATTTTGCGGGTGATGAAACCTGGGGCGCAATTGGTAGTGCTGGAATTCAGCAAACCGCGCCTCCCGGTGGTCCGACAGCTTTATAACCTGTACATGGGACGTATTGCTCCGCAACTGGCCAAGTGGTTAGCTCAAAACAAAAAAGCGTATCAATACTTAAATGAATCCGCTCAAGCCTTTCCCGACCGGCAACAGTTTGTTACTATTTTAGATAAAGTTGGCTATCACCACACCTCGTACAAACCGTTAAGCTTAGGAATATGTTGTATTTACGTCGGACGAAAAGAGCAGGAGTAGTTGTTGGTTTCAGTATCTTGATTTTCTTACTCGCATCCATTACTGTTCAGGCGCAAAAAAGCCGTGAGCTTTACATGGAAGACCATGACCAGAAGCCTTATTATTTTGGCATCACGCTGGCTGGCAGCAGTTCCCGTTTTCAGACCGAGTTACACCAAAGCTTCCGTATGCAAGACAGCATCATGGTGGCAGAGCCGCTGAACTCCGGCGGTTTTGGTTTAGGCTTGTTGGCAACGGTTCGGTTAAGCAAACGTTTCGAAGCCCGCTTCAACCCGACACTTGCTTTCCTCGATAGAAGTATTTCTTACACATTGGCTTATAAAGACATTGACTTAGGTTATCAGGGTGTAAAAAAAGTAGAATCCGTTATTGTTTCCTTTCCGCTGCAAACCAAGTTCCGGTCCGACAGGATCGGTAATTTCAGGGTGTATATGTTGGGCGGTGTAAAGCTGGATTATGATCTTGCTTCCAACGCAAAAGCACGGCAAGCTGAGGACATGATCAAGATCGGGAAAATTGATTACGGTATCGAAGGGGGAATGGGGTTTAACTTCTATTTTAAAAGCTTCATCTTTTCCCCGGAGATCAAGATCAGCAACGGGCTGCGCAACCTGCATAGCCGCGATAACAACCTGAAGTTCTCTTCGGTTTTGGATCGCATCCAGGGTCGTATGATCGTATTTTCCATCCATTTAGAGGGATAAGCCAGTCTTTGCAGCAATCATAGCTAAAGCCATTCTTTTATTTTTCGAGGCCATTAGGAAGCAATCTGCCTAACACCAGTGTGTCTATCAACTCTTCTCCCTATATTTAAAACTTTAGAATAGTTAGAACCTATCGTGTGAGAAAACTGTGGCGCCAATCAATCTTGCTGGCAGCGGTCCTGATGGCCGCACTAATGGCTTATGCCCAGCAGGATACCGCGCAACCTCAAAAACTCGACAGCTTTATTCTGCGCCAGCGCGGATTATTCGGCGACCTGGTAAAGAACCTCTTGAGTAATAATCCTATTGAAGCGCAACGAACGGTGCAGCGGAATGATATCGCTTTTCAACGTTACCGTGGCCGTACAATCCGCAATATATTGGTCCAGTCATTGGATTTCGGAGTGCCTATTGCCGACACGGGGAAGCGATTTGCCAATACTATAACCCGCCTCCTTGATCAAGCCCATAAAAGCACACGGGAAAGGGTGGTTCGTAAAAATCTTTTTTTTAAGGAAGGGTCGGTCTTATCGCCGTTTATGTTGGGTGCCACCGAAAGACACCTTCGCGATCTTTCGTATCTGCAGGAAGCCCGGATCGTTGTGATTCCCGTAAGAGAAGATCCAAATGCGGTAGATGTGATCGTGTTTTTAAAGGATGCTTTTTCATTGGGTGGTGGCATAAATGTGCATCAAATTAACCGGGTGGAAGTAAAGCTGCAGGAAGACAATTTTATGGGACGCGGGGATCGCATTCAGGCTTCAGGGTTTTATGATAGCAGGCGTAAAAAAAATCTGGGTTATGGCGGGGAATACCGGTGGCGGAATATCGAAGGCAGCTTTATAGATGCGCACATTGGCTTTCAAACTTATGGAAGGTCGTTTTCAAGCTATAAGTTTGAGGAACGCACCAACTACCTGAAAGTAATTAAGCCGCTGGTTAATCCCTACATGAAGTGGACCTATGCGCTTGAGTTAAGCAGCCGCTCCAGCGTTAATATGTACCATACAGATTCGATGTATAAATCGGATTATGCCTATGGTTATACGCTTGGTGATGCGTGGGTAGGATGGAATATTACAGCAGACAAACCCTCGATTAATAACGTTGAAGACCGCCTGAACCTGCTGGTAAGCAGCCGTTTTATACAACGCCATTTTGATAAGCGCCCTTCTATTGCCGGGGGTAGATATTTTTATAGATATACTGATTTTGAAGCGGTGCTGGGCGCTCTTTCGCTTTACCGCCAAACCTTTTACAAAACCAGTTTTATTTATGGCTTTGGCAGAAATGAAGACGTGCCGGAGGGAGTAGATGCTTCTATTATTGGAGGATTGACCAACACCGCCGGGCGTCGGCGGCCTTACCTGGGTATAGACCTTCAGCGGTTTTATTTTACCCGCCAGGATCATTACCTGAGCTATACCCTGCGGGCAGGCAGCTATTTTTTCAGGAGCGGCATGGAAGACATCAGTGTCCTGGGTAATATTGATTATTTCAGCCGCCTGCATCTGCTGAATGACAGGTGGAAACAACGCAGCTTTATCAGTGCCAGTTTCGGGAAGCAGATCAATTACAGGCTTACAGAGCCTTTGTTTGTAGAGAGCCACTATGGTTTAACCGGCTACAAAAATGATAACCTTGCCGGCGATACCCGCATTACGCTAAAGGCAGAGTCGGTCTTCTTCAGTCCCTGGATGCTGGCCTATTTTCGGTTAGCTCCTTTTGGCTTTGCCACAGGCTCCCTGTTTCGTGCCAGCGGTGAGCCTGTACATAAACATAAACTCTATTCTTCTGTTGGCGGGGGTCTGCGTATTCAAAACGAAAGCCTCGTTTTTGGTACAATTGAAATCAAAGGCGCTTACTTTCCCAACCCTGATTTTGAGGGCCGGGGCTGGCGGGTTGAAATCGGTACCAATATCCGCTTCCGGTATAATAAGGAGTTTATAAAAAGGCCGGAATTGGTGGGAGTGAATTAGGGAGATTGTGAGTACAGATAATAAAAAAAGCATGCAAGCATATTTCAATTACATAATAGTTTGTCTGCTTATTCCTTTTAAGGGTATCGCTCAATATCCAAACCTTTCAAGCTATAAAGTATCCCCCGTATCACCGCTAACCTTCTCTTACAAAAACTGTTTCCTCAACAAAGCCTGTTACGAGCAACAAAAAGCAATAAAGACAGAAGTGCCACCCTGGACGATCGGGGATAGCACTTCGCAATTTTATTTCCTGGTGGATGGACGTAAAACAGCACTTTGGTCATCCTCCGCTTTGCCGGCTAAAAACGGTATTTTGAATTTTAAAAAAGAGGGCAATGGACCTTTATTTGTCACACGTCCCTACGTTCAGCAGGACAGTTTTCAGCCCGGTATTGCCACACAAGATTGGAAGCGGAATTATCACGCGGTATATAGCGCACATCTGCTGGAGAGGGCAGCCGAACGTCTTTTTATTGGCTTTTGCCACGGCGAAAACAAAAATGAAATAACAACGCGGGCTTGCGCTGATGCAACTGATGACGAGAGATGGCAAAACACGCTGCAACCGAATGTAACGGTTGAATTGCAGCGACTCCAATACCTGGTCGGGCGGCAAGCCTTACCGTGATGGCTGGGACAGTTATAATGGAATATTAAGTGCTTTATGGATGCCGGTTAGTCCGTTACAAAAAGGTTCGGTCGCCAGTAACGACATGGGGCCTATTGCCTGGCCATCCATGGCTTATATGACAACAGACAGCATTAAAACCACTGCTGGATTGAGACACCCTTCCTCTATAGTTAAAGGCGATTCGGTGTATATTTTTTATATTGAATCAGGCGTCTATAAAGGCTTGACACCGGCGGAAGAGGGAAGGCAGGGCGGTACCAAGTTATTACGTGTTCATAAGGATAGCCTTCTCAACCCGCACAACTACCAGGCTTTTTATAGGGAAGAGAAAGAAACCTGGAATGCTTCGCTCCCGGCGGGTTTTACCAAAGAGAACATGCTCCAATACGCCACTGTAAAAGGACCAAAAACAACGGACATACTTGGAGGTAATAGTAAATCCAGTGATGTAGTGCGGTTCTCAGTTGCCAAGCTTCGAAATAGAAACGGTTTTATTGGTGTGGAGGAATACCATAATTGGGGCAGTCCTGTATATTATCTCGCGTTGCGTTTCTCTTCCAACCTTATGAATTGGTCCGACCGGCAGATCATTTACTCCGCTCCTTCATGGGAAACAGCTTTGTATCACTATCCTGTCTTTTTGGATAAAGAAGGCAAAAGCAATACAGAAGTGGATGAGGCTGATTTTTTTATTCTTGGCACACCATCCCGATGGAACAACGCCGTAAACCGACTGCGCATTTACCAATAGTTGGCCGCTAAGTTTCGCTCATAAGGTGAAACGACCACTTCTCATTATCAAATCTTCAAATCCCCAAACAGCAAATTAGCTAGTACGCCCATTTCACTAAAGTAGCGCCCCAGGTAAAGCCGCCACCAAAGGCCGCCAGCACGATATTGTCGCCCTTATTTAATTGGTGGCGCCATTCCCAAAGACAAAGCGGGATCGTAGCCGCGGTAGTATTTCCATAGCGATGGATATTGATCATTACTTTTTCTTCGGGCAGTCCCATCCGGGCAGCCGTGGCGTCAATAATGCGGCGGTTCGCCTGGTGCGGCACCAGCCAGGCAATATCATCTGCGGTAAGGTGGTTGCGTTCCAGCAGTTCGGCGCCAACATCAGCCATGCCCTTTACCGCGAATTTGAAAACCGATTGACCTTCCTGGTAAACAAAATGCTCTTTGTTGGCTACAGTTTCAGCTGTCGCGGGACGCACCGATCCACCCGCTTTCATGTGCAGGTACTGGCGGCCGCTGCCATCGCTTTTTAAAATAGAATCCTGTATGCCATAGCCATCCGCATTTGGTTCCAGCAAAACACCGGCAGCGCCATCTCCAAAGATGATGCAGGTTTGGCGGTCGCTATAATCAATGATCGAGCTCATTTTATCGGCGCCGATTACCACCACTTTCTTGTACCGGCGGCTTTCGATCAGCGCAGCACCCGTAGTTAATCCATATAAAAATCCCGAGCAGGCAGCCTGAAGATCAAAGCCCCAGCAGTTCTTAGCCCCGGCTTTATCGGCAATCACGTTAGCTGTAGCTGGGAAAACCATATCCGGTGTTACCGTGCAGCAAATAATGCAGTCAATTTCTTCCGGAGAGATGCCACGTTTTTCGCAGATCTGCTTCACTACAGGAACCGCGAGATCAGACGTTCCCAGACCTTCGCCCTTTAATATGCGGCGTTCTTCAATACCGGTGCGGGTACGGATCCATTCATCATTCGTATCCACCAGCTTCTCCAGGTCCGCATTGGTGAGTTTCGTTTCGGGTACGTATCCACCAATGGCCGTTATCGCTGCGGTAATTTTTGTAGGCATACTCTTTCTTGTAAGGGCGGCAAAGATAGGAAGTGGGAACAAGTTGATTGGTTCATAAGTTGATTGGTTAACAGGTGAATGCTTTCACGCCTTGTTATGTCACTTTGTAGCAGGCTATGGTATCAGGGGCGGCGCTACCGTTTACAGAGCCACTTATCAACTATTCAACTTATCAACTATTCAACCACTCACTTCCCTTATTTTCGTGTCTATGATAGCTTTCGTAAAGGGGGCCTTTGTGAAGAAAACACCTGCCGTTGTTTATGTCGATTGTTCCGGCGTAGGCTACGAGGTCCACATCAGCCTTAACACTTATTCCCAGATCGAAGACCAGGAAAGCGGCACCTTGCTAACGCATCTGATCGTTCGCGAAGACGCCCACATTCTCTATGGTTTTTTTGAGGAAGGTGAAAGAGGATTATTCCTGCAATTGCTCAGTGTTTCCGGTGTGGGTGCGTCCACAGCGCGGGTGATGCTGTCATACATGAAAGCCGAAGAGATCAGCCGTGCCATCATACAGGGAAATGCCCGCTTGCTGGAAACCGTAAAAGGCATTGGGCGTAAAACGGCAGAACGGATTGTCCTGGAGCTTCGGGATAAACTGGCCAAGAACCCGGTCGAGTCAACTATTTCTTCCTGGAAAGACAATAGTTTGTCGGCCGATGCGTTAAATGCGCTGATTGCTTTAGGGATAGCCCGGCAAGCGGCGGATGCGGCGGTTCAGAAAGTCATTGCTGAACATCCGGATCTGGGTGTGGAGGCCGTGATCAAGAAAGCCCTTCAGTCCTTGTGAGAAACCGATTATTGATTCATTAATAGTTGAGCAAAACCTTTGAACCCTCCGATAACCCCGATGCGCTACCGATTAGTGGCTGTTGCCCTTGTGTTTTTTTCCGCGTTAGGAATGACGAACGCTGTAGCGCAAACACGCTCTTCCGATTCGTTGCGCTACCCGATCTCCGATCGTCGCGGCGACCTTTATACCAATCCTAACCGCAACTCCTTCGATCTTCGGGATACCGCGTATATCAAGCGGAATATCCAATACGATCCGGCTACCAAAGAATATTACATTATCGAGAGGGTGGGCAACAGGTATTACCGTACGCCTATGACTTTCTCGATGCAGGAATTTTTAGCCTTGCAGGGAAAGCAGGACGAGAACGAATACTTCCGCAAGCGGGCAAATACCTTGGTCAACCTGAATCGCCGCAGCAACCGTCCAAATTTTGGGTTCAATAAAGACTGGATGAACCGCGTCACCGGTAATGGTAAGGTGGAGATCCGCCCTTCGGGTTATGTAGATATTGCAGCGGGTTACCAGGGACAGAATATTAAAAACCCTACACTCCCGGAGCGTGCCCGCCGCCAGGGCGGTTTTGATTTTAATATGAACGCCCAGTTGCAGGTAGATGCACAAATTGGCGATAAGATCAAGCTCCCGATCAACTATAATACACTTGCCAATTTCGATTTCGAAAACCAGCTTAAGCTTGATTACCAGGGCAAGGAAGACGAGATTTTAAAGCAGTTCCAGGCAGGTAATGTCAACTTCAACTCAAAAGGAACGCTGATCCCCGGCGCCCAATCGCTGTTTGGTATCAAAACCCAATTGCAGTTCGGTAAACTTTATGTTTCTACCGTTTTGGCCAACCAGCGCTCCCAGCGTCAATCCCTGGGCTTGCAAGGCGGTACGGCTTCGCAGCCATTCAGCATCCGGGCAGATGAATATGAAGAGAACCGTCACTTCCTGATGGCGCAGTATTTCCGCCGCAACTATAATAATGCGCTGAAAGACCTGCCAATCGTGCGTTCCAACGTGCAGATACTCCGGGTGGAAGTTTGGGTGACCAACCGCACCGGGACCACTACCGATACAAGAGATGTAGTGGCCCTAACCAACTTAGGTGAAGCCGATCCTTTTGGGAATACGAATACACTGCCTGACAACTACAACACGCAGAACAACCTGTATTTTACGTTGAAGAACGATCCGCAGGCCCGTAACTCTACCCAGGTGCAAAGCGTTCTAACGGGTATGGGTTTGCAGCCGGTTCAGGATTTTGAAAAGACCTTTGCCCGGAAGCTCCAGCCTTCCGATTTTATTTTTAATGAGCGGGTAGGCTTTGTTTCGCTTAACCAGCCCCTTCAGCCTGACGAAGTATTAGGCATTGCCTATCAATACACTTACAATGGGAAGGTTTACCAGGTGGGTGAGTTTTCACAGGATGTGCCGCCCGATAGCAGCGGTAATTCACAGAAAGTATTATTCCTGAAATTATTAAAGGCAACCTCTCAGCGCACCAATCTGCCGCTGTGGGACCTGATGATGAAAAATATTTACAGCGTAGGTTTCGGCCAGTTGGAGCGCCAGGACTTTCAACTGGATATTGTATTTGAAGAGCCGAGCCTTGGTGAGAAACGTTACCTGCCGTTGGCAGATACGGTGGCCGGCGTAAACCCGGTGCAGCCGCAATACCGGGGTCAGCCAATTTTGACGCTTGTCAATCTTGATCGATTAAATAACCAGAATGACCCGCAACCCAATGGGGTATTCGATTACCTCGAAGGGCAGACGGTAATCTCGTCGCAAAGCCGTGTCATCTTCCCCGTGCTGGAGCCGTTTGGCCGCGACCTGGAATATGTATTTACCAACGATGCCGCCCGGCGGAAGTATGTCTATTACCCGCTTTACGATACCATCAAGGCCATTGCCCAAACCTTTGCCAGCCTGAACCGGTATAAATTGGTGGGCCGTTCCAAATCAGCTAACAATACCGATTACCAATTGGGCTTCAATATTCCACGGGGTTCCGTAACCGTAACGGCGGGAGGTCAGGTATTGCAGGAGAATATTGATTACGAGATCAACTATGATCTGGGAACACTAAAAGTGATCAATAACGCTATCATCGCTTCCGGCATTCCGGTACAGATCGGTTTTGAGAACAATGCCACTTTCGGGTTACAGCAGCGTAATTACATGGCGTTAAGGCTGGATTACCTGGCGAGCAAAAAGCTAACGGTCGGTGGTACGGTTGTCCGTTTAGGTGAACGGCCCTTCTTTGCCAAGCAGAGCTATGGCGAAGATCCGATCCGCAATACCATGTATGGTGTTGACTTCGATTACCGCAACAATGTCCCCCGCCTTTCCCGCATTCTGGATAAGCTGCCGTTCTATTCCACTAAAGCCATGTCTTCTATCACGGCTTACGGGGAAGCGGCCATACTTGATCCCGGTCATGCGCCGCAGATCGGTAAGGCTGGCGAAGGAGTTATTTATATAGATGATTTTGAAGGCGTTCGCAGCAGCGTGGACCTGCGTTTCCCGCTCACCAGCTGGACGTTGGCATCCACCCCGCAAAAATCTCCGGACCGGAACGGTAACATCTTATTCCCTGAAGCTACCAACAGCAACGATCTTTCTTATAACCACAATCGCGGAAAATTAGCCTGGTATAATATTGAAGCCAACCTGCAGCAGCGCCGTAACCCGAACAATCCATTGCGGAACAATGTAGGGGAATTGATCAAACCGGAAACCCGCCAGGTATTCCAGAACGAGATTTACCCGCAAAAGACATTGAACATTGGAGAAAATATCCTTACCACTTTCGATATGGCCTTTTATCCAAAAGAAAAAGGGCCGTATAACTTTTTGGCACAACCAGGAAGAGTAAATGCTGCTAACGGGTTGACGCAACCGACAAAAGCCTGGGGCGGCATCATGCGCAATGTGGACCAGACCGATTTTGAAACCGGCAACTTTGAGTTCATTGAATTCTGGGCACAGGATCCTTTTATCAACAAGCCTTTCTCGGCAGGCGGTGAGCTTTACTTCAACCTGGGTAATATTTCAGAGGATGTGTTACGCGACGGTCGCCGGCAGTTTGAGAACGGATTGCCCACCCAAAGCCAGCCGAATATCCTGACGGATGAAACAGCCTGGGGTAAAGTACCACGCAACCCGCAACAGGTTACCAATGCTTTCAGCAATGAAACAGCTGACCGTCCTTTCCAGGATGTGGGTTTCGACGGCTTAACAGACACCGCAGAGCAACGTAAGTTTCAACCGTATCTTTCGCAGATCCAGGGGATCGTATCACCTTCTGTTTTCCAGAACATCCAGAAGGATCCATCGGCTGATAACTTCAGGGGGTACCGCGATGCCGCTTTCGGCGAAAACACGGGCATTTTAGAGCGCTATAAAAATATAAACAACCCGCATGGCAATTCGCCTGTGGCTAATAATACCGATCAATTCACCAGTGCTTTTACGCTCTATCCCGACCAGGAAGAATTGAACCGCGATAACACGCTGAACGAGGTAGAAGAGTATTTTCAATACCGCGTGGAGATGAAACCGAATATGCCGGTAGGTTCCAATTATATTACCGATCGCCGGCGGGTGAATGTTCGCCTGGCAGATGGCAGCAGCCGCCAGGAAACCTGGTACCTTTTCCGCATACCCATCCGGGAGTATCAAGCCAAAGTGGGCAATATCCCGGATTTCAAATCCATTCGTTTCATCCGCATGTTCATGACCGGTTTTGAAGATACGGTGGTGATGCGCTTTGCGAAACTGGAACTGGTGCGTAACCAATGGCGCAAGTTCAATTACGAAACGGATACCACCGGGCAGTTCCTGCAATTGCCGGCGAACGACCCAACCCGTTTGGAAGTCTTAGCCGTGAACGTAGAAGAGAATGACCAGCGCCAGCCGATCCCTTACCGCATTCCGCCGGGCATTGAGCGGCAGCAGCAGATCAGCAATAACAACCAGCAACTGCTGCAAAACGAACAATCTATCAGCGTGAAGGTTTGTGGCCTCGAGAAAGAAAAAGCAAGAGGCGTTTTCAAAACGATGAACCTCGACCTGCGTCAGTACGGAAAGCTTTCCATGTTCATCCATGCAGAAGACGGTTTACAGCCGGGTACGAATATTCCGGATAATGCGCTGAACGCTGTTATCCGCATTGGTAATGATTTCGTTTCCAATTATTACGAGATCAAGATCCCATTGAAGATCACCAAGTGGTTCACGACAGATTCGTTGGGAATATGGCCGCAGCAAAATAACCTGGAGTTGGATCTGAACGATCTCACCTCCGTAAAAATGAGCCGTAACCGCGATGGATTCTCGCCTTCACGCTATTACAGCAAAACGCTGGCCAATGGCAAGACCTATTCTATCATTGGTAACCCGAACCTGGGTGAAGTGCGCGGTATACTGATGGCGGTGCAAAACGCACAGTTGGAAACGGCCTGCGCCGAAGTATGGTTCAATGAATTACGGTTGTCCAAACTCGATGAAGGCGGTGGCTATGCGGCGCTGGGAAGAGTGGATCTACGCTTAGCGGATCTGGGCAGTATAAGTATGGCCGGTAGCATGCGTTCACGCGGATTTGGTACGCTGGAGCAGCGGGTAAATGAAAGGAGCCGTGAAGATTTTTACCAGTTCGATCTGAGCACTACGCTTGATCTTGGTAAGTTGGTTCCCAAGAAGGCAGCGTTGCAAATCCCTGTATACGCCGGCATTTCTAAAACCAACAGCACACCGGAATACGATCCGTATGACCTGGACATAAAACTAAAAGACAAGCTTAGAGAAACCTCAAAAGGTAAGCGGGATTCAATACGCAATGACGCGGTAGAGCAAACGACTTTAAAAACGCTTGCTTTTACCAACGTAAAAAAATTAAAGACCAATGGCAAGCCGGTGCAGCCCTGGGATGTCTCTAATATTGACCTGAATTATTCTTATACGCACCAAGAGCATACAAGTCCAATAATAGAAAGCGATGACATAAAACGGACCCGCGCCGCGGTGGGTTATACCTATGCACCGCAGCCCCGTTATGTAGAGCCGCTAAAAGGGTTGATCAAGTCGCGTTCGCCTTGGCTGGCTTTTGTGCGAGATTTCAATTTCAATTACAAACCAACTGTTTCTCTGAAGGCAGACATATTCCGCCAGTTTGGTGCGCTCCGCTCCAAGAATGTAAGCGGTGATGATTTTAAGCTGCCGGAAACCTATGACAAGCGTTTCACTTTCGATCGTTATTATACATTACGTTGGGACCTCACCCGTTCATTGCTGCTGGATTTCAATGCCATCAACTATGCCAACATAGATGAACCTTTTGGACGCCTGGATTCAAAAGGAGAGAAGGACTCGGTGCGTAAAAACTTGATGAAAGGTGGACGTACCACGCATTATACGCATAGCGGAACCCTTACTTACACATTACCTACTTCTAAATTTCCAATATTGGATTGGACTACCATCCGTGCCAGCTACACGGCTAAGTATGATTGGTTCTCTGCATCGCTCCTGGCCAAAAGTTTAGGAAACACATTAACGAGTGGTCAAACACGCAATGTAAACGGGGAGTTTAACTTTGACCAGTTATATAATAAATCACGGTTCCTGAGGGCTGTTAATTCACCGGCTGCAGCTGTGAAGCCACCACAAAAGACTACACCTGCACCACGTAGCGATACCGCCAGCAAGAAGAAAGTAAAAGATCCGAATCGTCCATTAGTAATTGGTGGCGTGCCGCGCTTTTTTGCACAGTTAGGCACGTCATTGAAGCGGGTTGGCATCCAGTACACCGAAGATATGGGAACCCTCTTACCGGGCTATATGGATAGTACACAGGTGCTGGGTATGAACCTGCGCAGCCGGGCACCGGGTTGGAAATACATCATGGGTTATCAACCCGATACCAGTGATATCAATGCCCTTGGACAGCGGGGATTGCTGTCAAGGGATTCGCTATTCAACCAGCTGATCCAGCAGCGTTACAATCAAAATATCAGCCTGACCGCGCAGCTAAGTCCTATCCGTGACCTGTTGATAGATGTAACGCTGAATAAAACTTTTGACAAGCAATATTCGGAGTTATATAAAGACACTTCCGGGTTTGCCGGCCTGCGCCGCTTCAATCCGTATGCATTGGGTAGCTTTAATGTGAGCTATATTTCCTACCAAACGCTTTTCTCTAAGTTCGATCCGAACGAGGTTTCCGAGACCTTTAAAACGTTTGAGGCAAACCGCTTGATCCTTTCACAGCGGCTTGGCAAATTGAATACCTATAATCCGAATGCCCCGGTTGGTGCGGATGGTTATGTGCAAGGGTACGGACGTTATGCACAGGATGTGGTGATACCAGCCTTCATCGCGGCTTATACAGGCAAAGACCCGACATCGGTTAAGCTGCTGAAGAACAACAACCCGCAACTGAAATCAAATCCATTCTCCGGCATTATGCCGAAGCCAAACTGGAGCATCACTTACAATGGTTTGTCCCGCATTAAAGCATTTGAAAAGATCTTTACGAATGTGACCTTGCGCCATGGCTATACCAGCAGCCTGAGCATGAACAGCTTTAATACAGCCTTGCTCTTCTCCGACCCGTTGCGGGTAGGTTATCCAAGCTTCCGCGATAGCCTGACCGGCAATTATATTCCTTATTTCCTCGTCCCGAACATTACCATCAGCGAACAGTTTGCACCGCTGTTGGAAGTGGATATCACGTTCACCAACCAGCTTTCTACAAGGGTGGAATTCAGGAAAAGCCGGCAATTGAGCCTTAGCCTGATTGACTATCAACTGGCGGAAAACCGGTCTACGGAATACACCATTGGCATGAACTGGCGCCGTAAGGGCATGCCTTTCTTCAAGAACCTGAAGATCGGTAAGAATGCAAAGCCGCTGGATAATGATATGACCTTCCGGTTCGATTTCAGTATGCGGGACGATGCGACTTCCAACACACGGCTTGACCAGAATACGGCCTACCCGGCTGCCGGTCAAAAGGTGATCCGCATTTCACCAACCATTGACTATGTAGTGAACCAGCGCATCAACCTGAAATTCTACTTTGAGCAGAACCGTGTGATTCCAAAGCTGGCAACCACAGCGCCAATAACGACAACAAGAGGTGGTGTGCAGGTGAGGATTTCATTGGCGCAGTAGGAAGACAAAAAATGGAAACTAAAAGAAAAAATTTAAGACTTGGAGCAAAGATCTCATTAATTGTCCTATTGATTTCGGTGGTTAGCCAGCTTACAGTATTTTATCAAACAGCATATGTGTTGGATAGTCCTTTGATACCTCAAACGTCTATATTAACAATAGTTCGTCCGCATATCTTTATTGCTTTTTGCTCGGTCTTGGTTGTCATTGCCGCACTACTATTATTCTTTTATGAGAAATGGATTTGGGTAATTAGTATCAGTGTCCTTTTACTCATTTGGCAACAGGTGTATTTATCTTACTTCACGTACTAATAGATCCAGGAGTTTATAGCCAGTGTCCATATCATCAAAGAGCTGCAAAAATCGAATTATAGGTTTTAGTAGCCTATAATTATTGCCCCTTTACCGGCGCATTTGTCTTTTTAAACAACATGATATAACCCGGCAGGTCTTTCTTTTTCTTCTTATTCACCTGCAAGGGACGTATCATGTGGTATTCGCTGATCTTTGGGATATAAGAGTAGGAAATGATATTGCCATCCACATCGCCCCACATTTTCTTTTGGTAAGCCACTTGTTTTTCGCTCCAGTCGAACATACGCACTTCGTATAATTTAGAAGTAGGCTCACCGATAAAAACGATCTGGTACCAGGTGCCTGCAGTAAGTGGAACGATAACCGGTATCTCGTACTCGCTTTCCATATTCATGGAAGATTCCTTAACCGGTATAAAACCTTCTTTGGCATACGCTTGCTTCAGGCTGTCCACCTGGCGAAGAATGTACGGGTCGTTATTTTCCTTGTTGCGAACGACTGGCTGCGCCACAGCCACAATCCCCAAAAGCAGGAAAAGAAAGGAGACACTAAGATTTTTCATGTTGATATTTGATAGGAATTGGAGTAAACGTTGGGTCATAAAAATAGCTCAAATAGTAAGGATAAACCGCTTTCCACACCTCCTTTCTGCCAGTCCGCTTTTTTAGACTTTTAAGCCTGTAAAACGGGCGTTGAAAGAACCCTCAAACACACATCCGCAGTTGGCTAAAACGGTGCCAGCTACTTGAATAAACTAGCTATGAGTGTTATAGTTTTGGGAAAGCGGTATTCAATCCTTAAAGAAATAATGGGCATCTGCCTGGCGGGTGCAGGTAAGCACAAGGTCATTAACGCATACATGTGGCGGAAGGGTAGTGGTGTAATAAACCACGTCTGCCACATCTTTCGCATGCAGCGGCTCAAAGCCATCATAAGCTTTTTGAGCGGCTTCTTCATTGCCTTTAAAGCGAACAAGGGAAAACTCGGTATCCGCCGCGCCGGGCTGAATGGCAGTGACTTTTATACCGTGCGGCAACAGGTCAATCCGCATGCCTTTTGTTAAAGCATCTACAGCGTGTTTGCTGGCGCAATACACATTGCCTCTTTCGTAAACCTGTTTGCCTGCCACCGAGCCAATATTAATAATGTGCCCTTTGCCACGGCGGATCATGAGCGGCACAATGGCTTTCGATACATACAGCAACCCTTTAACATTGGTGTCCAGCATCGTTTCCCAATCCTGCAAATTGGCTTCCTGGAAAAGATCGCGGCCCAGTGCCAGCCCCGCGTTATTTACCAGCACGTCCACTTCCTTCCAGGATGCCGGTAAGCTGTCTATCCCCGCTACAACGGCACGGTTATCCTGCACATCGAAGGGCAGCAAAATAGCTTCAGCGCCGTATTGTTCTTTTAAGGTGATAGCTAAATTGGATAAGCGCTCCTGGCGACGACCATTTAAAATAAGCGAGTAGCCATTGGTCGCAAACGCATGGGCGCAAGCTTCACCAAAACCCGATGTGGCGCCTGTAATGAAAACGATCTTTTTCATAGCGCCGAAGATAAGAAGGGTTTGGAGTTTGGGGTTTGAGGTTTAGGGTTTGAGGTTTGGGGTTATAAGGTCGAAGAGCCCTTTGCTTCGGTTTTGTCCGCTGAGAGACGAATATGGCAGGCATTGAATAAAAACCATTTACTTACTGCTGATGGCACCGTTCTTTTATGAAGGCTATCAAAACTTCCAACTCCTCGAACTTAGTAATGGTTGCCACAAGAAAATTTCTTGCACCTAAATAACCTCAAACTTCCAACTCCAAACCCCAAACTTCCAACCTTCATCGTATCAGCGTTATCGTTCCCTTGCCAAAATAAGGCTTATCCAGGTAGTCCACTGCTTTCACCATCCACACAAATACATTGGTGCCTTGGTCTTTATAGCCAAGCTTTCCGTCCCAGCCCTTTCCATTGGTAGTGGTTTGAAAGACCAACTGCCCCCAGCGGTTATAAATGCGGAAGTATTCGATCTTTTTAATGCCCACGGCGATCGGACGGGCGGCATCGTTCCGGCCATCGCCATCCGGCGTAAAGGCGGTTGGAACAAAGATGCTCGGGATGGTCTTGTAGACCTTCACGTTTACAAATGCCGAATCCGTACACCCTTCTATCGAAGAGACCAAAACCTTATACCGTATGGTTTCGAAGCTGCCGTTATAAGTACCTATCGGGTTAAAGATCGCAGCATTGTTCAGGCCTGTTGCCGGCACCCAGTTATACGCTACGCCCCCGCTGGCAGTGAATTGCAAGGGCTGCCCGGTCACTACGGACGTATCTCTGCCCGCATACGCATTGATCTTTGGCACTACGGCTACAACTATCGAATCGCGATGTGGTTTGGGGCAAAAACCACTGGCATCAAAAACCGTAAGCACATAGGTGATTGTATCCTTGGGGCGGGCTGTAGGCGTAAGGGTATTGGCGTTGATCAGCGTGGCCGTTGGCGACCAGCTGAACGAGGTGCCATCAATGGACCCTTGCAAAAGTGCCGGTGTATTAAAACAGATCACGGTATCGGCTCCAATGGCTGCCTTTGGATAAGGGGAAGTGCGGACGATGACGGTATCGGTGCGGCTGCAATGCCCGATATGGGCACGGATAACATATTCGGTAAAGGCCGATGTGGGTCTTGCGAAAGGCGCTAAGAGATTAGGGTTTGAGAAATCGGCGGCAGGCGTCCATTCAAAGCGCAGCCCGTTGGTGGCAGCGCCCAGTTGCACGGAGTCGGTGAGGCAAATGCCTTTGTCGCCGACGGCATTGATCGTAACAAAATCCACTACTCTTACTTGTATGGAATCACTGTTGATACAGCCCTGGTCGTTTAGCCGGGCGGTGTAAACAGTAGTGACCGTCGGAAATACGAGAGGCGTTGCCGTGTTGGGGTTCAGCATAGCCGTATTGGGCGTCCAGCTAAAGTTTCCGGTCCCAACCGCACGCAGCTGCAAAGTATCGCCATTGCAGATGAGAGTATCTCGGAAAGGTAGGGAGAGCGGCGGTTTGTCCATGATCTCAATGGACTTACTAACGGTATCCAGGCAGCCCTTATCCGTTCCTACAATTAGCGACACGTTCTTGGTGCCGTTTATAGGATAGGAGTAAACCGGGTTTTTGATGCGGGAGGTATCAGCTAAAGTGGCGAGGTCGCCAAAGTTCCACCTCCACGAGTTCACAGACCCATATCGGGTTTTTGTTGTGTCATTGAATTGGGTAGGCTTTGTTGCGCAAATGCCTGCAGAAGTGAAACCCAGAAAGAAGCCAGGGTAAACTAAAACTTTAGTAGTGGCCGTATCTGTACAAACTGTTCCGCGTTTTACTATAAACGTCACTAGGTAAGTGCCAGTATCGCTATACTGGTGTGTAGGCGTGGGAAGAGTGCTGGTGTTGCCGTCTCCAAAATTCCACTCGTATGTATGAGCGGTCGGATCAAGCTGAAAGTTGTTTGAAAAAGTAAAAATAGAATCATGGCATTCGGAATAAGAAGGCGGCAGTTCAGCTGATGTAAAATCGCAATCGCTCACATTAACAATAAAATCTTTCCGATGATAGCCAATTAGTTGGCCGGCCCGGTATTCCTTAATGTCAACACAAACAACATATTTTCCCACTGCCGGTGCTATCCCGCTTATAATGCCGGTTGAAGGATTAATGGTAGCATTATTACCTAAAGGAGTAATAGCTGTGAAACCATTTATATAAGTGACGGGATTATATTGTGGCGGGACGGCAGCCAAAGGCGGTTGAGGATTAATATCAGCAGAACTAATTGCCAGACCGCCATTGTAAGCATCGCTGAATGCATATACTAATGAATCACCTGATAATCCATCACTATCAATAGCACTAAAGTCTAAAGTAAAAGGTCTTTCTTGGCAAATGATCGATAAACTTAAATTGAACTTTGGGCTGCTATTATTTTTATCATTTCCTAAAGTGGACGTGCCGGGAATAATACAATTATATGTTGAGCCCGTTCCACTTGGTCCTGATGGACTAACGATATTGTTTAATGTTGTTCTGCAACAAGTTTGGTAGGTAGCGGTATAGCCGGATGTGTTGTCGGGGAGATCTACCACAAATGGGTAATCCGCAAAAGAATAGTTCAAAGTAGGGGCACCGATAATACAAGGAGGGGCACCTGCAATGGGAATAGGTCCAATAGAGGAACGATTCACAGTGAATGGCTGATTGGTGCCTGGAAATTGGGCTTTCGTGTCATTATTGAAAATACCAATCAAAACACTGTTAGGCATTTGAGCACAGTTGGTACCGAGAGGAGGTGGGGCTTCACAAGCAACGTCTTTATAAAGACGTAAGGTGATCCGGTATTTTTTTGAGCCATCTGCATTGGTGCTTAGGTATTCATAAATCATTTCGCCGCCAATGATATGCGCAGCAAAAGCGGTTGAAGCAGACAAGACAATAAATAAAGCAATTAGGATCTTCTTCATCAGGGCATTAGCGGCTTAGTGATACAATTTACGAAAGAATTCATACAATGGTTGGCTTCTATAGTTTCCTCTATCATTCCGGTGTGTCCAGCGGCTTCCAGGATATGCACATGTGATTGAGCGGGCAGGTAGCATTGCTGCAGTCCATCGGCCAGTGGCACAGCAGCATCCTCTCTCCCCATCACGAACAATACAGGCACCGTGGCTTCCCGTAAAACGGCTGTCCGGTCCGGGCGCCCCATCATAGATCGGTAATAGGCTATAAGAGCTGCACCACTGAAGGTTTTGCTTTGAGAAACGTGTTCTTCTATCCACTCCGGGTGGGCCTCTTTAGAAGCGGCACTATATAAATTAGGGATCGTTGCTTTTAGAAATGCTTCGGCGCCATGTTCTTCGATAAAAAGGATCCCTTTCCGGCGGGTGGACCTCTTTTCTTCGCTATCGGCAAAGGCGGACGAATGGAAAAGCCCAAAACCGGAAAGCAGCTGTGGGTAGCGTTCCGCAAATGCCAGTGTAATATAGCCGCCCATGCTGTGCCCGATCATTATGCATTGGTTAACGCTTTCCGCCTCCAGTATCGTATGCACCACTTCTGCTAATCCTTCCAGGCTCATTTCTTCCACCATAGCCGAAGCGCCGCTGCCAGGCAGGTCGGGAATCAGAAGCCGGTAACCCGCAAAGGCATTGTATTGATGCTTCCAGATGGTGCCGTCTTCGCCAAAGCCATGCAGCAGCACTACCGTTTCGCCGGCGCCTTGCACCCGGTAGCTGATCGCCGCGTTTTTATACAACAGGTTCCGGGTTTCCATGGTGGGGTTTTAAAATGATGAGCCAGCTACGCAGCAGCAGCAGCAGCACAACAGGCAGGAAGCCGGTATTTAATTCCTGCGGCAGAAAAACCCAGCCAATTAGCAGCAGGCTTTGTATAATGATAGTGGCAAGCAAATAATTATTCACCCAACCTTTGTTCGATCGCAAAAAAGGCGAAACGACCAGGTGCGTAGGTAGCGCCCAGGCGAGGTTCCAGTTGTTGGCGCAAAGGGCATGGTCTGTACCAAACCACATGACCAGCAACACGATTCCTACAATGCCCGTTACCGCAAAGAACAGCACATCGAATACGGCAATAGTCCGCTGAAATCCTTTCGGCCGCAGCATGGAAAGGATGATGACAGCAACCAGTAAGAGGCTGAAAGCAATGAAAGGCGTAAACCCGTTTCGCTTTGGAAGAAGGGAAGGCTTCTCCAAAATAACAGCGGCTTTTTTTACTAACGGTTGTCCATTGGCGGTAGCCCCTTCCAACCCAAGCAACAGGTTCTGCGGCAGGAACATCGCTTGCTCGTTGGGGACCTTTCTATCCAGCTTTGCACCTAGCAGCAGGTCAATACCCAGCTTGCTCCAGGAAAGATGGCCGGCATCCAGCTTTTCGTGTATTAGGTTACGAAAGGTGGGGATCTTCTTTGGCAAGATTGGGGTTAGCGCAATAGGTTGCGCTGCATTGCGCTTTATCATGTCCTTAGCGCGGGTAGTGCAATTGTCGTAAAGAAAATCGTAGCGATAAGTGCGGTTCTGCGGCAGTGCATTGGTTTGCAAAGCAGCATTCAGTTGTGCTTTTTGGTCGCAATTCAGCAGCAGTTCCTGCTCCCAAACGCTGCGGCTCTCCGCATCATAGTTATACAGGAAACTATTGAAGTCTTCAACCGATAGGGCATAGGGTAACTTGCCTCGAACGAATTGCACATAAAAATCCGGTCCGAATTCAAAGGTGCCATAGTTGTAAACCGCATCCGTGCCGGCAGCCGCATCTGTAACCCGCAATGCTGTATGCCCAAAGATGGAATACAATTCCGCCCCCGGCGCGCAGGTGAGCAGGCTAAAGCGCAGCCCGCAGGAATCGCCCTGCGCTTCCCCGCGAACAAAAAAGCTTAGAAGAAATAGTAAAAGAAAAAGCAGTTTTTTCAAGCCGGACATTTGTGGATGGCAAGATAATTAAAAGGGCAGGGAAAAGGGCAAGGGGAATGTTAAAGGAAGTTCGGTCTTTTGATGCTAAACCTTTGAACTAATCAACCCAATCACTTTTCAACCAACCTACTTCCGGCTGTAATTCGGTGCTTCCCTCGTGATCTCCACGTCATGCGCATGGCTTTCCCGCATACCCGCGTTAGTGATCTTTACAAATGTTGCTGACTTCAGTTCTTCAATATTCTTTGCGCCGCAATAACCCATGCCGGCCCGCAGCCCGCCTACATATTGATAAACGATCTCTTTCAACGAACCTTTATACGCCACCCGTCCTTCAATCCCTTCCGGCACATATTTTTTTACATCGGCTTCAGGGTCCTGGAAATAACGATCGCTGCTGCCAACGGACATCGCTCCCAATGAACCCATCCCGCGGTATTCTTTGAACTTGCGTCCTTCATAGATAATAGTATCGCCAGGGCTTTCTTCCGTACCGGCAAAAATGCTTCCCATCATCACGCAGTCAGCGCCGGCGGCGAGGGCTTTCACCATATCACCCGTATAGCGAATGCCGCCATCTGCAATAATAGGAATGCCTCTTTTATGCAATGCAGCATGTGCCTGCATGATCGCCGTTAGTTGCGGTACACCCGCACCTGCCACGATCCGTGTGGTGCAAATGGAGCCAGGACCGATACCTACTTTCACCGCATCCGCACCGGCATCTGCCAGGGCTTCCGCACCGGCGGTTGTAGCTACGTTACCGGCTATTACATTTATGTTTTTGAAGTTGCCTTTAATGCTTTTCAGCGCATCAATGATTCCCTTGGAATGCCCGTGGGCACTATCCAGGCAAATAACATCAGCACCAACGGCCTGCAGCGCGGCAACCCGGTCCATCAGGTCTGCGGATACACCTACCGCAGCGCCTACCAGCAAACGTCCCAGGGAATCTTTGGCTGCGTTAGGGAAAGAGGTGACCTGTAAAATATCCCGGTAGGTAATAAGCCCGATCAGCTTTCCATCGCCATCTACCACAGGCAATTTCTCCACTTTTGTTTGGCGCAGGATGGCTTCCGCCTTTTTAAGGTCTGTGCCTTCCGGTGCGGTGATCAACCCTTCTTTCGTCATCACCTCGCTCACCTTCCGGTGCAGGTCTTCCTCGAACCGCAGATCGCGGTTGGTAAGTATGCCAGCCAGTTTGCCGCCTGCATCTACAATAGGAATACCGCCGATCCGGTTCTCCCGCATCAGGCGCTGCGCATCCCCGATCGTAGCATCAATAGTGAGGGTGACAGGGTCTTGTATCATGGCGCTTTCGCTGCGCTTCACCCGGCGCACTTGTTCTGCCTGCTTCTCCACGCTCATGTTTTTGTGAAGCACACCGATGCCACCTTCCCGTGCCAGGGCAATAGCCAGTGAAGCCTCTGTCACCGTGTCCATTGCTGCGGACAGCATCGGGATATTCAGGGTAATGTCTTTGGTTAAACGCGTTTTGATGGTAACGTCCCGCGGAAGAATTTCGGAAAAAGCGGGAACAAGAAGTACATCATCAAAGGTCAGTCCGTCAATGAACTGTTTGGTGGGGTTTGTTGCCATGTGCAAATATAGCCCC
Source organism: Flaviaestuariibacter sp. (assembly GCA_025963645.1). Lineage (GTDB taxonomy): Bacteria > Bacteroidota > Bacteroidia > Chitinophagales > Chitinophagaceae > Flavisolibacter. Next base: position 111,783 of record JAOQAI010000005.1, read on the forward strand.
TGTGCCTCTAAAGGGCAGATTTAGCCCCTGATGTTCTTTTTACTTTGGAGCCTTTTTTAAAAAATAAACATTTTATTAAACCTCACCGGTTTCCAACACTGGTGAGGTCTTTTTGTTTGCAGGCGGCAGTACTACTATAAAGCTTTTGTTGTGTCACTCCCTTGTACGTACGGTAAGTCTATTAAGCAATGTGCAAACTGCCAACTATCATCTGCCAACTTTCTAAGAGAAATGGCTATCAAAATGCAACCTAAGTTCCCCCACCGGCGGACAGCGGGCTAAGTTCTTCAAACTCTCCCGTTAATTTATTCTTGCGCACATTGCCGGCTTCAAAGCAGCGCCCGTTCATGGCCACATAAACGCCGGGTGATAGGGTTTGCACAAACGCAAAAGCGCTTCCCAAATTAAATAACCCATCTGAGGAACCGAATTTATAAGGCACCATGGCGCCCGTAATGACAATAGTTTTGCCGGCTACCATTTTAGCTAACACCTGCGCCGTTTCCGCCATCGTATCGGTGCCATGCGTAATGATGATTTGCGTTTCATCAGCTTCGAGGCAATGCCGTGCGATCAGTTCCCGATCAATCTCCGTCATTTCCAGGCTGTCTATCATCATAAGCGTCCGGATGTCAACAGGCACGAGGTTTCGCCCAAGTTCCAGCATCTCTGGCAGATGCGTGTCTTTGAAAAAAAGCTGCCCATTCAGTTCATTATACTCTTTGTCAAATGTGCCGCCCGTAATGAAGATGCGAATGCCCATAGTATCAATCGTTGCTGTAAAATTAGGGGAAACCCATAGTGCCCGAAATCATTAGCCCGAAGCTTGCCGGCTTTCATCGAACAAACGACAAAACGAGTCACAAATCTTTTAGTTTTAAGGCTTAATCAAAACAGCATGCGCTATTTTCTCAGGAGTGTCTTTTTTGCACTTCGCGGCATCTATTATTTTTTCAAGTCGGAACGTAATGGACAGATACAGGGCGCCATCGGTTTGCTGGCTGTTATTGCCGGCTGTTTCTTTCATCTACAAAAGATCGAATGGCTGTTTCTCTTTCTTTGCATCGGCGCTGTCATCAGCCTGGAAATGCTGAATTCGGCCATTGAACGAGTTTGTAATATGCACTCGACGGATTTTCACCCGGCTATTAAGATCATTAAGGATTTATCCGCCGCGGCGGTGCTTTGGATGGCGATCATTGCAGTGGTTATTGGAGCCATTATTTTTCTTCCCTACATTGCCCGGTTGCTGGGATCATCTTAATTTTTCAAGCTGTTGATAGAATCATTCTCCCTCAACTACATCACTGCTTTTCTTTCGCCACTTTTTTGGCGCGGTACCATCCATCTTTACAATTTTTGGATGAAAAATGCCAACCGTTTCTACCAACGCTTTCTGCGAGTTCATCACTTCGTGAATGTCTTTGTAGGCAAAGGGCGCTTCATCTAATCCGCCACCCAGCAGCGTCACGCCTTGCTTAGCGAGAATTTCATTCAACTGGTTTTGCGTTACTGAATTGAGAGCGGCTGTCCGGCTCATCGCCCTCCCGGCTCCATGTGAAGCGGAATTGATAGACGCTATTTCACCTTTACCTTTCACAATAAAACCAGGTGAAGCCATAGAGCCGGGAATGATTCCCAATACATCTTTACCAGCCGGCGTAGCGCCTTTCCGGTGCACGATCACATTCTTGCCATTCCACTTTTCCTTCCAGGCAAAATTGTGATGGTTCTCCACCATCTTCAGCGGCTGTCGTCCCAATTGCTTCGCCAGCTTTGCATGGATCACATGATGACACGCAGACGCATAGTCGCCGGCAAGATTCATGGATAGCCAGTATTCAATACCTTCCTGTTCGTCTAACGATAGCCAGGCAAGGTTGGCCGCTTCGCCCGGTAACCGTCTCTTTTCTTTAGCGATCTTGGTATAATGATTCGCTATGTTCGCTCCCAAGCCTCTTGATCCGGAATGGGAAAGCAACCCTAAATATTGTCCCGGTGCCACACCTAAAACAGCATCCTTTTCAGCCACTTCCACCGTGCCCCATTCTACAAAATGGTTGCCGGAACCTGAGGAGCCTAACTGCTTCCACGCTCTGCCCTGCAGGCTTTTCAGCAAGCCGTTTTGCTCCCATTCTTCCCGGTACATTACCGCATCATCAGCGGGGCTTTGAAACGTAGCGCCGCTTCCAAATAAAGTCGCTTCATTCAGTTCCCTTGTGAAGTAGTGTTCCTTTTGGATCAGTTCTTTTGGGCTTATATCAAAAATAGAAAGACACATCCGGCAGCCAATGTCCACCCCCACGCCATACGGGATAACTGCGTTTTCGGTTGCTAACACGCCTCCGATCGGTAAGCCATATCCTTGGTGCGCATCGGGCATCAGGGCACCTGCTACAGCAATTGGAATTTTAGCGGCAACATACATCTGGTGCATAGCGCCTTGCTCAATGCCTTCACTTCCGAACACATCGAAATGGATACCCGAAGTATTAAGCGGGATCTCATCTCCACCTGCTTTAGGCTTTGGTATCAGCGCTTCCGCGATCTTTCCTAAAATGCGATCGCCTGCATACTCATTCGGGCTTTGCAAAATGCTGGCTAATATCTCTATCGCATCATCAAACAGCAAATGCCTGTGATGCTTTTCCATAATATTCATGGCAAGTGAAATGACCGGTCCTTCGGGATAGCCGATCTTTCGTAAGTCTTTGCCTGTTATTTTTATTTTTGCCATAATTGTTGTTTTGTGATGAGTAGTACCACTTCTATTGCGCCTTTGTGAACTTGTACTGCGCAAGGGCGGAGCCATGCAAGCCATTCATCATTTTGTATTTTTCTGAAGCCTCTTCGCTTCATAGTCATATCAAATCCATAATTCCTGTGCCACTATTACCTATTTAGTAGTATCTTTTTCCCATGCCTGAAATACCTGATATCGAAGTCTTCTCCCGGAATTTAAAGGACCTGTTAGCCGGCAAGCAAGTTGCTGAAGTAAAAGTTGTCAATGGCAAAAAGCTAAAGGACAGCCCTGCTGAACTTTCGGCAGCCCTAAAAGGGCAAAAGCTTCTCGACGTGTACCGCTCCGGAAAAGAGCTGCGCATGCAATTCTCCAAAGACGTTCTGCTAGGCATTCATCTCATGCTTACCGGCGATATCCACTTTTTTGAGAAGGGAAATGAACGCAAATCAACGATCATTGAATTGCATTTTAAAGACGGCACCGGCATTGCGCTTACGGACCGGATGAAAAATGCTGCTGTCAAATTAAGCCCGGTTGACAAAGGCGGTATAGATGCGCTTGACAAAGCCCTCAACTTCAAAACCCTGAAAGAGATATTGGATAGGAAAGCCGCTATCAAAAATGTCCTCTTAGACCAGGATATTATTCGCGGCATCGGCAATTCCTATTCTGATGAGATCTTGTGGGAAACCCGGATCTCTCCTTTTTCAAAAGCCAATGCCATTCCCGATGAAAAATCAAAGAACTGGTTACCGTTATTAAAAAGGTTTTGAAAGGGGCTACTGAAAAGATATACAAGAATCACCCCGGCAAAATTCACGGCGAAGTGAAAGAGTATTTGCAAATTCATACAAAATATAAAATCGAAAGCCCCACCGGAAGCCCGATACTTACTGCCGAACGTGGCATGCTTAAAACATATTACACGGAGGAGCAGGTTGTTTATGAATAGCTTCACTTCTTTTTCATTTTCGTTATGCATAATAAAAAAACCCCGCAGGTCTTGCAGGGCTTTCGCTATGATGATTTTGGTTTGAGAATTAAATCAGTAAAAGTATGCCCAAAGTGTATAATCCATATCTGGACTAAACCCTTTTATTGTTTCAATATGTAATTGATTGCGTAGCATGTTTATGTTGTTTGCGTTGCAAAGGTTGAAATTATTTTTCGGTAGTAGCAAAATATTGATGCAATTTATTTTTGCAGCGTTGAGGCAAATCGCTTGAAACATCAATACGATCAATGCTTTCAGAGCATTAAGTTTTTAGAATAGTTTTCCTTGAGATCCTGGCCTTCTGAAATTACTTCCATCCAATTCCCACCGTTCCGCATTCATGCCAAACAGCTTTCCGTATTTTTTATACTGCATCGCTACCAGCTGCGCAATGTTGCCTTCGCCACGCATGCGTACACCCCAGCGGCTGTCATTCACTTTGCCATCGTGCCCGGCTTCGATCATGTGCCATACTTTATCCGCTTTATCAGGGAAGTTTTTATAAAGCCAATCGTGAAATAAAAATTTAATCGCCCCATTAAGCCGGATAAACGTGTATGCGGTAAACGTAGCTCCGGCATCTTTAGCTGCTTTCATGATGTCGTGCATTTCATGTTCGTTCAAGCCAGGGATCATGGGTCCCATCATAATGCCCATTCGAACACCTGCTTTACTCAATTCTTCAATGACCCGCAAGCGTTGTTTACCTGTTGTGGTACGAGGTTCCATCACCTGTCGCAGGCTGTCATCAAAAGAAGTAATAGAGACCATAGCCGATACGATTTTCTTCTTTGCCATTTCCTGGAGGATGTCTTTGTCTTTCAATATCCAGGCGTTCTTTGTAAGAATACCAACCGGTTGATGAAACTCATTACACACTTCGAGCAGCTTTCTCGTTAATCGAAATTTTTGCTCGGCCGGTTGATAGCAATCGGTGTTGCCACTGAGCATGATCGGTACTGGTTCCCACTTCGGATGCATCAGGAATTTGCGTAATAGCTCGGGTGCATTTTTCTTGATCAATATCTTACTTTCAAAATCGAGCCCGGCGCTGTAACCCCAGTATTCAAAGGAGTTGCGTGCATAACAGTAGATGCAACCGTGCTCGCAGCCCTGATAGGGGTTCATGCTATACATCATACCCACATCCGGGCTTTCTACTTTGTTCACGATCGTTTTCGGAAAGACCTCGATGTATTGCGTTTTTACATCGGCTTCTATCCATTCGTCAATGCCTTCTATATGTTCCCGGGTTGATTCATGATCAATAAATCTATTCTTTGTATTGTATTGTGCGCCGCGACCCCATTTATAAGTGTCAATTGGTTCCTGGTCTTCTTCCATAAGGTTGATTGTATTGAGTACTGAATAGAATTTTATGTAGAAGTATGTCCTTTATCTTAAAGAGTATACCGCCACTCGTGTTGAATCGGGTTTGCAAGTGCTGTTACATAAATAGATCACCCTGCTTTGTATTTACCGGCAGGTTTTCAAACGGGAAACGTTTTACCGGACGATAGCCAATTTCACCGGCGGGTCGTTTTAGTAGCAGCATACTATCGGCTATAAAACGTCCTGTAAAGCTTCTATGGCTGTATTCCAACCAACCTTGCTCGTATTGCCAGGGCTTTAATTTACGGGCAATCGTCAGGTGCGGGTTGTCCATAAAATGAGGCGGGTTGTCCGGATGTGCCTTCATCAGGCGTTGAGCCGGCTTTAGTTCTTTCACCAGGTTTTGGATGGGCAGCTTTGTAGGAACATTCATGTAGATAGTATGCGAAGGAAAAGAGCCAAAATCTTTTAGCTCTACTTTGAAAGGGACAGCGCCCATGGCAATCGTATGTAGCCGGTGTAAGATCTTTTCTTCCATCATGCCCCAGGTGACAAACTTCACAAGGGTAATATGCGCCTTATTGTTGGCTGTCGCTGCCTTGTATTTTTCTCCGAATTCAGCTTTTACTTTTTTAATGCGGTCATGCAGGTCATCGTGCGGATCGAGCACTAGTAAATACTCATAAAAACGATAACCGGGAATGGTTGGAGTTGACATACGGGTTGGTTTTAGTTGAAGAGTGTTGGATGTTCAGGTGCTAAGTAGAAATTATCCAGGATAGTGCATTTTCCATATTCGCCTGACCGCCGAAGAAGGGTAAGATGCGTTACTGAAAAGGATGCGTGAAAAGCCCGATGCGTATAAATTTGAATGGCTTTCTGATAAATATTTTCATCTAACCGACGTGCAATTGTCAGGTGTGGAGAACTAACAACTTTTAGCGGTGGGCAATCACTCGATTGAATGAAAGGGGCGATAGCTGTTAATCCTTTCGCTAGTTGATGAAAAGGTTTGGCATCTTTTACATGCAGATAAATAACGCTTGGCGGAAGGCCTTTAAAGCGATTTAATGTAACCGTGAACCGTTGTTGACGGCTGCAAATATTTTCAATCCACCGGGTTAAAGTGGCTTCCATGGCTTCTTTTGCCAGGAAGTTAGCTACAGTGATATGAGACTTGGTTTTAATGGCCACTTCTGCTCCATAATGCCTAAAGAATTCTTTCTTTTCCTGCTCTAAAATTTGGTTAACAGGCTTGTCTGGGTTTGCCACTAAAAGGTATTCCCATAAGGCTTGTCTCGAGGTGTTTAATGCTGGGAACTTGTTTACATGCATAGCGATGATATTTTTAGTTTACAATTTGCTAAAATAATTAGTATAAATTTACCAAACAATTTAGTAAATAAAAATCTTTGTTATGGACAATAACCCTTATTTTATACCATCGTATAATGGAACAAAAACTTTTTCCCAGGAAGAGATACCTACCGCCAATGCCACAGGCTTTGGTGCGGCTGCCGACGATTATGCCGAACGCGGCATTGACCTGAATGAACAACTGATCCGGAACAAGGCGGCTACATTCTTTATGCGGGTGAATAGTGACGCGATGGAAGGGGTGGGCATTTATAAAGGTGATGTAGTTATTGTGGACCGGTCATTAGAGCCTAAGCATAGAAGTATTGTCATTGCAACGGTTGGTGAGGAGCTGTTGATCCGGCGGTTAGAGATAAATGGTGATCAGAAGCAATTAGTAGCCACTAAGAAGTTAGCGCCTTTAAATCTGGTAAGTAAACAGGAGATTTGGGGTGTGGTAACTTATATAATTCATAAAGTGTAAATTGGGTTATATGGAAAGTAAAGGGGAAGTTGTTATTTACAGTTCTGACAGCGGTAGCACTTATATAGAGGTTACATTAGAAAATGATACATTATGGCTTAGTTTGAATCAAATAGCTCAGCTTTTCGGGAGAGATAAATCTGTGGTTTCTAGACATTTGAGAAATATTTATGGGGACGGGGAACTTAATGAGGAAGCAACTGTTGCAAAAAATGCAACAGTTCAAAAGGAAGGCTCGAGAGAGGTTAAAAGAGAAATCGAGCTTTATAATTTGGATGCTATCATATCCATTGGTTACCGTGTAAATTCTAAACGAGGTACACAATTTCGCATTTGGGCAACCCAAACCTTAAGAGATCACTTAGTAAGGGGTTATACACTCAATGAGAAGCGGTTGAAGGAGCAACAGGAGAAGTTTAAAGAACTTTACCATACAGTATGCTTATAGCCCAAAGCGATCCGGCTAATAAAGAACTAATGATTAAGCTGGTTATAAACATGGTCAATGAATAATCATGAAAGCCATTGTCGATTGTAATAGCTTCTACTGCTCCTGCGAACGAGTATTCCGGCCGGATATAAAAGAAAAGCCGGTTGTCGTACTAAGCAACAATGATGGTTGCATCATTTCGCGTAGCGATGAAGCAAAGAAGTTTGGCGTAGGCATGGCTGGACCCTATTTTCAAGCAAAATCCTTAATAGAGAAGCATAACATAGAAGTTTTCTCTTCCAATTACAATTTATACGGAGACATGAGTCGCCGGGTGATGAGTACATTAAAAGAATATTTAGGCGAAGAAAATGTAGAAGTTTATTCTGTTGATGAAGCATTTGTTGATTTGAGCGGCTTCGATCCGAAAGACCTACGAAAGATTGCTAAAGAAATGAAAGAACGAGTGGAGCAATGGACGGGTGTAGCGGTTTCGGTTGGTGTAGCACCTACAAAGACCTTGGCAAAACTGGCAAATTATATTGCTAAAAAACATAAGTCCAGAACAGAAGGTGTGGCAGTTCTAGAAGCAGAGGAAAAGCTTGCTCGTGCATTGAAAGGCATAGGCGTGAAAGAATTATGGGGTGTTGGTGGACGATCTGCTAAAAAGCTGGAGGCATGGAATATCAAAACAGCATGGGACCTGCGTAATATGCCGGAGGAATGGGCCCGCAAACATTTAGGAGGAGTGGTAGGTGTGCGCTTGATAAAAGAGCTGAACGGGGAAGAAGCCATTGTAATGGGAGATAGTAACACACCGGAAAGCAAACGCATGATCGCCACCACCCGTATGTTCGGCTCAACGGTAAAAGAGCTTTCTGCTATCAAGGAAGCCGTCGCTACGTATGCTGCCCGAACCGGCGAAAAATTGAGACGTCAACATAGCGCCGCTACTACGATTCAAGTGTTTGTCGTAAGCAATGAAAAAGTGGAGAGCACCTATTTCAAACACGGTCGTACCTATGCTGCGCATCAGGTTTTGGCATCGCCCACTTCTTTTACCAATGAATTGATTGCTGCCGCGATGCCGCTCGCCGAATCGCTTTACCAGGAGGGCATGGGCTATAAGAAAGCCGGTGTTATTCTCAGTGGGATCGTACCGGATACTTCTATCCAGGCAAATTTGTTTGAGCCGCAAAAGGGCATCGGCCGCTTCCTGATGGAGCAGATCGATAACATCAATTTTAGCATGCGCGGTGATGTGGTAAAATTTGCCGCCTCCGGCACTACCCGCAATTGGAAGATGCGGCAAGAGTTTCATTCACCCCGCTATACGACGCGATGGAATGAACTCTGCGAGGTTAAATAGCCGCTTCCTGCACCAGCAACGGACAAGGTTGATAGCGAGGTTCTTTGGTGCCTAAAGTGGTAAGCAATCGCGCAATATTTTTTAACCCAATTTGCTGGCTCCATGCAAACGGACCAAACGGATACGCCGTGCCCAGCTTCATGGCGGTATCAATTTCTTCTTTTGTGCTGACGCCTTCTGATAGTGCAAAATATGCTTCGTTGATCATCATGCTGATCACCCGTGGCGTGACAAAACCAGGCTCGTCGGGGAGCCATTCTACTTTCTTGGCGAATTGGGCAAATACCTCTTCCGCAGTAGCCCTCACCGATTCCGCTCCAGCGGCTTCCATAATAGCCCCTTTTAAAAAAGTGGTCCATCCATTAATGCGGATAAAAGAAGGATCAATGCTGTTAACCGTATCTGCTACGCTATTGATAACTACCAGCGGAAATCGTTTTAAAGCCGCTAGCCGTTCCGGCGTATTTTGAAAGGTCAGGTCAATAATGGCATCGCCGTTAGTGATATCTGCAATCTCACTTGTCCAGCGCACAGCACTTTCTTCCAAGTCTCCACTCATCAATTCCGCCTTCTGCACTTCGTTGCAGATCACCGCTATTTGCATGCTCAATTTTTTACAAAGAAAAGGGTTAATCGGAAAACCGATATTTGTAGCTAACAATAAAAGAACATGTCAAAACAAATCATCAATACCAACAATGCCCCGGCGCCGATCGGACCTTATAACCAAGCCATTCAGCACGGCGACACCCTGTATATTTCCGGGCAGATCTGTTTGGACCCGGCATCGGGTAACCTCCTAAACAAAGACCTGCAAGAAGAAACGCACCAGGTGATGAAAAACCTGGAAGCGATTCTTGCAGCGGCAGGCATGGATTTCAGCAATACCGTAAAGACCACTATTTTCCTGACCGACATGAACCGATTTGGCGAGGTAAATGAAATCTATGGCAGTTATTTTAAGGGCGATTACCCGGCAAGAGAAACCGTGCAGGTAAGCGCTTTGCCAAAGTTTGTGAACGTGGAGATCAGTATGATCGCTATCCGGTAGATGCAACAGTTTCTGCGTCGCATATTATTGAAGCCCGTACTGCGCCTGAGTGAACGCTATTCGTCGAAGCCTGACAGGCAACGGGTTTTTGCCGCCCTATCCGACCTGCTGTCCCGCATACTCAACGGCGAACATAAAAAAGGGTTGGTAGTGCCTTTCGATATTGAAACAGGGAAGTTTATTATTTTCTCCGACCAGCATAAAGGCACCCGGAATGGCGCGGACGATTTTGTAACGAACGAACCTGCTTACCTGGCTGCGTTGGGTCATTATTACAATGCAGGTTTCCACCTAATCGCTTTAGGCGATTGCGAGGAACTGTGGGAGAATACCTGGCTGGGTGTGAAGGGGGCGCAGCAACCTTCGTTTGATAAAGAAAAGCAGTTCATTCCCAAGAATGCCTTTATCAAAATATTTGGCAATCATGATCTTATGTGGGATAACGATCCGCTGGCTGCTGTATACCTGAAATCGGTATATGGTGAGACAGTCCCTATTTATGAGGGTGTCGTGTTGCAAACTATGGTTGGGGGTAAGCGTATCCAAGTATTCTGCACACACGGTCACCAGGGCGATGAGGTAAGCGATGGTAACTGGTTCTCTAAATTCTTTGTATCAAAAATATGGGCGCCACTACAGGCTTATCTCAAGATCAACCCCAATACACCAGCGTACGATGCGAACCTGAAAACAGCACACAACGCTATGATGTATAGCTGGAGCGCCCAACAGCAGGATCTATTGCTTATTACAGGCCATACGCACCAGCCCCTGTTTGAGTCCCTAACCCATGTGGAGCGGCTTTATCGCCAGTTGCTTTTTGCCCGGCAGCAAGGGGATGAAAGCATGGCGCAAACGCTGCAAGAAGAAATCCTGAAGCGCAAGTTTACTTATGATAAGATTTCGGATGATTACCTTGTATTAAGGCCAACCTACTTTAATGCCGGTTGCTGCTGTTTTGATGGGGGTGAGATCACCGGCATCGAGATCAGCGAAGGTGTATTACGACTGATTGAATGGCGGCAGCAAGGCACGCAAATTACCCGCATCGTTTTAGAGGAAGCGGAATTGTCGGAATTAGCAGAAGCCATCTCCAAAAAATAACCCTCCGAAGAGGGCTTTCATTAAAAGGCTTTATCTGTTACCGTGTTATTCGTCCGGTTCATATCCGGCAGCTTTTTATCTGGATCTAAAACCACTTCTTTGATCTTACTGGTTGTAGGAACCGTAAAGGTCCAGGTGGCGCCGCGCTGCCATACTTCTACAGGTAATGTCATACGGTGTTCTTTGCCATTCGTTTCGCGAATCAGTAACGGCACAGGCATCACCATCTTATCCAGGTTTTGAATAGTAATGGCAGCACCTTTGGCAGCATTGTCTTCATTGTATTTTACACCGGTTACTGCTTGGTCAAGTTTCCAGTCGTTGAAAACCCAGGCTCTCCAAAACCAGCTCAGGTCTTCGCCACTTACATTTTCTATAGTGTGAAAGAAGTCCCACGGCGTTGGATGCTTAAAAGCCCAGCGGCGGATGTATTCTTTAATAGCAGTGTCAAATCGTGCTTGGCCCAATACTACATCCCGAAGGCTCGTTAGCATAATGGCGGGTTTCAAATATGCGGCAACGCCCAGTTTTTCCTGTTGAATCACATCCGGTGTATTCCATAGGGGATCCATGGTGGAAGTGAACGTTATCTTGGTTAACTCCTCAGGCTTGAAAAAAGAAAAAGAGGCAAACTCGCCTTTATTAAACGCTTTCGTAGAGCTGTCATTAATAAAGGTATTAAAGCCTTCATCCATCCATGCATATTTGCGTTCATTGGAGCCAACGATCATCGGGAACCATGTATGGCCAAACTCATGATCCGTAACGCCCCACAGGTCGGCGCCACTATCCGCGTAGCTGCAAAAGACAATCCCTGGATATTCCATGCCACCAACGGGACCGGCTACGTTCACCGCCATCGGGTACGGATATTCAAACCATCGGGTCGAATAGTGCTCAATTGACGCCTTTACCATTTCGGTGCTGCGCTGCCAGCCATTGGGCTTGATGCTTTCGAATGGGTAAACACTCATAGCCAGCGCCTTCTTACCGCTCGGTAGGTTGATGCGGGCGGCGTCCCAGATAAACGACCGTGAGGCAGACCAGGCAGCGTCTCTTGCATTCTGAATGCGGAAGCGCCACGTGAGATTGGCGCCTGAAGGTCGAGAGGTTTTATCCGTTACTTCTTTCGCACTGCGAAGAACAACCGTTTTATCACTGGCGCGGGCAGCAGCTATGCGTGTTTGTTGCAATGGTGTCAGCACTTCGCTTTCATTCAGTAACTCGCCGGAACCGGCAATTATCAAATTGGAAGGTGCTGTAATGCTGTATTCGATGTCGCCATATTCCAAATAAAACTCACCGGCACCGATATATGGCAAGGTGTTCCATCCCTGGATATCGTCATACACTGCCATGCGGGGGAACCATTGCGCTACTTCGTAAAGCCATCCATTGCTTGTTTTCATGCGTCCCATGCGGTCGGTGCCGCGCTCCGGTACCGTAAACTCATACGCAACGGTAATCGTTGCTTTGCTGCCAGCTGCTTTCATCGCCTGCGGCAGCCATACCTGCATGCGGGTATCTGTAATGATTGTTTTGGGTGTGCTCTTCGCACCATCTATTTCAACCGAAATGGATTTAATAATATTGCCCTGTGTAAAGCCAGGATTTGCCCAACGGCCACCGGTTTGCGTAGTAGTAGCTGATCCCCGTGAGCCTTGTTGGTAAATGTTTTGATCGAGTTGCAGCCACACAAAATCCAGGTCGTCGGGGCTATTGTTGGTATAGATGATCGCGGATGTGCCTGTTACTTTATGGGCCGCTGTATCCAGCGTACAGGCCAGTTTATAGTCCGCACGGTTCTGCCAGTATTTAGGTCCGGGTTTACCGCTGGCACTTCGGTAGTCGTTGCCGCTTTGCGGGTAAAACTGCGGGTTGAAGGCTTCGCGATGATTGTAAGTAGAGGTGGGAGAAGTCGTTTGTGCGGCGACACTCATACTTAATAGGACGGGAGATAACAGTGCGATGATAAGTCTCTTCATTGTGGTTAAATCTGATTCCGAAATTATGTTTTTTGTGCGGGCTGAAGGAATTCTGTTGGCGTCTTGCAGTCAGTTGCGTAGGACATGCCGCCGGCATATCCTAAACTGTTGGGTCTAATGAGAGAACCGTTTTAAGCTGAACTTGCCAGGAGGCGTGTTCCTATAAAATCATCAGGCGAATATTGTTTCGGCTTTTTCCAAACTCTCCGGTTTGCCTACATCCAGCAGTTTGCTTTCGCTGTGATCGAAGCTGGAGATCTTATTATCATGCGCCAATGAGAGATATAAATCAATAAGCGAGAACTTTCCACTTAGTTGATTCAAGTCAAAAACCTTGGGTTCGAAAATAGCGATGCCACTATAAGCTTTCTGGAACATGTCCTTCGCTTGGAGTACGATCTTTTCTTCGCAGGTAGCGGTATTGCGCCAGCCGCACATCCGGTTGTATTTATTAAAAAGCAGGTAACGTGAGGTTTGGCGCTCTGTCGTTGCTACCGTTATCTCCGATCCATCCTGCTGGTGCGAAGCGAGAAATGCTTTGAGGTTAAGGTCTGTAAGAATATCAACATTGATGGTGAGGAAGGCTTCGTCCTTTAAGAAAGCTGCGGCTTTCATCAATCCACCACCTGTGTCCAGCAATTCGTCCCGCTCATTGCTGATGGTAATATTACTGCCCCACCCCGACGTTTTATCAATGGCCTCCGTTACCTGGTCGGCAAAATGATGCACGTTCACCACCACATCTGTTATCTCGTATTGCTGTAGATATTCAATATTGCGTTGCAATAAGCTTTTACCATTCACAACTGCCAGCGCTTTGGGATGCTTGTCTGTCCAGGGTTTGAAACGTGTACCCAATCCTGCCGCTAAAATCATTGCCTTCATGCTACGTCAATTTATTGTTCCAGTTCTTAGCTTCCTGCACCACATGGCAGAGGTCGATCTTAACCTTATACTTGTTACGCAAATGCCTTGCCAGTGCGTCGGCAGCATACACACTGCGGTGCTGTCCGCCTGTGCAGCCAAAGCCCACGAACAGGTTGGAAAAGCCGCGCTGGATATAGGTTTCCACTGATACATCCACCATATCAAAAACAGAGTTCAGAAACTCTTGCATGCGGGTTTGGCGCTCTAAATATTCCATTACCGGCTTATCTCTGCCGTGAATTTCTTTGTACTCATCGTGCCTTCCGGGGTTGTCAATGCCCCGCATATCGAACAGAAAGCCGCCACCATTACCACTATCATCCTGCGGAATACCTTTCTTGTAAGAAAAGCTGCAGATGCGCACCACAAGTGGAGTGGTTTCATCTGCTTGAATGGGGGTGAACCTTTGGATGATATCATCGCCCACACAAATAGCCAGCACCCGCTTAAATTCTGGCACAGAGATGCCAAGATTATTATTTTCAATAAACCATTTAAGGTTTTGTAAAGCCGCTGGTATGCTGGTGAGGAACTGTGCTTTACGTTCGAAAAGCCCGCGGAAGCCATACGCTCCTAACACCTGTAACAACCGTATCAGTACGTAGCCGTTATATTGACTGCGAAAAGCATCGCGATCTAACGAAGCACCGATGACATCTTCAAAAGCGTTCATGTAATCTTCCAGCAACCGCTCTTTCCACGTGTCTGGTAGATTGGCACGAGCCTGCCAGATAAGGCTTGCCACATCATATTGTGGTGCACCTTTCATGCCGCCTTGGAAGTCGATGAAGTGAACCCCACCCCAGCCTGCCCCTGCAGGGGTCGGGAGCGCCACCGCACCTGCCTCGCTTTTCGGCGACTCCGATTGATTGGCAACTTCTCCGGCTGGAGAAGGCTGTGTGCTGGCAAACTCCCCTTTAGGGGGTTTGGGGGTTTTCGTGACCTGAATGTTTCGGCTTTGAAAATCGCGGAACATGAAGTATTTGAACTCGGTATGCGTTAGATAATTGCTCAGCGCTTCAAAGTCATAGATCAGTTGCTGCTTATCATATGGCTTTTGCAGGGCATCGAGAAAATAGTATTTGAAATACAGAAAGTCGGCCATGATAGCTTGTAGACCAAACTCTTTGTTGGTAAGGCATTTGTCATAATTAAGACCTTCATCTCCTAACACCTGCAGGCGAGCTAACTGATGCAGGCTGGTTCTAAAAAGCTCATAGACTTCTTCCGTAAAGCCTTTTTCTTCCAGTATACTCAACAAGGACACATCGCCAAAATCTTCCTGGAGGTAAATAGTGCGGTCGTAGCTCACCGCCAGTATCTGTGGGGTATGCAGGTCTTTCTTTGTGAAGTGATCGGCAAAATAGATAAAAGCCTCGTTCTCCGGGACGTTCAAACCATGTGTGCCGATCACTGTTTCGCCTGCCGCATTACGCAGCCGGAAATAGCGTCGGTCACTGCCCGATTGGTCGATCACCTCCACGTCTGCGGGGGCTTCGCCACTCCAGCTTTTATATAATTGCGATACCGCATTGATGATTGCCTGCATGGGACAAATTTATTGGTTCGGGGGCAGATGCCATTCAAGGGA
This sequence comes from Flaviaestuariibacter sp., assembly GCA_025963645.1. GTDB lineage: Bacteria > Bacteroidota > Bacteroidia > Chitinophagales > Chitinophagaceae > Flavisolibacter. The sequence continues at coordinate 127,149 of JAOQAI010000005.1, forward strand.
TTAAAACAGCTCGGGCGGAGCCTTCCAAACCGGGACAGGTAAATTAAGTCTACATACTTCATTCAATCGCTCCGTTGCATAAATAGACAGTTCCGGTGTAAAGGTTTCGTCTTGCACATGGAGCATAAAGTACACTTCTTGTAGGCCATTATCGAGCCAATAGCGAATACGTTCTGCCCAGGCATCAATGCGGGTATAATCAGTAGGATGAAGGCTATTCGCAACAAAACGAATCAATGCTTTTTTCACCGTTAGTTGCATATGACAACAATCGCGACGCCCCGCAACGTCCGTAATAACTGCACCAACATTCAGATCTTGCAAGGTGCGAAAAAGTTCTGTCTGCTGCGGTTCCAGGAACCAATCCTTATGACGAACTTCTATGAAGAAGTCTGTGCCCGGTGGCAGGGCTTCAAGAAAATCATACAACTCTGTTTGCCGCTCTGGACCAAACCATTCCGGCAATTGCATAAAGATGGAGCCTAAATGTTCTCCAAACGCTTCGGCACTTTGCAAGAAAGCATAAAGCAGGTTATCGTGGTCTTTCAAAGCGCCCTTGTGAGTGATCTCTTGAAATAACTTGGGGCAAAATCGAAAGTGTTTGTCCGCTGCTCTTTCTGCCCATTTTTGAATCGTCTCCGGTGGGTAGATTTTGTAGTGGGTGGCATTTAACTCAATGCTATTGAAGTTCTTTACGTATTCATCGAGAAAACGGGTTGCCGGTGTGCCTTTCGGATAAATTTTGCCGACCCATTCCTTTACGCCCCATTGTGAAGCACCCACAAACAGTTTGGTAATTGGTGCTTTTACCCCGGTTAGGATCGCCTGGTTTAATTTGGGTTCGGGCGGCAACGCAAAATCTGTTATTTCTAATGCTGCTGTTGAAACTTTTCCGAACTCCATAAAGCCGCTTTTGTCAAAGATAGTGGCTTGCCGAAATGCCTTGAAACTGCACCCTTTTGACCTAATTTTGCGGCTTCACTTATAAAGCTATATGAGTTATCAACCCAATAATAAGGTCCGTATCGTTACCGCTGCTTCGCTGTTTGACGGGCACGATGCGGCGATCAATATCATGCGTCGCATTTTGCAAAGCAAAGGCGCTGAAATTATTCACTTAGGCCATAACCGGAGCGTACTGGAAATTGTGGAGTGTGCTATCGAAGAAGATGCGCAAGGCATTGCTATTACATCATACCAAGGCGGGCATGTGGAGTTCTTTAAGTACATGAAAGACCTGCTGGAAGAGAATGGCTGCGGGCATATCAAAATCTTTGGTGGCGGTGGTGGAACGATCCTTCCTTCGGAGATTGACGAGTTACATCAGTACGGTATCACCCGCATTTATTCGCCGGACGATGGGCGTAAAATGGGTCTGGAGGGCATGATCGAAGATGTGATCAAGCAATGTGATTTTAACCTGAATGGAAATGGGGAATATGCTTCGCCAATGACACTGGGCGAACTGAAAGATGTGCGCCAGGTTGCCCGCCAGATCACGAATGCGGAGAATGGAGTAGCATCAACGGCTAGTAACCAACTGACCACGGAGAAAAAGATACCGGTGCTGGGAATTACAGGTACGGGCGGTGCTGGCAAATCATCAGTAACTGATGAAATTGTGCGCCGATATTTGAACAATTTCACCGATAAAACGATTGCTGTTGTTTCTGTTGACCCTTCCAAAAAGAAAACAGGTGGTGCATTATTAGGTGATCGCATCAGGATGAACTCCATCTCTTCACCACGGGCTTATATGCGGTCACTGGCGACGCGTGACAGCGAAGTAGCCCTAAGCGCCCATGTGCAGGATGCCCTTGACATCTGCCGCGCTGCAGGTTTCGATTTTATTATCCTCGAATCAGCCGGTGTAGGTCAAAGCGACGCATCCATCCTAGATTATTGCGATGTGAGCCTTTACGTGATGACGCCGGAATACGGTGCAGCATCGCAGTTGGAGAAGATCAATATGCTGGATTATGCCGATGTGGTTGCCATCAACAAATTTGATAAAGCGGGTGCGCTGGATGCCCTGGCCGATGTGAAAAAGCAATACAAGCGCAATCACCATTTGTGGACCGCAAAAGAGGAGGAGTTGCCAATTGTGGGAACGATCGCAGCACAGTTCAATGATAGTGGTGTGAACGAATTGTTTGAGAAACTGATCACAACCATTTCAACAAAAACAGGTATACAGTTTGGTGACTTAGAACTGCATGCGCATACAACTGATACCACCAGCAAATCCCAAGTGATTCCTCCAAAGCGTGTTCGCTATTTATCCGAAATTTCGGAAGGAAATCGGCAGTACGATAACTGGGTGAAGGAACAAAGCACAATTGCAACCAAGCTTTACCAGATCAACGGCATCGTTGGAGAAAAAGAAGTAAGTGCCATTTCCGAATTGCAGGACCTGAAGAAACGCTATGAAGAAAGCTTGCATCCAGAATGTAAAAAACTAATTGAAGGATGGCCTGAAGTGCAGCAAAAATATACCGCTGATTTTTTTGAATACCAGGTGCGTGACAAGGTCATTAAGCAGCCGCTAACAGCGAAATCATTAAGTGGTACCCGCATTCCGAAAGTGGTGCTGCCGAAGTACAAGGACTGGGGTGATATTCTGCAATGGCAATTGCAAGAGAATGTTCCCGGTGAGTTTCCTTATACAGCCGGTGTGTTTGAGCTGAAACGTCAAGGCGAAGACCCAACGCGGATGTTTGCGGGAGAAGGCGGACCGGAGCGTACGAACCGTCGCTTCCACTACGTATCGGAAGGACAACCCGCAAAGCGCTTGTCCACTGCGTTTGACAGCGTAACACTATACGGCGAAGACCCGGCACCGCGACCGGATATTTATGGAAAAGTGGGCAACTCCGGTGTGAGTATAGCCACAGTGGACGATGCGAAAAAACTTTACAGCGGCTTTGATCTTTGCGATCCGAAGACCTCGGTTTCGATGACGATTAACGGTCCGGCGCCTATGCTGCTGGCTTTCTTTATGAATGCCGCCATTGACCAGCAGTGTGAAAAATATATCCTGGAGAATGGCATGCGGGAAGAAGTGAATAAGATCATTGAAGAGAAATACGATTTAGATAGTTTGCCATTTTATATCGGCGTAGATGGACAGAAAGTATCCGCTCGTAAGGGCGAATTCCAAGGGAGCTTGCCTCGTGGCAATGATGGTTTGGGTTTACGGCTATTAGGTCTTTCGGGATCAGATGTTTTGCCAGCCGATGTGTATGAAAAAATTAAAGCGCATGCGCTGACCCAAGTACGGGGAACCGTGCAAGCGGATATTTTGAAGGAAGACCAGGCGCAGAATACCTGCATTTTCTCAACAGAATTTGCACTGAAATTAATGGGCGATGTGCAGGAGTATTTTATTGAGCAAAAAGTGCGCAATTTTTATAGTGTTTCTATATCCGGTTATCATATTGCCGAAGCGGGTGCGAACCCGATCACACAGTTAGCCTTCACCTTGGCAAATGGCTTTACGTATGTTGAGTATTACCTGAGCCGCGGCATGAACATCGATGATTTTGCGCCCAACCTTTCTTTCTTCTTTTCGAATGGGATGGACCCGGAGTACAGTGTGATCGGCCGTGTGGCCCGCCGCATCTGGGCAAAGGCAATGAAGAACAAATACAAAGGCAACGACCGTAGCCAGAAGCTGAAATATCATATCCAAACATCTGGTCGGTCGCTGCATGCGCAGGAGATCGACTTTAATGATATCCGCACGACATTGCAGGCGCTGTATGCGATCTATGACAACTGTAACTCGCTTCACACAAATGCGTACGATGAAGCGATTACAACACCGACAGAAGAAAGCGTTCGCAGGGCAATGGCGATCCAGTTGATCATCAACCGGGAACTGGGAACAGCTAAGAATGAGAACCCGAACCAGGGTTCTTTCCTAATCGAAGAACTAACGGAGCTAGTAGAAGAAGCAGTGCTCGCAGAATTTGACCGCTTGACCGAAAGAGGTGGTGTGCTCGGTGCCATGGAGCGGATGTACCAACGTAACAAAATACAGGAAGAAAGCCTGTTCTACGAGCATCAGAAGCATACCGGAGAATTGCCACTGGTAGGCGTCAATACATTCTTAAGTAAAAACGGTAGTCCTACCATTTTACCAACGGAAGTGATCCGTTCCACTACCGAAGAAAAAGAGCAGCAGATCACCAATTTGCAGGCGTTCTGGAAGCGTAATGAGGGTAGGAGTGAAGAAGCATTGCGACGGCTAAAAGTAGTGGCTATCGAAAACGGCAACCTCTTTGAAGAGTTAATGGAAACGGTGAAATGTTGTTCGCTTGGTCAGATCACCAATGCATTGTACGAAGTGGGCGGTCAGTACCGGCGAAATATGTAATCACAAACTGCCCTATATTAAAAGAACTTCATTTATATTTCTTAAAAGCCCTGTCCGGGGCTTTTTTTATTTGTAGTCCAATAGATTTTATTACTTTTAAAAAGTGATAATGCTTTCAACTGCTTACTTCTTAAAGCATTCATCACTTGTGCAAAGGTATTGTGACCTTCTAACTGACTTTTCTACCTATTACGAACACCCCGATTTTATTGTGCCCTGACTATGTGCGTTTCCTATGAATGCTGACCGTTAAGAAACCGTGATGAGGATCGGTATAACGCTACTATTCATTTAAAACTACGCATATATGAAACCAAAACAATTCGGGAAAGCAGCCATGCTGACCGTGGTACTGTTAGCACTTTTTATTGGTGGGTGGGAATGGTATTGGCGAAGCAAGGGATATGAAACCCTGTTTGATGATTCGGATGCGCTATGGGCAGACAAGCGTGCCATGGTGTATGACGCACCGGACAAGTCCACTGTTTTTATTGGCTCCTCCCGCATCAAATTCGACCTCGATATTCCTACCTGGGAAAAAATCACAGGCGATAAAGCGGTGCAACTGGCGATGGTAGGTTCCAGCCCTTTACCGGCTTTGTATGATCTTGGTAACGATGAAAAATTTGGTGGCAAACTGGTGATCGATGTAACCGAGCCTTTGTTCTTTTCCAATGCGCCGCCCTTTAACAAAACCCCAAAGGAGAATATTGAATATTATAAAAAGCGAACGCCCACGCAACGCTTTAGCTTTGAAGTAAACCACTTTTTAGAATCGAATTTTGTCTTTCTAAATCGTGAATATCTTTCTACAAATGCCTTACTTGGCAAGCTACCGCTTACACGCCGCCCCGGGGTTTTTGTTTTTCCTGATTTCCCCGAGCCGTTTGATCGGAGCTACTTTAGCCGGCAAAGTTTTATGGCTGATGAATTTGTAAAAGATACTAACCTCCAAAAGCAAATGCAAGCCAATTGGGCAATGTTGGGAGAAGCTGCGAAAAGGATGCCGCCTGCATCGGCTAAGGATTTAGAAACGATGTTTACATCTGCAAAAGACGCTATAGATAAAATCCGTAGCCGCGGCGGACAGGTTTTATTTGTCCGAACCCCTTCAAGCGGGCCCATGGGAGAAGGCGAAAAAATGGGCTTTCCAAGAGACCGGTTTTGGGATAAATTATTGGCAGTGACAAAAACGGAAGGCGTTCATTTTGCCGACTACGCGGAGACTGCCCATTTTATTTGCCCGGAATGGTCGCATTTAAGCCCTGCAGATGCTATTACTTATACAAAGCTGCTGATACGGCAATTGGAACAAAAAGGCTGGGTGTTTCCGCATAAAACAGCCACCGCAAACCAATCATCCACATCAAAACTATAAGTCATGCTTTTCAACTCCTATACCTTCATTGTCTTTTTTGCCATTATGCTGGCACTGCATAACCTGCCTTTAAGCTGGAAGACGAAAAAAGTAAACCTGCTTCTTGCCAGCTATATTTTTTATGCCGCCTGGAACCCTCCTTTCATATTGTTGCTATGGCTATCTACCGTGATCGATTATTTTGTCGGCAGGGCCTTGTATAATCAAAAAGATGGATACCAACGCAAACTGCTTTTAGTGATAAGCCTGGTGGGCAATTTAGGAATGCTGTGCTTTTTTAAATATGGTGGATTTTTATTGGAAAATTTTGTTGCCGTCGTTAATGCGCTAGGGATCGATTATCAGCCTGCAGCACCAAATATTATTTTACCAGCGGGCATTTCATTCTATACGTTCACCACGCTTTGTTATACGATCGATATGTATAAACGAAAAAGCGAACCGGTAAAATCATTGCTCGATTTTTCTTTGTTTGTCACTTTTTTTCCGCACCTAGTAGCAGGTCCGATTGTCCGTCCGCCGCAGTTAGTGCCCCAATTTGAAACACCCCGCACCGCCAGTCAACAACAATTATTGAACGGCCTGTTCTTACTGTCCTTAGGCTTATTTATGAAAGTGGTTTTGGCGGATGGCATGTTAGCGGGTTCAGCAGACCTGGTTTTTAATGCGGCGACCGCCTTACCAACCTTGGATGCGTGGATGGGCGTTTTGGCTTTTTCTGGACAGATATTTTTTGACTTTGCCGGATATTCTACTTGCGCCATTGGTATTGCTTCCTGTCTTGGGTTTACGCTCCCCGAAAATTTCCGCTATCCGTATGCCGCCATTGGCTTTTCCGATTTTTGGCGCCGCTGGCATATCACGCTTTCCACCTGGCTGCGGGACTATTTATACATTCCGCTTGGCGGAAACCGGCATGGCGAATTCCGCACCTATACGGCTTTGATGCTTACGATGCTGTTAGGCGGTTTATGGCATGGCGCCTCCTGGACATTCGTGGTGTGGGGCGCACTGCATGGCATTTATTTATGCGTGGAGCGCCTGTTCCGGCCCAAACCATTAACTCCGGATCAGATAATTTTAGAAGCGATCAGCAATAAAGAGGAAGCTGTTGAGCCGCCGGTGATAACCGCTTCCGCGTCCTTTGCGCCAGCTTTTTTACGAAATAAAGGCGCGACCAATTTTTTTGCGGCCTTGTTCACCTTCTTTTTAGTAAATGTGACTTGGGTGTTTTTCAGAGCTTCCGATTTTCCTACTGCAGGACGCTTATTGAGTTCCATGTTTGGCAACATAAATGGCGGTGTGCCAGTGCTTACAACTTTAGCCATTCTTAAGGTTTCGGTAATCACGGTGCTGCTGGTGCTTACGCATTGGTTCATGCGTAATACTAGCGTGCTGCAAGTGGCGCACAAGCTAAAGTGGTGGCTGGTTGGTATCATCTGGGCGTTCATGCTCATCCTGCTTTTACTAAGCCAGGAGAGCAGCAGCTCTTTTATTTACTTCCAGTTTTAAGGAATGATAGCAATTAGAAATGCCCCGGAAAAGGGGCATTTCTAATTTTTTTGTTGCATTGTTGAATTATTGGGAAACAACTCCAGACCGTTTTTCGTCAATTACATAAGTGTTGGTCCAACGGTCATGCCATGGATAAGGAGGTGCGCCTAATGCGCTGAAAGCATTAAAGGGCACCATTCGACTCAGTCCTCTTAACAAGGCTGTTTTTGTAGAAATAGTGGAGCCATCTTCATTAACTGCCCTGGTGCCGGTTATTAGTTTTCCTAAAGACTTGCCTTTAAATAACGCCTCAATGACAAACATATACAATCCGTATAGTACGAGCCCTAACAGGCGGTCTAACAAATTAAATCCGGTGGATTCTGTATCCAGTTCCTCTATTGTCTCCGGACTAATTATAGCCCATATCATTCCAATGATAAAGAAAATGGCATAAAAGGAAATGAGATCGATAAGGTAATTTGCAAGCCGTTTGCCGCTTCCAGCTTGTTCTATCGTGTTTTCAAAACCAGCAAAGATATCTTCTTGCTCTGCTGTGTGTGTGCTCGGGTACGGTTCCATGACTCTGTTAGTTTGATTAGCACACAAAATAGGGAATTCATGCATATAAAAAAAGCTTCACAAGTGAAGCTTTTAAAATTTAGGCGGCATGTTCTGCCAGAGCAGGTTCCCGCTGCGGCATTTTATGTTCTACAGGTTTTTGTCCTAAATGCTTCATCGTACGCACATGCGAAGCGATCGCCTCGCCAAGCGTAGGAAACGAATGATAAGGCAATCCAAACTCTTCGCATTTGGCCTTTACGATCGGGCTTAATTGCGGGTAATGAATGTGCGAGATACGAGGGAAAAGATGATGCTCCACCTGGAAGTTCAACCCGCCCACATACCAGTTGATGAATTTATTCTTCGGGGCAAAATTCGCGGTGGTTTTAATTTGGTGCACCGCCCATTCCGTTTCAATTTGCTTGTCTTCCAACCCTACGGCATCAAACTCAGGTCCTTCCACGGCATGTGCCAGCTGGAACACATAAGAGATGACAACGCCGATAACGATGCCCATGGTCAGGTAACCCACTAACCAGGCTTGCCAACCCACCATAATGATCGGTAGGGCAATGTAAAAAAATGCGTAAGCGGCTTTGCTTACCCAGAAGATCACATGGTCCTGCCAACTCATAGGAGAGATAGGCGTATTGTAAACCTTCTTCTTGAAATACTTTTCAAAGTCGCGAACGCCTGCCCACATGAAAATAGTAAGTGAATAGGCGACAGTAAGATAGATATGCTGGTAACGGTGTATCGGCCACCACTCTTGTGTAGGGCTTTGGCGAAGTAGTTTGCTTTGTGCAATATCGTCATCCACACCATGAATATTGGTATAGGTATGATGCAGGATATTATGCTTCAGTTTCCAGAAGAATGTGTTGCCGCCTACCGCGTTCAGCGTATAGCCAAAAAGTGTGTTCACCCATTTTTTTGAAGAGTAAGCGCCATGACAGGCATCGTGCATGATATTAAAACCAATGCTGCCGATGGACATCCCTAAAATGGCGCATAGAATCAGGCTAATGGCTAGCGGAGGCGTGTTGGTCAGCAGGATAATATAAATGGTAAGACAGAGCGGAATAAGGATCAGGGCTTTCGAGTAAAGCTTCCAGTTGCCTGTTTTTTTGATGTTGTTCGTTTTGAAATAATCATCCACACTTTTTTTCAAAGACTGGAAAAAGAGATTATTCCGGTTGTTAAAGGTGACCTTTGCCATTGTTTAAAAATCTTTAGTACTAAAATTCAATAAATGCAATTCAGATACCATAAAGCCTCTATTGGCGAACGTACTGAATGCCAATGAAACAATTATCTGCCTTAAATGGTTACTAACTGCTTAAAGTAAATATAGAATTAAATGAACGGAGCGGGCGAATGTAGCCTTTTATATAACAGTTGCTACTGTTAAAGACTAACTGCCGCGGTTAGCGCTGCCGGGCATGGTTTTCTTGCCAAAGCCGGATGATTTGATGTTCTTATTCAAAAATTTGGAGCCCTGTGCGGCTCCTTTCGGAGCGGCCGATCCGCCTTTCTTATCGCCTTTTTTCCCTTTTGGTGTGAGCAATCCCATAGTGCGTTTATTTTATAATTTCAAATATAAAGGTTTTATCCTTAACCCGTTAGGCTTCGTCCACGTAATAGATCTTATAGTATTTGCGACCGTCATTATCCGTTCCTCTTTCAATGAGGTCGGTGCGGCCATGAATGTAAATATGAAAGTTCTTGTCAAGCTTCAATACGCTTTTATAAACCCTTGCCTGCTTTTTTACGGCATCCGGTGAAATATCAAAATTAGAAGAAATATCATAATCGTTGCTTTCCACATACCGCGTACCGAATTGCCTAAAGGAGTGGATCATATCGTCATCGGCAAATACTTCGGATTGAAATTCATCGATATCAAAAGCGTCTTTCTCTTTAAAATAATTGATGGATTTATTAAGAAGTTCCACCTGGTCGGTTTTGGAAACGCCTGCTTCGCCTTCTAACTGCTCGGTGATAAATTGCTTGGTGAGGGTAAGGAAGTGCGCCGTGTGGTGAAATTCGTTCTTTTGTGGCGTTAGTCCCAGAAATCCCTCCTTCCAATACTGCGCTTCTTCGCCGCGGTTCTGGTTGTCAAAAATCAACACATCATAACCTTCCTCTTTATTCCGGTTAATGATCAGGCAACCTTTATCAATTTTGGTAAGTTCTACACCTTCTTTCATGGCTAACGCAAATCCATCTGCATCTTTGGTGACATCTAAGAACAGGGATTTATTTTCGGTTTTAAATAGGCCGATGGCCTTGTGCATCCTGCTTTCGATAGGCAAACCTTCAAAATAAGTAACATAGAATTCGCCACCCTTAACTTTTGGATGGGTAGTAGCTTCGTAGAGCTGCCTTGCTATATTACCGGAAAGTTTTTCAAAGTTTTCGGGATCGGCAAAAAGCTGCTGACAGAAATTGTACACCTCGTGGTATTGCAACGAAGAGGGGTGGTGAAAGGAGAACTTCTCCGCTATACTTTTGAACTTGAATAACAAGCCTTCCTGTAGCTGCTCTACGGTCTGATCATCCAACTCCAAAGCTTTATCTGAAATAGTGAGCGGGTCCAGGTTATTCTTGCTGCCTACATAATGCAGGATGATCTTTCGGAGTTTGGCGGTGTTGTAATCGGCGGTAAGCATGCTTTTGCCATTTTATTGGTGGCGCAAGTTACGGGAAGCGAGCCTCCTAATTTTTACATCTTACCCTCTGTCGCGATCAACGGCTTACGCCATGTTCGCCCATATCGCTGCCTTCCGCTTTCTTTTTTGCGGCTTTACTTATAAACATGATGATAAATAGGATGGCCGCCACTGCCGCTATGAACATGATAACCATATAATTAAGTTTAAGAATAAGGGCGCAAAACCATGCCATAGCAAACTCTACTTGCCCGTTTTTTAAATAAAAAAGCCTGAGCTTTTCCTAATTTTTTGCGATGTTATGCGATTTTTAAATATTGCTCAATAACCTTCAACTCTACCATTGGCGCAGATCTTAGGCGCTTTGGCCTAATGATTGCAAGTAAGGTTTATCATTTAACCAAAATCAAATAAAATGAAACAAACAAGGAAGGTACTAGGCGTTTTAGCGGTAAGCTCATGCTTATTTTTCACGGCTCCGGCTACTGCGCAAACAACCGATGGTACATCGACCACTACAACAAGCGTAACGGATGATGCAGATGACGATGGTGATGACAATGGTAAAATCGGGCTGGCTGGCCTTTTAGGGCTTTTGGGTCTTTTAGGACTTCGTAAAAAAGACGACCACCGCCACACGACTACAGTGCGCAGAGACTAAATGATATAAAGCCCCACACTGTTGGGGCTTTTTTCTTACCTGTTTTACTCCTTCTTTTACATCCGTCGGTTTCCCGCCTACATCCTACTTTTGCCGGATTATGGCAACAGACAGCAACAGGTTCCAGGCGATCATTGGCCACTGCAAAGAATACGGCTTTATTTTTCCTTCCAGCGAGATCTACGATGGCTTGGGTGCCGTGTATGATTACGGCCAATGGGGCGCTGAACTCAAGAAGAACATCAAAGATCATTGGTGGCATAGCATGACCCGCCTGCATGAGAATATCGTTGGTATCGATGCCGCTATTTTTATGCATCCGACCACCTGGAAGGCGAGCGGTCACGTCGATAATTTCTCCGACCCGATGATCGATAACAAGGATAGCAACAAGCGCTACCGGGTTGATCATCTGATTGAAGCAAAAGCCGATGAGTTGGAAGCATCTGGTCAAAAGGAGCAGGCGGACATTCTCCGTCAGCAAATGGATGAGCTCCTGTCAACTGATAATTTTGAAGGATTAAAAACATTAATAGAAAATAATAAGATTGCTTGTGGCATCAGTGGTACCGTCAATTGGACGGATGTGCGCCAGTTCAACCTTATGTTCTCCACTGAGTTTGGCGCTGTCTCTTCCGAAACGGAAGACAATAAAATTTACCTACGCCCCGAAACGGCCCAAGGCATATTCGTAAATTTTTTGAATGTGCAGAAAACCGGCCGGATGAAGATCCCGTTTGGTATTGCGCAGATTGGTAAAGCGTTCCGCAACGAGATCGTTGCCCGTCAATTCATCTTCCGGATGCGGGAGTTTGAGCAAATGGAAATGCAGTTCTTTGTGCGACCCGGCACACAGGCACAGTGGTACGAGTTCTGGAAACAGGAACGCCTAAGCTGGCATTTGGCTTTAGGCATTTCGCCCGATAAATACCGCTTTCATGATCATATAAAGCTGGCACATTATGCCGATGCGGCTTGCGATATCGAGTATGATTTTCCGATTGGGTTTAAGGAAGTGGAAGGCATTCATTCCCGTACTGACTTTGACCTGAAGCAGCACCAGGAGTTCAGCAAAAAGAAGCTGCAGTATTTCGATAATGATATTGACGAAGCTACCGGAAAGCCTTATGGCAACTATATTCCGTACGTGGTAGAAACTTCAATAGGGTTGGATAGAACCGTAATGCTGTTGCTGAGCGAAGCTTACGAGGAGCAGGACCTAAGCACGGAAGAAAAGAAAGACAGCCGCGTGGTGCTGAAATTCCCACCAAAATTTGCTCCTATTAAATTAGCTGTTTTGCCGCTTTTAAAGAAGGACGGTTTGCCGGAGATTGCCCGTGCTATTATGGATGACTGCAAGCCACACTTCAAATGCTTTTATGAAGAGAAAGACGCGATCGGTAAACGCTACCGGAGAATGGATGCGCTGGGTACGCCTTTCTGTGTAACGATTGATCACCAGGCAAAAGAAGATAATACGGTTACGATCCGGTACCGTGATTCAATGCAACAAGAGCGTATTTCGATAGAGCAGGTTCGGCAATTAGTTCAGGCGGCATTGTAAGTATCAGTTTTGATTTTCAAACCTCACAGGCTTTCAAACCTGTGAGGTTTTTTTATCCCTTGCCCGTGAACTTATAAACTATAGTTCCCAACAACTCTTTGATGAAATTGTCCCAGTTGCGTAAAGCTGTTGCCGAAGGAAGCAGCACATCTTCCATAAAATTATTGCCGCCGCCTTTTGAAATAAAGTCGCAGGGGTAAAGAACCACTGGCATACCTTGTTTAGTAAAGACTTTTTGAGCACGTGGCAAGTGCATGGCTGATGAAATAAGGAGATAAGGTCCGGGCAGGTATAGGGAATCAATTATTTTTTTAGCATTCACTGCATTTTGCAAGGTGTTCTTTGATTCACCATCGGTATAAATGTCGGCAGCCGGAATACCCAGTTCCACCAGGTGCTGCTTAATAAAATCGGCTTCTTTGAAATGGTGTTTTACGATATAACCATTCCCCGCCGCTATAATGATCTTTTGAATTGCCCCTTTCCTATAAAGAAGCACCGTTTGAATAAAGCGGTCGGATGCAGGATTAAAGTAGCCTTTATCTTCTTTTAAATTATAAGAAACAAACCCACCTAACACAATGCCTGCCGCATATTTTGAAGTAGGCGTTAATTCCATGGGTGAAGGTTCGTAAGCAGTGATAAGTTGGTTGATGATGAACGGGTTGCTGAAGAAAAGCAACGCGATAAGAGTGGCTATGAAGAGGCGGCGTTTGCGAACCGGCTTCTTAGTAAAAGCTGCCAACAAGAATAGGATGATCACCCATATCAGCGGACGAAATAAAAAGAGCAAGACTTTGAGCAGCACAAACATGTTGGCGAAGAAAAGATAAATGAGCGACTATCCGTAGAGTTCTAAATGAATGTCCTTTTTATCATACCCTAAATTTAGAATGCGGCCCTTGGCCTCATCTACCATTGCCCGCCAGCCACATAAATAAAATTGGGCAGGCGGAGGAATGGCATCGCCAGCCTTTTTTTGATGTACCAGGTTTTCATATACCGCATGCACATAGCCGCAACAGCCGTCCCAATCTTCGCGGGAGAGGGTAGGGATATAATGAAATCCTTCCACTTCTCCTTCCAGGCGCCGCATTTCCTCCAAATAAACCAGGTCTTCTCTTTTGCGTGTGCCAAAAATAAGGTTGATATTCTGATGCGCAATACCGTGGCGCTGAATATGATGCACCATGCTGCGGAAAGGCGCAATGCCGGTGCCGGTGCAGATAAAATAAAGGTCTTTGGATAGTTCTTGGGGCAGCGTGAATACACCCTGCGGACCGCGCAGTGTTAGTTCCGATCCTTCGAATATTTCGTTGAATAAGTAGGTTGTTCCCAAGCCACCTTCTAAAATAACAATCAACAATTCAAAGGTATTGGTCCCATCGGGCCAGGAAGCAATGGAATAGCTTCTCCAGCGCTTGTTCGGCTTTTCATGTATGGGCAGGTCGAGGGTCACAAATTGGCCCGGCACAAAATCAAAGGATTCTATTTCAGGAACGGTGATCCAGAAGCGGCGGGTATTATAGGTTTCCTGTTCTATCCGGGTGACGATCCCTTTACGCCAGGGTTGCAAAGCCATAATGCAGCAGTTTGGTACAAGGTACAAAAAAACAGCGGAGAGGATTACTGGTATAAAATACCTTCCAGTATTGTTCTGTTTTCTACCGGGTAAACAAAAGACTTTTCTTTCCAAATACCTGTTAATACGATAGGGTGTTTTTCTACAACAGTTCTGGCGGCAGTGTCAAGCGAAGCCGTGTGGTTTTCCGTCAAAAGCAATTGCCAAAGCTGGTTGCCTTCTTTCACTGTTATCGATACTTCCTGATTGGAATCCTTTGTCGTGCCAATGGTCACATTCGGCTGTGCTTTCACTGCCTGCACCGTATATGCTTTTTGATCAATCCAGGCAGTTGTAAAAACCGGAGGTTTCTCCATCGCGGTTTCTATGTAGAGCAGGTTTTCTCTTAGCCTGGTGGAACCGGCGGGCAGGTTATTGTCGTTCACTTGTTGGGTGCCCCGGTTAGACTCCCGCAGATAGGCTTTCGCACTATAAATGCCGTATTTAGGAGAACAAGCGCTAACCATAAGAAAAAGAAAAAAGGCAAAGGGTAGGATTTGTACAACTTTTTTCATTCTGCAAACGTATTTATAATTTGTCAAAACATCTTTTAGGTATCTTTCCATGTCTAATCATAATTCTGTTTTATGTTATATAGTATCAGCAAACCTGCACAGGTAGCCCTTCTCTGTTTTATAACTTTAAGTGCCTGCAAAAACGTGGTACCAAAAGAGAAAGGCAAGATGCCAAAGGAAGACCGCATTGAACTGGCCATGAAGCAGGAATTTATGATGACACAGGATCCTGCACTGGGTTATGTGCCAAAAGAACGCCTGGATATTGCCAAGGCGTATATCAATAGCCTGCTGGGCTCCCGGCTGACTGGACTCAACGCCTTGACCTGGACAGAGCGCGGTCCAAATAATGTGGCCGGACGAACAAGAGCCGTGTTGATTGACACGAGAGATGCCACCGGGAACACGGTCATTGCCGGCAGTGTTAGCGGCGGGATTTGGAGAGCTACCAATTTTAAAAGCACACCTGTTTGGACGCCGGTAGCGGAGCAAATGGGCAGCATTGCCATCAGTGCTTTAGCACAGCACCCAACGGCGCCTGATACGATGTATGCGGGCACAGGTGAAGGCTGGTTTAATGCAGATGCGGTAAGAGGCAATGGTATCTGGAAGTCTGTAAATGGCGGAACCGTATGGACAAAGTTGGCTTCTACAGATAGTACGGTGGCTTCTTCAACAGGCAATACACTCCACCGGTTTGATTATGTACAAGATATAATTGTCACTTCCAATAGCACTGTATTCGCATCGGCCCGTCCCTCTAAGTTTTGCAATGTGGGAGGAATCATGCGAAGCACAGATGGCGGTCTTACCTGGGGACAAGTGATTGGCACCTTAACGGCGCAAACCTGCGATAGTGCCTACAATTACTATGGTGCTGATCTTGAGTTGGCTTCCAACGGAGACTTGTATGCCACCACAGGTTTCAGGGGAAGCGGAATCGTCAATAAAGGACGGATATTCAGGTCTCCCGCGGCTTCCAATGGTGCAGCGGGTTCTTGGGTTGACATTACACCAACCGGGGACTGGAAGCGTATCGAAGTGGCGGTCGCTCCTTCTACTCCGTCAGTAATTTATGCTTTGCTTCAAGGCACAGGTGATGGCATTGGGGGGATCAGGAAATCCGTTAATTCAGGCGCTACCTGGACCGACGTGCCTTTGCCTTCCTGGTGTAACCAGGGCGCTACATCCAATGATTTCACCAACGGTCAGGCTTTTTATGATCTGATAGTTCAAGTTGATCCAACGAACAGCAATAACGTAGTGATCGGGGGGATTGATCTGTTCCGATCTACAGACGGCGGCGCCACCTGGACTCAAATTAGCCAGTGGGCACAGAACTGCGGTTCGTTGCCGGTAGTGCATGCCGATCAACACAATGTGATCTTTTATCCTAACTCCGGAACCGAATTTATTGCCACGAATGACGGTGGCGTATATTATACATCTAACAGCGGCACGGGATGGACGCCTAAAAACACCGGCTATAATGTCACCCAATTCTACTCCGTTGAAATGCACCCAACGCAGCCCAACTACTTTTTAGCAGGTGCGCAGGATAATGGAACGCAAAAATTCACTTCTCCTGGTATGAACGCTACTACTCGTGCCACGGGAGGTGATGGAGGCTTTGCACATATTGATCAAACAGATGGCAACATCCAGCTATCGTCATTTGTTTATAATTATTATTTCTATTCCCGGAATGGAGGAGCTTCTTTTACTAAAGTTCCAACGGATAACGAGAAGGGTATGTTCATCAACCCAACAGATTATGATGATGTAAATGATGTATTGTATTCGGCAAACAGTCCGGACCAGATAGGTGTGTTAACCAATCTGAACGGCATCGGCAATCCTGTTTTTAACGAGGTTAACTTAACAGACCTGGGTGGTCGTACCATTTCCGCTGTAAAGGTTGATCCGACAGTTAGCACAGGCGGAACAGTATGGGTAGCAGGCTATAGAGTTCCTACGGATGCGAGCCCAAATACTACTGTACCCATTTTGCTGAAGTTGACGGGCGCCAATACATTAAGTCCAACCGTGGCAGCCTCTTCGTCTCCATTAAATGTGAGTGGAGCGTATATTTCTTCTATTGATGTTGACCCGTCTAATGCCAGCCACCTGTTGGTAACGGTTTCAAACTATGGTGTTGTGTCTGTACTGGAAAGTACAAATGGCGGAAGTTCCTGGAATAATATTGAAGGCAATCTTCCGGATGTGCCGGTACGCTGGGGAATGTTCCTTCCTTCCAGCACTTCGCTTAACGGAACAGCCGCCGGTGGAATTGTAGTGGGTACCGAAGTGAGTGTTTGGACAAAGCTTCCTGCCTCTTCTGCATGGGTGCCTGAAACGCCTAACCTGCCTAATGTGAGAGTTGATATGTTGAAATTCAGGGCTTCGGATAATACGTTGGCTGCCGCAACACATGGTCGTGGCTTGTGGACCACTACGTTGACGGCGCTCTCCACCGGATTACCAACGATTGTAAATACAAAAGACTTTATCAGGTACACGGCGCCGTCCAACCAGCAGTTGTTCATTAAGATTGGAAACTTGCCAGCTACAAAAATGCAGGTACGCATCGTTGATATTAATGGCAGGCTCGTCAGGTCGGTTGATTCCAGGTATGCCGATCAGCACATCAGCCTGAACGGGCTTTCGAAAGGCTCTTATATTATAAAGATATTCGGAACGAAAGGGGAGCAATATACCCGGCAATTCGTTTACTAAGTTTTCAAAAATCCCGCACTGGCTGCGGGATTTTTTATTATACGCGATTATTTAACGCCATGAAGGGTTTGGCCGGAGATACAGCCTTTATCTTTGCGCCCTTCGAATGAGTGTAGCCGCGTTGCTGGAAAAATATGGTCGATCCCCCCGCCTTTCTTCATTGGCGAACAAGATCACCATGTCCACGCCACAACGCATCTTTGCGAAAGACCTGCGTGGCAGTTCGTCGCAATTTGTCGCGGCGGCCACTTTTCTTCACTCTTCCTGCGCCCACCTGAACCATGTGATTGTTTGCAACGACGCGGAAGATGCGGCTTACTTCCACAACACGCTGGAGAACCTCACCGAAGCGCTGAATATCTTTTACTTTCCATCTTCGTTTAAGAACCGGAAAAATTACCGCCTGCTGAATTCTTCACACGTCATGCTGCGCACCGAAGCTTTGACAAAATTCTCTTCGGGAATGGGCAACCGGGTTGGCGCTTTGGTCACCTACCCGGAGGCACTGTTTGAAAAGGTAGTGGTGTCAAAAGCTATTTCCGAAAATATTATCCATATAAAAACTGCCGATACCATTGAGCCGGACAGCCTGTTTGAAAAACTGGTGAATTACGGCTTTGAACGAACTGATTTTGTTTACGAGCCCGGCCAGTTTGCAGTACGGGGCGGTATATTGGACATTTATTCGTTTGGCAATGAAAAGCCTTACCGGATCGAATTGTTTGGCAACGATGTGGATTCTATCCGCATTATTGACCCGCAAACACAGTTGAGTGAGCGGCGGTTATTGCAAGTGAATATCATTCCGAATGTGGACCTTCAGTTTGAGGACGAAGACAAGGTTTCACTCTTAGAGTTCCTGCCGGAAAACACTGTGATCTGGATGCAGGACGAAGAGTGGACCCGGGAAAAATTGCTGACCAGCGAAGAGGAGTTGAGCATGTTCCTGCAGCTTCGTGCAGATAGTCCGCGCAAGGAAGATGAGGAGGAAGACCGGTTGAAAAAGCGGGAGGTAACCGCTGCGGAGTTTATTAATGCGGCAACCTTCTTTGAACAAATGCAAAGGCGGCATGTGGTACATTTTGGTCACCAGGCGCCGGTAGGCGAGGTACAGGAAATAGCTTTTGGGATCAAAGCGCAACCGGCTTTCAACCGACAGTTCGACCTGCTGATAAAAGACCTGAAAGACTGGGAGAAGAAAGGTTTTGAATTGAATCTTTTTGCCGAAAATCCAAAACAGCTCGAACGGCTTTATACCATTTTTAAAGACCTGCGGGAAGAGATCAATTTCATGCCTTTAGCCACATCCATTCATGAAGGGTTTATTGATGAAGACCTCAAGCTCATTTGCTATACCGACCACCAGATCTTCCAGCGCTATCATAAATACAAGGTCAAGCAAGCCTACAATAAGAACAAAGCCATCACGCTGCGAACACTCCGCGAACTGCAACCCGGCGACTTTGTAACGCATATAGACCACGGCGTTGGCATTTATAGCGGCCTGCAAAAGATGGAAGTGGGCGGACGTTTGCAGGAAGCCGTTCGTATTCTTTATAAGGATAGCGATATTCTCTACGTAAATATCAACTCACTACACAAGATCGCCAAGTTTACCGGCAAGGAAGGCACCGTGCCAAAGGTGAATAAACTGGGCTCCGATGTGTGGTCGAAGCTGAAAGAAAAGACCAAGACCAAGGTAAAGGAAGTAGCCTTTGACCTAATTAAGTTATATGCGCAACGCAAGGCGCAGCAAGGTTTTCAGCATGCGCCTGACAATTACATGCAGACCGAACTGGAAGCGTCCTTTATTTACGAAGACACACCGGATCAAAGCAAAGCTACTGCGGATGTAAAGCGGGATATGGAGTCCCTTTCGCCAATGGACCGGCTGGTCTGCGGGGATGTAGGTTTTGGTAAAACAGAGATCGCCATACGGGCAGCGTTCAAAACCTGCCTGGATGGAAAGCAAGCGGCGATATTGGTTCCAACAACCATCCTTGCTTTCCAGCATTTTAAAACCTTTAGCGAAAGACTGCGTGATTTCCCGGTCACGGTGGATTATGTCAACCGCTTTAAATCGGCAAAAGAAAAGAAAGAGACCTACAAGAAACTGGAAGAAGGCAAGGTGGATATCATCATCGGTACCCATGCCATTTTGGCTAAGGATGTAAAGTTTAAAGATCTCGGACTCCTGATTATTGACGAAGAGCAGAAGTTTGGCGTGGGGCATAAGGAGAAGATAAAAACCCTACGGACAAATGTTGATGCGCTGACCTTAACGGCGACCCCGATCCCGCGGACCTTGCAGTTCTCGCTCATGGGTGCCCGCGATCTATCCATCATTAACACACCTCCTCCAAACCGCCAGCCGATTCAAACGGAAGTAAAGGTTTTCCAGGAAGATTTTATCCGCGATGCGATTTACTTTGAAACCGAACGTGGTGGACAGGTTTTCTTTATTCATAACCGGGTGCAGGGGCTGGCAGAAATGTCTGGCCTGATACAGGGTTTGTGCCCTGATCTCAGCATTGGCTGGGCGCACGGGCAATTGGAAGGCCATGAACTGGAAGAGCGCATCATGGATTTTATTGACAAGAAATATGATGTGCTGGTTTGTACAAACATCGTGGAAAGCGGTGTGGACATTCCGAATGTAAACACGATCCTCGTTAATAATGCCCACCAGTTTGGGTTAAGCGACCTGCACCAATTGAGAGGCAGGGTAGGGCGCAGCAATAAAAAAGCGTTTTGCTATTTATTGGCGCCGCCCATGAGCACTTTGCCGACCGATAGCCGTAAGCGTTTGCAAACCCTGGAACAGCACAGCGAGTTGGGCAGCGGTTTCCAGATAGCAATGCGCGACCTGGACATTCGAGGCGCCGGGAATATGCTGGGAGGGGAGCAAAGCGGCTTTATGGCGGATATTGGTTTTGAAACCTACCAAAAGATCCTCAACGAATCCATCCGCGAATTAAAGCGAACTGAGTTTAAGGATCTTTTCAAAGAAGAGATTCAGCAGCAGGACGATTTTGTATCGGATTGCACGATTGATACTGACCTGGAGATATTAATTCCTGATTCGTACGTTGAAAATATCACGGAACGACTTGCCTTGTATTCCCGCCTGGATAATTGCGAAACTGAAGAGGAACTGAAAGCAATGGAAGCGGAGTTTGTTGACCGTTTTGGACCTATCCCATCCGAAGTGCAGGACTTGTTCATTACGGTTCGCTGCCGTAAGCTCGCGGTGGAATTGGGCTTTGAAAAAATGTCGCTCAAAAGTGATACCATGCGTTGCTATTTCATCAACCGCCCCGACTCGCCGTATTTTGAATCGGAAACATTTAAAAAGATATTGGACTACCTGCAAACCGGTACTAATAAAGCCAAGCTGAAACAAGTAGGCAAACTGTTTATGCTGGTGTCGGAAAATGTGAAGACGATGAACGGGATGCATGCCTTTTTACAGCGGATGCATGATGTGGTGGTAAAAGCCCAGTAATTATTGAGTACGCCGGTGAAGTTCTAAATGATTTCTGCGAGGTCTTAACCTTTAGCCGCATAACGTTAATGCAATCCTTCCCCTTTACAAACAACAAAGGGCAGCTTTTGGCCACCCTTTGTTTATAAGATGCGAATACTTTACCAGCCTTGTTTTGCTACGCCATCTTTGATGGCTTGCAGTGCTTTGGCTTCATTACATAAAGTTGTGAGCTTATTGCCTTTGCCATCATGCCCTTGCACCATGTAAGCGCCTTTAGCTGTTTTTGTAACTACAGCATCCATAATAGGAACGCCTTTTTCTTTTGTCTTTACATTGTAAGCGGTAAGTTGATCTGCCATATAGTTAAATTTTTGTTGGTTAGTAAAGACTAAATCTACGGCATTTAGGCAAAACAAAGCGCAAAAAAGTTTTTTTAGCCCTTTTTATGCTTTTTGTTTTTAGCGCAGAATCGTTTCGATCGTTTCTAATTCGGAGTGTGAAAAACTCAGGTTGTAAAGGCAGCGCACCGAATCCATCACTTGCTCTGCTTTGCTGGCGCCAATGATAACAGAGGTTATGCGGGGATCTTTCAACACCCAGGCAAGCGACATTTGTGCAAGGGATTGATTGCGGCCTTCGGCTACAGCCGCCAATTGCTTTACTTTCTGCAAAATTTGCTCATTGATGGCAGACGGGTCTAAGGCTCCATTGCCACGGGCGCTGGCGGCCCGTGAATCTGCTGGAATGCCATTCAGGTATTTATTTGTCAGCAGCCCTTGCGCTAAGGAAGAAAAAGCGATACAGCCCACACCTCTTTCGCCCAACACACTCAGCAAACCCTCTTCTACCGAGCGCTCTAAAAGAGAATATTTAGGTTGGTGGATCAACATCGGTGTGCCGAAAGCGTGAAGCATGTCTATCGCCTTCCGGGTTTCCTGTGGCGAATAACTGGAGATGCCAATGTAAAGTGCTTTGCCTTGCTGCACCATGCCATGTAAGGCACCCATCGTTTCTTCCAGCGGTGTGTCCGGATCGGGCCGGTGATGATAAAAGATATCAACGTAATCCAGTCCCATCCGCTTCAGGCTTTGGTCTAAACTTGCCGTCAGGTATTTTTTTGAACCAAGGTCACCGTAAGGACCCGGCCACATCGGATACCCCGCTTTAGAAGAGATAATGATCTCATCGCGGTAAGACCTGAAGTCTTGTTTCAGGATCTTTCCAAAGGTCTCTTCTGCCCCTCCGGCAGGTGGCCCATAATTATTTGCCAGGTCAAAATGGGTAATGCCCATATCAAAGGCCGTATGGACGATGCTGCGGCAATTCTCGTAATTGTCAGTAATGCCGAAGTTGTGCCATAGTCCAAGAGAAAGGGCTGGCAGCTTTAAACCGCTGTTGCCACAGCGGCGGTATTCCATGGTGCCGTAGCGTCCGGGTGAAGCCTGGTAATTCATCCGCTGAAATTAAGCTATCAGCTATTAGTAAAGAACTCATCTGTGAGCTGGTATTCTTCAGCCATCCAATACTTAACTCATAACCATTTATTCCCGCTCGTTATAATCAAATGGTAACATCGTAGCCACTTTTTCCGACCAGGCCCAATAGCCCAGGCTTAAGAAATCTGCCGGCATGTAATAGCTGCCGTTCGCCTGTATCTCGATGGGCTTGCCATTGATAAGCGTTACCTTGGACATAAGCGCCGTGCTGCTCTTTGGAAACTGTTGCCGGTATTCTAAAGGCGCTGATCCTTTTTTATAAATGATCAACAGGTAGTCTGAAAAATCGAGCCCGGCGGTAGTGTTGTTCACCGCATAAGCAATGCTATCACCTGTCAATTTTGAGCCGATGATTTCAATCACATCTTCCTGCGCTAAGATGCGATCATAATAAGCGGAACTGTCCTGAACGATTTCGGCAACCGACACATTATTTTTTTGGGTACGGATGCGCCTGTTGTTGACTTCACGTACTCTTGCTTTTTCGGCATTTGGCATTCGTTTAAGCGCATATATATCAAAATGTTCTTCCGCGATCTTATTCCGGAAAAGGCTGCGCATGAAATGCATCATAGAGCCATAATAAACCTCCTGGCGAGCCTTTGCCCAGCGGCGTTCCCTGCCACCACTTCCTTCCATGGGTTCAAACAAGGGATAACCACCATAATACAGATAACGTGTCTTGAAATTATAGGAGAAGTCTTCCAACTGGTAACGGATAGAATAGCCTAACGCTTTATTCTCGATGATCAGCGGCTCTAAGGCAATGGCGGTTAATTCATCCGTTTTTTTGGAGCGGCGAAATTTAATCACATTCTTATTCTTGAGGATACAGTTGCGGGATTGAGCGGAGGTGCCGATGAAATTATCCAGGAAAAATTTGCCCCATTTATCCCAGCCGTCTTTCTCAAAAGGCTCAACGATGACGGTCGCTAATTCCTTAGCTTTCGGCGTGAGTTTGATGGTCATATGCTCAGGCAAATTCGTTGTAATAATCGTTTGATTAAAGGTTTCAAACCCGATCGAGGAAACGATCAGGTCATACTTTCCTTCCGGAACGGACAAGCTAAAAGCACCTTGTCCGTTAGCAGTTGTACCAACGGATGTATTGCTTAAAAAAACGGAAGCTCCGCCGAGTGGTTGGCCGTTTTCTTTATCAACCACCACGCCTCTGAGTAATTTTTGGCTAAAGCAAGAAAGGCTGAGAAACAGGCAGCTCAATAAAATGATGGGTCTCATATAAAACTTCAATAACCTGAAAATACTATCGCCTTTTGGCAATGGGCATAAAAAAAGTCTGAGTGGTTCACTCAGACTTTAAACAGGTTATAAATAGTTAATGTCTTTTATACATCAATCCGTGCATACTTCGCATGGCTCTCGATGAACTCGCGGCGCGGCGGCACTTCATCGCCCATCAGCATGCTGAAGATGCGGTCGGCTTCGACGGCGCTGTCAATAGTTACGAGCTTTAGAGTGCGGGTAGCTGGGTTCATGGTAGTTTCCCACAACTGCTCGGCATTCATCTCTCCCAATCCTTTATAGCGCTGGATGTTTACGCTGTCAGGATTACCGCCGCCCAATTTTTCGCTAAGCATTTTGCGTTGTTCCTCGTTGTACGCATACGCCTGCTCTTTTCCTTTTTTTACCAGGTAAAGGGGCGGCTGGGCAATGTAAACATAACCCTGCTCTACCATTTCTTTCATATAACGGAAGATGAAGGTCAGGATCAGCGTAGCGATATGACTTCCGTCCACATCGGCATCCGTCATGATGATCAGCTTATGGTAACGCAGCTTCGTAATATTCAAGCCTTTTGCATCTTCAGGTGTGCCAACCGTCACGCCCAGTGCCGTGTACATGTTGCGGATCTCTTCGTTCTCGTAGATCTTGTGCTCCATGGCTTTCTCCACATTCAGGATCTTTCCCCGAAGCGGAAGGATCGCCTGGAAGCCACGGTCGCGGCCCTGCTTGGCCGTACCACCCGCCGAATCGCCTTCCACCAGGTAGAGCTCGCATTTTTCAGGGTCTCTTTCAGAACAATCGGCCAGTTTACCAGGCAAACCCCCACCGCTTAGCACGGATTTGCGGTGTACCATTTCGCGGGCTTTCTTGGCAGCAGCTCTCGCTTGTGCTGCTAAGATCACTTTTTGAATGATGTTCTTTGCTTCCCTGGGATTTTCTTCCAGATAGGCTTCGATCACACGGGCAACCGTTACATCCACGATACCCATCACCTCGTTGTTACCGAGTTTGGTTTTGGTTTGGCCTTCAAACTGCGGCTCCGGCACTTTTACCGAGATCACAGCACTCAAACCTTCGCGGAAGTCATCGCCTTCGATTGTCACTTTCGCTTTTTCAAACAAGCCTTGCTTATCGCCATAGCTTTTAAAGACACGAGTGATGGCGCGACGGAAACCGGCAACGTGTGTACCACCTTCGATGGTGTTGATATTATTTACGTACGAATAAATATGCTCGTTGTAAGAGGTGTTATAGGTCATGGCAACCTCTACGGTTACGTTGTTCTTTTCATCGCGGCCTTCTACGAATAGCGGTTTAGGCAGGAGTGAAACCCGAGCGCCATTAGCATCTAGCATCTCCACAAACTCTACAATACCACCTTCACTGAAGAAGATCTTGGAATAGGTCAAGCCACTTTCTTCATCCTTTTCACGCAGATCGTTCAAGGTAATGCGTAAGCCTTTATTCAGAAAGCTCAATTCCCGCAGGCGACCTTCCAGGATGTCCTTAATATATTCAGAAGTGATAAAGATGGAATCATCGGGCCAGAAGTGAACCGTGGTGCCCCGCTTGTCGCTGACGCCAATTTCCCTAACCGGGTATTGCGGCACACCAATGCGGTATTCCTGCTCGAATATTTTGCCTTCGCGGAAAACATTGACATGCAATTTTTTGCTAAGAGCGTTAACGCAACTCACACCCACACCGTGTAAACCACCGGAAACCTTGTAGGAGTCTTTGTCGAATTTGCCACCCGCATGCAGCACGGTCATTACTACCTCAAGGGCAGAACGGTTTTCTTTGGTGTGCATGCCGGTAGGAATGCCACGACCATCATCTTCTACCGATACGGAATTGTCTTCGTGGATGGTGACAAGGATGTTCTTACAATGACCGGCAAGGGCTTCGTCAATAGAGTTATCCACCACCTCGTAAACGAGGTGATGCAGCCCTTTGACGCCAATATCGCCAATGTACATCGCCGGACGCTTTCGAACGGCTTCCAGGCCTTCTAAAACCTGGATCGAATCAGCGCCATAGCTGGGCATAGCCGCAGTGGCAGGAGAAGGAATAATTGTATCTAAAATATCGCTCATTTTAAGGGGTAAATTTATGCACCGCTGAGGTGCAGGTCCATTCGGGCAAATATAACGAAACAGAGCGGGTTTGAGGGCTTTAAATAGGTTAAAATATACTCACAGGGAATGCACATTTTAAGGATGAATTTTGGTTCATTGGTAAACGGGAATCCGTTTCAAGAGATATAAATTCTATCTTTGAAATCATGGCGCAACCAGCTATCAACTTTATAAGCTCAGAAGATTATTTAGCAACAGAAAGGCTTGCTTTAGAAAAGCATGAATATTATAAGGGGGAAGTATTTGCCATGAGCGGCGCTTCGTTCGAGCACAATGTCATCGAAGACAATATCCGGGGAATTTTATATGGGCATTTAAAAGGCAGGCCGTGCCGGTCATTCGGCAGCAATCTGAGGGTCCATATCCCATCAAATACACTTTATACCTATCCAGATGTATTGATCGTATGCGAGGAGCCGGAGTTTTTGGATGGAGAATTTGATACCTTACTAAATCCTGCGGTTATCATTGAAATCCTTTCTCCCTCCACCGGAAATTATGACCGCGGCGCTAAATGGGACCTTTACCGCGAAATTGAAAGCCTGAAAGAGTATATTTTAATTGATAGCACCGCAATGCATATTGTGCAGTATGTACGGAACAACGATAAGACCTGGATATTATCAGAAAACAAGAAAGCTGATGCTCATTTTACTATCCAAGCTATTGGACTGGCACTTTCGCTGAGTGAAGTTTATGACGGAGTGAGTTTTTCTTAAGCTCCCACCTTTTCAGCAACCAGTTGCTTAATGATCTTTTCCAATTCATAAATGCGCTTCTCCAGCTCAGGTAGATTACGAAAAACCGCCTGGCTGCGAAGAGCGCTGGTGTAATCGCTGGCGGGAGAGCCGGTTACGGAAGAATAAGGTTCTTTCAGGGTTTTACTGACGCCACTTTGGGCATTGATCTTGGAGCCATCGGCAATTTGAATATGCCCTACTAAACCGGCTTGTCCGCCGATCAGTACATGATTACCAATCTTGGTAGAGCCGCTAACCCCGGCTTGTGCCGCAATTACGGTGCTTTTTCCGATCTCCACATTATGAGCGATCTGGATCAGGTTATCCAGTTTGGCCCCTGCCCGAATGCAGGTAGAGCCGATAGTGGCACGGTCAATCGTGGTATTAGCGCCTATTTCAACATGGTCTTCAATAATGACATTACCGATCTGCGGTACTTTTTTAAAAGAGCCATCCGCCTGCGGCGCAAAGCCAAAGCCATCGCCACCAACTACCGTTCCGGCATGGATGACCACATGATTATGCAAGACGCAGTCGTGGTAGATCTTAACACCGGGGTGCAGAATGCAGTTAGCGCCGATTGTTACATTATCGCCGATGTAAGAACTGGGGTAAACTTTTGTGCCGGCACCAATGGTTACATTTTCGCCGATATAAGAAAATGCACCAACAAAAACGTCCTCTGCCAACTTTGCTGAAGGAGCGATATGACTGGGCTCCTGGATGCCTTTCATTTGCTGGCTCACCATTTCCTGGTATTTGCTCAGCAATTGTGCGAAAGCCGTGTACGCATCCGCTACCCGAACCAGCGTCAGTGTTACGGGTTCCCGCAGCTCATAGCCTTCATTGATAATGGCAATAGAAGCACTGGTCGTGTATAGATAATCTTCATATTTAGGATTGGCTAAAAAGGTAAGCTGTCCCGCCTGTGCTTCTTCAATTTTCCCAAAAGAGGTTACCGCTACATCAGCAGTTCCTTCAATCTTTCCGTTCACTAATAAGGCAATCTGGGCGGCGGTAAACTGCATGTTTTATTAAAAGTAAAAAGTGAAAACTCTAAGTAAAAAGTATAAAAGAGCTTACGAAAGGTAAAGCAGGCTTATCCTATTCGGGTTTTAAGTTTTGACTTTTTACTTTTGACTTCCTTAACGAAGATAACAAAGGTAATATTTTTTGACAGGGGTGGAAAGCTGATGATGTATCAGTGCATTATCTACTTTTGAAATATCCGTCACCACATTATCCTTGAACAGCACTTTTATATGCTCATCGTTAGGATTATATGTAGTATTGGCGGCATTGCCGGTAAAGACAAAATACGCGGCTTCCTCCTCTGAAATACCAAGTTTCTGTGCTACTTCAGAGCGGTAGGTGGCAATCAATAGCGGATCGAAAGGCTCCGGCTGAAACTTTACCTTTAAAAGCTTGCGTTCCACAATGCCTTTGCATAACCTTGACAAAACTTTATCAAAATGCCCGCACCAGTTTTTTATTGAGCACAGCACATCCGAGTCATCTAATTGCGTAAACTTTTCCAGGTGCTTTATAAAATTGCCATCGGGCTGGTGTTCTTTCATGAAGAAGTCAAGGTTGTTGGATACAGCATTCAGTTCAATGCCGGCACCAATCAGCTCCTGTGCTCTTTCAATGGTTTTTACCAGCATTAATTCGGCAGCCATTACTGCTTTGTGCAGGTAAACCTGCCAGTACATGAGCCGGCGCGCTACTAAAAACTTCTCTACCGAAAAGATGGCCTTTTCCTCGATCATCAGTTCACCTTCATGCACCGTCAGCATTTTCAGGATGCGGTCGTAGCCAATCACGCCTTCCGATACGCCGGTAAAAAACGAGTCACGGGTCAGGTAATCCATGCGATCAACATCTAATTGCCCTGATACTAACTGGTGCAAAAACTGCTTCGGATAAGTATCGTTAAAAATGGCAATGGCGATATCTAATTGTCCACCCAGTTGTTCATTCAGCAATCCTAAGATGAGCGAAGAAATATCTTCATGGTGTACACCTTTGATGAGCTTGCGTTCCAGTGCATGGGAGTAAGGACCGTGTCCAATATCATGTAGGAGAATAGCAATCTTGGCGCCCCGCTCTTCCTCCTTTGTAATAGCTACTCCTTTATTCCGCAGTTCGTTCAGTGCCAATCCCATCAGGTGGTAAGCGCCTAAAGCATGATGAAAACGGGTATGCACTGCGCCAGGATATACAAGTGAGGCAAATGCCATTTGATGAATGCGCCGCAGGCGTTGAAAGTAAGGATGCGAAACGATCTCGAAGATCAGCGGATCATCAATTGTAATAAAGCCATAGACCGGGTCGTTAATGATCTTGCGGACATACGCCATGAAAAGTACGATTTACGAAGTGTGAGGGACGAAGGTAATCGATTACTACTCTTACTTAAAGCAGTGCTGCGTATTGGCTACCTTTATGAAGCGTTAAGAAAACCGCTGGAAATTAGACGAGGCTGTATATGGAATGATAATTTGTATATAAACGGGCATCGTACTTCGTAATTCATAAATCATACTTGGCATGGCAGTAGCAAAGATACTTTGGGTAGATGATGAGATCGAGAGCTTGCAATCACAGAAGATTTTTTTAGAGAACAAGGGTTATTCAGTGCATACACTGACGAATGGTTTTGATGCCATCGATTATATAAAAGAGAACATTGTAGATGTGGTATTGATCGACGAAACCATGCCGGGAATTACCGGCTTGGAAACTTTAGCCAAGATCAAGGAATATAATTCAGGTATACCGGTAGTGCTCATTACGAAGAATGAAACGGAAAACCTAATGAACGAGGCAATCGGCAGCCAGATATCCGATTACCTGATAAAGCCCGTAAACCCCAACCAGGTATGGCTTTCCTTAAAAAAGATTATCGATAACCGGCGTTTGGTAGCGGAAAAAACAACCACCTCTTACCAGCAGCAGTTTCGCAATCTTTTCATGGCGCTCAATTCCAATCCTGACTATAACGAATGGATGGGCATTTATAAAGAACTCGTGCATTGGGAATTGAACCTACAGAAAAGCGACAGCCCGGAAATGATCGAAGTTTTCCAATCGCAGAAGAACGAAGCAAACACAGAATTTTTTAAATTCATCTCCCGCAA
The DNA here is from genome assembly GCA_025963645.1 of Flaviaestuariibacter sp. GTDB lineage: Bacteria > Bacteroidota > Bacteroidia > Chitinophagales > Chitinophagaceae > Flavisolibacter. The sequence goes on from JAOQAI010000005.1 coordinate 156,978, forward strand.
TTATACCTCCTGGCTGAAGCCCGGCGCCAAGAAGCCCATCATGTCGCACACGCTGATCAAAGAAAAAGTGCTGCCGCAATTGGAGAAAGGCGTTCCGGTTTTCTTTGTGCTGATCGATAACCTACGTTTTGATCAGTGGCGAACGATCCAATCCATTTTCGCGGAGAGCTTTCGCATGGTGGAAGAGGATACGTTTTACAGCATTCTGCCCACAGCTACACAGTATGCCCGCAATGCCATCTTCGCCGGTATGATGCCGCTGGAGATCGAAAAGAAATACCCCAACCTTTGGAAGAACGATGAAGAAGAAGGAGGCAAGAATATGAGCGAAGAAGATTTCTTCCGCGGCCACATGGCGGCTTCGGGTAAGGATGGCATGCGCTATTCCTACACCAAAGTGGTAAACAACGGCGCGGGGTTAGACCTTGTCAATAATATTCATAACCTGCTGAATAACGATCTGAATGTGATCGTTTACAACTTCGTGGACATGCTCAGTCATGCCCGCACCGAAATGGAAGTATTGAAAGAATTGGCAGGCGATGAGACCAGCTATCGGAGCATCACGGCTTCCTGGTTCGAGCATTCGCCGCTGCACCAGGCGCTTAAAAAGATCGCGGATAAAAACATCAAGATCGTGCTGGCTACTGACCACGGCAGTGTGCGGGTGAAAACACCGATCAAAGTAATTGGCGATAAGCAAACGACCACCAACCTTCGTTATAAGCATGGTCGCAACCTGAACTACGACCCGAAGGAAGTGCTGGCTTTTAAAGACCCGAAAGAAGGCGGACTGCCCTCACCAACCATCAATTCCTCTTACATATTTGGAGGAGAAGATGTGTTCTTATGTTACCCAAATAATTACAATCATTACGTCAATTATTATAAGAACACGTTTCAGCACGGCGGGATTAGCCTGGAAGAAATGATCGTGCCGGTGATACAGATGGTGAGTAAGTAAGCCTCCTGTCCCCCTAAAGGGGGAACTCAGGTCAATGATACTTTTGTTTTACAGATAGTTTTCAAGAATAATAAGGCTGACGCAGACCTTACAGGTTTCAAAAACCTGTAAGGTCTTTATGATGTTTTGCATTAACGGTTTGTCTGAAAGTATAGGATTTTGTTGGAAATGTGAATGCAGTATCCTGATTGATCAATGATACAAGTCGAATAGAAGTTATTACTTTCCAAGTTGAAAAATAATCCATAACAGCAGAAAAATAATCATTAACCCAACCAATTGTCCTACAACTAAATTCTTCTTCCCGGACTTCCAATCGGTTATTATATTGTAGCTTATTCCAATGACCATTAAGGGAAGGCCGGTGTAAACTAACCAATCGTAATTTTTTCCTGTAATGGTATAAGCTACGGATAGAAGTAATCCTATATAGCCCAGATTGCGTAGTAGCGGCTGTAATTGTTTTATGCTAAAAAAGTTTGAGCCCATTTCGAGTGAATGACTTTAGTGCATTTCAAAGTTAAAGCTTTGCTTAATAAATTCTCGCTCCTTATGGGTTTCGCATTTTAAAATACCCAACAATAATACCTGCAATAATAGCTACCGTCAATATCAGCAGCCGGCTGCGCACTGCTTTCTTGTTGCCGCGCTTCCAGTCGCGGATCAGTTTATAAACATAGCTGGACAGAATGATAAGGGCGCCAAGGTAAAACAGCCATTGCTGCTCTTTGAAAGCCGTGCGGGAAAGGATTAATAAAATCAATCCCAAAAATTCCAGCCAGCTGAAGGCTGCTGCTGTTTTATTTGATAGTTCCGTGTTTGTATTTTCCATAATAAGTGTTCTGGCATCTCTGGCAAAGATGCAATATTTTTACCGCTCACTAAACGCTTCGCCAGAGGCGGAAAATGGTTACATGAAGTATACGCAAACCACACTCGATAAGATCGGGAAGATCGTAGAAGAAACCGGCTATATCGTTCGCTATGAACGCGGGTCATTTCAAAGCGGCTATTGTATTTTGGAAGACAAGAAAGTAGTCGTGCTGAATAAGTTTCTTCAGTTAGAAGGGCGCATTAATACGTTGATTGACCTGATTCCGGCATTGAAGATCGACGCCGAAACCTTATCCCCGGAAAGCCGCAAAGTGTTTGATGACATCATGGGACGCTATCATACCTCGGGAGACATTGGTGAAGTTGATAAGTCGGAGAATGGGTAGCCTCACTTTTCAACCTTTCAACGAATCAACTTTTCAACTAGCTTCACCCAACGTGACCTGTCCTCCTTTAACCATAACCTTTCTTGGCACCGGCACCAGCAGCGGCGTACCCATGATCGCCTGCCGTTGTGAGGTATGCACTTCCACAGATAAAAAAGACAATCGCCTTCGTTCCAGCATTTTGGTGCAGTCAGCTACCACAACAATTGTTGTAGATACCACGCCAGACTTTCGTTACCAGATGTTGCGGGCAAATGTGCGGCAGCTGGATGCCGTCTTGTTCACGCATTCACATAAAGACCATATAGCGGGATTAGATGATGTGCGGGCTTATAACTTCTTCCAGGATATTCCAATGAAGCTGTACGCTAATCAAATGACGATCGATGCACTGATGCGGGAATTCGCTTATGCTTTCGCCGATAAAAAGTATCCGGGTGTGCCGAACTTGGAATTGAACACCATTGATATGACGCCTTTTTTCATTGGAGATATCCCAGTTACTCCCATACTTGTCTGGCACTTAAAAATGCCGGTCTTTGGCTTTCGGTTTGGCGCTTTTACGTACATCACCGATGCCAACCACATTGAGGAAGAAGAAAAGCAAAAGATATGGGGCTCCAAAGTTTTGGTGTTGAATGCACTCCGGAAGGAGAAGCATATTTCGCATTTTACCCTCGATGAAGCGATTGAACTGGCAAGCGAGCTGCAAATTCCGCAGGCTTATTTTACGCATATTTCGCATCAGTTAGGCAAGCACGAAACGATTAGTGGCGAGTTACCCGAAGGTATTCATCTCGCTCATGATGGGCTGGTTTTGAATGTATAGTGTGGTATCCTGTTAATCTTTTTCATCTGCTAATCCGCGGTTCCTCCTTACTTTTGCCCCGCTCTTAAAACGATTGCCCTTTATGAACTTCGAAACCGCAGAGATCACCCAACAGGTGGCGCAAACAGCTCGTGACTTCGCATTACAACACATTAAGCCACACCTGATGGAGTGGGACGAAAGCCAGGAATTCCCCGTACATATTTTTAAAGAGCTCGGTAAGCTGGGCATGATGGGCGTACTGGTGCCGGAAGAATATGGCGGTGCCGGCTTGTCTTATTACGAGTACAAAGCCATTATAGTAGAAATCTCCAAAGTATGCGGATCTATCGGGTTGAGTGTGGCAGCGCATAACTCACTTTGCACGGGTCACATCATGTATTTCGGCAACGAAGAACAAAAAAGAAAATATTTACCAAAGCTTGCAAGCGCCGAATGGATAGGCGCATGGGGATTGACCGAACCTAACACCGGTAGCGACGCCGGCAATATGAAAACCACAGCGGTGCGTGACGGCGATAACTGGGTGCTCAATGGCACCAAGAACTGGATCACTCATGGCAAGAGCGGCGATGTAGCTGTGGTTATTTGCCGCACCGGTGAACCTCGTGCTAAGAACAACGCTACTGCTTTTGTAGTAGAGCGAGGCACACCGGGTTTTAGCGGTGGCAAAAAGGAAAATAAGCTCGGTATGCGGGCTTCCGAAACCGCCGAAATGATCTTTGAGAACTGCGTAATCCCTGATGCCAATCGCTTAGGCGAAGTGGGTGATGGATTTAAGCAAGCCATGAAGATCCTTGATGGCGGACGTATCTCCATTGCTTCTCTTTCGCTCGGTATTGCCCGCGGTGCTTACGAAGCGGCTTTACAATATTCGCAAGAACGTCACCAGTTTGATAAGCCCATCTCTTCTTTCCAGGGCATTGCCTTTAAACTCGCGGATATGGCTACGGAAATTGAAGCCGCTGAATTGCTAACACTGCAGGCCTGCCATCTGAAGGAGAACAACTTACCGATGACCAAAGAAGCCGCGATGGCAAAATATTACGCCAGTGAAGTAGCCGTGAGAGTGGCAAACGACGCGGTACAAGTGTTTGGCGGCTACGGCTATACCAAAGACTTCCCAGTAGAAAAGCACTACCGCGACGCAAAACTTTGTACGATTGGTGAGGGAACGAGTGAGATACAGAAACTAGTCATCTCAAGAGAGGTACTCAAATAAAACCTCACCCTAACCCTCTCCTCGCAGGAGAGGGTTAGGGTGAGGTTACTTCACCTCCTGCATCTCCACCAGCCGGTGATAATACCCTTTCTTCGACAGCAATTCTTCATGCGTTCCACGCTCCACAATCTCGCCTTTTTGTAAAACGATTATTTCGTCGGCATGACGAATGGTGGACAGGCGATGTGCGATCACGATGGACGTCCGGTTCTGCATCATATTGTTGATGGCATCTTGTACCAGCCGCTCACTTTCCGTGTCAAGCGAAGAGGTAGCCTCATCCAAAATAAGTATCGGCGGGTTCTTTACAATCGCACGGGCAATCGTCATCCGCTGGCGTTCGCCGCCGCTTAGCTTGTTGCCACGATCACCAATATTGGTACGAAAGCCAGCGTCTTTCTTTGTAATAAAATGATGCGCATTAGCAATATGGGCCGCATCCGCTATCTCGGCGTCTGTTGCATCCTGCTTGCCGATCTTGATATTATTTTCTATCGAATCGTTGAAGAGGATTGGCTCTTGCGTGACGATAGATATCTGGTCTCGTACTGATTTCAGTGAATAGTCCTTGATATTCACACCATCTATCAGCAGCTCGCCGCCACTCACATCATGAAACCGGGGCACCAGGTCTGCTAAGGTAGATTTACCAGCACCGGATGAACCCACCAGCGCCACCGTTTTTCCTTTGCTAACCTTCAGGTTGATGTTTTTAAGGATGGGCACACCGTCATAGTGGAACGATACATTGCGCAGTTCAATACTGCTTTGAAACGCTTCCAGTTTTTTACCCGAGGGGTTATCATCCACTGTATTCGGCGTTTGCAGCACTTCTTCTATCCGGGCAATAGCGGCGGAGCCCTTCTGCATATTGGAGAACGAAGTGGATAGTGCTTTTGCGGGGGTAATAATATTGTAAAAGAGAATGAGGTAATTAACAAAAAGCGCAGCCGGCAAAGCTATCCAAGTGCTTCCGCTCAGCACAAGTCTGCCACCGAAATACAGGATACAACAAAAGACGATAACACCCATAGTCTCGGACATTGGTGAAGCAAGATCACGCTTATATCCCATGCGGTTTTTTGTAAGCAGCAGGTTCTGGTTAATGGTAAAAAAGCGGTTGCGCAGGAGGGATTCTACGTTAAAGGCTTTTATCACCCGCAGGCCCGTCAGCGTTTCGTCCAGCACCGATATCGCATCCGAATTCTTTTGCGCCACTTCCGATGATTGGTGCTTCAGCGACCGGCTTACCTGTCCAATAATAAACCCCACCACTGGTATGAACAGCAGCACAAACAGCGTTAGCTGCGGGCTGATGAGGAAGAGCACCGTAAAGTTCAGGAGAATCGTCAGCGGATCCCGCACCCAGCCTTCCAATGCGCCTACCACCGAGCCTTCCACTTCGCCAATGTCATTGGTCATCCGGCTGATCAGGTCGCCTTTCTTTTTCTCTGTAAAAAAACCGATAGGTAGGGTCAATATCTTTTCATACAGTTCGGTGCGCAGCTGGTTCACTACTTTGTTCTTCAGCGGGTTCAGCACATAATAGGAGAGTACCAGGAACAGGTTTTTCAGCAAAATAGCGCCGATCAAAAACAGGCAGATAATCCCTAGCGTATATACTTTTCCATGTTTCTGCAGCACCTCGTTTATCGATGCCTGAATAAAGCCCAGCGCCGGGTTGCTCACCGATTTGGCGATGGCCGGCTCACCCACTTCAAAGATGAGATTAAAGAAAGGCATCAACATCCCGAGTGATACAATGGAAAAAGCGATAGTTAGCAGCGTAAACAAAAAGTAAAGGGCGATATCGCCTTTATACTGTCCAACGTAGCGAAAAATGCGTGAATATTTCTTCATGAAGCGGTGCTAATTCGTAGCAAAGGCGCAAAGTAACTACTTTTACAGCCAATAAAAGGTAGCCACATGGAGGAAGGAAAACGCCAAAAGCAGATCGCGGGCTTGATGCAGGAAGAACTGAATGCGATTTTTCAGCGGTTGAATATGAGTATGATGGATGGTGGCATGATCTCGATCTCCAGTGTGAAAGTGACTCCCGACCTGTTAGAAGTGCGGGTTTACCTTTCTCTTTTTCAAATTAGTGATAAAAAGGCTACCCTTAAAAAGATAGAAGAACGTGCCTGGGAGATCAAGAAAGAGTTGGCGGCCCGTGTAAAAACCCAGCTGCGCCGCATCCCCGAGCTGCGCTATTATTTAGACGATACGCTGGACCATGTTTTTAAGATGGAAGAGATTTTTCGGCAGATAAAGAAGGATGATGAAGGGGTTAGTGGGGAAGGCGCAGAAAAATTGCCGGAAGCATAAACTCTTCAAGTTCATACTGAAGCTTAGGCCTTAATAATAATCAGGTTATCAAATTCTCACGAAAGTGGATATGTCTTCCTTTGGTGTGACACTTTGCTGGATGCAGCATTTTCTGTACATCCTGCAGATGTTTATTTATAAACTCCAGGTAGCACCAAAATCCTTATAAAAGCACTACTCTCAAAAATAAACCCTTCTAACTATAGGTACCGTTCATCAAGAATAGCAGGCATGACAAACTAAAATTTGCACGTTCCTGTCGGCTACTTTCTGGAAACAACGCTTTTTTCGGTACCCGCATTCATATAATGCTTTCCGCTTAAATAATTTCTCTTAAATTTTCTTTTTTTAACAAATCGTTTTATATTCGACCTGAATAAAGCTTATTCAATTACTAAAACCAATGCACATGAGAAAAATTGTATTCAGCTTTTTGCTGGCAATGCTATGTTTTGCAATTGCTGGTAAGTCCCAAGTTTTAACCATCTCCGGTCGAATTACAGATGATCAGGGAGTACCCATTCCTTCGGCATCCATTGTCATCAAAGGAAAAACTGCAAGCGGTACTGTGTCAGATGCCCAAGGCAACTTTAAAATTGCTGCATCAAAAGGAAACGTACTGGTAGTGTCCAGTGTTAGTTTCGCCTCCCGCGAAATAACGGTCGGGTCTAACACAACCCTGGATATTACACTTGCTAGATCTTCTGATGCGCTATCGGAAGTAGTAGTGACTGCTATGGGTATCAGACGTTCTGAGAAGGCGTTAGGGTACGCTATATCGAAAGTAGATCCTACTACCATGCTACAGAAGTCCGAACCCAACATCCTGAATACACTAGCGGGGAAAGTACCTGGCGTAGATATTAGGGCAGGCCAAGGCGCGCCTGGGGCGGCCACTCGCATTCAAATCAGGGGAGTATCCTCCTTCAGCGGATTGAATGAACCATTAATCATTGTGGACGGGGTTCCTTACAGTAACCCTATTGTAAATACAACCAATCCTTTTGCTGGCGGCGGTACTTATGGCTCAGGATTAAATAACCTTGATCCGAATGATATTGAGTCTATCAACGTATTGAAAGGGGCAGCAGCAGCGTCTCTTTATGGATCAAGAGGTGTAAATGGGGTAGTGCTGATCACGACTAAATCTGGTGCGCCAAAAAAAGGAGCCAAATCTCTTAATGTTTCCTACAGAGCCGGTTACAGCACCGAAAAAATAGCCGACATACCTAATTTTCAAAACTCCTACGGTGCCGGGGCTAACTTCAGAACTCAGTCTTCTAACGGTTCATGGGGAGCAAAATTTGGGAAAGGAGTTATCTATGATGCCGGCGGTAATGTGATTGGTACGTCTGCCTCGGGCATAGACTCCATTCCTGCCACTACATGGGCGACCATGTATGCCTCTTACCCGGAGCTTTTCCCAAATGGGCGCATAGCTTACAAAGCTTATCCAAACAACGTATCTAATTTGTTCAATACGGGTAGCCTGTCAGAACATTCTATTGGTCTGAATGGGGGGTCTGGCAATTCTCTTTTTAGCGTCACCCTTTCCCGTGTCGATCAAAAAGGGTATATCACTAACTCGAGCTATGTAAAAAATAATTTTAGTGTAGGGGGTCAAACCGGCGTAGGTAATCTTACTATCGGAGCCAATATTTCCTATGCCAGGTCGAAACAGATCGGCGGATTTATTGGACAGGCGCAAAGCTTTTTAAGCCAATGGGGACGTACCTATACCATGGCCCGTAACTGGGATATCGTGGGATTCCCTTCTGAGAACAGGGCTGGTGCGCAGATCGGGTTTAACGATGGACAATATACCAACCCTGTATGGGCGGCTTACCACAATGTGATTACAACCATTGATGACCGCATGGTGGCAAACCTGCGGGCTTCATACAAATTTGCCAAATGGATGCGGGTGGATTTTAATGCCGGCGTCAACAACTATGCATTGTTCAGGGATCAGATCATCGATAAATCTTCCTTGGGCAGTGCAGACAATGCATTAGGTACACTTACAGAAGTGATCAACCGGCAGCAGGAAATCAATGGCCGGGTAGTCGCCATATTCACTCCAAAGCTTTCCAGTGATTGGACTTTGGATGTTAACATAGGTTCTGAAATCAATGAAAGAAACAGCCGTGCTCAACAGGTTTATGGTGTTGACTTTGTGATTCCGGGCCTGTTTAACCTCACCAATACCCGCCGGCAAACATTTAGCGGTGATAGCAGAACCAAAAGAAGGTTTGTTGGTTTCTTTGCCGACGCCACTCTTGGCTTCAGAAACTTTGCCTTTCTTAATACCACTGCCAGAACGGATCTCACTTCCACCCTTCCGTATGAGAATGCGCAGTATTTCTATCCCGGTATTTCAGGGTCACTCGTTTGGACTGATGCATTGGGTCTGAACCCCAAGTGGCTCGATTACGGTAAGATACGTGCCGGTTATGCCCGAGTGGGTAATGATGCGGGTCCGCATCAAACTCCTGTGTTTGCTCTGAATGCTGCGGGTTTCCTTGGTCAACCTCTTGCTACAAGAGGCGGCACTACTTACGACCCGGGACTTACACCGGAATTTGCAACGGAATTGGAGCTTGGTTCTGATATACGCCTTTTTAAGCAACGGCTGGGCTTGGAAGTGACCTGGTATGACAAGAGATCTACAGGTTTGATTTATCCAATTGGTTTGCCTCAAACAGCAGGATACAGCTCTTTCAATACAAATCTTGGTGAGATTCGCAATACCGGCTGGGAATTAGGACTTGATCTTAAACCCGTTAGGCTTAAAAATTTCCAGTGGGATATACGAGGTATTTATACCAAGAACACGAATACCGTGGAGAAATTGGTGCCCGGTCTGTTGCGGGATCAGCTCGGCGGGTTCAACTGGATAGAAGCAGGTTATCCCTATGGTTACCTGCGGGGCTCTTACTCTGCCCGCTCAGAAGATGGTCAGCTATTGATCAATCCTAATTCAGGTATGCCTTTCCTCGATCCCAACCAGGGAATGGTAGGAGACCCGAATGCAGATTTCAAAGTTGGTCTTACCAACACACTTTCTTATAAAGGGATCCAGTTAAGTGTTTTGGTTGATGCAACAGTGGGTGGAGATTTTTATTCTGAAACAATAAGCAGTATGCTTGGACGAGGTGTAACAAAGGATACAGAGGATAGGGAAAAAAACCGCGTTATCTCAGGTATTTATGGAAACCCAACACCGGTGTTAGGCGCAGATGGGTTGAACCATTACACTCCTTTACTTGTGGGCGGAAAGCCGGTGCGAAACCAAACAAGAGTAACTACCAATGATTTGTTTTTTACCCAAGGCACAGGCGCCAGCTTTGCTACGAACGGCGCATTTGAATACGCGGTGTTTGACGGAACCGTATACCGGTTAAGAGAAATATCATTAGGTTATAGTCTGCCTTCCCAGTGGATAAGCAAACTTAAATTATCAAATGTTACTCTGTCCCTAAGCGGCCGAAACCTTTGGTTCTTAGCTCCGAATGTGCCGAAACACACCAATTTCGATCCGGATATCAACTCGGTAGTAGGCAGCGGAACGCAAGGCGTTGAAACGGGCGGTGCGCCAAGTACGAAACGTTACGGTATCAACTTAAATGTAACATTCTAACCATTAAGTAAAACTTCAATTATGAGAAGGAAATATTTCATATACTCATTTACAGTGTTACTCTTTGCTTTAGCAGGAGTTAGTTGTAAAAAATTTCTTGATGTAAATCAGAATCTTAATAATCCCACGCCGGCCTCTGTGCAACTATCGTTTGTATTGAGTGCCGCGGAGCGTAATATTTCAAATAACCTTGCTTTAGGAACCGGGTTAGGTAATACTATGGCGGTGTACACTCACCAAATAACGGGTCGTGTGGCTGCTGACAGGTATGGTGCCGGCTCTTCTGGATGGGAGGGTTTATACGGCGCCATCTCTAATCTAAACGTAATCATTAACCGCGGAACGGCTGAGAAGCGGTTTGTGTATGTAGGCATTTCCAAAATCCTGAAGGCCTATACATTTAGTATGATGGTTGACGTTTGGGGAGATGTGCCTTATTCTGAGTTTGATCGTTTTGAGGAAGGTATAACACAACCTAAGTTTGACAAAGGCATCGAGATCTACCCGAAGCTTATTGCGTTAATAGATGAGGGCATTGCTGATCTTAATAATCCCACGGTCAACCCTTCTAAGCCGGGCGCCGACGATTATATTTATAAGGGTAATGTAACTAACTGGATCAAAGCTGCCAATACAATCAAGCTCAAACTTTACACACAAGTGAGGTTAGTACAGAATGTTCAGGCACAGGTAACGGCATTGCTGGCATCTCCCGCTACGTTGATCAATTCACATGCAGAAAGCTTTATGATGCCCTATGGCCCGATCGGCGCTACCGATGACAGGCACCCTGCTTTTGGCGACTATAACGCGACACAACGGGGCGGACAGCTTTTCAGCCCATGGTTATATGAAATCATGAAGGGAAGGAATGCGACTATTTTAAACGGACTTACTGATCCACGAATTCCTTACTACGTATATAACCAGAAATCTGCGCCAGGTGGTACAAACCCTACGCCTGAAAACTGCACTGACTTCCGTGACGGTGGTTTCATTTCGATCCTGTTTGGTTCTAATGGAAGTTGTCGCGATGGTTCTAACAGTCAAACCTATTCCCTGGTCGGCATCTATCCATCCGGTGGCCGCTATGATGATGGTGCGGCAAGAAGCATCAATTCGATAGGAGCACAAAATGCCGGCACAGGCGCTCGTCCACATGAGTTTATTACATACGCAGACAGGCTGTATCTCGAGGCTGAATTAATTCACGCAGGGTTAGCTCCCGGAGATGCACGTTTAGCCTTTAGCAAAGCATTAGATGCGTCTTTTGCCCACGTTGACAACGTGATTGTCAACTTTGTAAAGCCGGGTTCTGCAGGGGCTGCACAAACCGTTCCGGCCATCGCTACCCTCCCCGCCACTACCACCTACAAGGCAGGTGTGCTTGCAGCTTATGACGCGGGTAATGCTGCAAAAAAACTGGAGTATATCATGACAGAAAAATGGATCAACCGGATTGAAAATCCTGTTGATAATTATACCGATTACCGCAGAACGGGCTATCCAGTGTTGTTTGCACCTGCCCCAGAAGGAAATGTTACCAGCGTGACAGGTCCTAACGGCGTAGTTACGCCAGTGCAAAACGACAGAAAGTATCCCTGGTCCCTGCCATTCAGTGCCACAGAGATTGGATTGAATTCAAACGCGCCACCGCAAAAAGTACCTGAATCATTTAAAGTATTCTGGCAGCCTTAATTGTTCGCTTACTATTTAAACAAACAGATTATGAAACGTAGAAAAATAAACCTATTTACAGCCATTGCGTTTGGGGCTATTATTATTTTCACTGGATGTTCTAAAGATGATGGTGCTATTCCGGAAAGAATTACTATCGAAGATGTGCCTGTGATTTCCACTAATCTTGAAGCAGGGGGCACTGCCGCAAACATTACTTTCGGCAACCAGGCTGCTTTTCAGGGCAAGTTTAAAGTAGGACTGTTCTTTCCTGGAGCAGCGGCGCCGGCAAAGGTTGATATCGTCGTCAGGAAAAATGGTTCTGCTGGAAATGTGAAATTGTATAAGTCCGATGTGACGGCATTACCGGCCAACTTCACTGTAACGGCTGCCGAAATTGTAACGCTTTTTGGTGCGCCACTTGCGTTGAATGATACCTACGATTTTGCTCCGGATATTTACGTCGGGGCGAAAAAGTACGAGGCTTTTCCTGCAGTTGGCTTAGGTTCCGGTGCAGGAGTAAGCGGGATGTCTTCCGTGGGGTTTGGAGAATTTGTACGCTTTACGGTACGAAACTAGTAGGCTATCTCTAAATCTGAAAAGCTTAGCAAATAGAGTGTGTCAAGTTTGATACACTCTATTTGCGTTTTCAGAACGTGCCAGTTAATACTTTTCTCTGCAACCATCTATTTGAGAAAGGAACATTCGTCAAGACAAGAAAATATTACGTTTTATAGCAAACTCTGTAATTTCCCCCTGTGAATTTCCTCTTTGCCTGGCGCTACTTTAAAGCAAAAAAATCCACCAATGCCATCAATATCATTGCATGGATCTCTATCGTAGCCATTATGGTCGGCGCGGCGGCGTTGATATTGGTGCTGAGCGTTTTTAATGGCTTCGAGGATTTGGTAAAGTCGCTCTATTCTTCTTTTTACCCTGATTTTCGCATCACGCCGGTTTCTGGCAAAACCCTCACACTTACCCAGCAGCAATTAGCCAGAATTCGCGGTATCCGTGGCATCCAGGAACTGTCACTGACGGTGGAAGAAAAGGCCTTGCTTCAAAATGGCGAGTACCAGTCTATTGTCTATTTGAAAGGTGTGGATGATTCGTATAAGAGAGTGAATAATGTGGCGGATCATATTGTAAAAGGGGTATTTGAGTTGGGCACTGCCGAAGCGCCACTGCTGGTGCTGGGTGCAGGAGTGGAAAATGCTATTGGTGTGCAAAGCGACCGCAATCTTTCGCCGCTACTTGCCTATCTGCCACGCAAAGGCAGCGTAGATATGTCCGACCCGCTGCAGTCGGTCAGTGCCGACACCCTTAACACTTCCGGCGCTTTTGTTATCCAGCAGGATTTTGATGATAAATATGCGCTTACCAACATCGGGTTTATGAAGGCTATGCTGGAGTTGCCGGAAGATGTATACAGCACGGCAGAGATCAGGGCGAACGTTACCGAGGACGCCGATGCGATTCAACAGGCTTTGCAGGCTACATTGGGTGGAAGCTATGTGGTGCAAAACCGTTACGAGCAGAACCGTAGTCTCTATGCTGTTATGCGGGCAGAAAAATGGGTTATCTATGCCATCCTTTCCCTGATATTAGTGGTGGCTGCGTTTAATATGATCGGCTCGCTTACCATGCTGGTGCTGGAAAAGAAGGAAGACATCAGTGTGTTGCATGCTTTGGGCGCCAGCCGCCGCACCATTCAAAATATCTTCATCAGCGAAGGCTTTTTACTGGCGGTTATTGGCGGCGGAGCAGGCATTCTTATCGCTCTTGGCCTGGCATTGGCGCAGATAAAATACAAGCTGATTCCGCTTACCGGCGGCTCCTTCCTTATTGATTATTTCCCGGTTAAGCTCAACCCCTGGGATTTTGTGCTGGTCATTTCAACGATAGTCGTTATTGCTCTTGTGGCTTCCTACATTCCTGCCCGAAAGGCAGCACAGCAGCAGTTTTTATTGCGAGAAGAGTAGAAGGAGCTTATTGATGATTGTTGGAAAAATGTTCAATAATCAATGCTCAATGTTCAAGGCACAAGCGGGCTTTTTTTTTAGCATGAGATGGCTTCGTTCTTCGCCATGACGGGTCGCTTATATTTACGAGATTGCTTCGCGAGGTGCTCGCCATGACGAAGGCATCTACGACCTAAGTTCCCCCTTTAGGGGGACAGGGGGTGAGGACAGGAGCATCTAATAATCTCCCAGCGTCTCCGGCAGCTGCTCGAACGCCCTTGCCAGTTGTTCGTCGCTCGGCGCCACGCCATGCCAGTTGTGGTCGTTTTCCATAAAGTCAACACCTTTGCCCATGATCGTATGCATGATGATAGCGATAGGTTTTCCTTTGCCTACCATTGCTTTGGCTTCGGTCAGGGTATGTACCACTTCATCCATATCATTACCATTCATTTCCATGGTGTACCAGCCAAACGCATCAAACTTTTCCCGGATATTGCCAAGCGCATTCACTTTATAAGTAGGTCCGTCAATTTGCTGCCCGTTCCAATCAATGATGGAAACCAGGTTATCCACGTTTTTATTAGGGGCAAACATGATCGCTTCCCAATTTTGGCCCTCCTGCAACTCCCCATCGCCATGTAGAGAAAAGACCACATTATTATCATTGTTTAGCTTTTTGGCCAAAGCCACTCCAATGGCCACACTCATCCCTTGTCCTAATGAACCGGTGGCGATGCGTACTCCCGGCAATCCTTCGTGGGTAGTCGGGTGACCTTGCAACCTCGAATTTATTTTGCGGAAAGTGTTTAACTCTTTCACATCGAAATAACCCGAACGGGCCAACACGGAATAAAAAACCGGTGAAATATGGCCATTGGACATGATAAAAACATCTTCCTCCTTAGCATTCATATCAAAAGAAGGACTGTGACGCATAATGTTGAAATACAGTGCAGTAAGCAGATCGGCACATCCCAGCGAGCCGCCCGGATGCCCACTGTTCACTCCATGGACCATGCGTAAAATGTCTCTTCTGACTTGGCTGGCGATTTCGGGAAGGGTTGGCATAAAAATTATAAAGTTTAAACGCTGAATGAGAAGTAATTATGTAATCAGCGCTGCAAATGTGCAACCTTTTTCTTTTCTATTCATCTATGACGGTACAAATACTAAGTGGAAATCAATATTTATTGTTGATTTCATAACGAATCCTATTTTGCCGCCTGACCTTGAAAACTTACTTTTGTGACCCAAACCATACAGTATGCTTAATGTGCTCTTGACTGCGTCGGTTTCTTTTGTTATCACCTTCCTTGCCATTCCTGTTATTATTAGAATGGCGGAGCAAAAGAAATTATATGACCTGCCGGATGCCCGCAAGCTGCATACAAAGCCAATTGCCTCCTTAGGTGGCGTTGGTATCTACATCGGTTTTTCGTTGGCTTGTCTTCTCTTTGTTTCCTCCCAGGTCAATCCTGAATTTCAATATTTCTTCGCTGCAGCTTCTGTTATCTTCTTTTTAGGAATTAAAGATGACATCCTGATCCTGAGCGCTACCAAGAAGCTTATTGGCCAGATTGCTGCGGCAGCCATCATTATTCACATGGCGGACATTCGGATTACCAGCATGCATGGCTTGTTTGGTATAAACGAGTTGCCGGAGGCATTTAGTCTTGCTCTTTCCTACATCACATTTGTTGTCATTATCAATGCTTTTAATTTAATTGACGGCGTGGATGGTTTAGCCGGAACCTTGGGATTGCTCACTATGTGTGTTTTTGGCGCCTATTTCTATATGATAGACCAGGTAGCCTACGCTATTCTTTCTTTTGCTATGGCGGGAAGCCTGGTGGCTTTTCTTATCTTTAATTATAACCCTGCGAAGATATTTATGGGTGATTCCGGGTCGCTTTTGCTTGGGTTGGTTAATTCGATATTAGTGATCAAATTCATCGCGGTTGCCGATTCTCCGCTTGTTACGTTTCCGGTTCAATCGGCGGTAGCGGTTGGATTTGCCATCTTAATGGTGCCCCTGGCAGATACACTGCGGGTATTCAGCATCCGCATTTTCCATGGCCGCTCGCCATTTTCACCCGATCGTAATCACTTTCATCACATGCTGCTGGACAGGGGCATGAACCATAAATACGTAACATTCTGCTGCTTGCTGCTTAATATGCTTTTTATCAGCATCGCTTATTTCGGCAGAGGCTTAGGACCCACGTATGTAATGCTGACCATTTTGGCGGTGGCCTTAGGCGTTTTGGGTATGATCATGTATTCGAAAAGGGCGGAGCTTGCTACCGCCAGCCAAATGCAAACGAACGCCGAGCCTGTCTATCATTCTATTACTAAAGTAGTTCCCATTACTACCGAGGCAGCCGTAGCAGAGAATTAAAAGTTCTGTGTTTTGTTTTGCAGGTGCATTAGTTTTGCACCACTAAATTTCTAATTTCTATGTCTGAAGAAGTGACGCTGACGCTTGAAATGGCGGATGAAACAATGGTTAAAGCTTTGTCCCATTTAGAAACAGAACTGGTGAAAATTCGTGCGGGAAAGGCTAACCCGCAAATGCTTGATGGGATTACGGTTGACTATTATGGCACACCTACCGCGCTAAACCAGGTTGCCAATATAAGCGTCGCGGATGCCCGCACCCTCACCATACAGCCTTGGGAGCGTAATATGCTTCAGCCTATTGAGCGGTCTATTATTAACTCAAACATTGGGTTGAATCCGCAGAATGACGGAAGCATTATCCGCCTTTTCCTGCCGCCCCTGACAGAGGAGCGGAGAAGAGAATTGGTGAAAAGGGCACAGGGCGAAGGCGAGAACTGCCGGATTGCTATCCGCAATATTCGGCGCGATGCCATCGAGAGCATTAAGAAGGCTCAAAAAGAAGGGCTGAGCGAAGACATGGCTAAGGATGCGGAAGCTGATATCCAGGAAATCACAAACAAGAATATCGCATCCGTGGAGAAGCTGTTAATTGCCAAAGAGAAAGATATTATGGCAATTTAATTCTGGTTGATAGTTCATCGCAAAAAGCTCCTTAGAATAAACTATTGACCATCAACTACTTCTATTGCCTAAATAAACGCCGCCTAAAATAATAAAGAGACAACCGACCTGTACAATAGTTACCTGTTCGCCGGAAAGCACACCCCAAAAAATAGCCACTACAGGAATGGCATACGTAACCAGCGATGCAAACAAACCGCCTGCACGTTTAATTAAAAGATAGAAAAGCGCCGTAGCAATAGCGCTGCCTACTATGCCTAATAACGCACTGGCGCCAATAGCCCATCTTGCCCCTTCATCATACCGAAACATGGAAAACACTTCTTGCTGCCACGCCACAACAAAGGCAGGAATACCGACCATTGCTAAGGATACTGTGGCCATCTTAAGCGGGTCAATGCCCTTCAGATAATAATTCACCAGGTTCACATTCAAACCATAAAAAAGAGTAGCCAATAAAATAAGCAGTGCATAGCCATAATTACTTTCACTAAAGCCACTGGAAAGACTTAGCAACACCAGCCCTAAAAAACCAATCAGTACACCTATTATTTTAATCTTCGCCAGCTTTGCTTTAAAAAACAACACACCGATGATTATGACAAAAAGCGGTGTCAGGGAGTTTAAAATTCCTTCCAGCGAACTGTCAATTTTTTCAATTGCAATGGCAAAAAGAAAAGCAGGAAACAAATTGCCCAGCAAGCCGGAGAGCAGAATCAACGGCAGCTTGCGCAATGGCAGCTGGCGGATGTGAAACAGGGCAAACGGAAAGAACACCAGACCTGCCGAAAAGATGCGAACCGCCCCGATCTGGTAGCCATTCAGGTGTTCTTTGCCCAACTTCATCAGGATAAAAGAACTGCCCCAGATAAGCGCAAGTAAAATGAACAATAACCAATTAACCCCTTTTTCTTTTGCTACCATTTCGCTGCAAAAGTGCAAAGGTTTAGATTTAAGAAGCTAATAATTTATGAAGCCCGGCTTTTAGTGGCAGAATAGAAGTGATACATTTACTTCAAATAAGCTATTTTGGTTTTACCAAAACGATCATTATGGGTTTCATAAAAGAATTTAGAGAGTTTGCGCTGAAAGGAAATGTACTTGACTTAGCGATTGGCGTTATCATTGGTGCTGCATTCAGTAAGATCGTTGACTCCGTAGTAAACGACATTATCATGCCTGTCATCGGCATTTTTTTCAATGCCGATTTTAGTAATCTTTATATACCCTTAAAAGGTTCTGTGCCAGCCGGGCTCACGCTTGCAGAGGCAAGAAAGCTCGGCCCTGTTCTGGCATGGGGCAATTTTATTTCTGTGGTCCTTAACTTTCTCATACTTGCTTTTGTGGTTTTCTTATTGATAAAAGCAATTAACCGTATGCGAAGGAAAAGAGAAGCTATTTCGCCGGCTCCGGTGGAGTTCACTCTTTCTGAAAAGCTTTTAATGGAAATAAGAGATAATTTAAAGAAGTAATATTTATAAAAATCCATTATTTTTGGCTCTAGCCATTAAGCTAATTTTTAAAACCAACAACTGACTTATATGAGAAGAATACTCTTCGTAGCTCTTACTTTGTGTTCTACGTTCTTTGCTATTGCACAAACACCGCCTAAAAAAGTAAAGAATACAAAATGGAAAAATGGGGGCGTATTGAGCATTATGGGCGCTCAGACAGGTAGCCGCAACTGGACGGTTGCTCCTGAGAAGTTTTCGCTTACCGGTATTGCCTCTCTGAATTTATTTGCTAATAAAACCTGGGGCAGAAGCACATGGGATAATAATGCTGACTTTGCTTATGGCATTAGTAATACTCAATCCTCAGGCATACGAAAGGTAGATGACAAGTTAGATCTCTATACCCGCTATAGCTATGCGCTTTCCAAAACTTCTAACATGATAGGCTTTGGATTGGTAGGAAATGTTCGCACCCAGTTTAGCAATGGGTATGACTATTCTGAAAGTCCCCGCCGCCGCATCTCTGGTTTTTTCGCACCTGCTTACCTGTTGATTAGCCCAGGTTTCCATTTTAAGCCTGTAAAGAATTTGACCATTGCCGTAGGGCCTGCAGCCCGTTGGATCGTTGTTAGCAACAATCCTTATAGCTACAATTATCAGGGAGGCATCAAGCCTGATGGTGAGGTGGAGCAAACGATCGCTTCCATTTATGGCGTTGACCCGGTAGAGACAAGCCGTTTTGAAGCGGGAGCTTTAAT
Source organism: Flaviaestuariibacter sp. (assembly GCA_025963645.1). Lineage (GTDB taxonomy): Bacteria > Bacteroidota > Bacteroidia > Chitinophagales > Chitinophagaceae > Flavisolibacter. The sequence continues at coordinate 176,052 of JAOQAI010000005.1, forward strand.
TAGCACTACGTATAAAGCAAACGTCATGAAAAATGTGGCTTACAGAGGGCGCTTAGATTTAATGTCAAACGCATTAGAGTCTGCAGGAAACATTGATGTGTATTTCACTAACAGCTTTACCATGAGCGTGAACAAGTGGCTGAAAGTGACTTATAATTACGATATTGTTTATGACGATGATGTTAAGATATTCGGAGCGAACAAGAATAGCGCTGCCACGCAAATGCGTTCGGTTCTGGGTGTAGGACTCGCTTGCGGATTCTAAGCCGAAACAACTATTTTTGCAAAGTCCTGCGGCAGTGCTGCGGGACTTTCTTTTAGTCAAAATTTTTCCGTGCATAACATTAACTACCAGATAAAGCTTGCTCAGTTTGAAGGGCCGTTCGACCTGTTGCTTTTTTTTATAGAGCGGGATGAACTGGATATTTATAATATTCCGATCACCAGGATCATTCAAGATTTCCTGGAATATATTCATGGGCAGGAGTCCTTGAATATTGAATTGTCTTCCGAGTTCATTCTTTTTATTTCTACCCTGATGCGTATTAAGGCAAAGATGCTTTTACCACGGAAAGAGGTGGACCCCCAAGGCAACGAAATTGATCCGCGGCAGGAATTGATAGACAAGATCCTTGAGTATAAAAAATTCAAAGAAGCTTCTGCAAAGATGGCGGAGCTGGAAGCAGAACGCATGCTGATGATTCGCCGCGGCAATATCCAAAAAGAGCTGATAGCAATTGGTGAGGATGCGAGCGAAGGCACAGAGGTACAAACTATTACCATGTTCAAGCTGATGAAAGCCTTCGAGCGGGTAATGCAACGCTATCATGACCGGTTCAATAAACCGGTACACACGGTAGTGCAATATAACTACAGCATGGAGCTAACGAAATCAACTATGGTTTCGATAGCACAAAGTCATCGTACGCTTTCTTTTGAAAAGGTTTTCGAAGGGGCGGAGAACCGCGTTCACGCCATTTTCATCCTTCTTTCGATGCTGGAACTGGTGCAGCAGAAATTTCTGCGCATCATTATTGGCGAAGGCCGCAATAATTTCATTATTGAATACAACGAATCAGAGGAAGGCTTAACCGATGAAGAGCATATGCGATTGCTCTAATTTATTTAAAACGGTATTTCAACGACGCAGAAAGGCCGTAGTTATAAATGTATTCGCCTACATTAAAAGTTACTTCCTGGTGAAGCAGGTCCGCGCTGCCACTGATCATCCATTGCTTGTTAAACGGGTGTTGGTAATTAAGTCCTAAGCTTTGCGACTTAAGGCTATAGAAGCCTTTACTGACTATGCCGGAAGCCGATTGAAAATTCTGTAACTCTGGCGAGAACCCTGCACTTACCCGAAGCGATACATAGCGTTCTGCTCTTGCAAAATATTTTCTGGCTGTAAGGGATGCCGATACACTGGTGCTGCCGCTATCCGGCGTAATGTTCGGCCGAAGGGAAAGCCAATAATTGCCTACATAATAACCTATCGAACCGGTATATACCGTAACCTTGCTTCCCTTGCCAAAATAAAGATGCCGCAAACCAAGTGATGCTTCAAAACTATTAGGTAAGCTGGTAAAGATCTCTGCTCCTATGCGTTGTTTCGGAAACAGCTCACCATTTGAGAAGCCATAATTCAGGTAAGCATAAATGCTTTTAAAAATTTTAGGATACAGGTCGATTTCCGGCTGGAAAGCGGTTTTGCCAAAGCGGGAAGCATAATTGACACGGGCTAAGATAGAGCCAGCCCGCGTGATCTTGCTGCCTTGAATAAAACTTGAATACATGGCATCGTAATACTTGGAGAAGCCATCTAAAGTGATCCCTGCCGCTACACCGTTGTACAGCAGTTGGCTGCGTAGCTCCTGTAAAAGTATATAGGTCGGTCCATGCTTTGAATCAACGCGGAGGACTTTATGGGTCAGCATTTTGGCATCAGCCACCCTGCCGGTCAGTGCATAGAGTTTTGCCTTGCGATAAAGGAGCTCAATATCATCTCTAAAATAGAGCAATGCCTGATCAGTTAACTCTAAGGCTTGTGCAGGTTGCTCTGCCCAGCGTTCGGTATCGATCCAAGCGATATAATTATCCAGCAGCTTTGGTTCTGTAGTTGATACTTCCCGAAAGTATAAGCGTGCCGAATCGTATGATCCCTCCCAGGCATAGGTTCTACCAACGAAAGTTTTGATCTCACTGTACGAAGGATATTTTGCCAGAATACGAAGCGCCAGGTTGCGGCCTTCCTGACGCTTACCCGAAAAAGTCAGTTCGCGGGCTGTTTTAAAAGCGGCATCGGGGTCAGTGATCGGCTCTTGTTGCGCCTTGGCTACCTGTGTGGAAAGTCCGGCTAAGAAAAAAAGCAGTGCAATTTGACAACTGCGGGAAAGGGTTTTAAATTTCTTCATAATCATTCGGCTGCTTACGCACTGATCTGTTTTAGAGTTGACAAGATAAACGCCGTATTTTATCTTCGCGTTGCCAAAGCCCTTTCTCCTCTTTTTTTGATGCTATCACTTTGCGGCAATGCTATTAAAGCATTTGTCACCAGCAATAGCGCTGAATCCTTATTGCCCGACCAAATCTCCGCATCGATCCATGCAAGATAAGCATCTTCAAAAGTTGGTTCACGTCGCAGGACTTCTTTAAAATAGGGGACAGAGGCAGCATATTTATGTTCCCACAAATAGGTTCTACCTAACAATACCCGAACACCATGGTAGTTCGGACTTTCCATCAGGATTTTGCGGCAAAGCAAGCGGGTGTCATTGTACTGATCGGATGCGGCCAAATTGCGGGCTTTCATAAACAGCGTATCGGGTGCATTGGAGCCGCCGCTTAACAACGCTAATCTCTTTTCTTCTTCAGATGTAAAGGCGCTGAGGCTCTTGTTTCTTTCCGATGCACCTCCTTCTTCTATATAAATTTTATTCTCTGAACATAGGTAAACATTCAGCTGCCGAAAATGATCCAGCTTTGTCAGCATTTTTTCCTTCAGCTGGTTATTGCTCAAAGGCTCCAACGTCAAGCCATCTTGAAGGCGGTAAACCTGATCGCCGGATAAGAACCGGTCTCCTTCCATATAATCCATCAACATATTTTTATTTCGCATCAAGGGCATTTCATAGGCCGGATTGAAAAAAGAACCTGTATCCAGACCCTTACCCATCCAGCTAATGGCAGCAGGAAATTGCATATCCGGATAATGCCGTAGCAATTGCACCAGCGAAGGGGTAATGTCAAGATGTGAAGACAGCGCTTTAAAGGTGGATGGTCTCTTCAGCAGGGGCGAGTAGATGAGTAGTGGCACATGAAAGCGGCTGATGGCATTGCGCTCTTGCACCGGTATGAGCCGGTGATCACCGGTGATGATAAAAATCGTGTTCGCATAATCGGCTCGCTTTTCATAGCCTTTTATAAAAGAACGAATGCTTTCGTCGCAATAGCGCAATGCCTTCCAAACTTCTTTGTATGGGGCATACCTGGCTTTATCGCCGCTGGGTAATTGTGCTAATTTGGCATCGACCAATTTAGAATAGGACGCTTCGTTCGGTATTGCAAAAGGCTCGTGGGTGCTGAGTGTGAAATAGATATTTAATAATGGTTGTGCCTTTTGGGTGGATAGCATTTCCAACGATCGTTTATACACATCACCGTCCCCAAACCCCCAACTGTATTTAGTACCAAAATCGCGGCTATAGCCGGCTCCGAACTTGTTTTCATCCAATATAAAATCAATGCCCTGCCGCTCCAGGAAAACGTCCTGGTGATCGAAATTCGCATTGCCGCCATAAAAAAAAGTGGACCGGTAGCCATTCGTTTTCAGCAGCCGGATAAGAGATAAATGATCCGGCATATTCTGACCCAATTCATTAAAGCCTTTTTGGCTATACGGGAGAGAGCCAAAAATAGAAGGAAGCCCGGCAAACGAACGGCCGGCACTACTTAAGAAATTGGTCCATTGGAGCGAATGCCGTGCCAGCGAATCCAGGTAGGGAGTAAAGCCGCCATATTGGGCATTCGGCCCGGTAAAATCCCGGCCTAAGCCTTCGATGATCAGGAAAACGATATTGGGCTTTTCTGAACCAAGGTTAAAAAATGGTGTCAATGCATCTGTCGAGCCATCCGGACGCATCAGCGGATAGCCTTCAAAGGTGATTTTTTCAGAGGTAAAGGATGTTTTGTGCAGATTCGACTTGACAAAAAAAGCGCTCTTGTTCAGGGAAAGGGCTTCAGCCGCCGTACCGGTTTGTCCATGCACCCGATTGGCAGTAAAAAAACCTGCTATTCCTATGATTAATAAGACAGCGGTGAAACTGAGAGGTATCCGGAAAGAACGCTTTCGAATTAGCCATAGCGAAAACGGTAATAAGACTAAGAGCAAGACCGGGATCAGATCCGTTAGTGCAAAAGAGGCAGACGAGGTAACCGTTGTCCTTATATCAGCCACGGAATAACCAAAAAGGTCGGCGCCCAAAAGCGTTTTGGTAGTAAGATAATAGCGGACTAACGTGGCATGGAGGATGAGAAAAAGAGTGCCAATTAGCCCAAAGAAAAAACTGGCGGCAGCGGGTTTCAAGATCCAAAATAAAAAAGTAGGGAAAAGTACAATCACTCCAAAGCAAAGGACTGTAAGGGCATCATTTAGTAACCCAAGGATCAAGGGACTAGCACCGCCTTCTTCAATAGTGAGCTGGCTTGAGAAAATGGCGTGCTCTAAGAAGCGGAAAAGAAAGACACTAATCAGGGTAGCTAACAGCCAGCAACCATAAACAGATAAAAAATTTTTAAGTCGTAAAGCAGTTGGACGCATTTAGGGAAGGTTGATTCAAAAAAACCAAAAGTATTGATTATGCAAATTTGCCGGAAAGCAGCTGCGAAAAGTGACTCTTTCGATTAGCCGCCACAATAAAGCGGTCATTGTTGGCTTTAGTAAGGCAGTTGCTATCATCTGTAAGTAAAGGCTGAAATGAATAGCGGCTTGAGATCTCAGAAACAAGAAGTAGCCTTTTTCTTACACGGGAATATACAGGCGCCTTATTTCCAATACCAAAAAAAATTTACTACAGCAAGCGCAGTCATCCTAGCGAAACAAAATCCATTTATGGCGTTAGCAGTTCCGCTGCTATCTTTTCGCCGATCATCTCCCGAATGGCATCTGCAATAGCTTGCGCATCATAACCACATTCGCGGTGCAGCTCTTTAAGCGTCCCATGTTCTACAATCCGGTCCGGAATGCCAAGGATGCGCACATCGTTCTTATACCCATGCTGCTGCATAAATTCCAATACCGCACTACCAAAACCACCTACTATGGTGCCGTCTTCAACAGTGATGATCTTAGTGTAAGTAGCTAATGCTTCGTGCAGCAATTCCTCATCCAATGGTTTTGTAAAACGCATATCGTAATGAGCTGGCGTGATACTATCGGCTCTCACATCTCGAATAGCTGCCGCGGCAAAATTTCCGGGGTGACCAAAAGAAAGAATAGCGATGTCTTTACCATCTCTCAACTTTCGTCCCCTCCCGATCTCCACGGCTTCCATGGGCTTGCGCCATTCGGGCATCACTCCTTCGCCACGCGGATAACGAATAACAAATGGAAGCCTGGTGCTTTCCAATTGTGCGGTATACATCAGGTTGCGAAGTTCCTGTTCATTCATTGGTGCCGAGATCACCATATTGGGTATGCAACGGAAGTAGGGAATATCATAGGCGCCATGATGCGTGGGTCCATCTTCGCCTACTAAACCCGCCCTGTCAAGGCAAAAAATGACGGGCAGCTTTTGAATAGCCACGTCATGCACCGCCTGGTCAAAAGCACGTTGCATGAAAGACGAATAAATATTGCAGAACACCTTCATGCCTTGCGTGGCCATACCGGCGCTAAGCGTTACGGCATGTTGCTCGCAAATGCCTACATCGAAAGCGCGGTGAGGCATTTTATCCATCATGAACTTAAGCGAGGAGCCGCTTGGCATAGCCGGGGTGATGCCAATGATCTTTTCGTTTTGTTCAGCGAGTTCAATGATCGTATGTCCAAATACATCCTGGTATTTTGGAGGTTGGGGAAGGTCAAACTTCTTCTTGTAAATTTCGCCGGTGATCTTATCAAACAAGCCCGGTGCATGCCATTTGGTTTGATCCTTTTCCGCCAAGGCATAGCCTTTACCTTTCACGGTAAGAATATGAAGGATCTTAGGTCCGGGAATATTACGAAGGTCCGATAGCGTATCTACCAGCTTGGTGATATTGTGCCCGTCAATAGGACCAAAATAGCGCAGGTTCAACGCCTCAAAAAGGTTGCTGCTTTTGCTGACGATGCCTTTTACGCTGGCTTCGAGCTTGGAGGCCATTTCACGGGTAAACCGTTTGCCGATCGGCAATTTCCCCATCAGCTTCCAAATATCATCACGAACCTTATTATAGGTTTGAGAGGTTGTGATATCGGTTAAATATTCCCGCAGCGCACCCACATTCGGGTCAATGCTCATGCAATTGTCGTTCAAAATGATCAGCACATCGCTGTCGGCAACACCGGCATGGTTCATCGCTTCGAAAGCCATACCCGCCGTCATGGAGCCATCACCGATGATGGCAACCGATTTCCGGTCTTTCTCCCCTTTGTATTTTGCCGCCATTGCCATACCCAGTGCAGCGGAGATGGAAGTGGAAGAATGACCAACACCAAAAGTGTCGTATTCGCTTTCGCTTCGTTTGGGAAAGCCGCTAAGCCCGCCGTATTTACGATTCGAAGCGAAATTATCTCTCCTGCCGGTTAAGATCTTATGTCCGTATGCCTGGTGACCCACATCCCAAACCAATTGGTCATAAGGCGTATTGTACACATAATGTAAAGCCACTGATAATTCTACAACACCGAGGCTCGCTGCAAAATGACCGCCATGAACACTCACTACATCTACAATATATTGACGCAATTCATCGCATACCTGGTGCAATTGGTCTTTTGATATTTTTTTCAGATCATCAGGAGTATGGATGTCCTGCAATAAAGCACCGGGATTGATTTGCATGTGAACGATTTAAGCTATACAAAAATAACTGAAACTTGGCCAGAAATGCGGATGTGCTTATGCCTTAACAAAACGGAAGGAGATTGGTTGTGTATTGCTTCAGGAGAGAAAGGTTAATTGAACTTAGCATGCCGCAGTAGTATCCCATTATACTACCTCGGAGGTTTATCTTTTTTGCAAAATATTTTTTTATTTAAGCTTCCCCTGAATACAAGCCACGAATAACCCCATTTGTAAAACCAATTTTCCATTGATATATTTACGCAGCCCGCTTTCCCATCACTCTCATTAGATTTGTTTCCATGAGCCGTATAACGTTTTCGAGGTATTGGGCCTTTCAGGCAGCAGGCTGGGGCGCTTTCGTGCTCATTAATACTTTCTTCGCTTATTCCTTTCAGGCTTTAGAAAGACCGGAAGATGCGGAACAATTCATTGGACGGCTGATCATTTTTATTTTTCTGGGTGTTTTCTTCACCCACTTGATGCGGTTTGTGATCATCCAGCTCAATACCCTTCAAAAGCCTTTTGACAAACAGATACTGCAATTTCTGGCCATCACAACGATCTTCTCCGTAGTAGGCGCCGCGCTTTATGTCTTTCTCGTGGGGAAGTTTCATTGGCTAAAGGCAAATGAGATTCCTTATTACCGCGACAATCCTTTTCTCCTCATACTGAATCATGCGTTTCTATTTTTTATTTACTTCTTTCCGTGGGTGCTTATCTATTTCATCTATCATTATGTAGTGAAAAGCCGAAAGCAGCAGATGGATACGCTGCAACTGGAAGCCCTGGTAAAAAGCCTTGAACTGCAGACCATCAAAGCGCATATCAACCCGCACTTTATTTTCAATGCGCTTAATAGCATTCGGGCATTGATAGATGAAAACCCCATCCGGGCCAGAACAGCGGTAACGGAATTGAGCAATATTTTACGTAGCAGCTTAAAGGCGGAAAAAGGGGAGACGGTAAGTTTTCAGGAAGAACTAAAAATTGTAAAGGACTATTTGGCGCTGGAACATATTCGTTTTGAAGATCGCTTGCAGGTGCAATACGATGTGGATGAAAAAACACTGGCTTGCGAGGTGCCGCCCATGATGCTGCAAACCCTGGTAGAGAATGCCATAAAGCACGGCATCAGCAAACTAATGAAAGGTGGCTTAGTAATGATCCGGTCCGACTTAAAAGAAAACTTTTACGAATTGGTGGTTCAGAATACCGGTCACCTGGACGGTGGTGCAAACAGGACTGGCTTTGGATTAAGCAGCACACAAGACCGGCTGCAGTTGCTTTACGGTGATAAAGCCCGCTTTGAAATAAAGCAGGTGAGCGCAGATTTAGTGGAAGCCAAAATATTAATTCCGAATTCATTAAACTAACAAATATGAGAGCCATTATTATTGATGACGAACGTTTAGCCCGTGCCGAATTGCGCAAATTGCTACTGGAATTTCCGGAGATTGAAGTAGTAGATGAAGCCGGAAATGTAGATGAAGGGATCGCGAAAATTGATACCCATAGCCCCGACCTGATCTTTTTGGATATCCAGATGCCGGGAAAAACGGGCTTTGACCTTTTAGCTGAATTGGACAAAGCACCCCAGGTGATTTTTACTACGGCTTATGATGAATATGCCTTAAAAGCATTTGAAGTAAATGCGCTGGATTATTTGCAAAAGCCAATTGAGCCGAAGCGTTTGGCAGATGCTATTCACAAGCTAAAAAATGGCGAGAACAGTTCTGCTCCATCAACTTATGTAACTGGCGAAGGCACCAACCAAAGCCCGTTATCAGAAGACGACCAGGTATTTGTAAAAGACGGCGACCGCTGTTGGTTTGTGAAGTTGAGTGAAATTCGGTTGTTTGAAAGCGTGGGCAACTATGCCAAAGTATTTTTTGGTAGTAACAAACCATTAATATTAAAATCATTGAACGCATTGGAAGAGCGCCTGGATGAGAAAGTCTTTTTCCGTGCCAACCGAAAGCATATTGTGAACCTGCGCCTCATTGAAAAGATCGAACCTTATTTCAACGGTGGGCTGTTGCTGGAACTAAAAGGTGGTGAAAAGATAGAAGTGAGCCGCCGGCAAACGGTGAAGTTTAAAGAGATGATGAGTCTTTAATTGGTTGATTACAAAATATAGAAAATGAGAAAAATAGTTTTCGCTGCGACGATGATCCTTAGTGTTAGTGCTGTTGCACAAAAAGCGGACGGGCTTATTTCAGCAAAAGAAGTAGAGCGGATTGAAACGGTGCTGGCGGCTGATGATATGGAAGGACGCCGGCCAGGTACACCGGGCAGCGAGAAAGCAGCGGAGTTTATTGCCACCGAATTCAAAAAAGCGGGCTTGCAGCCATTGCAGGGTAACTCTTTCATGCAGGAATTTCCGATTGTGCGTCCAAAGCTACTTTCAGTAAAGGGGGAGGTAGATGACGTGGAGCTCGATCCTAAAAATATCATTGTTAGTACGTCACAAGCCGATTTGAAAGTGAACGAGAAAATGGGTTATGCCATCCAGCATATAACCACCAGCAACTTCCAAAACCAGGTGCAGGCTATTCGCCGGGCTAACCAAAATACGGTTGTCTTTGTAGATACGTCATTCTCAAAGTTGTTTCCTCGTTTAGGTGGCAGCCGCCCGGGTTTTAAATCGCCTGTTAATATCATTTTCATCCTGGGCGATGCGAATCCTAAAGAGTTTACCATCAAAGCCGAACACAGCTTTGAGGAAACAATGTACAAGAACGTAGTAGGCATTATTCCCGGTAAGAGCCGCAAAGACGAGCAGGTGATATTCTCTGGTCATTACGACCATTTGGGCATAGGCAAACCGGTGAATGGTGATTCCATTTATAATGGTGCGAACGACGATGCAGCGGGCATCACAGCCGTTATCATGCTGGCTAATTATTATAAGAAGATGGGCGGCGCCGAGCGAACGCTTGTTTTCAGTGCTTTCACGGCGGAAGAAAGCGGCGGCTTTGGAGCCACCTATTTTTCGCGGCAGTTAGCGCCGGAAAAAGTGATGGCGATGTTCAACATCGAAATGATAGGTACGGAAAGCAAATGGGGACGAAACTCGGCTTTCATTACTGGTTTTGAAAAGAGCGATATGGGCGCCATTCTGCAAAGGAATCTTGAAGGATCAGGCTTTACTTTTCACCCCGATCCCTATCCGCAGCAAAACCTTTTCTATCGCTCGGATAATGCCACCCTGGCGCGGTTAGGTGTGCCGGCGCATACCATCTCCACTTCTAAAATGGATGTAGAGCCAAACTATCATAAAGTGAGTGATGAAGTGGGCACATTAGACATGGAAAATATGGCCGCAATCATCTCAGCCATTGCCAAAAGCGCTACTTCGATCGTGATGGGAAAGGATACTCCAAGCCGGGTGAAGCCGGAAGGGCTGCAATAATAAGCTGATGGTTAGATCGCTTGTTTTTGTTATTGCTTTTGCCAACTCTTTTTTCAACGTATCTGCACAACCTGTTGCGGATACTATTGCGACTGCATTAGTGCGACAACATCTTTCCTACTTGTCGTCGGATAGTTTGAAGGGACGAGGCAATTACACAAAAGGCTTGCAAACTGCTGCTTTGTATATTGCCAATGTTTATCGTCAGGAAGGATTGAATCTATTCCCTGGTGATAGTTCTTATTTCCAGCCATTTAGCTCTCTTAATCTTACTGCCAAAGACTATCAAGCGGATGGTCAGGGTTTATACAACCCAGGAAAACTATTGCTCAATATAATAGGCGTACTTCCCGGAAAAACAAAGCCGGAGGAAGTAGTATTGTTTTCAGCCCATTATGATCACCTGGGAACGAAAGCGAGTGGCGGCGGCGATTCTATTTATAACGGGGCAAATGACAATGCTTCCGGAATCAGTGGACTGCTTTCTTTAATTCATTATTATTCATCGCGACAAGACAATGCCCGCACTATCATTTTTGCTGCATTTGCGGGTGAAGAATTGGGTCTGTTAGGTTCGCAAGCCTTTGTTCGCCGGCTGCTTCCAAAAGCGATAAAAGCACATATCAATATTGAAATGATCGGGCATTCAACGATTGGACCTAACGCTTTCTTTGTGACGGGTGCTGATCATTCCAATTTGGCTTTCATGTTGGCGAAGACCTTGCGGGGAAGTAAGATTAAAATAAAGTCGGAACCGGATATCAAACAGGAACTATTCAGGCGCTCCGATAATTATCCTTTTGCATTGCAAGGGGTTCCGGCGCATTCGATCATGTGCAGTGATGATTCTTATCTATGCTACCATGCAGCCTGCGATGATATGTCGCAAATAGATATTGAGAATATGGCTCGTATTATTCGGGCAGTTGCTACCGCTTGTCAACCAATAATTGATGGAAAACAAACCCCGAGCCGGATCAAGCGAATAAAATGATTTAGGAGACAACCGGCACCGAATGAATAGCCGCAGCTATTTCCTTAATTAAACTAGCGTCTTTCTCAATAGCATTGCCCACCACTATCACATCTGCACCGGCCTTACAATTACGATACGCTTTTTCCGCATCCCGGATTCCGCCCCCGATGATCAGCGGCACTTCGATATTCCTTGCTACAGCAGTGATCATCTCCTCAGAGATCGCTTTCTTAGCGCCGCTTCCGGCATCCATATAAATCAGCCGCTGCCCCAGCATTTCGCCAGCCATGGCAGTACACATGGCAATATCAGCCTTATCAGCGGGTATGGGTGCGGCATTACTGATATAAGAAACCGTAGTAGGTGCCCCCCCGTCAATAACCATATAGCCGGTAGGCATGACTTCCAGTCCGCTTTTTTTTACAAAAGGCGCCGAGATCACATGTTGCCCGATCAGCAACTCAGGGTTACGTCCCGAAATAAGCGAGAGGTATAATAAAGCATCTGCGTGGTGACTTATCTGCGAAGGGCTACCAGGGAAAAGTATAACCGGTATACTGGTTTGAGACTTGATCTGGAGAATGCATTCATCAAGTTGGTTGCTTACTACCAGGCTGCCGCCCACAAAGAAATAATCTACTTTGGCAGTTATGGCCAACTGTAAAAGATCATCTAAAGAGGTAGTCGTTACCTTGTCCGGATCTATTAAGACCGCAAAGGATTTTTTACCACTCCGCTTTTTTCCCAGTAATGTTTGATAGACAGGCATCTGCATCCGCAATCCGTTAATGAGTACAAAAATGCGAAAACTTTTGCAATGCTGTTGCGGCCAGATTTTATAAGTGCTTGAATCTCATTTTAAAGTATGCCTGAGTCCACAAAAATGCCGTGGTCCGTTAAAAACATAATACCATTTTTGGGGCGTATACCAAAAATTTTTTTTGCCAGAAAATGTGGATAGAGCGTGTAAAAATCATCAAACACACCACAGTTAAGCCTCCTAAAACTTATCCCCATTCTAATAGCCCAATGTGCATATTTCCGGTATCTTTTTTTCGCAAGGGAAAGATACTTTCGTCGTCCCACGCAATTCCTGGGACAGGTTTAATTCTCACTACAAAATTTTAGGATATGGCTTCTGCAAAAAAACAGACAAAAGGGCTTCGTTTCCCCCGCAAATTCACAAAGGAAAATGTTCCTGTTTTCGATCTCTTTGAATACGACTATCGCACCTCTGTCATTCGCAACCCAAGCGGGGAAGTGGTATTTGAAATGAATAACTGCGAAGTGCCGAAAGGTTGGAGCCAGATCGCTACCGATATTCTTGCACAGAAATATTTTCGCAAGGCGGGGGTGCCGCAGCCGGATGGTTCTTTGGGCCGCGAGACATCGGCGAAGCAAGTGGCGCACCGCATGGCCAACTGCTGGCGGGTTTGGGGCGAACGCAATGACTATTTCGCTTCCGCGGAAGATGCACAGGTTTTTTATGAAGAGCTGGTATACAGCATACTGGCGCAAATGTGTGTGCCCAATTCACCGCAATGGTTCAACACCGGATTGCACGAAAGCTATGGCATCACCGGCAAGGCGCAAGGGCACTATTTCGTGGACCAGGCCGATGGCCAACTGAAGAAATCAACATCGGCGTATGAGCGTCCCCAGCCACACGCCTGCTTTATCCTGAGCGTTGAAGATGACCTGGTGAATGATGGTGGCATCATGGACCTCTGGGTGCGTGAAGCCCGCATTTTCAAATATGGCTCTGGTGTAGGTACCAACTACTCCAACCTTCGTGGCGAAGGTGAAAAACTGAGTGGTGGCGGTACGTCCAGTGGCTTAATGTCCTTCCTAAAAATTGGCGACCGTGCGGCTGGGGCTATTAAAAGCGGTGGTACGACACGCCGGGCAGCTAAAATGGTTTGCCTGGATATTGACCACCCGGAGATCGTACAATTCGTGAATTGGAAAACAGAAGAAGAAAAGAAAGTAGCGGCGCTGATTTCTGCAGGCTATGCATCTGATTATGAAGGTGAGGCGTACCGCACGGTGAGCGGACAGAATTCTAATAACTCTGTTCGTATCCCGAATGCTTTCTTTGAAAAATTAGAAGCCGGTGAAGATTGGGAACTGACCGCTCGCAGCGATGGCAGGGTCATGAAGAAACTACCGGCGCAGGAACTGTGGAATCAAATTGCTTATGCCGCCTGGCGTTGCGCCGATCCGGGAACGCAGTACAATACTACCATTAACGAGTGGCATACTTGCCCGGAAGGTGGCGAGATCAGGGCTTCCAACCCTTGCTCGGAGTATATGTTCCTCGATAACACCGCTTGTAACCTCGCATCAGCCAACCTGATGAAGTTTTACAACAACGACAAGAATACGTTTGATGTAGAGGGCTTTGAATATTGCTGCCGCCTGTGGACAACCGTATTGGAAATTTCGGTATTGATGGCGCAATTCCCATCAAAAGAAGTAGCCCAATTAAGCTATGAATACCGTACGCTAGGCTTGGGTTATGCCAACCTCGGTACGATGCTGATGGTAAGTGGCATTCCTTACGACAGCGAAAAAGCCCGTGGCATTGCTGGCGCTATCACGGCTATCATGACCGGTGTTTCTTATAAAACGTCTGCGGAGATGGCGGAACACCTGGGTGCCTTCCCACGCTACGAAGAAAATAAGCAGCACATGCTTCGTGTGATGCGCAACCATCGTTTGGCAGCATACGATGCGGATAGCTACGAAAGCCTGAGCGTGAAGCCACAAGGCTTGAAAGCGCAACATACGCCAGACTACTTGCTGAAAGCAGCTTGTAAGGCTTGGGACGATGCGGTAGAAATGGGAGAGAAGTTCGGCTATCGCAATGCGCAGGCTACGGTGATCGCACCAACCGGTACCATCGGGCTGGTAATGGATTGCGATACTACGGGTGTTGAGCCAGACTTTGCGCTGGTTAAATTCAAAAAGCTTTCTGGTGGTGGCTATTTCAAGATCATCAATCAATCGGTGCCGGTGGCGTTAACGAACCTTGGATATTCTGAAAAGGAAAAAGATGCCATCATTAAGTATGCAGTGGGTTCGGCTTCTTTCGATGGCGCACCGCATATCAATCGTCAGACGCTTAGTGAGAAAGGCTTGACAGCTGCGGAAATAACGAAACTGGAAAGCGGGCTGGCTTCTGCTTTCGAGATCGGCTTCGCATTCAATAGATTTTCGCTGGGCGAAGAATGCTTGCAGCGCTTAGGCTTTGATGCAACGGACTATAACGACTTCTCCTGGAACATGCTCGAAGCCTTAGGTTTCTCTGATGAGCAGATTGAAGAAGCAAATGATTATATCTGCGGTACGATGACCATCGAAGGCGCGCCGTTACTAAAACCAGAACACCTGCCGGTATTTGATTGCGCCAATAAATGCGGCAAGAAAGGCGAACGCTTTATTCATGCACACGGGCATATCCGCATGATGGGTGTCGCGCAGCCGTTTATCTCCGGCGCCATTTCCAAAACCATCAACCTGCCACACGAAGCACAGGTGGATGAGATCGCCGATTCATATCTGTTAAGCTGGCAGTTAGGCTTGAAGGCTTGTGCGTTATACCGTGATGGCTCTAAATTGTCGCAGCCGCTTTCTAACAAATCGGACAAAAAGAAGAAGAGTGAAGAAGCAGGCGCAGAGGGCGCTCAACTCCAAACTCCAAACTCCGAACTTCAAACTGATTCCTCTATCGTGGATATGGCAAAACTGACCATTGATGAATTGCTGGAAGAAGTAACGAAGCGGGTACAAGCCTCTCCGGATACAAATCTCAAACGCCAGTTGGCCTCTATTGTAGAACGCCGCTCGCTGCCGGCAAAACGCAAAGGGTTTACGCAAAAAGCAAAGATCAACGGTCAAACTGTGTTCTTACGCACTGGCGAATACGCTGATGGTGCGTTAGGCGAGATATTTATTGATATGGCGAAAGAAGGCGCCACCATGCGTAGTATGCTGAACTGCTTTGCTATTTCAATCTCCATTGGCTTGCAATACGGTGTGCCGCTGGAAGAATTCGTAGAGAAATTTGTGTTTACTAAATTCGATCCGGCTGGTTTCGTAGAGCATCCGAATATTAAGTCGGCTACGTCTATTGTTGATTTTATTTTCAGAGCGTTGGGTTACGAATACTTAAACCGCACCGACCTGGTGCATGTGCTGGATAAGCCCGAAGTGATGAACACCGGTACCGAACCTTGGGATGAGCCCGTAAAGCAACCCGAGTTGTCAAGTGTTCGGGTGGTAGCTTCCACGCCGCAGGCAGCCAAGGCAGCACAAAAGACCACCGTGAAAGCCACTTCAGGAATGGATGCCGCTAACAGTGCGATGCGCAGCATGCAGAGCGATGCACCGGCTTGTAATACTTGCGGACATATTACTGTGCGCAGCGGTACTTGCTACAAGTGTTTGAACTGCGGTAATAGCATGGGTTGCAGCTAAGAGCTTATTAACCATTCGTAGAATACAAATCCCGCCTGGTGCGGGATTTTTTTGTGCAGTCATTAAAATTATTATTATGTAAAAAGCATTGCCCTAAAGTTTTAGTGCATAGTGAGTTCGAAGCAACGGTCTCAATTCACTTAAAACATTAGGACAAATAAAACTTAAAATCTTCAATTTTTTCCATAGCTTTCCGATACCTAATAAACCTGACCGATGCCTCTATTCAATTCAACCAAGGCTTTGGCTTTAGCCACATCCGCTATCCTGCTCCTATTTTTTGCTTGCCGGAAATTGGATTATGTCAACTCGGTTTCGACCCCTCAAAGTCAGGCGCAAAAGTTTTATTCCCTGCCGGCAAATGCTAGCCCGGCATTAAAGAGAATAGCACAAAAGATTAAAGATGAAGACATTAAAGCCAACTTTCTATCTAGCTTCATTCGGCGGGAAGGTTATCCCCTATGGAGTAAAGCTGTCATAAGCTATACTACTAAATTATCGCCTGCAAGCAGGGGTACAACAGGCGAAGCGGGAGACACGCTCCTTGTTATACCATTGGTATTGGAGGGTGAAGAGAAAGTAAATGCCTTTATTGAAGCCACCGTATCGGACTCCATATCTATGGCTGTTTATAACAGTGGTGCCTATGAGCAGAAATCGTTTAGCTGTGTTACAGATACGGCTTCCGCTGAAAACTATGCCTTGCGTTTCATGTTATTGGACAATAGTGTGTTTGGATATACTAAATTTAGAGTAACTGATGAGAGGCTATTCAGTTGCCTTTCTCCGAATGTGGCTGGCACCGAGTCCCGTGTCCTTGAGATAAGGAACAGGCAGCCAGACCCTGCCGGAAGATTTACACTTGAAATTGTAACCGTTTGCCTCAATAATTATCATTGCACTAATGTGCCGGAGTATTGCTCGCCCCGCTGCGATCTTTGCGACCAGTGTTTCTCACAAGCCTGCCTTGATTTTGAAGTCGATAGCTGGTATAGCGAAGATGGTGGCGGCGGCGGAGGAAGTTCCTGCCGGCCTTATGGAACCATTGGCGGCGGCGGATGCAGCCCTGGTGGTGGCGGCGACGACGATCCGCCCGGGTGGGAGCCGTATGAATTTGAAGATGACGATAACATACCTGCACATATTGATAATGTCATTGATAGCATATCTAACCCTTGCTTGAAAGAAACATTGAATCACTTAATGGCTGGTGAATTTCAAAATACGGTTTCAAACATTTTAGTAAATATTTTTGGTGCGAGCACAGATTGTAATTTACGTTTTGTCGAAGTCTTTGATTTAGCTTCAAATGTTGATGCTCGTTCAAATCATATCGGTTGGTCATCTACCGGTGGATATTTGATACGAACCAAGTTAAACGGTAACGTACTTCCAAATGCATCAAAAGAATACACAGCCCAAACAATTTACCATGAAACTATTCATGGGTATTTAATTGCAGGTGGAATGACAGACCCACTTATTCATCATAATCATATGGCTGTTGCCTTCTCAAACCAACTACAAGTTGCATTAGTGGATGCATACCCTAATATTAATCCCTTGGACGCTAAAGCTTTATCTTGGGCAGGCTTGCAAGCCACAAACGCTTGGGATTCCATAAATACTAACCATCCCTCGGAGGCTACGGACATACTTGTGAGAATATCAAAACATCGGGTGGCTACATCAGGAACACCCTGTCAATAATTGGGATTATGAGTAAAATTCTTTTATTTTTATACCTATCGCTATTCATAATGAGGGATGGATTTGCGCAAGAAAAAGAAGATTACTATTTAGTTGCTAAAGCAGTTTTAAAGAGAGAGAAAGCACGAAGCAATCTGATTGATTCTGCTTATAATATAAATTTTCAGGATTGTTTTCCTCCAGTATTTTCAAGACTCCAACTAACAATTAAGGATTCATTAAGTGTTATCCGTCAAATTCGAAAAGCTAGTAATTTCCGATGGGAAAAAGGGAGATTAGCGAATGCGATAATACCAAAGTCCAAAGCAAGGCAGACTCCATACCGCAATTGGATTGCACTTTCCATACCTATTTTTATAGATCATAATCGGGTGCTGATTCTTTTGGATACATTAGATGGAGGCCAGATTTTCTACTTAATGAAACAAAATAATTGCTGGATTATTAAAGACAAGTTGTGCCCATACTACTACTAAAAAGTTTTTGAGGCTGTATAGTATGAAAAGTATTTAGTGTTAACTTGTTTTCTGCACTACCGGCGTAAAATCAAAAGCCCTGTAGTTCTCTACAGGGCTTTGTTTCTTAAAAAGCGAAAAGCGCTTACTTTCCAAAAATATTATTCACCGCACCACCCAGCATCGGGTATTTGTCCACTACAAAATTCTTGATGGTCTCCAAAGTCTTTTGCGCCTGCTCATCGGATAAGCGGGCTTTGGATTTTAATTTTCTACTAGCTCACCCACTTGGCCCTGCATATCACCACCGTTACCTAACATATTTCCAAACATAAAATGCGCTTTTGTTTTTTATTAAGGTTCTCCAGTCCAATCTTCTTATCTTTGCGTCCGTTCTTTCAAATTGGGTGTCAGCAAGGCAAGAAGCCGCCAAGTTCTTTTCACAAAATCTTTACGCAATTCTTTTAAAAAAGGTTGTGGATGGTGTTTAAACTTTGTATCTTTGCCGTCCGCTTTTAGGGAGTGGTTTAGTTCTTTTAAGTGTTTGGTAGTCAGGTTGTTATTGGGTTGTTAAGGGATTAAGATTCTTCAATAATTCTCAAAATAAATTTGGCTGGGGAGTGT
>JAOQAI010000006.1 GCA_025963645.1 Flaviaestuariibacter sp.
CCGATAATTGTTCTGGAGCTACGACAGCTCTTACATTAGGATTACCAAGTGGCGCTACTTTCCCGATCGGCGTTACAACGGTTACTTATACTGTTACAGACGCTGCGGGCTTGAACACCAGCTGTTCTTTCACGGTAACGGTTGTAGGCGTACCACCGGTAATTGTTTGCCCTGGTAACATTACCGTAAACAATACACCGGGACAATGTGGCACTATCGTAAGCTTCACCGCTACGGAGACCACGGCGATTCCTGCTTCTACCATTACCTACTCGCACCAACCAGGCTCCTTCTTCCCGGTAGGCACAACGGTAGTGACCGCGACAGCTACCAACGCGGTTGGCTCTTCTACCTGCACCTTTACGGTAACCGTGAGCGATAACGAAGCACCAGGCATTACCGCTCCGGGTGCCATTACCCAGAACAATGATGCCGGCAAATGCTATGCAACGGTTGCTTTGGGCACACCTCTGACAACAGACAATTGCGGGGTAGCCACGCTCAGCAATGACGCACCGGCTACCTTCCCTGTGGGAACTACAACGGTGACCTGGACAGTTACAGACATCCATGGCAACAGCACCACCACTACACAAACAGTAACCGTTACCGATAACGAAAAACCTGCGGTAACAACTAACAGCTTTACTATTTACCTGGATGCTTCCGGACAAGCCTCCATCACCAAAGAGCAGGTGAACAACGGTTCAACTGATAATTGTGGTATCGCTTCTATAAGCATCGATAAGAGCAGCTTCAATTGCACGAACGTTGGTGCAAATACGGTGATCTTAACGGTGACAGATATTCACGGCAACACGGCGAGCAATACAGCAATTGTTACGATAGAAGACAAAGTAGCACCGCTTATCACTTGCCCGGATGCGGTTACTATCGCTTGCCAGGATAATACGACGCCAGCTAACACCGGTAGGGCTACTGCTACAGATGCTTGTGGAATCGCTACGATCACCTGGGCAGATGCCAGTACACAAAACGCTGACATCAATAATGCCGCTCATTATAATTATACCATCGCACGCACCTGGACAGCTACCGATAACAATGGTAACAGTACTTCTTGTGTGCAGCTGATCAACGTACAAGATATCACGGCACCAATAATCGCCTGCCCGGCTGATAAAACGCTTAACTGTCAGGACGCTACAAGTGTGGCAGCCAACGGGACAGCTACAGCAACAGACAATTGCGCACCGGTTACTATCACATCTTCAGATGTAAGTACGCAGGTGGCAGATATGAATAATGCTGGTCATTACAACTACTCGATCACCAGAACATGGAACGCAACAGACATTACCGGCAATAGCAGCCAGTGCGTACAAGTTATCACGGTGAGAGATGTGACTGCACCAGTCATTACATGTCCGGCTGATAAAACCCTCAATTGCCAGGATGCTACTGGAACTGCATCTAATGGCGTTGCTTCGGCTACAGATAATTGTTCTCCTGTAAGCATCACATCTGGTGACGTGAGCACACAAAGCAGTGATGTGGCAAGCCCGGCTCATTACAATTATACCATTACCCGCACCTGGACGGCTACGGACATTACTGGTAACAGCTCGAACTGCATCCAGGTGATCAGCGTACAGGATGTGACAGCGCCAGTTGTTAGTTGCCCTTCAAATGTTACGCTGAACTGCCAGGACAACACCAGCGTTGCTGTTAACGGTAGCGCAACGGCAACTGATAATTGCTCTCCGGTAAGCATTACATCTACGGATGTAAGCTCTCAGAACGCGAGTGTGAACCATGCTGGTTACTATAACTACACGATCACCCGCACCTGGAAAGCAACCGATGTAAGCGGTAACTTCAGCACCTGTGCTCAAACCATCACGGTTCGTGACATTACGGCGCCGGTAGTGGTTTGTCCGCAGGCTTCTGTACCGGTATATTGCTATGTTGACAATCAACAATATGCGGTTCCGGCTATCACAGCTACTGACAACTGCTCACCTATCAGCTATAGCTTTTCTATCACCGGCGCTACTACCAGAATTGGTAATGGACAAAATGCTTCGGGATTATTCAACCCGGGCACCAGCACTATCACCTGGACGGTAAAAGATGTAACTGGCAACACTACCATCTGCTCAACGGTCATAGTAATAAATCCAAAGCTGAATGCAACGCTGAATAGCTTCACCGTATTGCCACAAGGCGTAAATGCCAATACGTTGTACTTAGGTTATGCGCCGGCTTCTTCCGCTACCATCAAGGTAACGGCGAGCGGCGGCACAGCGCCTTACACGTATAGCTGGAGCAAGACCGGCACCGCAGCTACTTACACCGTAGTGCCAGGCGATCCGTCTTCCATTAAAGTGACCGCTGCCGGCGACGGCGACGTGACCTTTAGCGTGGTGGTAACCGACAGCAAGGGTTGTGCGAAGACCTTTACCAAAACCATCATGGTTCGTGACATCCGTTGCGGCAACAAAATGGATAAAGTGCTGGTCTGCCAGGTGCCTCCGGGTAATGCTGGCAATGCCCACACCATTTGCATCTCTGACAACGCGGTAGCCAGTCATTTGTCTAAAGGTTCCTACCTCGGGTCTTGTAATATCACCACCGTAACCCGCCAGGAAGGCGCGGTGAAACCAGCGGCAGAAGTGAAAGTGGCTACTGTGATGGCTTACCCGAATCCAAGCCGTGGTAACGTTAACTTTCGCCTTACCAACTTTGCCCCAGGTAAAGTAGCGGTGCAGGTAATGGATGGCAACGGTAAACTGGTAGCCAATCAATCGGTAGTGGTATCTTACATTACCGAAGACGTAAGCCTTAATCTCACCGGTATGGCGGCTGGCGTTTACCAGGTACGTATCGTTAGTGGCAAGGATGTGTTAACAACCAAAGTGGTAATCGCGAGATAAAATAGCTGAATACAAATTAACAGGTGCTCATAACGGGCACCTGTTAACTGATAAAAACATTAAAGACCTTAAAACTTATAAACATGAAGCAAGTGCGTATCGTATTTATGTTCTTATGTATGGGACTGGCATTTACGCAAGTAAGCGCCCAAAAAGCAAAAGCCAAGAAGGGTGCAGCCGCGAGGGAAATCAATGAACCTGCTTATCAGTGCCTCATGAAGTGTGAGGGAACCAAGACCTACAAAGAAGAAGGAAAATGTCCTACCTGTAAGATGACTACAAAGGATATGTCAGCGGCAAAGAAGATAAAAGCAAACTACCAATGCCCTATGAAATGTGAAGGAGAAAAGACCTATGCGAAGGGTGAAAAATGTGGTGTTTGTAAAATGACATTGGTGGACAAGGCACTACTGGCACCAACTGAAGCCGCTACTACGAAGCAAAATTAGCAGGGCGTTTTTATTTGCGCATCATCAGGCGGTTTAGATGTAGCAAAGGGTACCTATTGAAACGGTACCCTTTGTTATATCCAAGCATTTAGAAATGTTGCATTATTGAAGGCTTTTCCATGCATTAATTGCCTCTGCCACTACTGCCGGAAAGTGCTGGTACTCCAACGCATGTATTTTAGCTGCTAAGGTTTCCGGGGTGTCAGTTGGAAGGACAGGGCAGGTTGCCTGGAAGATAATATCCCCGTTATCGTAATGCTCGTCCACATAATGGATCGTAATTCCTGATTCGGAATCTCCGGAATTAATAACCGCTTCATGAACATTTGCTCCATACATACCTTTGCCACCATACGCCGGCAGAAGGGCCGGATGAAGGTTCACAATGCGGTTGGGATAAGCTGCTGTCAGCACAGCGGGTACCTTCCATAGAAAGCCCGCCAGCACTAAAAAATCAATCTCTGCGGCTCTCAATTCAGTCAGGTATCCATCAGCCAGGAAACGCTCTTTTTGAATCATCAATACCGGTATGTCAGCCTCCTGTGCAATGGATATAACACCGGCACCCTGCTTATTGCATACGACAAGGCTGATCTTTATAAAAGCATGCTCCCGGAAATGGTGAATGATCTTTTTAGTATTTGTGCCAGCACCTGAAGCAAAGATTGCCACCTTGATCACGTTCTCTTCCCCATTTTTACCTAACCGGTGTTCAATAGAATCTTGCATAGCCCTGCGAATGTACCACGAAGATCATCCCCAATGCTTACTACAGGCAGGGTTCTTAACATTGGAAAGGTGAATATCGGCAGCGTTTGAAAAGGGAATTTGAACTATTTTCGCGAGCCCAAAAGTTTCCTCTAAATCGCTGAAATGCAGGCCGGTACGGCACTAAAAAAAAGTTAACAGCAATAGTGTTTTGTAAATTTCCTGTCATATTTTTGCACCCGATTCAGGAAATTTTCCACATTTTAGATCGGATGTATCTATGAGTTTTTCAAAGACTAACGTTACGAGGATTGCGCTGCTTGGGATGTTTTCCCTCTTTTTATCGTTCAATATACAGGCACAAGGTGCTGCTGAGGGCAAACAATTGTTTCAGCAAAACTGTAACACCTGTCATAACCTGGACAAAGCTTCCACCGGACCCGCGTTAAGAGGTTTTAAGGAGCGGGGACCATGGGCCGACCAGAAAGAGGTGTACAAATGGGTCAAAAACCCGGCGAGCTATATGAATGGCGATAGAACCGGCTACACCAAGGGTCTGCAGCAGCAATACGGTTCCATCATGCAGTCTTTCCCGGCCTTGACAGATAAGCAAATAGATGCGATCACGGAATACATTACAGCGCCAATAGTGGAGAAAAAAACTGATGATGATGAGCCCAAAAATGGGAATCCTTCAAAAAATGAAGCTGCTTCCCGCAACGCCCTCATCTTTGGCATCATCTCTCTTGTATTGGCGATGGTTGCGCTGATCCTGATGCAGGTGAACAACAACCTGAAGAAATTATCCGATGATAGAGAAGGCATCCTTCGCCCTGAACAGGTGCCTTTCTGGAAAAATAAAGTTTACATCGCCCTGATGGCCTTAGTATTTTTTGTAGTGGGTGGCTATTTCGTAGCCAAAGGTGCTATTGGTCTGGGCCGCCAGCAGGGCTACCAGCCGGCGCAGCCGATCTATTATTCGCATAAAGTGCACGCCGGCATCAACCAGATCAACTGCTTGTACTGTCATGGAAGTGCCTGGGAAAGCAAACATGCCGGCATTCCTTCCCTGAACGTGTGTATGAACTGCCATAAGACCATCAATGAATATGTGAAAGGTCCGAAGCTGTATAACGAAGATGGCGAAGAGATAAACGGCACACAGGAAATTCAAAAGCTTTACAAGTACGCCAATTTCACGCCCGGTAAGCCCTGGGACCCTTCGAAAGCTACTTCGCCGGAGTGGGTGAAGATCCACAATCTGCCTGACCATGTGTATTTTAATCATGCGCAGCATATCAATGCGGGTAAAGTGGCTTGTCAAACCTGTCACGGCAATATCCAGGACATGGATGTGGTGAAGCAAGAAGCCGAGCTGAGTATGGGCTGGTGTATCAATTGTCACCGCGAATCAAAAGTGCAGTTCAACACCGACAGCACCACCGGCAACAAATTCTACAGCATTTACGAGAAGTTTCATAACGATATCAAGAACGGTAAAATGGATAGCGTGACCGTGAAGGATATTGGTGGATTGGAATGCCAGAAGTGTCACTATTAAGCCCCCTGTCTCCCGGTGGGGGAACTTAGGTGCAGCAGTTTTTATTGATAGTTAAAGTTCTTTAAGATAGGATACAAGTTTAGGAGGTCGGCTTGAGCACTTAATTGAGCTTCGGTTGCGTCGCACACTTGTACAGGATTAAGTTTATTCAACATTAAACCAAAACTTTCCCGGAAAAGGGATTGGGGGTTTCATTATGAGCAATAAAAAGTATTGGCAAAGTTTCGCTGAGCTGAATGATAACGAACGTTTTCAGAAAGAAAACAAGGACGAGTTCCGTGAGGACCTTCCCTTTGCGGATTTTGAAGACAAAGGCTTGCTGGATGCGAAAACGCCCCGCCGCGATTTCCTTAAATATTTAGGCTTCAGCACGGCTGCCGCTACCTTAGCGGCGAGCTGCGATATGCCGGTGCGTAAGGCCATTCCTTATGTGAACCGCCCGGAAAACATTACTCCCGGTATTGCAAAATACTACGCTACCACGTTTGTGCAAGATGGCGAGGTAGTACCAGCCATTGCCAAAGTGCGTGACGGTCGGCCCATCAAAATAGAAGGTAATGCCCTTTCTACCCTGACAGTGGGTGGTACGTCGCCCCGTATGCAGGCCTCCGTGCTTGATCTTTATGATATGTATCGTGTGACGCATCCCATGCGCCGCAACGGCAGCAATTGGGAAGAGGTTCCTACTTACGAACAATTGGACAGCCTTGTAGGAAACGCCATCGCAGGCTTGGGTGGCGCTCCGGTGGTTTTGTTGACCAGCACGATCGTTTCACCTTCTACCCGTCAAGTTATTACTGGCTTTTTAGGAAGATACCCAGGCAGCCGCCATGTGCAATACGACGCCGTTTCTTTCAGCGGTATGCTGCAGGCCAACGAAGCTTCCATGGGAAGAAGAGCGATCCCGGCTTACCAGTTTGATAAGGCCGCTGTGATCGTGAGTTTGAACGCCGATTTCTTAGGAACCTGGCTCAACCCGGTGGAGTTTGCCCGTCAATACTCTTACGGCCGCAAGATCAACGAAGCGAAGCCGACCATGAGCAAGCACTACCAGATAGAAAGCTATCTGAGCCTGACCGGCAGTAATGCTGACGAACGCTTCACCGCACGTTCTTCCGATATGGGTATGGTGGCTTTAGCCCTTTTGAATGCGGTAGGTGGCGCCGGGCAGAACGCAACCATGGCAGATGCCAAGCTGCAAGCTGGTATTGTAAAGATCGCAAGAGACCTGCAAGCCAATCGTGGACGTGCCCTGGTGGTTTGCGGCAGCAATGATCCGAACGTGCAGACCGTAGTAAACGCTATCAACAGCGCGATCGGTGCCAATGGAACCACTATCAACTGGAGCACACCGCTGCAAACAAAAGCGGGCATCGACCGCGAAATGACCGACCTCGTAGCAGCGATGAACGCCGGGCAGGTAGGCGCTTTGCTGATGTACGATGTGAACCCGGCTTATGATTATTTTAATGCCAAAGGCTTTGCAGATGGACTAAAGAAGGTAAAGCTATCCGTTTCTTTCAACGGAAAGATGGACGAGACCGCTGAACTTTCTAACTATATTATTCCTACGCATCATTACCTGGAAAGCTGGGGTGATGCGGAGCCGAGAGCGGGCTATATTTCTTTCATCCAGCCTACTATTTACCCGCTTTTCAAAACACGTCCTTTCCAAACGTCGTTATTAAAATGGAGCGGGGCGAATACCGATTGGGAAACTTATTTCCGTACGTTCTGGAGCGGCCGCTTAGGTGGCATGCAGGCTTTTGACCAGGCATTGCAGGATGGCATTTTAGAGAATAGCGGACGCGGAACAGGCGTGGTAGCTGCACCCGTAGCCGCAGTAGGCGCTATGGTTACTGATACGATCACCGCGGCAGGAACAACGAATACATTTACTACGCCACCTGTAACAACAGGAGGCGGCTCTTTTAACAGCGGTGGAATGGCAGGCGCTATTGCCGCTATCACGGCGCCGGGCAACCGCGCCAAAAACGAAGTAGTTCTTTACCAGAACGTATCAATGGGAACCGGGAAACAATCCGGTAACCCGTGGTTGCTGGAATTACCAGACCCGATCACAAAAGCTACCTGGGACAACTTCGCCATGATCTCCGTAGCGAAAGCGAAAGAGCTTGGCATTGAGCTGGACATGGAGTATGAATACTACCGTGACAAGCCGACGATCGACCTTACCGTAAATGGTAAGAAACTAACCCTGCCAGTTTTAGCAGTTCCGGGCATGCAGAAAGATACCATCGCCGTAGCAGTAGGTTATGGTCGCAATGAAGCCTTCGGCAAGGCTACACACGGCACCGGGCAAAACGTATTTGGCTTTGCCCGCCTGAATGCAGCCACCGGCACCGTAGATTATCATAATGATGTAACCCTTTCAGAGAGGTCAGTTGGGTCTTATAAAATAGCACAAACGCAGGTTCATAACTCTTACGAAAACCGTTCGGAAGTAGTGAAGGAAACCACGATGGCTTCTTTCCTGAAAAACCCGAACGAGTTTAAGCACGAGCGGGAAGAATTATATAAAGAGTACGGCGACCAAGGCGATTTTCGCGGCAACGGCTCTACCCTGTACACACCAGGTGACCATCCTCAACCAGGCTTAAAGTGGGGTATGGCGATCGATATGAATTCCTGTATTGGCTGTAATGCCTGCGTGGTGGCTTGTCATACGGAGAACAACGTGCCGGTGGTAGGTAAAAGCGAAGTATTGCGGGCTCATGAAATGCACTGGTTGCGTATTGACCGCTACTTTGTAAGCGATGAGAAGAACCCGGATGACCTGAAGGCGGTCGTGTTCCAGCCGATGCTTTGCCAGCATTGCGATAACGCCCCTTGCGAAAATGTTTGCCCGGTAGCGGCAACGATGCACAGTTCCGAAGGTATCAACCAAATGGCTTATAACCGTTGTATCGGTACGAGATATTGCGCAAACAACTGCCCTTATAAAGTGCGCCGTTTCAACTGGAGCGATTATACCGGCGCCAGCACACACGGTGTTCTGGGACCGAAGAGCGGTGTGGGTAAACTGGATGATGTGGTGCAACAGATGAACGACGACCTGACCCGTATGGTGCTGAACCCGGATGTGACCACCCGCAGCCGTGGTGTGATGGAAAAATGTACGTTCTGCGTACAGCGGACCCAGGAAGGCAAGCTGAAGGCGAAATTGGAGAACCGTCCATTAGGTCCGGATGAAGTGCAATCGGCTTGCGCACAGGCTTGTCCTACCAGCGCCATTGTATTTGGTAATGCAAACGACAAGACCAGCTTGGTAAGCCAAGTGCGCAATAACAACCCGCAACGGCTCTTCCATGTGATCGAAATGATTCACACGGTGCCGAATGTGAGCTACCTGGCCAGGATCCGTAACTCGGATGAGATCGTGACCAACCGGGAGAACATGGGCGAGCACGCTACACAAAGCGAGGAGCCGGGCGGTCCGAAAGAGGAGCATAAGCAAGCGGTGCCTTCGCACTAAGCAAGTGAATAGTGTCCTTCGTCAAGCTCAGGATGACAAGAGGCCGATTGACAAAATAAAACGTTGAAAACATTATAAAAGCTAACAGCAAGCGCTAGGAGCTAAAAGCGAAAATTGTATGGCATTACTTAAGTACGAGTCGCAGGTAAGACCACCACTGGTAGAAGGTAATAAAGATTACCACCAGGTAACGGAAGATATTTGCCGCCCGGTGGAAGCCAAGCCTTCCGGACTCTGGTGGATCGGATTCCTAATATCCCTTGCCCTTTTGGGCTTTGGGGTGATCTCTGTTGGTCGTGAGGTTTGGTTTGGTACCGGTCAATGGAACCTGAACAAGACTATTGGCTGGGGCTGGGATATTACCAACTTCGTATGGTGGGTAGGTATCGGTCACGCCGGTACGCTGATCTCCGCGATCTTGTTGCTTTTCCGCCAGGGCTGGCGGACAGGTGTGAACCGCGCCGCGGAAGCGATGACCATCTTTGCCGTTATGTGCGCCGGTCAGTTCCCGATCTTTCACATGGGTCGTGTCTGGAATGCCTTCTTTACACTGCCTTACCCGAATACCCGCGGACCGTTGTGGGTGAACTTTAACTCGCCGCTTCTTTGGGACGTATTCGCGATCTCTACTTACTTCACCGTTTCCCTTCTTTTCTGGTATTCCGGTTTGCTGCCTGATCTGGCAACACTACGGGATCGTGCGAAGCTAAAATGGAGAAAACATTTTTATGGTGTAGCTGCTTTCGGTTGGACGGGTTCTACCAAACACTGGCAACGCCATGAGAGCTTGTCATTAGTATTAGCCGGTCTTTCTACACCGCTTGTACTTTCCGTACATACGATTGTATCCTTTGACTTCGCTACCTCGGTTATCCCGGGCTGGCATACGACCATCTTCCCGCCGTACTTCGTTGCGGGTGCCATCTTCTCTGGTTTCGCGATGGTGCAAACGCTCCTGTTAGTAACCCGTAAAGTTTTAAGCCTCGAAGAATACATTACCCTGGAACATATCGAGGTAATGAACAAAGTAATTGTACTGACCGGTTCTATTGTAGGTATCGCTTACCTGACAGAGCTGTTCATGGCGTGGTACTCCAACGTGAAATACGAGTGGTTTGCTTTTGAGCAAAACCGTGTGAACCTCGCGAGCCCTTATGGCTGGAGCTACTGGCTGATGATGGGCTGTAACGTAATCTCCCCGCAGATCTTCTGGTTCCGTAAGATGCGCCGTAATATTTTGGTTACCTTCTTTATGTCGATCATTGTAAACATCGGGATGTGGTTTGAGCGCTTTGTGATCATCGTTACTTCACTATATCGCGATTACCTGCCATCAAGCTGGAGCCCGTATTACACACCAACCATTTGGGAGGTCGGATTTTACATGGGCACGTTCGGATTGTTCTTTACCTGTTATTTCCTGTTCTCTAAATTCTTCCCGGTCATCGCCATCGCAGAGATCAAGCATATCCTGAAGAAGAACGGGGAGAACTATAAAGAGAAAATGGACGTGGTGGAAAGGGAAGGCGTGGAAGAGTTCGCTCATCGCCATACGCATTAGAGAAGCCGTGAGCTGTCAGCTATTAGCTGCAAGCTCTGAAGAAGAAAGAGAATAAATAAATTAAGAGTTTCAAGCGATAAGCTTGCAGCTCATAGCTAAAAGCTTAAAAGATGCCGATCAAGAAATTCGTAGTAGGTAATTTTTATGACGAACAGGTGCTTTTCCCTGCGATTAAAAACGTAAGGAAGACCGGTTATAAAATTCACGATGTCTATACCCCGTTCCCGATCCATGGATTGGATACAGCGATGGGCTTGCGGGACACGAGCTTGCACACAGCAGGATTCATTTATGGTATTACCGGTACGGCAACCGCCTTCTCTTTTATTACCTGGGTGTTTACATCCGATTGGCCGATGAATATCGGCGGTAAGCCTTTCTTTTCCCTTCCGGCGTGGATACCGATCATGTTTGAATTGACGGTATTGTTTGCAGCCGTGGGAATGGTATTGACCTTTTGCTACCTGTGCCAGTTGGCGCCTTTCGTGAAGAAGGATCATTTCAACCTGCGCTCAACGGATGATACTTTCACTATGGCGATCGAGCTGAACGAAAGAAGTAATGAGCAGGAAATTGTAAGCTACCTCCAAAGCGTAGGCGCACAGGATGTAAGCGTTCAACTTAAAGAAACCGGCTGGTGGTTGGGCCGCTACGATAAAGAGCAAAAATTGTATAACCACCAGGTAGAGGTAGCCGGCTAAAATAAAAACGAGAGATGAAAAAATTAGCAATAGTTACAGCGGTAGTGGCAAGCGTCCTTAGCCTGATCGGTTGTGGTGGTGCGCATGGCGACAATCCAGGCCAGGCCTATATGCCGGATATGTATTATAGCCGTGCCTATGAAGCGTATGGTTATAATAACGTAGCCGGAGAGTATGATTCCCTGCGCAGCCGGAACATCTTATACAATGGTATGCCGGTGATTGGTACGGTTGCCCGTGGCGAATCATTTACGTTCCCGATACCGGAAGGTGACAGCGGCTATGCCAGAGCGGCTTCTTACCCAAGCCCGCTGGCGGGAATGAATATCACACCCGCCCAAATGAAAGAAGGCGAGCGGATCTATTTGATCAACTGCGCTATCTGTCATGGATCAGCGCTTGATGGTAACGGCCCGCTTTGGAAAGGCGGCGAAGGTCCTTTCACATCTGCGCCACGCAACCTGAAAGATGATTACACGAAGGCTTTATCAGATGGACAGATGTACCACGCCATCACCTATGGTAAAGGTCAAATGGGTAGCTATGGATCGCAGGTAAAGCCAGAGCAGCGTTGGTGGATCATCAACTATATCCGCAGTAAGCAAGGTGGCACTGGAGCGGATACAACTGCGGCTGCTGCAGGAGCTGCCGGGGGTGCAGCAAGCGGTACCGATACAACAAAGGCATCTAACTAATTGAGGTATTTATAAACAGAAGGAAATGGCAATCAGAGAACAATACGTAATACCGAAAAAATACAATACGCTATCTATCATACTGATGGCGGTGGGGATTCTTTCCCTGGTCCTTTTATACATCACGCATGGCGCTGCTTCCGGAAACACCGAAGAAGCCTCGCATGAGCGGGCTCGTTTTTGGGCGTCGCTGTTAACCAATAGCGTTTACTTTTTGCTGGTAGTGAATGCTGCTATGTTCTTTATCTGCGCCACAACATTAGCGTGGGGCGGCTGGCAGATGTCTTTCAGGAGAGTGAGTGAAGCGATTTCGGCTTGTGTGCCGGTGATGGCAGTGATTGCCTTTATCGTATTAATGGCGCTTGTTTTTGGTGGCGATCACACGCTTTACCACTGGACGGATGATGAGCATGTAAAACATGACGCCGCTTTATTACACAAATCCGGCTTTTTAAGTAAAACCTTTTTTACGGTTTGGACGGTAATTACCCTGGTAGGATGGATTTTGTTAGGAAAAAAAGTGCGTAGCCATTCCCGCCGAATAGATGATAAGCCACTTGCACTGCCTGAAGCGAAAAAATACATCTGGAACGGCACGGTTTGGTCAGCGGCTTACTTGGCGTTGTTTGGACTAACCGTAATGTCAACCATTCCGTGGCTATGGCTAATGAGCCTTGATGCACACTGGTATTCCACCATGTTCAGCTGGTACACATTTGCTTCATCTTTTGTGGCGGGTGTCGCCTTAATTACTTTGTTTGTAGTGTTTCTCAAGAATAATAATTACCTGGAGTTCACTACCCGTGAGCATTTGCATGATTTGGGTAAATTCCAGTTTGCGTTCTCTATCTTCTGGACCTACCTATGGTATTCGCAGTTCATGTTGATCTGGTATGCGAACATCCCGGAAGAAACCGTTTATTTTGAACCACGCTTGCAAGGGGCTTACCGCGGCTTGTTCTTCCTGAACCTGATCATCAACTTCCTGGCGCCACTGCTACTATTAATGCGTCGGGGTTCCAAGCGGAATTACGGAACGATCACGATGCTGTCGGTCATGATCCTTTTTGGGCACTGGATCGATTTCTACCAGATGGTATTTCCAAGCATTTCACCGGATCATGTACCGAATATGCTTTTTGATTTTGGTATTGCTCTTGGGTTTGTAGGTCTGATCATGTTTGTAACGGCAAGAAGCTTAACGAAAGCACCATTGATCGCGAAGAATCACCCGTTCCTGAAGGAAAGTATAGTACATCATACATAGGAAGTAGAATTGAAATTGATTGAAGTAAAGAGGTTACGATAAATGAAAGTAGAAGATGGGCAGTCAATGCTGCATTTTCAAATTTTCAAATTTTCAAATTGTTTTAGTTTATGTCAACCACTTGGATCGTTATAGCGCTGATACTGGGATTTGTGATCGTTTTTCAAATAGCGAAGGCAAGCGAATACGTATCTATCCTGAAGGGAGAAGAAAAGACCCGGAAAGAGAATAACCGTATCAATGCGTTCCTTCTGTTAGCATTCCTCATCGCCGGGCTCTTTGGCGTGTGGTATTGCAACTACCGCCTGGCGGGAAAGATACTGGGCGAAGCCGCCTCTAACCATGGAGAGCGCATTGATAATATGCTCTACATTACGCTGGCCATTACAGGAATTGTATTCGTGCTCACACAGATAGGGCTTTTCTGGTTTTCTTTTAAATACCAGGAAAAAGAGGGTCAGAAGCCTTTGTATTATCCGCATAATAATAAACTGGAGTTGATCTGGACCGTTATTCCCGCCATCACACTTACTGTTCTGGTAGGCTATGGCTTATATTATTGGTTCCAGATCACCGGGGAAGCACCAAAAGATTCCATGGTGGTAGAAGTAACGGGCAAACAATTCAACTGGGAATACCGTTACCCGGGTAAGGACGGCATGTTCGGTAAACGCTATTACAAAGAGGTGAACGAAGCTGCCAGTAACCCATTAGGACAATTATGGGATGACCCGGCGAATCATGATGATATTTATACAACCGGTGAGATGCACATTGTAGTGGGAAAACCGGTGAAATTGATCATTGGCGCGAAGGATGTGATTCATGACGTAGGCCTGGCGCATTTCCGGATGAAGATGGATGCCGTACCGGGAATCCCGACAACGATGTGGTTCACGCCAAAATTCACTACCCGCCAGATGCGTGATAAGTATGGCCCGGATTTCAACTACGAGATCTCCTGCGACCAGATGTGTGGTAAAGGCCACTTTAGCATGAGAGGAACGATCGTGGTGGAAACGCAGGCAGAATACAATGCCTGGTTGGCTACAAAGCAACCGCAATATTTGGCCGCAAAAGGAAACGCGCCAGCCGGAGCCGATACAACAGGATTGAAGCCAGTGACACCTGCCAGTGCTACGGATACAACGAGACCGGTAGCTGTCCTTACTACAACTAATTAATCCATAGAAAACACCATTTCTAAAAGATATTGATATGAACGAGAATATAACCCCGAATGTGCCTCCCGGAACTACTGCAAGCCACGGCGGTTTGCATACAGGGCACGATGGCAATGGTCACGGACACGACGACCACCATCATAAGCAAAGCTTTGTATCGAAGTATATTTTTAGCATGGACCACAAGACCATTGCTAAGCAATTCCTGATCACCGGTATCATCTGGGCAATAGTAGGCGGGTTGTTTTCCGTTCTCTTCCGCTTGCAGCTGGCTTATCCGGATGAAACGTTCCCGATCCTGGAAACCTTCTTCGGACGCTGGGCTAAGGGTGGTCAGATTCAGCCGGAGTTTTATTATGCCCTGATCACCATGCACGGCACGGTGCTGGTATTCTTTGTATTGACGGGTGGTTTGAGCGGAACCTTTGCGAACCTTCTTATTCCACTACAGGTAGGTGCACGTGATATGGCATCGCCTTTCATGAATATGC
Source organism: Flaviaestuariibacter sp. (assembly GCA_025963645.1). Lineage (GTDB taxonomy): Bacteria > Bacteroidota > Bacteroidia > Chitinophagales > Chitinophagaceae > Flavisolibacter. The sequence continues at coordinate 15,011 of JAOQAI010000006.1, forward strand.
TGTCTTACTGGTTCTTCTTCCTGGCGAGTGTGGTGATGTTCTCTTCCCTGTTTGTGCAGACAGGGCCTGCCAGTGGCGGCTGGACCTCTTACCCGCCGCTAAGTGCGCTGCAGGGCGCAGCAGAAGGATCTAAAATCGGTATGGACCTTTGGATCGTGAGCATGGCTTTGTTTGTAGTTTCTTCGCTGTTAGGTGGTTTGAACTACATCGCTACTATCCTGAACATGCGTACAAAAGGCATGAGCATGACCCGTATGCCATTGACCATGTGGGCGATCCTGTTCACCGCTATCCTTGGGGTATTGTCTTTCCCTGTGTTGTTATCGGGCTTCATCCTTTTACTATTTGACCGCAACCTTGGCACCTCTTTCTATTTGAGCGATATCGTATTGAACGGACAAATTCTTCCGAACGAAGGTGGTAGCGCCATCCTTTACCAGCACCTTTTCTGGTTCCTGGGTCACCCGGAAGTGTATATCATCATCCTTCCGGCAATGGGATTGGTTTCGGAAGTAATGAGCGTAAATGCCCGCAAGCCGATCTTCGGTTATATGGCGATGGTAGGTTCGCTTTTAGCCATCACCATCCTTGCCTTCCTGGTTTGGGCGCATCATATGTTCGTTTCCGGTCTGAATCCGTTCCTGGGTTCAGTGTTCGTGTTGCTCACGCTACTGATCGCCATTCCATCCGCTATTAAGGTGTTTAACTGGATCACGACGCTATGGCGCGGCAATATCCGTTTCACACCGGGTATGATGTTCTCTATTGGTTTTGTAAGCATGTTTATTTCCGGTGGTTTGACGGGTATCTGGCTGGGTAACTCAACCCTTGATATTCACCTGCATGATACGTATTTCGTAGTAGCGCATTTCCATATTGTAATGGGTGTGTCCGCTTTCTTCGGCATGTTCGCCGGTGTGTATCACTGGTTCCCTAAAATGTTTGGACGTTATTTAAATAACACCTTAGCCTATATTCATTTCTGGGTAACCTTAGTGGGCGCTTACCTCATCTTCTGGCCAATGCACTACCAGGGCTTAGCCGGTGTGCCACGCCGTTATGTGGACTTCCGTTTGTGGTCTTCATTCAATCATTTTACGGATCTTAATAAAATGATCACCGTTGTTTCGATCATTGTATTTGCGGTGCAATTGATGTTCGTGTTCAACTTCTTCTATTCCATTTTTAAAGGAAGAAAAGTAAGAAGTACAAACCCGTGGGGCTCGAATACATTAGAGTGGACAACCCCAATCAACCCGGGTCACGGAAACTGGCCGGGGGAGATCCCTGAAGTACACCGTTGGGCGTATGATTATGGTAAGGACGGACGCGATCATATCATGCAAACCGAACCATTGAACCCGAACGAGACAAAGCACTAAGTCTTGTTTGGTAAATGAGATAAGAAGATAACAGTTGAGTAATTGTAAACAAGATTAGTTATTTGACATAGATCGTTTGCAAAACTTGAAAGGCACTAAAGTAAATGAGCGTGACAAGAGAAGCAAGCAAGAAAAACAACAAGCTGAAGGATTACCTGCAGCTGGTGAAGCCCTCCCTGAATATCATGGTGGTCTTTTCCAGCGTGATCAGTTACCTGCTGGCGCCGAATATCAGGTTTGATTGGCTTGATATTACGCTGCTGTTCATCGGTGGATTCCTGGTGGTCGGCAGTGCCAACACCATTAACCAGGTGGTGGAGCGGGATACGGATGCGATGATGAAGCGAACGGCTTCCCGCCCGGTAGCGGCAGGTAGGATGTCGGTTTCAGAAGGCTGGGCTTTTGCTGTTGTGACCGGAGCGATAGGCGTTTTTATATTGGGTTATTTTTTTAACCTGTTATCCGCCGGTCTTGCGTTGTTTAGCTTGTTCCTGTACGCCTTCATTTATACACCCCTAAAAAAGGTGAATGCCATTTCGGTTTTTGTAGGGGCCTTTCCAGGTGCATTGCCATGCCTCATCGGGTGGACCGCCGGTACCGGTTTGTTCGCACCGTTTGATCAGCTGGTAGTAAATGGAAAAGAGTTCTCGAATGTAGGCGGTTGGGTTTTATTCCTTTTGCAATTTCTATGGCAATTCCCGCATTTTTGGGCGATTGCCTGGGTAGCGCACAAGGATTACTCGGCAGCAGGTTTCAAGTTGTTGCCGAGCGAAAAAGGTCCGACAAAGTTCACCGCTTTGCAGACCATTATTTATTCGCTGTTGCTGATACCGGTTTGCGTTTTGCCGTATTTTATTGGTATGAGCGGGCTGACAAGTTTGGTGATAGCGACCCTGGCGAACCTGTTCCTTGTATTCCAATGCGTTCGGTTGTACCGGGAAAATGATGCAAAAGCGGCGAGGCGGGTGATGTTCAGCAGCTATATTTATTTGCCCATTGTGCTGCTGGCTTTGTTGAGTGACAAGATTTATTAGAAACGAATTATAAAAGAGAGATGGATATTGTGAGTAAACAACGAGAAAAAATACATCCGCACAAATTTATCATGTGGGTTGCCATTGGCAGCATCCTGATGATGTTTGCCGGGCTGACGAGTGCCTATATTGTAAAGAGCAACCAGGCGAACTGGGAGGAAGTGCAAACGCCACAGGCCTTCTGGTGGTCAACTGCCGCTATTTTACTTAGCAGCCTGACCATCCAAATGGCATTGCGGGCTTTCAAGCAAAGAGCCATGCAGCAATACCGTTTGCTGATCGCTTTAACGGTAGGCTTAGGCATTGCCTTTGTCGTGTTGCAGTGGATCGGGTTTAACTGGCTATGGGATGGAGGCGTTCGGTTTATAGGCGCTGGCGCCGGTCAGTTTTTGTATATCATTGCCGGCTTGCATGCCCTGCACGTCATAGGCGGAATGGTGGCTTTGACGGTGATTTTTTTAAAAGCGTTCTTTGGGAAAACAAGGAGTTATAGTTCGGTTCCGGTGGAAGTGGCGGCTACGTACTGGCATTTCGTGGACCTGTTATGGCTTTATTTATTGATCTTTTTTGTTTGGTTAGGATAAATAGATTTCTAATTTGAGGATTTGAAAATTTCTAATTAATCATTTCCAATCAGCTTGAAATCTTGAAATCTTGAATTTTTGAATCTTGAAATCTTAAATTATTATGGCACAAACTGCTGTCGTACAAGGGAAGCAATGGTGGGGAGGGGGAAGAAGCCCTTTCAACGTAGAGTATGGAAAACTGATGATGTGGTATTTCCTCATGAGTGATGCCTTCACCTTCGGTGCCTTCCTGATCTCTTACGGTACCATCCGTTTCTCGCAAAACTATTGGCCCGATCCGAACGTAGTGTTCAATGCCTTCCCCGGTGCGGGTCATGCGAACCTTCCGCTGGCATTCGTGAGCTTGATGACGTTTATTCTTATCATCTCCTCTGTGACCATGGTGTTGGCGGTTCATGCCGGGCATCATGGCGATAAGAAAGGGGTAGTGAAATGGATGGCCTGGACCATCGTAGGCGGCTTTGCTTTCTTAAGCTGCCAGGCCTGGGAGTGGACGCACATGATCACGGCCGAACATGCTGTTTTGGCAAATGGTTCGCTCGATGTGGTAGGGCAAACCGTGCGGGTAAATCCCTGGGGTGCGGACGTACACGGACCTATAATTGCACAAGCCTTACAAAATACATCGCACGAAGGATTGGTGAAGCTGGCGCATATTGAGCATGGCGATCAAAGCTTTGCACAGCTGGGTGCTATGACCGATACGCAACTGCGTGGCATGATTGATCTGAATAAACTTCATGTGCGGGAAATGGGACCTGTAGCGTTCGGTGGCTTTTTCTACGGCATTACCGGTTTTCACGGTTTCCACGTATTCTCTGGGGTAGTGATCAATATCATTATGCTGGTAATGGCGCAGCGCGATGTATTTGAAAAGCGCGGACATTACCTGATGATCGAGAAGGCAGGTTTGTACTGGCACTTTGTAGACCTGGTTTGGGTATTCGTGTTCCTGTGTTTTTATCTTGTTTAACTCCGAAGCTTTACGAACATAATAAATTTTGAAAATGGACAATCATTCACATACAGCTTCTGAAATAACCGTGCATCATGCACCATCTGAGGGTACCGGCAGAATTTGGAAAACCACCATCATACTTTCGGTGCTGACCCTGATTGAATTAGGGCTTGGTTTCCTGATGTATTTTACGGATCTGCCAAACTGGGTTGACCTTTTCCTGAAAGGCGTGATCGTGATCCTGACTATGGCAAAAGCGTATTATATCGTTAGCATTTTTATGCACTTAGGCGATGAGATACGTAATATGATTATGACCATCGTTATGCCGCTATTGCTCTTTGTTTGGTTTATTGCTGCCTTCCTGTGGGATGGGGGTTCTTACCGCACCATGCGCAACCGCTATGACAAACATTACGAGCAAACGACCCTGGACCGTGAAATGAAAGCGGCTGATACCGCTACGCACCCGTTGCATTAAGCGCATTTTAACAATCATACGCAACCATCGCCGGCATACCTTTGCAGCGATGGTTTTTTTTGACTGCTCATTGAAAATCTATGATCAACCTTAAGTCCTTCTATTAATTTCAAGCTGTGAACAAAAGCGCATTATCCGGACTGCTTATCGCCTTGCTGCTTCCCCTGACAGGCTACTTTATTGTAAAGAGTTTCAGCAAAGATGTGGTGCCTATGCCGCGTCATTATATCTACGATTCCGTAGTGACGAGAACAGAGAACGGCAAGCAGATAGATGACACGCTTTGGAAAAAGTTGCCTGATTTCAAGCTTACCAACCAACTGGGAAAAGAAGTGGGCTGGGAAGACATGAAGGGCAAAGTGGTGGTGGCTGATTTCTTTTTTACACATTGCCCCACGATCTGTCCCCGCATGACGATGAACATGAAGCGGCTGCAAAGCGGCATCAGCAGTGGTCAGAAAGTAGGAGACAAAACCCAGCGTTTTGTGCAGTTCCTTTCCTTTAGCGTAGATCCCGAAAGAGACAGTGTGCCGGCATTGAAAGACTGGGCAAACCGCTTTGAAATTGACCCCGATAGCTGGTGGTTATTGACCGGAGATAAGAAAATGATCTATGACCTTTCCATCGAGCACATGAAGGTGCTGGCGCAGGATGGAAAAGGCGTTGATACCAGTTTTTTCCATACCGATTACATTGTGCTCATTGACAAGCACCGGAATATTCGAGGCTATTACCATGGACTGGATACGACGGCTATCGGCCAACTTTCCCGCGATATCATCCTGGTGTCCCTGGAAAAAGATCCGAAACGAAAAGGCTTGTTCGAAGGCAAACTGGAGTTACTGGCAATCGTATTCGGTGCCGCTATATTAGGGATCATTCTTCTCTTTATTTTTCTAAAAAAAGATAAACTCCGTCATGGCATTTCAGCTTACCAAAAATGATAGATTAGCCCGTACACTTATTCTCATCGTGTCGGTGGTGGTATTCGCCGCTGTGGTATTATTAGGGAAGGTGAAATTGGATGTAGAGCTCGGATTTGATGAGCATATCTTCGCGAAGATCAACGCGGTTATCAATTCGGTCGTGGCTGTATTGCTGGTGGCAGGAATCATCACGGCAAAGAACAAGCAGTACAGCACACACCGTCGTATCATGCTGACCGCAATGCTGTTATCGTTGCTTTTTCTCGTTTCCTATATCTGTCATCACCTCTTTGCAGGAGAAGCCAAATTTGGAGGGGAAGGACCGATACGCACCGTGTACTTTACCATATTGGTTACACATATCATCCTTGCCGCTATCATCCTGCCCTTTATTTTATTCACGACTTACCGCGCTTTGATCGGTGAGAATGAGCGCCACCGCAAGCTGGCGAAGATCACCTGGCCTATTTGGTTTTATGTAGCGGTAACGGGTCCGGTAGTGTATTGGATGATCAGCCCGTATTATGGATAGATCGGCAATGCTTGGCATTGTAAATATGCTCTGAAGATCGGCCGTGATATTATCAATTAAGCCGTCTCCCCAACACCACTGTATTCTTAAAGCTCATTTTCTTCCCTTCCAAATTAAACAACTCTGTAAAGATCACGTACGTACCAATAGGCAACTTCGCACTCTTCTCGCTCAAGCCATCCCAGTTCCAGCTACCTTTCAATCCCAACACACCATTTTTTACCAGGTAACGAACCGGTCTGCCAGCAGCATCAAAGATGGTAACATTGGCTGTATAGCCACTCGCTTCTACGCTGTACTGGAGGGTAGCCACATCGTCCTGTCCATCATTATCCGGCGAAAAGACTTTGGGTGATACGGTGATCGTAGCATTGCCGGCCTCGGTTTGCTTGTACTGCGAATTTTTGTAAGTAGGCGTTGCAAAGCCCGCAGTAGAAGCCGCTGAATGCCAGTTGCCGGCCGCTCCGGAAGCCGCACCTGGTTCAATGCGTTCCAGCGAAACACCTTCCGCGTTGGTGATCAGGGGGAAATGCCATTTTTCCGTATACGCCACTTCGTCCACCACGGCGCCCTGCCCATTGACCAAAGCCACCACGCCTTTGTCATCGGGGAAAGATGGGAGGGAAGAGGCCGTAAGCAGCCATGCGGTGTTCTTAACAACGTAATCCATTTGCAGGGAAGCCGCGTCTTCTGTAATAACAATATAATCTTCGGGGAAAATATAAAACGGCGTTTCGTTCAGGTTTCGCAAGGCACTAATGGCGCCGGAACTGTTCCTGTTTGCTACGTATAATTTTGACGCATCAAAAACTTTATTGCTCCGGTTGTAAAACTCTACGAAATCGGTTGTGGCTGAACGTGGATTAAAGAGGATCTCGTTGATCACTACATCGGTTACCAGCGCTTCTTCGGCAACGCCGGCTCTGGCCTTATTGAAAGCGCCTATAGTGGTTCCCTTACAGTCTTTCACACCCGTTACAGATAGTTCGTAAACAGTGCGTTTTTGTAATGGCGTAGTGGTCTTCAGCAGCACCGTATTGAATAAGGGAGATTGAGGTGTAGCCGATGAAACCGTAATGCCGTTTGTAAAACTATAGCTGCTGTTGTTAACTGCTGAAAGTGAATCCAGCGATTCGTTGAACACCGCGATCACCGTTACGCTATCAATGCTGTAGGTTCGGAGCAACTGAGGTGGCGCTTGGTCGCTGCTAGTGCCATCAACGCTGTTCCTGCGACCCGGTGTGCCGCCTGCCGCAGCGGTGCTGCTGTTCCAGTTAAAAGAACCGGCGCAAGGGTTGCGGGTGTCAATCATTTCCAGGCTCCAGCCGCCTTCACTTTTTACGGCATTGTTGTACCAGGCTTTGGTATATGCGACAGCATGAATCAATGCCCCTTCTTTCGAGGTCAGCGTAAGCGTTGTACCATCATTATCCAGCGAAGGGAAGCTTCCTATTCCCAGGGTTCTTCCGAACGAGCTAAACAAGGCAGCATTAGATGTAGCACTTAGTATAAGAAAACTATCTGCCGGAAGGCTATAAGGAGGAAAGGCAGCGCTTGTAGTGGTGGGGCTTGCCATGCGCCATCCGCCGAGTTCAAGTGTCTTGCCGCTGGTGTTTTTGATCTCGATATACTCCGCATTTGGTAAACCAATAGGCGGTGTAGGGTCTGCGAATATTTCATCGATCACTACGTCATAACGTTGCGGGATGTAGAAGCTAAATATGCCGCTTCCATTGGTTAGGGTGTTTCCTGCCAAGTCTTTCACGCCATTGATGGTAAGCGTGTGATTTGCGCCATTCGCAAAAGAAGCATTGAAACTAAGGTGAACAAGTGCCGTGTTGCCGGCGTCTCTCACTGCCGATGCAGGATTGCCAATGCCATTGTTTACATTAAAATTCGTTAACGTTTGCCCAGAGGCGAGGTCAACGGATTCTGTGAAAACTACATCAAGCGTGGTAGAGGATAAGGCAGTAAGCGTTTGAATAGCCGGCGGCGTTACATCCGGAACAAAAGCCTGTATAATGATGTCATCGAAATAGTGCCGCTGAAAAAAAGCGGCCGTGCTTTGCCGTAGGTAAAATCCAAAATGTGCGGATGTAGTGTATGTGGCATCGGTTGCAGACCCTTCTGAAACATAGGTATTGCCGGTGCCGGTTTCGTCGCGGTACAAACTGAATGTGTTAGCACTGCTGCGCGTCACTTTTATCTTCAGTGTATTGTTGCTTGTGTTGGTAATGCCATCCACACCATCAATGATCTTTACAACGGCGCCACCGGCATCTTTGCGATACAGCGCTATTTCATCCCCTGTATTGCCAATGCGTACAAAGTAGCCGGTAGTGCTGTTTGCAGAAAGATCGGCCGCATTGGCTGTCAGAAATACATCTGCATAATTAGCGGAAGAAGTATTGAAAGCCAGCCGCGTATAAAATTCCCACTGTGTTGCGGTAGCCATAGAATTGGGTGTGCTTAAATAAAAGTTTGCATTGGCGGTAGTGTTATTACTTTGCAATTGGTTCGAAGCGTTCACTGTCCAATCAGCGGTATTGCCCGCCCAGGCAGGATTGGCTGTGATATTTCCATCCGAAAAATTTTCGGTCAGTTGAGCGGATGCACCAAAAGTGATGCATAGCAAAGATGCCAGCAGGAGTAGTTTGGTCATGATTACTAAAATAAAAAATCCCAGCAATTCCGCCTATTATTTTTTAGAAGAATCAAGCGGTTCGCCCTAATTTCGCAACGTGCAACTAAAGAAACATACAAAGTGCGGTAAACAGTTCGACTACTGAAGGCTGTGTTGTATACGGTAAAATAAATGACAAGCCTTCCCATAACGGAAGGTTTTTTTAATGCGGTAAAACATAAAAATGAAAGTAGCGGTTGTAGGCGCCACCGGGCTGGTAGGCACAAAGATCTTGCAGGTGTTGGAAGAGCGGGGTTTTCCCGTTGCAGAATTGATCCCTGTAGCTTCTGAACGTTCGATAGGCAAGGATGTGACGTATAAAGGCCAAGCCTATACGATAGTTGGCATGACCGATGCCATCGCTGCAAAACCGGCAGTGGCGCTGTTTTCGGCTGGTGGGGGTACATCGCTGGAGTGGGCGCCGAAGTTTGCCGAAGCGGGGATTACGGTTATAGATAATTCCTCTGCCTGGCGCATGCATCCGGAACATGCACTGATAGTGCCCGAAGTGAATGCACATGTATTAACAGCTAATGATAGGATCATTGCCAATCCTAATTGTTCTACCATTCAGATGGTGGTGGCCTTGCAGCCCCTGCACCAGCGCTACAAGATCAGGCGGGTCGTGGTCTCCACCTATCAAAGCGTTACCGGTACCGGCAAGAAGGCGGTGGACCAGTTGTTCAATGAACGCGACGGAAAGGAAGGAGAGATGGCCTACAAATACCGCATCGACCTGAATGCACTGCCGCAGATCGATGTTTTCATGGAGAATGGCTACACCAAGGAAGAAATGAAAATGGTGAACGAGACGAAGAAGCTCATGGGCGATGACAATATTAAGGTCACGGCTACAACAGTGCGCATACCCGTAATGGGCGGGCACAGCGAAAGCGTGAACGTAGAATTTGAGAACGATTTCGACCTTGATGAATTGAGACAATTATTGCGGGAAGCACCAGGTGTGGTAGTGCAGGACGATCCTTCGCAACAGCTTTACCCAATGCCACTGTGGGCGCATGAAAAAGACGATGTTTTTGTGGGTCGCCTACGCCGCGATGAAACACAGCCGAACACGCTGAACATGTGGATCGTGAGCGATAACCTTCGCAAAGGTGCTGCTACGAATGCAGTGCAAATAGCGGAGTACCTGTTGGAGAAAGGCTTGTTGTAAATTCAAGATCCAAGATGCAGGGAAAGCCGCATAACTTTTCCGCGTCTTCTGCACTTTCCGCGAGAAAAACTAGTTTCCCAGGTAGCGGTAAAGCGCTTCCCTCCCATTGCCCGTAAGCGCCTGTATTTCATCATGGGATAGCTTTCTTATGCGGGGGGCAATAGCGCCATCGCTGATAGAAACCGTTCGTTGCCAGTCTTCTTTCGTCAGTGTCTGCCGGTTTAAATTTTCCAGTATAATGGTATAAAAAGCAAGAAAATAATCGTTGAGATTTTGGAGCGGCATTGGCGCCAATCCTCCGGATGTTTTATCCTTTTCTATCTGCTCATCGCTATCTATCCGAAAGCCAATGGTGTGCGGGTTTACCGCAAAAGCATTGGGTAGCGACGGGTCAATGAATTTGGTGCTGTCAAATAACCGGATAGGGAAATTGGCTATGAATCCGCCGTCCACCATGATGTCCAGCCCGGTCTTATCTTTTGGGTGCAGCACCACGTTTCCAAAGGCATCTATGAACACGGCCTCAAAATACAGCGGGATGCTCATGGAGATCCGCACCGCGTCTTTCACTTTCATGTGCGGGTAGGTTTCCCAGGAGAAAACCACCAGCGATTGCTTATTAAGACAGGTGGCGGTTACGTAGAGGTCCTTAAAACCGCTTTCCTTCATTTGCAGGAATGTGATATTTGCATTGCCTGTTTTGGCCGCGATCATTTTTCCGAACCATTCATCTACCCGGCCGGAGCGGTACCAGCCGAAATATTTTTTGAACCGGTTAAGACCGCCGAAAAACAAGAACCTGCCTTCATTGAACTTTTTAAATGGTGTTTTTGCAATAAGGCTACTGATCTCGCTTGCGGAGTATCGAAGCGAAAGTGCCAGGGCCGTGATGGCGCCTGCCGAGGTGCCGCCTACCCGTTTCACTTCGGGCAACAGGTGTTGCTTTTCGAGTTCCTGGATGGCACCGGAATAAGCAATGCCCCGAATGCCCGCTCCTTCAAAGACCAGGTTCCTGGTGGGTGGCTGTGCAGAGGCCAAAACCGGTAAAAGCAAAAAAAGAAGCAAGCGGTTTCGCATAATTTATTCCGGGTGCAACGCCCTGTTAATGAAATCCAACAAAGGTTTCAAGGTCTCAAACGCAGCAACGGTCTTTTTATGTAAGGTCGCCTTTGTCAGTTCTTCGTCCGAAACTTTAGTTTCAGCAATAAAGCTTTTCAGCTTCAGGTAATCGATAGCCGGATTATCTTTCTCATAGCCTTTCGGCAATGTTTTCAAGCTTACCTCCCCGCCTTTGTGAAGGTCACCAAACGTTTTTTTGAAGCTCTTATCTTGCAGGATGCTATTGAATTCCGTCCAGTTATAATCAATCTCCTGCCGGACTGCTTTTAGTGGTGCTGATTCCGGTATCCACAATCCACCACCGATAAAAGAAGCGCCGGGCTCCAGGTGAAAATAGTAACCCGCAAAGCCCGATTTACGCCCTTCTCTTTTAATGCTGGCGCCAAAGTGCGATTTATATGGCGTCTTATCATTGGAGAAACGGATGTCGCGGTTGATGCGGAAGATAGCCTGTCGCGCAGTGGTTCCGGTGATGGTGGGGTCGCTTTTCTGCAAGGCTTCTATCACCAGTTGGATAAAGTTGGAAAAGTCTATCCGGGCAGCTTCGTACTGCGCCCGGTTCGCATCAAACCAGGCTTTGTTATTATTCTCTTTCAGGCCGCTCAGGTAGCGTAACGTTTGCGGTTCCAGCATTGGGCAAAGATAAAAGGTAAAGCACCGGGAGAGAATGGATGGTTACAGTAGGCCCGAAACCAATAATAAAGTTTGCGGCTTTCCGCAAGTTTTGCGGATATGTACGGAATTGTTTATCTTACGCAATCGCCCCAAAACCAATCATTATGTATAAAGCGCTACTTTATCTTTCAGCCCTGTTTCTTTGTACGACTGCCTTGGCGCAGAAGTCCCCTAAAAGGGAACTCCGCGGCGCATGGATCACTACACATCTTAGCCTCGATTGGCCGGTTCGTTCACAATCGCCTGCTCAACAACAAACCGCATTGATCGGCATTCTTGACCAGCACCGCGCTACCGGCATGAATGCCATGTATTTTCAGGTGCGGAGCCAAAGTGATGCCATGTATCCCAGTAGCATTGAGCCTTGGGCTGCGGTGTTAAGCGCCAGCCATACGCAAGGCAAAGACCCCGGCTGGGACCCCTTGCTTTTTGCCGCTACCGAAACGCACAAACGCGGTATGGAATTCCACGCCTGGATCAATCCTTACCGGGCGGTAGCCAATACCGACAGCCTTCCAAAGTTTTCACCAACACATGTGGCCAAGCAGCATCCTGAATGGATGATCACCGCTGGAAAAGAACAAATACTGAATCCCGGGCTGCCCGCGGTGCGTAATTATTTACTGAGCGTAATTATCGACATTGTTACCCGATACGATATTGATGGCATTCACTTCGACGATTATTTTTACCCCAATGCCGCTTTCAATGACGATGCGGCGTATAATGCCGATCCACGCGGCTTTCCGGCCACCACTGCCGGCCGTGCCGACTGGCGGAGAGATAATATAAACCTGCTGATAAATGAAATAAACCAAACTATTGGCGCTATAAAGCCCTGGGTAAAATTTGGCGTGTCGCCATCCGGTATCTACCGTAGCAGCACCAATCCTGCTATTGGCTCTAACACATCCAGCGGTGCTTTGCAACACTATAGCGCACTATATGCGGATTCGAAAAAATGGCTGCAGCAGGGGTGGGTTGATTACCTGGCGCCACAAGTGTATTGGTTTATCGGGCAAACAGGTTCCGACTACGCGGTTTTGATTCCGTGGTGGAATAACCAGGCAACTAATGGACGTCATATTTACATTGGGCAGGCAATATATAAGGTAAATGATGCGAACGCAGGAGCCGGTTGGACCAGCCGTACGCAGATACCGAACCAGATGCGAATGAACCGGCAGCACGCCTACCCGAACGTGTATGGGGAGATCGCTTTTCGCACCGCGTTTTTGCGTAGCAATCCGTTGAATGTCCGCGATTCTATCCGCATTAATATCTATAAAAAACCGGCCCTGCCTCCGCTGATGCCGTGGCTGGATAATACAGTGCCACAATCGCCTTCAGGACTAACGGCTGCGAAGCAACCAAACAACGGGTATGTATTGAACTGGACAGCACCAGCTACTTCTAACAAAATGAGCAAGGTGCGGCAGTATGTCATCTACCGTTCCGAAAGCCCGGTGATCAACACGGCGGATACCGCCAACGTGTTGGCTATCACCAATACGGACGCCACTACTTATACGGATAACACGAATCCGCTAAACAAGACCTTTTACTACATGGTAACGGCGGTGAACCGATTGTATACGGAAAGCCTTCCTTCCAACGTTACGGACTATGCGGCGCCCACTATCAGTTGCCCGGCAAACGATACATTGGTAACGGATGCGGCCTGCTCCGTTGCTTTGCCCGATTATTCCGGCAGCGCCTCGGCAACCGATGATGTAACGCCTTCTTCTGACATACTCATTACGCAGCATCCGGCAGCGGGAACGATAGTTTCCGGAAGCGGCCAAACAACTATAACGCTAACGGCTACCGATGCTTCGGGTAAAACAGCCCAATGCAGCTTTACGGTTACAAGGGTAGATAAAACGACGCCGGTGATCATATCAACACAGCCTGCAGGAAGCATCAAACAGGTAGCTACAGCTGCAGGCGTCTGCCACTATACGGCTGATGCCAGCCTCGATGTGACGGTAACAGACGGTTGCGATACCCAGGTGCCCGTCACTTACACGCTAACCTATAATGGCGTAACATCCGCAGCAACAGCAGGTACCACTTTAGCCGGTACTGTCTTTCAAAAAGGTCGGACGGATATTGTATGGACCGCTACCGACGCGGCGGGAAATAAGGGCAGCTACAGCTTTGCCGTAGAAGTAGTGGATGAGGAAGCACCGGTGATTACTTGCGGAGGGGCTCAAACCGTGGGCACCGATGCCGGTAAGTGTACGGCTACGTTTGCCATGGAACCGCCATCGGCTAACGACAATTGCGGTGTGGTAAACATCACTGGTGTCCGGAACGATGGGAAGCCGCTTTCTGCTGCTTATCCAAAAGGTGTTACTACCATTGGTTGGACAGCCACCGATGCCGCCGGAAACAGCGTTTCCTGCACACAGACGATCACCGTGACAGACAATGAAGCTCCCGTTATCACAGGAGCTGCGGCAAACCCGGCTTCCTTGTTCCCGCCCAATCATAAAATGAAGAATGTAACGGTATCGTATAACGTGACCGATAATTGCGGACCGGTAGTAACTACCCTTTCCGTAACCAGCAATGAGCCGGACAACGGCACCGGCGATGGCGACGTGGCTGGTGACTGGCAGATCATTGACAACCATCATCTAAAGCTGCGGGCAGAAAGGGCAGGTGGCGGCAACGGACGCATTTATACCATTACCATCACCGCAACCGATGCGGATGGAAACGTGAGCACCCAGACTGTTACCGTTACGGTGCCACACGACCATTCCGGCACCATCACCGCCAACCGCGGTTTAGCTGAAACGTTAGAATTGGCTGCTGCCGGTTTCACGGTAAAGGCTTCTCCCAACCCTGCCAGCGATCACTTCCTGCTCACCATTGCCAGTGCCAAACCCGAAAGGATAACGATACGGGTAACCGATGCCGTGGGACGTGTGATAGAAGCGAGAAGCAGCATTGCCGCCAACGGCTCCCTGCGGATAGGAAGCCACTATCGCCCCGGCACTTATTATGTGGAAGTGACGCAAGGAACCGCCAAGCGAACGCTTACCTTGGTTAAGAGAGCCAAATCTTAAAAAGGAAGTAAAATAAAAACAGGCAGGTAATGAACCTGCCTGTTTTTATTTTGGGGGCTTTTGTATTGCATATTTATACGTAAAGAGTACGTATTAATCGGTTGTTTGGTATGGATAAGGAAGGTAGCTTTACCAAACCTTAATCAACGATATATGAAGCTCCCTATCTTCCTTGCCCTTAGCACTCTTTGCCTGCTGCTTAGTTCTGTAAATTGTAAGAAGTCTAAGACTGTGACCAGGACCGAACTGGATAAGCTGCCCCCTATTACACAGGAAGGAAAAAATACAATAGGCTTTTTGGTAAATGGGCAGGCATGGACACCTAGAGGGTTCCAGTTTCAGCCCAATTTTTACATCATTGCCGACCCAAGCTTTTTTGGCAACTTAGACATTAGGGCATATAGACTAATAGGACAACAAAAAGAAAGTATCTCCATTAACTGTTTTGATATAACAACTACAGGCATTTACCCTATCAATGGAATCACTAGAATCTTTATCAATTATCGAAGCGAGCCAGCTAACTGCTTTTTTTTAAATGACAGTACGAATTACAAATCAGGCTTTTTAAAAATATCTAAATACGATTTGCAAAATGGCATTGTTGCCGGAGAGTTTGAAGTAAAGCTATTTGATGCCACCATCTCTTGCGATACGATACGAATAACCAATGGCCGCTTTGATTATAAGCTTTAACGCTTCTTAAAACATAAACCCCTAAACCATCAATTATGAAACGACTTTTATTCGTCTGCGGGCTTTTACTGTCCGCTCTCTTCTCTTTTGCCCAAACCGATACGCTACGGCAGGAGCTGAACTACCTGTTCGGCAACCTGTCTCCATCCGCCATCCCCTCCGGCTACCTGGCGCCCTATGGTATGGATATGGCGCAGCGCCAGCGCTTCAATGGTGCCTTGACGGAGAGTAATGTAATAAACGGGAATCCCTAACTATCATGCAGCAAAAGCTATAAGTCCAGGCATAACTATCTCAACAATCCAAACATTTAAGCCTATTTTTATTTGCCCTTAATCAAAGTGATGCACCTGATGAATGTCCCAAGTTCTTCTAAAGAACCGGCTGAACCACATTCAGCTAACCAATATTATGATCTGTTCCTGCAGGCGCCGGTGGGTATCGTCATCTTGAGAGGCCCCCAGTTTTACGTCGAATTAGCCAATCAATACTACCTCGAAATTATCGGAAAGACAGAACAGCAATTCACTGGTAGGCGCTTGTTCGATGCTGTGCCGGAACTGCAGGGCCAGGGATTAGAGCAATTGCTGAACCGGGTGCTGGAAGGAGAAACCTTGCAGTTTAATGAATTTAGAATAGAACTGCTTCGCCAAGGCAAATCCACAACTATTTATGTAAATTTTACTTATAAGCCATTACGGGAACCTGATGGGCGCATTAGTGGTGTAATGGTGGTGGTGGTAGAGGTAACAGAACAAGTGGAATCGCGGCTTCGGACAGAAGCATCCGAGGAAAGAACCAAGTTAGCTATCGAAGCCGGCAACCTTGGTTTGTTCGAGGTGAACCTGGTTAATGATGAATTAGTGACCACCCCGAAATTCGATTCGCTTTTTGGTTTTGAAGGACCCGTACGCCGGGAAGATTATATAGCGACCATACACCCGGATGATTTGGCTGTAAGGGACAAGGCCTATGGTGAGATGATAGCTGTAGGCCGCCTGGAGTATGAAAGCCGGATACTTTGGAAAGACGATTCTGTACACTGGGTAAGAATTGTGGGAACCGTGATCTATAACGGAACCATGCCTGTAAAAGTCATTGGCGTGGCCCAGGATATCACGGAGCAAAAATCTTTTGCGGAAGCGCTTGAAAACAAGGTGAAGGAACGCACCGTGGAACTGCACCGGTCCAATGCGGAACTGGAACAATTTGCTTATGCTACTTCGCATGACCTGCAGGAGCCACTTCGAAAAGTGCAGGTGTTCAACAATATGCTAATGGAAAAACACGGTGCCGAGCTAAGCGAAAAGGCACAGGGTTATATAACCAAAATGATGGACGCTGCCAAACGCATGTCGGGGCTCATCAAGGACCTCTTGGACTACTCACTCCTTTCAAAAGGAGGATCGCCGTTTAGGGAGACGAACCTGGCAGAGATTGTGCAGCGGGTGGAAACGGACTATGAATTACTGCTTTCCCAGAAACGCGCCATCATACAGATGGAAAACCTGCCCATCATTGAAGCCGTGCCCCTGCAAATGAACCAGTTGTTCTATAACCTTATCGGTAACTCCCTGCGCTATGCAAAGAAAGACGTGCCGCCGGTCATTAAAATTTCCTATGCGGCAATATCAGCCGCCGAAAGGGAAAAACAGCCGGAGCTATTACCCAATAAAAGCTATGGCCGCATAACGGTTCAGGACAATGGTATCGGGTTTGACCAGGAGTATGCCGAGAAGATCTTCGCTATTTTTCAAAGCCTGAATGAGCGGAGCCAGTTTGGCAGTTATGGCATTGGGCTGGCTTTGTGCCGGAAGATAGTGGACAACCATCACGGGATTATTTATGCGCAGGGCAAGGCCAGGGAAGGCGCAACTTTCACCATCATTTTACCCCTACATCAGGATTAATCATAAAAATTAAAAAGCTCTGTATGGCAACATTAGAAAAACCATTGAACGAGACAGCACGCATTGAGGCATTAAAAAAGTATAATATCCTGGACACGCCAGCCGATGGAAGTTTCGACCGTATAACGGCGCTTGCCTCCGCTATTTTTAAAGTGCCCATCGCTATCATCAGCCTGGTAGATACGGACCGCATCTGGTTCAAATCGCATCACGGCCTGCCGGTGCAGCAAATTGACCGCGAGCCAGGGCTTTGTGCCTCCGCCATTCTTTCTGATGATCCTTACATTATTGAAAACGCGATCAATGATCCGCGAAGCCTGGCGAACCCGTTAGTGGCCGGTGATTTTGGTTTACGGTTCTATGCCGCTGCGCCTTTGCAAACCGATGACCATTGCAACCTGGGAACGCTGTGCATTATTGATAAAACGCCACGGCATTTTACCGATGAAGAAAAAGAGATCCTGAAGGGACTGGCACGCATTGTAATGGATGAAATGGAATTGCGTTTGACGCTACGGAATACGGTATCAAAGATCAAACACCTTACGGCTGATATTTCCGGTCATTTGCAAACTACTATAAAGAAAGTGGAGGCATCGCGGGGAGAAGACCATACACAAAAAGTATTGTCTTACCTGGATGCTTCGCGAATGTTTATACTGAATGTAGAGAACCAGTTGAACCAGTTATAAACAAAAAGGAATGGGTTAGATTCAGGCGACAAGTCTAACCCAACTTAAGCTTAATAGGGATAGGGATTATATCGTTTTCCCAGCACCAGCACATTGGCACGGCCTCTCAGCACATTGCCCGTAGTGCGATACTTGAACTGGATATGATCCACCATGCGGCCTTCAGGATTAAGCTCGATCACGCGGCTGTATTGGTCGGCTTCTATCGCATCGTCCAGCGATGGCTCCAGCTTGTCGCCATTGGTAAAATAGACCTTTAGTTCGTGAATTCTTACTGACCGGTCCTCTACACGAAAACGGATAGCAGTGAATTTATTCTCGTTGGTAACATCTATATCGTCGGTGTCTTTTACGAAGTTGACCTTGGATTGCCCCAGCATTTCCCAGTCTTTCTCCAGCACCACGGTTTGGCGGGTGCTGCCGCAAGACATGAGGGAACTGGCAAAAAGGAGGGTCAAAAGGAGAGAAAGCGTATAAATAGTTCTGATTCGCATACAAAGAGTTTCCTAGTAACCTTCAAAAGTCAGGCCTTGATGAGGTTAGTACGCTTCGTTCTCCATTTTTGTTATCCTTTGAAGAGTACATTCACTTAACCCTGCTCCAGTTCTCGCCGCTTTTGATGCGGTAAATGGTCATTTCGCTCACGCCGTATTTTTCTGCTATTTGCTTAACGGTCATCCGGCGGGAGGTCTTTGCCATCTGCTCTTTTATTTTGCGCACCTGGGCGGCATTGAGCTTTAATCCCACCTGGCGGGTGGCCTGCTCTTCGCGGTAGGCGATTTTAGCCGGACTTTTTTGCTGGTGCTCTAGCATTTCTTCCTTCTTCACCCATTTCAGGTTCTTCACCCGGTTGTCCATCTTATCATGGTTCAGGTGAATAATGCTGTCGTGCGACCGCGAAGGTTTCTTGAGGAAGCTTTCGGCTATTTCGCGGTGTACGTAGATCGTGCCTTTACTTACTTGGGTGTGCAGGTTCAGCGTGCGATAGCCGGTAGCCATCGAGCCGTTGAGCAGCTTGCCATCTTCCCACACGTCTTCTTTGTAAGAAGCGATACGGCCGTGAGTGGAAACCGCATAATAATTACGCATGGTGTCTGAGCCGGGAAATTTGATGCGGCTCCATTGTTCGCCGGCGAGTTTTTTTATCATGTATTTAGTTTTGGCGGAGTGAAGAGATTGTAGTAAAGATAATAACCTTTTGGCGGCTTATTCCCGGCCGATTATTTTAAGGAACTGGTCTTCGGTAATGATCTTTATGGAAGTGATCTTTTTTGCTTTTTCCAGTTTGCTGCCGGCATCGTCGCCTACCACCAGGTAAGCCAGTTTGCTGCTAACACCCGAAACAACCGTACCGCCGTTTTGTTCAACCAATTCCTCGGCCTCGCTGCGTTTGAGCTTGTTGAGCGTGCCGGTGAAAAGAAAGGTTAGCCCCTGCAGGTTTCCGGCGGTGGCATACTGCTTTTTTTCATTGGCTAAGGTTAGTCCAAGGCTTTCCAATGTTTTCAGCAATTCAATGGTGTCATCATTCTTGAAAAACGCATGAACACTGCCGGCTACTTTTGGGCCGATGTCTTCCAATGCCTTCAGATCCTCTTCGCTAAAGTTTTGCAGGTCGAGGATGTGATCTACCGCATGAGCCAGGGTCTTTGCGGTTGTTTCGCCCACGTAGCGAATGCCAAGGGCAAAGATCAGCCGGTGCAGGGGTTGTTTTTTTGTGGACTCGATCGCCGCCTTTAATTTATCAATGGACTTGGCGCCGAAACCTTCCAGCTGCCCGATGGCTTCATAATCCAACTGGTAGATATGCGGGATGGAAGTGAGCAGTCCCAGCTTGTAGAATTTTTCAATATTAGCCACACCCAATCCCCTGATGTCCATGGCATCTTTTGATGCAAAATGAAATAGGCGCTCCAGCACCTGCGCCGGGCAGACGATATTGATGCAGCGCCAGGCGGCTTCTTCTTCGGCGCGGAAAAGTGGATCGTTGCATGAAGGACAGTGCGTAGGGAATTGGATCGGTTGCTCGGTGCCGTCGCGGAGTTCCGGCATGGCTTTTACAATGTAGGGAATCACGTCACCAGCCCGCTCCACCAAAACGGTGTCGCCGATGCGAATGTCTTTTTCCCGGATCACATCTTCATTGAATAATGAAACGGAGGCTACCATCACACCGCCGATCGGCACGGGTTCTACTTTTGCTACCGGACCAATATTGCCGGTTCGGCCCACTTGGTATTCAATGCGCAACAGCTTGCTGGTGGCTTGCCGCGCTTTGAATTTGAAAGCAATGGCCCAGCGGGGGTGGTGCGTGGTCATGCCCAGCTTATCCTGCAGCTCGAAGGCATTTACTTTCACCACCATGCCGTCTATCTCATAGGGCAGGTCATCGCGTTTTACTTCAAATTCATTGCAATAGTCAATCACCGCCTGAATGCCTTTGAGCACCTTCTTTTCCCGCTCCGGGCTGCGGAACCCAAGCTCGTACAGCATCTGCAAGGTTTCGGCATGTGTGGTAAAGTCTTCTGTCTGTCCTTTTAGCGTGGTATAATAACCAAGACTGTACACAAAGGCTTCCAATTTACGTCGTCCCACTTCCAGCGGGTCTTTGATGCGAAGGGTGCCCGAAGCCGCATTGCGTGGGTTGGCAAGCGGCTGGTTGCCGGCTTCTACCAGGGCTTCGTTAAAGACCTTGAAATTGTTTTTGTTGATCAATACTTCGCCGCGTATCTCGGCGGTCTGCAAGCCGTGTGCAGAGAACTTTGCCGTAAGCGGAATGGTACGTATCTGGCGGATATTGGGAGTAATATCATCGCCGTACATGCCATCGCCGCGGGTGGCGCCGCGCACCAGCTTGTCATCCTCATATACCAATGAAATAGAGGCGCCATCGAACTTGGGCTCCACGCAATATTCAATTTCAGATAATCCAGTTGCTTCCCTTGCCTTGCGGTCAAAGTCCAGCAGGTCATCGCTGTTGTAGGAGTTGTCCAGCGACAGCATTGGCACGAGGTGCTGCACGGTTGGAAAGTCTTTCGTCAGTCCTTTGCCAACCCGTTGCGTAGGCGAATCGGGCACTACGAGATCCGGGTTTTCGGTCTCCAATGCTTCCAGGCTTTTATAAAGGGTATCGTATTCAAAATCGGAGATCAGCGGATCGCTTTGGATGTAATAACGGTATTCGTGAAAGCGCAGGACGTCCCGTAGTTCGTCTATTTCTTGCGTTGTGATGCCCACGGCTTTAGCTTTCTTCAGCAGGGTTTCGGTTTGCGACTGTCTGTCTTTAACGCTGGTGGTCATATTAGCCTCAAAATAAAGCTATCTCCCGGTAGCGGCAAAGGGTTAGGAGCTAAGATTCGGGTCAACCTGCTACCTATCAATAACCTGCTTTTCGTTAGTAAAGGAATCTCCTACGCAGCTATTATTCACCATTCACTACTTACCATTCACCACATTATCGCCTATCTTCGCCCCGCTATTCTTAACTACTACTATGCTTCCTAAGTACAAACGCATTCTTCTCAAGCTTTCCGGTGAGTCTTTAATGGGGGATAAAAATTTTGGTTTTGATACCTCGGTGCTAAGCCAATACGCACAAGACATCAAGTCCATCGTGGACCTGGGTGTGCAGGTGGCCATCGTAATCGGCGGCGGCAATATTTACCGCGGCATGAACGAAGCCGAGACCGGCATTGAGCGGGCTCATGGCGATTATATGGGCATGCTGGCAACGGTTATCAATGGAATGGCACTGCAAGCAGCCCTCGAAAAAGTAGGTGTGTATACGCGGCTGCAAAGCGCTATTAAAATGGAGCAGATAGCAGAACCATATATCCGCCGCCGCGCTATCCGTCATCTTGAAAAAGGACGCGTAGTAATCTTTGGCGCCGGTACGGGCAATCCTTATTTTACAACCGATACAGCCGGTTCGCTACGTGCTATCGAGATCAAGGCCGAAGTGATCATGAAGGGTACACGGGTTGATGGCATTTACACCGCCGATCCGGAGAAGGATCCAACGGCTACTAAATACGGCGTTATCACTTTCGAAGAATGCATTTCGCAAAAGCTAAGCGTAATGGATATGACGGCTTTCACGCTTTGCATGGAGAATACGCTGCCGATCGTGGTGTTTGATATGAACACGATTGACAACCTCCGCCGCGTAGTGACCGGCGAAAAAGTAGGCACACTGGTTCGTGCCGAACGCTAATTTTTGCTGAAAAAGGATTAGCTTGTTACTCCATAATCGAAGTTGATCCTTATGCTGCTGTCCCTATTCCTTTTACTTCTTTCCGGTTTATTGATCGTGCTTTATAGTAACCGGAAGGCACTGCGCAAGTATTTTGTCGCAACACCTCTTCTTGTCCCTGCTTCCACAGACAGAGCATTTGCCGATACCGATTACACCGGCAATGCGGAGTCCCCTGTAGATGACCTGTCAATGGAAATAGACGACCTGCATTGGTTGCTCAATAATAAAAAGCAGGACCTGCAACAGCTAAAGTCAGAGCAAGTCCTCAAGGGAGAGAACGCTGTAAAGCTCGATGCGATTGAAGATACGATTGAAGTGATCGAAGACAGGCTCCGCAAACTACAAGGCAATCTATCCAACGTACGTAACACGGCGGTAGCACTGGACGAATTAACGGTCGCTTGCCAGCAGATGCAGAACAGTCTTTCGCAAAGCCAGCAAAGCCAGCACCTTATTCAATCTGAGAATGAATCGCTACGCCTGCAACTGGACGAACTACAGGCCTACACCGCCGATATAAAAGAGCAGCGCCAGCTGCTGCAAAAAAAAGTGCGGTTGCTGGAAGAACTGCACAGCCATTCCAGGCCTTTATAGCACACGTTTATCTTTGCACTTATGAATTCCAAGATAGCCGACCTGCGCCTGGATTATGCCGCACAAGTATTATTGGAAGGCAATGTCGCGGCAGACCCCATCACCCAGTTTCAAACCTGGTGGGAGCAAGCCATAGCGAGCGAGATTACCGAGCCCAATGCAATGACTTTGGCTACCGCCTCCTGCGATGGTATGCCGGCTGCGCGGATCGTATTGCTGAAAGGATTTGATGCGAACGGATTCGTCTTCTTCACTAATTACAATAGTTATAAAGGCATGCACCTGCAGGAGAATCCTAAAGCTTGCCTGGTATTTTTCTGGAAAGAGCTGGAGCGCCAGGTGCGTATTACCGGGCTGGTGTCGAAACTGGATGCTGCAGAAAGCGACGCGTATTTCTTATCCCGCCCGGAAGGCAGCCGGGCAGGGGCCTGGGCATCACCGCAAAGCGGGGTCATTGAAAGCCGCGACTGGCTCGATAAAAATTTTGAAGCATTGATTCGGGACAAGAAAGAAATGGTGAACACCCGGCCACCGCACTGGGGTGGCTATGTGGTAAGGCCGATCATTGTTGAATTCTGGCAGGGGCGCCGCAGCCGTTTACACGATCGCTTGCAGTATAGTATGGAAGAGAACGGCAGCTGGAAGATAGAGCGGTTAGCGCCGTAGTGTAATATCGAACAAGGAACAAGGAATGTCGAACGCTGATATCATTCGTAATTCCTTGTTCATCTGTTCATTATTCGATATTCTTATGCTTCTTTCTTAGTGGCTTCAGCCGGCTGGTTGCCAGATGTTTTCTTATCAGATGCTGGTCTTGACTTACCGAAAGAACCTTTGAAGATTTTTCCTTTTTTGGTTTTTTTATCACCTCTGCCCATTGTATTACGTTTTTTAAGTGGTTGCAAATTTGCGTAAAAAAAGGCATAAAACCGCCGCCTATTCTTATTCCCAGCGATTTTGGCAGAATCTTACCCGTTTGCTTCCCTTGCAGTAACAGAATAAATAAAAAACCCCCGTGGTGAAACGAGGGCTTTTCAATACGGTAAGATCGGGTTAGATCTTAGCAGATAGTTCTTTACCAGCTTTGAACTTGGCTACTTTTTTAGCTTTGATTTTGATAACCGCACCGGTTTGTGGGTTACGGCCATTACGGGCAGCACGTTTGGTAACAGAGAAAGTGCCGAAACCTACCAGGGTTACTTTGTCGCCTTTTTTCAATGTTTTTGTTACCGCCGTTACAAATGAGTCTAAAGAAGCATTCGCCTGCGTTTTGGTGATGCCTGCATCTTCTGCAATCTGTGCAATCAGTTCAGCTTTGTTCATAGTTGTTTTTTAAAATTTGAGTAAGACAAATTTAGAAGGTTTTTGATGCCGACAAAATATTTCGCTCCTTTTTTTAAAAATAATGGCTGGCTGAAAGCCGCACGGGAAGCGGGTTTTATCAATGTACCTCCGATCCATACATGCAAAGCAAATTGCATTGATGCCGTGAAAGGCTTATTGCTACAGGGTTTCCCGGTTTTTGGAATTGTGGGTTGATGGCACCGGGTATTACATGCTGGCTGCAAAAGCAAGCCCACAGAAGTTTTGCACAATGTTGATAACTTAAGCAATGACTTCCATAACAGAACGAAAAGCAATGAAAGCGTTACCCCATTTGTTAGTAGAATCCTGCCGGAAGGCTGGTGCATGTTCCCGTATATAGCGGGTGTACTCCGCAAGGTCGGTTGCAAAATATTGAATGGCATAGGTAGGCCCCTCGGCGTCATCCGTTTCTAACAGCCGCACTACTTTATAGCTATGGAAGCAACCGGTGGCGATAATGGCAGGTATATGCTCTTCTAAAAGCCAGGCTAACCAGGCAGTGGCAATGCCCTTATCTACCTTGATGGTTACATTGTAGATAATACCTTTATCTGACTCTTTTACTTCGGACATGATTAGCTATTTAAGGATTCTACATCTACATCAAGAAAGATGGGACAGTGATCGCTATGCTTTACATCAGGGTAGATATCGGCGGATTTTAAATGCGGTTTCAGAGTCTCGGTAACACTGATATAGTCAATGCGCCAACCTTTGTTATTTAACCGAACCGAAGGAAAGCGCTGGCTCCACCAGGTATAGAGGTGCGGCTCAGTCTTGAATTCCCGCAAGGTATCTACCCAGCCGTTGCTATAGAACTGGTCCATCCAGGCACGCTCTTCGGGCAGGAAGCCGCTGTTTTTTTTATTGCCTTTCGGGTCGTGAATGTCTATCTCTTTGTGGGCGATATTATAATCGCCGCAGAGGATAAGATGAGGATGCGTTTGGCGTAGGTCCTGCAGATAGTCGTAGAACTCCTGCAGCCACTGGTATTTATAGGTCTGGCGCTCGTCGCCGGAAGTGCCCGAAGGAAAGTAGGCGTTGATAAGACGCACATTTCCAAAGTCTAATTGTATGACCCGCCCTTCGCTGTCGCTGACCTCGTGACCCGTGCCGCAGGTAACCATATCGGGCTTGATCTTAGAGAAAACGGTAACGCCGCTGTAGCCTTTTTTTTGAGCGCAGAACCAGTGGCATTCATAACCCAGTGCTTTAAATGGAGCTGCATCTACATCGGTTTCCTGTGCTTTGTTTTCCTGTATGCAGATGACATCGGCGGGATGGGTTTGCAGCCAATGGATAAAGCCTTTTTTAACGGCGGCACGGATGCCATTTACATTGTAGCTAATGATCTTCATGTAGAGACAAATGTAGTGGAGTAAGTTGATCTGTTGATTGATTGGAAGAGTGATATGTCTATTTTATAGAAGCCAGTCCTGCTGATAAGATTCACAGACCTAAGGTTTCCACCCGGGAGAGGGCTGTATCTTCGCATTAATGGACGACAGCTATTACATGAAACAAGCCTTGGTGCAAGCGCAGCAAGCGTTTGCGGAAGAAGAGGTGCCGGTTGGAGCAGTGATTGTATTGAATGACAAGATCATTTCCCGCGGCTATAACCAGGTAGAAAAACTGACTGACTGCACAGCGCATGCCGAGATCATTGCCCTCACATCCGCCTTTAATTTTTTAGGCAGCAAATACCTGATGGATGCCACGCTGTATGTGACGGTGGAGCCCTGCGTGATGTGCGCCGGAGCGCTGTACTGGAGTAAGATCGGGCGGATTGTATATGGCGCTGCCGATGAAAAGAACGGGCACCGCCGGGTGACAAGAGAGGTGTCACCGTTTCATCCGAAAACTCTGGTGCAGGCAGGAATAATGGGAGAAGAATGCGGGCAGTTGATGAAGGATTTTTTCCTGTTGCGGCGGAAGTAGATGCGCTGCAATAAAAAAGGCTAACCATTCGGTTAGCCTTTTTTGATTTACAAGATTTAAAATCAATCTACATCCCAGAACAAACGGTTATTGAAAACGTCTATGCCTGTAGGCACATTCGGATTGGTCTGTGACTCTCTGTTTGGATAGAATAACCGTACCGGGGGCTTGGATCCGGCTGGTGCCGATGCTGACAAAGGAATAGGAGGGAAGTTCGTTCTCCGCAATTCGCTCCAGGCTTCCAGCCCGTTAAAGTTGGTAAGTGCCAGCCACTTCTGCATCCAGATCGCTTTCAACTTATCAGGAGAGGCCATCCAATCGGCCAGGTCTTTGCCGCTCGTTAAAAGAGCCGTTGCTTTATCAGCGCCATAAGTGGCCGTAGCGCCTGTTGTGCGGAACGATTCTCTTACTCCCGTTTCATAATAAGTTTGAGCAGTGGACGCCAGGGTAACGCCTGCACCATAGCGCTGCTTGGCTTCTGCTAAATTCAGGAAGCTTTCTGCTGCCAACATAAGGTACATAGGGCGATTAAACTCACCCCGCTTGATGATAGATGGCCCAAGGTAAGAAGTGTTTTGTGCCAGGTAACCGGAAGAGGCACCAAACGGCACGCCTACATAATTGCTCACGATCTCCGCGTTGTTGGCAGCCTCACCACCCTTTGGAAAAGCAAGCCGCTTCAGGCGGAAGGTATCGCCGGTAGCAATTAGGCTGTTAAAGAGATAAGTAGTAGGACGTGGAAAACGTGCCAGTGCTTGTACACCACCAGCGGCATTGTAGCCCCAGTTCTCATACACTGGATTTAACTTACCTGTAGAAGCTACATAACCAGGGTTGGCGGTAACATCGGTACCCGCAGGCAAAAAGCCTTCTGTAGTTGCATTGGCTTTATTGATCTCGGCAGTAATGTAAGCATCGCGACCGGCAACACGGCTTTGGCGCATCAGGATGCGAAGCTTCAGGCTGTTAGCAAAACGTATCCAGTTAGTAGTATTTCCCGCAAAAACGATATCGGAGCCCTTCTGGGGCGTAGTGGCTGGGTTAGCCCGCAGCTCTGTAATAGCGGTATCCAACACCTTGATCAGATCTTCATAAATTAATTTTTGATCATCAAACTTTGGAGCTAACTGTCCCACGCCTTTAAAGGCTTCGGTATACGGTGCATCGCCATGCACATCTACCACCTGCTGCATGATGTAGGATTTCATAATCCTGGCCGGTCCTTTAAAGAACGGCTGTGTAGCGCCATTATCAATTACATATTGGAAATCCTGCATGATATCATACCAGGTATCCCACCAGTTAAAGTTGGTATTGTTGATCTGGTATTGAAACTGCGATGGCGAAATGATATAAGTGTTTGATTGCGTCCATTGACCGGCAAAGTAAGAGCCATTCTCATTGGGCGCTAAAAATGCAACGGTACGGTTGACACCGGAAGCAAACACAAAATCAGGCGTAGAACTGGTGAGCGTATTTGGGTTGGTGTTCACATCCAGCCATGATTTTTTACACCCTCCCAAGACCAGTGCGGTCATTATTATAAAGAGGCTTAGTTTAAATTTCATATTGCTTAATTGAAATGATTATTTGAAATTAAGGTTCAGGGTAAAGCCATACTGGCGAACCGGAGGTGTTTGCGCAGTTGTACTTACACCCAGACCGTTGCCTGCTGTGAAGCTAAATTCCGGATCGGTAAAGTCATTCTTCTTATCTACGATAGTGATCAGGTTACGACCATATACACCAACCGTAGCGGTTGAGAAGATGCGGCTCTTTGTTACAAAGTTGCTTGGCACTTCATAAGAAAGGTTAATGTCTCTTAATTTAATGAACCAGGCAGGGAAAACAAAGTTCTCAGCGATCAAACGGTAAGAATCAACCCAAAGCGCATACTCTGCTTCAGCCGTATTTACATTTGTATTGACAACTACTTTACCTGTTGCAGGATTACGATAAGCGGAATTCGGGAAAATGTGTGGTACGCGGTTCTCTGTCCATTCACCGGATCCGGTAAAGGTCATCTGGCGTCCGAGATCGCTATACATTACGTTTCCGCCGCGGTACTCCCAGTTGGTATTCAGTGTTAGGCCTTTGAAGTTAATGCGTGTTCCCAAACCCGCCATATGTTTAGGCGTAGCACGTCCGAAGTTTTTCAATGGGGCATTGATTAGGGGATAGCCAGTGGTAGGGCTAACTAGTACTCGGCCCGTCGCTGTATCACGCTGGTAAGGGATCGCTTTTAATACAGGGAAAGGCTGACCAACGATGACGTTGGAAGAAGCATAAGTGAACCCACCGTAGGCAAATTCAGACACTCCATTGTATAGTTCAAGGACCTTGTTGTCGTTCATAGAATAACGAAGGTTCAGGCCCACATTGAAATCTCTTGATTGAATGATCTTTGTACCGAGATCTACTTCGTAACCCCAGTTCTTAGTGGTACCTACATTGATTCGCAGGCTGCTAAACCCTGTGGTAGAAGGGATGTCCACAGTAATAATTGAACCTTCACTGCGTTGGTTGTAGTAGCTTACGTCTAAGCTTATGCGATTCTTGAAGAATTGAAATTCGCCACCTACTTCCGATGAATAGACATATTCTGGCTGGAGTTTAAAATCCGGTAATACATTACCCACTGTTAAACCTACCGTATTGCCGTAAGGGAATCCGCCAGCATTCGGGAAAGTAAGATCAAGTGGATAGGAAACTGTATTATCGTTTCCATTCTTGTTCCAGCCGCCACGGATTTTTGCATAATTCAACACACTATTCTTGATACCCGGAATGAGGTCCGTTAAGATCACGGATAGGTCAGCTCCATAGTATGTATAAGTGTACAAATCTTTGTCGCGGCTAGCTTTATAGAAGGTTGACGTTCCATCATACCGCCCTGACAGGTGAAGAAATACCTTTTCCTGCCAACCGATAGTGGCGTCGGCGTAGTATCCGAATTTTCGGTTTTGAGAATTTTCTTCGCCTCCACCAAGCTCACCGCGACGGTTGCCTACGTTATAGAGACCCGGCACAACAATAGAAGAAGAAGTAGCCTGCACGAAGCGGCTTCTTTGATCGTAAAGGCTAAAACCAAGCAATCCACGTGCACTGAAATCTCCAAAGTCGCCATTCATCTGCGCATGGTAATCATTTGAGATCAGGTTTTCTACGGTGGTTTGGTCGTTCACACTACCCTGCAGGTCGGTAAGGGCACGAGTGATGCCGCTACCATCTCCCTGGTCAAACGGAGCCGGAACCACTGCTTTGGATTTTGCCCAATCGCTGTGGAAGAACTGCGCTACGGTATTGGTACGCTGGCGGGTATTGCTCATCACACCTAAGCGGTTGTAAAAGTTCAACCACGGTGCTACCTTCAGGTTCAACTCCAGGTTTCCGCTGATATTGTTATCCGTATATTTTTGACGGTCGTTATCGAGGCGGAAGAAAGGGTTAGTGAAATAATCGTTGTAGAAAGCATTTGGATGGGCAAACTTATTGGTCTTCCAGTCTCTTAATTGCGAAAGCGGGATATGCGCCGCTTGGTTAATGGTTTCGTTGTAGAAGTCAAAAGTGGTTCGGTCGTAGTTCGCCTGGATATAGTTAGCATTGAAACCAACACGTAAGCGGCCTGCCTCTGTAGTAGCGCCAAAACGCAGGCCCGTTCTGTTGGCCTTATCTTCTGGAACAATGCCGTGTGTGATATTGTGCTCACCAGACAAGAAGAAAGTGTTCTGTCCCGCCCCACCGCTAACAGAAACCTGGTTATTGGTGGTGAAGCCAGTGTTCCAGATGCGGTCTCTTTCGCCTTTTATGGCAGAATAAGGGAGCATGTAAACACTGCCATCTTCCAATGTACGTCCAGCTGGGCGCAAAGATCCATCAAAGCGGTCACCAAACTGCTGGTTTTCATAAGAGCGCCAGTTGTCCTTCATGCGGTCCAAATAGTTTGGCTTCCATCCGGCTGTTCCGAAAGAAGCAGCGTAGTGGGAGCCGCTACCGAATTCATCCTGGAACTTCGCCATTTGGTTCAGTTTCTCGAAGTTGGTAGAATGATTGAAGGAAATGCGTGTTTTGCCTTGCTGTCCTTTTTTAGTAGTGATCACCACCGCACCATTCACACCTTGCGAACCATACAACGTTGCAGCTTGTCCACCTTTAAGGATGGAGATGCTTTCTATATCGTTAGGATTCAGTAAGCTAAGCATGGTTTGAGAACCTGCAGGCTGCTGCAATCCATCAATTACGATCAGCGCATCATTACTATTTGAAATTGAGCGGTAGCCACGCAATACGATCTTTACGGAAGGATCAACGGATTGGTTAACGTTAAACACGGTTAAGCCAGAAACTTTTCCAGACAAGCTTTGCGCAAGCTGCGGAGAGCGGCCGTTGGTGATCTCCTCGTTGCTTACTTTGCTGATGGAATAACCTAGCTCCTTTGCTTTGCGGCGGATACCTTGCGCGGTAACCACCACTTCTTCCAGCTCGCCTTCGCCCCTTACGAGGGAAATGTTGGAAGCATTTGCTGCAGATACATCCATGGCATTATAGCCGGTAGCGCTAATCGCAAGGCTGGCATTGTCAGCAACGGTAATGCTGAACCGGCCGTTCGCATCAGCGGTCACAGCCTTCCTTGTTCCTTTTTCCATAACAGTGGCAAAGGGAACAGGATTCCCTTTGTCGTCTCTAACGGTACCCGTAACGGTACGGGTTTGTGCGAATGCTACTACACAACATAGTAACAGCATTGCAAGCAGGGGTGCAATTTTTCTCATGAAAGATGGTTTAAAAATGAATAAATAGGCAGTCTATGCGGTTTTTTGCAGAGAATCAGTTGGTTTTGCCATTCAAACATAACTATTAATTAACAAAGTTAAAAATTTTATACGGCAATTTTAAACACTGGTTAGGCATCTATTGCTGATGAATCGCTGCATGATGTTTTATCATTGTATTGTAACAACTGCTTTATTCTGCAAGTTTTGGGGATTCCGTAAATCCTTTAATACCTTCGGGTCAGTAAAACGAAAGCATTTTTTCTTAACCACAAACCTCAAATCTTATAGTTATGGCATTTACACTTCCTTCACTTCCCTATGCACACGATGCTTTAGAGCCCCATATTGACGCGCAAACCATGCAGATACACCATGGCAAGCACCACCAGGCGTATGTAGATAATTTAAATAAAGCGGTTGCCGGTACAGAGCACGAGAGTAAAAGCCTTGAAGAGCTCGTACGCAACGCCGGTTCTATTTCTCCTGCTGTGCGCAATAACGGCGGCGGACACTGGAACCACACTTTTTTCTGGGAAAGCCTGGCGCCTAACAGGGGCGGGCAGCCCACCGGCGCTTTAGCCGAGGCGATCAATAGCGCCTTTGGTTCGTTTGATGCCTTTAAGGAAAAATTCAATGCCGCCGGCACTACCCGCTTTGGCAGTGGCTGGGCATGGCTGATCCTGAAAGACGGCAAGCTGGAAGTGAGCTCCACGCCAAACCAGGATAACCCGCTGATGGATGTGGCCGAAGTAAAAGGTACTCCGCTGTTGGGCTGCGATGTGTGGGAGCACGCCTATTACCTGAAATACCAGAATCGCCGCCCCGAATACTTAGCCGCGTTTTGGAACGTGGTGAACTGGAATAAGGTGAGCGAGAGACAAAAGCCCCTCTAAATCTCCCCGGTGGGGAGATTTCGCTGCCGCACAAAGGCCAGCTTATTTGACGGTACTGAAAACCCCTGACGGATTTTAATGTCAGGGTTTTTTTATTCAGTAATACCAACTGCACTATCCGGGTCTGTGCGTGGCTGTTCCCTCTCCTTTAGGAGAGGGCTAGGGTGAGGTGGCACCGGGTCATACCCACTGCCTCCCCAGGGATGGCAGCGGCCAATGCGTTTGACCGTAAGCCAGAAGCCTTTGAATGCGCCATGCCTTTTAAATGCTTCCAATCCATACGCCGAGCAAGTAGGTGAGAACCGGCATTGCGCTCCTAACAGTGGTGACAACAAGCGCTGGTAAAGCCTGATGAGCCAGATAAAAGGCACCGCCAGCATCTTAGACAACCGGTTCATGAGCACATTTCTTTTTAAGGGTTTGCAGGCAGGTGGTCATGGCAGCAAATACGGTATCGTAAGCGGGTAAAGCCTTATCGAGGTATACAAAAAAAAGTTGTGCCTGTTTCCCGGCAGGCAGCGCTTCGCTAAGGACTACTTTTTGTAAACGGTAGGCTTCACGGATGAGACGCTTGACACGGTTACGATCCACCGCCTTTTTGAAATGACGCTTGCTGCAGGTGACGCCTATTTGTACCGACCCTTCATCATCTGCCGGTAAAAAGCGCCACCAAACCTGTAGTGGGTAAACTGAAAAGCGCTGCTTACCAGCAAAGAGTGCGTCAATCTGCTTGCGGCTTTTGAGTTTTTCGCTGCGCGATAATCCAAACGGTTTGGGCATGGGCTGTAAAATAAACAAAAAAGCCCCGTCCTTCGTCGAGCTCAGGATTGGGGCTAAAATACGTTGAAAGCGCAGTCGATTACTTCAGTTTGCGCTCATCGCTTACAGTCAGCTTATGACGGCCTTTAGCACGGCGGGAAGCCAATACTTTGCGACCGTTAGCTGATTCCATACGCTTGCGGAAACCATGAACGGTTTTGCGGCGTTTGTTATGCGGTTGGAATGTACGTTTCATTTTTAAATTAGTTTTTTCACGTTTACGAAATATCCCCTGGTGAGAAACAGGAGAAGGGTTTCAGTTTTTTGCCTACAGGTCACCACACCCGTCGGATTTTTTGTGAAAGGACGGCGAAGGTAAGGGAAATTGGAGAATGTAAAATGGAGAATGGAGAATTTGGGTGTAAAGGGTTGTTAAAGGGTCGAGTGAGGAAGTAGGAAATGTCCGGGTATTAACATCAGATTGCCGAAAACCTCTTGTCACTGCAACCAAAAAGGGTATTGTTTCCGCTTGTTGAAGGTCTCATGGAAATCTTTTTTCACCGCAGAGAAGGAAGAAGGAGAGGCATCGCAGAGGCATTGTTCTCTGCGCAAACTCCTTCACTCTTGTTCGCTGCGGTGAAAATAAACGGGGAGAAGCTAGCCACACGCCTGGAATGGAATGTCTGCTTTTCACGAACCGCCTTACTTTGCAATGAAATCGCTATCGTACTATGGAAAAAACCTACATCCAGGACCGCACCTTTGAAGCCGCTGACCTTACAATAACGCCCTTACAACCAGGCGAATATGAAGGTTGCGAATTCATCAACTGCGATCTTTCCAATAAAGACCTTTCTCATTTCCTTTTCTCGGAATGTGAGTTCAGGGATTGCAACCTGAGCCTGGCCAAGCTGAATAAAACGTCCCTGCGGGATGTAAGGTTTACTAATTGCAAATTGTTAGGTCTTCATTTTGAAGCCTGCGATACCATGCT
Organism: Flaviaestuariibacter sp.; assembly: GCA_025963645.1. Lineage (GTDB taxonomy): Bacteria > Bacteroidota > Bacteroidia > Chitinophagales > Chitinophagaceae > Flavisolibacter. The sequence continues at coordinate 48,507 of JAOQAI010000006.1, forward strand.
GCTTTCAGTAGCTTTCACCGGTTGCACCCTCAACCATTCTTCCTTCTTCGGTTTGAAAATGAAGAAGACGGTTTTTAAAGATACCAGCCTGCAGGAAGTTGACTTTACCGATGCTGATCTTAGCGGTTCGGTGTTCGACAATTGTGACCTGCTGAATACGCATTTCGAAAACACGATCCTGGAAGGCGCTGACTTTCGCACGGCTTATAACTACTCCATTGACCCGAAAAGCAATCGCATTAAGAATGCACGGTTCTCCATAACCGGTATAACCGGGTTGCTGGATAGATTTGGCATTATCATCGAGTAGCTTTCGTGTTTATCAGCATTAGCTATCCATCCACCAACTTGTTAGCCGCCCACTGGCTTACGCAACAAAGTGAGGCAATCTGAACCGGGGCAAGAAAAGGTGATAACCTCGGAATGCAGCACTTCAAAGCCATGCCCCTTTGCTATCGATAAGAAAAGTTCTTGAGTCATATAGTTGCGCCAGCCGGGGTTGTCGGAGAAGTGGCCGCCGGGGTTCTTGCTGTAATTGGAATGATGAAACAGTGCATAGCAACCGTTTTTAAGCACTTGGTAGCTATCCCTGATATAGGACTCTACGGCCTCTTTTTCAAAATGCACCATTGCATCGTAAGAAAAAACAGCCGTTAGTGATGCAGGCGGAATAACATTAGCTGGAATGCCTATGCCTCCGGGGTTGTGTATATAAATGATATGCTTATAGCTTGAGAACCGTTGTTGCGCCAGCCGGGTGGCTTCGGCGGAAGAATCAAGGAGGTAAAGCTTGTCTATCTTGTCTATCACTTGCCCCGCATGGCGCCCGGTTCCACTGGCGATCTCCAATACCGCCTCCGTATCCAATTCTTGAAATAGTTTATAAAAAAGGGTATCGCTATCCCAAAATACCTGGAGCCAGTGTGCCTGGTCGGCTTCCTTGTAATATTCAAAATCCGCACCGCCTTTTTCCCAGAACGAGACGATACGCTTAGTGGCATTCTTTTGAGCGGGGAACCGGATGGCGATATAACGCTTTATCTTTTGCAGGAAGTTCATATACGATGGTAAAGTAAAGGAAGTTGGCCGAATGGTAAATGTGGGATCAACTATATGTTTCCTAAAGGGGCCCGCTATAAATCCGCTTTATGCGAAGGTTTTTTTTAATAGTTTAGCTCCTAAGGCTAACAATGCTCTTAAGGCCACAGGCAGGCTCAAGCACTTTTTTTATTAATAGATCTTCATGAAAACAGTCATCATGCTTTCGATTCTTCTTTCCCTTTTTAGTCGTAAAGCTTCAGCACAAAGCGAAAGCCCGGCACAAAAAGAGGCAGCGGGAAAATGGGAGCGCTTTTACAACAACCAGCAATACGATAGCATCTTTGCTCTCTTCTCGGCAAATATGCAAAAGGCATTGCCGCTGCCGAAGGCGGCTGGATTTTTTGGCGGACTTCACCATGACGCCGGGCAGATCACAGCTCGCGTTTATGAAGGTCACCGGTGGCGCCGCTTCTTACAAAACCGTTTTCGAGAGAGGTGTTTTTGAGGTACTCATAACTGTGGATGGCAACCGCATCGGTGGCATGCTGGTAAAGCCCTGGAAAGAAACTACGGTTGCCAAGATAACCCGCAACACTACCAAACTGGCGCTGCCTTTCACCGGTGCGTGGACAGTGGTTTGGGGCGGCGATACAAAGGAGCAGAATTACCACATAGCGCATGAAGCACAGAAAGGCGCCTTTGACCTGGTGATCACCGATGGTGCCGGTAAAAGCTACAAAACCGATGGCAAAAACAACAGTGACTACTACGCCTTTGGAAAACAACTGCTGGCGCCCTGCGATGGTGAAGTGGTGATGGTAGTGGATGGCATCAAGGATAATGCCCCCGGTGAAATGAACCCCGTTTATGTGCCCGGTAATACGGTAGTCATTAAAACAGCTGCCAATGAGTACCTATTCTTTGCACACTTCCAGCATCGTACTATTAAAGTAAAGGAAGGCGATCGGGTTAAGGCCGGCCAACTATTAGGCTTGTGCGGCAATTCAGGCAATTCCTCCGAACCCCACCTGCACTTTCATATACAAGATGCAGAGGACATGACAAAAGCGGTTGGGGTGAAGTGTTATTTTGAAGCGTTGAAGGTGAATGGGGTAGAGAAGCAAGACTACTCGCCGGTGCAGGGCGAGGTGGTTTCAGGAAAGTAGATCCCCTTATATATGCAGTTGTTTAATAAATTATGCTTTACATAAAGGTTACACCTGTCAAACCATATAGCACCAGGTGCGAGTTTATGAGATGAATTATTTGTACAGTAAATACTTCTTCCGCATCTCTTTGTACTGGCTCAGCCCCGGCTCCCACGACGCATAGATCTGCTCTGCGGGCATATTTGCTTTTATCTGCTCCTGGAACTCCGCCACACCGGCCAGCCCGTTGATATTGCCCATCTGCCGGCTATAGCTCCGGTCGAAGAACTTCGCCTTGTCGGGATAGGCATTATACAGATCTTTCATCCACTGCACATTGATGCGACGGGTGCGGCGGAATTCATTGGTGTCATAGTTGCGCAGGTCAAGCCCGTAGCACACCTCGTTCATGTGCAGCGGCGATTCGCTCATGCCCGGAATGCTCACGGGAGTGTAAGAGAACTCGTACTTGCCCTTTAGCGCCGGTGCGCCGAGTATCGTGAAGGGGAACATCGTGCCGCGGCCGTGATTCAGTATCGTTCCTTCGAACAGGCAGGTGGAAGGATAAAGCAGGATGCTCTGCTGCGTGTTCAGGTTTGGCGATGGTTTTACCGGTAGCATATACGGCATTTCATGGGTGTAGTTCGCCACCTTCACAATGCGCAGCGGGCACTTCTTGCCGCCCGGTATCCAGCCTTCGCCATTGATCATCTGTGCAAACTCCGCCACCGTCATGCCGTGCGAGATGGGTATAGGGTACTGCCCGATCCCGGACTTGTATTTAGGGTCCAGTATCGGACCATCTACAAGGTAGCCGTTCGGGTTGGGGCGGTCAAGGATCATCAGCTCTTTGCCATGATCCACGCAGGATTCCATCACTTCGCGCAGCACATTAATGTATGTATAAAACCGGCAGCCCACATCCTGTATGTCAAAGATCATCACATCTACATCCGCCAGGTCTTCCTTTGAAGGCTTGCGCTTTGGTCCATAGAGCGATATGATAGCGATCCCCGTCGCTGAATCTTTTTCATCACTCACCCTCGCGCCATTGCTCGCATTCCCTCTGAAACCATGCTCCGGTCCAAAAACTTTTACGATATTAATGCCACGGGACTGCAGGCTATCTACCAGGTGCTTATTGCCAATGATAGTCGTTGGGTTAGCCAGTATCGCTACACGCTTTCCCTGCAAGTGGTCTATGTATTCCTCGGTTTGGTCTGCACCCGTGCGGATGTCCTTTCCGAATGATTTACTGCCCGTGCCAGATGGTGTGCTGCACCGGGTGAACAGGGTCAGGAGGAGAAGGAGCGTGATAATAGGCTTCATGGTTGATAGGTTAAGTTTTGACGTTGTAATTTACGGTTATTTGGTTTGAGAGGCTGCATTCACCTTCAACGGCCATATAATCTTTCAATGCTGCCGGATTTTATTAAGTTGCAGTTTCAAAACACCTGCACAATGAACCGCCTCTTGCTGAAACTGGTGCTGCTGCTGCTTCATGCTTTTGTCAATTTTGTTATCATCTCCTGGCTGGTCAATTTTGATATTACGGGCAGCTGGCTTACCGTAGCGGGTTTCGTGCTGCTGGTGCTGGCGCTTATTGTTTTCTTTATCCGGCACCTCGTGTCTTTTTACTATTTTATTAAAACCAAAACAAGATGATCAGCTTATTCATTTTCATTATCGCTTTCGTCATTTTCGCGCTGGTGCTGCAGGTGTTTCGCCGCAATACTTACCGCGACGCAGAAGGCGGCTTTCGTTTCGTGAACCTGTGGCGCTTGCTGGCAGCAACTGTTTTGTCGCTGGTAGTAACCGCCATTAACCCCATAGATGTAGAGCGCATTGATGCCGGTTCTGTGGGTATTAAGGTGAGCAATATCGGCGACAACCGCGGTGTGGGTAAGACAGAGTACGTGACCGGCTGGGTGTTCTATAATTCCTGGATCTCCCGCATTTACGAGTTTCCCATTCACCAGCAGCATATTGATTATGAAGAAGCGGACATCGTGACCAAGGGTGGTTTTCGTGCTACCATCAAGCCGTCGTTCAACTACTCTATCAATGCCGGCAACGTGGGCAATATGTTCCAAAACCTGCGGGTTGGCGTGAAGGAAATGGAGCAGGGCTGGCTGAAGAACGCCATCGTAGGTTCGGTGAATGACGTGGCCAACCGCTACACGGTGGATTCTATTTTCAACCACCGCGAGGAATTTGAATCATCGATCGTAAAGGAGTGTAATAAGCGGGTGTCGCAGTGGTTTAACGTGTCGCAGCTGCGAACCAATATTGTTCCACCGAAGGAGATCTCCGAATCCATCGTTGCTAAGACAAGAGCCATACAGGAAGTGCAGGTAGCCGAGAACCAGCGCCAGGTAGCGGTTGCCGAAGCGGAGCGTAAGATCGCGGAAGCCCGTGGCGATTCCGCCGAAGCGGTGATCAAAGCAGCCGGCAGGGCGGAAGCGATCAAGAAAGAGCAGTTGTCGCTAACACCGCTTTATATTGATTACATCAAAGTGCAGAAGTGGAGCGGGCAGGTGCCAACTACGGTTGCAGGTGGCGGTAGTGGTTTTATGATACAATTGCCGAGGGATAAAGAGTAGACAATAATGTATAAGGGCCGCCCAAAATTGAAGTTGCAGCCACGTCCATTAGACCGGCTCCTTAACCGCCTGGCTTTGGCAGGGCTGCTCTTTTCGTGGGGCTATACATTATTTCATTATTCCAACCTTCCTCAAATCATTCCTATTCATTACAATTTATCAGGAGAAGTGGATGGCTATGGTAATAAAATGATCATCTGGCTGCTGCCTTCTATACTTACACTTGTTTTTGGAGGGATTAGTTGGATCAGCCGCTACCCCGAGCTTTTTAATTACCCGCAAACCATCACACCCGAAAATGCAGGGCGCCATTATAGGGCTGGGACACGGGTCTTGAGCTGGGTGAATCTGGTTATTGTCTTTCTTCTCTTTTATATTACTTATAAGATCATTCAGGGCGCTTACCGGGGTAATGCTCCGCTGGAATGGTGGTTCGTGCCGCTATTGATAATTTTACTAATGGCTCCGTCCATAGGATTTTGGGTGAGCCTGCGTAAAAGTTCATCTAAAGACCAGGATACGGGTAAGTAATTTGCTTTTACAGGTTCGATGCACTAAATGTATCGCCTTGCGACACATCACCGGTATCGTACCCTCTCTTAAACCAATGCATCCGTTGCGCGGAAGTACCGTGGGTAAAGGATTCGGGGTTGATAGATCCGCCCGATTGCCGCTGGATGCGATCATCACCAATGGCATTAGCGGCATTAAGCGCTTCTTCAATATCACCGGCTTCCAGGTAGCCCTTGCCCTTTTGAAAGTGCGCCCATACACCGGCATAGAAATCGGCTTGCAGCTCCATCCGTACAGAGTACTGGTTGTATTCTTCCTGGCTCAGCCGCGACCGCATCTGCGCCATCTTTTGCGAAGTACCCATGAGGGTTTGAATATGATGCCCTACTTCATGCGCCACTACATACGCCATGGCAAAATCGCCACTGGCGCCGAAGCGGTTTTGCAACTCGCCATAGAAAGACAGGTCAATATAAAGCTTCTGATCGGCAGGGCAGTAGAAAGGCCCTGATTGCGCACTGGCGTTTCCACAACCCGACTGCACGGCATCTGTGAACAGCACAAGCGTTGGCGCAGGATAGCGTTCTCCTGAACGTTGGAAAAGCTCGCCCCAGGTATCTTCCGTGTCTGCTAATACTACTTTTACAAACTTGGCCAATTGCTCTTCTTCGGCAGAACGCGGCGCATTGCTGCTGGCTGTTTGCGTTTGCCCGGGAAGGGGTGGCATGGTTCCGCCGCTGCCATCACCGCCGCCCAGTAAAAAGTTCAGCACCAGGGCGATCACGCCCAGGATACCACCGCCTACTGCCATCTGTCCGCCACCGCCCATGCCGCGCCGGTCATCCACATTACCGCTTTCCCTACGTCCTTGCCAAAGCATATTATTTAGTTTAGTTGATGAGTAGTGTAAAAAGTGTGCCGGGAGTTGGCGAGAGAAGATTTAGTCGACCCTATTAAATAAGTTGATTGGATGAATGATAGGAAGATGATTGCTGTTCATTGAACAAGAGCGGCGGTTGTCACCCTTGTAATTGTTTAGTAATTCGGTAACAGGTTTTCTTTTTTATGCCGCAGTGTCTCCAAACGGCTTACTTCAATTTTTGTGTATTTACGTTTCGCCGTTTGGGGACACTGCTCCCGGTATCATATCTGCGGGTGTTTTGCCCTTAATTCCTCCATGTGGTCGTTGGTGGTTGTAGTAGTGCATGTACTGCAACACTTCGTCTTTGAGTTCCTGAAGCGAATCAAAATCGGTTCCTTCCAGCAGGTCTTCTTTTAGGGTTCTCCAGAAGCGCTCCACCTTGCCGTTGGTCTGAGGACGATAGGGTTGGGTATAGCGGTGTGTGATGCCCAGTTCCAGGAGCATTCGTTCAAAGGGATGGTGCTCCTTTTGCTTGCTGCTTCGGATGCCAAACCCAAAGGACCGTTGTCGGAAAGGATCTCTTCGAAGGTTATCCCGTAGTGGTCGTGCAGCCTGTTGAGGCACTTTAAGGTGGCAAACATTACGGTAAGGGCTGTTATATCTTCTGTTACCTCTGACCATGCCAGGCGGCTGTGATCATCCAGAAGACAGACCAGGTAAAGCTTGCGGCTCTGCCCCTTAATGATATTCTTTCCTAAGTGATGACAATCGATATGACCCAGCTGACCCATCCTTTCTTTAATAATTTTACGCTTATTCTCCTTTAGCGGCGGTGTGAGCCTGTTCAAGCCATAGCGCCTGCAGATGTTATAGACACCGGAGGGAGAAGGTGTAAATTTATGCAGGGAGGGCTTTAAAATATTTACGATCTCGTGCTTGGAAGCACCTTTCTGCCGCAGCTCAATCACCTTGTTTTCAATAAAGCGGACGGGGCGCCTGGTCTTATACTTTGGTCCCCGTTTGCGGGGCAAGAGATCTGCCTCCTGTCCGCCACCTTGCTTAAAGCGGTTGTAGTACTTCAGAAAGCTCTTCCGGTTCGTGCCCCAGCCTTTGTACAACTCCTCTACATACTTGTACACCGGATGCTCCTTGCGCTTCACCTGCTCATACTCCCGGATCATGAAACGATAAGTATCCAGATACTTCCGCTCCAACGTCATATCATTTGTATTGATCGCCATAACAAAACCAATTTACTAAGTACTGATTCTGTTACCGAATTATCTGACTTCTACAAGGCTGAGCCCCGGCGAAGGGTTTTCCATGAACGACTTAGCACAGCCGACAATTATTCATCCTTTTTAATTGCTTCTTTCTCTGTGTTAGAGTTCTCCACAAGACCCTTCGCCGGGGCTCAGGGTGACAAGCACTCCGCTATGCAAAGAAAAATAATAGCAAGCAGCATCGTTATAGAATTTGAAATCTCAACTCCCAATTAACTTTCCTCCACCGGCAGTGCCACCCAGTGATGCCCATCCTTCGCAATCAGCGCCTCGGCATCCTCCGGTCCCCAGGAACCCGGCGTGTAGTTGGGAAAATCTACCGGTGGCTTTGTGCTCCACACTTCCATGATAGGTTTAATGACACGCCAGGCGGCTTCTACCTGGTCGGCACGCATAAAGAGTGTCGGGTTACCTTCGATCACATCTTCCAGTAAGGTTTCATAGGCTTCCGGTTCGTTATCGCCGTAGGCGCTGTAGTAGTTAAACACCATATCCACCGGTTGCAGCGACATGTGCGGGCCGGGCTGCTTTGCCTGGAAGCGCAAACGAATATCCATCTTGGGTGCAATGCTTAGCATGAGCCGGTTGGAGCGCCAGCTATGGGCCGCCTCTTCCGGAAAAGCGAAGTCGGGCGCCGGCTTGAATTGAATAGTGATCAGCGTTGTCTTTTCATTCAGGCATTTGCCGGTGCGCACATAAAAAGGAACGTCTTTCCAACGCCAGTTATCTACATAGAAACGAGCTGCTGCAAAGGTGTCCACATCTGAATCTGGCGCTACACCTGTCTCTTCGCGGTAGCCTTTCACCTCGGTTCCTTCCACCCATCCCTTGCTGTATTGACCACGAACTGCATTGTGATGCACATCCTCCGTGCGCCATTTGCGGATGGCATTCAGCACATCCAGTTTCTTATTACGGATCTCGTCGGCATCAAAGGAAATCGGCGCTTCCATCGCCACAAGGCAGAGCATTTGGAGCACATGGTTCTGCACCATGTCGCGCAGGGCTCCTGAACCTTCATAATAGCTGCCACGTCCTTCCACGCTAACAGTTTCCGCCGCGGTTATTTGTATGTGATCAATGTAATGGCTGTTCCAGATCGGCTCGAAAAGGGCATTGGCAAAACGGAGGGCCAGGATGTTCTGCACCGTCTCTTTGCCGAGGTAATGATCAATGCGGTAGATCTGCTCTTCCTTGAACATTTTGCAGAGGGTCTTGTTCAGCGTCGTTGCACTTTCCAGGTCGTGCCCGAACGGTTTTTCGAAAACGATGCGGCTGCGTTGCGGGTCTTCGCAAAGCTTAGCGGCACTCAACTTCTTCGCAATGATGGGTGCCAGCTGCGGGGCTACCGACAGGTAAAAGATCACGGTGGGTTCTTCCTCCCATTCTTTTCGTATGGCTGCTATCTGAGCGGCTATTGCTTTATAAGATTTATCGGCTGTAAGATCTAATTGCGCATAATCAAGCTGCTTAGAAAAGCGAGCCCAACTTTCTTTCACGGCTTCCTTGCGGCGAGAGAATTTCTGCACGCCTTTTTTCAGATGGGATTTATAAGCAGTGGTGGCAAATTCGTTTCGGGCAATGCCGATGATCTTACAATGCTTTGGCAGGTAGCTATCAATGTATAAATTGAACAGTGCCGGGATCAGCTTACGTTGGGTAAGGTCACCGCTGCCGCCGAAAATGTAGATTATTGTTGGTTGGGCTTTTGTCATGTTTTATTATTTCCCCTTTCCCTTTTACGGTTGGATGCTGCTACTGCAAATGTCTAAACCGCAAACTACTTTTGCTCCCCTTGCCATTCCGTATGAAACACGCCTTCTTTATCAATGCGTTGATACGTATGCGCTCCGAAATAATCGCGTTGGGCCTGAATTAAGTTCGTCGGTAATCTTTCACTGCAATAGGCATCATAATAAGCTAAAGCGCTACTCATGCACCCCAATGGAATCTTTGCACCAATGCCTAACGCTAATACTTTGCGCAGGCTCGCTTCTCTATTTTGTAGGACCTCAGCGATACCCGCATCCAGCAAAAGATTAGGCAGCTTTGCATCTTTTGCATACGCTTCGGTAAAGTTGCCCAGCAAGGCAGAACGAATAATGCAGCCCGCTTTCCATACTTGGATAACAGCAGGCAGTGGAATATCCATGGCAAGTTCGTCCGAAGCTTTTGCTAACTGGCTTAGGCCTTGTGCGTAAGCAATGACGAAGCAAAAAGCCAGGGCGTTTTCGAGATCGGCTAACAGGATGTCATTAACCGTAATTTTCCCGGTAACCGGTTTATACAAAGCAGCGGCCTGTACCCGTTGTTCCTTATATACCGATATATTGCGCAACGCTACTGCCATATCAATGGTGGGAATTGGAGCCGGTAAGTCCATCGCCAGTTGCGAGGTCCATTTGCCTGTTCCTTTTGAACCCGCTTTGTCTAATATTTTATCGAGCAAATAATCGCCCTGAGCTTCTGTTGCATCATCGCCGGTTTTGAAAACTTCGGTGGTAACTTCTAAAAGATAAGATTGCAGTTGGCCGGCATTCCAGCCGAAAAAGGTTTGGTGGAGTTGTTCGTTGGTGAATCCACTGCCACGGTATAGCAAGTCGTATGCTTCAGCGATCAATTGCATCATTGCATATTCAATACCATTATGCACCATCTTCACATAATGCCCCGCGGCGCCAGCCCCCATATACGCTACGCAGGGAACGCCTTCCGCTTTGGCAGCTATGGCTTCCAGAATAGGCTTCAGGTATTGATACGCTTCTTTATCGCCACCTGGCATCATACTGGGTCCGAAACGGGCGCCCATCTCGCCTCCCGACACACCCATTCCAAAGAAATGAATGCCTTTGTCCTGTAAATAGGTGATGCGTTGCAGCGTATCCTTGAAAAAAGAGTTGCCGCCGTCAATAACAATATCGCCTTTTTCCACGTGTGGCAACAAGTTTTCGATCACACTATCCACCGGTTTACCCGCTGGTACCAGCATCATGATCTTGCGGGGCTTTTTCAGTCCTTGTACCATTGCCACGACATCAACAACACCTTTGACGGTTGTGCCTGCTGGGGCTGCGGCTTCCAGCGCATCAGCCCGTTCCTGCTTGAGGTCAAAGCCAATAACAGCATAACCCCTATCAGCCATATTCAGCAACAGGTTAGAACCCATTACGCCAATACCAATCATCCCAAAATCAAAACTGGCTTCCATGGTTTTTTATTGTTTGCGGGCAGAGTCAAGTCGTGGACGGTTTGCATCGCCACCCCCGTTAGGTGTGCCTTGCTGTGTATTGCGATTTTCTCGTAGTTCAGGTTTGGTAGCAGGCTCTGGCTTGCCGTTGTGGCAGGTGTAGCAGGTAACCATCAAAGCAGTACCCAGATTCTTCGAGCCTTTACCGGTGACGTCGAAATACTTGTCATTGATTTGATTGGTCATCTTCATCATGTCGCGGGCAATCAGCTTGTGCTTTTTCTTGTCCGATGCATAATCCCAGATCTTTGTAGAATCGTTGCGTACATGGCAAAAAGTGCATTTAACACCCAAAGCAGCGGTGTAGCTCTTCATTACACTATCCATTTGTGGCGCCGTAATATTCTTCGGTAGCACTTTTAAGTTCTTATAGATCGGGTCGTCCTGCTTCGTAATAATAAAGGACATCGTAAAAAAAGCGACCAAAACGGTCAGGGCTAATGCGGTTCGTTTCATGTTTCTCAATTAAAGGCTCAAATTATCAAAAATTAAGCCGATAGCCTTAACAAAATAGAGTGGCGCCTCTTCGTTATTTTTGCAGACTAAATATTTGGGACTATGTCAGAGCTGGTAAAGGAGTTTAATGACTACCGGGCAAAGATGAACGAGGTGATACTTAGCAAGAACAACCTGGTGATGAAGCGGCTGTGGAATCTGGATACGAATACGTACGAAGCCGGTGCACTGGATGTTAAAACAAAAGAGCTATTAGGCTTGGTGGCGAGCATGGTATTGCGCTGCGACGACTGTATCAAATATCATTTGGGTAAGAGTGCTGAAGTAGGCGTGACGACCGACGAAATCTATGAAACCTTTGCGGTTGCCAATATTGTAGGCGGAACGATTGTGATCCCGCATACGCGGAGAGCGGCGGAATATTGGGAAGAACTGCAAGGAGGGAATAAATAAATATTCAATTTTCAATGCTCAATATTCAAGGATGGAAAAGCCTAAATATGACCTTGAAGACCGATTGGTGAATTTTACCTGCCGGATGATTGATGTAGTAGAATCGTTGCCAAATTCGAGAGCTGGTAATTATATAGCTGGCCAATTGATTCGCTCTTGTCATTCGCCCACATTTAATTATGGCGAAGCGCAGGCTGCAGAATCAAGAGCCGACTTCATACACAAGTTGAAGATTTGCCTGAAAGAATTGAAAGAGTGCAGAACTGCTCTAAAAATTATCATAAAGAAAGAGCTGATAAAGCCCATCGAAAAACTACAAGGCATCTATTTAGAAACAGAAGAACTAATAGCCATCATTGGCAAAAGTATAGAGACAACTAAAAAGAAAAAGGATGCTCAAGCACTGGACCTTGAAAATTGAGCATTGATTATTGAGAATTATTTAATTAATAATGGAAACAGCAACTTTAAATAAACCGGCATTAACGCCGAAAGATTTCGCTACCGACCAGGAAGTGCGTTGGTGCCCGGGTTGTGGAGACTATTCGATATTGGCACAAGTGCAAAAGATTATGCCGACACTGGGCATACCGCGGGAAGATATTGCGATCATTTCCGGTATCGGGTGCTCGTCACGGTTCCCGTATTATATGAATACCTATGGGATGCACTCGATTCATGGCCGCGCTACGGCGATTGCAAGTGGATTGAAAGCGGCTCGTCCGGAATTAAGTGTGTGGATCGTAACCGGCGACGGCGACGGATTGAGCATTGGACTGAATCATACCATGCATCTTATGCGCCGCAATTTCGATGTGAATGTGCTGCTTTTCAACAACCAGATCTATGGTTTGACGAAAGGGCAATACTCGCCTACATCGGAAGAGAATAAAGTCACGAAGTCAACGCCGTATGGTAGCATCGATCATCCATTTAATCCGGCTGCATTAGTACTTGGCGGCGATGCCACTTTTGTAGCCCGCACCATGGACCGTGATGTGAAGCACCTGCAAGCGATGCTGTTAAGAGCACAAGCGCACCACGGCACTTCTTTCCTTGAGATCTACCAGAACTGCAACATCTTTAATGACGGTGCTTTTGAGATGTTTACGGAAAAAACTACGAAAGCAGATGAGGCGATTTTCCTGGAGAATAGTAAGCCACTCGTATTCGGCGCAGCCAGCGACAAGGGGGTGAAACTGGATGGCTTTACACCAAAAGTTGTAAGCTTATCTGATGGACAGCACAGCATCGATGATCTGTGGGTGCATGACGAAAGCGATATTTATAAAGCACAGATATTGACCCGCATGTTCGACGATCCAAAACTCGAGCATCACCTGCCGCGTCCGTTTGGTGTTTTTTACCAGTCCATTCGTACCACCTATGAAGATATGATGGCGATGCAACTGGAAGAAGCAAAAGCGAAGAAGGGCGCGGATTTGGATAAGTTGCTGAGGGGAAATGAGGTTTGGAATATCGTGTAACCGCGGATTTGAGGATTGATTCGATTAACGGGATTATAGAAAAGCCCTGAAGTGATTCAGGGCTTTTTAGTGTTTTGACTTGCCATTTGCTTCTTCGCTTCCTTCCAAAAAAGGTACAGCGCTTCATTGTCTTTTAGCATCTGGTGAAGGCGTTCGCCTGGCGATTTGGATAGCCATATCTTAAGCTGCAGGTCTTTTATATGTTGCGGCGTATCTGTCATTGCGGTAAAAGATCAAAAGTATTCAACTTCAGGGTTACTATCCACTCGTTTATATATTTCCAATCCAAACTTTCTAATGCAGATAGGTTCTTAATGTCCTCCTGCTGAACGGCTGATTGTAATTCTTGTATCCAGATAATTTTTGAAAGCAGTAAATCCTCCGCTGTTACTACCGAAACGTGTTTGCCAAAATAGTCTACTTTTCTCTTCCTGCTAAATTCTTCCTTCCGAAATTCATTTTGAGAGAGGATAACAAAATCCGCCTTATAGCCTGATTCGAAATCTATGATATTAAACAAGCTTTGGCGTTTGACGGCATCTGCAACCGCATCTTTATCACAGTAAAAACCGTCTTTAAAATTTTCTACAAATTGAGCTACGTCTTCAGGCTGAAGGTGGACTATAAAATCAAAATCTCTTGTGGCTCTGGGGATGATATAAATACCCATTGCTATACTACCCGAGAGCATATAAGGAGTCTCACACTCGTCTAATACGTCTATTATTTTTTGAAAGAAAGCAATCATATTATTTTCTTGCGCTACAGCCGATGCTGTACAACTTTCTACACAGCCCCCGTAAACTGCCTTAAAAACCGCACATCATTCTCACTAAACAGCCGCAGGTCGTTAATGCCGTATTGCAGCATGGTAATGCGTTCGATGCCCATGCCGAAGGCGTAGCCGGTGTATTTGTTCGAATCAATACCGCAGTTCTCCAACACCGTTGGGTGTACCATGCCACAACCCAATATCTCTACCCAGCCGCTTTGCTTGCACACCCGGCATCCTGGTCCGCCACAGATGAAACAGCTCACGTCCATCTCGGCGCTGGGCTCGGTGAAAGGAAAATAGGAAGGGCGGAAACGAACCTTCACATCTTTGCCGAATAACTCCTGCACAAAGAAATAAAGCGTTTGCTTGAGATCGGCAAAAGACACATGCTCGTCAATGTACAAGCCTTCTACCTGGTGGAAAAAGCAGTGTGCCCGGGCACTGATGGTTTCGTTGCGATAAACGCGTCCGGGACAAATGATGCGGATGGGTAGCTTGCCTTTTTGCATCTCCCGGATCTGCACATTGGAAGTGTGTGTCCGCAGGAGCCAGTCGGGGTTTTGCGAAATATAAAAGGTGTCCTGCATGTCCCGCGCCGGGTGGTTTTCCGGCAGGTTCAGCGCCGTGAAGTTGTGCCAGTCGTCTTCTATTTCCGGTCCATCGGCTACCGCAAAACCGAGGCGCTGAAAAATGGAAATAATGCGGCTGCGCACCAATGAAATGGGGTGTCGCGAACCGGCAGGGAGCACATCGCCGGGAAGGGAAAGGTCCTGTAGATTGACGGTTGATGGTTGGCTGTTGGCAGTAGCATCTTTAGCAGCGTCATACTTTGCTTCCGCAAAGAGTTTAAAATCGTTCAGCACCTGCCCAAACTCTTTCTTCTTTTCATTCGGCACATTGCGCATCTCACCAAAAAGGGCTTTTACAATTCCTTTTGTGCCTAAGAATTTAATGCGGTATTCTTCCACTTGCTGCGGGGTCGTCAGTTCAAACGCCTCAATCTCTTTCCGGTGGGCTTCCAACTGCCCTAAAATTGCTTCCATGGCGGCAAAGATAAATGGGAGAAGGCACAAGCGGGAAGGATTAAGGCACAAGGCTGCTAAAGCTATCTAACTTGTTCTCCTCTTGGTGCTTGTTCCTTGAGCCTTGGCTCTTTTCCCTTGCCCCTTTTCTCCTATGTTTGCCAAAATTGGAGCGATGTCGGACTATTTGAATATTGTGGATTTTTTGGAGCCGTTGAATAAGGATGCGCTATCGGAAGACGCGGGCTACCGCGAGGGACAGATCGGGCGACTGATTGCTGCGTATGAAGAGGGGTTCCCGGACCTGGACAGGGCGCAGATCGTGTTGGTTGGATGTGGCGAACAGCGTGGCGCCGGGCTGCGCACAGCCAGTGAAGCGGCCGATGAAATTCGCAAGGCTTTTTATAACTTGTATTACTGGCATCCCGAAGTAGCCATTGCTGATGTAGGTAATATAAAGATCGGGAGCAGCGCGGCGGATACGCAGGCAGCTCTGAAAATTGTGCTGCACGAACTGATGAACATCGGCAAGCTGGTGGTAGTGCTCGGCGGCTCGCACGACCTGACACTGGCGCAATACTATGCCTTTGCCGATGATAAAAAAACCATTGATGCAGTGGGCGTAGATGCCGTGGTGGATATCAACATCGATTCGCCGCAGCGCAGCCAGAATTTTTTAATGGAGCTGCTGACCGCCGAGCCCAATTACATGAATCATTATAACCACTTGGCCTTTCAAAGCTATTTTGTGCATCCGCGGATGCTGGAGACAATGGACAAGCTGCGGTTTGACTGCTTCCGGGTGGGAACGGTGAAAGCGGACATTGAAGAAATGGAGCCAGTGATACGTAACTGTCACTTACTAACCTTTGATATTTCCGCTATCGCACATGCGTTTGCACCGTCTAACGTAGCATCGCCCAATGGATTAAATGGGGAAGAAGCTTGTACGCTATTGCAATATGCCGGCATGAGCCCAAATATGCAAACGATCGGCATTTATGGCTACCAGCCGGAGAACGACCGCGAAGGGTTGACTGCCAAGCAAATCAGCCACATGCTTTGGTACCTGGTAGACGGCAGAAGCCGCGGCAACCGCGAAGCCGCACTGACGGAGCGGGAATCGTTCAATGAATTTCATACGATATTCGGGGAAGTGGATACATTGTTTTTGCAAAGCAAGAAGACAGGGCGCTGGTGGCTGCAACTGCCGGATCAAAGCTTCATCGCCTGCTCCCAACGCGACTACCAGCAAGCGAGCAATAGTGAGATACCGGAGCGGTGGCTGCGGGCACAGGAAAGACCTTAGAAATGTAAAATGTAAAATGTAGAATGTAAAATGAAGAAGTCAATTACCACGCCGCCACCTTTTAGATTTTGGGTTTTACATTTTACATTTTATATTCTGCTGGCTTCCTGTTCGGTGCAAAAAGCGGTACAGCGTTCTGCACTGAAAACCATGTTGGATGCGCCGGCGCTGCAAACGGCACATATTGGAATATCTATTTATGAACCGGCAACAGGTAAGTATTGGTATAACCACCAGGGTGATAAATATTTTGTGCCGGCGAGCAATGTGAAGATACCAACCTGCTATGCGGCGATGAAGTATTTGGGGGATAGTTTGGTGGGGCTGAAATATCATAAGGACGACAATGGTTATATTTTACAAGGAACTGGCGATCCTACGTTTCTTCACCGCGATTTTAAGAGGCAGCCTGTATTTGATTTTCTTAAGACTGTATCAAAATCATCTGATGTAAACTTTACCATAAAGAATTGGGAGGAGCAACATTTAGGTCTTGGTTGGTCTTGGAATGACTTTAGCGAAGCCTATTTAGCCGAGAGAAGTCCTTTTCCAATTTATGGGAATATCATAACTCTTCATCTAAACAAAGCACAACTCCTAACTATCCCTAATATTGTTCAAAAGAATATTGTTCTCACACCAGGAATTGTTTCTTTGGATTCTATCCAAATACAAAGGTCATTTGAAGAGAACTCTTGGATTGTCTCACCCGCAAATTCAAGATTTTCAAGAACAAATATTCCATTCAAGAACAGTGGCTATGACCCTATGTTGTATTTGCTGGATGATACCTTAAAGCCTCGAATTGAAATTAAAACTCTGCAGAGACATTTTCCTAAAGATTATTACACCATCCACTCTCAACCCACCGACTCCCTCCTCAAACCTATGATGCACCGCAGTGATAATTTCTTCGCGGAGCAGGCATTACTGGTGGTGAGCAATGAAAAGCTGGGTATAATGAACGATGCGAAGATCATTGACACGATCCTCAAAACCGATTTTAAAGACCTGCCGCAAAAGCCCCGCTGGGTGGATGGCAGTGGGTTAAGCCGCTACAACCTTTTTACACCGCAGGATATGGTAGCTATTTTAGGAAAGATGCAAACCGAGTTTGGGATGAACCGCATCAAAACCATTTTTGCTACCGGCAATGAAGGCACACTATCGAATTATTACAAGGCAGACAGCGGTTATATCTATGCCAAGACCGGTACGCTATCCGGCGTGGTAGCCATCAGTGGCTTTATGGAAACGTCTAGCGGCAAAAACCTGATCTTCTCCGTATTGGTAAATAACCACCAGGCACCTGCTACAGAAGTACGCCGTGCCGTAGAAGGCTTTATACAAACCATTCGAAAGAAATATTAACTGCTACCCAACCCTTTTGTTTAGGTTGGGGTACATTTTACCAAACGCATTTGTTATGAAACGCTCTTTTAAAGTTTTTCTTCTCTTTTTCATATCGGTACTTTTCTTCCAGTGCCAAAAAGAAATCAGTTACGTAGGCGGACCCGATAACCAGCCGACGTTGCCCAACCCGATAACCGCTACGCTGCAAGGCAATGTAATAGATGAAACCGGTCAGCCGGCGGCAGGTGTTTCCGTGCAGGTGGGCGCTAAAACCGCTACTACGGACGCCAAAGGTTATTTCCGCATCACCGCAGCAGCGTTAGATAAAAACACGGCGCTGGTAACGGCTCAGAAGAACGGCTACTTCAAAGCCTATCGTTCGTTCAGCGCTACGGCGGGTACCAACCAGGTGCGCATCAAATTAGTTAAGCGTGACCTCGCCGGAACCGTGGACGGCACCGCCGGCGGTGAAGCGACCTTGGCAAATGGTTCGAAAGTGGCCCTGCCGGGGGGTGGAGTAGTGGTCGCTTCCTCCGGCGCTGCTTATGCGGGTGCGGTGAAAGTGTACGCCGCTTATATTGATCCCTCTGCCTCCGACATTGGCGAAACCGTGCCGGGTAATTTTACGGCGAATGACAAGGACGGCAAGCGGGTGACGCTTACCTCGTATGGTATGCTGGCGGTGGAACTGGAAGGCGCTGGCGGCGAGAAGCTCCAAATAAAATCGGGCGCCGAAGCAACACTAACGACGGCTATTCCGGCAAGTACTCTCGGCGCTGCACCGGCTACCATCCCGATGTGGTACGTGGACGAAGCAACGGGTGTGTGGAAGGAAGAAGGCAGTGCCACAAAAAGCGGAAACAGCTATGTCGGCAAGGTGAAACATTTTTCCTTTTGGAA
The DNA here is from genome assembly GCA_025963645.1 of Flaviaestuariibacter sp. Classification (GTDB taxonomy): domain Bacteria; phylum Bacteroidota; class Bacteroidia; order Chitinophagales; family Chitinophagaceae; genus Flavisolibacter. The sequence continues at coordinate 66,959 of JAOQAI010000006.1, forward strand.
CTGTGATGTAAGCCAGAATGCAGTGATCTTAACGGTGACGCTGAAGAATTCGGAGGGCTATCCCCTGGTACATGCGAAGGTGCGCATCAAGCGAACAACGTCTAGTTGGGCTGTCTATGGCTATACCGATTCGCTGGGTGTAGTAAGCGGCTATGTACCAAATGGTGAAGCGTTAACGCTTGATGTATTGAATCAGTGCGATGCTTCTATCTACAACCAGGCCCTTGCTGCGATGTCGCAAAACACGGTGCTGGCGCCCATTACCATCGGCAGCACGGCTACGGCTATTGTAACTATAAAAGGCAAACTGCTTAACTGTACCAACGCAGCAGTTACTAACGGCTTTGCACTTATTAATTATGGGGCTCAAACCTATCATGCCGGGGTAAATGCCGCCGGTGAGTTTTCTATTGCCATTGTTACCTGCACCAACACGATAGCTAATACCAACATCACCGGAATAGACAATGCTGCGCAGCAGCAAAGCAGCCCCGTAACGGTGCCTATCACTACCCCGATCACTAATGCCGGCAATATATCTGTGTGTGGTACATCATCGGCACAGTTTATCAATTACACACTGGATGGCACGGCTTATAGTATCACCAGCACCAATCCGAATGATTCATTGACAGGATATACGTTAGACTCAGTCGCCAATGCGCAAAAGCGCACCTTCCTGAATGGTATGACCATGGGGACCACGAATAAGCTGAACCTGCGTTTCAACCATACCGCCTTCGTATCTGGCACCTATCCTGCAAGTGAGTTAATCGTTAATGGCTTTACGCAAACAACACTTACGCAGCCGTTCAATGTCATTGTTACAGCAATGCCAACAGCGATAGGGCAATACTATGAAGGCAGCTTTAGCGGTAGCTTCACTTCAGGGGGCAACCACACGATAAGTGGTACTTTTAGAATACGACGACTGCAATAGATCAAACCATTGTTTGAATATACCAACCAACACCAGCAGAGCCTTTGACCAACGAAGCGGAGCATACAGCGATCATTGAGGGATGCCAGCGGGGAGACCGGAAGGCGCAGGAAGCTTTGTATAAAGCCTACTACCGGGCGATGGTGACGATCTGCCTCCGCTACACAAAGAATGAAGAATATGCGGTGGAGGTTTTGAACAATGGGTTTTTGAAAGTGTTTAAAAATATACAACGGTACGAACCAGCGCAGGCAAGCCTGTACACCTGGATTCGTACCATTGTTGTTAGGAGCTGTTTGGATCATCTAAGGGCGCAGCAACGGATGGCAACGCATACGGAGTTAACAGAAGCTTCGGAAGCACATATACCACCAGAGGCACTCAGTAATATGAAAGCAGCGGACCTGTTGAAGCTGGTGCGACAGCTGCCACCCGCAACAAGCGCCGTGTTTAATTTGTATGTGATGGAGGGTTATAATCATAAGGAGATCGGAGAATTGCTGAATATTACGGATGGCACCAGTAAATGGCACCTAAGCACGGCCCGGAAAGCATTACAACGATTAATAGAACTACAGGAGATGCGATAGTCATGAACGAACAACGCCCATACAACGAGAACGATCCATGGAATGACCTGCCCGTGCCCGATAGCGATCAGGCATGGCAATCCATGAAAGCCTTGCTGGACAAGGAAGAGGACGATCCCAGGCCTTTGGCGCCGTTGTGGTTTAAAAGCTGTGCACCCTGGGCTATTGCGTTAGGTCTTTCCCTGGTAGCCCTTTTCCTTTTTGTTCGCCCACTCTGGAAGGATGACAAAGCAGTGAGTGTCGCAACGCCTGTTCAAAAGAAAGCACCCGATCAAACAAAGCAACCAATTGACATAAATAGAGAGGGAGTTACATCTAAAGCGGCTATCTACTCTCCTCATCAAACAATGGAAAAAAATAGCGGACCTGCAATTGCACCAGCGAGTAGTGAACCAATATCAACTACATTGCGGAGCACTACGAGTGGTAATAGAAGTTCAGCAAATATTCTTCAAGCTGGTACAATAGCGAAGAATTCTTCACGTAAGGCTTCAAGCCTGTACAGTCCTTCCAATGAAGCGGCGGCCTTGGTTTCAGTAAAAGAAAATAACCGGGAAAGGAGCGAGAAAGAAGAATTGGTTGTGGGAAAGAGTGAAGTTGCCGCTCCGGTTATGAATACTCCTGTATCTCAAACTCAATTGGCAAAAAGCATAGCAAAAGATAGCCTACCTGCAAAAGCGTTGGTCACAGCCACTGATAGCGCAGTGGCGGTTGCGCCTGTTGACAGCTTACCTTTAAATAAGACTACTCCAAAAAAGCGGTTCTATTTATCGGCAGGGGTAGGCATGCAGCAACAGATCCGGAGCAGCGGGCAAGCTTCTTATGCAAAAACCTATAATGGCAATGGTTTAGGAGATCATATTCCATCCGTTTATCTTCGGTTGCACAAAGGCGATAGGTGGTTCCTGCAAGGTGAGTTCCGCTACGGCGCTCCGCAACTGGTGCCCGGCTTTTCCTATAGCCAGCAAAGCCGCTATGATACGGCCAATAACAAGGTGGATGTGACCCGGATGCAACTTAAGAAGCTTTATTATCACCAATTGCCAATCAGTATCAACTATTCACCGGTGCAAAACTGGTTGGTTGGTGGGGGGTTGGTGTTCAGCCGTTTTTACCGGGCGGTAGCGGAGCAACAGGTGGAAAGCAAGAACCTGGCAACAGGTATTCAAACGAGTATGGCAAACACGATACGGGTGCCCCGCTTTACCGATTCTTTCTTGTACAAAACACAAGTTCAATTTCTTGTGCAAACGGAATATCAATTAGGACGCTTATCGGTAGGACTTCGGTACAAGCGGGATGCGCAGGCTTATATCCGGTACACCAAGCCTGATGGAACTATATTATCGGAACGCGGCGAGGCTTTGGAAGCCATTCTGCGTTTTCGGTTGTGGAAGTCCGGTAAAAAGTAGTTAGCGTCCAAACATTTTCTCCAGTGCTTCTTTCTTAAATTCCACATAAGTAGGTCGGCCGGAAGGCGTGGTATTGGATACCGCGCATCTGAAAAGGTCATCTACCAGGCGCTGCATTTCTTTATCGGATAGGGAAACACCCGGCCGGATACTTTGCTGGGCGGCCACTGAACGCAACAGCATTTCGCGGCGCGGCAGTTTGATCTCGCTGAAATGCTTGCATTGTTCCAGTATTCGCTCCAGTACAGCGCGTTCATTACCCACTTCAATATCTGCCGGTGTACCTTGTATTACAAAGGCTGTTTTGCCAAAGGGTTCAATGGCATAACCCAACAGCTGGAGATCCGGGATAAGGTCGGCAAGTAACACGGCATCGGCAGGCGCCAGGTCTATAGTAGAAGGAAAAAGGCTGCGCTGTGTGGCAACGGGCTTCCCATCGAGGGCAGCCGCGAGGCGCTCGTAGATGACGCGTTCATGCGCAGACTGCTGGTGTACGAGCAAAAAAGAAGTAGCCGCCGGCACAATGATATAAGTGCCAAAAAGCTGTGTCAGTTCCACATGTTCCGGTACTGCGAAGGCGGCTTGTAAAGATGTAAAGACCGCACCTATGGAAGTAGATGAATCGCTTTCATGGGCGGATGGTGAAGGAGGTGCCAACTGCCAACTGTCAACTTTCACCTGCGAACGTTTCTCCAATTCGCTCCAATGCCTTAACCCGCTGCTACTGCCACCGGAGCCCAGCTTATGCGCCTGGTTTGCTTCGGTAAAGGTTTGGAAAATAGAAGAAGAGCGAGCAGCTGATTGCCTTTCTTCTGTAAAAGGTTTTTGTATAGACTCCAGGCTTTCGATGGAAGAGTCCAGGTTAAAGTCAAGAGTCGGTGTAATGCTGAACTGCGCCAGTGCATGCTTGATGGCGGACTGTACAAAAGCATAAACGATCTTTTCATCTTCGAACTTGATTTCCTGCTTGGTAGGGTGCACATTTACATCCACTTGTGCCGGATCGAGGTCAATGAACAGCACATACATCGGGAAAGCATCCGTTCCGATCATGTCCTGGTAAGCGCTCATCACCGCATGGTTCAGGTAAGGGCTTTTGATGAAACGGCTGTTGACAAAAAAGTATTGATCGCCACGGGTCTTTTTCGCCGTGTCAGGCTTGCCTACAAAGCCATAAATATTCAGGTAGTCTGTGTCCTCTTTAACCGCAACCAGTTTGGTCTGGTAAGGATTGCCCAGTAATTGCACAATACGTTGCTTCAGGCTGCCGGCTTCGAGGTGAAAAACTTCCTGTCCATTATTCGTTAGCGAGAAAAAGACCTCCGGGAAAGCCATCGCTACACGGATGAATTCGTCAATGATATGCTTCAATTCGGAAGCATTGCTTTTGAGAAAGTTGCGCCGGGCCGGCACGTTGAAGAACAGGTTCTTCATGGCAATGGAAGTGCCTACCGGCGTCGCCACCGGGCTTTGCTTCACTACAAGGCTATTCTCAATCTCGATGCAGGTGCCTACTTCCGCTTCTTCTTTCCGGGTGCGCAATTCTACCTGCGCCACCGCAGCAATAGAGGCCAATGCCTCACCACGGAAGCCCATTGTGCGGATATGAAAAAGGTCATCAATGTTTTTGATCTTGGAGGTAGCATGTCGCTCAAAGCACATGCGGGCATCGGTCTCGCTCATGCCGCTGCCATTGTCCATTACCTGTATCAAAGCTTTGCCGGCATCGTTTACCAGCAGCCTGATTTCGGTGGCGCCGGCATCTACCGCATTCTCCAGCAGTTCCTTTACGGCGCTGGCAGGGCGCTGAATGACCTCGCCGGCCGCAATCTGGTTGGCAATATTATCGGGAAGCAGTAGTATTCGATCCGCCACAATTATCTCTCCTTTAGGGCGTCAAAAATAGTGTTAGCAAAGGATATGCGTAGAAAGAATAAGCGGTTTCGCCTGCAGCTTAAAAGATTAATATGCTTCGAAGATTATTTGAAGAATCGGCCAAAGGTGTTTGCGAAAAGTTTATTTTAGCTAAGTCAAGCTTTTTAGTCAAGTTTTTCGTACGTCTTCTAAACCAAACCTAATGTCCCGCTTACTCAACTGCCTACTGCCATTATTCCTCCTGAGCGCTTGTCAAAAAGAGATCTCACCTGAATTGGCAAATCGTGCACCTGGAGCGACACCGCTACCTGCAGCGGCTGAATTCGTAAAATATACGATCAAGGCTGGAGAGCATTTTTGCGATAAAAGTGATTTTAAGATAGTAGAAACGGATGAACTGAAGTTCATGGTTCGCTTCGATAGCAGTGCTATCTACCAGACGGTTAATTCATCCAACCAGGATGATATCAACAAACTCTATGGCTTCTCTGATAATAATATGCAGCACCACCAGTTTAGTGCCCGCTTTGGGTGGCGGTGGAGTGCCGGAGCCTTACGGCTTTTTGGATACATCTATAATAACAGCATAGTGGCCTCAAAGGAGATCAGTGCCATACCTATCGGGGCTGACGTGGTTTGCAACCTCCAGGTTACAGCAACACATTACCGGTTTATGGTAGGAAACTTAAAAGATAGTTTGCCCCGCCTGAGCACTACTGCTAAAGCAAAGGGTTACCAGCTTTACCCTTATTTTGGAGGGGATGAGCCGGCACCGCACACAGTTTCTATCTGGATAAAGCCATTGATGTAATCTTTAAGCAAGCGTTCCATTCTATAAAAATATTTCTTAGGAGCATAGAATGTGTTTGAAGTACATAATGTAACTTTAGCCCATATTCTCTTGCTATGAAACGATTGCTGCTGCTCCTGCTGACCCTTGGGTCTGTTCTGAATACGTCTGCCCAGTTGCTTACCTGGACACCTCCTTTTCCAAAAGAGGACGATGCCGCTCAAAGCTTTGTCATCACGATGGATGCCACCAAGGGTAACCAGGGTTTGCTGAATCACACACCTACCAGCGATGTTTATGTGCATATCGGCGCTATCACTACCACCAGCAATGGAGGTTGGTCGCATGTGCCTTTTACCTGGGCAACTACGCCAGCCGCTGCACAAGCCACTTATATTGGCAATAATAAATGGACCTACACTTTTACAGGCAGCCTGCGCACTTTCTTCAATTTAGCGGCTGGAGAGAACTTACTAAAAGTGGCGATCCTGTTTAGAAACGGCGCCGGTACCAAGAAGCAGACAAATATTGACGGCAGTGATATGTATGTGCCGATTTACACGAGCAGCCTCGCTGTTCGTATTGATCAGCCGGGAAAGCAACCAACCTTTACCCCTGTTGCGGAGCCGCAGGCCTGGTCTGTAGGGACTTCGTTTTCTATTACGGCAAATGCGAACAAGCCCTCTACCTTAAAGCTTTATCATAATAGCACAACGCCCCTGGCTACTGCTACCAATGCTACGACTATCTCCGGCAATTCAGCGGTTGCTGCTATTGGCAACCAGCAAATTATTGTAGAAGCCAACGATGGCAGCACTATTAAATACGATACGCTCAACATCTTCGTTTCTCCGCCTGCTTCGCCGGTGGCAGCTTTGCCCGCCGGAGTAAAAGATGGTATCAATTACGAAACCGATGCTACCGCGGCTACCCTGGTACTGCGGGCGCCGGGGAAAAATGTAGTTTCTGTGATCGGTGATTTCAACAACTGGACGTTGAACACGAATTATATCATGAACAAAACGCCGGACGGACGCTTTTTCTGGCTGCGCCTGACCGGCCTTACTCCTGGTACTGAGTATGGGTTTCAATATGTGGTAGATAACGGGATAAAGATCGCCGACCCTTATGCGCAACTGCTGCTCGATCCCAACAACGACCAATTCATTTCCTCAACGACTTATCCTAACCTGAAGCCTTATCCTGCTGGTCAAAGCGGCATTGTTGGTGTGTTGCGCACTGCGGCGCCAACCTATACTTTCACCGCTACCAACTATGTGCGCCCCGATAAAAGAGGGTTGGTGATCTATGAAATGCTGGTGCGTGATTTTGTAGCAGCTCACGACTGGAAAACCGTTGGAGACAGCCTGAATTATTTAAAATCCTTAGGTGTAAATGCCATCGAGATCATGCCTTTCAACGAGTTTGAAGGCAACGAAAGCTGGGGTTATAACGGCTACCAATATTTCGCTCCTGATAAATACTATGGCCCGGCGCTTACCTTAAAGCGGTTCATTGATTCTTGCCATAAAAAAGGCATTGCGGTTATCATGGACATTGTGCTGAACCATACTTACGGACCATCGCCACTCGCCCGGCTCTACTGGAACCAAAGCCTCAACCGGCCGGCAGCGGATAACCCCTGGTATAACCAAGTGCAGCCGCATGCGTTTGGCTTCGGAGAAGACTTCAATCATGACAGTGAGCATACGAAGTATTTTTTCAACCGTGTCTTACAGCACTGGATAACCGAATATAAAGTGGATGGCTACCGGGTTGACTTTTCAAAAGGACTTACGCAAAGAGCGTCCACGAACGATGGAGAATTTTCTGCCTATGACGCTACCCGCATTGCTCACATTATGGGTTATGTAAACGCGGCCCGGGCGGTGGACCCTGCTACCATTATTATACTGGAACATTTCACTGATAATACAGAAGAAAAGCAGTTGGCCGATAGCGGGCTATTGATCTGGTCAAGGGTTTACGGCCAATACCAGGACGCTTCAAGAGGCTTTGTGCCCGGTTCTAATTTCGACAATGGCATCTATACCACAAGGGGGTGGACCAATCCGCACCTGGTGACTTTCATGGAAAGTCATGACGAGGAGCGCATTGTGCGCCGCAATATAACTGAAGGGCTTGCTGCCGGCAGCTACAATATCCGCGATACCGCCACAGCACTCAAGCGCATGGAGCTTAACGCAGCTTTCTTCCTTACCATTCCAGGTCCAAAAATGATCTGGCAGTTTGGTGAACTGGGTTACGATTACGGAATCAATTATTGCACAAATGGCACCTACGACAACGGCTGTCGTACGGGCAATAAGCCAATCCGGTGGGATTACCTGAACGATGCCCGCCGCAAATCTGTGCACACTACCTATTCAAAGTTGAATGCGCTTCGGTTCCATCCAAAATTCGCTGCAGCGTTTCAAACAGGCGCTATCGAACGAAGCTTAAGTGGCGCCTTTAAATGGATAAAGGTGACAACCGACTCGTCAAAACTGGTAGTAGTAGGGAATTTTGATGTAACCGCTACCTCCGGCATGGTGACCTTTCCTACTGCCGGAACCTGGTACGATTACCTGAACAATACAACGTTTACAGCAGTGGGCGGACCGCAATCCATTAACCTGGCTCCCGGTGAGTTTCATATTTACGAGAACCGGAACCTGGGCAACCTGGCCACCACGCCAGTCACCGCTATTCCCATCTCAGGTACCACTTTGGAAGCAAAGGTTTTCCCGAATCCGGCTAAAGCTGATTTTACGGTTGAACTTTATGTGCCCCAAACCGCTGCCACTTCTTTTGAATTATTGACCACCGGTGGGCAGGCAATCGGCAAGGTGAAGCAATCCTTCCTAGTAAAAGGAAAGCACCAGGTAGTTATCAGCCGCAATGGATTAGCCAGCGGCAATTATTACCTGCGCATCGTTAATAAAACCGCAACCAAAATCCTATCTGTCGTTTTACAATAATTAACTTATGACTGCTTTGCACTTGAAGACTGCCGAGTTTGAGAAAGCTACCCATAGCGACTTCTTTAATATAGCGGTGTCCGTAGACTGTGTCATTTTTGGATACGAGGACAAGAAATTAAAAGTGCTGCTCATTAAATCCGACCTGGAGGAGTTTGATGGCTTGTGGTCGCTCTTGGGTGACCTTGTTCGCCCGAATGAGGATCTGGAAGAAGCGCCCTACCGCGTACTGCTTGACCGCACAGGTTTGAAAGACGTTTTTCTGCAGCAGGTGCAAACCTTTGGCAGCATTAACCGCCATCCATCCGGAAGAGTAGTGACCACGGCGTATTATTCACTTATCAATATCATTAATCATCAACCGAAATCCCTTGAGAACGAGGTGCATTGGCATTCTGTAAAGGGGTTGGAAAACCTGGCTTTTGATCACAAACTGATCCTTGATACCTGCCTCAAACGGCTTCAGGAACAAATCATGGAACACCCGATCGTTTTCAATTTGTTAGGTGAAAAGTTCTCCCTGCGGCAGTTGCAGGACCTTTACGAAGCGATCCTGGGAATTGATCTGGACCGGCGCAATTTCAGAAAGCGCATTACATTAAAAGGATGGCTGGTAGACCTGAACGAGATGGAAGAGGATGTGCCGCACCGGCCGGGGAAACTTTATAAACTGCGCAACCAGCTACGAAAAGAGTTTTGTCTCGGAGAAAAAAAGCACCTCGAAGCGGTGGTATCCAATTAATGTGGTTTACTGAAATGCTTGTTTTAGCCTGAAAAGTTGAAACATTCAATTTTTCTCCGAAAAAAATGACCATTACAACGATAAAATTTTCTTAAGATTAAAAAAATATCTAAAATTGTGTGCTTAATACACATTAGCTGCGCCTCTCAAATTCTTTATTATTAAATAGATCTTGCTTATGAACTGCAAAAACTTTACAAAAAGGCTCCTGATGCCGCTGTTTTTCCTTTTGTTTCATGCTGTTGCTTTTGCGCAATCCAAAACCATTACGGGCCGGGTAACCGATGCGAGTGGGGCTGGAGTAGCAAGCGTAACCGTATCTGCTAAAGGCCAGAACGCCGCAACATCAACCAATGAAAACGGGCAATTTTCCATCACTGTTCCAAACGCAACGACTGCTTTGGTTTTCTCCTCTGTTAGCTATGCCGCCCAGGAAATTAACCTGAATGGACGTGCTACCCTGGATGTAACCATGCAAACCACTGCCGGCAACTTAAATGAAGTGGTTGTGGTGGCTTATGGTACGCGCCGTAAAGGTGATCTTACCGGTTCGGTAACGTCTGTAACGGCAAAAGATTTCCAGAAAGGCTTTATCCCTTCACCTGAGCAATTATTGCAAGGCAAGGTGGCCGGTCTCCAGATCACATCTGGTGGCGGTGCAGCCGGTGGCGGTAGCACGATCCGTATTCGCGGCGGTGCTTCACTGAGCGCCAGCAACGATCCATTGATCGTGATTGACGGTGTGCCGGTAGAAGGCAACGGTATTGCGGGTTCCGGGAACCTGTTAAGCACCATCAACCCGAACGACATTGAATCGGTAAGCGTATTAAAGGATGCCTCTGCTACAGCCCTTTACGGTTCAAGAGCTTCCAATGGTGTTATCATCATCACCACTAAGAAGGGTTCGAAAGGAAAGATGCGGTTTAACTTTAATACGCAGGCTTCTTTAAGCTCCAATCCAAACCAGGTGCGGGTTTTAACCGGCGACGAGGTGCGCGACATTATTACAAAGGATGCTGCTGCAACCGGTAATAATATCTATAAGAATCTTTTAGGCACTGCGAATACCAACTGGCAGGATGAGATCTACCGCAAGGCAATGTCCTTCGATAATAATATCAGTGCGTCTGGTGCGGTAGGCAATCTTCCGTTCCGTGCTTCTTTGGGTTACCTGAACCAGGAAGGTGTGCTGTTGAAAAATAAATTCGACCGTTTGTCTGCGGCGCTGAACCTTTCTCCAAAATTCCTGAACGACCATTTGTCCATCAATTTGAACCTGAAAGGCAGTCGTATCAACAATAATTTCTCTGACCAGGGTGCGGTTGGTTCAGCCATTGCCTTTGATCCTACGCAGCCCGTAAATGCCAACAATAAATTTGGCGGGTATTATGAGTGGCTTCAGGGCGGACTTCCCATTGACCTTGCTACGAGAAATCCACTGGCGTTGATTAATCTTAGAGATAATCGTTCAGTAGTCAATCGCTTTATCGGAAATGCAGTGATAGATTATAAATTTCATTTCCTTCCCGACCTTCATTTCATAGCTAATTTTGGTATTGATAAAACTCGCGGGGAGGGCAATAATAATATAGATTCGCTGCGGGCTACTAACTATAAGTCGGGTGGCAGTAAATCTTATTACGAGCAGGAGAAACGCAATACTGTAAACGACATTCAGTTGTTCTACGCGAAAGAATTCAAAAGCATCAATACCAAATTTGATGTTTTGGTAGGACATACTTACCAGGAGTTTTTAACCGACGTTACCAATTTTTCTTCTTTCAGCTATCGTGCTATTGCCGATCCGCTGAAGCCAAACCTGAAGGATACGATCGACGGCTCGCAGCCTCTTTTCCGTACAGACAAACCAATGTACCGTTTAGAATCGTATCTGGGTAGAGTGAATTTTAATGTTTCCGATAAGTATCTGTTGACCGCTTCCATAAGAAGCGATGCCAGCTCAAAACTGAACCCTAACGGCCGGGTAGGTTATTTCCCTGCCGTGGCGGCTGCCTGGAAATTAAAGGACGAGTTCTTCAGGAATTCAAAGAGCCTGACCGATCTTAAATTAAGAGTAGGCTGGGGTGAAACCGGGCAGCAAGATGGAGATGCTCTTGGTTATTATTCTTACCTGGTTCGCTACAGCCGTAGCAACTCATCGGCGCAATACCAGTTCGGTAATGAATTTTACAGCTATCTCCGCCCGGAAGGGTATAATGATAAACTGAAATGGGAAACCACCAAGACCACTAACATTGGTTTGGATTTTGGATTCCTGAATAACCGCGTCTCCGGTGCTGTAGATTATTATGTCAAAAAGAGCGATGATCTTTTAAGCCGTATTCCGGTAGCTCCCGGTGCCAATTTCACGAACTTTATGGTCGTAAACATTGGTTCTTTGGATGTGAAGGGTTTTGAGCTCTCTTTAAACACTACCCCGGTTAGAACACAAAACCTGACCTGGGATTTCAATACCAACTTCTCGTATAACGAGAGAAAGATCACTAAGCTGCTAGCTTATGAAGATCCTAATTTTAAAGGTATCGACGTAAGCGGAATCGGCATTGCAACTGGTAATTTTATCGGAAAGCATGTGGTAGGATCCGCTCCTTCCAGCTTCTTTGTTTACAAGCAGGTTTACGATCAGAACGACAAACCTATCGAAGGTTTGTACGAAGACATCAACCGCGATGGAGCTATCAATGCGGACGACCGTTACCTGTATAAGCAGCCGAATGCCGATTTCCTTTTAGGCTTGAGCACACAGTTGGCTTACAAAAAGTTCAGCATCGGCGCTACCGCACACGGTATGTTCGGTAACTATTTGTACAATCAATATGATGCAGGTAGCGGCATCCTGGCCAACCTGAAGAACCCGATCTCCTTCATCGGTAATGCTTCGAGGAGCTATTTAGAGACCGGTTTCCGTAACAATTCTAACAACCAGTTCTTATCTGACTACTTTATCCAGAACGCCTCTTTCCTGCGTATCGACAATATCAATTTGGGATATAATGTAGGACGTGTGTTCCAGAACAAAGCGGCCATGCGTATCACCGGCAGCATTCAAAACGTAGCGGTGATCACAAAGTACAAAGGATTGGATCCGGAAATTGCGGGAGAAAGTGGTATTGATGGCAACATTTATCCACGTCCACGTGTTTTTTCACTCGGTGTCAATCTTGATTTCTAATTCTTTCAAATGCTATATATGAAACTTAAATCAATAAATAAATTCGTAATAGGCTGCGCCCTTGTTGTAACGGCTGCCTCCTGCGCTAAAAAGCTGGATCTTTTTCCGCAAAACGAGCTGACCCAGCAGAATGCGTATGCTAATGCTGCCGGTTACAAATCCGTACTGGCGAAGATCTATGGTAATATGGCTTCCACCGGGAACGCCGGTCCTGCTGGCGCCTCTGATATTCAAGGGTTAGATGAAGGTTCGCAATCGCCTTTTATCCGCGGGTTTTTCAATGCACAGGAACTGCCAACTGATGAAGCGATCGTTGCCTGGGATGACCAGACCATCAAAGATTTTCATGGCTTGCGTTTCACCAGCTCCGATCCTTTCCTTTTGGGATTGTATAACCGGTTGATCTATAACGTGGCTGTCGGAAACGAATATTTACGCGAAGCAACCGACGCGAAATTGTCTTCCAGAGGTATTTCCGGTGCAGATGCTACCGAGATCAAAAAGACAGCAGCAGAAGTCCGTTTCCTGCGTGCCTTTAATTATTGGGCGATGATGGATCTTTTTGGAAAGTCAACTTTTCTGAACGAGTCAGATCCGGTGGGTACATTGCCTGGCCAGAAGACCCGTGCCGAACTGTTTACATATATTGAGACAGAGTTAAAAGCTATTGAAACGGAGCTGGCGCCTGCAAAGACTATCGAATACGGTCGTGTGGACCAAGCTGCGGCGTGGGCTCTTTTAGCCCGGATGTATCTGAATGCCGGTGTTTATACCGGTACGCCTAAATACACCGAAGCGATCACCTATGCAAAAAAAGTGATTGCTGCAGGCTATACGCTGCGTCCGAGCTACTCCAGCCTTTTCATGGCGGATAATGATAAGCAAAAAGATGAATTCATTTATGCCATCAACTGCGATGGACTGCGTACCAAGTCGTTTGGTAATACTTCTTTCCTTGTGCATGCTCCGGCCGGCGATAATGCTGCGGAATACGGCATTGGCGGTGGTTGGTATGGTTACCGTACGACAAAGCAATTTGCTGCCTTGTTTGCCGATCAAACGGGTAACACTGATAAGCGTGCCATGTTCACGAATCTGGGCAACCAGGAGATAGCTGATGTGGGCCAATTTATGCAAGGCGTCCAGGTAAAAAAATTCCGCAATATCCGGACGGACGGATTGCCGGTTTCCGATGCGCAGAACAAAGAATTCGCTGATATTGATTTTCCTGTTTTTCGTTTGGCTGAAATGTACCTCATCTACACGGAAGCTCACTTACGTGGTGGTGCTGGTGGCGATGCGGTAACAGCGCTGGCTTATATGAATGCGATTCGTTTCCGTGCTTATGCTCAAAGCTTTGGCCCGGGCAACGTGGGGCAGTTATCAGCCGGAAACCTGAACCTGCAAACGGTTTTGGATGAAAGAGGCCGTGAATTGTATTGGGAAGGGCATCGCCGCACGGATCTGATCCGCTACGGCCAATTAACCACCGGCACTTACCTGTGGCAGTGGAAGGGCGGCGTAGCTTCCGGAACATCGGTGAATGACAAGTATAATATTTTCCCGATCCCGGCTACCGTTCGTTCTGCAAATCCTAATCTTGAACAAAACACGGGTTATTAATTTTTAATCATCACACATTATGAAACAGATAATTAAACTACTTTTTATCGCTGCTTTTGTAAGCACCGCCTTGTGGTCTTGCAAAAAGGATGAAAATAAAGTATATTTTGAAGGCGGTACAGCACCTGTGCTTACCGCTTCTGCTACCACACCGGTAACCCTGGCACCTGCCAACCAATCAAATGTGGCTATGCGGTTCGATTGGACAAATCCGAACTATAAGTTCACAACCGGCGTTAGCTCGCAGGATGTTACTTACATTTTGCAGGTGGACACGACTGGCGCCAACTTTACCAGTCCGTCAATGCAGGAAGTATCTATACCAAAAGAATTGAGCACCAGCTTTACGGTAAAAGAGTTGAATACCATTCTTACGAAGTTGAACGTATTAGAGGACATGCCTCACAGCATTCAATTCCGCATAAAATCAACGTTAGGCAACAACAGCGCGGTATTATTTTCCAATGTTTTGACCCGGGTTATTACGCCTTACCTTGATGTGGCAGTGCCGATCCCTACAGCTGGTAATCTTTGGATTGTAGGTGACGCGAGCCCTAACGGCTGGAACAATCCCTTACAAGCCGCTTATGTTACCACACACAAGTTTACAAAAGTATCGAACACGCTTTACGAGCTGACACTGGCAATGCCAGGCGGCGGTGCGTATAAATTGTTGCAGGACAATGGCAATTGGGCTACCCAATATCACATGTTGGCGGGTGGGTCATGGTCAAGTGGTGATTTTGAAAAGAGAGATGCTGATCCCGGCTTCCCTGGCCCTCCAACGGCGGGTACCTATAAGATCACAGTGAATTTCAAAACAGGCAAGTACACAGTGGTAAAGCTTTAATGTTGATAATCATCAATAAAAAATCTATATGAAATATATCTCTAAAATCTTCTTTCTTCTCACACTTGCAGTTGCCTTTGTAGCCTGTAATAAGGTAGAAGATCTTCCGGTGTACAAGGAAGGCACATCGGTAACGCTAACATCTTCTGCTACGGCGGTAGTAGCCACGCAGGCTGACTCCAGCAAGAATGTCGTTACTTTCTTCTGGACGAATCCAGCCTACGCTTCAGATTCTGGTACCTACAAGTATATCATCCAGATTGATTCTGCTACCCGCAACTTCTCTAAAGCAGTAAGCCGCACAGTGACCGGAACCCGCAGTGCTTCTTTCACCGGTAAGGACCTGAATGCGATTTTGCTGGATTATGGATTTGCTGTAGGCGTTCCTTACAAACTGGATGTGCGGGTTATCTCCTCTTATGGAAATAACAATGAGCGCTATATGTCCAATGTA
The DNA here is from genome assembly GCA_025963645.1 of Flaviaestuariibacter sp. Lineage (GTDB taxonomy): Bacteria > Bacteroidota > Bacteroidia > Chitinophagales > Chitinophagaceae > Flavisolibacter. Next base: position 82,409 of record JAOQAI010000006.1, read on the forward strand.
GTGTCGTTAATGGTGACTCCCTATAACGATCCTTCTACATTAACCGCTTCTGCCACTTCTGTAACAGGTACATTAGCTACTTCCTCTCAAAACTCCCTGACCTTTTCCTGGACCCGGGCATTCAGTGGGTACAGCGGTGCTGTTACTTATACTTTGCAGTATGATTCTGCCGGTAAGAATTTCGTAGCGCCCCTGGAAATGCCGTTTGGTTCTGTCTTCAGCAAAACCTTGACCCAGGCGGAAGTGAATACAACCGCTTTGAATTCCGGTATTGCCGGCGGTGCTTCAGGTAAAGTGGAATATCGCATTAAAGCGACGACTGCAGCGGGTGCTATTTCTTATTCCAATGTGACAATGGTCACAGTACAGACCTATGTTCCCCTCTTGCGATTTTATATGCCGGGCGGGTACCAGGGCGCTACTGGCAATGGTAATGATTGGGATCCGGGCACAGCGCCTGAGTTCATTCGCGACCTGCGTCCGGGCTCTTTGAACAAGCTGTATTACATGTACATCTTCTTACCAGCCGGTTCTGAATTTAAAATTACTCAGGGAAGAGACTGGGCTATTAACTATGGCGGTTCAGGTGGTAATTTATCCAGCAGTGGTGGCAACTTAAGCGTTGCTACAGCGGGGGTTTACCGGGTTTCTATTGACGTGGTGAATATGAAGTATGATATCCGTTTAGGCCGTATGGGTTTTGTAGGCGGTGCTACGGGCGCCGGTTGGGATCCGCCAAGCGTTTTCCCTAATTATGCATTAGGTTATGGTGGAAGAAACCTGTTTGTAGGTATTACGAACTTTACAGTAGATGGTTGGAAATTAATTGACAATAATGCCTGGAACAACGGTAGCAACACCTTGGACGAGACAAGAAGCTATGGGTCAACCGGTGGCAGCGGAAGTTCTTTAGTGGTAAATGATGCCAACATGCCAAACATCACCACAGCCGGTCGCTACCGTGTGATCTGGGATGGTCGTGATCCGAACAATGTAAAATACGAAATGAGCCCGGCAACTGAAATGCGGATCGTTGGAAATGGCATGCAAGGTGTTCCTGATTGGAACCCAGGCGCTAGCCCTCAAATGACTTATATGGGTGCAGGCAAATGGCAGGCTACGGTTACTTTGGTTGCTGGTAAGGAATTCAAATTCCTGGCAGCAAATGACTGGGGTGCTTTCGATTATGAAGATAATAGCGGTGGCAGCACCGCTACCGGTGTGGCCCGTAAGATCAAATGGGAAGGTGGTGATAACTTCAAAACACCAACCGTAACCGGAAGCTATACGATCGTTCTCGATGAGAATGCACAGACCGTTACTATTAATTAATTGTGTGTATATTTTGATAAGAGCCGCGTTATTGCGGCTCTTTTTTTTGTCCAAAGTTTTGTTACTAATGCGGAGGGAGTTATTTTTATGCAAACGATTGCATAAGTGCATCCCAAGACCACTATACACGACATTGCCAAGGCGCTGAATGTAAACGCGGCTACGGTATCAAGAGCATTAAATGACCATCCCGCTATTAGTGCCAAAACCAAGACTGCTGTTCGGAAAGAGGCGAAACGCCAGCATTACCAGCCTAACCGGATCGCTTCCTCTCTTCGTTCAGGAAGATCAAAAATCATTGGTGTCATCATTCCAAGCGCAGAGATCAATTTCTTCGGTTCAGTATTACATGGCATTGAGAAAGTGGCCAACGAGCATGGCTATACCATCATCATTTATCAATCTAATGAGTCCGCCGAATGGGAAAGAAAAGGCATTGAAACCTTATTGCGCTCCCGGGTTGATGGTGTGATCGTTTCCATTGCTAAGAATTCTATATCGCTGGAACATTTTAAAAATCTTAAAGAACGCGGCACACCTCTTTTATTTTTCGATCGCTCATGCGATGAGGTAGGGGCGCCATCTGTAACTGTTGATGATTACAAGGGCGCTTATCTGGCTACAGAACATCTTATTCAACAAGGTTATCGCAACATTGCCTATATCGCGGGTCAGAAGCATGTGGCTATCTGGCAGCAGCGGCTGCAGGGATATAAAGATGCGTTGCGTGCCGCCGGCATGCCCATTAAACCTGAATATATTGTTCATGGAGATGTATCTGTTGATTCGGGAAAGGCCTGCATGGCAAAGCTCTTATCCTTGTCCACAAAGCCAGGCGCAATTTGCTGTGTAGAGGATTTTACCGCTTTGGGTGCTTTGCAGTTGTTAAAGGAAAGGGGTGTGAATGTGCCGGGTGAAATGGGAGTCATTGGCTTTGCCAATGAAGCTTTTGGGGCCTATCTAACACCATCACTTTCCACTGTTGATCAGCAGACCATCCGGATGGGGGAAGAGGTAGCGAAGCTCTTTTTTGAATTAGCCGCCAAGGACGATTTTTATGGAGCGGAAAAAAAGATAGTATTGGAACCTGTATTAATAATTAGAGAATCCTCATCCAAATCATAAACGCTTAGGTATGTATAAACAATTGTTCTATTGCACCTTTTTACTCTTTGTTCTTAGTTGTAAAAAAAGCAACACGCAGCCGGTGGATAATGGTGGCGGTACGCAACCACCAACAGCGCCAACCGTAGCGTTTGCTAAAGGCGCCGATGTCGGCTGGATCACACAAATGGAAGCGGCTAATAAAAAATTTTATAACGCTGCCGGCGTGGAAACGGAAGGCATGGCGCTGCTGAAAAGCCTCGGCATGAATACGATCCGGTTACGTGTGTGGGTAGCCCCAACAGGCGGATGGAATGGCAAGGCAGATGTAGTGGCAAAAGCCGTTCGGGCAAAGAACCTGGGCATGCGGATGATGATTGATTTTCACTACAGCGATACCTGGGCCGATCCTGGTCATCAAACAAAACCTGCCGCTTGGGCGGGCATGGATGTGGCCGGTTTGAAGGTAGCCTTGGTAGCGCATACAAGTGATGTGCTGAATGCACTAAAATCAGCAGGCGTTACGCCGGAATGGGTGCAGGTAGGCAATGAAACGAACGATGGTATGCTGTGGCCGGAAGGCAAAGCATCTACCAATATGGCAAACTATGCGGGCTTTGTTGCGGCGGGCTATGATGCGGTGAAAAGCGTTTTTCCGAATGCTAAGGTTATCGTTCATGTATCCAACGGTTGGGACAATAGCCTATTCCGCTGGAACCTGGATGGGCTGAAGAATGGGGGCGGCAAATGGGATGTGATTGGGCTTTCGCTTTATCCAACACCTTCCAACTGGGCAACTATCAACCAACAAGCCTTAACCAATATGAATGATATGGTAAGCCGTTATGGAAAAGAAGTAATGGTAGTAGAGATCGGTATGCCGTGGGATAGTCCAACAGAAAGTAGCGCCTTCATTTCCGATATAATTACCAAAACAAAAACCGTAACAGCTGGTAAAGGACTCGGTGTGTTGTATTGGGAACCACAGTCCTACGGACAGTGGCAGGGCTACACGCTTGGCGCTTTTGACAACAGCGGCAAACCAACTTTGGCCCTCAATGCTTTTCAATAAACGATAAAAGATTTTCTTGATGATACGAAACATTTTCTTGGTCTTAAGCATCTGTGCAACATTCACGGCAGTTGCACAAGCGCCGGCACGGCAGCGCATCTCCTTCGACAACGACTGGCGTTTTCACTTTGGTCATGCAGGCGATCCGGCAAAAGATTTCAACTATGGCATCACCGCTGTTTTTGCCAAGACGGGCAAGACGGATAATACAGCATTGGCGCTGAATTTTAAGGATAGCGGTTGGCGCAAACTGAACCTGCCCCATGACTGGGCCGTTGAATTGCCTTTTGTGAAATCGCCCAATTTCGATGTGATGGCGCATGGTTATAAGCCCGTTGGCGGGCTCTTCCCCGAGACCAGCATTGGCTGGTACCGCAAGCATTTTACTATTGCTAAAAAGGATTCAGGGCAACGCTTTGAAGTGCAGTTCGATGGCATCTTTCGCGATGCCCGCATTTGGATCAACGGCTTCTTTTTAGGCAATAATCAAAGCGGTTATATTGGCGCTTCTTACGACATCACGGATTATATCAATTATGATAAACCGAATGTGTTAGTCGTTCGTGCTGATGCCACTCAATACGAAGGCTGGTTTTACGAAGGCGCCGGCATCTATCGGCATGTGTGGTTAAACAGGTATGCAAATGTTCATATTCCGCATGGCGGACTGTTTGTACATACAGATGTGCAGGGCGCTAACGCAACCATCAATATTGAAACAGAGGTGGCGAACGCCGGACCGGCTGTCACCAAAGCAATGATTTATTCGTATATCACTGACCGGGTAGGTCGTAGGCTAGCACAAACAGCGGAGCAGCCATTAGCGTTATCAATTAATGGAAAAACACTAACAAAGCAAAAGCTGTCACTTAAAAATGCGCACCTGTGGAATCTTGATGATCCTTACTTATACCGTATTGTATCAATAGTAAAAGGAGGAGGCAAAACCCTTGATAGTGTATCGCATCGCTTTGGTGTTCGTACACTCCGTTTCGATGCGAAAGGCGGCTTCTTCTTGAATGGACAACATGTGAAAATAAAAGGTACCAACAATCATGGTGACCATGCCGGCGTAGGCGCTGCCTTGCCTGACTATTTACAATACTACCGTATTCGTTTATTAAAAGAGATGGGCTCGAATGCCTATCGAACCTCGCATGGCGCACCCACGCCGGAGTTGCTGGATGCATGCGATAGTTTAGGCATGCTGGTGATGGATGAACAACGTTTGCTGAACAGTAGCCCGGAGTATATGGATCAATGGGAGCGCTTGATCCGTCGCGACCGCAATCACCCTTCGGTGTTTATGTGGTCCATTGGTAATGAAGAAGGATGGGTGCAGGGAAACACCACCGGCAAGCGCATTGCGCAAACCTTATTAGCCAAACAAAAAGAACTCGATCCCACCCGCATCAGCACTTATGCGGCCGATATGGCGAATGTGTTTCCCGGCGTGAATGAAGTAGTGCCTGTAAGAAGCTTTAATTATCGTCAGTTCGCAGTGGCGGATTACCACCGCGATCATCCTAACCAACCGTTATTAGGAACCGAAATGGGAAGCACCGTCACCACTCGCGGTATCTATGAAAAAGACAGCATCAGGGCTTATGTGCCCGATCAGGATATTACAGCGCCGTGGTGGGCCAGCACTGCTGAAACCTGGTGGACATTGGCTGCCGAAAATCCTTACTGGATGGGCGGCTTTATCTGGACAGGCTTTGATTACCGTGGTGAACCAACACCGTATGAGTGGCCGAATGTGTCCTCGCATTTTGGTGTGATGGATGTGTGTGGCTTTCCGAAAAACATCTATTACTACTACCAGTCATGGTGGACGGATAAGGACGTGCTGCACATCTCGCCGCATTGGAACTGGAAAGGCAAAGAAGGGCAGCCGGTTGATGTGTGGGTAAACTCCAACGCCGATAATGTGGAACTGTTTTTAAATGGCAAAAGCCTTGGCAAAAAGGACATGCCTCGCAACCGCCACCTGCAATGGAGTGTGCCCTACGAAGCGGGAAAGCTGGAAGCCATTGCGTATAAGAAAGGCCGTAAGCTGGAAGCCAAAGTAGAAACAACGGGACCTCCGGCGGAAGTAGTGGTGACACCATATAAGACTACGATGTATGCCGATGGTAAAGATGTAAGTGTGATCAACATCAGTGTTATAGATCGCCAGGGACGTGAGGTTCCGGACGCTTCTAACCTTATTCGGTTTTCAATAAAAGGCGATGCAAGAATTATTGGTGTAGGCAATGGCGATCCGAGCAGTCATGAGCGGGATAAGTACAACGACACTGCCGCACAACGACAACTCTTTAACGGTAAAGCGCAAGTGATTGTGCAATCCAATGAAGTGCCCACTACATTTGGATTTGTAGCGAGAGGGGAAGGGCTGTGGGATGGCTCTACCGATATCATCGCTATTCCGCTACATCAATCTTTCACACCGGCTCCAAAGGCAACTACGCCAAAAAAAGTTAGCGAACGAATGCTCGGTGCCGACATTTCTTTTCTACCCGAGCTTGAAGCAAAAGGCATACAATTCTCGGATAAGGGGGTAACGAAAGATGCGATCTCTATCCTGAAAGATCATGGCATCAATTATATCCGCCTGCGGTTGTTTCATACACCTGATAACGACAGCGGCTATTCGCCCAAGGCAGGATTTTGCGACCTGCCGCACACGCTGGCAATGGCAAAACGTATCAAAGCCGCGGGGCTGAAATGGCTGCTTGATTTTCACTACAGCGACTATTGGGCAGACCCCGGCAAACAGTTCAAGCCACTTGCCTGGAAAGGCTTGTCCTTTCCGCAATTGCGTGACTCTTTATACAATTACACAAAAGCGGTGATGCTGGCATTAAAAGCACAAGGCACACTGCCGGATATGGTGCAGATCGGTAACGAGATCAACCACGGCATTGTATGGCCGGAAGGAAGTGTGTCGCATCTGGATAGCCTTGCGCAATTGCTTATTGCAGGGACAAAAGCCACGAAGGAAGTAGCTCCGAAAGCGGTTATGATGCTGCACGTAGCGCTTGGTGGGCAAGCTGATGAATCGGTTTTCTTCATCGACAATATGCAGGCTCGCGGTGTGCCTTTCGATGTCATCGGTGAATCCTATTATCCCAAATGGCACGGCACATTGAGCGACCTGCGTAATAACCTGATGGACCTATCGAAGCGCTACAATCGCGAAGTAATTGTAGTGGAGTATTCGCAGCTAAAGAAAGAAGTCGCAGACATTACTTTCAACCTACCCAATAATATGGGCATTGGCACTTTCATTTGGGAGCCGCTGAATACGTGGGAAAAAGTATTCGATAAGGATGGTAAAGCAAATGAATATTTGTATCAGTATGATGCGATCAGAAATGAATATTTGAAAAAGAAAAAATAAGTGAGTAAAGCTAAGCGGCTGTTATCATCCCGAGGAACGAGGGAACTCAGAGGCTAAAGATGAAGACAGATTGCTTTCATAAACTCCTAACGGTGTCATGCTGAACTTGTTTCAACATCTTTCCCTGGTAAACTTATTAGAGAAAGATAGCTATCAAGAAATAAATTGATCAAACTTTAAAACCAAAGCCACAGATGAACCTCAACCTCCAGACAATCGACTACGCCATCATCGCCCTCTACTTCGTTTTTGTAGTGGGAATTGGCCTGCTGCTCAAGCGCCGCATCAAGACCGGCAACGACTTCCTGATGTCTAACCGCTCCATCCCGCTATGGATCACTTCATTGGCCTTTATCTCTGCCAACCTTGGGGCACAGGAAGTATTGGGCATGGCGGCAAGCGGTGCTAAGTATGGCTTGTACACCACGCATTTCTATTGGCTCGGTGCAGCCTTTGCCATGATCTTTCTTGGCATTTTCATGATGCCGTTTTACTACGGCAGCAAGGCCCGTTCGGTACCTGAATACCTGAAGCTTCGCTTCGATGAAAAGACCCGCACCTTCAATGCCCTCACCTTCGCGGTAATGACGATCTTTTCTTCGGGCATCTCGCTTTATGCACTGGCATTGCTCATGCAAACGATTCTCGGATGGGACTTCAACTTGTCCATTTGGTTGGCAGCAGGTATTGTATTAGCCTATACTTATCTGGGCGGATTAACGTCCGCCGTTTATAATGAGGTGCTGCAGTTCTTCCTGATCGTGTTGGGCATTGCACCGCTGGTTTATATCGGTATGCAGCAAGCCGGCGGCTGGGAAGGCATTGTACGCAATGTCGATGATGCGAAGCTGCATCTTTGGAAAGGCATGAGCTCGCCGACGACGAACCCAATGGGTGTAGATGCGTTCTCTATGGTTTTCGGTTTGGGATTTGTGTTAGCGTTTGGCTATTGGTGTACGGACTTCCTGGTGGTGCAGCGTGCCATGATTTCCCGCAACCTGAATGAAGCGCGGCGCACACCCATCATTGCAGCCGTGCCTAAAATATTGATGCCGGCAATCGTTATCCTTCCGGGTATCATCTTATTGGCTTTACAAAAGACAGGTGTTGGTTTTGATCTGCCACGAAATGCGAATGGCGATACGGATTACAATATGACCTTGCCGCTGCTGCTTTCAAAGCTGTATCCAAGTGGTATTCTCGGTGTTGGTATTACTGCATTAATTGCTTCGTTCATGTCGGGTATGGCGGGTAATGTAACAGCGTTTAATACCGTGTGGACCTTCGATATCTACCAGTCGCATATAAAGAAGAATGCTTCCGAGGCGCACTACTTAAAAGTAGGGAAAGCTACTACGGTGGTTGGTATCTTGCTTTCGATTTTAACCGCTTATGTAGCCCGCAATTTCAATAGCATCATGGACCTCTTGCAGTTGGTGTTCTCCTTTGTAAATGCACCGCTGTTCGCTACCTTCTTCCTCGGTATGTTCTGGAAGCGCACTACCTCCAACGGCGCTTTCTGGGGACTCATTGCCGGAAGTACATCTGCAGCTATTACGCATGGATTAACTGTGGCGGAAGGCAAGGGTGGCTGGATCGCCAACCTGCACGATTATTATAGCGGCACCGCCCAGGCTTTCAATATTGCATGGATCGCTTTTACGGTTTGTCTGGTCGTTACAGCAGCCATTAGCATGGTTACGAAACGGAAGCCGGATGAAGAGCTGCGTGGATTGGTCTATAGCCTTACACCACGACAGACGGATAAAGAGAAGGTGTGGTACAAGAACCCGCTGTGGCTGGGTGTTGCCGTGCTGATCGTAACGCTGGTATTAAATGTTATCTTCTATTAAACATACAACCATGAGCAAATTATTTGATCTACGCTTCGTCATAGGTGCTTTCTTTATCATTGTATCTATTCTATTATTGATTCACCGCTTCACCTCCGGCGACGACCCGCAGCACATCAATAAATGGTGCGCCATTGCCTTCGCCATTTTTGGTGTGTTGATGGTGGTGTTGTCGCTGGGAAAAGATGCAGGGGATGAGTTGATCGAGGAGAGTAAGGATTGAGGGTGTAGAAATTCGATTAGTCTACTTATAAAACAGCCGTTGTATTATTGCAATTCCTGTTTTATTGCGCATAACTCATTTGTTTAATTGAATGTGCAGAGAGGGTAGAGTTGTACATTGTCATGCCGAACTTGTTTCGGCAACTTTCGCTAAATAGGTATGTGGACTTTAAGGGAAATATCAGTCAAACCAATCTGCTGCCAGATCAGACAAGTCTGGGTTCTCCTTTCGGATAAGATTAATCTTCCACTCTCTATGCCAGTTCTTTAAGTTCTTTTCCCGCGCTATTGCTTGGTCAATCTCCAAAAATGTTTCAAAGTGCATTAAGTAATGGCATAAATATTTTGTTGTGAATTCGCCACCTTGGCCGTTACGGTGTTGCCATAGCCGTGTTTGAATGTTATTGGTAACACCAATGTAGAAAACTGTGCGGGCAAAATTGCTAAGGATGTAAGTATAGTAGGTATGCATTATACATTGCCTGTAAAACCAAAATAGTGAAAGTTGCCGAAACAAGTTCGGCATGACAGCCAAGGGTCACTGGCTTTTGCAAAATTTCTCAATAATGCCAGTGTAGCTCTTGCCATGCCGACCCACGTCAATATCTCTCACTTATGAGATGATAGGTACACGCAAAAATCGTATCTGCATATCCAATCATCTGCACATCAACCCACTTCCTTCTGCTTCTCAATCACGAACCCGATGATCTCTTCCAGCGGCACATCAATGCGGCTTACCGCATCAGCGATCTCATCACGATTCACCTGCGCCGCAAACGCAAGGTTCTTCAGCTTCTTCTGCACACTCTTCACATCCATGCCGTCATACTTTGTAGGTCGAATGAGCGCCGACGCATGAATAAATCCCGAGAGCTCGTCAAATACATAGATCATCTTGTCCATCTTCGTTTGCGGCTCCACGCCAAAATGCCGCGGACCATGCGAGGCAATGCACTGCATCACAATCGGGTCTATGTGGCGGCGCTCCAGTTCTTCGATGATGCGGCGGCAATGCTCGGTTGGATACAGGTCCCAGTCCGCATCGTGCAGCACACCGGCAAGCCACCACTGGTGCGCTTCCGCTTCGGGTAGTCCTTCTCTCTCCATTGCCCACGCTTTCATCACGGCGCCCACTTGCTTCATGTGCAGCTGCAGTTTTTCGTTGGGCACCCATTCGTGCAGCAGCGCCAGCGCTTCGTCGGTAGTGAGGGTATTGCCGGCATTGGCGGGGTCGCCGAAGGACGTTCTGTTTAGAAGGAGAGAAGTGTCAGCCATAAGGGTTGTTTGATGGCAATATACCAAGTGAAACGCAAAGGTGCGGCGCGTCCTCTTCTTTATTCTGTTGAACAACACGCAGAAATATTCCTTCGGCTCTAATCTAATCGCAGTGCCTGAAACGGTCATTTAGTTTTCCTCCAGGCACGTTCGAAGTGTACTAGAAATAGCTAAGCATTTCTTCTTAAGTTTTTTAAATACTCATCCATTTCCCCGATTTTTAAACTTGTTTAATTAATTTCATTTTGAACCCGGCTGTTTTTAAACAGTCTACCCATCCGAAACCAGGTATATTTTATCATAATGACCTGTGTTAATGCCTGAATCGTTTGTAAACCCGCCTCCCATTTCTTTCAGTGAAAAACCGTTGGACCAAGCCTATAGGGCTGTTTTTGAAAGCATGGACCAGGGGGTATTCATTATAAATAATAGCCTGGCGATCATCTACCTGAACCCCAAAGCGGTAGCGCTTACGCAATCAACCTATGGCATTACCTACAAGGTCGGCGATCATGTGGTGGAAAGCCTTCCCAAGAACCGCCATGCGTTTCTATACTCGCTTTTTAACCGGGTGCTGGCGGGCGAAACCATCGCTTACGACGTGGAGGTGCCGCAGGAAGGCAGCAGTTCCCAATGGCTGCATTGTGCTGATACCCCCTTGTACAATGATCGCCAGCAGGTTTTTGGCTTCTCTGTTTTACTATCCGACATCACTGCCCAAAAAGGGTTGGAAGCAGCGGAGGCAAAACAGCGGGAGCTGGAGAAGCTCTCCTACCAAAGCCGGCTGCTTTTTGAGGAGTTCATGCAGAATGCGCCGCTTATCGGGTGGATCACCGACGACATAGGCACCATTCATTACATGAACCCCGCTTTTCTTTCCCTACATGGGTTTATGCCGGCTGATCTTGGCCGGTCGATCTATGAACTGTTTTCGGCGCAGGGGGCGGTGGATTTTCACCTGAATGATCTTAAGGTGCTGAAAGACGGGCAGCCCCAGGAAACCATCGAAAAAGTAGAACTGCCGGAAGGCAACATGCAGGTTCAAAAGGTGCACCGCTTTCCTATTAAACACCAGGGTGTAACAATGGTAGCCGCATGGGCCGTGGATATTACCGAGCAAACGATTTTGGAAGGGCAATTGAAAAGGAGCCTGGAACGCTACTATTATGTGAACGAAGCCACTACCGATGCCATTTATGACTGGAAGATCGGCGAAGAAAGGATTTACCGGGGCAATAGCTTTGATACCCTTTTCGGTTATATAGACCAGGTGGTTTCCCTTCGCGATCATTTCCGGAACATTCATGCCAGCGACCGCAAGCGCATCAGGGGCATTTACCTGGATGCCGTGCAGGACCCCCTCGCCATGGGGTGGGCATTGGAATACCGTTTCCGGTGTGCGGATGGCAAGTATAAATATGTACTGGATAAAGCCACCATCGTGCGGGAAAAAGCCCAGGCGGTGCGGGTGCTGGGCGCCCTCCAGGACACGACCGAACAAAAGCTGTTGCAGGCAAAACTGGTGCGGCAGGAAAAGGAAAAAAAGCACGAGATCGTGCGGTCTATAATAGAAGCACAGGAAAAAGAGCGCCGCAAGCTTTCCATTGAGCTGCATGACAACGTGAACCAGATGCTGGCCTCCTGCAAACTGCTGCTGGAAGTGGCCTGCGATGGCGGCGCTAATGCGCTGGAACTAACGAAGAGAAGCTTCAAAGGCGTAAGCAGCATCATTAAAGAGATCCGTAAGATCAGCCACGACCTGAACCCCTCCGCGCTGGAAGATGTAGGACTGATAGACGCCATCACGGAAATGACCGGAGTGATAAACGCCGCTGGTAAAATGCAGATCAATTTCCGGCACGTGGGGTTAAATAAGTTGGCATTGAAGAACGAAGACAGTATCGCCATCTACCGCATCATACAGGAACAGGTGAATAATATTCTGAAGCACTCGTACGCTACCACCGCCAGCATCGAGCTGGCAAGGGACGGCGCGGAAATAAGGCTGCACCTGAAGGACAATGGCGTGGGCTTCGATGTGAAGAAGGCAAAAAAAGGATTAGGTATTCGGAACATTCAAAACCGGGTGGACTATTATAGCGGCACCCTCGACCTGCGTTCTACTAAAGGTGCGGGCAGTAGTTTGGAGATACGATTGCGGTTGGATGGGGAGCTTTAGGAGCTGCTTAGATGGTGCTGAATTGATAGCTAATCGTCTTGCAACTTGTCTTACGCAAACAGGGTTTCCCAGGAGGATATAGAAGATAATAATTAAGAAGCTCACCTTGCCGGAGTGTGCAATATTGAAATACGAACCTAGACCTATGACCGCCACAGGCAGCAGCGCTGCTTTGTATCGTATTGGCATATAGTCAATATACATGAGACCAATTCGGTGACTGAAATTATAGGACTTTGGAATGATTTATCACATAACCGCGACCCCTTTTATGAAATGGGCAACAAAAGAAAATAGATAAAAGGTTGTCAGAATGTTTTTTTTATTATTTTGGTAGTCATGCCTTACACGGATAAGATTATTGACGAATTGATTAATTGTCCAAAAAAAGTAATAGACTCTCCAAAAGATTCAGGAGTTGGAAGAGGAAGTAGCAAGGTTAAATTTTCACTTGAGTCAACGGATGGTAGTTCTTCTTTTAGCGGATTCATATCGAAGAACATTTCATTTCAAGAAAATTTTTCAATTGGATTAGTATATTGTCCGAGAGACGAAAAAGGCACAATTGTATTATTACGAGTCAATGGTCCTCATGGACTAAATGAAAACATTCCCCATCACGAAGGGCCGCATGTTCATATCTCAACTGCAGAACGGATTAATGCAGGATTGAAACCAGAAGGTAAGATAGAAACTAATGTACCTTATGCAACAATAGAGGATGCAATACAATATTTCATCAAAAGGATAAACATTATTGCTATTGACAGACAGAAATACTTTCCTCCTGTTAACAATCAAATAGGTTTTAACTTTGAGCTAGAGGAAAATGCTTGATGAAGGAAATATTAAATCATATTAAAGAAGGCTTCAATGGTCGGGTTGACATAAAACAAAAAAGACCCGGTATATTTCAGTTGTTGTTGCCTATCTATCATGAAGATGGCGATATGATTGATTTATTCATTGCACCTACTGGGGAAAATAAATTTGCTTTATGTGATTATGGGCTTACGCTACAAAGGCTATCGTATTCTTATGATATAGATTCTGAAAATAAAGAGTCTATTCTGCAAAAAATACTTTCAGAGAATAGGTTAACAGAACAGGAAGGCAATATCTGTCTGGAAACAAAGCCAGATACTTTATACACTGATATAATGCATATTACGCAAGCCTATGCAAAAATTGGTAGTATGAGGTATTTTAAAAGGGAAGTAATTGAAAACTTATTTTTCGAAATGTTGGATGAATATATTTTTAGTGACCTTAAAGATTTTAATCCGCAAAAGAAGGTGCTGCCAATCCCTGAACGGGACGATTTAGAAGCTGATTATTCATTTCAACCAAATGGCAAACCAGTCTATTTATTTGGTGTAAAGGATGTGTCCAAAGCAAGGCTTGTAACGCTAAATTATCAAGCATATCTACTAAAGAACATTAAGTATCATGGGTGGGTCGTAACGGAAAATTTTGAGGCTCTTCCTCGAAAAGACAAACTTAGACTTACAAATGCTAGCGACAAGCAATTTACCTCATTTGATGAATTTAAAACTAATGCGCGTTCTTTCTTAGAAAAGGAAAGGTATTAATCAACAAATATTAAACAAAAAAAACCAGCGGCACTCCCACCGCTGGTTTTCCATTTCCACTATCCCGTCACCGGCGCTACATCCTTTGCTTTCCGTTCCCGCGAGCTATGCCGCGCTGCTTTCAATAAGCTAAAGTCAAAGAACTGCATGCAGGCTTGCGGGTTGTCCGGGAACTCCGCGCCAATGCGGCACAGAATGCGAAACAATTCCACCTCCACGCGGCGGCGGGCTTCGCTGCGCTGCCCCCGGTTTTCGGCCGCTGCCTGCCCGGTGGTGCTGATGCTCGCTTCAGCGGTTTTCCAGGCGCTCTTAAACTCGCGGAAGCGGCCGGCAAGCGCCGCATCCAGCTTTGTGCTATACAGGTCGGCCAGTTCGCCGAGGCGGTTGGTGAGTAGTTCCACAGTGCCCTTGGTGGCCTTCGTATACTCCTGCAGCCCTTTCGGGAAAAAGCTTTGGTAACCCGCCGAGGCGCGGCCGCCAAACGCATACTCTATCGGCAGGCGGGCCCCCTTCATTGTCTGCCGGAAATCGGCAAGGAAGGCGTCGGCGCCAATGAGTGTTGATTTCTCTGCCAGTACGCTCATATCGGTCTCGCCTATTTCATCGCCGAGGGCGGTAAGCGCCGGTTTCAGGCCGGCAGTCAGGGCGGTGTAGGGTTCGCCGGTTTTGGCAAGCAGGCGGCCGCCCACATCGTTGCCAAAGCGGTAGAGGCGGGCAGGTGTAATATGGACGGAGCTGAAGGGGTTGTCGTAAGCTTTATTAGATAAGGTCATAAAATGAAAAGATTAATTGTGTTAGTGATCTGGATTTCAAAATTGTAAATAGGTGCCGCGAAGAGCGTGAGCCGGCATTCAAAAAATGAAAAGGGGCTCCGGTGAGCGAGAGGGTGCCTTCAATTTTTGAAATAGGGGTCACACTGTCCGCAAGGGTGATTTCAAAAAATGAAATAGGGTTCGCGGTGTTCGTCTGCCAGGCTTCACTTTTTGAAATGGGCTACACACTGTGCGAAAGCTTCTATTCACTTTTTGAAATAACATTACACCCGGGTGGCGGGTGCGCCCAATGATTGGTGGTGATGGAAGCGTTCATATAGCAGCTGTTTTAACGCGGGGAAAGACGTGCTTTTTTCGCCCTGCAGTTTACAGCGCTTTTTTGAACGAAACAACCGTATTAATACAGTAGTATTTCTACGGTAAAATGGGGAGGAATAAGGGTTTGGTGGTGGTTTGTGTATCAGGTCCGAAATCCCCCTTGCGGTTTTACCTTATGCGAACGGTCACCTATCCCCCTTTATAAAGGGGGAGTGCAGACGGGTTGATTATCGGCGAGTAGGCAAGGGGTAGTTCATTGCACCGGGAACAAAACATCTTAAGAGAATTGACATCCCTCAATAAAAGCCTCTATCCTCCGCAGCACAACATCCATATCCTTTTGCACTTCTTCATCACTAAAGCGCAAAAAGCGCAGCCCCAGGTCTTCCAATACAGATTGCCGTTCCCTGTCTAAAAGCTTTTGGTCCCCCTCGTGATAACCGCCATCCACTTCGATCACCAGCCGCAAGGTCTTGCAATAAAAATCGACGATGTAAGTGGCAATAGGCTTTTGCCGGTTGAAGGTGTAGCCTCTTAGTCTGCCTGCCCGCAGCCGCTGCCAGAGCAATACCTCGCCAAGCGTGGAATGGTTTCGCAGGTAGCGGGCAAAGGCTTTGCGGTCTTTGTTGTAGGGCAGATGGTACATGAGAATTAAAGATAGAAAAGCTTCATTTATTATGCATGCTTTGCTGGGCATCGTTGAGGAAATCCCCTTCGTCTTTTCCGGTAATCAATCCGTCCGCACTCCCTTGGAAATCCCCCTTAGTATGCGTCCGCAAATCGGCCTGTTCACACTCCCCCTTTGCAAAGGGAACTATATACGAGTTGGGACAAGGAGGGCAAATAAAAAAGAGGACTTAGCCTCTTTTGGAGTATTAACTTACACCGCCTTTTTTACAATTGTATTGTACCCTACAGTTAAAGCATAAGCCGCACTTGGAAAAAAGTGAATTTTTATCCCTTCAACCTCAACCACTTGATCTATATCAATGGTGGTTACAATTGCGGATGGAAGGCTATGTTTTTTGCAGAAATATATAATGTTTTTAAGCTCTTTTTTGTCTGTATATGGTTTATTTGACCACTTGATTTCAACTGCCAAATTAGGCTTAAGGGTCTTTGGATTTAATAAAACCATATCCACCTCCCCCTTCTTCCAGTTTGCATAACGGGGCACTATCCAGTCTCTATGTAACCATTGCGCGAAGATTGCAGTTTCAACCATGTGACCGAACATTTCATCTCTTTCAAGTAATGGAGAAAATAAAGCGCTTCTCAAAGAGGGGTTTGTAAGAAAAACTTTATAGGAGACATCCCGCTGGAAGTGTTTTGCGTTATCATCTATTCTTTGTATTCGCCTAATCAAGAATGCTGCCTCTAAGTATGTTATGTGCTTTTTTAGAGTATCTATGTTCACATTGCTGTTCGTAGATAAAGATTGCAAGGAAACTTCATTACCACTGTAATAGGCCAACCTTGAAAAGAATGAATTAAGTTCTTGAACGTTACTTATGCCATACAAACTTGGTAAATCACGTAACAAAACCTTATCAATAATATCATTCTTTATATACCTTCCAGGGTTTAGTTGCATTTTTTCACTAAAAATTACTTCTGGATAACCTCCAAAGTTTATGTAATTAATGAAGTGCGAGT
Organism: Flaviaestuariibacter sp.; assembly: GCA_025963645.1. Taxonomy (GTDB): domain Bacteria; phylum Bacteroidota; class Bacteroidia; order Chitinophagales; family Chitinophagaceae; genus Flavisolibacter. Next base: position 99,191 of record JAOQAI010000006.1, read on the forward strand.
TTAATTCGTTAATATTTGTAGTAGACAAAAACTCCTTCTCGTTTCCATTCCAATTCACTTGTTTGGTTCTTATTAGCGCATCTAAATCTTTAAGGTAGATGTATTCATGGAAGGTTAAGGGGGGAAGCATGAAATCCGTGAACCTTCCTGCGCCACTCTCGTTGCTTTTTAGTTTCAATGCAGCCGCCGCAGATCCGCTGACTATGAATTTAGTATAAGGATAACTGTCGACAAGAACTTTCAGGTGAACCTCCCAGTCTTTCAAGTATTGTATTTCGTCAAAAAACACATACCATCCGTCTGGAGTTTTGGAGTCAACTGCCGTTCTTGCATTAGTAAACAGTTCTTCCAGCCCTCTATATAAGTACAATGGGTTTTCTATATTTATGTAGCATATTTTGTCTTTAGCTACACCTTTTTCCATCAATTTCTCAATTGAATGGTGCATCATAACAGTCTTACCCACACGTCTTGGTCCCATCAATACCACAGCCCGCCTAATATCTGTTTCTTCAACTAAGGGATAAAATAATTCAAAGTACAATCTTCTTCTCATCACATCATAGTCATAATCAATTGCATTTGTGGTCCACCAAGGATTTTCGTATTTCATTCTTTCTACAATCAAATGCTCAGCTATGGGTTTAAGCTTCCTTGCCATTTCGTTAACTTTTTAGAACTAAATATTTCGTGCTATTCATACAATATTAATGAATTAAAACGAAACATTTAGTGTTATTTGAATAAAATATGTATATTTGTCCCATAATAAGCCTAATATGAGTTTTAAAAACTTACAACAACTGTTTGACACCTTTAAGGATGAAGAAACGTGTCGTGCCTATTTGGAACAGCAGCGCTGGAATGGTAGCGTTGAGTGCCCTTTCTGCGCCTGTACCAAAGTGTACCGCACTAACAGGGGCTTTAAGTGTGCTGATAAATTCTGTGCTAAGAAGTTTACGGTTACCGTTGGTACTATCTATGAAAACAGCAAGGTCGGTTTACGTACTTTCTTTGCAGCCTTGTACCTTATATCCTCTTCTAAAAAAGGCATTAGCTCTTTACAGTTAAGCCGCCAGTTAGGTATCACTCAAAAATCGGCTTGGTTTGTATTACACCGCATCCGTGAAATGCTGAAAGATAGACAGCCGCAAATACTGAAAGGCACGGTTGAAGTAGATGAAACCTATGTAGGCGGTAAAGAAAAGAATAAGCATAAGAGCAAAAGAGTAAATAAGTCCGGCATGGCCAACAAAGTGCCTATGGTAGGTCTATTGCAACGTGATGGTAGAATTGTTTTGAAAACATTACCTAAAGGTGCAGCTAATGGAGTGAATATAAAACCAATCATACGCAAGCACGTTGTAAACGATGCCACTATTTATACTGACGGATTTGGTGCTTATAAAGACTTAAATAAAGAGTTTGCCGTACATGGCACCGTTGACCATGCAAATGGCGAATACGTATTAAATGGCATTGTACATACTAACTCAATAGAAGGCTTTTGGAGCATCTTAAAGCGTGGTTTGTACGGTATCTATCACCAAGTAAGCGAAAAGCATTTGCAGCGCTATTGTGATGAGTTCTCTGCTCGTTACAATACAAGAGATATTAAAGACAACGAGCGCTTTGAACTGGCAGTAAAGAACAGCGAAGGCCGGTTGACTTACAATACATTGATTGCAAAATAATAGAAGCCTTCGGGCTTCTTTTTTATCTTTATACTATGGCAAAGGCAGCACCGAAAAAAGCAGCACCTAAAAAGCGTGCAGAGCAATACGAACCGAAAGTAAAGACTGACCTTTCTTTCGATCAGCTTATTGCTATGTCAGTAAATAAACCGCAGGAAAAGAAAAATCAAAAGGAATAGCTTATGATGTCAGATCAGGAATTTAACGAGATGAAAGAATGGGGTGAAAGAAAAATGAAAGAAATTGATGCAGAGTTAGATAAGCTCATTAAAGGCTATAAAGAAATGCCTAAGGAGGCTTTGCGTGAAAGGTTATCTATAATTGATACCGATACATTGAAATGGATCAGTACAGAATTAGCGCTCCCGTCAGAGGAATATGAAATCTGCCAAATAGCAAAAGAGGTTTTAAATGAAAAAGGCGAAAGCCTCTAATTTTTTAAACCTATTGTCCCAACTCGTATATAGTTCCCTTTGCAAAGGGGGATGGGAAACACTCCGCATAAAACAGAAATGCAAGGGGGATTTCAGATAGGAAGCACTCTGCATAAGATAAAATCGTAAGGAGAATTTCGGACCGGGCACGCATTCGCTTCAAGACCGCAAGGGGATTTTAGGAATGGATACACCGCATAAATAGCAAGCGAATTTGGACTGCTATAGAAGGCAATGCCAGCTGCAGTTCCGGGGCGCAGGATAGATTTTGGTAAAACACATTTTTACAAATCGGCACGGTTTTCCGTTATGGGCTACCAAAACACAACCGTCATGAAAAAGACCGCCCTTTGCTTTGCCCTTGCCGCCGCCTCTTTTGCATTTTATGCCTGCCAGAAAGATAGCAGTAACGAGACCAGCACCCTCAAGATCCGTATGACTGATGCGCCGCTTGCCGTAGAGGAAGTGAACATTGACCTGAAAGAAGTAAGGGTGAAGCTGGATAGAGACACTGCCCAATGGCAAACCCTGCAAACCACTGCCGGCATCTACAACTTATTAGCTCTTCAAAATGGCGTGGACACATTAATTGCACAAGGCTCTTTACCTACAGCATCTGTAAAAGAGATCCGCCTGATCCTGGGTTCTAACAACACCATCAAGGTTGATGGGCAAACCCACCCGCTTACCATTCCGAGTGGTTCGGAGTCAGGGTTGAAAATTAAGATCGATAAGAAGCTGCGGGCCTCTTCCATCGATAGCCTGCTGATTGATTTTGACGCGGCGCTTTCTGTAAAAAGAGAGAACGATGGCTATAAGCTGCGCCCTGTCATCAAGCTGAAATAGGTTACACCGCTACGTGACACCTGATTAAACTGATAAAGCACCTGCCCGGGTGCTTTATCAGTTATTACAACATCTTCTTATCTTGCCCCCGCACATGAAGCTCCTTAGCCCTACCATATCGCGGCTGGCACGTCTCCGGTTGCCTGCCATCAACCAATGGCGCGAAGATGCAGCCGCCACCCAACACGCCGTTTGGCAGGACCTGCTGGCGGCAGGGCAATACACGGAGTTTGGCCGCAAGTATGGCTTCTCGGGCATTCAGTCGCTCGACGATTTTAAGGCCGCCATTCCGCTGCAGGAATACGATGACCTCAAACCGTATATTGACCGGATGCTGGAAGGCGAGGCTAATGTGCTGTGGAATACGCCGGTCACCTGGTTTGCCAAAAGCAGTGGCACCACATCGGATAAAAGCAAATTCATCCCGGTATCGGAAGAGAGCCTCAAAGAAAATCATTACCGCGCCTCGAAAGATATTTTAAGCCTCTATTATGCCGCACACCCGGACAGTGACCTGCTAACCGGCAAGAGCCTTGTCATTGGTGGCAGCCACCAGGTGGCCAATCTTAATGAGGATATTCATTATGGGGACCTCAGTGCCGTGGTGATGCAGAACTCGCCCTTCTGGACCAACTGGATACGCACCCCCGAGCTTTCCATTATTCTCATGGACGAATGGGAAACAAAGATCGAAGCGCTGGCGCAGCACACTATTGGCGAGAATGTGACCTCAATGGCCGGTGTGCCTACCTGGCTTATTGTGCTGATGAAACGAATCCTCGAGATCACGGGTAAGAGCACCATTAAAGAAGTGTGGCCGTCACTGGAATTGTACATGCACGGTGGCGTTTCTTTTGTGCCCTACCGCGCCCAGTTTGAAAAACTGATTGGGGCACCGATCAACTATTTAGAGATGTACAATGCCTCCGAAGGTTTCTTTGCGGGGCAGGATGATATAACTGCCGAAGGCATGCTGCTGCTTTGCGATCATGGCGTGTTCTATGAATTTATCCCGGCAGAGGAATGGGGCAAGGAGGTTCCGAAAACGGTGCAGCTGAACGAAGTGGAAGCGGGCAAGAACTATGCGCTGGTCATTACCACCAACGGTGGCTTGTGGCGCTACTTGTTAGGCGATACCGTGCAGTTCACTTCCGTAAATCCTTTCCGCATAAAAGTATCCGGCCGCATCAAGCATTATATGAATGCTTTTGGCGAAGAGGTGATCATTGATAATTCCGATAAAGCCATTGCGATGGCTTGCGCGGCAACCGGTGCGTCCGTAAAAGATTATACAGCGGCCCCCATCTATTTCTCCGATGCCGAAAATGGCGCCCACGAATGGCTGATAGAGTTCGATGCGACACCACCGAACCTGGATGCATTTATCAATGAACTGGACGCGTCACTGAAAAGCGTGAACAGTGATTACGAAGCGAAGCGGTATAAGGATATTGCGCTGCGCTTGCCAACTGTAATGGCTGTGCCACAAGGAACCTTTGAAGGCTGGCTGCAAAGCAAAGGCAAGCTGGGCGGGCAACACAAGGTGCCGCGGCTTAGTAACGAACGGACAACGCTGGAGGAAATCAAACGCTTTGTAAAACACTAATCCTTTACTTTGTTCTTCGTGTCACTTTGCGTTCTTTGCGCCTTGGTGGTTCAATAACTCAATGCAGTCCCCGCGGCTTCACCATGCCCCCATGAATATCGTTGATGCTATGCTGGATGATAAATGCTTTCTTATCAATCTCCTTAATGCGGCTTTGCAGCTTGCCTACTTCCAGACGGGTTACCACCGTAAATAAAATATCGTTTTCTTCCATCTGCTCGCCGCCCTTGCCCACACCACCTTTGCCGCTATAGGCTGTCACGCCGCGGCCTACTTCATCCACGATCATGGCGCGGATCTTTACATGTTCCCGCGATACAATAGTGACGCCGGTATATTCCTCCAATCCATTCAGCAGGAAGTCAATGGTCTTGGAGGCCGCGAAATAAGTGAGGATGGAATAGGAAGCGCTTTCTACCCCCAGAACAAAAGCCGCGGTGGCAAAAATGGCGATGTTGAGAATGAGTATCACATCCGACACTTTGAGTATGCTGGACGTTTTGCTCACCAGCAGGGCGGCGATTTCGGTACCATCCAACACCGCTTCGGCACGAATGGCCAAGCCAATGCCCACACCCAGGAAGAAGCCACCAAAAAGGGCGGTCAATAATTTATCCGCCGTTACATCCGGGTAGGGAATAAAGGCAATGCAAAGCGCTAACCCGGTTATGGCGATAGAGCTTTTGAGGGCGAACTTAAAACCTATCTGGTAATAGCCCAGGATGATAAAAGGAAGGTTAATGAGCGCAATAAGGATGGATAAGGGAACGCCGGTGACGTTATTCAGCAACATGGAAATGCCGGTGACGCCGCCATCAATAAAATGCGAAGACAACAGGTAGCCTTTGATGCCCATACCTGCCGACATGATGGCAATGAGTATCAGGGAATAGCTGCGGATCTCTTTTAAAATGTGTTTATTCATCCGGCATAAAAATAGCACAATCCGGTAAGTCCGTTTTGGATGGGTTGTGAGATACTTTCATTGAATCACATTCCTAATCCTGAACCTTGTCTCCTACTTCACCGACTGCTCTATATTCTTATCCGGAACCAGCCACAGCGTAGCCACAAAGATAAAGATGGCGCCACTGATAGCCGGGTGAACAAATGCTAAGGGAATGGCAGCGAGATAAGAGATCATGGAGACGGTGCCACGCTTTGATTGCTTTTGCAGTGGTACTAGTAGTTCCTTGCTATGCGGATGACATTTACGGATATTATACAACAAAATGTAATAAGCGATTCCGCATAGTGCCAGTATGCCGGCATAGACCGCAACGGTAGTGGAAGAGAAGTTATTCTCGCCCATCCAGGCCGTGCCAAACGGCACTAAAGACAGCCAGAAAAGCAGGTGATGGTTCGCCCAGATCATGCCGCTGCTGACGGTGTGAACCGTATGAAGCAGGTGGTGGTGATTGCCCCAGTAGATGCCAAGCATGATAAAGCTGAGCACATAGCTAACAAAGACAGGGATCAGTGGTTTAACATCTACCCAATGGGCGCTATGCGGGGTTTTGAGTTCGAGCACCATGATGGTGATGATGATGGCGATAACGCCGTCACTAAAGGCTTCGAGCCGGGTTTTGGTCATGAGGAGTAATAGATTGGTGTTCAAGATAAGGAGGATTTCTTCTTTTTCGTTGCTGATGACTCCAACAACACTGCCTTTGGACAAAAGGCGTGTAGCAAGAGAGAATTAAAAGACATTACTAGTCCTAAACAATAGCACACTTATTAAACTTTCAATAATTATTGAAAGTTTAATAAGTTTTCTTATTTTTGTGTAGAAATTAAGACCTATGGATCTGGAAGCGTCAAAGCAAAAGTTTATCGAGACCTGGGGACTGTTGGGAAGTGAGTGGGGGATCAATCGCTCGGTAGCCCAGGTACAGGCACTGCTCTTGACTTCCATAGAACCCCTTTCTACCGATGCGATTATGGAAGCCCTCACAATATCTCGCGGTAATGCCAATATGAGCCTTCGCCAGTTATTGGATTATGGGATTATTTATAAAAAGGTTGTGCCCGGAGATCGTAAAGAATATTTTATCGCGGAAAAGGATGTGTGGAAATGGGCGGTTAAAGTTGCGCAGATGCGTAAAGAACGGGAGATAGATCCTGTCCGCAAAGTATTGAGTGAAATAAAAGCGGATACCAAAAAGAACGGCACTGCTGAAGGAAAAGAATTCTATAAGACCGTAAATGATATCGAGGTTTTCACGGGTCAGCTTTGCGACCTCTCGGATAAGGTCCTTAACTCGCAAAGGGGAGAACTGCTGTTAAAAATCCTGAAAATGGTTATGTAATGAACTACAATATCCTTTCCTATGGCGTTTATGGATGTATCACGATCTACATCATCTACTATGTGGGAAGGCTATTTCACCAAAATGGACGGGTTTTTATCCTGCGCCTGTTTGAAGGCAATGAACCTTTAACGGATACCACCAATAATATCTTGCTTATGGCTTACTACCTGTTTAACCTTGGGTATGCGGTTGTGCAGTTTAGCTTTTGGGAAAAAGTTCAAGGAATAGACACCGTGATTTCTTCGGTTTGCCTTAAAACAGGGCTGCTTGTGCTTATTCTTGCCATAACCCATTATTTCAATATGCTGCTGATCTATGTACTCTCTAAACGAAAAGCGTCTTTACTAAATCACTAAAACATAAAATCATGAAAGATCTAATTGTCATTGCTTACCTGATTTACTTGCCACTGGTTATCCTCTTAACGTTCTATGTTTCCAATAGCCTATTTAAGAATAGTATTGTATACATGAAAGACATCTTCAACGGACGGGAGGAAATAGCAAAGGCTACAAATACACTCTTTAAGATCGGCTTTTACCTGCTGAACCTTGGTTTTGCTCTTTATATACTGACCATAAATGATGTCGTAAGCACTACACAATCTACTATTGAAGTATTGAGCAAAAAGGTCGGTGGATTTAGTATTTATCTGGGGCTAATGCTGTTTATTAATATGTACCTGTTCTTCCGCGGTAAAAGAGTGTCTAAAGAGAAAAGGATAACACCGCAAACTGCCTAGTCTACTCTCGATTGACATTCAATATGAATAATCATGAAAAAGATCATTATTGCCGGCGGTACAGGATTTATTGGGCAGTACCTGAGAATGCAGTTTAAAGAGCAGGGATTTGAAGTTTTAATTGTTTCCAGGGACAAGGGATATATTAACTGGGAAGACGATTCCGCTTTGATTGAGACTCTGGAGGGAGCGCAGGTTCTTATTAATCTGGCAGGCAAAAGTGTTGATTGCCGCTATACGAAGAAGAATAAGGAGCTTATCTTAAGTTCAAGAGTGGACACTACTCGCAGACTTCAATGGGCGATTGAACAGTGTGAACACCCTCCTAGACTTTGGGTTAACTCCAGTACAGCAACCATCTACCGTCATGCAGAAGACCGCCCAATGGATGAAGAAACTGGCGAGATAGGTACAGGCTTTTCAGTAGAAGTAGCAAAAGCATGGGAAGGAGCTTTCTTTGAAATGAAAAGTGAGCAAACACGAAAGATTGCCCTGCGGATAGCCATTGTTCTTGGAAGAGAGGGAGGGGCATTAAAGCCTATAGTTAACCTGGTTAGGTTCGGACTGGGTGGGCAGCAGGGAAACGGAAGGCAAATATTTAGCTGACTGCATATAGAAGATCTTTATCGAGTGATTCAATTCATAATGGCAAATGAGGGATTAGAGGGTGTTTATAACTGCAGTGCGCCTAATCCTGTAAGCAATCGGGACTTCATGAAAGAGATGAGAAAAATTCTAAAGCCGCCTATTTATCTTCCTTCACCCAAACCACTCTTGCAAATAGGTGCCTTTCTAATAAATACAGAAACAGAGCTGATCCTAAAAAGCCGTTGGGTTGTACCCAGAAGGTTAACAGGGGCAGGCTTTATTTTCAAGTACCCGACTGTTGATGATGCGCTAAGCGAAATTTTACAATTGAATGCTTAGTCTTGATGCTATAATGCAAGAGCCATTTGATCGTAGAAAGGAGAATAGAGGAAACATAAGCGAGAATAAGTTGTCTTATTTCCTGATTTCAAAGGGGCGCGAACCATTTGCCAAACCCCTTAACACCCCCTCCCGCCAAAGCATCGTACTTTTGCCGCCATGTCGCACACGAATTATTCCCTCGAAAATATACTGGCAGCGCTGAAAATAGAAGCGCTGAATGAAATGCAGACCGCTGCTATAGAAGCTACAGACGCTAACCCTAATGTGATGATCTTATCCGCTACCGGATCGGGTAAAACCCTTGCTTTCCTATTGCCGGTGCTCAGCCGCCTGGAGAAAGGCAACAAGAACACGCAAGCCCTGATCATCGCTCCTTCGAGAGAATTGGCGCTGCAGATAGAGCAGGTATTTAAGTGGATGGGCACGGGCTTTAAGGTAAGCTGCTGCTATGGCGGGCACAAGCGGGAGATAGAAGAGAACAACCTGGTGCAGCCACCGGCGCTGATCATTGGCACACCGGGACGCCTGGCCGATCATATACGCCGTGGCAATATCACGGTGGACTCGATTGAAACCGTAGTGCTGGATGAATTTGATAAATCGCTGGAACTGGGCTTCCAGGAAGAAGTTTTTTTCGTGCTGGGCTCATTGAAGAATTTAAAAAGCCGCATACTGACATCAGCAACCGAAATGGAGGAGTTGCCGGAAGCGTTAGGGGCAAGCGATGCGGTGCGGCTGGATTACCTCCCGGAGAATGCGGAACCAACAGCTGCTTTGGCCATACAGTCGGTACAATCCGGCGAGAAGGATAAGATAGATACGTTATTTCGGCTCATCTGCTTTCACGGTAACCGGTCTTCTATTATTTTCTGCAATCACCGCGAAGCCGTGGAGCGTACCTCGGAATTGCTGGCGGATAAAGGTATTGTCAATACGTTTTATCATGGCGCTATGGAGCAGCGAGACCGCGAAGTGGCGCTGGCAAAATTTCGCAACGGCAGCGTGAACTTTTTAGTGACAACCGACCTGGCGGCAAGAGGTTTGGACATTCCTAACATCCGCTACATCATTCACTATCACTTACCCCTAACCGAAGACAGTTTTACGCACCGCAATGGTCGTACGGCACGCATGGACGCCAGCGGTACGGCTATTCTTATTTTAGGTTCGGAGGAGAAGCTACCGGCTTATATCACTGCCCCGGTAGAGAAGCTGAAAATCCCAACGGATACCGAGGTTCCCGAAAAGCCAAAGTGGACCACGCTTTATGTGAGTGCGGGTAAAAAAGATAAGGTGAATAAAGTGGACATTGTGGGTTTCTTATCGAACCGTGGTCAACTGAAACAGGAAGACATCGGGTTGATAGAAGTGAAGGATTTCTTTTCGTTTGTGGCGATCCGCAAGTCGAAAGCGAGCCATACACTCCAACTGATTAAAGAGCAAAAGCTGAAGAACAAGAAGGTAAAGATAGAAGTGGCTAAATAAGGAAGTTGGTAAGTGGATTGGGTTGACAGGTTGATAAGTGGGAAGCAACTATTTGACGATGTAATAACTATCGTTCAATCGTATATCACACAGCTCCGGATAGTCGGTGCTGGCACCGCCCATAGGAAAGCCGTCGATCTTCTCCCGTTTGGCAATGGGCTTCAGCTCCCACTCCGCATGTTCGATCTTCATCACCTCTTTCCACTCGGTGCCGTTTTTAACGTAGTAGATCTTGCCGACGAGGAATTTTTCGACCCCGGTTAATTGGCTGGCTAATATCTCTACCCGCATTCCAAACTCATAGCGGCGGGAGCTGCCTAAAGAAAAAACTTCGGTACAGCCGGATGTGTTTATGGAAATCATTTTGGGCCGGGTGAACTGCACCGAATCCGTTTTGTATTTTAAAAAACTTACTTCAATGTCGACCACAAAGCTGTGCGACTGGGCAGTCGCTACCGTATAGATGAAGAAGGACAGTAGTAATAATAAAAGACGTTGCATAAGGCTATCAGGGGTTGGCGTGTCACGAATGCTTTTGGCGCTTCCAAGATAGGCAGGAGTGGAATAAATCTAATGATTAAATGGGACCCGGTTCATAGACGCCCTGTGAGCCATTGAACAGGTAATGCTCAATCCGGTGCAACAGGTAAGCCAGGTGCAGCGGCTTCGTGATCAGTTCGTCGGCGCCGAAAAGGGCTGCTCGGCTGGCGCTGTAATCGTAGCCGGAAAGGATGATGATCCTGCAGCCTTTATGCGTGGTATCCTGCTTTAGTTTAAAGGATAGCTTGCGTCCGTCTTCACCCCTCACATTAATGTCGAGCAATAACAGGTGCGGCCGAAAGTACTGGAGGATCTCCTCGGCCTCGGGCAGGCTGGCAGCAGTTTCCACTTCAAAGCCTTGCTTTACCAGCTTGCGTTCCAGCAGCATCAGCAGGTCCACGTCATCATCCACAATAAGAATTCGGTTAAGTACGCCGGAATGCCCTGCACTCATGTTCACTCATTAATAGGTTAGTCAATAAAAAATGTTCTCAAAAGTTGGGCTTCGGCTGGTGTCTTGTTTATTCTATGGAAGGGGCTTCATCAAAAAAAGAAAAAGAAGTTGACTGATATTGGATTGGGCTTTTCGGACAGGATGTTGGATCAGGTTTGTTTCGAAAGGATATTGGCAGGATTGATAATGATTACCAATCAACTTCTGGTACAAAAGTAGACGAAGCGGCCGGTTGCCACAAGAGGGATTCTGCCCTATTTGCTACATGTGGTTTTTACAGGTTTCCAGTCCACTCATTCGTAGGTTTACGAACCCCGTAGTGCAACGACTACTAAAGCCTAAAGCCTTTCGGCAAAAAAATGTTTGGGCATACTATTGGCAGTATAATTATTGAGCGCTGCCTGATTTATTCACTTCCGTTACCGTATGAAGCGTGGAAAAAGGTGTGTGTGCTTTAAACGTGAGATATGCAAAAGGTTTTTCGCCTCCTTCGCCACAATAACGAACTGGGGCCTTTCACAATTGGTGATTTGTTGCAACAACAATTAACTCCCGAGGACCTCATTTGGGTAGATGGGGAAAGTACGGCATGGGCCCATCCGCAGGAGATGGAGAACCTCAAATACGCCATTGATGTTAATTTATTAAAAAAGGTTACGCCTCTTTCTGAAGTTCCAAGCGCACCAAAAAAAGATGAGCCTATAAAAGAAGTTCCTAAAAAAAGGACTACCGTTTGGGCAGAATCACCGGCGGCGGAATTGGAGCGGAAAGCAGAGGCCATCCGGCAACGGACTTTGGCCTATAAAAATGCACCGGCAGGTTCTGTTCCTGCCTGGGCACAAGACCTTGGACCTGTAATCCCGGTTGGGGATAATGAAGTGGAGGTGGTCTATCATAAAAGAAGAGCATTGCCCATACCTGAAGTGCTGATGGGTACCCTGGTTATTGCATTATTAACGCTCGGCTGGTATGGAGGCGGTAAAGACCTGTTTCAGCAGCCCAAAGCTATCGCTAATGCCGTGGCCGTGAAACTGGTAACAACAGATAATAATGCGGCTATCGGCGCACCTGATCTGCCTCTTGCTGATTCAGCAGCGCTATTAGCAAAAGCGGACTCGGGCGGGGTAAAGGATACAAGCTATACAATGATTGCCAAGACCGCGCCGGTTAGAACAACACGGGTTGCAAAGGATTTAGAGACTGTTCCAAAAGAGTCGCCGGTTATCGCTATGAATACGGCTCCTTCTATTGAAACGAAAGAAGAGGTCACAATTAAGAAGCCTGCAGCGGAACCTGAGAAAATGGAACCCGAGAAGAAAGAAACACCTACAATTGCCAAGTCGGAAGAAACCCCGGCTGTAGAAGCGGAAGAAAGAAAGCGTGGATTAGGGAAGGTGTTAAAAGGATTGTTTAAGAAAAAGAAAAAAGACGAGGACAAAGCTCCTGATGAGGTAAAACCTGATAGTAAGTAGTCTATATTTGCAACCTTAGTTCAAATCCTTAACCAACCCTTTTATAACATATTGCAGCTAAAGACTGCATCATTTTTGAAAGGTTAGGAGTTCATATTTAAATGTATTCTTCCTGTGATCGCGATTATTATTTTTTTTATCCTGCATTGGTACCTGTCTCTTTTCTCCCAAACATTTTTTCTGCATCGCTATGCCGCACACGGCGCCTTTACGATGAGCAAGGGCTGGGAGAAGTTCTTTTTCGTTATTACGTATCTCACGCAAGGTTCATCGTACCTGAGCCCGCGGGCTTATGGCATTATGCACCGCCTGCACCATGCGCATACGGATACGGAAGAAGACCCGCATTCGCCAAAATACGATAAGAACCTTGGCGCCATGATGCTGCGTACGAAAAAGGTGTACTCCGATATCTTCCAGGAGGCTGTTCCCGTTGAAGACAAATACAAGAAGAATGTGCCGGACTGGAAATGGTTTGATACCTGGGGTAACCATTGGTTGTCGCGGATCATCTGGATAGCCCTGTACGTTTGGTTTTATATTGTATTCGCGCCATCACTTTGGTTTTTTATTCTCATTCCCATCCATATTGCCATGGGTCCTGTGCATGGCGTGGTGATCAACTGGTTTGCGCACAAGTATGGTAACGTAAATTTCGAGACCGATAATACTTCTAAGAACCTTTTCAAGATTGACTGGCTGATGTTTGGCGAAGGCTATCATAATAACCACCATGTGCATCCGTCGCGTCCCAACTTTGCGGCGGTGAAAGGCGAGTTCGATCCTTGTTACCCGATCATTTATATGCTGAACAAGCTGAAGATCATTAAGGTGGCGGCGGTACATGCGCACTAATAAAGCAATAATTATTTTTATAAAGCGCCCAATTGCGGCGCTTTTCTTTTGCCTATTCGGGAGGGCGTTCATAATCACCTCTGCCAATCTGCTAAAGCTCTCCTAGCCTTAAGCTCTTACCATTCATAAAAAAACTCGGTTTTTTCAAGGCTCATCTATGCATATCAACGAAACCTATCGTAATTTAACTTTATAAACCTATTAACATGAAACAAAAAATTCTACTCGCCTTCTGCCTCGTTGCCATCGGCACTTCTGCCACAGCTCAAAAGAGAACCACTGCCTACGCCATTACCGGTGGTGAAAAAGGCGCCAACAACTGGAGCGAAGTTCGCCTGGTGGATGTAGCTACCGGCGAAGAAGTGCAGACCGTTTACCAAAGTTCGCAGGACATTAAAGTGCTGAATGCCCGCACCGGCAAAGAGATTGTAAAAAAAGACGCGGCTAACGCGAAAGCCGGTGTGGACAAGCCTTTCGCTACTTTATCTGCTGCCTGCGCTTACGACAAAAAGCATGAGCGTCTTTATTATGTGCCGATGGGCATCAACCAACTGCGCTACATCGACCTTAAATCAAAAACTCCTAAGATCTATTATTTTGAAGAGGAGACGTTTGGGGCAATGAGCAACCGCCGCGACATACCTAACCAGATCACCCGTATGGTGATCGCATCGGATGGTAACGGCTATGCGCTGACCAATAACGGGGAGCATCTTATTCAATTCACTACCGGTAAAAAACCAACGATCACTGACCTGGGTGCTTTGACCGATGATGCTTCCAATGCGGTTTCCATTCATGATGGCAGCGGCTATGGCGGCGATATGATCGCGGATGCGGCCAAAAATCTTTACCTGGTAAATGCCAACCGTGGCGTATATAAGATCTCCCTGGAGAGCAAGACGGCAACCTATCTCGGTTTCATCCGTGGCTTGCCTCGCGGCTTCAGCACGAACGGTGCTGTAGCGGAAGGAGGAAGCTCCGTTATCGTCAGCAGTTCTTCTTCTACATTAGGGTATTATAAATTTGACCTGAATACCCTGAAAGCTGAAAAGCTGGATAACGCCGGGCCGGTGTACAATGCTTCAGACCTTGCAAACGGTACGCTGGCTTTTGAAAAGAAAAAGCGTGACCGCAAAGAAGAAACACCGGTAGAAACACCATTGGAAGAAGCGACCATTGCTAAACAGAAGCCTGCTATTGCTGAAGTAGTAGCGAAGAACAGCATCTCTGTTTTCCCGAACCCGGTAACAAGCGGTTTAACCAAGGTTTCTTTTGCCGATCAGCCAGCCGGTAAATACCAGGTGCAATTATTAGACGTTGCCGGCAAGCTTATTTCTTCGCAGGAAGTAACGGTAGGCAGCAAAGTGCAGGTAGAAGAATTACGCATACCTCAAAACCTAGCGAAAGGAAGTTATGTGGTTAAAGTGGTAGGCATCTCTAACAAAGTTTCGCAAACAACAAAGATCGTTGTGCAGTAAGAGAGATTGACAATAGTATAATAGCCCTCGTTATGGGGGCTATTTTTTTGTGATGGATACAAAGAATAAACCAGAAACGGAGCTGGCACGAAGATTTTATAGCTACGGAAAACATTTGTTATGGCAAAAGCTACTAAAACCGGGAATGCTACCAAAAACAGCGGCGCAGGCGCAAACGACTCTATGCTGCAGGAATTCTTTGTAGAAGAACTGAAGGACATCTATTATGCGGAAAAGCTGATCGCGAAAACGCTTCCTAAAATGAAGCGGGCGGCTACTACGGAAAAGCTAAAGACCGCTTTTGAAAAGCACCTGGAGCAAACCAAAAAGCAGATAGAACGCCTGGATAAAGTATTTGCCAAGATGGGCGAAAAACCAAAAGGCAAAAAGTGCGAAGCCATGGAAGGCATTGTAAAAGAAGGCGAAGGCGTGATAGAAGATACGGAACAAGGTACAGCTACCCGCGACGTTGCGCTGATACTGGCAGCACAAAAAGTGGAACATTATGAAATATCAACCTATGGTGGTTTGGCGCAACTAGCCAGAACCCTGGGTAAGGACGATGTGGCCCGCTTGCTGGAACAAACACTCGAAGAAGAAAAGAAAACAGACCTATTGCTTACGGATATAGCCGAAAGATCCGTGAACTACCAGTCAGCACAAGAAGAAGCTTAATTCAAAATATCTTATAAAAAGAAAAGCCGCAAGATCTCTTGCGGCTTTTTAATAATCAAAGTTCGGTTCGTATCAAATTTACGGCATGCCGTTTACATCAGGGTTGTCCGTGCCTTCGGGTTCCAGCTTTTCGCTGGGATCTGTAAAACCGCGCAGCTCCGTCATGTTCGGATCGGTCTGCTTTTCCTGCTCCCTGTTTTTGGGTTGATTGTTATCCGGTCTCTCGGTTGTGGAATCTTCGGTAGCAGATTCATCTTTCGGGTCAAATGTTTGTGCCATAGTCTATTCTTTTAGAACCCTACTATAAACAAATCTTGTACCCGCTTATTTCTCGATCCAGATAACGGAATTGCCGGTGCCGAATTCGTTCTCTTCCCAAAGCTTATTATCCGGATCAACGATCCACTGCCCATCCACATTGTATTTATACAAATGCTTACCTGCGGAAAGATGAACCGGAAAGATCCATTCATCTCCAACCCGCTTCAGCGCTAGGCTGGCAGGGCTCCAGTTATTAAAGTCACCGGCAATAAAGATGTTCTTCGCCTTGGGAAAACCTTTTAAGCGGAAAGTATGGTTGGCGCCGACAATAAGATATGAATTCGTTTTCCCATCGCGATCTGCAGTCAGTTGATTGGTGGGATCCAGCACCCAAGTATTATCTACCCTGAACTTGTATTCATAATTGCCGGGACCTAATGTATAGGGAAGTTCCCAGCCCGTTGCCGTACGGCGCATGGCCAATTCATCTTCGCGCCAGCCATTGAAAGAGCCTGAGAGGACAACCGACTTTGCTGCCGTGTAACCTTTCAATGAAAACAGGTGTGGCGTTCCGATGCGGTACACCGAGTTGTAACCACCGGCGCCATCCGGCAGGCGCTCTTTCTGGCGGTCGTCTTCCATCCATTTTCCATCCACCACATACTTGTACGTGTGTGTGCCATCTGCAAGGTAAATGGGAAGCTGCCAACCGGTGGGTGTTTTCAATAAGGCCAATTCGGAAGGGTTCCAGTTATTGAAGCTGCCAGCCAAATAAACCTTCTTAGCAGAAGCGTGTCCGTTAAGCGTGAATACGGTATTCGGCCGGAAGTAAACCGAGTTGGTATTGCCTAAGCCATCATTCTCCCGAAGGCGGTTATCGGCATCTATTTCCCAATCCCCATCAATGACAAACTTGTACCAATACTTACCTGCTTCCAACGACACACGGGCTACCCAGCCTTCGGCGGTCTTTGTCATTTGCAAAGCATCCGGCGACCAGTTATTAAAGCTCCCTGATAGCATTACTTTCCTTGCTTTTTGGTGACCCCGCAAAAAGAAGCGAACGGTTGATCGTTCCACTTCGAACGGAAGGGAACCATTACGAAAACGGTTGTAGCCATAGCGCACCTCAGAGCTCACTACCGGGAAGCGTTCCGCGAAATCAGCCCCTTTTTCGGTAAAGCGAATTTGATCGGCAGGACCATGAATGCCATCCAGTGCAAAGAGTGGTTTATTGATGGTAAGCAGGTCTTTATTGTTGATCTCCACTTTCCATCCCATCATTTGCAGCGAATCCGGTTTGCCGGTACGGAAGAAATGTTTTAATCCCAGTTCCTGCAGATCGAATTGGGTGATAAAGCTGTCGAGGGAAGCCAGCGGCAAGGCTTTGCTTAAGGTGATATATTGTTTGCCATCCAGCACGGCATAGCCTTTCCACGGCTGCGCGAATCCCTCCAATGAAGAAATTCCCGATAACAGGAGCAGCAGGCAAAGGCGTACCAAAAGGTACCGGTGAAATATGCGCTGCCTTATTTCCATATATACATTTTACGCGTTACAAAGTTAAACCCTATTTTATGCAGCGACAGGAAATCAAATCCCAGGATGCCATCCACGCAACCGCTGTAGGCAAAGCATGTTTTCTCGAGGTTGGTAACCAGCACCGGCAACGAACCAATGACCTGCCCGCCAACCATCATGTCTTTTAAATTGCCGTGCAGGGCTTCCACTTTCTTATTGCCGGCGCCGGTAAGCATAACACGTCCTGTAATAGTAACTTTTGAAAATACAGCATTAGGCAAGCGGCTATCCAGTACATTCGATTCGGCGCCGCAATCAATAATGAAGCGCAGCTTTTTGCCACCGAGTTCGATGCGGGTAATGATGCGATTGTCTTTAAGCTCGATAGGCATCACACTATAATCAGCCGTGTTAGACAATTGGGGGCTTTGGTAGGAAGACGCTTCTTTGCGGCCAATGCGATGCAGGTAGATGAGGCTTTTTTCATAATCAATGATCATCTCACATTGCCTGAAAAGCTCCATACCTAAAAGGCCTAAGATCTTTACCCGCTTCGTGTTCTCCAAATGCCCAAGGTTAGCGAGATCGGCATCCAGCCGGCTGTAAGAAAGAGTGCCTAATTCAAATTTTGAAACCATCGTTTTCAGCATGGGCGCCGTGCTGCCTGTTATATTCGTTTGCTCGCCATCGGAAAAATGCGTTGTTGGATAGTCGCGGAAATAAGTAAGGTTTAATACAAGATTCGGTGCACCGGAATCCAGTATAAAGTTGCCAACCGTTGTATCGGCTTTTGCTTTGATCAGGATCAAATTGCCGGCACGGCTGAATGGTATGATGCAGGAAAGGGAATCGGCGCCCGGTAAGGTTTGCAAGGTGATCACCGGGAATTTAACAGGCGGTTCTTTCTTAATTGGCGAAGCAAATCCCGTGAAGCTAATGAGTAGGCACAGGATTGCAGGAATGAATAAAATATGTCGGGATGGTTTCGGCATTAGGCGGCATAAAATAAAACCTTTCCGGCTACCAAACCATTACCGCTGAACAAATCGGGCGCTTTACGATTTGTTAAAAGTCTATAGCGTTGAAAGGCATTACCGCTCCGGCGAACAATTTCTTTCCACCGGCGAACAGTTCTCCAGCGTGGCGGAGGCTTTGCCCTTATTTTAAAAATCAATAGCTCATACAAGCCAGTCATTCTCCAGCATCCCCAAAACATTTTCCGGTGCGGGCAGTGGCGTTTCCATGCCCGCGATTGATTGTGCGACATCGGCAGGCAATAATCCATTATGGTTTCTCCGTTTTTCAACACAGATTTTTCATTTATTGATACTGTTTAATGATTTGGCAACGCCGGAAATTCATTTTACAATGCGGAAAAATGAATTACCAGCAAGGCAGGCTGAATAGCCGTAAACGGCAGCAATTTTTTCCCATACTGTTTGCCCCGTTTTTCAAAAGAATAGTTAGCTTAGGGTTATTAATCATCTTTTAAACTAATTTCTTATGGCGAAAAAGAATGTTCGGATTCCCATTCCTAAGAATGCGGAAGATTTGATGAAGCTGGCCCGGCAGGTGCATACAAAGCACCAGGAGCTGGGCGATGCCAGCCCCCTGCGGGCAATGGAAGACTATAGTTGGACTACGGCTGCTACCGACCTTGCCAAGGCGGAAGAAGCCCACAAGCGGGCAGAGCAGCTTGACAAAGAAGCTGAAAAGCTGCGCGGCGAACGCAATGCCCTGCTACAGGGCACTATTAAAGGCATTGTTACCAGCAGCCGCAATATGCTGCAAGGTGCTTATGCCAAGAACCTGAAGAAGATGGGCGATTTTGGCTTCACGGTGGATGACAGCCCCAAGCCAAAGGTGGAAGCAAAACCGGCACTGTAAACACTAAAAAAACCGGCTGAATCATCAGCCGGTTTTTTTCTGAAAGCGATGCCTTCTTATTGAATGATGATCTTTTGTTTTTCTGTATAGCTGCCATCCGACACTTCTACATGATAAACCCCGGGCTTGAAGCCAGCCAGGTTTATAGTGACTTCTTTGGCATTTTTTACCTTACGCACTTGTTTCAGGGTGCCCGCATTGTCATAAAGCCGCACTTCTGCAATGGTTAGGGCCTTCGTTTTGCCATCTTTAGTTTTTGCCATGCGATACTCGCAAGGCGGCGGAATATTGATAGTTGACACTTTAAGCGAACCTTTGGCAGGATTTGGCGAAACCCTGTACAGCTCGCAACCGCCACCGCCGCCGCAGGTGATCCCCTTGAAGCCAAATTCGTTAGTGGTGGTGCCGCAGCTATTCGTAGCGCTTACGCTAAAGACCGCCGTTTGCCCCGCCTGCCAGAAATAAAAATTGATATTATCCCCACTCTGCGACCAGTTGGTATTGGAAGGAGATGCCGCTATCCGGCTCCAGGTAACGGAGTTTGCGTTGGAGAACTGCAAATCGGTATAGGTGGTCTGCGAAACGCATACTTCGTTATAGTCGGTTGAGTTGCCATTCCAGTATTGCAGCGACATTGAACCTGCTGAAATAGTGGGAGTGCCTGATACAGTTATCGTTTTTGAAAAGGTTTCTGGCGTTCCGCAAACAGTAATGGTAGCAGTCAGGGTTACATTTCCGGTTGTCAATTTTGTTAGGGTAGGTGACGGACAAGTAGTGCAGCTTAGCGAAACTATACCGGTTGGCGAAGCCGACCAATTAACAGTACCATTAAAATCAACTCCGCCTATTACCACTTTATATACACCGGTAGAACATATAATACCTGCACCTTCAACTTTATAAATTGTATTGCCACACTCAGTGCTGCAACCCAGGTCGGCAGTAGACAGATCCTGCATCTCTTTATATATCCATTCTGCATTGCGGGCAGTAAAGTCAGTATGATTTTGATTATAGTAAGTAACACCTCCTTTGTTGAATGCCTGCTGCCCTATGTATTTCTGCGTACGGGTACCTGCAGTGCCGGTGATAGGGAAAATATAAGGCTGGTTAAGGGGTGTTCCGGATGGAGCATCCAATCCACTGACCGTAGGAACGAACGAAAATAAATCCTGATGCACCTGTAGCTGCAAGCCGGCTTTTAGGTTGATATAAGGCGCTATTAACCAATGCATCTCTGTTTTTTCTAATCCGGCGGTCAGGCTCCCGCCGGTCCGGTCGCCAATGCTTTGTGTGCTGCCGGGTGCTGCATCCCATTCCGTAAAGCCCGAAGGGTTGCTCCGGTTTTCTTCCTTTAATGTCTTGGTGCCAAACCCTACTCCCCAAAAGGAAATTCTCCGGCTGTATTTAAAATACTCGATCTGGGAGACGTTTCCTGAACCCGGCAAAGCATATAAGTTTGTTTTCAGGTACCACTTTGTTTTTACAGGTGTGGGCAGGTAAACAAACGTAGGCCTGAAAACAGAGAAATCATCATCCTGGCTTGCCAGCAATAAGCCGTTGGCTGATAGTACAGGTACGCCGCACTGGCTGCCCTGCGCCGTTGCAATAAACCGGTAGTCGGGTTGATTATCGGTCGAAGAAAAAGTTACCATTTGCTGGTAAGCGCTGTTATCCCCAACCAAAAAAGTATTTAGGGCCACGGTTCCGCTTTCATCCACCACTCTTGCCTTAAGCAATTCGGCGGTAGCGGGCGCAAGGTTGAGGGCATAAAATTTTCGAAGGTCTTCCAGGTTATCTTTTATTTTATTTCCCAGCACTTTACACTCACCCAGGTCAAAAAGGAAATGCTGGAACGCCAGCGGCACGTTGGCGCCCTGGTGCGGGCTGTCGTGGGTGATGAGGAGGCGGGTATCGGTGCTGGCGGTGCTTATCTGCTTTGTCATGCGGGCCAAGGTGTAGCGCGAAAGCACGCCACCGGCGGAGGTGCCGATGACCACATTCTTGGCGCTGGAACCCCCGGCTGTTTTATCGGTCTTTATCCACTCTATCACCCGCTGCAGCATCAGCGTGTTTTCGGTAAAGCTGCGCAGGGTATTGTAGTTTACAAACACTAGGTCGTAGCCGGACACATCGTCGAGGTTGTACATAAGGTCATACCCATTGGGTATTAAAGCCAAATTCACCCACTCCCCTTTATCTATAGTTTCATTTCTTATCAAATCCATAATATCATAATCATCCTCCACGTCATAGCCTTCCACGTAGATCAACGGCTTCAGCAGGCGCGGGGTGCTGCCCGTACGGGTGCTATTGTTCTGGCTATAGCGTATCTGCAGGGTAGCAGGCGCCCAGGTTTCGCCGCTCCCCGGAGAAATGATCACCTCCCTTGCATACGGATCGGAGCCGGCATAACGGGAGGAAGAACCGCTGGGTGTCACTTTCACCTCCAGGGTGCTATGACAATAGAGGTAGGCGCCGCTGCTTAGCTGCGCCTTAAAGTCCACCGGCTTCAGGCTGCTGCTGTCAACATACACTTTTGTCACCACCCCGCCCGAGGGCACGGACTGGTAGCCGTTGCCGTCCTTAAAGTCCACCCAAAGGGCTGATAGCGTAAGGCCCGTATTGGTGTAGTACAGCGCCGGGCTGAAGGTGAGGCGCACCGTATCGCGAAAGCGCTGCCGGGTGCTGGCGGCGGCAAACAAGGTGTTGGTAAGATAGGGGCTTTGGTTGCGGCCGGACACATCGTAGATCTGTTCGCCACTGACCGTAAAGAGGTTCTGGCTCAAGGCATCGTCCCGTAGCGACGCATAAGAGCCATACAGCACCGCCACCGGCGCCGCAACACCCTTGCGCAGCTTATCTATGCTGTCATTTACAATTGTCAACGCCGGCATTGCGGACAATGAGGATTGAATCTTAGCGGTAGAAAGATCGGTATAGGCAAGCCGCAATGCATCCAGGTTGCCCACCATATTGCTATCGGTGAGCACGCCATTAAGCCAGTGCAGCGGTGTCAGTTCAGCGCCGTATTCTTTTAAATAGCCAGTGGGTATGAGCGACTTGTTTACATATTGGAAAACCGAATCCAGCTTTGCCCTCAAGGAGTCTGTTTGAGCAAAGGAGGAGAAGCAGGCAATGAGTGTTGCCCAGAGGAATAATACTTTTTTCATGATGGTTTAGGGGTTTTTAGTTTGTTAGAATTTGAAATCGAAGCGACCGTCTGTGACCCGTATGGTATCGCACGTTTGAGTTTTATACTTAAAATTGAATGTGCCAGAAATAATATGATTTGTTAAGTCATATTTTGTAATATTAGCTTCCCCCCATTGCTTAATTGTTGTATCAAAGGCTAGCATACCGCAATTGGCAATGTATTTATTCCAACCAACGGAAAAATTGAAGCTTGAAGGATAGGTATAGGTGCCAGTGCCACTAATATTAGCAATTGCAACAAATACTTGTCCCTCAGAAATATGCTCCTTATTCAATTGTTTAGCATCAATACTTAAATAGGGCAGGCCATTTAGCCCAATATCAAATTGTATCTTAGGATTTGGTGTTCCGGTTCCATTGTACCCCTTGGCGATGTAGACATTCCCATTTATTAAACAACCAAAGGTGTTAGCCCCCGTTTGGGTTATAGGCGGTAGTTGGTCTTCGGCAACCTTATTTTTCTTACAGCTCATGGCTGTCAGTAAGAGAAATAATGTGGCAGTTACGATATATTTCATGATTAAAAGTTTTGTAGTGGTGCGCTTTTAAAAGCTAACGATTTATTTACATGCTGAAACACCGAATCCAGCTTTGCCCTCAAGGAGTCTGTTTGAGCAAAGGAGGAGAAGCAGGCAATGAGTGTTGCCCAGAGGAATAATACTTTTTTCATGATGGTTTAGGGGTTATGAGTAAATGAGAATATTTATGTTGATTAGAGTTTTTTATCGAACCTTCCTTGTGTAATTCTTAGCGTGTCGTAGCCTTGCTTCTTCATAATGAACTCAAATTCACCGGAAAATATACCGGCCGCCAAATCATAACGAGTAATTTTGAGATAGCCTTTTTTGTAAACACTCGTATCAATGGCTTCGATGCCATATTCAGATTGAGCCCAGCCAACTTTAAATCGTGATGTGCTAGTTAAAATATAGGTGCCAGTATTTTTAATACTATCACAACCAAAATATATGTTTTCCCCTTTTAATGGAGAAGTGCTATAAACTCTGTAAACTCTTAACAAAAAATCTCCTTGAGAGAAATTCGGATCTACAGTTAGACGATAATTAGGCGTAGGGCTAATATAGCCTTCTGGAAGCCAGACTTTTCCATTCACCAAACATCCAAATGTATTGGCCCCAGTTTGGGTTATTGGAGGCAGTTGGGCTTCGGAAACCTTATTCTTCGTACAACTTAGTGAGGTAAGCAATAAGAACAAAGTGGCTGTAAATATGTATTTCATGATTAAGAGTTTTAGTGAAAACAAACTCGATGGAAGCTACACTAATTTTTTAGACTGATTATTATGCTCATTGAATCTTAGCGGTAGCAAGATCGGTATAGGCAAGCCGGAATGCATCGAGGTTGCTTACCAGATTGCTGTCGGTAAGCGCGCCGTTAAACCTGTGCAAGGGTGTCAGCTCCGCACCGTATTCTTTTAAATAATCCGTTGGGATAAGTGACTTATTTACATGCTGAAAGACCGAATCCAGCTTCTGTCGCAAAGGATCGGTTTGGGCAAAAGAGAAGAGAGCGGACAGTAAAAGCCCGCAGACGAACAAAAGTCGTTTCATAATTGATGGTTTAGGGGTTTAAGTATTAGGAGGCGTTAAAGCTTATAATCAAAGCGTCCGTTGGTTATTCGTATCGTATCGCATGAGATGGTAGCATCATAAAGCTTTACTTCAAACTCACCGGCAACATTGCCGTTCTGTAAATCGTACTTGGTGATTTTTAAAAAGCCAGACTTATAGTTAGAAGAGGAAGCAACAAAATGGCATTCATTACTACCTACTTTTTTTGCATAAACAATGTGGCTACCATTGATATTAGGTATCGGAAACGTTCCGGTGCTTAGTACTCCATAGCAACTTAGACTAAATCCTTGCATAATACCATTTTCTAATCGATAGGTACTTATTTCTAAATCACCATTAAAACTGGGGTCAACGATCACATAGAAGTTCGGCTGGGGGCCGGTACTTCCTTTAGGTATATAGGCTTGCCCATTAATAAGGCACCCAAACGTGTTAGCGCCGGTTTGTGTAACAGGAGGAAGCTTATCCAGTTCGGTCCTGGTCACGGTCTTAGGCTTCTTACAATTTACAGAACTAAGCAGCAGGCAAAGAGTGCTAAGGGCAAGGAAGATAGGGAGCTTCATATATCGTTGATTAAGGTTTGGTAAAGCTACCTTCCTTATCCATACCAAACAACCGTAGAAATACCAGACTTTTTTAGCGTATAAATACGCGATACTGTTCAAGCGCGCCAGGGGTCTTCCCTGCTGGGCCTTGTGCGGATGGGAGACCCCGGGAGTGCCAGTGAGATTCTGCGGGCATCAGAGATTGGAAGTAAAAGGTCCTAATGCATCCCCGGGTCTCGCCCCTGCGCACAAAAGCTATGCAGCGAAGACCCCTGGGCAGACCCGATAAGAAGTTTTGCTTCATGGGGTGATAGCCACTTTTCTTCCCTCGCGAGTTTTCTCGTAGAAAATTCGCGGTGTGCAGTGAGACGTGTTATGCATTTTGTAAGGAAGCTGCATCCTGTTCTTAAACCTAATGGTCATGGTAAAATATTTCAAACCGTTTGCGCTTTTAATCATCCTCACAACCCTGCTTTCCTTCAGCCAGCTTCAGCGCCATGTCAATCAATTAAGGGATTTTAAATCACCTACGCCCAAGATACAGGTAGCCATTTTATTGGATGTCAGCAGCAGCATGGACGGGTTGATAGAACAAGCAAAGGCACAACTCTGGAACATGGTGAGTGTAATGGGCAAAGCGCAATGCAGCACTGGCACACCGCAGGTAGAGATCGCCCTGTATGAATATGGAAGAACCGCTAACGACCCCAACAAAGGCTATATCAAACAGATCACGCCGTTCACCACCGACCTCAATACCTTATCGCTGGCGCTCTTCTCCCTCAACACGGGTGGCGGCGATGAATATTGCGGACAGGTGATCCATCAATCCATAAAGGAACTGGCGTGGGACACAGCGCCCACTAACTATAAAGTCATTTTCATCGCCGGCAATGAAGACTTCCTGCAAGGCTCTGTAAAATTCAAGCAGGCTTGTGGAGAGGCGGCCCAGAAAGGCGTGATCGTCAACACCATTTACTGCGGACCCAAAGAGCAGGGCATCCGGGAACACTGGAACCTCGGTGGCGAATGTGGCGGTGGAAGCTTTACCTATATTGACCAGAATGCGGTGCTTGAAGATATCCCTACTCCGTATGACAGTGCCTTGATGGTGTTGAACGGATCGCTGAACAATACCTATATCGCGTATGGATATGCGGGCAGGCAGAAAGTAGCCGCACAAGCTACTGCCGATGCCAACAACTACAGCATGAATAAGTCGGTTGCCCTGCAACGGGTGGCGGTGAAAGGCAAAAAAGAATTGTATAAAAATGAATCCTGGGACCTGGTAGATGCAGCCGCTGCGGACAGTACGATCATAGCCGGCATTTCATTATCTACTTTGCCGGATAGCCTGCAAAAAAAGACCCGTGCAGAGCTGCAAAAAGTGATCCTTCAAAAGAATACGGAGCGAAGCCTTGTGCAAAAAGAGATCGGTGAATTAAGTGTGAAGCGGGAAGCATGGCTGGCTGCCGAACGAAGGAAGTCGGCAAACGCTAACCAGGCGGCCACGCTGGAATCGGAAGTGGAAAAGATCATCCGGCAGCAGGCAAAGCGCTATGGAATGACCATTCAGTAATTCCGGGATTATGCCGCCTGCATGATCCTGCATTCATCATTCGATATCCATGTCTCCTTGCTCCTTGTTGCCTTGCTTCTTGTCGCTTGTTCCTTACGGTACAATCAATTTGAAGCATTGCGGTAGAATGTGAATGTCAAGTCGTTTAGTGGTGGCCACCGGGTCGCCATCAATATGCATGGGAGCACCTAACGGGTTGGTGATGGTAAGCTTTGTCGTCTGGAAATAAATGATAGCGCCTTTGTGGTTCGGCAGGTCTTGCTCCGACAGGTTATTAAAGCCCGTTACCTGCCGTAGCGTATGCATTAAAAGTCCCAGCTTGTTTTGTTTTGTCACGATCACAATATCCAGCAAACCATCCGTGAGCAAGGCTTTGGGCGCAATGGTAAAATTGTTGCCAAACTGGTTACTGTTGGCAATGGAAATAAAGAAGGCTTCTGTCTCCAGCTTCTTTCCATTGATCTCGATGGTAAAAGGATAAGCACAAGCGGTAAAGAAATGGGAAACGGTTTTGCGGATATAAGTAGATAACCCACGCTTCGGATCGTTGGCAAAATCATGCGCTACCTGCGCATCAAAACCCAGCCCCACCAACATGCAGGCAAAGGCATCGTTGATCAGAAAGCCATCGGTAAGCTGGTTGTTGCCGCGAAAGATAATCTCCAAAGCCCGCTCGGCTGCTTTTGGAATGCCGGCGCTAAAGGCCAGTCCATTGCCCGACCCGCAAGGGATGATACCAAAAGGCAATCCCCATTTCTTAAGCCCGAAAATGGCGCCGTTAATAGTGCCGTCGCCGCCCGCAATGACGATGTCGGTCACATGCCCTTGCTGCAAGGTTTCATCCAGGTAAGAATAATCGCTATTGGCAGCCGAAGGAAAGATGGAATAAGAAATGCCTGCCGCTCCGGTCTGCCGCTCTACCAAACCTCGCAGGTTAGCCTTGTTGCGGGTGCCGGAAATAGGATTTATAATGTAAAGAATGTGACGCATGAACAAATGATCAAGGAAAAGAGCGGAAGCTATTTTTAATCCTGCTGCTATCCCCAGAACGCAAAAGTAGCCGTTCGTAAGCATTCCTCCCTACGTCGTTATCCTCTTATCTCTATCGTGCAAAGGTGCACCCGGCGGACCCTCACTCTGGCACGGATGGCCGGATCGGTTGGCAGTGCTATCGTATAAAGAAGCAGCTTGTTTCGGTTCTTGCTTAGTAAGCGCAGTATAGCATTGGAAATCTTCCAGGTGGCTCCTTTCTGTGTGTTTAGGGCAAGGTCGGTTTTCGAATAGAGAATGATGGATCGTTCCCAGCCCCTTTGTGCGGTTTTGTCACTATAGTTCAAAGTAAGAAAGCCTGTTTTTTGGAGGTCAGAGCGTTTGATGGTAATGGTGTTCTTAGCCTCGCTTTCTGTACTCGCCTTTAGTAATACTGTCTTATTGTGGGTGACCTGCCAGCTATCTTCTTCCTGCGCTACACAAAGCATGGAGAAGAGGAGCGCAATAATAAGGAAGCGGTTTTTCATGTAGCTGTGTTTTACGGGATTATTATCGAATGTAATTTTAATTTATGGATCAGAGTACGGGAAAATATATACTGCTGGTTGGAGTGACAATAATAGTGATTGGTTTAATCGTCTACTTCGGGCACGACAAACTACGCTGGCTGGGACGGCTGCCGGGCGACATACGGGTAGAGCGTGAGAACTTTAGGTTTTATATGCCACTGGCAACGATGCTGCTTCTTAGCCTGGTGCTGACCGTGATCGTAAATCTTATCAAACGCTGGTTGTAATTTTAACCCAAATGAACCCGATGACGGAAGGTGATGAAATAAAAGCCTTGCAGGAAGAAGTGCAGCAGTTGCAGGAGGTGATCAAATCGCAATACTACCAGCTGCAAAGCCTGCAGCAACGGGTAGGGGCATTGGATAAGAAGGCTTCTCCTGCACCGGTTGCTGCGCCTGTCAAACAGGGAGAAGACAAAAGCCTGGAGAATTTTATCGGGCTGCGGTTGATCCATTTGGTGGGCATCGTGGTGTTGGTGATCGGGTTGTCCATCGGGGTGAAGTATGCCATAGATAAAGAGCTGATCTCCGAGATTGCCCGCATCGGGCTGGCCTACGGCGCGGCAGCGGCCTTGTATATTTTATCATGGCGGTTGAAAAGTAAGTATGCGGCTTTCAGTGCTATTCTTTTGAGTGGCGCCATGGCGTCGGCTTATTTCACTACCTACGGCGCTTTCGTGTACTATGCGATCATGCCCTTCGCAGCGGCCTTCGGCATTATGATCGCCATCACCCTGTTTACAGTCTACCAGGCCTTGCAATACAACAGGCAGGAGATCGCCATACTCGGTTTACTGGGAGCTTATGCCATTCCATTTCTTATCAGCACCAACTCTGACCGCGCCGACCTTTTCTTTACCTATATAGGGGTGATCAACAGCGCCATTGTCTTCCTAGCTTACAAGCGCCAGTGGCGGTTGGTGATGTACCTGGCGCAGGGCATTACGTGGATGTTGTTCCTGGGGTGGGCCGTGCAACGGAAAGAAACGCAGCTGCAAGGCGTGGGAACTTTCTTTGCCCTTTTCTTCTTTTGCCTGTTCTTTTTTTATGCGGTGGCCAACCGGTTGCTGCGCCGGCAACCCCTGCAGACCACGGAAGTGTACAGTGTTCTGGCGAATAATATCTTTTTATACCTGGCAGCTATCGTACTCTATGCGCCTTCCTCCACGGCGGCGGAGATCGGGTGGATATCTTTTGCAGGTGCAGTATGGGTAGGGGCGCAAACGGCCTTCTTTCATTTTTCGTTCCGTACGGAGGCTGTGTTTAATAAGATTATGACCCTGCTCGCCGTAAGCTTCCTGCTGGTGTTCATAGCTTGCCTCTGGGATGGCTTGCCGGTGACCTTTTTATGGTTGTCGCTTGCGATCGGGCTGTTCGCTTCAGGAGTGAAAGCGAAGCGTGCCTGGCTGCGTCTTTCCGGGATCATCCTCATTGGCATTACGCTGCTGAAGCTGCTCACCTTTGATGCCGCTACGTTCAACACAGTGCAGAAGATCATTTCTTACCTAACGCTTGGTGTGCTGCTGCTGGTGGTTTCGTTTTTCTACCAGAAGTTCAAGGGGAAGTTGTTCGAGGATTGAGAGCCTAAAAAAAGAGGCTATTGCCCCTTTTCATTAAACTTCTTTTCTGCCGCCTGTGCTTTCTTGAAATCCAGCACCACACCGTTGATGCAATAGCGCAAACCGGTGGGCGGCGGTCCGTCATCAAACACATGACCGAGATGCGAGTTGCAGCGGCCGCACTCTACTTCGGTGCGTTCCATGCCCATTGTGTTATCCGGTTTGTAAATAATGCTGCCTTTTGAAACAGGCTGGTAGAAAGAAGGCCAGCCGCAGCCGCTTTCGAACTTTGTATCGCTCACAAAAAGCGGGTTGCCGCACACCGCGCAGAAATAGGTGCCCGTATCTTTTATATTTTCCAGCGGCGAACTGTAGGGCCGCTCTGTTCCTTTCAGCCGCGCCACCTGGAATACATCTTCAGGAAGCACTTTCTTCCATTCATCGTTTGAAAGGGTGACCTTGCTGCTATCGTTATTGGAATAAACCGGGTGTTTGCCGTTTTCTGCGCTCATAGATTGTTTTTTTGAGGATTGTGCCGTGCACTGCTGCAAGGAAAAAGCGAGTACAAGTAGCGGAAGGAGTCGTTTCATGATCTTTTGCTTGACCTAAAGTTACGGTATGGGGCGGGGGATAGATTTTAAAGAAAAGCCAAAGGAAGGCCATGAGCTGATAGCTGTGAGCTTTGAGACTTATTTGGAGAGTTTAGACATGAATGCAATAAGCATTTTTTCCTCTTCCTGCAAGTCGGAAAGCATTTGAATACTTATTCCGGGATTTCCATAGTTAACGGAATCCGCGATCATCAACTGGGTTTCTAATTCAAAACAAGAGCCGAGTGCTATTTCTAAGAAACGGTTATAATCCTTTTCGCTGGTGCGGCTGCTGCCTTCAGCAATATTGGAAGGGATAGAAATAGCACATCTGGTTATTTGTGCGGACAAACCATAGCGTTCTTCTTTTGGGAAGCTTTCCACTAATTTAAAGGCTTGGACAGCAATGGAAAAACCTTTTTGCCAGATTTTGAGTTCCTTAAAGTTGCGCATTTTTAGTTTAAATGTAATTAATTGGCTGAGAGCTAGCAGCTAATGGCTCACAGCTTTCTATTTTAAATTATATTTGTTTTTCCTCAAGGTTGGTAAGTAATATGGTGAACATAATTCTCTTTGGCCCTCCGGGCAGTGGAAAAGGTACGCAGTCAGATAAAATCGTTGATAAATTCGGGTTGGTTCACCTATCCACCGGCAACCTGCTGCGCCAGGAAATTTCGGATAAGACACCCTTGGGAATAGAAGCCCGTAACTTTATGGATAAGGGCCAATTGGTGCCGGACGAGGTAGTGATCGGGATGATTGACAGCTGCCTGGAAAAGCATCCGGAAGCCAAAGGATTTCTTTTCGATGGCTTTCCCCGCACAGTGGCACAAGCCGAGGCATTGGACAAACTACTGGAACTCCGGAAGACGAATATCTGTAAAGTATTAGCATTGGAAGTATCGGAAGAAGAACTGGTGAAACGCCTGATCAAACGCGGCGAAACCTCCGGCCGCAGCGATGATACCAACGAGACCATTATCCGCCAGCGTTTTGCTGAATACAAAGCCAAAACAGAACCGGTAGCAGAACATTATAAAACTGCCGGCAAGCTCGAACGCATAAAAGGCGAAGGCACTGTTGCCGAAATATTTGAAGCCCTAAGCGCTTGCATAGAGCCTCAAATGGTGGTTAAGGTTACTGAATAATCTTTTCTACCCGGATCAGTTTTCCAAACTCGTTCATGCCTTCCAGCACAACGCGAAGTGAAGTCGACACATCGTTATTGTAAAAATCCAATTTAACCGTGCGGTGATTTTTATCGGTGAGGATGAAAGGTTTCCAGTAGATGGTGCTGCGCACATCCTCAATATCATCCAGCGGCGAGCTTTTGGCATAATCGGGAGAGTAAAATTCTTTAGCCGCCGCATAGCCGATCACCTGGCTTTTTTCCAGTCCTTTTACATTACGCTTGCTGTCGCCGCCCAGTTTCCGGTAGACGGCAATGGCACCGCCGGGACCATTACCAAAAGCCCCCAGGAAAGGGGGATCGAATACTTTGATATAGGCAATATCGCTAACGGGAACGCTGGTTAGATCATCGGCTGTTACCTGCTGTTCATCCAGGAAAAGTTCAGGCGGATCGGACCGGCGCATGACGGAATAGCCGCTACCGGTGGAGTTGATCTGCAGCCCGGCTACTTTACCTTCTAAATATGTAAGGGCGTTAAGTGCAGTAGAGGCAAAAGGATCATCCATCAGGTTGAAGTTTTTAGAATTACCTGATTGGAAAAGCCCGCTTGTATATTTTTTCTCCAACTCTTGCTCCCGGCTTTTCAACTTAGATTGTACCACCACTTCAGTAAGCGTTAAGGTTTTCCGGTTGATCTGTGGCAATACTTCGGCTACCTTTTGGGCAAAGAATGCCGACCGGGAGGCCAGCGGTTTATTTGCCGCTTGCTGAATGACCTGTGCCGCATTAATGCCGATTGTAAAATTGTTTTGCAATGCCGGCAGAAAGCTGACCGTAGCAGAGCGGTTCAATTTATCGCCCTTATTGAAAGAATAAAATACGCTTACGGTGTCAAAAAAGATCGCACCGTTAACGGCAAACTGGCCAGCCTTGTCAATAGGGGCTGCCAGGTAACGGCGGGCCGAATCTTTTGTTTGTATCACTAAGTTCAGCTGGTGCGCTCCGGATAGTTCTGCCGGCGAAGCGCCATAGACAGCGCCTTTGATGGAAAGGTATTGCTCTTTAGGATGCTTTATCTCCGGCAGTTTTCCAGTTGCTAATGCCTCCCAGTTATAACGCCGCCAGCCATTGGTAAGCATCAGCAGGTCAAGATGTGCTTTTACAGAATCGGCATTGCTGGAAAAATAGTAAGAAGGATTATGAATATAGCCACGCAGGTCAGAGGTCAATAAAAGTTTGCTGATAATATTATCCGACCCATCTGATGCTAACTGCGCATCCGTAATAGCGATGGAAAGATTAGCGGAAAGGGTATCGGGTACTTCTATCTCAATAGTATTCTTACCTCGTTTGGAAAGATTTTTTGCAGGAGTGGAAAGAGATGCAGCGAAAGAGTAGTCTCCCTTGTTGACAAAAGCAATCCGCTCGGCTAAAGGTTTCCAATCGTTACTAAAAAGGGTGAGTTGTAAGATGCCTGTCGTAAGTGAATCGAGTTTGATAATGCCACTGGTAATGTCCATTTGCTCCATATTCACCGTGGCGCGGTAAACCAGTTGCTGGTGCATTTGCCCTACCAAATGAACCCGCTTTAAATCTGCCGGCACTTCTGCAGAACGTTTCATCACATAAGTAACATAATTGCCGCTTTGCTTCATCTCGAGCAGAACGCCAGTTGCTTTGGCTCGCGGCAAACTTGTCTTTTGCAGGGCACCCGAACCGTCCTGCCATTCTGCATAATACTCTTTTGTTCCACTGGGTTCCCATAAGATCTTTCCCATTCCATCATGCGTAGTGGAGAAGGACGTGATCACTTTATCCGGCGCTTCTTTTATAACGCCTGAAACCGCCACCGGGAAATTATTGGCATCAGTGGCTTTGAAAGCCAGGGTAGATTCAAAGTCTGCCAGCAGGTCACCGCCTTCCGGGAAGAAACGTAATTGCGTAGCAGGCTTTGCGGTTGTCGTTTTAGAAGTAACCGCGCTGATCTTAAGAGGCTTTACAAAAAGAAAAGCGGTATCAAAGTTCAGCATCCACGTGGTATAAGCCCGAAAGACCAGGCCTTCTTCCTTGCTGTTAAGCGGAAGGTCGAAGCTGCCGGCTGCGGAGGCTTCAAAAATGGGATATGCTTTTTTTGAAACTACATTTCCTTTCGCATTTATTAGTTCTGCATAGAAATTTGTACTTATTGGCGAAGGAAAGTTATGGCTGGTGAGATAAGCCTTGAACCAGATGGTTTCGCCGGGGTTATAAACCGGTTTGTCAAAATGAACATACATTTTCTCTTCCGGGTAGGAAGTATTATAGGAGCTAAGGGTGCTTAGTAGGGTTTGCGAATACCCTGCCATCGAAATAAATCCAAACAGCAGGAAAAGTGTTAGCCGGAGGTTGGTCGGTTTCATGGCAAAAAGATAACAGGTTTTGGTAAATCAGCAATTACAGCCGGTGTTATAAAATGTTAAAACAATAATAGCAGCATTTCATTGTAACCAATCCTCTTTTTGTAAACTTGTGGGATGGAAGAAGAGAAAGCTGCCTTTTTAAGAACCCAGTTTGTATCCTTGCTGCACCAAATATCATCCGATACACTGCCGCACTGGGGCAAGATGACCTTGCAGCAAATGACGGAGCATTTTTCGGATAGTGTCCGCATCGCTTCGGGGCGATTGGTAAAGCCGATGGTAACACCTCAGGAGAACGTGGAAAAAATGCAGGCCTTCCTCATGAGCGACAAGCCTTTCCGGGAAAATACCCCCAATCCAAACATGCCCCAAATACCGGCGCCGGTTCGTAACAAAAGCATTAAAGCTGCACTCGCCGAATTGCAGGACGAGATCAGTTATTTCTTTGAGCGGTTTGAGAAGAATGTACACCTGACTACTTCTAATCCTTTCTTTGGGGACCTGAATTTTAAACAAAATGTGCAGTTGCTTTACAAACATGCGCTGCACCACCTGCGGCAGTTTGGTGTAATTGTATAACGACCGATCATTAGGTCGTTAGTTGTCTTGAACTAACTTTACGTCTTTTAAATCCATTTAATTTTTGGACGCGATTGCTATGAATAAATTAGAAAATTATATTACCGGGAGCTGGGTGAGCGGAGACGGTGACGGGCAGCTATTATACAATGCGGTCACCGGTGACCCTATATTTTCCGCTACTACAAAAGGATTGGATTTCGCCGGCATATTGGATTATGGGAGAACCATAGGCAATGCAGCCTTACGCAAAATGACCTTTCATGAACGCGGCCGCATGTTAAAAGCTTTGGCCATGCACCTGATGGCGCAGAAAGAAAAAATTTACGCCATCAGTTATTTATCCGGCGCCACAAAAGCGGATAGCTGGATTGATATTGAAGGCGGTATTGGTAACCTGTTTGCCAACGCCTCCCTGCGCCGTAAGTTTCCGGACCTGCCTTATTGCACGGATGGTGAGCCGATTGGATTAAGCAAAGGCGGCACTTTTATGGCCCATCATTTACTAGTGCCTAAAGAAGGTGTTGCCGTGCACATCAATGCCTACAATTTCCCGGTGTGGGGGATGCTGGAGAAATGCGCAGTGAACTGGCTGGCGGGTGTGCCGGCTGTGGTAAAGCCGGCTTCTATAACGTCGTACATAACGGAAGCAGTAGTAAAGGAGATAGTTGCCTCCGGTATTTTGCCCGAGGGTGCTTTACAGCTCCTTTGCGGTAGCGCCGGCGATATGCTGGACCATGTAACCGCGCAGGATGTAGTGACATTTACGGGATCAAAAACTACTGGCTTAATGCTGAAATCGCACCCGAATATTTTAGAGCAGAGCGTGCCTTTTAATATGGAAGCGGATTCCCTGAACTGCATTGTGCTGGGTAACGATGTAACGCCAGATATGCCGGAATGGGATCTATTTATAAAAGAAATCCGTAAAGAAATGACCGTGAAAGCGGGTCAGAAATGCACTGCCGTGCGCCGCATCTTTGCACCTGCCAATGTGTTGGAAGATGTCTACATCGCTTTGGGTAAGGCATTGGCGCAAACAGCAATTGGCAACCCGTTGAATGACAAGGTGCGCATGGGTTCGCTGGCAAGCCAGGGACAACGTGATGAAGTAAAAGGGAATATCCAAAAGTTACTGGCTTCTTCTCAAATAGTGTATGGTTCGCTGGACAGCATTGAAGTGATTGATGCGGATGCTGTAAAAGGCGCCTTCATGTCGCCGATCCTGCTACTGAATAATGATCCGTTTGGAAATGAGAATGTACATGATATTGAATGCTTTGGTCCTGTCAGCACCTTAATGCCCTATACAAAATTGGATGAAGCTATTGCCCTGGCTAAAAAAGGCAAAGGTTCGCTCTGCTGCTCTATTGTTACAGCGGATGATAAGCTGGCAACCGAATTTGTAGTGAATGCTGCAACCCATCATGGTCGCATACTGGTGCTGAACCGCGATTGCGCAAAAGAAAGTACGGGTCATGGTTCGCCGCTGCCAATGCTGATCCATGGCGGTCCTGGCAGGGCAGGTGGTGGAGAAGAAATGGGCGGTATGAGAGGCGTGAAGCACTATATGCAGCGGGTGGCTGTTCAGGGTTCTCCAACTACAATCACAGCTATCACGCAATCCTACCAGCCCAATGCAAAAGGAAAGACCGATGGTGTTCATCCTTTTCGCAAATACTTCGAAGAATTGGAAGTAGGTGATCAAATTCTTACAGAAAAGCGAATCATTACTTCAGACGATATTGACGCCTTTGCCGCTTTGAGCGGCGATCATTTCTATGCCCATAAAAAGAAAACTGATTTTAGCGGTACCATGTTTGAGCAACAGGTGGCGCATGGTTATTTTATATTAAGTGCGGCGGCTGGACTATTTGTTGATGGCAGCGAGCTGGGGCCTGTTTTGTTGAATTACGGAATTGATGAATTACGGTTCACCAAGCCTGTTTACCCTGGATCAGAACTAACGATCCGTTTTACCTGTAAGGAGAAATTGCCGCAGGATGCGAAGGAGGAAGGGCATATTCCGAAGGGCATAGTTAAATGGTATGTGGAGATGCTGGATGAAACCGGGGAGCTAAGTGGCGTGGCAACAATTTTGACGATGGTGAAAAGGAGAAATGTCGCACGGAGCTAAGAGAGTAAAGGAGATATTAGATGGAATTGCAGGTATGGAGATAAATGATATAACTGGCGAGGTAATCGCCGCGGCAATTAAGGTGCATACAGAACTTGGTCCGGGTTTGTTTGAGTCTGTTTATGAAGAGATATTGACGTATGAGTTAATGAAAAGGAATTTGTTTGTGCAACGGCAAGTGGCTATTCCCGTGGTATATGAATCCGTTCAGATGGAAGCGGGCTTCCGCGCCGACCTAATTATCGAACGATTAGTAATTGTAGAAATTAAATCTATTGAAACGGTTGCAGCCGTTCATAAGAAGCGGGTTCTTACTTACCTAAAACTAGCTGGTCTGAAAATTGGATTACTCATTAATTTTAATGAAGAACTTTTGAAGAACGGAATTACGAGGTTGTATAACAATCACCTTAAATAACCTCTTTTCCCCCTTAGCTCTGAGCGAAAATTTAAACTATGGCAAAGGATATTATCAACGGCTATGTAGATGTGGAAACACACAAAGGCATCACGACAATCGAGTTCTTTCATCCACAAAGTAATTCATTGCCACGGCGCATTTTGGAAGCGTTGGCTATTGAAATACACGATGCCGGCAAGGATAAGGAAACAAAGGTGATCGTGCTTCGTTCGGCTGGCGAAAAAGCCTTTTGCGCCGGTGCCTCCTTTAACGAACTGACCCAAATTGAAAATGAAAAGCGGGGTTACGATTTCTTTAGCGGGTTTGCCGATGTGATTAATGCGATTCGCAAGTGTTCAAAGCTGGTCATAGGCCGCATTCATGGCAAGTGTGTGGGCGGCGGTGTTGGATTAGCGGCGGCTGTAGATTATGCCATAGCTGTAGAAGGCGCTGATGTAAAATTAAGCGAGTTAGCGGTAGGCATTGGACCTTTTGTAGTAGGCCCGGCCATAGAGCGTAAGATCGGCACGTCTGCTTTTAGCCAACTGGCGATAGATGCTGCCATGTGGCGCAACAGCGAATGGGCGCGCCGGAAAGGGCTGTTCGCAGAAGTGCATCCGGCAGTAGAAGGTATGGATGAATCTATTTTCCGGTTGTCTAACCAGTTAGCCCACTCCAGCCCGGAAGCTATGCAGGAGCTGAAACAGGTGTTTTGGAAAGGCACAGAGAATTGGGATAGCTTACTGCGGGAACGTGCAGAAATAAGTGGGCGGCTTGTGCTAAGCCCTTTTACTAAAGAAGCCATTGCGAAGTTT
This sequence comes from Flaviaestuariibacter sp., assembly GCA_025963645.1. Classification (GTDB taxonomy): domain Bacteria; phylum Bacteroidota; class Bacteroidia; order Chitinophagales; family Chitinophagaceae; genus Flavisolibacter. Next base: position 136,490 of record JAOQAI010000006.1, read on the forward strand.
AAAACAAAAGCTTCTTAAGGAGCATCAGCCTTTTTTCCGCGAAAGCTCTTGCAGGCGCTTATACTTTTTATATGTATAGGCTGCATGTGCAATGGCAATTTGCCAACCGGCACGCTTGTCAAGAATGCCCAACCGTAAGAAGTAGGATTTAAAAAAGCTAAAGAAAGGAGAGATCAAAACTTTGTAGCTATGTCCGGATACCCTTTCGCCAAAATACTTTTCCGCCATCAGGGACGCATACCGGTCCAGCTTTTTATTGTAGATTTCAATACTTGAGGCTGTATAGTGATACAGCAAACCATTCAGAGGACAAACTTGTGTTTTGGAAGGTAAGATAAGGTTCTCATGAACCGGGGAAGCATCCCATTGTACCAGGTTTCGGTTGAAAATACGCATGGTCCAGTCGTCTTTCCAAATACCATGTTTGATGGGGCGATGATTAAGGTAGTTAAGGCGCTTGATTTTATATACCTTTTGGGTATTAGTAAAATCGAGGTTTTTAATGGAGCCGATAAGTTCCCCGCTTAGCTCTTCATCTGCATCAAGGCTTAGTATCCAATCGTTCTTTGCTAATTGATTGCCTTTATTTTTGGTAAGTCCAAAGCCTCCCCATTCCATCTCCAGTAGTTTTGCCGGAAACGTTCTTGCCAGTGCCTGGGTGCCATCGGTGCTGCCGCTGTCAACAATAATAATATCATCACTAACAAGCGAAGCTGACTGTAATGTCTTTTCGATGGTTTCTACGGCATTGTAGCAGATGATAACAACAGAGATGGCAGCCGTGGACATAGGCGATAAAATTAGGGATAGCGTTATTATAGATAACTTAAAAGTTTACCTGCCAGTTCATAAGCTTTTAATCATCATTAACAAGATTACTTTTGTTACAGAGCTAAGGTTTTTATAAATCTTAATGCTGAACTAAATTTTTGCCTGATTTCTTAGTATGCCTAATAAGGTGGCGTTATGAAATGAGCTTACAAAGTCTTACTAACTCTTATTGCATTAGTTTAGCCATAAGTTATGTATAAAATAATCAGAAGTAAATCACCATTACGTATTGGATTAGCAGGTGGTGGAACAGATGTAAGTCCTTACTCCGATATTTATGGGGGTGCTATTTTGAATGTAACGATTAATTTGTATGCATATACGAGTATAGAGCCCACTATGGATGGAAAGATTACATTAATATCGGCAGACCGAAATGAAATGGCAAGCTTTTCCAGCGCTGAAAAATTGCCTATTGATGGCAAGCTTGACTTGGCCAAGGGCATCTATAATCGTATTGTAAAGGACTATGTAAAAAAACCTCTGTCGTTCACACTAACAACTTATGTCGATGCCCCGGCAGGAAGTGGATTAGGCACTTCTTCGTCCCTTGTAGTATCCATTTTAAGTGCTTTTGCAGATTGGTTGAATATCCCATTAGGTGAATACGAATTGGCACAACTGGCATACGAAATCGAGAGAAATGATCTAAAGATGGCGGGCGGAAAGCAAGACCAGTATGCAGCAGCATTCGGCGGTGTAAATTTCATGGAGTTTTTTGGTGAGGGTAAAGTGATCGTAAATCCATTACGAATAAAAACAGAATACCTCGCTGAGCTCAATAATAATATTATCCTGTACTATACAGGAACCAGCCGGTTATCCTCTAAGATCATTGAGCGGCAGCAGGACAATGTGCAGGATAAAAATGTAAAATCCCTGGAAGCGATGCACAAGTTGAAGGAGCAAGCTGTTATGATGAAAGAAGCAATGCTTAGAGGGCAGATGGATAAAATCGGGGAAATACTAAACTTTGGCTGGGAGTACAAAAAGCAAATGGCAAAAGAGATTTCCAACGAGGTGATTGACAATATTTACGAATCTGCCCTGCAAAGCGGCGCCTCTGGGGGGAAGATCTCCGGAGCAGGCGGAGGCGGATTCATGTTTTTTTACTGTCCAGGTACTAGCCGCTACAACGTAATCAAAAGGCTGAGTGAATTGGGGGGCGAATTTAGAAGATACCAGTTTGTGACAGAAGGTGCAATTTCTTGGAAATTCTGAAAAACAGCAGGTACTTGAATTATTCATCTTATTTGAAGGAGTTTCCGAAGGGAAGTCATTTACAATATATGGCAAGTCTACAGAAGAATTAAGTAAGCACCGTCATTGCTACTTCAGTTCCTTCTTGGTATAGCTACCCGTCGCTGACTCTCAAACCATTTGTCAATATCAGGAAGATTACTTTTGCCTCCAACCTCTTTATGAATCCTACTGCTGAATTAGATTTTTGCCTGTTGATTCCCTGCTATAATAATAAGGAAGGGCTTTTAAGATCATTAGAAAGCGTTCAGTATACACCCAACCGGCACCTTATATTGGTCGTAGATGACGGAAGTGAAACCGCATTGACAATAGAAATGTTGACGCTCATGAGCCATTCTTTACCGATTCATTTACTAAGACTGCAAATAAACAGTGGCATTACTGCTGCGCTTAATGCCGGGTTAGAGTGGATACAAAAGAATATAAGCACCAAATACATTGCCCGCCTTGACTGTGATGATAGATGTGATGCTACCCGGTTTTATGCGCAGGTTCAGTTTTTAGATAATAACCCTGATGTGGGACTCTTAGGCAGCTGGTGCCGATTTCGGGATGATGCAACCGGCAATTCCTATGCTTTCAAAGCACCATTAGATGACGCAGCCATAAGAAAGGCAATGCATTTTCGAAATGTTTTCATTCATCCAACAGTCATGTTTCGGACAGAGGTTACAAAAAGGGCAGGGCTATATCCAAATCATTTTCCACACGCAGAGGACTATGGTTTTTTTTGGTCAATACTTCAAATAAGCAAGGGCGCCATCTTAGATAAATTTTTAGTTACTTGTGCCATAAGAAGTTCTGGCATATCCTCTCAAAACCGGAAAGCCCAGTTAGAGAGCTGTGCTAAAGTGATATCAGGTTTTGGAAATCAGCCCATTTTGAAAGTAGCAGGATTGTTAATCACCAAAATAAGAGGTGCCATACCTCAAAAAGTTATTTTTTTGTTGAAAAGGGGGTGGTCATCTATCATATATAATAACAATAGTAAGTTTGTTAAGTAGCCATAGTCCATTTAAAAGGGGTCTCTCTTTTTTTTTATAACGTACTTAAGCAACTTTTAAATGTAAATTGTTGTCAGTATGCTAACTTGGGAAAACAATTAATTAACTGCTGTACTGCTTATTATATTTTAAATCATGGTTATTCTTCATGTAGTCGAGCCATTTGCAGCTGGAATTGCTGTATTTGTAAGGTCTCTTACGGAAGCTATGCCCAATGATACCCACATCATTTTTCATGGAGAGCGTAAGAACGTAATGTCTGCAAAAGAGGTAAAAAGCCTTTTTCCGGAGCGGAATGTTCGTTTCATAAGGTGGCAATCAGCTCAGCGCTCTATCAATCCTCTTAAAGACTTACAGGCATTTAACCAATTATATCGCTTACTGAAACGCTTAAAAACCAAGGGTTTAATTGATGCGGTGCACTTGCACTCCTCAAAAAGTGGTTTGATCGGGCGGGTGGCTTGCCGGATGGCAGGCATTACGAATGTTATTTATACTCCCAATGGAGCTCCCTTTCTTTCTGGCAGCAACCACGTGGCTAATTATTTTTACAGGCGGCTGGAAAAATTCGGTAATATCATGGGTGGCGAGATTGTTTGCTGTTCCGAATCAGAATTGGAAGCTTATAAAAAGATTGGTTTAAGCGGCCGTTTTATTAACAATGGGGTTTCTATCCAGCCATTAGCCCCGGGTTTGCGGCAAAAAGATTTTTCAAAATTTCGTATAGTCACCAGTGGGCGTATTGAAGCGCAAAAAAATCCGGCCTTATTTAATAGCGTAGCCGGCTATTTCGAAGAGCTTGATCAGTTTGAATTTATATGGATTGGTGATGGCGCTGAGAAGGACTTGTTAACCGCAAAGAACATAACAGTAACCGGCTGGATTGATCCGGCAGAGGTAAAAACACTAATGGCAAGCGCTGATATGTATTTTTCCACTTCTGTTTATGAAGGGCTCTCTTTCGCGGCATTGGAAGCGCTGTCTTTACAAAAACCTTTGTTGCTTAGCGACTGTGTTGGCAATAAAGACATCATCAGTAAAGGCTTGAACGGCGACCTGTTTGGCAATAAGAATGAAGCCGTCAATAAGATATTAAGTTATTATAACAACAGCGATATGCTGCGTGTAATGGGTCAAACGTCTTATGCTCTTTGCCAGAAGCAGTTTGATATGAAGCAGAATTTCGGAAGCTACCGCCGGATTTATAGTAATGAAAGTGTGAAAAAGGACCCGTCAACCTGGTCTGCAAACTAATTAAGTTATGAACCGGAAAAATATATTCGACACAACGGTCTATAATCTTTCAGAAGAAGAATCGGGGATTCATCAATCGTTAAAAAATATTGAACAGTATCTTTTGACCGAGCTGACCATTAAGCAAAAGATGATTGATGAAAAGAAGTCGGAACTGGCAATGCTTCATTTTTTGGTGGAAGAAAAAAATCAAGCGATGCAACAGATGCAATCTAAAATCGTCGAATGCCAGCAAAACATAGAAGGCAACCGGCAGTTGATTAATAAACTGCTTAATGATCAGGGGAGAATGCAGCAGGATATTGAATGGTATAAGCGGACGTATGAGACGCGAACTATATTTGGCCTTCTTAAAGATAGGGTTAAGTATTTTTTAAATAATCTCTCTTAGGATTAAACATTTATTACTCTAAGATTAAAAATTATATGCTTTCCTAACTCTTTAAAATATTTAAAAGTGCGAGCAAATGAGCTGCGTATAATATGGACGACATAGAAATAAATTCTAAATCATATTGGAATAATTGAAGCCTTATCATTTTTAGGACGGCACTAAAGTAGACGTTTTATTATTTCATTCAGTTAAGACTTGTGATTGAATATTCATCTGCTGATCTATGTTCTTTTGTTCAACTTCAATCATTGGTCTT
>JAOQAI010000014.1 GCA_025963645.1 Flaviaestuariibacter sp.
TGATGCTATGGCACTTTACACATCCACACAATAGAAAATCTACCAAGCATTTTATGCTTTGCTGAAATACGCAAACTGATTTAAAAAATCGGTTTACTTACTATTTTTCAAACGAGTTGTGCAACTGTCACCACTGTTAGCTGCAGACTTTTCCGGTCCGAATTAAATGGTGTCCAAATAAGTAAAACCATAATGGAAAAACAGAAAACAGTCCAACCCAAAGTGGTACTGTCAACCACCCTGTAGTTGGAGTTACCGAAAAGAAAAAGGCGGCGATTGTTGTCAAAATAGATGCAATAAAACCTAAAATGGAAGGTCGAATAAGAGTATTTTGGTAATTAATTTTTGTTTTGAAAATAATGTCAAAAAAAAGTTGAAGCAAAACAGCACCTATTGTACTTCCAAGCAAAATTCTTATTGGAGAGAGTTTATAATCAATGTTTTTTATGTCAATGATATAAAGTGTCAACAGATAAATAATACAAGCTGTTAGAAAAAATAATATTCGTTGAATGATTGTTGATTTTTTAAAGAAGGAAATAATAAGTCCCAAAGTCGGTCCAGGAATAAAAAATGTAAAAAGCATAACCATAATTGCTTCTTGATAAAGCATTCCTAAAATAGCGAAACAGAAAATAAAGCAACCTGCAATTAGTAAGGTCTTTTGAAATGTCGACATAAGTTTGCAGCTAACACGCTAATTTATGCTATTAGACGCAACCAATGAAAAAATAGTCCTCTTGATAACCAACACTTTAGTATAATACATTTTTAGATTGTCGTTGCGCCAATCCTTTTTACAAAAAAATATAATATAAACCCTCCCCCTACCCGGAAAACTCCCTTTCCCAAGGCTGCCAAACCCTCCTGCTACCTGCAGCAACCTTTGGTAACGGCCTCCAAACCCTCCCGCAACCTGCAGAAACAAAAAGGGGAAGCTCACAAAGCTTCCTGCAACCCGCAGGAACAAAAAGTAGGGGCCTCCAAAGCTTCCTGCCACCGGCGGGAAGCTTTGGAGGCCGCGGAAAAACCTTCCTGCAGGTGGCAAATGACGAAGCATGCCCCTCGAAAACCTCCCTGCACCCCCGTTTTCCACAAGCCCGGCCTTACCTGTGGATTTCTTTTTTTGGAGAAGCCTCCCCGGCGGTTTTACCTTTTTGTAAAATTTACCGCTATGCTTAAAAAATCACACGTTGGCAAGTGGCTAAGCGCCACTGTGCTGGCTTTTTTCGAAGATGCGAAAACCCTAATTACCAATGCGATGGCCGCATTAGGCACTACGCCGGTCACCTTTGCTGCGTCGCAAACAGCCTTTGAAGCATCCTTAATCAACCTGGACAGCCTTTTTAAAACCGGTGCCGCATCTGCCCATAGCAAAAAACTGCTCGAACTGGATGCCAAGCGGGATGGCTTGTTCACCGGCGTTCGCCTGCTGGTGCAGTCGCACACCTACCACCCCGATGCTGAGGTGCGGGCAGCAGCCAGCCTGCTGGAGCTAAGCATCAATGCTTACGGACGTGGCCTGGTAAGACGCCCGTTGGCCGACGAGACCGCCATCATCAACAGCTTGCTTAACGACTGGAAAGAGAAGTCCAGCCTGGTAGGCGCATTGCCCGCTATTGCAGGATTGCCCGCTTTTGTAACAGCGCTCACCGCAGCCAACACCGAGTTCAATACGCTCTACCTGAAGCGCACCACGGAGACCGCACAAGAGCCTGGTTTTACTACTGAGGAAGCGCAGGCCGCCACCATTGCCGCCTACGAGGCGGTGCTGGTCAAAATAAAAGGTTATAGCGAAGTGGCGGAAAACCCGGCGCCGTGGAAGACGTTGTTATCGCAGTTAAGCGCTTTGTGGGATAAATACGAAACCAACGAAGCCATCCGCGAAGGGCATGGCGCCGCCGCCAAAGCCGCCGCTAAACCTTCATAAAGAAGTTCTCATATCAGTTAGTTGGGTCGCCGCTCCTCTTCGTGGGAGCGGTTTTTTTTGGCATCACATTTTGCGGGTGAGTTTGCTATTGTTTTATTCCCTGCTTACACACTTGATTGCCACCCCGCAGGTGATCTGTTGGTTTGTGGCTTATTGATGCCGATGTTTTAGCGGCCCCATCGGCATTTCCCTGCAGTGCAATAAGTTTCCGTACCCCGCCGTTTCTACCCCATCAGGCTAAAGCGAAACCTATGAAACGATACGCACTTCTTCTCGCCTTCGCCGCCATTATCGCCATTACCTTTTCCTCCTGCGTCACATACAAACGCGATTGCCAGGGCGGCCGACACACCCGCCTGAAGAACGGTGTGGTGATCTAAATCCTATAAAACTTTGAACGATTTATTGCCGGCAGTAGCTTTGCAGGCTATGAAAATGCTGCGCCGCATTTGTTTCCTGATCTGCGTCATTTTACCGTTCGCCTCATTCGCTCAAAAAAGTGAGGTCGGCAACTGGTTCATTTATTTTGGCAATCAAAAGATCAGCCCCCGCTGGAACTGGCACAACGAGGTGCAATACCGCAACTACAACTTCGCCGGCGACCTGGAGCAGCTGCTCCTGCGCACCGGCATTGGCTATAACCTCACGCCCAACAACAATAATATCCTATTGGGTTACGGCTATATTCTTTCAAAGCCTTACATCGCCGGCACTGATAGGAAAGGCGAGACGCAGGAGCACCGCGTTTTCCAGCAATTCATCACGCGGCAACAATTTGGGCGGCTCTACCTCCAGCACCGCTACCGCATCGAGGAGCGCTTTATCGAGGATGATTTTAAAGTACGGTTCCGGTACTTCCTGGCAGCCAATGTGCCGCTTACAAAGAAGACGATGGAGGCGGGTGCACTCTACCTTTCTGCCTACAACGAAATTTTTATCAATGATCGCTCCCCCGTTTATGACCGCGACCGTATTTATGGGGCTTTGGGTTATGCTATCAATAAGGATTTGCGGGTAGAATTAGGCGCTATGTCGCAACTGTTGGAGAACCGCAAGCGAACACAATTCCAAGTGGTGTTATTTAATAATTTGCCGCTGGGGAAGTAGGTTGGATTTATCAGGTGTAGATAATCTCTTAACCTATTTTGTAAATGCCTGCCAGGCAGGTTATCACGACCCTTCCTTAAAGACAGGTACAAAACGCATGCTTTTTCCATAGGGATGAACGGCAACCGTTTATACCGCCTCTATCCGCCTTATCCCTTTGCCCGAAGTGGTGTATGTATGTAACGAATAGCTTCGTATCCATTCAAAACACACACCCAACAAACTTCGGCTAATGAAACAGCGCTTTTATTCCGTTATCCAATCGCTTTTTGTTCTCTTTCTCCTCGTGCTCGTAAACAGTGCCGGCGCACAAGGCGGCAACCTTACCGGCAAACTGTCCGATAGTAAAGGCACCCCGGTTTCGTTTGCCAATGTCACCTTATTAAAGGCTGCGGACAGCTCTTTTGCCGCCGGTGTAATCACCGACTCGACAGGATGGTTTAGGCTAACCACACCAGCGGCGGGTACATACCTGCTTCGCTTCACCGCTATTGGGTTTGCAGAAAACCGTACCGCCCCTTTTGAAGCAATTGGTCCGGAATTCTCTAAGAACTTTGGTTCTATAACCCTCAAAGGCGATAGTAAAACCTTGCAGGAAGTAAGTGTGGAGTCGTTGCGTCCTACACTCACGCAACTGCCCGACAAACTGGTAGTAAGCGTGGAAGGAACGGCTATGGCCGCAGGCAATACCGCCTTCACTGTCCTAAGCAAATCACCCGGCGTCTTTATTGACCCGGAAGGCAATATACAGCTCAATGGCCGCAGCGGCATTATGGTGATGATTGATGGCCGGCAAAGCTTTCTCTCAGCCCGCGACCTGCGGACGATGCTGGAATCCATGCCCGCCGAAAACCTGAAGAACATCGAGATCATTACCAATCCCTCTTCCAAATACGATGCAGAAGGCACTTCCGGCATCCTCAACCTGAACCTAAAAAAGAATACGCAGCAAGGCTTGAACGGCAGCGTCAATACAACGTATAACAACAACTTCAAACAATACGGTGGCACGGCAAGTACCAGTATTGCCTACAAAAAGGGCCGTTTCAATTCTTATATCAACAGCAGCATCGGCCGCTTTGTAGGCGGTCGGGACGCCACCTTTACACGGGTGTTCGTAGGGCCATCCGGCTCTACCTATTTCGACCAGGTAGCCGACGGCAATTATTTACAGCAAGGTCCGCCATCGGTGCGCCTCGGCTCCGACTATACCATAAACGCCAAGCACAGTGTGGGCTTTATGGCATCGTATAATACGAATACCGGTAAGTCGGATTTCCTGACCGATACTTATATTGGTACGCAACCAAAGACGCCGTCCAGTTTAGTGGAAGCTGATAATTACACGACGAATACGTACAGCAACTTCACCACGAATCTGCATTATGGCGGCAAGCTGGATACAGTAGGCACAACCCTCTCTGCGGACCTTGATTATGTGCATATCACCAACCGCGGCTTTTCTAACTTTTATAACTATTTCACCAACCTGGGCAACAGTACTAAAACGCAGGATTTTTTATACACTAATAACCCGAATGGTTATGATGTGTATTCCGGTAAGATTGATTACACCCGTCCACTGAAAGGCGGCCAGAAGCTGGAAGCCGGTGGCCGCATTAGCCAGGTAGTTTCCGATAACGACAACCAGTTTTATTTCAACAATGGTTCATTGGTGATCGACCCAGCCCGCACCAATCATTTCAAATACCGCGAAGCCATCTACGCCGCCTACGCTAACTGGACAGGTACATTGAGTAAGAAATGGTCGGTGCAAACCGGGCTGCGGATGGAGCGTACCTTCTCTGAAGGAAACTTGCTAACAACTAATCAGGTCACGACGCGGAAGTACACCAACCTGTTTCCGACGCTTTTCCTGCAACAGAAGGTGTCCGCCAATTATGGCATTAATTACAGCATCACCCGCCGCATCAACCGTCCCAATTATGGTTTCCTGAACCCTTTCCGTGCTTACCGCGATCCATATACGTATTATGTGGGCAACCCGTACCTGCGGCCGTCTTACAGCAATGTTGTATCCATGACGCATCTTATCCGCAAGGTGTACACAGTCACCTTAAGCTACCAGCGGTCCGAGGACGTGATTTCCGAACTGCCTATTCTGGATGTTGACAACGCAGTAACGGTTTACACACAAGGCAATATAAGCAAGAGCCGCAGTGTAGGTGCTACTGCTGTGGCACCGCTGAAAATTGCCAGAAAGTGGGACTCGCAAAATACCGCTGTACTCTCTTACAACAAATTTTTACTCAACACTGATTCTACAAATCTTGTAAACGCCCAACTGTATTTTAGCCTACAGTCTAATCACACGATTCTGTTGCCAAAGGCACTGCGCATGGAAGTAAACCTGCTTTTGCGCGGACCAGGTGCCTCCGGACTTTACCAGATGGATGGCATGACACGAGTGGATATAGCTTTCAAACGCACATTTGCCAAGAAGAAGCTGGAAGCCGCGGTGAATGCTACCGATATTTTCAAAGGTTTCCGCCTGCGGTTTAAGACAAACATTGATAACAACATCAACGATTTCGACCAGTACTTCCGGGTGCGTGCCATCTCTTTCTCCTTGCGGTATATTTTCAGCAAAGGGCAGAAAGTGGAAGAGCGTAAAAAAGCTACTGTGGATGAAGTGAACCGGATCTGATAAATAACAACCAAAAGAAGAATGCAGTAAGGTGTAGGCATACTATTTTCCTGAGCCAAACAGTGATCGCAGACTCCGTAAGACGGAAGCTGTTTTTGTAGAATGATGGCAATCAAAACTTGGCTTTGACTCCAATGCCTAGGGTCACAATATCAGCAAGGCTTAATGCCTTGCGGTTGCCGGCATAGCTAAAAATATCTACATCATACGCTAACAACTCATAATACAATCCCCATTGCCGGATGCGTTTATTGGGATTAGGTTTCGTCTGTATGGCTGATCCTAAGAAAATGCCGGCGTGCAGGGATGTAGGATGATCGTAGTATCTAAACGAATAGTGCTCCGGCGAAAAAGCGAAGTATTGTTTGCCAAATGTATAATTCACCAGCAGGCCGGTGGCCAATGGCTTCACCTGCAGTCCTTTTGCAGTGATGGGCCGGATGGGCCACCAGGCAAACTTGGCGGTAGTGGTATGAATCGGTAGCCCGTCAAGAGATTTGGGTACATATCCATAGAAAAGATCCATCTCCAGTTTTTCTTTACGGTTGGCATAGCCCACACCTGCAGCGAGGAACCCAATGCCTCCGGCGTATTGCAGCTTGGCATGGTGCGGCACCAGCCAGTGACGACGTGGTTCCTCGCTGTCCTGTGCCGAAGCCTGGACAGTGCAAAAAACGAGAAGGAAAATGAGCAGGCGGTACGGCACGTTAAAAGGTTTTTTCTTCAATGCGGTAACCGGTTCCGGTAACGGTGACAAGCCCGAAGCTGCGCCGCGCCATGCTGCCTACCACCAGGTATTCAGGCCCGTTGGGGTAAGGACGCGAAACGGAGTAGCGGTGCTGGTGCCCGTGGATGGATACCCGCACCTTGCCTGTAGCTGAGACAATACGGGAATACTCGGCGGTTTTCGTTTGATCAAACTCCCTGTCGAAGGGTGGCACATGCGAAATAACAAAGGCATTTTTATAAAGGTCATGGTTGGATAGTTGCCGCTCCAGCCAGGGCAGGTCTGGCAGGGAGCCATCATGCCCCACTTCATACGAATTGGTGTTTAGACAAATGAATTGGTTACCACTGTATTCAAATATAAAATTCTCCGGTCCAAACATTTGGGAGTAAATCAATCGTCCGTTTGCCAGCATATCATGATTGCCAATAACGCCAATAAAGGGCATCTTTAAGCCTTTGAGGCTACGGGCTATCCATTGAAACTCGCGGTTGAGGCCAAAATCGCTGATGTCGCCGGCCAATACTACAAAAGCAATATCATTCAGTCCATTAGCGGCATGAACAAAGTCTTCGGTGTCTTCATAATGCCGTTGGGAGTCGCCCATTACTATAAAACGGAAGGTGTCTTTCCGGGGCAGTTCGGCGATCTTACGGATATTCCTGGCGTTCAGGTCCTTGTCGTTTTCGTCCAGCCGCACTTCGTTTGGGCTATACTGAAATGTTTTTTTGCAGGAAGCAAGACTACCGGCCGCAAGGAGCAGGAGTAGAAGTTTTTTCATAGACTAGCATTAGGCGTTTACAAGTTGTAGGTGTTTGAAGAGTTCTGCCCTTATAAATCAAAATATAGTGCCACATTATCTCTTTCCATAAAAGAGTTGTAGTGTTTAGATGAGTAGAATGCGGTCTGTTGTTTGCTTAAACAGAGATCATTAATCCCTTCAAATGCGACCCCGGAATTTCTCTGCCCTGCTTCTTATTTCATCATTCTGGGTACTTCTTTCCTGCAACCGGAATACTTCTCCTGTGGCATCAATGCCCCCAACCGGTGCTACCGGGGATTCACTCACCTTTCTGGTGGTGGGCGATTGGGGTAAAAAGGGAGGGCAATCACAAAGGGCGGTGGCAGCGCAAATGAACAGGGCTATACTGCATCATGGCGCTCAATTCATTATTACAACAGGCGATAATTTTTACTATAGTGGCGTTGCCAGTATTACGGATGCACATTGGAAGGAGTCTTTTGAAGAGGTGTATGATCAGCCCGGCCACCAGGTGCCCTGGCACCCGGTTTTGGGTAACCATGATTATGGAAAGAACCCTCAGGCCCAGATCGAATATTCGGCCCTTTCCAAACGGTGGCAGCTACCTGCGCGGTATTATAGCATGCGTAGGGACATCAAAGGCAGCAAAGGGGTGCTGTTCGCTTTCACCGATACGTCCCCACTTTATGACCGCCACTATGCCGGCGGAATGTCGGACCTAACAAAGCAGGATAGCGCTGCACAGCTGGATTGGTTGCGGAAAGCCCTCACCCGTTCCGGGCAGAGTTGGAAGATCGTTATTGGTCACCACCCCGTTTATTCTGGCGGGCCGCATGGTAATACGAATGAGTTGGTTGCCAAGTTCCGTCCGCTATTCAGGGAAACGAATACGGATTTTTATATCAGCGGGCACGATCATAGCCTCCAACATTTGAGTGTGCCCGGGGAAGGCGTACAATACCTGGTGTCGGGTGGTGGTTCGGAAGGAACGCGATTAGCGAAGCATCCCTTTAGCCGCTTTGGCAGGGCCGTTCCGGGGTTCATGATCATGACCTTGTATGCTGGCAGCGCTACCATCTATTTTTATAATAAAGCCGGAAAGCTTTTATACCGTCAGCAAGTAATCAAGTGAATGAAAAGTCACTTATCAACAGCATCTCGCTAACCTCAACTGCCGCTTACCTTTGCGGACAATTAATGATGTATATATGAAGTATGGGGTGTTCCTCTTTTTGGCCATAACACTATTAGCCGGCTGTTCTCCTAACAACGTAAATAAGGACGAATCACTTGGAAAATATTTTAAGGAAGCCGGCGTGGAAGGGTGTTTTGCACTGCTGAATAATGCCAGCGGCGAATTCACGATGTATAACCTGGAGCGCTACCGCGACAGCGCCTACCTGCCGGCGTCCACCTTCAAGATCGTGAACTCGCTGATAGGGCTGCAAACCGGTAAGATCGTCAACGACAGCATGGTCATCCGCTGGGATGGCATTGACCGTGGACGCACAGAGTGTAACAAAGACCTAAGTATGTATGATGCCTTCCGTCTATCTTGTCCACCCTGGTACCAAGAACTGGCACGACGCATAGGGAAGGACACGATGAAGCGCTGGATCGATTCGCTTTCTTATGGCAATATGAAGATCAGTAAGGTAGATACCTTTTGGCTGGATAATTCTCTGAAGATCCGTGCGGACGAACAATTGGGTTTGGTAAAGCGGCTTTATTTTAACCAGTTGCCTTTTTATAAATTGAACCAGGAGATCGTAAAGAAAGCCATGCTTTTTGAAGACACGCCTAACTATAAGCTGAGCTATAAAACCGGTTGGGGCCAGCGCGAGAACGGCAACCAACTCGCCTGGATCGTAGGCTGGATCGAAGAGAACAGGCACCCCTATTTCTTTGTGCTGAATTTTGAGACCCCAAATAAGAACGCGGATATCCCAGGCATCCGCATGAAGATGCTGAAAGGCATGCTGAAGCAATTAGGGTTTATGGAAGGAAGGATGTAGGTTGATTAGTTGACCAGGTTGATTGAGTTGATAAGTGTACGTAAATGGTTCAAAATTTGTTAGAAGGAGCGAACAAGGTTTATACTGCAATTAACTATTATCAATTTTTTATTCAACCTTTCCACTATTCAATGGATCAATTTGTAAACGAATTAATCTTTAACCTATCAACCTTTCCTTCCAATACCACCATTTTGTTTACCTCTTAGCGCTATTGCCGCTATTGTTCCTGTTCTTCCTGCTTTACCGCAGGTGGCAGCGCCGTGCCGCCCGCCGCATCGGCGATCCGGGCTTGGTAGATGCCCTGATGAAAGGCTACAGTCCGTCCCGTATGGCTCTAAAATTTTCTTTTCTATTCCTTGCTTTTGCTCTCGGCATCATCACGCTGGCAAACCCGAGAAGGGAAGGCCAGGGTGAGCCGGATATCCGCAATGGTATTGACCTGGTGTTGGCGGTGGATGTAAGCAAAAGCATGCTGGCAACGGATGTGTCGCCAAATCGCCTGACAGCCGCCAAAGCCTTGCTGCGCCAGTTATTAAAAGACCGCCCAAACGACCGGATCGCACTTGTACTTTTTGCCAGCCATGCCTATTCGCAATTGCCGCTTACTTACGATCATGGAAATGCGGAACTATTGATCGATGCCATTGACCCTAACCTCTTTACGGCACAAGGAACTGCAGTTGCCGATGCACTAATAGCCAGCAAGGATTTTTTGGCTGGTTCTGAAAGGCGATACAAAGCAGTCGTGCTGCTTTCTGATGGCGAAACCTTTGACCAGGAATCAAAAGACGGGAATGCCATAGCCTGGGCGGAAGAATTAAGAGATGCCGGCATCATGGTCACTACGGTTGGCTTCGGTTCTCCTGGGGGAGCGTCTATCATTGACCCGGTAACCAAGGCGGCTAAAAAAGACCTGCAGGGCAACACGGTTATCTCAAAATTAGACGAAGCGTTGTTACAAGAAATAGCGGCTATCACTAAAGGACAATACTTTCGTTTTTCGCAGGTTGCAGAGACAGGAAGGGCAGTGGTAAAAAGCTTGTCAGCTATAAAAGAAGTGACGCTGGTTGATAAATCTTTATTGAGCTATCAAAGCCTCTATATCTGGTTTGCTATTCCAATGCTGATGCTGCTAAGCGTGGAGCTTTTTATTCCCGACCGAAAAAAAGTGAAAGCATGAAACCCTTACTGGCACTGGTCTTTTTCTTAGTTACCCTTTTTGCAACGGCGCAAAATGCAGCCATTCGTAAAGGCAATGAATACTATCGAAATGGCGATTTTGCGTTGGCTGAGATCCAATACCGGTTTGCAGGTACGGGAACCGGCCAGTTTAATCTGGCCAATGCATTGATCCAGCAAAAGAAATACAGGGATGCCTTACCCGTTTTGCAAAAACTGGCGATCAGTGAAAAGGATGTAAAAGTAAAAGCAGCCGCTTATTACAATGCAGGTGTTATTTATAGCCGCCAAAAAGACCTGCAGCGCAGTATTGACGCCTACAAGGCATCATTACGCGTTGATCCTACAGATGTGCAAGCCAGGGAAAACCTGCAAAAAGCCTTGCTGGAATGGAAGCAACAGCAGGCAGAAAAACGGCAGCAACGAAAGCTCCTGCCATCACCAAAGAGCAGCGTAGAAAAAGACCTGCAACGGCTGCAGGAGAAAGAACGCCAGCTTCGCCAGCGTTTACAGCAAAAGCAAGGCGGCAAATCAATGGAGAATGACTGGTAAGAAATTCGATAATTTATCAATTTGCCAATTCGGTAATAGCAGGACACAGCCTGCTTTAATTCCAGCTTAACTTTGCGCCCATCGGTTTGTTCTTAAATTGCTGAATTATCAAATTGTCGAATTGACGAATTACTCCATGCAGCTTTATACTGAAAATCTTATCTCTTATAAAAGACTCCCTACGAGGGAAGTATCGGTGGGTGGTTTATTGTTAGGAAATCGGCA
Source organism: Flaviaestuariibacter sp. (assembly GCA_025963645.1). Taxonomy (GTDB): domain Bacteria; phylum Bacteroidota; class Bacteroidia; order Chitinophagales; family Chitinophagaceae; genus Flavisolibacter. The sequence goes on from JAOQAI010000014.1 coordinate 11,170, forward strand.
TCCAATTCGGGTGCAGACCATGACCACTACTGATACCATGGATACGTTAGCGACAGTAGAACAAACCATCCGCTGCATAAAAGCGGGCGCAGAACTGGTACGCATTACGGCGCCGTCAAAAAAGGAAGCCGAGAATCTGTTGCACATTCGAAACGAGCTGCATCGTCGCGGCTACAAAACGCCATTGGTGGCGGATATACATTTCACGCCCAATGCTGCTGAAATAGCGGCCCGCATTGTAGAGAAAGTCCGGGTGAATCCGGGCAATTATGTCGATAAGAAAAAGTTTGAGCTGATTGACTATACCGATGCGGATTATGCGGAAGAGATCGACCGCATCCGGGAACGGTTTACACCACTGGTAAAAATCTGTAAGGAATACGGAACGGCTATGCGAATCGGCACAAATCATGGTTCGCTGAGCGATCGCATCATGAGCCGCTATGGCGATACGCCGATGGGCATGGTGGAAAGCGCGATGGAGTTTCTGCGAATTGCACGGGGAGAAAGCTATCACAATATTGTGCTGAGCATGAAATCTTCCAACCCACAGGTAATGGTGCAGGCTTATCGCTTGCTGGTGCGCACTATGCAGGATGAATTCGGTTTGGCTTATCCGTTACACCTGGGCGTGACGGAAGCAGGCGATGGCGAAGATGGTCGCATCAAAAGCGCCGTCGGTATCGGCACTTTGCTGGAAGAAGGCATTGGCGATACGATACGCGTATCGTTGACGGAAGATCCTGAGTTGGAGATACCGGTTTGTAAGGATATAGTGAAGCGATACAAGAGCCCATCCCCAAAAGTTGGTCTGGATGTGGAAGAGGGTACTAAAGCCCCTTCCCGGTGGGAAGGGGAGGACGCGTCTGATATTCTTGTAGAAGAAGATACTGTTGGATATCGATATGCTGATCCGGCGCTTTATGGTTTGTTGAAAGGTTTTGTAGAAAAGCATCGTTCTAATCCTACTCCGGCGGAAGCAGCCATGTGGATACTGCTTAGGACAAAAAAGTTGGAGGGCTATAAATTTAGAAGACAACATATCATTGACCGTTACATTGCTGATTTTATTTGCCTGAAAGAAAAGTTGGTTATTGAGATTGATGGACTAATCCATCAACTACCGGAAAACATGGCTAGTGATGAAATTCGTACCAATGCTTTAAAATCTATTGGTTTTCGTGTTATTCGCTTTTTTAATGAACAAGTAATAAATCAAACTGAGCAAGTAATTGAAGAAATACTCTCTAACCTAAAACAAGACCGCACTAACAAAGAACACAACGACCTAAGTTCCCCCACCGGGGGACAGGGGGCTTACAAACGCCGCGAAACCTTTGAAGTATCGAACATGGGTGGGCGCCAGGTGCCGGTGGTGATAGCCGATTTGAGTAAGCTATCTAGTATCTCGCCAACCGATTTGCAAAGCATCGGTTACACGTATAATGAACTTACAGATAAGTGGACCATTGCAGATACAGCAGCTGATTACGTCTTCACCGGTAATACCATTTTGCCTTTTGCCCTGCCGGGAACATTGAAAGTAATTGTTTACCCGGTTACCTGGCTTCAAACAGAAGACAAAGAGAAATACTTTCCTATCTGGGAGGATGCCGCTTACACAAAAGCAGTGAAAAAGAGCTCGCTTAATTTTGTAATGGTAGATTGTTACAGCGAGGAGCCGGTAGAAGTAGATTACACCAACCTCGAGGCATGCGCTAAGGATTCATCTGTGGTGCTCTGCCTCAGTAGTCAACATAGCCAGTCCATGCCTGCTGTGCGGCGAATGTTTATTGAGCTGATGAACCGCGGAATAAAAAACCCGGTAGTCATTATCGTTGACAGTAATTGGAGCACGCCAGATGAACACCTGGTGCATTATGGTACCGAAGCCGGTGCGCTATTGCTGGATGGCTTCGGCGACGGTATCTGTTTAGGTATGACGGCGGAAAGCTATCAGCGGCAAGCTACTAGTTTGGGCGCCGTCAGCGGTCGCAACTACCAGCAAACTACCACCGTTGAAGGATTCATCAATAATGTTGCTTTCATTATCCTGCAAGCTACCCGCACCCGCATTTCTAAAACCGAATATATTTCTTGCCCTTCCTGTGGCCGGACGCTGTTTGATCTGCAGGAAACCACGGCAAAGATCCGGGCGGTAACGAATCACTTAAAAGGCGTAAAGATTGCCATTATGGGATGCATTGTAAATGGGCCGGGAGAGATGGCGGACGCTGATTTTGGGTATGTCGGCAGTGGTCCAGGAAAGATCACCCTATACAAAGGAAAAGAGGTGGTGAAAAAGAATGTGCCGAGTGATGTTGCGGTAGAAGAATTGATCAACCTCTTGAAAGAGAATGATGCCTGGATCGATCAGGAATTAACTATTACGAATTGAACATAGCCGTTTTTCTAAAAAATGGCATGGATGATCCGGCGCTAAGAACCATCATCCATCAACTATGAACCCTCAAATATGCAAACAGATTATTTAGTCATTGGATCAGGGATAGCTGGCTTAACCTATGCACTAAAAGTAGCACAGCATTTTCCGGAAAAACAAGTCACCATCATCACCAAAGCTGCTGCAGATGAAACGAACACCAAGTATGCACAAGGCGGTATCGCCGTAGTAAATGACCTGGAAAATGACTCTTTTGATAAACATATTGAGGACACGCTGATTGCCGGTGATGGCTTGTGTAACCCTGAAGTAGTGGAGATAGTGGTGAAGGAAGGCCCTGCAAGAGTGCAGGAGATCATTAACTGGGGCGCCCAGTTTGATAAAGACCCAGAAGGAGACTATAAGCTGGGTATGGAGGGAGGTCACTCCGAGTTTCGCATTCTGCATTATAAAGATGTGACCGGTAAGGAAATGGAGCGGGCACTATTAGCGGCTGTTGAAAGAGCACCGAACATCACTATCGTAAAGCATTGTTTTGTTATCGATATCATTACGCAGCATCACCTGGGATATCTTGTCACTAAATCTACTCCTGATATTTGTTGCTATGGTGTGTATGTGCTAAACACCGCTAACAACCAGATAGAAAAGATCATCTCCAATACAACGCTCCTGGCCACCGGTGGTAACGGGCAAGTCTATCGCACCACTACCAATCCCTACATCGCTACAGGTGATGGAGTGGCGATGGTGTACCGCGCTAAGGGTCGCATTGAGAATATGGAATTCATCCAGTTTCATCCTACTGCCTTATACGAAGCAGGCAAGCGGGGACAAGCTTTTCTCATCACCGAAGCGGTCCGTGGCGATGGCGGTATTTTGCGCAACAGCAGTGGTGAAGCTTTTATGGAACGTTATGATCACCGAAAGGATTTAGCGCCGCGTGATATCGTAGCCCGTGCCATTGATAATGAAATGAAGATTGGTGGTACGGAGCATGTGTGGCTCGATTGCCGGCACATGGAAACCGAAAAATTCAAAGATCATTTTCCGAATATTTATGAAAAGTGTTTATCGCTTGGCATTGATGTCGCAAAGCACATGATTCCTGTCGCACCGGCAGCGCATTATAGTTGCGGAGGTATCAAAACCGATGAATGGGGCAGAAGCTCTATCAAGAATTTATACGCCTGTGGCGAATGTGCGAGTACGGGTTTGCATGGGGCTAATCGCTTGGCTAGTAACTCACTTTTGGAGGCAATGGTGTTTGCGCATCGGTGTTATAAAAGCCTCCTCCAAACCTCCTCCAACCGAGGAGGCTTTGCCGCCACACCAGGCCAGCTTAGCGGAGTGTCTTCTGATGAATCGAATACGTTGCAAAGCGGGCCTTGTGGAGCAGCGGCTCCCTCTCCGGCTACGCTGGAGAGGGCGGGGGGTGAGGTCCCCGACTGGAACGCCCAAGGCACTTCCGAACCAAAGGAGATGATTTTGATCACCCAAAGCCTGAAAGAATTGCAGCAGGTGATGAGCGATTATGTGGGCATCGTAAGAAACACTATTCGCTTGGAAAGAGCAATCAAGCGCATTGATCTGCTCTTTGAAGAGACAGAAGGCTTGTATCAAACATCTACTGTTTCACCGCAGTTGCTGGAGTTGCGCAATATGATCACGGTAGGCTACCTGATCACTAAAGGCGCATCGTTCCGCAAGGAAAGCCGCGGACTGCACTATAACGTGGACTTTCCGGATAAGTCAGATTTGGTTCAAAATATTGTTTTGTAAAAGGCTTATGTATTACATCGTTTTTGCGATCTTCTATCTGATCTCTCTGCTGCCATTGCAGGTATTATACCTCTTGTCTGATCTGGGGTATTTTATTGTGTATCATGTGGCGGGCTATAGAAAAGCAGTGGTTTTAGAAAACCTGACAATCGCTTTCCCCGAAAAAACGGAAGAAGACCGGGTGAAGATCACGAAGCAGTTTTATAAAAACTTCGCCGATACTTTTATTGAGACAATTAAATTTTTAAGTGCAGATAAGAAGTTCTTTGCCAAACGTTTTTCTTCTGACTACACGGTAGTTCAAGAGTTGCTAGCTTCTGGCAAAAGCATTCAATTGCACTTAGGACATAATTTCAACTGGGAGCTGGCGAACCTTACGTTTCCGTTTTACATCCAGCACAAAACCTTGGTGGTGTACAAGCCACTGAACAACAAAGTTTTCAACCGCCTGTTTTATTATATCCGTTCCCGCTTCGGTAGCCAACTAATTGCTTCTACACGTATGGCGGCGGAGATGATGCCGCACCGCGGTACACAATACATCATTGCATTAATCGCCGATCAATCGCCGCAAGTAGGTACCAAAGCTTATTGGGTGGATTTTTTCGGTCGTCCTACGGCATTTATAAAAGGACCAGATGGTTCCGCTCGCCGGAATAATTACCCTGTGGTTTTTAATCATTTTACGAAAATGAAACGCGGTTATTACCATGGGCATAATGAGTTGGCTACTGCTACTCCCCGCGACCTGCCGGAAGGTGAATTGACGAGGATGTATGCGGTGTTTTTAGAGCGGGTAATGAAAGAGCAGCCGGACATGTGGCTGTGGAGTCACCGGCGGTGGAAATGGGAATGGAGAGAGGAGTATGGATTGATTAAGTGAGTAGTCAGTAGTCAGTAGGAATGGGTTCTTAGTCACCTTCCCACCATGTCATATCAATAAAGGATTTTTTGCGGTTAACCGTAATGCTGCCTTTGAATACTACCGTTTCTAAAGCTTCAATATTATCATATTGCGGACCTTTTGCTCCAGTAAATCTTCCCGTAATTGATACCTTTCCAATTCTTTTATCTGTAAAATGAAAGAAGGAAGAATCTTTACTTATCTCAAAGTCTTTAGATGAAATATCAATCCATTTGCCTTGTTTTTGCAGTCTTAAGCTAGCTGTGTTACTATTTGCATTGAGTGTAAAAATGGATAACCATTGTAAAGTGTAATTACTGATTGCTATATCATCTTTCGAGAAATAATAGCCGTCAGGAGTAAATACAATATTGTCAATTTCTTTCTTCTTTACATTCTGTGAATTTGCTTGAAAGGAAGTAAGCAATAATGTAATTAAAATGAGTCTTAGCATATGAGCTTCATCTGATTTAGGCTATTCTAATAAAAGTAGTTGAAAAGGCCTTTATTATTGACTCTCACTATTGACCATTCACTAATTCAGCACACTCTTCTCCTTCTCCGTCGGAATTCTTTCCTCCAACTTGATCTTTCCCCAACCCCCCAGCACATTGCGCAGGTTATGAATGCCCTGGCGTTTCAGGAGCGAAGCCGCGATCACGCTACGGTAACCGCCGGCACAATGCACATAAATATTTTGTTCGTCTTCCAGGTTCGCCATGCTGGCAGGGTCGGTCATTTCACTGAGTGAAATATTCACGGCATCTTTTACGTGTCCATCTGCATATTCCACAGGCTTGCGCACATCCACTATGACTATGTTTGGATCAAAGGGCAGGTCCATCGCCAGTTCGTCGGCTTCTACATCAATCACCATATCGATATCTTCGCCGGCTGCCCGCCAAGCTTCAAAGCCACCCGCCACATAGCCGATCACTTTTTGAAAACCCACTCTTGCCAAACGCACAACGGTTTCTTTTTCTTTTCCTGCTTCAGCGAGAATCATCAATTCCTTATCAAACGGCAACAAACTGCCCGCCCATTCGGCAAAGCGTCCTTCCAGCCCCACGAAGATGGAACCAGGAATAAAACCTTGTGTAAATACAGTAGCATGACGGGTGTCTATCAAGAGCACGTCGGCTTCTAATGCTTTCTTCACTTCCTCAATCGAAAGCGGCTGCAACCCTTTTTCTAAAACGGAGTCAAGGCTGTCGTAGCCTTCTTTATTGATCTTCGCATTGATGGGAAAATAGGACGGTGGTGCTGCCAGACCATCCGTAACCGATAAAATAAAAGCTTCCTTCGTTTGTGCCTGCAACGCATAGTTGCTAGCTTTTTCTTCACCGATCGTACTGAACGTATTCGGTCCTAAATTCTTACCACAAGAAGAGCCAGGACCATGCGCCGGGTAAACGATCACGTCATCCGCAAGAGGCATGATCTTGTTTTGCAAACTTTCATACATCATCCCGGCCAAATCTTGCGTGGTGATTTCTTCGCCTTTTTGTGCCAGGTCCGGACGGCCTACATCGCCGACAAACAGCGTGTCGCCGGTGAAGATGCAATAATCCTTGCCGCTCTCGTCTTTCAACAAATAGCAAGTAGATTCTAACGTATGCCCGGGTGTGTGAAGTGTCGTGAAGCTTAAAGCACCCAATGAAAACACTTCACCGTCTTTTGCTACATGCACGGGGAATTTGGTAACTGTTCCGGGACCGTAGATGATGGTAGCGCCGGTTGCTTTTGCCAGGTCAATATGACCGCTGACAAAGTCCGCATGAAAGTGCGTTTCGAAAATATATTTGATGGTAGCGTTGCGCTCTTTTGCCAATTCCAGGTAAGCGTCAATATCGCGAAGCGGATCAACGATCGCGGCTTCGCCGTTGCTTTCAATATAATAAGCGGCTTCGGAGATGCAGCCGGTATAAAGCTGTTGTACAAACATAAAAAAAGGCTTTGCCGCAAAAATAGTTATTGCGGCAAAGCCTTCGGGCACCTTTTAGGTGAATGTTTTATTTTAACAGTTGCTGCGAGAACTGGTGCACTTGCGCCAGGCGTTCGTTGCTTACTGAGTAATAGATGAATTTACCATCGCGGATCGTGGTAACAAAGCCGGCCTTGCGCAGGATGGCTAAGTGCTGGGAGGCTACAGACTGCTCCAGGCGCAGCTTCACATAGATTTCCGTAACGGTTATCTTTCCTTTCTGATGAATGAGCTTCAGGATCTGTTGTCGGAGCTTATGGTTAACAGCTCTTAAAATAAGGGCTGCTTTTTTTAAAGTCAGTACATCAATTTTGAGGTCTGCTTCGACTTTTGTCAGTGGTTCTGGTTGCTCGTTCATAAAAACTAATTGAGAGATATAGGACAAATGTATAATGTAGATCGTAGAAATACAGTTAAATCTTCTTTGCGCACAACAATTTCTTAGACAAAAGGCTTAGAAGGAGGCGAAAAAAAGGCTTTACCGTAGAAAGGTTCGCAATAAGCAAGGTCAGCGAAGTCCTTTTTTTGAAACGCGGCATAAGCCAGTGGCACCATACTTTGTGCAGTTGCGCTCACCTCTTTGAACCTTGCATTCGGATGGTTCATGAGGGTTTGGAACTTCTGGCTGCCATTGCCAAAAAAGAGAACGGGATCTTTATCCAACCAATCAATAAAACTGGTTTGATCTAATACCAATGGTGTACTTGGAAGAACTTCGGTTAAGGAAGCATCATACAAAGCAGTAAAGACTTCCATGCGCCGTGCATCTATCATGGGGCAAAGTAAGCCATGAGCAGGTAAGGCTGCTGCAGCCATCATCTGCAAGGTGTTAATGGCAATGAGAGGAATTTTCAACGCATAGCACAATCCCTTAGCACTTGCCATGCCTACCCGCAATCCGGTGTAAGAGCCTGGTCCTGCACTGATGGCAACCGCCGATAAGCTGGATAGCGAAATAGCCTGTTCTTTAAAAAGCTGTTGAATGGCAGGCTGGAGCCAGGAGGCGCCTTCACGTTGTTCGCTATTTTCGCTGGACGCTAGTATCTTGTCGCCATCAGCTAAACAAATAGAAGTACCTATCACTGCAGTATCTATAGTAAGGATCAGGCTCACGGCAGCAAAATAAATGAAAGAGAAACGAATAGGCTAAATTATTGACAGGCTATTTTGCGGAAAGGGGGCATTTCAGAAAAACGAAGGTTGCTTGGATTGCTGTAGACGATCTTGTTATCTCTTTGTGTGCGTTCGCCGGTAGCTTCCAGCAGTTGATTATTTTGAATTTTGAAGATCACTTGCCGTACCGAGGTTATTCCTTCGGATTCAAAAGTATAATCGGCATAGACCAGGCTGTCCCGCAATACGCCGTTGATGGTGCCTTTATTCTGATCTTTCTCGAACCATTTATAAACCAGCTGACCCGTCACCGTGCTGTCCTTAAGTTGGAGGGAAAGGGTAGCAGTGTCCTTTGCTGTTTGCACAGCGTAACATCCATCCAGTATTACCAGCTTTGCACCGACGGGAATCGTATCAGTAGCACTAGCATGAACCGACTCGTCGCCAGGTTTGTCAACACTTTCAGAATTACAGGCAGCCAGAAAACAAATTGCCAAAAAGAAGATATGCTTCATAGCGTTATTATACCGGTGGGCGGGCATCGTCGCTGGTGGTACGCACCAAGCCAATGCCGGTAAAAAAGAAAATAGCGCCCAGGATTCCATATACGATCAGCGCTTTTATCTGGCTATTGCTGCCTTTGGCATCCATGAAAAGAATGGCGGCATAGATGAGCCCAAAAATGCCAAGTATGGTAAGAATGATTCCGAAGGTTCGTTTTACGTTCATGATCTGTCGTTTGCGGATAAGCTTGCAAAAAGATTGCCAAGAGAATAATTACGATTAATACTCTGCTCTATAAGAAAACGAATCGAGCTAATACCGTGGCAAGCGATTTGGTAGAGGAAAGAAGGAACAAAATGAAACGGATATGAAAAAACTACTTGGCTTTGCTATAACGGCTCTCGTTTTTGCTGCCTGCAGCGATGCTGGCGACGAACGTCCTGAGGATATGAAAACGGTAATGCAAAGTGAACCGCCTACTTCCGACCCGAATGGGGGCAATGCGGGTCCTTACGATACATCCACCCGCGGCGTTCAGGATACCAGCACTGTTATAGATTATGATACGGCTGCCCGCAAACGGCAATAGCTATTTCAGGGCTTGTTTATAAAGGCTGTAAAGTACTTTTCGGTCACTTTCGCTTAGTGTTTTGGCGCCCTCTTGCGCTAAAAACTTTCGGCGAAATGCCTGGATGGTGGCACTGGTGTCTTTTACATCATAACCAATGATCTTCAGCGCATCCACATTATTGAAATAAAGAGGAATTTGCATATTGCTTGTATCGCTCCACCACAGTCCAAAACCCCTGTCCGCAAAACGCTTCCACGGAAAATGGACATTGGGATCATTCTTCCGGGTAGGGGCAATATCTGCATGGCCGATAAAGTTGGCAGCAGGAATGCTATACTTGCGTTTCAGCGTATCCAGCAAGGTCATCAGGCTGCCCAATTGCTCTTCGGAAAAAGGCTGAAAGCCATCGTTGTCAATCTCAATACCAATAGAAGAGGAATTCACATCATTAATATTGCCCCATTTGCCAGCGCCGCCATGCCAGGCTCTCAGGTAATCGTTCAGCATATGATGCACCGTACCGTCCTTGCAGATCACGTAATGCGCACTTACCTGTGTCCGTGGTAGCGTAAAGGTTTTCAGGGTTTGCTCACAACTATTTTGCGCGGTGTGATGGATCACTACAATATTGGGCTTGCGCATATTGAAATTAGTAGTGCCCACCCAGGATGATGCAGTAGCCATGGTTTGATTGCCGGGATTTCGCATTAATTCCTTGGCATAAGCTTCCGCCTGCTTTTTGTAGGATTTATTGGTAGTCGCATAAGGACCTTTGTTGCAATGCGTAAAGCTCAGCGTTATAAAACAGATGAAAATGAAGCCTGCTATTCTTTTCATGAAACCGATGTTGAAGGCGAAAAGTACGAATACATCTCTTTCTTGCACAAACCTTTTCTAAAAGTAACTGGTTCCATTTTTGAGCTCATTACTTTTTATAAAAAACAAGTATATGCCGAAATTAGAAGGAAAGAAAGTGGCCATTCTTACAGCGGATGGCTTTGAAGAAGTAGAACTAACCAGTCCGTTAAAAGCCTTGCAGGATGCAGGTGCCACCGTGCATATTGTTTCGCTGAAAGCCGGCACAGTGAAAGCATGGAATAGTGATCATTGGAGCATTGAAGTGCCCGTAGATAAAGTGCTGGATGAGACGGCGGCGGAAGATTATGATGCATTGGTATTGCCCGGAGGCGTGATCAATCCGGACACGTTGCGCACCAACACAAAAGCGATTGCTTTTGCACAGCATTTTATTGAACAGGGTAAACCGTTGGCAGCCATCTGTCATGGTCCGCAGTTGCTTATCGAAACCGGCATGATCTCTACCCGGACACTGACCTCTTATACCTCTATTAAAACAGATTTGATAAATGCCGGTGCGCTTTGGGAAGATAAAGAAGTGGTAGTGGATAATGGTTTGGTGACAAGCCGCAGCCCGAAAGACCTGGAAGCCTTCAATAAAAAGATGCTGGAAGAAATTGGTGAGGGCAAGCACGCTACCACGGGGCAGTTCACCCATGCCGACAATAAGTTTGGCATTTCCTGACACTAAAAGTTACGAATCAGAAAGTTTCGCCTTTAAGAGCGAGGCTTTTGTGTAATGGTTTTGTTGCTGTAACTTACCCCTAAACTACTGCCATGAAAAGTTTATTTGAACCAAGTGTAGCTGGCGAAACGATCCAACGCCTGCAACAACTAAAGCCGGATCAGCCGGCTGCCTGGGGCAAGATGAATGCCGCCCAAATGCTTACCCATTGCGAAACTACTTTCCGCGTTTATTTTGGAGAGCTGCGATTAAAACAAAGCTTGGTAGGTATTTTATTTGGACGCATGGCTAAGAAGAAATTGTTTACCGAAAAGCCCTGGCAAAAGGGTTTGCCAACGGCTAAAGAATTTATTATAGCAGATAAAAAAGAATTTAATGCCGAAATGGAAAAATTGCTGGCGCAGATCCAACGCTTTCATGCGTCCGGTAAAGAGCAAACGCCACCAAAGCATCCCTTCTTTGGAAAGATGACCGCCGATGAATGGGCGGTTCTGGGCTATCGGCACCTCGATCACCACTTGCAACAGTTTGGGGTGTAATCACTCATTTTTATTGGATGTGGAAAACAGGTGTAGCCGATTGTAGTACAATGATTTGGCTTCTGTTGTGTCACTCACTTGTACGCTTGATAATTCCATTCGGCATCGTTCCCCACAACATGGTTTGCTTTTTGGAATAAGCTTGTTAAAAGAAGCGTATGCCGGAAGGTCCATCACTCGTGATTTTGAAAGAGGAAGTAGCTGCCTTTAAAGGAAAAAGGATCATAGCAGTCACTGGCAACTCCAAGCAGGACATCAAACGGTTGGAAGGACAGAAGATCGTTGATTTTAAAACCTGGGGCAAACATTTTTTAATCTGCTTCAAAGGGTTTACGGTAAAGATCCACTTTATGCTCTTTGGCAAATACACCATCAATGAACGTCGCGAAGGTCCGGTTCGTATGGGACTGGAATTTGAAAAGGGGGAGCTTAATTTCTACACCGTTTCGGTTCAGTTTATAGAGCAGCCATTGGATAATGTATATGATTGGACGGCCGATGTAATGAATGAGGCCTGGGATGCCAAAGCAGCTAAAGCAAAACTTAAGGCTAAGCCTGCAACGTTGGTTTGTGATGCGCTGCTGGACCAGCAGGTATTTTCCGGTGTGGGAAATATCATTAAGAATGAAGTGCTCTATCGCATCCAGGTGCATCCGGAAACAACGATCGGAAACCTGCCCACAAAAAAGCTGAATGAGTTAGTTAAAGAAGCGGTTCATTACAGCTTTCAATTCCTCGAATGGAAAAAAGAATACACCTTGAAAAAGCATTGGCTGGCGCATACCAAAACCGTTTGTTCGAGAGATGGTAACAAGATCATTAAAAAATACTTAGGCAAGACGGCGCGGCGTACTTTTTTTTGTGAATGGTGCCAGGTAAAATATGGAAGTGATGAGAAGATCAGTGTTGAATAAGGCTGCGAAATACTCAATAGCTTGCCAACTGTAAAAGAGTAGATACTTACAAGTTCAGGACAAACTCCATAGGTGATAGCAGCATTGTGCTCTCAACCATACTTTTCAATAATCAATATTCAATGCTCAGGGTTTAGATGAAACTTGTTGCTGCACCAGGTGATTTCTTTCCTCGCCTGGCTTTTTTTACACCAGTTTATACATCTTTCCCGGCAGTCCTGCGACTATGCTTTGCAATTCAAGGTTAAGAATAGCCGCAGCCACAGCGCTACTGCTAAGCCCGCTTCGCAAATTAATTTCGTCAATATGTGTCAGTTCTTTATGTTGCAACAGATCAATGATTCCTCGCTCATCCGATGATAATTCAATAAAGAGTTCACGTTGTTTTTTGGGCTGTTTCTTCACTTCTTTCCAACCCATCACTTCCAGCAGCTGGTCAGCATCTGTCAGCAAGATGGCTTTGTTATTTTTAATAAGATGGTGACAACCGGCACTTTGTTTATCCGTGGTGCGACCGGGTACCGCAAAAACATCGCGGTTATAAGCGTCCGCTAATTTTGCTGTGATCATGCTGCCGCCGGCGATAGCTGTTTCAACAACAACGGTCGCATCGCACAAGCCGGCTACCACGCGGTTTCGCAGCGGAAAATTGTGCTTGTCGGGTTTGGTGCCGCTGAAGAATTCAGTAAGAATGCCGCCACCTTCTTTGATCATTTCTTTTGCTAAACCGGCGTGTGCCGCGGGATAGATTTTATCCAAACCATGTCCAACCACACCAACTGTTGCCAACCCGTGTTTAATAGCGGCTTTATGTGCAACCGCATCAATCCCGAAAGCCAATCCGCTTAGTACCAGGACGCTTTCTGATGCAAGGTCTTCAACCAATTTTTCGGTGAAGGTTTTGCCGTAATCGGTATTGCTGCGGGTACCTACGATGCCTACTATTTTGGAAGCATTCAGGTCAGCCGATCCTTTATAAAAAAGAAGAGTGGGAGGATCGTAGCAATTGAGCAAGCGCTTTGGATAATCGGCATCATTCAGGAATAAGGTCTTCACCTTGAACTTCTCAATGAATTTCATCTCCGCTTCTGCCACGTGAAAGTCCTGGAACTTGCGTATGCAGCCAGCCCTGAAAGGTCCAATGCCTTCTATCTTCTCCAGCTGTGATGTTTTTGCCTTGAAGATGGAAGAGGCATCGCCCAAATGCTGTAACAATATCTTTGATTGTACATCGCCAATATTAGGTACAAGTGTAAGCGCCAGTTGGTATAAAAGTTCAGCGTTCATTTACATTTTGGGAATCTCCAATTGTTTGCAGATCAAATCGCAAAGGTGTTTATCTAATTTCGGGTGACGTGGTAAAGTGGTCTTTTTATTCGTAAAGGTATTTTGATAAATATCGTGCTTGCTTCCATGGCGGTGCAAAAAGCAATGGTGCTGTGCAAGATGTTGAATAAATTCATTACGCTTTACCGACATCAGGTAAAGATTAAATCTTCTTCCAAAACAGTATTTCCGGAAGGCGTCTCTGCCTGCATATCTTCAAGGTAAAGCTGTAAGGCATCAAGTGTTGACTCTTTTGCTTCTTCAATGCTTATGCCCTGAGAAACTACGGATGGAATTTCCTTGATGGTTCCAATATAAAACTCTTCACCTTTCGAGATTACAATCGTCAGCTTCATACCCAAATTTACTTATTTAGCAATTACCTTGGCTTCCGTGCGCCGGTTTTGTGCCCTGCCTTCTTCCGTTTTATTGTCGGCGATGGCTTGGGTGGCGCCAAAGCCTTTTGGCACCAGGCGGGTATCTTTTATGCCTTTATAAATAAGATAATTGACCACCGAACGTGCCCGTTGTTCCGATAGTTTCTGGTTATCAACAGCCGATCCTACGTTGTCCGTATGTCCTTCTATCTGCAGCCTTACGGTAGGATTGTCTTTAAGGAATTGCGCCACGCGGTCCAGCTCTGCACCCGATTCCGGCTTGATCTCGTATTTCTTTACATCAAAGAAAATATTGCGTAACACCACGGCGGCATTCACTTCTATGGGCTGCAGCGGTATGTTCTTTTGATACGTTGAATCGGGTGTTTTGTTGCGCAGCAGGAAGCGATCGGAATAAAACAAATACCCTTTGCGGGTGACATTAAATGCATAATCTTTTCCCAATGGTAATGTGATAAGATAGTTGCCGGTTTCATCTGTCTGCACTTTTGAAAAAGTTTGGTTCGTGGCAATGTCAACGAGTTCCACAGACGAGGGAAGTCCTGCGTTAGTCCTTTGATCAAAGACTTTTCCTTTCACCCATAAGGTCTTTAAGGGCCGCATGCCCGGACGCATTTCAAAGCTATAAATATCCAGCCCGCCTTTGCCCTCCGGGCGGTCGCTGGCGTAATAAGCGGTCACACCATCCGAAGCAATGGACAAGGCACTCTCTTCATCAACCGTATTTATCGGGTAACCTAAATTCTCTGGTTTGCTCCACTTACCATTGGCTGTTTTCCGTGTTACAAATAGATCCTGTGCACCATAGCCTTGCAGACCATTGGAAGCGAAGTAAAGCGTTTGATTATCGGCGTGGATAAAAGGCGTGAGTTCATCTCCGGAAGTGTTGATCTCCGGGCCCAGGTTCTCTGGTTCAGACCATCTGCCGGTTGGTCCCAAGTGCGTTACATAAATATCGCTTCCTCCATAGCCACCCGGGCGTCGGCTGACAAAATAAAGATCTCTTTTATCTGCTGATAAACACGGTTGTGTTTCCCATTGATCCGTATTGACACGGCTGCCTAAATTAATGGCTTCACTCCAGCCATCATCGTTTAAATAAGAGATATAAATATCACAACTGCCAGCTCCATCAGGACGGTAACATCCGGTAAACACCAGCCACTTGCCATCTTGTGAAATGTTTTGAGCGCCTTCATTTTGAGTAGTATTGATGCTGCCGTTAAGGCGAAAAGCATCTCCCCAATTCTTGTCTTCTTTGTGCGCTACGAAAAAATCTTCATTGCGGCCTTGCAAGCGGCGGGTAAAGATCATATCGCTTCCGGCAACGGTTAGGGATGGGAAATATTCTGATTCAGAAGTGTTAATGCCGCCCCCCAAATTTTGCGGGGCAAATACATAATTCCCAGGGTGTGTTTTAGCAAAGTCCAATGCAAATTGAAATGATTTGCGGCGGAACTCCGCCGCTTTTTGTGTGCTTGCCGGCAGCTTGGGGCTTCTCAGGAGCGCATCTATCACATTCAATGCTTTTTGAAACTGCCCCGCACCCGCCAGGTTGATGGCATACGGAAGACGTAAGTGAGAAGTATAATTGGTATCTAAGGCAAGCCCTTTCTCGTAGGTTTTGATACTTTGTTCATAGTTCTTTAATTGGCCATACACACCGGCAAGGGAAAGGTAGGCGTCAATGTAAGCGGGGTCGCGGCGGATGGCTTCGCTGAAGGATTCTACGGCATCATCCCATTTCTGTGCATCTATTTTATCCAGCCCTTTTGTATACGCTTCAATGGCCTTCTTATCAATCTTCGATTGATCATATTGTGCGGATGAAATAAGAGTAAAAAGTATAAAGCAAAAAGTAAAGAATGATCTCAGGCTTTTCATGTGTTGAAGTTAAAAAGAACCGATGAGGGTATCGGGGGGTTTAACGTTCCGGCAACGAGCTTAAATGCCTATGGCACATTGATGTATTTATGAACCTGCAGGGAAAGCTGCCATTTAGGATTTGCTTTCACATAATCAATGATCAGTGGTGTGACGATAGCCGCTTTATCCCATTCCGGCTGAAGAAAGAGCTTGCAATCCGGGCTAACCTGCGCTGCCCAGGCTTCGGCCCAGGCAAAGTCGGATTTATTAAAGACCACCACTTTCAATTCAGATGCTTTTTGCACGGCTTCCGGGAGAGGTGCCTTGAATTTTTTAGGAGATAGCGTTATCCAGTCCAGCGTACCGCTGAGTGGCGAGCTGCCGGAGGTTTCGATATGGGTTCGCAAGCCTGCTTCTTGTAAGGAGGCAGTAAGTGTTGTAAGATCATGGAGAAGCGGTTCGCCGCCGGTGATGACGACGATCTGCGCTGGCGTTTCTTTTATTGTAATCACTAAATCTTCAACGCTGTACTTTGGGTGCTTATCGGCATCCCAGCTTTCCTTTACATCGCACCAAACGCAACCCACATCGCAGCCACCTAACCGGATAAAGTAAGCTGCCCGACCCTGGTGCACACCTTCTCCCTGGATGGTATAAAAATGTTCCATTACCGGAAGTAGTGAAGCGGATGAAAGGCTTGCTTGACCGGGCGCTATAAAATTTTCAATTTTCAATTTTCAATTTTGGATGAGAAAGCCGTCGTAGTGTTTGAGGGCGCAGGCTTTAAATGTATTTTTCATGAGTGCGGCAATGGTCATAGGTCCTACACCACCGGGAACGGGTGTGATAAAAGATGCTTTTGGCGCTACGGCTGCAAAATCTACATCGCCGCTGAGGCGGTAACCGCTTTTCTTGGAGCTGTCATCAATGCGGGTGATGCCTACATCAATAATAACAGCGCCTTCTTTCACCATATCTTCTTTTACAAAACCCGGTCTGCCCAAGGCTGCTACAATAATATCTGCGGTAGCACAAATTTCTTTAAGGTTTTTAGTATGGGAGTGGCAGATCGTAACCGTTGCATTGCCATAATTACCGGAACCACTCAAAAGCACACTCATAGGGCGTCCTACAATATTGCTGCGGCCAATCACAACCGCGTGTTTCCCCTTCGTTTCTATTTTATAGTATTCCAGCAGCAGCATGATACCATAAGGGGTGGCAGGAATATAAGTGGGCTGTCCTAATACCAATTTACCCACCGTACTGGGGTGAAAACCATCCACATCTTTTGCCGGGTCAATGCAGTTAATTACTTCTTCGGCGGAGATGTGATCGGGGAGGGGCAATTGTACCAGAATGCCATCCACTTCAGGATCGCCATTCAAGTCACGGATGGTATCGAGTAGCTTAAAAGCGCTGATGGAGGCTTCGAAGCGGATCAGGGTGGATTTAAAACCTACTTCTTCGCAGGCCTTCACTTTGGCGGCTACATATGTTTCGCTGGCGCCGTTATTTCCTACTAAAATAGCAACGAGGTGTGGGACCTCTTTTCCATTGGCTGCCAGTTGCGCCACCTCCAATTTCAAACCATCCTTAATTGCCTGCGCCGCCAGCTTCCCGTCCAAAATTTGCATGGCGCAAAGGTAAAGGCGCTATAGGGTCGGTAAAAATATTTTGACACATTCAAGGTTCTCTTAACTTTAGAACAACAAAACTGCCGCCTTGAGAAAGATATTGTTTTGCGTTATCCTTTGTTTGCAAATGAAATTCTGCGGTGCCCAAATAAGCAAAGCCCCGGCAGCCTCGGTTTACACACGCCTTACCGCCTACACGCCCAATAATGCCGATGCCTTTTCTTTTAGCGGTAACCAGGCAGCACTCGCACAGGTTAAAAGCATTTCAGCTGGAGTTTACGGGGAGCGGCGATTTCTATTACAGGAGCTCTCCCTTTACCAGGCTGCTTTCGCTTTGCCTACCAGGAGTGGCAATTTTGGTTTGCAGGGCACCTATAGCGGAAGCGCCTCCTATAACGAATCCGGAATTGGGTTGGCGTATGGAAGAAACCTCGGGTCCAAAATCGCCATAGGCGCTCAGTTTAACTATCATGCAGTAAAAGTGGCTGGCTATGGTTCGGCCGCTTCTATCAATTTCGAGGGAGGCATTTTATTCCATTTTTCGGAAAGCCTTACAGCAGGATTGCATACGTATAATCCAACCGGTTCTCAAATGGGCAAAAACAAAGAGGAAAGGCTGCCTGCCGTTTATACCGCCGGTTTAGGCTACGAGGTATCTGAACAGTTTTTCATTAGCGCTGAAATCCAAAAAGAGGAGAACCAGCCAGTTTCTGTGAATGGCGGCATGCAATACCGTTTTGCGGATAAGCTTTTTGCCCGTGGCGGCTTTGCTTCTGCTACTTCCGCCTTCTATTTTGGAGCCGGTGTTTCATTGAGCCGTTTTCGGCTGGATGTGGTCACTTCTGTTCACCCGCAATTGGGATTAACGCCGGGCATTATGCTTTTGTATAACGGAGCTAAAAAGGAGCCATGAGAAACCGCTTTCTGCTCTTCCTCGTTTTTGTAGGCATGGCTACTATTCAGAGCAAGGCACAGGTAGTGCCCGTCACTACCGAACAGCAATTGGAAAACTTATCCGAAACAGATGAAAGCCAATTGGAAAATGATCAGTATTTACAAGAACTACGGTATTTCCGCCTGCATCCATTGAATATTAATGCCGCGACCGCGGACGATTGGCACCAGTTCAGATTCGTGACCGATCTGCAAATACAACATTTTCTTCGCTATCGCCAGGCATTCGGCAAGTTTTTGAATGTGTACGAATTGCAGGCCGTACCTTCTTGGGATGCCATTACACTACGCCGCATCTTGCCTTACATTACCGTCACTAATACCCCGGATGCTGAATCGCTAAAACGACGTTTGCGGGAAGGTGAGCATACGCTTTTAGCAAGAGAAACAAGGGTTTTGGAAGATCGGAAAGGGTATTCTTCCAAAATAACCAATGGTTACAGGGGAAGTCCCGATCATGTCCTGCTTCGGTATCGCTACCAGTATAAAAATTTATTGCGCTATGGTGTCACGGCCGATAAAGATGCCGGTGAAGCTTTTGGAAAAGGGGCGCAAGCAAAAGGCTTCGATTTCTATTCTTTTCATCTTTTTGCCAGCAATATTGGTGTCGTAAAATCATTGGTCATTGGAGACTACTCCGTTAATATGGGACAAGGGTTGCTTCAATGGCAGGCGCTTTCCTTTAAGAAAAGTGCGGATGCAATGGCTATCAAGCGGCAGGGTGCTATTCTTCAACCCTATGGTTCCGCAGGGGAATACAATTTCAACAGAGGAGTGGGCGCAACCTTTAAAAAGAAAAGCTTTGAAGTAACCCTTTTTGGTTCCCTGAAGCGAGTAAGCGCTAACCTGGTTGCCGATACAATATTTAATGACGACGGTGTCAGCAGTTTTCTCACCTCCGGTTTTCACCGCACTCCCTCTGAGGCAGCCGATAAGTCTGCCATTCAGCAAACTTCTTTTGGCGGCAACCTGACCTATAGCCGCAATGCCTTGCGTATAGGCATAAATGGGTTGGCATATCAATTCTCCAAGGGGTTAAAAGCGAAACCGGAGCCATATAATAAGTATGAAATAACCGGCAAACAATGGAGCAATCTTAGCCTTGATTACAACTATACTTTTCGAAACCTTCATTTTTTTGGCGAAGGCGCTATGGATAGGCGAGGGTCCAAGGCATTCATAAACGGCTTGCTCCTCAGTGCCAATGCGAAAGTTGATATTGCCTTGCTTTATCGAAACATAAGCCCTGCGTACAGGGCTTTATATGGAAACGCGTTCACCGAAAATACACTTCCCGAAAATGAAAAAGGGCTTTATACAGGCATTACGATTCGGCCGATGCCTGCCTGGAAGCTTGATGCTTATGCTGACTTCTACAGCTTTCCCTGGCTAAAGTTCCGGGTAGATGCCCCCAGCCGTGGACAAGATTATTTGGTACAAGCTACTTACCAGCCTAATAAGCAACTCGAACTTTATACCCGTTTTAGAATAGGGAAAAAAGCCATCAACCATGACCGGGACTCTGCTACCAATTGGGTGGTCGTCAAACCTCGTCAGAACTGGCGGCTACATTTTGCCTATAGTATTAACCCGGTAATTACAGTAAAAGCCCGGACAGAAGTTGTTTGGTATAATAAAAATGGGCTGGACCCTGAAACAGGTTTTTTGACCTTTATTGAAACAGGGGTTAAGCCATTTGAAAGGATTTCCGGGAATGTGAGGATGCAATATTTTGAAACGGAGGGGTTTAACAGCCGCATTTATGCTTTTGAAAGTGATGTGCTGTATAGTTACAGTATTCCTGCCTTTGCCAACAAAGGATTTCGGTATTATATAAATCTGAATTATGATGTGACCAGAAAATTAGGCGCCTGCCTTCGTTTGGCACAAGTCATATATAAGGATCAAACATCAATTGGATCGGGGTTGGAAGAAATTTCAGGCAAGAAGCGAACAGAAGTCAAATTACAGGTTGTTTATGTCTTTTAAGTTCAAAATGAAATGCTTATGAAAGAAAATGTTTAAATAAAAATTAATTATTTGTTAGAAAACTTATAATTTGGCGCAGCAATTTCCACGGAGCTATTGTCTCGTACAATAGGTTTTCCCTCCGTGAGAGAGGTTGACTAAGAGAGAAATCAAGGATTTATTAATTAAAACATCGTCTAAATGAGAAAAGCTGCATCATTGCTTACGATGCTAATGCTCTTTTGCGTATTAGCATTTGCACAAACCCGTACCATTACGGGCCAGGTTAGAGACGCATCCGGAAATCCAATTCCTTTTGCGACAGTAACGGAAGCCGGGACCAAAAATGCCGTACAGGCAGATGCGAACGGTAATTACACAATCAAAGTTGGTGCCAATGCCCGATTAAACATCACGGCAACCAATTACACCGCAATCAGTGGGTCAGAAGGTGGAAACATTACCCTGACAAGAAATGCAGAAAGAGAACAATTGCAGGAAGTGGTAGTTACCTCCCTTGGCCAAGTTAGACAAGCGAAAGAATTAGGTTATTCTACTGCAAAAGTTAGAGCGGCAGAATTAACCCAGGCGGCCCCGGTAAATCTTCAAAACGGTTTGACCGGTAAAGTTTCGGGCTTGAACATCAATACCACCAATGCTGGTGTATTTGCTCAAACCCGTATCACTTTGCGCGGTATCCGCTCTTTGACCGGTAACAACCAGCCTATGCTGATCCTGGATGGTGTGCCTTTAGGTCTGGGCTTCTTAAGCTCTATCAACCCTAACGACATCGCCGATGTTACGATCCTGAAATCCGCTGCTTCTACGGCCGTTTACGGACCTGATGGCGTGAACGGTGCGATCGTAGTTACTACTAAAAGAGGTGTAAAAGGAAGACCCTCTGTAACCGTAAGCCACACCACTCAAATGGAAAGCATTTCTTACATGCCTAAATTCCAGGAAGAGTTCGGCTCTGGTTATGCACAAGATGCTTTAGGTAATGGCACATTCGAGCCAATTGAGCAGCAAAGCTGGGGACCTCGTTTCGATGGTTCTATCCGTCAAATGGGACAAACAGGTCCAAATGGCGAAAAGCTGATGCTTCCTTACTCGTATGTAAAGAATGGCAGAAGAAACTTCTTTAATACCGGCGTTACCAACCAAACAGATGTTTCTTACTCTGCCGGCGATTTCTATATCAGCGGACAGAATGTAAGCATCAATGGTGTTATGCCTGGCGATAAAAACGATCGCCGCACTTTCACACTGAAAGCAGACAGAGAATATGGCCGTTTTAAAGCGGGCTTCAACATGCGTTATACCAACTCTCAGTATGATGTAACCACTAATAACACCTTAGTTTATTATGGTGTTACCAGCGCTCCTGGTCAGTATGACCTGAGCATGTTTAAGGATTGGAGAAACGATTACTTCTCTAGCCCGGATGGATACTATTCTCCTTACCTTGATAATAATGGTAAAACGCCCTATTTTGCAAAAGACAATGCAAGAGAAGTTGGAAGAGGTGATGATATCTTCGGTAATGGTGAATTGAATTTCAAAGCTGCTAACTGGTTGAATTTCACTTACCGTGTGGGTGTAACTTTTGCCAACTCTGATTTTAAACAGACAAGAGAAGCTTTTGATTATTCCGATTTTCATAAGACCCTGAGAGATCATGGCGCATTGAATATCACCTCTGCTGTTACTAACGGTAGCAATACCAGCAACCGCCTCACTTCAGAGGTTTTTGCCAACCTGAACAAGCGCTTTGGACAATTTGGCGTTGGTGTTTTGTTAGGACAATCTTATCGTGAGTCCCGCTCAAGATCTTTGAGTGCCGGTAGCAATAATCTGGGAACTGCAACTGCCTATACTATCCAACTACGTAAAGGTGAGCCAACGGTAGGTGTAGGAAACTCTCTTTCCCGTTTAGAGCGTTATTTCACCCGCTTGAGCTTTGATTATAATAACTGGGCTTTTGTTGAAGCAACCGGAAGTTATGATATTGACAGCCGCCTGGTTAAGCCGGGCACTGAATACAAGAAAAGCGATATCGCTTATTTCTATCCTGGCGTAAGTGCTTCTTTGGTATTAAGCCAGGCCATTCCAATGGTTAAGGAAAGCAATACGATCAGCTACCTGAAATTGCGTGGTTCAGTTTCGAGAACCGGTAACGTGAACCTTGGCACTTACGGATTTGAAAACGTATTCTCCCGTGCACTTTTCTTCCCTTATGGTGATGTCTTAGGATTCCAGGCAACTGCTACCACTGTAGCTAATGAATACAGCCCTGAGTTTGTTAATACAAAAGAAGTAGGTATCGAGTTAGGATTCCTGAAAAACAGGATCAACCTTGAGGCTACTTACTACAACCAGAACAACACAGACCAGGTTATCAACGTACAGCAGTCAAACACAACCGGTTATACAACAGCCATTCAGAATGCGGCATCTTTTATCAATAAAGGATTGGAACTTGATCTTCGTTTGACGCCATTGGTTAAATTAGGAGATTTCGATGTTGATTTCAAGATGAACTATACGAACATGAGCAATAAGGTGACCAGCCTTATTGATGGTGTGAATCAGCTTGGAATCGGAAACTTTAACTACGCTGTAGTTGGACAACCCGCTTACGTTTTCCGAATCAATGATTACCTGAGAGATGACCAGGGACGTGTAATTGTAAGCAAAACAACCGGTATGCCAAGCATCGATCCGAATTTGAAGCAATTTGGTCAAACCATGCCGAAGCATATCTTAGGATTGAACCTGAATGTAAACTGGAAGGGCTTAAGCTTTAGTGCTGTAGCTGATTACCGTGCTGGTAACCAGATCATAGCTGATCAGTTAGGCGGATTCCTTGACGATAACGGTATCTCTGAGCGTAGCGCTCAAAACGGACGTCGTGCATTTGTATTCCCTAACTCAGTATATGATGATGGAACCGGAAAGTTTGTAGCTAATACAGATATTTATACACAAACTTATGGTCGTAGCTTCTGGAACAGTGCCTTGAATACTTCAGTTACCTCTAACTACCTGGCAAGCGGTGCTTTCTGGAAATTGAGAGAGCTGGCGTTGAACTACACGATTCCTACAAAGCTTTTCGGAAGCCGTTTGGGTAATGTAATTAAAGGTGCAACTGTAGGCATTAACGGTAGAAACCTGTTAATGTTCCTTCCAAAATCGAACGTTTGGACAGACCCAGAGTTTTCTGCCAGCGGTAATGGCGCTTACACCGGAAACGCTGTAGGAAGAAGCACTGCCTTTAACATGCCGCCAACAAGAATCTATGGCGCGAACCTGACTTTAAGATTCTAATCAAATAAATTTGTAATATCATGAAATTAAAAAATATTGTTTACTCTACCTCACTGGCAGTTCTGATGCTGGCAGCGGGAAGTTGTAAAAAAGAAAAGTTTGACATCAATGCCAATCCTGATGATGTAACGGATGTATCTGTTACCCCAACAGTGTTGCTTCCTGCAGCGCAGCAAACGACCAGTTCTATCGTGGCTACCAACTTCACGTTTTTGCAAATGTGGATGGGCTATTGGGCCCGGTCTGGTTCTTATCAATCATTAGGAGAAATTGAGACCTATAAGTTTTCCAATGATTTCCAGGTTGGCGTTTGGAACAACCTTTATGCCAATGCGAACAACTACCACATCATGATGACCAAGGCGCAAGCTAGCGGTGCCGGCATGTATGAAGCGATTGGTCGCATCATGAAGTCGCACAACTTCCAAATATTAGTGGACATTTATAATAATGTTCCCTACTTCGAAGCGTTCAGAGGAACCGCGGTGCCTACACCTAAGTATGATAAGGGTGTAGATATCTACAATGATATATTTAAGCAACTGGATACGGCGATCACTTTGTTGAAAAATCCAACTGCTATACAAGCGGCCAGCAATCCCGAGATTGCGACTGCAGATTTGGTATATGCTGGTAATGCAACAAGTTGGATCCGCTTTGCTAATACACTTAGATTGCGTATGTTAATCCATTTGCATAATGGAATTACGTCAGCACAAGTAGCGCCAGGCGTTGATGTAGCGGCTCAGGTGGGAAAATTCACTATTGAAGGATTCATTGGTGCAGGCCAATCTGCTCACTTAAATCCTGGATTTAGTGGTTCAAAACCTCAGCCCTACTACCGTTCTTATAATACGAATGAAAGCGGAACTGGTAGCCAGAATGACGTTGTTAGAGCAAATGATTACGCGGTCCGTTATTATCAATATAATGGTGATTGGCGAGTTGGCTATTTTTATACAAATCCACAACCTGTTACTAACACAACTAACGCTTCCGGACAACAAGTAACTAACTTCATATCAGGTAACAAAGGGATCCCTTTTGGAAAACCTTCTGGAGATCAATCACTCATCGGTTCCGCACTTTCAACAGTGAGGGGTGTTGGATATTCTCCAAATGGTGCAGCTTCACGTGCATGGATCATGACAAGTGTTGAAAGTTTATTTTTACAGGCTGAAGCTAAGCAACGTGGACTTGCTATTCCGGGTTCTGGAACGGCTAAGAGTCTTTTAACAGATGCAATAAAAGAATCGTTCGTTTGGCTAAATGCCTCGCGACCAGCTATAAAGACAGTGCCACGTGCAGGGCATACACAAATTGATTCAATCACATTTACACCTACAGGCTCACTTACAGGACCTGTTAGAGGAACTGCAGAATTGTATATTGCGGGTAATGCGGGTTATGAGGATGTAGATATTGATGCACCTGGTGGTGGGTTGTATACCATCCTATCTCAAAAATGGTTTGCTCTCAATGGCATTGCCGCATTTGAAATCTGGACAGACTATAGAAGGACTGACATTAAATATGGTTCAAGCCCAGGTGTTGGTTTTGATCAAGGTCCTCCGGTTTCTATTGATCCGGGCAATACGTCTACCGTCATCCCAAGACGTTTGTTATATCCTCAGAATGAGTATAACTATAATGCGGCTAATGTTGGTGAACAGGGTACTATCAATCAATTTACCAGCAAGATATTCTGGGATTTAAACTAACTTCACCTATATAAAAAAATAACAATGAGAAAGATTTCATTATTTCTGGCCCTCTCTGTCTCCTTGCTGGTGGCTACCACAGGGTGCTTAAAAGATAAGGGTTTTGAAGATCAACGATACGGTATCCAGATTTCGGAAAGGACCGGTGTTGCTTTTCCACAGGCTTCATCCAGCCCTGTAATAGTGGGAATCACGGGACAGGCTGCGCCAATAACGATAGCCGGTCCATTGATTACGATTGAAGGATCTGGTGCTGCAAGCGGTGATGTAACCGTGAACCTGCAAACAGATAATGCTGCTGTAACGGCCAAAGGATTGGTTCCGCTTCCGGCAGGTTCCTATACTGTAAGCACTTTGAACCCTGTTATCAGAAAGGACAGCACTTATATTGACAACATTACCATTACTATCAACAATAGTAATACGCTTGATCCTACTAAAACTTACGGGGTAGGTTTTAAAATCACTGGTGTTAGCCAGGGATACCAGATCGCAAGCAATTCTAATACGGTTGTGTTTGGTATAACTATTAAGAACAAATACGATGGTGTATACCGGCTGAAAGGATTTCATAATCGCCCTGGTTTCCAGTTCCCTTATGACCAGACCATGCATATGATAACTACAGGCCCAAATACTGTCCAATTCTACTGGCCAGAAGTACGTTCTGTAGGCCATCCAATTGGTACTGGACCAAACCCAGCGGTAAATGTTAGCTGGTATGGAGCTGCCATTGCACCTGTGGTTGAGTTTAATCAAACTACTAATCTCGTTACCAATGTATTTAATGCTGATCCGGTTACACCTATCAGTATATACACAGGACTTGGTAGTGGTCAAGGACGTTTTGTAGAAACTTCTCCTACGGTTAAAACCATGTATGTGTATTGGAGATATAATGCTAACGATGCCCGTGCTTTCATGGACACGCTAACCTATATCAGTCCAAGACCTTAAGTGATATTTTTTAAAAAAGGGCTGCAATTGCAGCCCTTTTTTTATTTTGTGCTAGAAATCTCAGGAATAATTTTATCATTATTCAAGTAAATTAAATAGATTCATTATTCAATATGTTAACTATGAAATATAGGGTTCTGCTCCTCTTATTATTACTCAATGCGACATCTTATTCGCAACAATTATCTTATTCCGATGCCGCCCAGGCCTATAACCGGATCCTTTTGGAGAAGGGGAATGGTACGTACCAAAGGGTAAGCACCTACCGGGTGAGGGGAACACAATACTTGTTTGGCGAGAAGCACCAGGCCAACATGTTTGCAAAAGGAGAGACTGCTTACAATATCAAGATCAGCTATAATACTTTCAATCAGGAAGTCGAGTTTTATTCTACTTCAAATCCCAATAAGGCTTTGATCAAGGATGCTAAAGAAGTGGATTCGTTTGTGATCAAACCAAATGCGAATTTAGGGTTAACAGAAAACCTGGTGTTTGTAAATGGGCAGGGGTTAGGAGCCTCGAACAATGCTTTTTACCAAAAGGTATATGCCGGCGAAAAATTTAGCCTGTATAAAAAATATAAGTCTGAATTAGGTATCGTGACTACCAGTTACATTGATGCTGATCTGCGGCAGTTTGATTTGTCCTATGAATATTTTTATTTTAATCATGCTACCAAAGAACTCAAAAAGATCAAACCTAATAATAGCACCGTAAAAAAAGAATTCAAGCAGGTGCCGAATATCGAAACCATTTTGGAAAATAATTCGTTAACAGCTAATCCCGAAGTAGCTTTGAAGCTCATATTTACATCCTTAAATGACTAGATATATATGAGCGAACCTGTTCAGCCAGCCAATGGCATCAATATAGAAATTACCGAAGAAGTGGCCGAAGGTGCTTATGCGAACCTGGCAATCATCACACACTCCCATGCGGAGTTCGTTATTGATTTTGTGAATGTAATGCCCAGCACTCCGAAAAGCAAGGTGAAATCACGCATCATATTAACACCGCAACATGCCAAGCGATTCATGAAGGCTTTGATAGAAAATGTGCAGCGCTATGAGGCGGCAAACGGCGATATAAAAGACCTGGAAGAAGTGCAAATACCACTGACTTTTGGTGGACCTACCGGTCAGGCATAATTTAAAATAAATGGGTAAAAGGGTTTGTCATTCATTTGATGAACCCTTTTCTATTTATAATATTCCTTCGTCAGCAAAGCTGTAATAGCCATCATCGCCTACAATCAGGTGATCTAATACTTTAATGTCAAAATACCTGGCGGCTTCTTTTATCTTTTGCGTCAGCTCTTCATCTGCGCGGCTCGGCTTAAGGCTGCCGGAAGGGTGATTGTGGCAAAGGATCAGGCTAACGGCGTCTTCTTCCAAAGCCTTGCGTAAAATGATCCGGGGATCGGCCACGGTGCCTGTCATGCCGCCTTCACTGATGATTTTAAAATGGTTTATCTTGTTAGCCCTGTTTAAAAAGAGCACGGCAAATACTTCATGGCGGTAATCTTTTAAAAGCGTTTGCAGGTAGTTAGCCACATCTCCACTGCTTGAAATGATCACTTTGTCACGTGGCGCCATCGCTTGCCTGCGCCGCCCGATTTCCATGGCAGCAACGATGGTAATGGCCTTGGCTTCACCAATTCCCCTGATTTTGGTCAGTTCTTTTACAGTGATTTTACCTAGTTCGGGCAGGTTGTTTTTCCCTAATTTTAAAACATCTTTTGCAAGGTCTAACGCACTTTTTTCACGGTTGCCATTCACTATCAAAATCGCCAGCAACTCACTGTCGCTAAGACTTTCAGCCCCCTTCAATAGTAGTTTTTCGCGGGGTCTATCGTCAATTGCCCATTGCTTAATTGAGTACTTTTCCTCTTGCATAGTTCAGGTAGGGTTAATACTTTTATGTTGTCAATATCCAATAAATAACTGATAAAACCAATCCTGATGAAAACCAATTCTACTTCCTCCCTGGGAGCATTGCACCCGATCTTTTTTTTCCTGGTCGTTTACGGCATCTCGCTTTTCCTCGCACTTTTTGTTTGCCGCACCATTTATTATGGTATCAATGAAAATGCGGCTCAATCAGAAGCTTCGCAAAAAGTTCAGGAAACTGATTTGACCGCGGCTGTTGCTTACAAATGAATTCAACTTCTGAAAATGTGCGGCAGCATCCTATCTTCGCCGCACATTTTCAGTTATGCAAATGCAACCTTCAGCTAAGATTTTCTCCGGTACTGGCTCGCAACACCTGACCCAACAGATTTGTCAACGATACGGATGTAAGTCCGGAAAAATTACCATCCAGCGCTTTAGCGACGGTGAGATACAACCGGTTTTCGACGAAAGCATCAGGGGTGATGTCGTTTTCCTGGTGCAGAGCACTTATGCGCCTTCTGATAACATCATGGAACTACTCCTGATGATTGATGCTGCACGCCGGGCTTCTGCCTGGAAAATTGTCGCTGTATTACCTTACTATGGCTATGCCCGCCAGGATCGGAAAGACAAACCACGGGTTGCCATCGGTTCAAAATTGGTAGCCAATATGCTTGTTGCCGCCGGCGCTGACCGGGTAATTACCATGGATCTGCACGCTCCACAGATACAAGGCTATTTCGATATACCCGTTGACCACCTTGACTCTTCAGCCGTTTTTATACCTTATATAACACAGCTTAAGCTCGAAAACCTTACCTTTGCCGCCCCCGACGTAGGAGCAACGAACCGGATACGGGAAATTGCCTCTTATTTTGAAGCGGAAATGGTGATCTGCGATAAGCACCGGAAGCGGGCAAACGAGATCTCCAGTATGGTGGTGATAGGCGATGTGGCGGATAAAGATATAGTGATCATTGACGATATATGCGATACTGCGGGTACATTGGCGAAAGCGGCTTCCATGATGAAGGATAAAGGCGCCAGAAGTGTAAGAGCATTGGTAACGCACCCGGTTTTGAGTGGAAGGGCTTATGAGAATATTGAAGCCTCTGTGCTGGAAGAACTGGTGGTCTGCGATACGATTCCTTTAAAGAAGGAATCGTCAAAGATTCAGGTGATCAGTGTAGCGGAATTATTTGCCGTAGCAATCCGCAACGCTTACGAGAACAAGAGCATCAACAATTTATTTATTCACTCGCAACGGAGGGATAAGTAGCAAAAGAGTCAATTTTTAAACAACATACAATGAAAACAATTACAATCGAAGGACAACTGAGGACCGAACACGGGAAGACAGCCGCCCGTCTACTTCGCTCTCAGGAATTAGTGCCTGGTGTAATTTACGGGGGCGCCCAGGAAATTAATTTCGTAGCGCCGGCAAAAGCCTTGCGGGCTCTCGTATACACACCAAGCTTTCAGTTTGCAGAAGTAACCATAGACGGTAAAACCTACCGCACTATTTTGAAGGACCTGCAATTTGATAAAATTTCTGATGAACTGATCCATGTGGATCTGTTGGAAATGGTAGAGGACAAAAAAGTAGTCGCTCAGATTCCATTGAAGTTTACTGGTGTTGCATCCGGCGTAAAAGCGGGTGGACGTTTGGTGCCGAAAATGAAATCTTTGAAGATCAAAACCTATCCGAAGTACCTGAAAGAGCAAATTGAAGTAGCTGTTGATGCCCTGGAAATAGGTGGTAACCTGCGTGTGGAAGATGTGAAAGATGAGAACTACGAGATCATGAACTCTCCTCGTATTCCGATCGTTTCTGTAGTAACAACCCGTGCCCTGCGCCAGGAAGAAGCTGCCGCTGCTACACCAGCCAAGAAGAAATAAGTCTTACCTTCTTTTTTATAAATCCCGCTTCGGCGGGATTTTTTATTGCACACCCGCGATATTTGTAATTGTATGAACAAGTTTTTGATCGTCGGCTTAGGGAATGTGGGACCAGAGTATGCGCATACCCGTCACAATATTGGTTTCGATGTGGTAATGGCATTTGCATCGAAGCATGGCGGCAAATTCGATACGGCAAGATTAGCCTACCATGCGGAAGTAAAGTGGAAGGGCAGAACCTTTGTTTGCATTTGCCCCACCACCTTTATGAACCGTAGCGGCCAGGCTGTACGTTATTGGATGGACAAAGAGAAGATAGCGATTGAAAATATTTTGGTGGTGGTGGATGACCTGGCGCTTCCGCTTACCAAACTACGGTTACGACCAGGCGGCAGTGATGCCGGACACAATGGCCTCCGTGATATACAAGCGGTATTAGCCACAACCGAATATCCGAAGCTGCGTTTTGGTATTGGGGCTGATTTTCCGAAAGGACGGCAGGTAGATTTTGTATTAGGAAAGTGGCAGCCCCCAGAGGAGCCAATGGTAAAGTTGAAAATTGAAAAATCAATTGAGGTGATTGAAAACTTCTCTACCATTGGCATAGCGGCAACTATGAACGCAATTAACAAGCAGGAATTTAGTCTGTGAGAAACAACCGCAATTACTTACTTTAGCAATCCGTCAAGCATCTCCCATTTTTACGGAAGCTGCGAATACATTGGATAAACAGCAAGGTTTGCCAGCATCCATTGTATTAAACCTAAACCACACTATATGAAAATGTTTTGCGTCGGCCGGAATTATGCCGAACATGCGAAGGAATTAGGTAACGCTGTCCCAGATGAACCTGTGATCTTTATGAAGCCAAAAAGTGCTTTGCTGCAGCCGCAGGTTCCTTTCTACTATCCCGAGTTTACAAATGAACTACATTACGAATGCGAGCTTGTCTTCCGCATATCAAAGAATGGAAAATACATACCGGAGAACTACGCCCATAAATATTACGATGCCGTTACTGTTGGGATAGATTTTACAGCCCGTGATATTCAAACGAAATTAAAAGAGAAAGGCTTGCCTTGGGAAAGAGCAAAGGCCTGGGATAATTCAGCCGTGGTTGGCAAATGGATACCTATCACAGGTATTAAGAACCGAAAAGATATCAGTTTTAATTTTCAGAAGAATGCAAAAGTGGTGCA
The DNA here is from genome assembly GCA_025963645.1 of Flaviaestuariibacter sp. Lineage (GTDB taxonomy): Bacteria > Bacteroidota > Bacteroidia > Chitinophagales > Chitinophagaceae > Flavisolibacter. The sequence goes on from JAOQAI010000014.1 coordinate 42,572, forward strand.
GCAAGGCAACTCCAGCCAAATGATTCATAGTATAGATAAGGTCATTTGCTTTATCTCTAATTTTTTCTCCGTAAATATCGGCGACCTTATATTTACGGGTACACCGGCCGGGGTTGGAGAAACCGTTACCGGTGATGTGCTGGAAGGTTTTTTAGGCGATGAAAGTCTTTTTAAGTTGGATGTAAAGTGACCTCACCCCCGCCTCTCCTTTAGGAAAGGGTTAGGGTGAGGTGTTATATATTTGCGCCCTACCATGAAACAACTTGATCGCGACTTTTTGCTGCACACCTATCGCCTGATGTATAGTGTGAAAGTGATGGCGGAAACCTATGAAGCAAACCGGCAGATCACAAAATATGTACATTCTACTTCGCGGGGACATGAAGCGATACAATTAGCTACCGCTTTCAGCCTGAAACCTTGCGATTGGGTCAGCCCCTATTACCGTGATGAAAGTTTGCTGCTTGGAATGGGTTGGACGCCTTACCAATTAATGTTGCAGTTGCTGACGAAGGCAGATGACCCTTTTACGGGTGGAAGAAGTTATTACTCACATCCTAATTCAAGGGAAGCCGATAAACCAAAGATCATCCATCAAAGCAGTGCTACAGGGATGCAGGTGATTCCGACAACGGGTGTGGCACAAGGATTACAGTACTTACAACAAATTGGATCAGAACTTTTGCAAAAGAGTGATGTTGGTGAATTGCCGGTAGTTATTTGTTCTTTGGGCGATGCTTCGATAACGGAAGGAGAAGTAAGCGAAGCCTTACAATTTGCAGTGCTCAAAGGGTTGCCGATTATTTATTTAGTGCAGGACAATGAGTGGGGGATAAGCGTTACGGCAGCGGAAGGGCGGGCAATGGATGCTTACGAGTATGCCGAAGGCTTTAAAGGATTGAATAAGGTGCGGGTAGATGGGACGGACTTCTTTGAGAGCTATAAAACGATGCAGGAAGTTGTGGCTCATGTGCGGCAGAACCGGCAGCCATGGCTGGTGCATGCAAAAACCTGTTTGCTTAACCACCACACCAGTGGGGTCCGAAAAGAATTTTACCGGTCGGAAGAAGACCTGGCAAAACACGCCTGCAACGATCCTTTGCCGAGGTTCAAACAAGCTATTTTAAACAAAGTTGGCGAAGGGGCATTGAAGCAAATTGAAGAAGAAGTTGCAATAGAGATCCCGCAAAACTTTGAAAATGCCGTTGCTGCCCCGGAACCTAATCCGGCTACTGTTTCCGATCATGTATTTGTGCCGACACCCGTTGTGAAAGAGAAAGGCGAGCGGGCGCCGGCAGGCAAGGAAAAAGTGCTGATGGTGGATGCCGCACTATTTGCTATTCGAGAATTGATGGAAGAGCACGAGGAATGCCTTCTGTACGGACAGGATGTAGGGAAGCGGCTGGGTGGTGTATTTCGGGAAGCGGCTACTTTAGGGGAGCAGTTTGGCGATCACCGGGTTTTTAATACTGCTATCCAGGAGGCCTATATTATCGGTTCTACGGTGGGCATGAGTGCGGTAGGATTGAAGCCTATCGTAGAGGTGCAATTCGCCGACTATATCTATCCGGGATTCAACCAGTTAGTTACCGAGATTTCAAAATCCAGTTACTTGTCCTGCGGCAAGTTCCCGGTGTCTACGATTATCCGCGTACCTATCGGAGCTTATGGCGGCGGCGGTCCCTATCACAGCGGTAGTGTAGAGTCAACGCTGCTGACAATCAAAGGGATCAAGATTGGGTATCCTTCCAATGCTGCTGATATGAAGGGGCTGATGAAAGCGGCTTACTATGATCCGAACCCGGTAGTGATGCTGGAACACAAAGGATTGTATTGGAGTAAAGTCCCCGGAACCGAAGAGGCAAAAACAGTTGAACCAGCGAAGGATTATATGCTGCCTTTTGGCAAAGGCGCGGTTGTGCAAGAGGCTGATTTAAGATCTCTTGATAATGGCGAAAGCGTTTGCATTATTACTTATGGAATGGGTGTTTACTGGGCGAAAGCAGCTTCCAAACAATTTCCGGGACGAGTGGAGATCATTGACTTGCGAACACTTTTTCCGTTAGATGAAGACCTGATCTATACCACTGTAAAAAAGCACGGCAAATGCCTGGTGCTGACAGAGGAGCAGCAGAATAATTCATTTGCAGAGGCCTTATCAGGCCGTATCTTAAAAGCTTGCTTCCAGTGGTTGGATGCACCTGTAGAGGTTTTAGGTGCGTTAAACTTACCTGCCGTGCCCCTAAATATGGGATTGGAAGCCGCAATGCTGCCAAACGCCAATAAGGTAGCGGGACGATTGAGAGAGTTATTGAATAGTTGATTCATTATTGCGAATCTGCACATCCGCTTAATCTACCAGGTTATTTTTTACGGCAAAGAAAACCAGCCCCGCTGTATTCTTACTGCCAAACCGTTCCATCAGCCGATCCTTAATTGCCTCTACGGTTCGGTTGCTGATATCCATTTTTTGTGCGATCTCCGTGGCGGTAAACTCCATGCAAATTAGCTTCAGCACTTCCCGTTCACGGTCGTTCAGCGTGATTTCGCTGTTGAGGTTGGGAATGGGTTTTTGCTTGGCGTGGGATTTTTTAAGCAGGATGCGATTGACGAAATTATTCAGGTAATATCCTTTTTCGCAAACATCCATAATCGCTTTCCGGATCTCTGTGGGTTCCGCATTTTTAAGAAGATAGCCTTGCGCTCCATTCTCCATCATGTGCGATACAAATCGCTCATCTTCATACATGCTTAAAACGATGATGCGGATATGCGGCTTTTCCTTACTAAGCTGCTTCGTTGTTTCAATGCCATCTTTAACAGGCATCCGCAGGTCCATCAATACAACATCCGGCTCGGAAACGGCAATGCCATCCAGTAATTCTTGTCCATTTTCAGCTTCCTGAACAAACTTTAAATTGGTGAAGGGACGCAGCGATAACACCACGCCTTTCCGGAATATTTTATGATCATCGGCTATCGCCACTTTTATGACTTGCATATAGAAACTACCTCGCGATAAAAGTAAGGTTTTCTGCGGCTCATTGGTGAAAAGGATCGTCTTTAGGGATTTCCATGGTGACTTTGTAATAGGTCTGTGAAGCATCCTTTTCAAAAAGAATTTTGCCATGCGCCACCCGCAGCCGGCTTGTTATATTTTTTAACCCCAAACCTGTTTTGCTTTTATTAAGGCGGTCAAAATCGGCTTGCACAATCCCTTTGCCGTCATGATGAATACGAAGCACAAAATGGCTGGCAGTCATGTGCTGCGTGATGTGGATAAAGCTGCAATGGCTGTGTTTTAAGATATTGTTGATCAGCTCCTGCACCACCCGGAAAGCCAATAGCTCTGTATCCACTTGTAAGCGTTCCTTATAATCATGAAACCGGCAGCTGGCATTGATCGTACCCGAACCACCGATCTTTTGAATAGCGTCATTAACAGCCGATTCCAAGCCAAAGTTTTTTAAAGTAGGTGGCATCAGGCTATGGCTGATATTGCGCACCAGTTGTATCGTATCGTCCAGTATTTGCCGCGCTTGAAAGATGGACTGAAGTTGACTGGCCTTATCCAGGTTCACCAGGTTCTCATTGAGGTAAAGCCGTGCGGTAGCCAGTAACGGACCTGCATCATCATGCAGATCCGCTGCAATGCGCTGGCGCTCTTCTTCCTGCATGCGAACGGAGGCATTCAGTAAAACCTTTTGCTGTTCTTGTTCCAAGGTTTGCAGTTGCATTTGGTACCGGATAACTTTGCGCTGGTGGAAGATGATGAAGATGATGAGGCAGATAACTAATGTTATCATCCCAAGCGTGCCTAAAAATAAGGCAGTGGAAACAACCGAGGAAGAATTTGTCGCCTGTAATAAAAACATAAGGCTTGGCGTATATAGTTAGTTAGAATAAGTGTAATGTTTTTTCAATGAAGTTTGGTTTCTCTGCTTTAAAAAAACCAGAATACTTATCGAAAAAAGAACATTTTTCAATGTGGTGAAAATGTTTGTAAACATCCAGTATTGGCGGAATGTCGCTGCATCAACCTGGTTGGCAAAAATGTAAATAAAAAAACATCCCGCTAAATACATAATAATTCCACCAACAATCCAAAATTGATACTTATTATATATAAGAATTTGAGAAGGGGAATCCATCTCCTCATATAAATTATAGAAAGCGTAGATTAAAATCAGAACTGTTTCAACGCCAATTGGAACTGAGTCTAATGTTTTATATTTCGTTAATAGAAAATAAAAAATTGCAAAAATGAAATATAACAGGCTAGCGTAAATGATTCCCTTTCTAATAAAAGGGCTTTTTATTAGCGTATAAAAACAATATGCAAATAGTAAATACTCTATAACAGTAAACGCAGAATAAAGAATTCTAATTACTGAAACAGAAAGATAAAAAGAAGTAAAATTGGTTATGAACTCTATAAATGAGTAGAGAATCACAATTTGTAAGAGCCCTTGTTGTTTTGTTTTTATATAAAACAAAAAGAAAAGTAAGAAAGGAAGTAGGGCGGAGTAGACAGCTGTATATATAAAAAGGTTTTCTATAGTTTTGGTCATTGACCAAATATAGAAAACCTTTACAATAATTTATCTCTTTCTTAGTTAGCTTCCCACCAAATCGGGGTATTGTCTATTGGAGGTATCGCTCTGTATATCTTTTTAGTCGTTTTCATAATATTTTTTTGCGTTTAGGTGTTGTAAATCTGCACCTGCTAACATTCTGTAGCAAGAGGTTTTTTCTTGATAGTTTATTCGTCATTCTCTAAAATGCAGTTCAGTCAAGGCATTCCACAGGATAATGGGGATTATTACAATGAAAAATTACGTAATAATACTTTTAAAAAATAGTAAATTTACGATGATTGAATCGAGATTTAATGGATGCGAAAGAGGCTTTATGACTTCGGAGAGCGACAAGAATAGCCAGATCACGTAGAATTCTATAAAGTTACTAAGTCTAACCTCAACGAGTAATCCCTATTTTTCAAGCGAAGAATAAAGGTTTGCAGCGCTTCGTATTTACACTCAAATCCTTTAGTAAATATACGAACCCGGTTTGTCCCTGAGTGCTGATGATATGGGAGATGGTTGTTTCAAATAGTTATAATATCATTGCTTGTATTTTTACGCTCTTCTTCGTAAATCTCCTACTCACCTGCCTGTATTCCTACGATTCTTACCCTTAAGCCAACTAAATCTTTGATTTTCAAGCGGCTGCCTATGAAAAAAACCAAAATTGCTTTAGATTTGTTTCATTTGAATGCGATCCTTTGAAAGCCAACAATAAAACCAAATACTGCGATGAGTGAGCAGCAAATCAAAGTAGCAATTGCAGACGATCACAAAATCTTTAGGGACGGGATTCGTATGGCCCTAAAAGACCGCCCTTACCTGAGTATCATTTGGGAGGCCGATGATGGCAAAGACCTGATGCATAAGATGAAGATCAAAAGCCCGGACGTGCTCCTGATGGACATCCGTATGCCCGAACTGGACGGAACCAATGCTATAGGATTGATCCGAAAGCACCACGAAGAGGTAAAGATCATTGTACTAACTATGTATGATGACCAGGAAATGATCACGAAAATGATGGAGATGGGGGCTAACGCCTATCTTACCAAAACCACTGACCCGGACGAGATCTACCAGGCGATACTTACCTGCATGAACGAGGACTTTTACTTTAACGACCTTGTGAACAAGGCGGTATTGCTAAAACTGCAACATAAAAAAACTGCCCGCCAATTTTACCCAAACCCTGTCAATTTCTCTGAGAAAGAACTGAATATTTTAAAATGCATCGCTGCTGATAAAACTACCGAAGAAATTTCAAAGGAGGTTTTCTTAAGCCCGCGTACCATCGAAACGATCCGGCAGAAAATGAAAGAAAAAGTAGGCGCTAAAACCATAGCAGGCCTGGTGATGTATGCCATGCGAAACAAATTATTGGATTAGCAATCTCACCAGGCATGGTAAATCAATCAACAAAAAATATCAACGACCACTTTTTTGAAGGCCAGTATAAAGAGGTGTGGCGGCAAACCATTCCTCCAGGGCTAACCGAAGCGGAAGTTGATTTTATCCAGGAAATAGGCGATTTGGGTAAAGGTAGCCGGGTGTTGGACATCATGTGCGGTTACGGCCGTCATGCATTAGAAATGGGAAGGCGAGGCATCCAAACTATCGCTATAGATAATTCTTCCGACTACATCCGGGAGATAAATCAAAAAGCGGCTGAAGCAGCCCTTCCTGTTTCAGGCATCCAGCAAAATGTAAGTGCGTTGCGTTTAGAGGAAACCTTCGATGCCATTATCTGCATGGGCAATAGCTTTGCTTTTTTCTCCGAAGACGAAGCGTGTGCCCTTTTATCAAAGCTCGGGGTTGCCTTGCAAAAAGGTGGGAAATTGATCATTAATACATGGATGATCGCGGAGATTGCTATCCGGCATTTTAAAGACCGGGAATGGCATGCTATGCCTGACTATAAATACCTGATCCACAACAGGTTTCTTTTTCAGCCTGCCCGTATCCAATCCGTGCATACAATCATCCCGGCAAAGGGACCGATCGAAGAAATTGAGGGAGTGGACTATATCTTCACATTAGGTGAGCTGGAAAGACTGTTTTATCAAGCTGGCTTCTTACTTAAAGACGTTTACAGCACGCCCCGCAAAAAGAAATTCGTTTTGGGAGACGGGCGGGCTTACCTCGTAGCCGAAAAACAATAAATTATATTTTCCGCACTGATCACTGTTTTCCTCCGTAGTATTTATTTTTCATAGAATATGTTCGTAGATTTACGAAACGAAAAAACGTAGTACTACCTTCAAAGGGGCTATGTTGTTTAGTAACTTTGCTGCAGTTATTCTACGAACCGTAAATCCAAATATGAAAAATCTTGAGACCCCGATTAAAGTAGCCATTGCAGATGATCATCATTTGTTTCGCACCGGCGTAAAAACATCGCTTTCCGCTTATAAGGATATTCAAATGGTGGCAGAAGCCGAAAACGGCATGCAATTATTGAATTTGCTTCGGCACATAAAGCCGGATGTCTTGCTGCTGGATATTCAAATGCCCATCATGGATGGCTTAACCACGTTGCCTGAGGTAAAGAAATTATATCCTGAAATAAAGGTGATCATGCTGTCCATGCACAACGACCAGTCTATGATCAGCCGCATGATGGAGTTGGGCGCGAATTCTTATTTAACCAAAGAGTCCGATTCAGAGACGATCTACCAAGCCATAAGAACCTGTTTTTCCGACGAGTTTTATTTTAATGACCTCACCAACAAGGCCTTGCTCAACCGCCTGCGCATGAAGAATGATGCGCCAGCTTCGATAGAAGTGGATGCTCATTTAAACGACAAGGAAAAGCTTGTATTGAAATTAATTTGCGAAGAAAAGAGTACCCGGGAAATTGCCGAAATGGTGGAGATCAGCCCCCGTACAGTAGAAGCTATACGTGATAAGCTGAAAGTAAAAACGGGTAGCAAATCCATGGCCGGCCTGGTTATGTATGCAGTGAAAGCTGGGATAGTGGTACAAGCATAAACCTTTCTTTTTATAAAGTAAATGCCCTGAAGTTCAGGGCATTTTTTATTTTGCGCCAATGGCGTTTGTTTGTAGCAATGGATTGTTTGTAAATGCGGATCAGCCGGTGCTGCTTGCAAGTAACCGGGGTTTAAAATACGGGGACGGCGTATTCGAAACAATGCGGCTTCACAATGGCCGATTGCTGTTGGAAGAATTGCATTTTAAGCGGTTGTTTCAAGGCCTGCAATTGCTGCAAATCAATGCCACGCATTTACAAAAAGAGTTACTGGTAAAATGCATAATGGATTTGTGTGTCCGTAATAATTGCCTCGCTTCTGCACGGGTTCGCTTAGCCGTATATCGGGAAGCAGAAAGTAGCGGTTTTCTTATTGAGGCAAACACCATAGAACCTTTCCGGTGGAATGAAACGGGATACACGGTTGATATTTTTCCGACTGCCCGCAAGTCCTGCGATCACTATGCAAACTTGAAATCTGCGAATTACCTGCCTTATGTAATGGCGGACCGCTATGCGAATGAAAAAGGTTTAGATGAAAGCCTTGTGCTGAATGTGTTCGGGAATATTTGTGATGGGTCCAAGACCAATCTCTTTATCATCCATAATGGCGAATTGATGACACCAGCTTTGGAGCAGGGTTGCATCGCCGGTGTCATGCGGGAAAATATTATAAACAGATTAGGTAGCTGTGGCGTAACTGTACATCAAACATCGCTGACCATTGAACACCTTTTGGCCGCCGATGCTGTATTCCTATCCAATGCTATCCGTGGAATCCAATGGGTGGCAAATTTCAAACAAGCGACCTACAAGCACGAAAAGGTTAGGGAAGTGTATGCACAAGTCTTTCCAAGTAGCTCGTCTACCCTTTATTCGGATTAAAAAAAGAAGTTGTTATTGCCTTCAAACCGTGGGTTCACAAAATTGTTCACCTTAGAGCCAAAGCGATAGTTAATTCCAAAAAAAGTGTAATAATTATAGTTTGACGCGATCTGCCTGCGTCGGGTAAGAATGTCTGCTGGTTTAACTCCTTCTCCCGATAATGTAATTTGATCACGGGTAAGTCCCGCAAAGAGCCCTGTTCTAAAAGAAAGTCCCCCGGTAATGCGCACATTGACACTGCCATTGAAACCAACGTTATAATAAAAAGTTCCCTTTACAAAATAATTATGGTAACTGATTCCAACGGATGAGCCACCCCATTTTTGTGTAAATGATAAAGCAATATCTGCTCCTTGCCCAAGTAAAGTTTCGGAGGTCTTTTTGTAAATGGTTGTATCAATATAACTGTTTCTCCTTACATCCACACTGTAGCGTAACGTCAAGAGTTTATTGTTTGATTCCTTGTAGGGGAAAAAATTATATTCAATAGCAGGAGAAAGGATTGATTGAATTTTTAGATTTGAAAAAGTACTGTTATTGACACTTACATCATATCCGTAAGACCAGTGCTGGTTGATGCTTTTAACTATCTGGTGATAGAGACTAATTCTTTGATTGAAGTAAACCTCATCATAACTTGGAGTTACGCCAGCAGGGTCTTTATAAGTAATAGTTGTCTTTTCTTTATTGCCATTAAACCGAAATATAACTTTTAGGTCATTGGTGATTCGGGTAGCGGATAGATTGCCGCCATATTCAACACCTTTATAAACTCCATCGCCACTGAAATTACCACTTGACCCAAGATTGAATACCCAAAAATCCCAGGGATCTTTTGTAGGGGCGGTTGTAGTTGTAGCAGTTGTTTGCGGGGCTTGTTTGAAAGTAATAACCGCGTATTGCGCAGCGCTTGTCTTGGCAATGAATGGCGCTAATCCCAACTGGATATATTTAGAGAGAAGTTGCCTGTTCTCAAAGTCGGTATTATTGGGCAATGTGTTGAAACGTATGGTATCCGGGAATGTTTTAAACTTGTTTTGACCGTAAAAAATCAATTGGTACTGACTGCCGCCTCCACCATTGCTTTGTTCGGTTATTAACAGGTGCACATCAGCTGCTTTGTTGTCCGGCGTAAAATCTACCAGTGTGATTTCTGTTTTCAGGTAATTGATATCGCAATACGCATTACAATCAAGGAACAATTTGATCTTATCATTAGTTTGAGCAAAGCATAAAACGGAAATGGAAAGAGATAAGATTAAAATAAAAATTCTCATGGCAGTAGTTGAAGGCTTAAATGTAGAAGAGGTTTCTTAAAAAATTTTGCTAAAGATGCTAAAACAAATCGATCCCCAGTATTCCTTCACTGTTGCCATAAATAGCGGCAAATGTATTTATAGCTTTCTTACCCTCTTCACCCAGGTCAACCGAAAAATCATTTACATATAGCTCAATGTGTTGGCGCATCACATTTTCATCCATTGCCTGGGCATGCTGTTTTACATAGTCCGAAATCTCGGGATAAGATTGAAACGAATAAAGAAGGCTTTTGCGGATCAGGTAGTCAACTTTTTGCTTTAGCTCCAAACCCAATGTTCTTTTTATCGCAATACTACCCAATGGGATTGCCGCACCCGTACGGGTTTCCCAGATTTCACCCAGGTCAGCTATTTTGACCAATCCTTTCTGGTGGTAAGTAAAACGGTTCTCGTGAATGATGACACCGAGGTCCACGGTTTCGTGCAATACCGCTTCTTCAATGGCAGAAAATAAAAGAGGAACTCTCTTGTGTATCTCGGGGAAAGCATGATGCAGCAAGAAGTTAGCCGTCGTGTTCTCACCAGGGATTGCAACCGTAAGATTTCCAATGTTCGAAACGTCTACTTGCCTTTTTGCGATCAGCAGCGGACCAACACCTTTGCCTAAGGCTGCTCCGGAATTAAGAATGGTGTAGGTTGCCGCGTTTTCCAACAATGCCGGAAAGCTTAGCTTGGTTATATCCAATCGGCTTTCAGACGCCCAGTTATTCAATGTCTGCACGTCTTCCAATACAGCTTCAAATTCCAGCCCTTCGGTGTCTATTTTGCCGTTCACCAACGCGTCAAAAATGAAGGTGTCATTAGGGCAAGGCGAAAAGCCGAGAGTTAATTTCATGCCGGGAGTAGTTTAATAAGTACTTCCTGTAAAGAAGTATTCAGTGATTCAATAGCTGGTGCTAACTGCCAGGCAGCCTTATTGCGCTCACCCACGTAATTAGATAGAGAGCGGACCTGAAGAAAGGGGATGTTTTCCTGTAAACCCAGGTAATGAAAAGCCGCTCCTTCCATTGATTCAACATGGGCGCCCAATGTATTTTTAAAATGCGCAACCATATTTTTTTGAGTAGTAATTTGATTGACGGATACGCCTGCCGCTTGCGGTAAGCCGCACATCTCCAAAAGCGGGGCATGTGGGTTGGTGAGCCAGCCTTCTTGCCAGGGACTTTGAGTGGATGATAAAAGATTCAATTCAAATACGGTTCGGAAATAATCGTTTTCTATAACGCCCAGATCACCTATGGTGTCCTTGTTTATTGCTACCGTTTGCGAGAGCGGAATAGCTTGATCGAAACATCCTCCAATTCCTGCCTGGAGCATTATATCGGGCCTTTTGGAAATGATCTGCTTCATCAATGTATAGGTAGTGGCCACCAAGCCCACGCCGGTAATAAGCACGTCTATCTTTTGATTTAAGCCCTGCTTTTTTATAAAATTGGTAGTGGATTCGATTTCAAACGGAGTGGCGGCACACAACAATATTTGCATGGTGCAAATTTCGGGTTAGAAAAAATAGCAAAGGTGGATAATCCGGCTTATGGCATTCAAGTGTGTTTCCTTATTCAAAACAGCTAATAGTTCTAATCAAGACTTCGGGGCTACCTTTGCGAAAATTAGTGGATAGATGGTATATCTGACCCGGGTGGAACATTTTAACGCGGCACACAAGCTTTACAATCCTGCATGGACGCCGGAAAAGAACGATGAAATGTTTGGCAAATGCGCCAACGAAAACTGGCATGGGCATAACTACGAACTTTTTGTAACCGTCAAAGGCAGCCCTCACCCTGACACCGGCTTTGTGATGGATGTGAAGCGATTGAGCATCTTGATAAAGGACCAGGTATTGGAGAAGGTAGATCATCGTAATTTGAATGTGGATGTTGACTTTCTTGCCGGTAAGTTTTGTTCTACAGAGAACCTGGCCATCGGCATCTGGCAGCAATTGGAAAGCCATTTGCCCCAAGGTGTTCAATTACACTGCATCAAGCTTTACGAGACGCCTCGCATCTATGTTGAATATTTTGGCGCATAAATTAAGAACATGGGAGAAAAAGTTTCTGTTTTCCGGCGTGAACATTTTAATGCGGCGCATCGTTTATACAATAGCGAATGGACGGACGCTATCAATACGCAGGTTTTCGGCAAGTGCAGCTTGCCGCATTACCACGGGCATAACTATGAGCTGGAAATAAAAGTGACCGGTGAGGTGGATGAGCGGACGGGCTTTGTAATGGACATGAAAAAGCTGTCGGATGTAGTAAAAGAACAGGTGTTGGAACGGTTCGATCACAAGAACCTGAATCTTGATACGCAAGAGTTTCGGGAATTGAATCCAACAGCGGAAAATATCGCCATCGTAATATACAACCTGTTGCGGCCGGCCATCGAGGCTTCACTCGATCTGCAGATCAGGCTTTATGAAACGCCAAGAAATTTTGTCGAATACCCCGTGTCTTGAGATGTAAAATTGAAAATGTAAAATGCAGAATGTAAAACCTCTGCAAGCATAAAAGCAATAGTTATGGCTTATAGAAAGATCGAACAATATGATGAGGAAGTCACTAAAGATTTGACGGATCATTTTAAACGCATTATTGAACTTACCGGTGAAGATGCAGATCGTGAAGGGTTAATCAAAACCCCGGAAAGAGCTGCCAAAGCTTTACAATTCAATACACAAGGCTATGGGCAAGACGCTGTGGCCATACTAAACTCCGCCCGCTTCAAAGAAGAAGTAAGCGAGATGGTGATCGTCAAAGACATTGAACTTTTTTCGATGTGCGAGCATCACCTGCACCCTTTCTTTGGCAAAGCGCATATCGCTTACATTCCAAATGGTTATATAACCGGACTAAGTAAACTGGCACGGGTGGTAGATGTGTATGCCCGCCGCCTGCAGGTGCAGGAGCGGTTGACCACGCAAATATTAAGTGCGATTAAAGAGAGCTTAAACCCGCTTGGGGTGGCAGTCGTTATTGAAGCGAAACATTTATGCATGATGATGCGCGGTGTGCAAAAGCAAAACTCTTCTACCACTACTTCAGCCTTTGATGGCGAACTACTCAATAATCATGTTACCCGCAATGAGTTTTTACGATTGATTTCATCAAAACTCAGCTAAGTTTGTTTCGCTTATTTTTGCCGGCTTAATGATTGAGTAATGAAACACGCTTTTGTTTTTCCGGGCCAAGGAGCACAGTTTTCAGGAATGGGTAAACAGCATTACGATACTAATGCGTTTGCGAAAAAATTGTTTGAGCAAGCCAATGAAATCCTGGGCTTTCGTATTTCCGATACGATGTTCGCCGGCACCGACGAAGAATTAAAGCAAACAGCCATCACGCAGCCTGCTATTTTCCTGCATTCTGTTATTGCTTTTAAAACCATTGATGGCGCTAAACCGGATATGGTCGCTGGCCATTCCCTCGGCGAATTTTCCGCACTTGTAGCCAATGGAACCTTGTCATTTGAAGACGGGTTGAAACTGGTTTCCTTACGGGCAGGAGCTATGCAAAAAGCTTGTGAACAAGCGCCTTCTACTATGGCGGCAGTCTTGGGTTTGGCAGATGAAAAGGTGGAAGAAGTGTGCGCAAAAGTGCAAAACGAGTCAGGTGAAGTGGTAGTGCCGGCAAATTACAATTGCCCGGGACAGTTAGTTATATCCGGAAGCCTAAAGGGAATTGAAGCAGCATGTGAGGCCATGAAGACCGCAGGCGCTAAAAGAGCATTAATATTGCCCGTTGGTGGCGCCTTTCATTCGCCATTGATGGAGCCCGCCCGGAAAGAATTGCAGCAGGCTATTGAAGGCACTTATTTTAATAATCCTTCCTGCGCCGTATATCAAAACGTTGCTGCTAAGGGCGTTATTAATAAGGAGGAGATCAAGCAAAACCTCATAGATCAATTAACGGGCGCCGTTAGATGGACACAATGCGTACAGGCAATGATAGGCGATGGCGCTACCCGGTTCACAGAATGCGGGCCGGGCAAGGTATTGCAGGGATTGATTTTGAAAGTTAATAAGGATGTTTCAGCTGAATCAGTAGGTTAAGAGCTTAATGGCTTTGTTATATAGCAATGGCGCAATTAAACCATTCCCCGTCAAAAACGGCATTGTATTTTTTATAGAAATTAATAGCCGGCTCATTCCACTCCAGCACTTGCCACTGAATGCCATTAAAGCTCTGTGCCTTGGCTTCCGTTATCAGCTGTTCAAACAAAAGCTTGCCTAAACCCTGCCCCCGCATATCTTCCGACACATAAAAATCTTCCAGGAACATGCGTTGCCCTTTCCAGGTGCTGAACCGGACATACCACAAGGCAAACCCCTGGATCACACCATCTACTTCAGCTACGAAAGCCCACCAAACCGGGTTAGCCCCAAAACCGCTTTCTTCAAAATGGTTCAGGGTTACTGTTACTTCTTTCGGAGCTCTTTCATACAGGGCCAGCTCTTTCACCAGTTCTACTATTCTTTCACAATCTTCTTTTACGGCTCTTCTTATTGAAATTTCCATACACGAATAGTTTGCTTTTGTATCAGGCTAGCGCCTGCTCTAAGTCACCAATAATATCTTCTGCATTTTCTATGCCTACATTCATCCGGATAAGTCCATCCGTGATGCCATATTTTTCCCTGTCTTCTCTAGGAACGCTAAAGTGCGTCATGGATGCCGGGTGGGATAGCAGCGTATCGCAGGTGCCCAGCGAAACCGTCCGGATACACATTTGCAGTTTATTCATGAAATCAATTCCACCCTGCAAGCCGCCTTTCAATTCAAAGCTGATCATCGCACCCGGATGCCGCATTTGCTTTTGCGCAATCGCATAATCAGGATGCGAGGCCAGCCCGCCATAATTAACATGCGCTACCGCATCATGCGCTTCTAACCAGGCGGCAACTTTCTCCGCATTGCTACAATGCCGCTCCATCCGCACTTCCAGGGTCTTCATTCCATTGATCAAAAGAAAGGCATCGAACGCGTTTGAATTGCCGCCCAATAAGCGGTGCGCTTTAGTGCCCTTCGTTCGCATCCATTCCAAATCACGTCCCAACAAAACGCCACCAATAGCGGTACCATGTCCATTCAAAAATTTGGTGGTGGAGTGCATCACGAAATCAACACCATATTTAAAAGGTTGCTGCAGATAAGGTGTGGCAAACGTGTTATCGCAAGCTACCAGAAGGTTGTACCGTTTGGCAATCACGGTCAACGCTTCAATATCCACGCATTGCATGGTTGGATTGGCGGGCGTTTCCAAATAAAGCATTTTAATGGAAGGATCGCCTTTGATAATGGCTTCTACGGTTTCGAGTTGACGTAAGTCAGCGATGATGGAAGCTATTCCAAAATCAGGTAGCAACTTGTGCACAATTTCATCCGTTCCGCCATACAACGAGTAATGCGAAAGAATCTTGTCACCGGACTTTAGTGTCCCCATGAACAGCGTACTGATAGCTGCCATGCCCGAAGAATGCAGGATGCCTTTTACTTCAATATCTAACCCAAAGGTTTCCAGGGCTGCTATTTTTTCCTCCGCCTCAGTAATGGTAGGATTGCCCCAACGACCATAAATATAGCCCGGCTCCTCGCCACTGAACCGGCGCATGCCTTGTTCGGCGGTATCATATACATAAGTGCTGGAGGCATAGATCGGAACCAGGTGCGCATAGCGCGGATCTTGTTCGTGACCACCATGAACGGCAATAGAGCCAAAACCCTTTAGCGGAAATTTTTTATCAGACATAGCAAGCTTATTCGTTAATTACAGTCACAAAAGTATTGGCAAACGCGATGAAAGAAGTATTCGTTTCTTATGCCTCTTATAATAGCTGGGCAAATAGCCAATTGCTTCAGGTTATTAACACCCTTTCGCCAGAACAGCATAAGCAGGGGGTAACGAGTAGTTTTAATGGTTTGTATGCTACCGTTCTGCACCTGTTGGATGCCGAAAGCATCTGGTGGCAACGGCTGAAGCTGCAGGAAAGAGTTATACGGCCAAGCGATACTTTCAGCGGCGATATGAGGGAGCTTGCCGCTGCCTTACAGAAAGTAGATAACCAATGGCAGGATTGGGTGACGCAGGCTTCTGAACCGATGCTTCAACACGAGTTTATTTACCAGAACACGAAGAAAGAATCCTTTAAGCAGCCGGTCTGGCAAATGCTGCAGCATCTTTTCAATCACAGCACTTATCATCGTGGGCAATTAGTAACGTTGCTGCGGCAGGTGGGAGTGGAGAAGATTCCGGGGACGGATTATATTTCGTGGTGTCGATAGCCCCCGTCCCCCGGTGGGGGAACTTAGGCCAGTGAAACTTTTCTTCCTCATTTTTTTCATGAAGGATCATTTCTGAGGTATATGAAATTGGCTGAATTGCTACTATGAACATTAGTTGTGTCACTCACTTGTACGACAGGTAATGCTATTGGACACTTTGCAAATCGCCAACTGCTTACTGCCAACTTCTGAACTAAAGAAGGAATGCAATCATAATGCAACTCCGACCTAAGTTCCCCACCGGAGGACAAGGGGGCTTTTAAAAGTCAAATTCCCTTCTGTGCATATTCCAGCGAATGCCTCCCGAAAAAACAACCGTGCTGGCAGGTGAAACCGTGCTGATGGCAGCACTTTGCTTGCGGTACAGACCATTAAATTCAATAAAAAAATTGGGACGCAGTTCATAGGAAACCAGCATAGAGGCAAGCGCTGTCTTGGTACGTAGCCCGCTGCCAATGTCAAAGCCATAATCCCTGTTGCGGTTGCCGCTCGGTAAGAAAATATTGCCGCCATACGAAACCGCACTGGTGTCCTTGCCCTGCACGTAATACATCGCCTTTGCTTGCAGCATCAGTTTCGGAATGGGATTATAACGAGCCAGCCCAATCCACTCCTGGAAGTTAGCCCCCAGTGGGTGTGCCAGTGGTTGGTTGTAGTGGGTATAGTTAGCTACGGAGTCACGGTGCGAGTAGGTAAAAGGACGTACACGATTGCTTTCCAATTGCAGGTCCAGGTTTTTAATGCCTAACGCATCTATGTATTTGATGCCTCCCTGCAACGCGTATTTATTAGCCCACCAGCCATCACCAGCTTTGATCTCGTTCAATTTGAATTCATCCAGCAGCAACTGTCCATACACCTGAAAACGCTTTGCTACATTGGCTTTCACATCAAGTCCGGCAACGGCATTGTCAAAGCTGCCGTTCTGTTGTTCAATAGATCGGTAGAAGATAACAGGGTTCAGGTAACCAAATTCAAAGTGGTCCTTTCGCCCAAATACAATGCCTTCAAAAAGCCCGATATTAAGCCATTTCGTCACATTCACATCCAGGTGGTGCATCGCCGCATATTTCTTTGGCAGTAATTGGTCGGCGTTTAGGCGCTGTGCCGAATTCAACTCCATAAAAAGATTCTGGTAATTGAATTTCCAGATGCGGGTATTCAGTTTCAGGAAAACAGTGGGCGCCGAAAAATCGCTCAGGAACAAGCTGCGATGCCCGTTTCCAATAAAGTTCTTATCATACCCAAATTGAATGTCGATCACTTTTGCTACACCGAAGGTCACATAGCCACGGGCATCAAAATAATCAACGCCGCCTTTCTCTTTAAAGCTTTTATAAAATCCGGCACCCGGCACCGCGTTGCGCTCCGCGATGAACTGCTGCACATACAGCGGGTTGCGTTCCTGGTTGTCTGTTACATACGCCGCAAAGCCTACTTTATGGGCAATCCGTCCGCGAACAGCCAAGCCACGGGTATTGGTAAAAAGGTGATCGTCATTGTCACGTTCTTTGCCAACCGTGTATTGAAATACAGGGTTGATCGCGATATAAAAATTCTCCAGGTTCTTTTCGTAAAGATTGCCCGGCGTTTCGTAGAAGCTTTTCAAGATGGGCCGCTTACTCATGTAGCGGTTGCGGCTACCTGAGGCATACTCGAGGTTGGAAAGCATGGCCGTATGCAAATTGTACTGATCCACTTTCGTGAGTTGCGCCGAATCCAGCCGACTCAGCCGTGGAATCATCATCTGGCGGCTATACGGCTTGGTTTTAGAAAAGTTCAGGATCGAATCCGTTCCCAGCTTTATTTCCATGCGTTCCAGCAAAACATACTCTTTTGCGCCTTGCGGTAAATAAGTTGTTTGAGAAAGGGCGCAGAAAGGGGCGAGGAGTAAAATCGTTTTGAGAAGGGTTTGTTTATATTGCATTGAACCGGATTTAGTAAAAACAATGCCACAAAAGTACCTGATTAAGAATATCCAGATCGTAAACGAAGGAACGATCAAAACTGCCGATGTTTTGATAAGTAATGAACGCATTGAGCGGATAGATGCCAACATATCCGAAGGCGGTGCGGAAGTAGTTAATGGCGAGGGTAAATTCCTGCTGCCGGGCGCTATTGACGACCAGGTGCATTTCCGCGAACCCGGGCTAACTCACAAAGCTTCTATCTATACCGAATCCAAAGCGGCAGTAGCTGGAGGCGTTACCTCATTTATGGAAATGCCTAATACCTCGCCGCCTGTGTTTACGCAGGAACTGCTGGAGGATAAGTACAGCATTGCGGCGCAAACCTCCCTGGCGAATTATTCTTTTTACATGGGCACTTCCAATGATAATTTGGAAGAAGTGCTTCGGACAAATGAGAAGAAGGACCGTGTTTGTGGGGTTAAGGTTTTCATGGGCTCTTCTACCGGCAATCTCTTGGTGGATAATTACCTAACGCTGGGAAGGATATTTGGCGGCACTGAATTGCTTATTGCCACCCATTGCGAGGAGGAGCGGATCATCACTGAGAACTTGGCGAGACTAAGAGCCACAAAAGCAGTGCTGGAACCATCGGATCACCCGATCATCCGCGATGAAGAGGCTTGTTTCGAATCGTCGTTCAAAGCCGTGCAACTGGCCATGCAGCACAACACCCGCCTGCACATTCTGCATATTAGCACCGAACGCGAGCTGCAGTTATTCACCAACATGATTCCATTGACCGACAAACGTATCACCGCCGAGGTTTGCGTGCATCACCTTCACTTCACGGCTGATGATTATGCACAGTATGGAAATTTGATTAAATGCAATCCGGCTATTAAGGCATCGCACAACCGTGAAGCGCTGTGGAAAGCCTTGCTGGATGACCGGCTGGATGTCATCGCTACGGATCATGCACCGCACTTACTTGAGGAAAAAGTGCCCAACAATAAGGACTTCCGGGAAAGTTGGCCCCAGTGGGCTGGCAAAGCCTCCCCTGTTGGGGGAGGTTTGGAGGGGGCAGCAGGTGTTCCATTAGTGCAACATTCGCTACTGCTCATGCTCGATTATTATAAGCAAGGAAGAATCTCTCTGGAAAAGATCGTTCAGAAGATGAGCCATGCCGTAGCTGATTGTTTTAGGATATGGGAACGGGGATATATCCGCGAAGGGTATTATGCAGATCTTGTCATTGTTGATATGAATGATTCTACAACAGTTTCAAAAGAGAATATTCTTTATAAATGTGGCTGGAGCCCTTTCGAGGGGCAAACGTTTCCGGCGGCCATCACGCATACTTTTGTAAATGGGGCGTTGGTTTATGGAAATGAGGTATGGAATGAATCCTCAAAAGGGCAACGGTTATTATTTAACAGGTAATCGAATTAATCTTACTAATCCCACTAATCCGCGGTTCATGCAGATAGACAAGGTCACCTTCAACGATATTTCCATCTTTCATACAGAGGAGGAATTATCGATTTTCCATAAATTAAATTTTACGAAGACAGGTGTGGGTAAGGAATGGCTGCGACGCCTTTTCTCACAGCCGCATGAAGATATCAAGCGGGTCATTGGTACACAGAATATCATCAAGTCTTTGCTGGAACATTTGGATGAATGGCCAACCGATATCTCCAACGGCACCATATTGGTCATGGATAAATTTCTTGACTATAACATTGATCCGGTGCCGTCTGCCCGTAGCACGTTGAATGATGTGACCTACAAGATTTTCCATAGCAGCGACTACTCCATGATCAAATATTCGATCCGGCACTTTGCTGATTTCTACCGCGGATTGAAGAAGTTGTCACGACTTTTTACGATAGCCGAACTGCCACCGCAGTTCCAGTTCTACGCCGATCGCATCAATAAAGTTCTGAGAGAAGCACCGTTGCAGGAATTGTCGCTGACCAATAGCGGTGATAAGTTTTCAATGAAACAGAATCTGCACTACGCTTATCATGTATCTACTACCTACAAACGCGATACACTGGAAATGATCGACGTTTTTGGCCGGCTGGAGGCTTGGTACTCTATGGCGGTGGCGGTGAAAACCTTTGGCTTGACATTTCCTAAATTCAGGGATAGCGATCAGCCGCATTTTACCGCAGAAGGGCTGCATCATATCCTGCTCGATCACCCGGTTTCCTATGACCTCATTATGAACCCGGATCAGAATTTTCTTTTCCTTACCGGTGCGAATATGGCCGGCAAAAGCACGCTCATTAAGGCCATCGGTTCCTCTGTTTTCCTGGCGCATATCGGCATGGGCGTTCCGGTGCGTTCTATGGAGCTTACACTTTTTGATGGCTTGCTTTCCAATATCACGGTGCAGGATAATATCGTAAAAGGCGAAAGCTATTTCTTTAATGAAGTGCAGCGCATTAAGACCACGATTCAAAAGATCAATGATGGAAAGAAATGGCTGGTGCTGATAGACGAATTGTTTAAGGGCACCAATGTGCAGGATGCGATGAAATGCTCGCTAGCGGTGATTAAAGGGTTAGTCAAAATGAAGAACTCCTTATTTATTTTATCAACCCATTTATATGAAATAGGGGATGAGTTGAAGCCGTATTCAAACATTGCGTTTAAGTACTTCGAAACGAATGTTACCGACGACCAGTTGGATTTTAGCTACCAGTTAAAAGAAGGTATTTCTAATGATCGTATTGGATATGTCATTCTTCGGCGCGAAGGAGTGGTGAATATGCTGGACAAACTGTAACCGCGGATGTAAGGATTTATAAGATTATCAGGAATGATGTAAATTGTTTTCATGTTTCGATTCTATTGTATAGCTGTTGCCATTTTATTTTACTTCAATAGTCATGCACAGCAAGTAATTGATGTGCAGCATTATCGTTTCGAGTTAGAACTATCCGATAATTCGGATGCTATCACGGGCAAAGCAACCATCACCACAAAGTTCCTGGCAGTTGCTGGTGTGGTTAATTTTGATCTGGCGTCAATCAAGGAGGATAAAGGTTTTTACGCTTTCCAGGTAAAAGAAGGTGCCCAGCTATTGGCTGCTACGCATCGTAATGATGTGATTTCGATTTCACTTCCAACTCCGGCACGGAAAGGTGAGGTGCATACCTATGAGATCAATTATATGGGCACACCGGAAGACGGCTTGATCATTTCCAAAAACAAACACGGCGACCGCACTTTTTTTTCCGACAACTGGCCCAACCGGGCACACCAATGGATCCCGTGCAATGACCGTCCGGATGATAAAGCTTCTTTTGAATTTTTAGTAAAAGCTCCTGCTCACTACAAGGTTATTTCGAATGGTTTATTAGTTTCCGAAAAGAAATTGGATGCTGCTACCACCTTGACGCATTGGAAAGAAGTCATCCCACTATCCACAAAGATCATGGTGATCGGTGCAGCAAAGTTTGGCGTAAAGAATTTTACCAATAGTCCGAAAGCGGCTCCCGTTAGTGCCTGGGTGTATGCGCAGGATACGGCCAAAGGCTTTTATGATTATGCAGTGGCTGTGGATATTCTGGATTATTTCTCCAATTATATTGCACCGTTTCCATTTAGAAAATTAGCTAACGTGCAGTCCAAAACCATCTTCGGTGGTATGGAAAATGCCTCCGCTATATTCTATGCCGAAGAATCGGTCACTGGCGACCGTAAATGGGAAGATGTCATAGCTCACGAGATCGTTCACCAATGGTTTGGCGATGCGGCTTCCGAGAAAAGCTTTGCGCACCTTTGGCTAAGCGAGGGCTTTGCAACTTACCTCACAGATATTTATATCGAGAACAAATACGGAAAAGACAGCGCTAACAAGCGATTGCAAAAAGAGCGGCAGCAAGTGATAAACTTCTCACAGGAGAGAAAAACAGCCGTTGTCGATTCTACATCGAAACTTATGGACTTGCTGAATGCCAACAGCTACCAAAAAGGCGCCTGGGTGCTGCATATGTTGCGCACCGAAGTGGGAGACTCAACTTTTCAAAAGATCGTTCGTGAGTATTACAATACCTACAAAGGCAGCAATGCCGAGACAAGAGATTTTCAAGCGGTAGTGGAAAGAGTTACGGGTAGGAGCTGGAAGCATTTTTTTGATCAGTGGCTTTACCAAGAGGGAGTACCTAAAGTAGGTTTCTCTTGGAGCTATTCGGGAAAAATATTAACTCTAAAATTTAATCCCTTAGGGAGGGAATATACAATTACACCAGAATTAGAGATCGTTTATGAAGATGGCAAGTCTGAAAGATTAGCTTACACCAAAAATTATTATGCTGGTTTAACGATTAAACTTCCAAGAGAAAAGAAACCATCTAAAATTATCTTGGATCCGGACACAAAATTGTTGTTTGAAAAGTATTGAGCTAAATAGAAAAACCCTCTGAAATTTCAGAGAGTTCTTAATTTCTTCCTAATCTATTAATCCACCCAAATCATGGTTCAGACAATCAGACCAACATCGTCACCGGGTTCTCCATATACCTCTTAAAGGTTTGCAGGAAAGCCGCACCCACAGCGCCATCCACACTGCGATGATCGCAGCTGAGCGTGATCTTCATCACATTCGTTACGCCAAAGCCTTCGCCCTTCCGCACTACTACTTCTTTGATTCTGCCTACCGCCATGATAGCGCTATCCGGTGGATTAATGATGGCCGTGAATTCTTCAATATCCATCATGCCGAGGTTGGATATGGTGAAAGTATTGCCGCTGAATTCAGCTGGTTGTAATTTCTTGTTCTTTGCCTTGCCAGCCAGTTCTTTCGTTTCAGCAGCGATTGCACTCAAGCCTTTTCCATCGGCAAAACGAACTACCGGTACCAGCAAGCCCTCTTCCACTGCTACCGCCACGCCAATATGCACGTGCTGGTACTGACGAATAAAATCACCCATCCACGAAGAGTTAACCGCCGGGTGCTTACGCAATGCCATCGCTGCGGCTTTCACCACCATATCGTTAAAGGAGATCTTCACCTCGCTTACTTCGTTCATTTGTATCCGTGCCGCCATTGCATTGTCCATGTTTATCTCCATGGTCAGGTAGAAATGCGGCGCTCCGAATTTGCTTTCACCCAAACGCTTGGCGATTACTTTCCGCATTTGCGAAACGTTGGTATCGGTATAGCCTTCTGTACCGGAAATAGATTGATTCGTTGATAAGCTGGCTGGTTGAGCCGTAGCAGATTGTTGTGGGGCGGCTTGCTGCGGTTTGAAATTATCCACGTCGCTTTTTATAATGCGGCCACCATCGCCACTTCCTTGCACTTGCGACAGATCAATGCCTTTTTCTTTTGCTAGCATTTTTGCAAGTGGAGACGCTTTAAGCCGACCGTCGTTGGAAGTTGATAAGTTAGCTGGTTGAGTAGTTGACTGGTTTGCTGTTTCAGGTGCTTGCTTTCCTTCGTTACTGGACGTTCCTTGTTTCTTGTTCCCCTGTTCGCCTTCTTGTCCCTTCTCGCTTGTTCCTTGATTGCTTCCACCCTTAGATGCGGCAACAATCGCTGCCACATCCACTTTGCCTTCTTCACCAATAATGCAAAGCAGCTCGTTTACTGCAATCTTTTCTCCAGCTTGGGCACCTTGGTGTAGGAGAATACCATTCTTATAACTCTCCAGTTCCATAGTGGCTTTGTCCGTCTCGATATCGGCAAGCACATCACCTTTTTTAACTACATCACCCACATTTTTTTGCCAGGACGCAATTACTCCTTCGGTCATTGTATCGCTTAACCGCGGCATTAATACCACTTCTTCCATTTTGCTCAAGTCAAGAGAAGCTGTTTGAGCAGATGCCTGACTTTTTACTTCTGTATTGTGAGTTGACTGCTGTTCCTTTGGCTGTTCTGCTGGCTTCGTTTCGCCCTGACCATTCCCGGAAAGATGCTGGGAAATATCTTCACCCGGCGCGCCGATGATCGCCAGCAAGTCGTTTACTTGAATCTTACCACCTTTATCAGAGCCCAGGTGCAGGAGCGTACCATCTTTATAGCTTTCCAGTTCCATAGTGGCTTTGTCCGTTTCAATTTCAGCTAGAATATCGCCCTTCTTCACCGGATCGCCTACCTGCTTGTGCCAGGCAGCAATCACGCCTTCGGTCATCGTATCGCTCAGTCGGGGCATCAGTATCACTTCGGCCATGATCTCTATTCGTTTTATTTGAAGTGCCGAAATTAAAGCAAAAGGGGGAAAGAAGGAGGGATGATGTGCAGATGTGCGGATATGCAGATTAATATTTAAAATCCTTGGTTCAACGAACTACACGTAGAGTAAATATTTCTCCGCAAAGAACTCCTCTTCAAATATTTTACTGATCTCGATCATTTTCGGACGTGTGGCACTGTCCTTTATTTCCTGGACCAGGTCGCCGCCTTTCAGGCAGATCAATCCAGATTTGTAAACCCGCTCGCCATCTGCTTCCTGCACTTTAAAGGAAGTTGTTTTTAGGAGTGGGCGGCTCCAGCGGATCAAATCAATAAGAGGGGCAACCGCACGGCTCACTGCAAAATCAAACTTCCGGTCCTTTATTTCTTCCGCCCGTATATGCTGTGTAGTAATATTGGTCAGTCCCAGTTCCTCTTTCACGGCCTCTATTATTTTTAATTTTTTGCCAATGCTGTCCACGAGGTGAAACTGCACTTGCGGGAAGAAGATGGCCAGCGGCACACCCGGAAACCCACCGCCTGTTCCAATATCTATGATCTGCAAACCATTCGGGAACTCAAAGGCTGCGGCAATGCTTAACGAGTGCAGCACATGCTTTTCATACAGGCTTTCAATGTCCTTGCGGGAAATGACATTGATCTTTGCATTCCAATCGGTATACAAAGCTTCCAAGGCTTTGAATTGTTCTATTTGCCTGGGTGTGAAATCTTCGAAATATTTTAAAAGAATAGCAGCCCCCTGTCCCCCGGTGGGGGAACTTAGGTCGTTGTGTTCCTGGTTTTGATCAGCCATATCTTAGATTAGGGTTGCAAGTTAAGTTGTATGAAGTAAGTAGAGATGCTGCACCTTGCCAGGCAATATCAAGCACCTTGAAGATTGCGACGCAACCGGTGATATAGTAGTAATGAAGGCGAAAATAAATAGACCTTAGAGTTTTTCAAAACCTGTGAGGTCTATTGCAATCCTTTCTACTTTAAAGCTGATTGTAAAACAAAAGCCTCTCCGGCCTAAGTTCCCCCACCGGGGGACAGGGGGCTAATTCCACGTCTTCTTGGGTTTCTTCCATACCGCCGGGGCAAACAGGATATAATAAAAGAACAACCATATATCCCAAAAAATAAACCAGGGGAATAAGTCGCTTTCTTGCAAACGCTTCATGGCTTTGTACCATACAAGGCCAAGTGTCAAAAGCCGCAGTCCGAGCGGTATCAGGCTCCAGCGCCAATCGAAAAGCAGGAGAGAAGCCACAAAAAGCGGGTAAAATAGAAAGTAAGAAGCGGTGTATAAACCCAATAAAGTCTGGTGAATCCCTTTGTAGTATTTGCCGGTTGAGTAGTGGCGGTTCTTTTGCCGTTTCCAGTCCGCCCAGCTTTGTTTGGGTTTGGATAAGGTGAACGATTCGGGGTCCAGCACAACGGCGGTATTTTTACCGTTTGCTACTTTATTGATGAAGAGGTCGTCATCGCCGCTTGGGATATGGTTGATCGCGGAAAAACCTTTGTTGCGAAAGAAAGTGCTTTTGCGGTAGGCCAGGTTTCTGCCCACACCCATATAAGGCTGCCCTGCCAGTGCATATCCGAAATACTGCAAGGCGGTATGAAAGGTTTCGAAGCGTATGGCCTTGTTCAGAAAACCCGCCTGCTTGCTGTAGGCACCATAACCCAGCACCACTTCAATGCCATTGGAGAAAGCCGCCTGCATCTTTTGAATCCAATGTTCCGATGCCGGCACACAATCGGCATCGGTCAGCAGCATCACTTCGTGTTTGGCTTCTTTGATGCCCATCGATAGCGGGAATTTTTTACCGGCGATGAGTTTGGCTTCCTGCGTAAGTCCTACGATGCTTAATTGCTTAAAGGTCTTTTGCAATTCCTCTAAAATATATTTTGAGTCGTCCTGCGAGTTATCATTTACCACAATGACTTCATGAGTGGTAGCATAGTCCTGAACAAGGATGCCCGGCAGGTGCCGCGCCAGGTTCTCGTCCTCATCGCGGGCACAGATAATAACCGACACCGGGTGCTGCTGCGATACTTCCCGCGTTGCCGGTTTATAAGTGCCAACCCGCCTGAAAAAATAGAGATAATAAAAAAGCTGTATTGCCGTAACCAGAATGAATGCAGCAAATACCACCAGACCCGGACTCATAAGCATGGGCGCAAATATACGCACCTCACCCTAACCCTCTCCTCGCAGGAGAGGGAATACCAACGCACAGCGGCCCGCCAACTCAGGTAGTATTTCTGAACACGCAAAGCCCTCAACCTAAAATCTGCTGAAGATTTTGCGTTATCGTTGAAAAGCTGGCCGCTGTGCGCTGTTCCCTCTCCTTTTTCAAAGGAGAGGGTTAGGGTGAGGTTGTATCTTCGCACCTCTATGGCTTCACTATCATTTGAACTACATAAGCAAGACGCTCAAACAGCTGCCCGTGCCGGTACTATTACCACCGATCACGGTACCATCCAAACGCCCATTTTTATGCCAGTGGGGACTATCGGCAGTGTGAAAGCCGTGAGCCAGCAACAACTAAAAGAGCAGGTTGATCCGCATATCATTTTAGGCAATACTTATCATCTTTACCTGCGTCCCGGTATGGAAACGATGGAAGCGGCTGGCGGGCTGCACCGCTTTATGAATTGGGATCGCCCTATTCTTACAGACAGCGGCGGCTTCCAGGTGTTTTCGCTTTCGGGGACCCGTAAAATAAAGGAAGAAGGCGTCACCTTTCAAAGTCATATTGATGGCAGCAAGCACCTTTTCTCACCAGAACGGGTGATGGATATCCAGCGGAATATTGGCGCTGATATCATGATGGCCTTTGACGAATGCCCGCCGGCACAAAGCGAGCATAAATATGCGGAAACCTCGATGCACCTGACGCACCGCTGGCTGGATCGCTGCTTCGATCGTTTTCATTCTACTCCCGATAAATGGGGGCATACCCAGAACCTTTTCCCGATTGTGCAGGGCGCCGTACACCACGACCTGCGCAAGGCTTCCTGCGAATACATTTCTTCTAAAGGCGCTACCGGCAATGCTATTGGAGGACTGAGCGTGGGCGAGCCGGAGCCGGTGATGTACGAGATCTGCCAACTGTGCTGTGAGAATTTGCCGACTGCCAAACCGCGCTACCTGATGGGCGTGGGGACACCGTGGAATATCCTGGAATGCATTGCGCTGGGCGTGGACATGTTTGATTGTGTGATGCCTACCCGCAATGGTCGAAACGCCATGCTGTTCACCACCAAAGGTGTTATCAATATCGACAATAAAAAGTGGGAGCGTGATTTTTCGCCGATTGATGACGGGCTGGATTGCGAGATGAGCAATTATTATAGCAAAGCCTACCTGCGTCATCTTTTTAAAGCGGGTGAGTTTCTGAGTTTGTCCATTGCCTCTGTACAAAATCTTGCCTTTTATCTATGGTTGGTGCGGAAAGCCCGCCAGCATATCATTGCCGGCGATTTTAAGAGCTGGAAAGAGGAGATAATACCTGTGTTGAAAACGCGGTTGTAAAGGACGAGCACTATACCCCAGATCTACGACAGTCTTGAAAAAAATGTCTTGTGAACTAGCAAGTGGTCATTGCGAATACCCGAATGAGAGTTGCGGAACGCCGAATGTGCCTTGTGAAGTGCCGAGAGGAGCTTGTGATCTGCCAAATCATCATTGTGAAGGGGCGAATGATGGTTGTGAACAGGCGAATGGTGCTTGTGGATTGCCGAATGTGGGTTGTGACACTCCGAATGTTAGTTGGGAAAGAGCGAATGTGAGTTGTGAACCGCCAAATGGCACTTGTGATCCATCGAACGGTCATTGGGAACTGCCGAATGTTAATTGTGCGGTGGCAAATGTGGGTTGTGAACTGCGGAGAGGTCGTTCCCTTTGTCTGAAAGATAGCTCGGTTTGCTGAGTTTCGATGCGGGAAGAGGGAGTGCTTAAATAAGTGTGTTATTGATTGTTGATTCGTTCTCCAAACATTAAAGTTAGTTCTGTTCTTACTGCATTCCATCCGAGCATTTGTCCTTTCCATTTAGCATTGGCATGGAGGGTAGCCAGATAGATTTGTTTTACGATGGCATCTTCTGAACTAAAGGCGCCTTTGGTTTTGGTGACTTTTCGGACCATGCGGTGGTAGCTTTCGATGGGATTAGTGGTGTAGATGATTCTTCTGATAGCGGGGGAGTAAGGGAAGAAGCGGCTAAGCCGTTCCCAGTTGCTGCGCCAGCTTTTAAAGATAACGCTGTATTTGTCGCCCCATTTCTTTTCGGCTTCCTCAAGGTAATGAAGTCCCATGGGCTCATTGACCGCCTGGTAGATTTGTTTTAAATCCTTGATACAGGGCCTCAGGTCTTTGTAGCTGATATACTTCATGGAGTTGCGCATCTGATGCACCACACATAGCTGCACATCTGTTTTGGGAAAGATATCTTCAATGGCTTCGGCAAAGCCACGCAGGTTATCTATACAGGCGATGCAGATATCTTCTATACCCCGCACTTTGAGATCCTGGAGTACACTGCGCCAAAAAGCGCTGCCTTCGTTTTCACCAAAATAAATACCCACCACTTCCTTCTGCCCTTCAGTGCTGACGCCGAGTATGGAATACACAGCCCGGCTCTTAACCGTACCGTCCTGGCGCACCTTGAAGTGAATGGCATCCAGCCAAACCACCGCATAGACGCTTTCCAAAAGCCGGTGTTGCCACTGCTTGATAGCAGGAATAAGCTTATCGGTAATGGCGGTCAGGGTGCCATCCGATATGTCGAAGTCGTAAATGTCTTTAAGATGGTGCTGTATATCAGAATAAGACATGCCAAGACCATAAAGCCCCAGTATCTTCTTATCCATGTCTTCGGAGATCACCCGCTGGCGCTTGGCTACCGTCTGGGGTTCAAAGGAGGCGTCGCGGTCGCGTGGGGAAAAAATATCAAAGCCGCCTAACGAGCTTTGTATATTTTTTTGTGTATGGCCGTTGCGGCGGTTACCCCCCTGCTTGCGGGTCTCCCGTAAGTGCTCCTCCAGTTCACCCTCTAAAGAAGCTTCAATCACCCGCTTTAAAAGAGGCGTAAATACCCCCTCTGCACCAACTAAAGGCTTGCCGGATCGCAACTGCTCACCAGCCTCCCGAACAAAAGACTCAAAATCAAAACCTTGCTTTTCCATTATCTGTCAATTTATGTAATTTATAAATTGACACACTTATTTAAGCAGACTCGCTTTTCCGGGTGTAAATAAGCTCTTTTAATGGAATAACAGTTTCTGTAGCCCGCTTAAAAAATTTACCGGAAGAGCAATCCATAACTCTCCGAAGCCAGCACATCTCCCCACTGCTGGATGATGCGTTTGTAGGCTTTTCCCACCGGCAGCATATTCCGGTCGAGGTCGAAGAGCCCCACTTCGTGAATGCGGTTATTGTCTTCCCGCAGGGCGGTATCCCAATCCATCTGGTGCGTGAGGCTATACCAGGTAAAGCCGATGATCGGCACGCCATCCTGCTTCAGGCGGTGGAGGTTTGCCCACTGGCGCCACAACCACTCTTCGGCGCCGGGTCCCCGCATATTGGTTTCGGTATGCATGATGGGTATTTTATAGCGGCTGTAATATTGGTGGGTGATGACGTAATAACCGAAAATATCACCTGCAGCACGGGTGGTGCCATTCGGCAGCACCAGATGCTCGTTGGTAGCATAATAGTCGTTCCCCATAATGCAGCGGGCCTTCACCTGGTTTTGCGCAAACCAATGGTATTCTTCCCTGGTCATGCCGTTCTCCAGCAGGTATTCATACATCATAACGCGGATAGGGTAGCCGTAGGTAAGATCAAGCGAAAGGAAGCGCTTTTGATTGAGGAAGTTGGCCAATTGCTGCACTTCCGGCCGCTGCGGATGGAAGTATTCCGATGATTCGCTTTGGATAAAGGTGGCATCCGGTTGCACTTTTAATATCTCGTGCATCGCCAAAACATTGGCCTTGCACAAGTGCTTTAACGCGGTTACAAAGGCCCCATCGCTCGTTAGGCATTCATTCCACCAACCGTATTGAGCAGAGAACATGGCGGTGATGAAGATCTCGTTGATGGGTGTATAGAATTGCAGGTAAGGAAACCGCTGCGCAAAGCATTTGGCGTATTCGGCGAAGTATTCCGGAAAGTCGGGGTTCTGGAAATTGCCCAGCCAGTCCGGTACTCCAAAATGACAGAGGTCCACGATGGGGGTGATGCCCAGCTCTCTCAGCTTCGCAAAAGTTTCGTCAACAAAGCTCCAATCGTATTTCCCAGGGGCAATATGTGTTTTGTAATACGCCGGGCCATAACGGAGAAACTCGATGCCCATATCCCTGGTGAGGTTGAAATCCAGCTCCCATTTTTGGTAGTGCCCGCATTTTTCCATCTGGTCAATGCGCTTGGTGGTGCCGTCGGGAAGTTGAATAGTAGGGTAGCTGTTTTCAATGCCGGTAGCGAACATGAACTTATGGCCAATCATCAGGGTCTGTTTTCGTTTTGCAATAATGCCGGATGAAAGCGGACAAATGCAGTGCCAAGGGGAGGATTTTGAGTTTCTGGTTTGGAGTT
The DNA here is from genome assembly GCA_025963645.1 of Flaviaestuariibacter sp. GTDB lineage: Bacteria > Bacteroidota > Bacteroidia > Chitinophagales > Chitinophagaceae > Flavisolibacter. The sequence continues at coordinate 73,325 of JAOQAI010000014.1, forward strand.
TGGGGTTTGGAGTTTTGGGTAGCTGCTAAGGGTCTATTTCTTATTCACCAGTCACATTTTCCATTTCCCTTAACGCAGCTCCGCTTTCCGTGTCGTTGTATTTGCGTTACTTCGCCCGGCAGATGAAACGTCTCGACTGGTACATACTCCGCAAGTTCCTGAGCACATTTGTGTTCTGTATGCTGATGTTTACGGTGATTGCCGTGGCGGTGGACAGCAGCGAAAAGACGGATGACTTTGTTCGTTCGGGCTTGAGTACCGGGCAGATCATTTCCAACTACTATATTGGTTTTGTGCCGCATATCTGGGGCTTGCTCTTCCCGCTTTTTGTTTTCATCGCCGTTATCTTTTTTACTTCCAAGATGGCCATCCGGTCGGAGATCGTGGCGATCCTGGCTTGTGGTGTTACGTATAACCGTTGGCTGCGTACTTATGTTATTGGCGGGCTCTTTTTTGCCCTGGTGCTTTGGGTGGCTGCCCGTTATGTGCTGCCAAAGGCTAATGCCATCCGCAGCAGTTTCCAGGCGACGTTTATAGATAATCATAGTTCCAGCAATGTTCCCAACAACGCTTATTATCTGCGTACCGATTCCAATACCTATATCGGGCTCAAAAGTTTTGACACGGCAACAAAGACCGGTTATACTTTCTTCCTGAACCAACTGTCCGGTGGCAAATTGATCTTTAACCTGCGTGCCGAAAACATGCAGTGGGACACGGCGCAAAAGAACTGGCGGCTGATGAACGTGACCGAACGGCGGGTGAGCGCCATGAAAGAATCCATCACGACAATTGCCACCCGTAATATTGACCTCCACCTGACACCCGAGGCTTTTCGGAGGGACGCTTATGTAAAAGACAACCTTACTACCCCCGAACTTATAGCCTTTATTGAAGCGGAAAAACTACGTGCTAATGAAGGCATAAACACCTTACTGGTAGAGCGTCACCGGCGCACGGCCACTCCTTTTTCTGTGTTGCTGCTAACGGTGATCGGCGCTATCGTTGCCGGGCGTAAAACCCGTGGAGGCAGTGGCTTTCACCTGGCTGTGGGTATCATCATTGCGGTATCCTTTATTCTCTTTGAACGGTTCTCTTCCGTTTTTTCGGTGAAGGGAAACCTTCCTCCTCTTATTGCCGCGTGGATACCCAATGTGCTGTTCCTGTTTGTAGGTATCTATCTGTATCGCAAAGCACCTAAATGATGTGCAGATAGGTGGATATGCAGATATGCAAATTGGCTTGAGCTAATGTTTTGTCATGTAAAACAAACTTTGCAGTAGTTCATTAATCCGCACATCCGCATATTTGCACACCTGCATATTACTTCATCATTCTTTTTGCTGCACACCCTTCCTGTCCTAACTTTAGGGCCGTCAAAAATTATCCTTCATCATATACAGAAAATGTAACCAATGGGCATCATTAAAGACAGGTTTAAGGAAAAGGCAGACGCCAAGGCAATAGAGATTAAAGATCTTTTAAAAGAGCACGGTACCAAGGTAATTGGAGAGGTACAACTGGCGCAGGTCTTCCAGGGCATGCGGGGAATCACAGGCTTGCTTACCGAAACTTCACTTTTGGATGCGCAGGACGGCATTCGTTTTCGCGGTTATTCCATACCCGAATTGCAGGAAAAACTTCCTAAATACGATGGCGGTTCTGAGCCCCTGCCGGAAGCGCTCTTTTATCTAATGCTGGTTGGCGAATTGCCAACAGAGGAAGATGTGCAGCACCTGACAGCCGTTTGGCAGCGCCGCAGCCATGTTCCCAATCATGTCTTTGCTACGATCGAGGCACTGCCGGTTTCTACCCACCCGATGACACAGTTCACCATTGCGGTGATGGCCTTGCAGACGGAAAGCCAGTTTGCCAAGCGCTATGCAGCAGGTATGAATAAAAAGGATTATTGGGATGCTACGTTTGACGATGCGATGGATCTTATCGCACGCCTGCCACGTATCGCAGCTTACATCTATCGCCGGAAATACAAGAACGGAGAGCACATCCAGCCAAACGGACTGCTCGACTGGTCCGGCAATTTTGCGCACATGCTGGGCTACGAAGACGAAGGCTTCCAGGAATTGATGCGCCTCTATATGACCATTCACGCGGATCATGAAGGTGGCAACGTGTCTGCACATACCACGCACCTCGTGGGTTCCGCGCTTGGCGATGCTTACCAAAGCTTTGCTGCCGGCCTTAATGGCCTGGCAGGTCCGCTGCACGGCCTGGCTAACCAGGAAGTGATCAAGTGGATATTTGAAATGCGGGAAGAGTTGCAAACCGAATCGCCGAGCAGCGAGCAGATTGCTGATTACGTGCAACGCACCCTCAGCGCTGGTAAAGTGGTGCCGGGCTACGGACATGCCGTATTGCGCAAAACCGATCCGCGCTTCACAGCACAGATGGAGTTTGGCAAGAAACATATGCCGGATGACCCGCTGGTGCAAACCATCTGGACGGTTTATGAAACCGTGCCGCCCATCCTGCAATCATTAGGGAAGATCAAAAACCCATGGCCAAACGTAGATGCGCACAGCGGTGCTTTGCTCGTTCATTATGGCATGGTGGAATATGAATTTTATACTGTGTTATTTGGTGTAAGCCGGGCTTTAGGTGTTCTTGCCAGCCTTTGCTGGGACAGGGCGCTGGGCTTCCCGCTGGAACGCCCCAAATCAATTACCACTGACCTTGTACAAAAGTGGTTGAAAGGTGAAGATGAGATCTGGGAGTAAGACCTCACCCTAGCCCTCTCTTCGCAGGAGAGGGAACTGCCACTGCACAGACCCGGATAGCACAGTTAGTATTATTAATAGTAAAAGCCCTCAATGCAAAAGACATTGAGGGCTTTTAGTTATGATTATATAAGCTGGCAACCTGTGTGTTGTTCCCTCTCCTTTTCAAGGAGAGGGTTAGGGTGAGGTCTTAAAAGAAATTATCTAACGCTTTCAAGCTAATGGGCTTTTCCCAAATGGTAAGTTTGGAGCCGTCCAGGTCTGCTGGCATAGTAGGTCGAAAAGCGCTGATCAGGTGATAATGTATAGCAGGATGCGACCGGTACATTTCGGGCAGCTTATCCCAGCCTAAACCATCCGGCAGGTTATAGTCAATAAAAAGATAATCCGGTATGATCTCATTGAGCCGTTTCACGCCATCCATAAGCGTGTGTGCGATATAGACCTCATAGTTCTTTCGCAAGAAATATGATTTCATCAATAAGCACAAATCTACCTCGTCGTCAATGATCAACACCTTCTTCCTCATAGTCATATGCGTACATCCATTCGGTTAATAGCCATAATTATTATACCAATCTGCCTCAAATTAAGGATTTCCGAAACTACACAACAAATGTGCAATTAGATTTTATAACGAGCAACGCATTACCCATTGTTGTGTTGACCCCTCCCTGTGGTACGATTATTTACACTATAGGATAGCGTATTACTCATTTCAAAATACATTGTATGACAGCAAAAACAAAAATCATCTTAGGATTAGTAGGTGCCGCCGCAGCCGGTGTAGTGGTGGGTTTACTATTAGCCCCTGACAATGGAAAAGAGCTTCGCTCTAAGATCACTCAGAAAGCCGGCGATTGGACCGACCAGTTGACCGACATTTTCGCCAATGCAAAAGGAGAGATCACAGAATTGGCAAAGAAAGGCGCTAAAGTAGCCACTGATGCAGCAGGAACCGTTACAGACAAGTTCAACAGCGCGAAAGAAAGCTACAGCTAAATGAATGGCGGACAGGCCTGCAATAGCGGCCTGTCCTTTATTAACGAATTTCCACAAACGCTTTATGGAAGAATTAAAACCGAAAGCCGAGTCTTTAAAGAATAGCATCAGTAATTACTTAGATACCTACTATAAGCTTGCACTTGTAAACCTTACGCAAAAAGCTACTAACATCACTGCCGGTGCTCTTGCCGGTTTCACTACACTTTTCCTTTTTATACTCACCCTCTTTTTCCTTGGGATGGGCTTTGCCTGGTGGATCGGCACGGCTATTAAGAGTATCGCAGGCGGCTTTTTTATTGTCGCCGGCATTTTTATTTTGCTGATCGTACTGATCATTGTGCTTCGCAAGAAGATCGTTTTCCCGATGTTGAAAAAAGTTATTTTGAAAAAGATATATGAGTAAGAAGATTGCTACATACGATGATTTGCTGGAAGAAAAAGCAAGATTGCAGGAACTGCTGGCTGTGCAGCGGCAAGCGGTAGGTATCAATTTCGATCTTGTTTACAATGAATTAAAGCCAGCCGTGAGCGGGGTTTCCAATACTTTCATTACCCTGAGCCGGATGGGTAAACAACCAAATCAATCACCGCTGGTTTATTTTGGAATTGACCTGGCTACACAAATGGTGCTGCGGCGCTGGTTAAAAATGAAGACAGGCTGGGTAACCAGGAACCTCGTTCCATTTGTTATCCGCTATTACCTATCCAAGCTCGCCTCCGAAAAAAATCCCTGGTGGGAACGGATACAACAGGCTTTTACAAAAGCAACTTCCTAAATAAAATTATAAGGCTGTTTGTACAGCCTTTTTTCATGCCTCTATTTTTCCATAGAAGAAAAAGGTGGCAGGTAATAGGAATAGTTTTTTCAGTTGTTCTGGAAAGTAGCAATCATGGACAAACAAGAGCAAGCAGAAAACAATGCCGCATGGCAAAGAGAGCAGCCAACTTACAGTAACGAACCCGATCAGACGCCCCGGCGCGAAGGCGGCGATGATGCATTGGCAGAAGCCTCACCAACGGATCCGCTGGATGACCAAAAAGTATTGGTAAATGACCCTAAGACTTCGGTAGAGGATAATAAGACAGAAGGGGACGCCTCGGGGAAGATGGCTGATTAAAGTAATTTTCTAGGTCCTTCTTTATAGTTGTTCAATTGAAAATGCCTGGATGTGCCAGGCATTTTCAATTGTATTTATTTCCAAGAAACTAAAAAAGGTGCAGTTTTTCATCTACACCTTCTTAGTTTTTTAAATTATTGACACTTAGTCAACTCTTCTGAATCCACCAGCAATTAAGCTCAATACGAACAACACTAAGAAGATAAAGAAAAGAATTTTAGCGATAGAAGCTGCACCGGCAGCGATACCGCCGAATCCGAAAATCGCTGCGATGATCGCAACTACTAAAAAGATAACTGTCCAACGTAACATAAAATAAGGTTTAAGAGTTAATAAATTTTCTACCTCTTATAGTCAAAGAACCGTACCAAAAATGAAATTTTGAGTAGTCATTTTTTTTCCCAAAATAATTAAAGGTTGAGGAAAAAAATCCACCTTGAGATTGCATTGCAGCGTATTAAAGGCACCCGTTTTCTGGTATGGTTTTACCGCTATCATTAAATTAACCAACGATAACGATACTTATGTACACAATGAATGCTTCGCCAACAGCTGGTAGTGGGTTAGTGGTAAATGCTGGCACTTCCCCACCACAACCACCAATCGTAAATCGCTTTATAGAAAAAGAAAAGAAGCGCTCTGATCCTTCATCCGAAACCTGTATAGATAAGTACCCGTTACCGTCTTTTTTTGACTATCGCATACGGGCAAATAGTTATGAGATATTCTAGCTGACGATATAAAGTCCTTTCAAACGTGATCGAAAGATTGCGTTTTGTTGTTTTATAACCTCTTCGGTATTGGGGAATATATTTCCCACAATCTGGGCTTTGTTTGTATAAATCTTAAGCTCTACTACAAATTCCAATTATTATAATCTCTAAGAGATTGAAAATCAACGTTTTTATTATTTCATAATTTTTGGTGCTACACTTGTGATAAGGATAGAACACGCCAAAATCGACCACAAATGATGAATCAAGGGTTAGCACAGAAACAACGGCTGAAGATTTTGCCGCAACAAATTCAACTGCTTAATTTCTTCCACCTGAATACGATAGAGTTAGAGCAGCGTATACAGCAAGAGTTAGAAGAAAATCCTTTATTAGACGATCAGAAAACGGAGCTGGACTCCTCTATTGATAAATTCAATAAGGACTCTGTTCAGGATTACCAGGATTGGGAAGAATATGGCTATAACGACGTTCCGGATTATAAGACAGAATACAACAATTACATTCATGACGAAAAGGTTCCGGAGCGGCCTATTACAAACGGTTTCGATTACCGCAAGATCTTAAAGGAGCAATATAAAGTAGCCTGCGAAGATGAAAAAGAAGCAGAGATTGCGGAGTTTATCATTGATTCGTTTAATGATCACGGATTACTGGAACAGGATGTAGAAGCATTGGCAGAAGATTATTCCTTTAAGCACAATAAATGGATTGAACCCGAGAACATTGGTGTTGTATTGAAGAAGATACAAATGCTGGAGCCGGTGGGTGTAGGTGCCCGTAATATCAAGGAATGCCTGCTCATACAATTAGGCAGAATGAACGGCAAGCGTCCGGATGTGAAGATGGCGACGCGTTTGCTGGAAAATCATTTCACGGATCTCCATAATCGCAATATGGATAAGATCAAGCATCACCTGAAGATAGATGATGAAGAGCTGAAGATCGTATTGCAATTAATATCAACCTTAAAGATGAAGCCTGTTTGTGAACAGGAAGATGCGATCATCATTAACAAAAGCATTTTACCCGATTTCATCATTACTCAGAACGGCGAAGAGATAGATGTGCAGCTTTACCGCAATCGTTCGGAAAGCCTTAGCATCAATACCTCCTGGAAGCAAATGGCTGAAGGCGCAAAAGCGGGGAACACCGATAAATCTGCGATCCAATATTTAAAGAACAAGTTACAATCGGCCCAATGGTTCGTGAACGCTGTGCAGCAACGGGAAGCCACCATGCTGAAGATCATGAAGTCAATTGTGCAACTGCAATATCAATATTTCCTGACCGGGGATATTAACCTGCTGCAACCGATGATCCTGAAAAATGTAGCGGAGATGGTTGGTGTAGATATCTCTACAGTATCCCGCATCACATGCAATAAGTATGTGGAAACACCTTTTGGCCTGCTATTATTAAAGGATTTGTTCACCGAAGGAATTGCGAATGAAAAAGGGCAGGTGATCAGTAATAAAGTTATTCAATCCGCCATAGAAGAAGTGATAGAAAACGAAGACAAGCACAATCCTTACACCGATCAGCAATTGGTAAATATCCTTTCTGAAAAAGGATTCTCCGTAGCCCGTAGAACGGTGGCCAAATACCGCGAGCAATTGCAGATACCTGTTTCGCATGTACGAGGCCTTTGGGCTTAAAGCCTTACATTTATATCGAACCTAATAACGAACCAAATAAAAGACAACTAAACACATGCAGAAGATCCTAATCATTGACGACGACAGAGATATGTGCCTTTTACTGAAAAGGTTTTTAACAAGACATGGTTTTGAAGTACTGGAAGCCTACAGCGGCAAAAAGGCGTTGGAACTTTTAGAGACCGTGCAGCCCGACCTCGTCATGTGCGACTTTCGCCTCGAGGACATGGAAGGCAATGTGCTCCTGGTAAAGATCAAAGACATTTACCCGCAGGTTCCCGTTATCATCATCACCGGTTATAGCGATATCAAGATCGCAGTGGAAGTAATGAAAATGGGCGCTTATGATTATATCACCAAGCCGCTTTTTCCTGATGAAATTTTGATCACCATCCGCAAAGCACTGGAAGCCGCTTCTTCGCAGGATACAGGCGCCGTGCATGTAGAAAAAGCTCGCCCGGCAGCTCCGGCTGCTTCTTCAGCTCCGGCTACTTCATCACAAACTCCTGCTGCTTCTAATGATAAAGGCAACCAGCAGTTAGTGCGCTCCGGTGAATATGTGTTTGGAGATACGCCAGTTTTCCGCCAGCTATTGCAGCAAATTGACCTGGTGGGTCCAACCAATTATTCGGTTATTATTTACGGTGAGAGCGGTAGCGGTAAAGAAGCCATTGCCCAGGAAATTCATAAGCGCAGCAAGCGTAAAGGCAAGCCGTTCGTGGCGATTGATTGCGGCGCGCTTTCAAAAGAACTGGCGGGTAGCGAGTTGTTCGGTCACGAAAAAGGTTCTTTTACCGGCGCTTTGAACCAGAAGATCGGAAGCTTTGAATTAGCTAATGGCGGAACTATCTTTTTAGATGAGGTAGCGAACCTTTCTTACGATATTCAAATCTCGCTGTTGCGTGTGGTGCAGGAGCGTAAGATGCGCCGTGTGGGTGGTGTGAAGGATACCGAGCTTGATGTGCGCATCATTATCGCCTCCAACGAAAAGCTTTGGGATGCAGCCCGCAAAGGCAAGTTCCGCGAAGATCTTTATCACCGCTTCAACGAATTCAGCATTGACGTGCCACCGCTGCGTCAGCGCCCGGATGACATTATGCTGTTTGCCAATCACTTCCTTCAGATCACAAGCGAAGAATTGGGCAAGAACTTAAAGCGCTTTAGTGCCGAAGTGGAAAGTATTTTCAGAAGCTATGTCTGGTATGGCAATCTCCGCGAGCTAAAGAATGTTATCAAAAGAGCTACATTGTTAAGCGATGGTGAACAAGTGGAGGCTAACTCCCTACCATTCGAGATATCACACTACAATAAGTTGCAGTTTGAGTCTGCCCCGGAGCCAGCGGTACGAACCTACAGCCAGCCGCAACAGCAGCAGCCAATGGAAGAAGATGTTATGGTGGACACAATGCCGCGGTCGCTTTCCGAAACAACTTTGAAAGGAGCCAGTATTGATGCGGAATACGATATGATATTAAAGGCATTGAAAAAGGTGAATTTCAATAAAAGCAAGGCGGCAAAGCTGCTGAACATTGACCGCAAAACGCTTTATAATAAAATGAAGCAATACCAGGAATTCAATAATCAATAAGATTCAAGCAGCGTTATTACACCTTTTCTTGCAGAAGTGTAATAACGCTTGCTTTATACACAGGTCAGCATCAAGTGATACGCTTGATGCCAATAGTTCTCACACGATCGCAAGAGTTTTTTTAGAAGATGCCAGCAGATACACCCACCCGCATATTGATCATTGATGACGATGAAGATGATTATTTTATCACATCGGAATACCTGCGTCAGATAGAAGGGCATAACCTGAGCATTCACTGGTGCTATAAGTTTGGAGATGCGGTTGATCATGCCCGCAGCCGCAATTTCGATATTTACTTTGTGGATTATCGCCTGGGCGCTAAAACAGGTTTGGACTTTCTCAAGGAAGCTATCCGCTTTGGATGCGAAGAACCCATTATTCTGCTGACTGGTAAGGGTAATAAGGAAATTGATATAGAAGCGATGCAGGTGGGCGCCACGGATTACCTGGTAAAAACAGACCTCAACGCTGACAAACTGGAGCGCTGTATTCGCTATGCCCTGGAACGTACCTCTTACCTGAAAGCACTTCGGGCAAATGAAAAAAAATACCGCAGCATTTTCGAGCTCTCAAAAGATTCCGTTTTTATTGCCGATCGATCACTTTGTTTTGTAGATATCAATGCCGCAACTTCCGAACTTTTAGGGTATGCCGTGGAAGAATTAAAAGGAATTACAGTTTATGAGCTGATTGCTGACGCCAGCGATAAAAAGAGACTGAAATCAACGCTGGAAGAGGAAGGTGAAGTAAATGATTTGGAGATAGAGCTCATTACCAAAACAGGCGATCGCAAGATCTGCATTTTTACGCTGACGGCTCCATTGGTTACATCTGACCAACTTAATTACCAGGGACTGATGCACGACATTACCAACTTGCGTCGTGCAGAAAAAGCAAACCTGATGGTAGAAAAGTTAGGTGCGGCGGGACGGCTGGTTCGTACACTGGCACACGAGGTGCGCAATCCGCTCAACAATATCAATATGTCCGTAGAGCAATTGATAGGCGAACCACAAACAAACTCTGCTGAGGAAGCGACCCTTTTTCTCGATATCATTCAACGTAATAGCAAACGTATTGGTGATCTTATTACGGAACTGCTGGACTCCAGCCGGCCTACCGAACTTACTTTCGAGCGCTGCATGTTGCAAACGATCATGGATGAAAGCGTAGCGGAAGCCCTTGACCGCATAACGTTACAGCATATTAACCTGCAGATCAACTATGCGGATACCCCTTGCTTCCTGATGGCGAACAAGGAGAAGTTGAAAATAGCTTTCCTCAATATCATTATCAATGGGGTGGAAGCCATGCCGAATAGTGGCGCTGGTATTTTGCAGCTTACTATCGAGTCGGAGGATAATATGCATACGGTTGTGATTAAGGACAATGGCTGTGGTATTTCCGAAGAAAATATTTCCCGCTTGTTCGAACCTTACTATACTTCCAAAAGAAATGGAATGGGACTTGGGTTAGCGTCCACACTTAATATTTTGCAATCGCATAAGGCACAGATTGATGTGAGCTCCGTAGTGAACACCGGAACTACTTTCACGATCAGTTTCCCGGGGGTGTAATTACATCCGCACTGTCTTGCTCATAGCGTAGTAAAGAAGCCCGCCAACGGGAGGGACGCAAATGATCAAGATGCCCCATAGCACTCGGCTTTGGGATGCCAGGTTTTGTTGTTTGAACACATCCACTATTGACCAGATCCAATGAATACCTCCCAGGATCATAGTGCCAATAAGGACGTAGTCACCACCACGGTAAGCATTCATGCGCATAAACACACCTACAAAAAGAAGCAATAAGCTTATAAGGCCTAGAATGAAATTGGGATGAGTGGTTTGCTTCATAACTGTCTTTTAAATCTTGCGTCTTCTTTTAAATAAATGAATCTTTAAAAGAAGCTAAAAATCTATGCCACTCAGTTTTAAGTACGCAACTATAAGCTAGGTATCGAGGTAAGAAGTGGGCACTTCGCGGGATTCTTTCTTTATAATGAAGACAGCGGTGTCCTTTGGACGAATGCCGGAGCCGGCCTGTAGCGCATACATCTTTGTAAACTCTGCGCCGAAATAGAGAATGATGGAGCTATAATAGATCCATACCAGCAAAATAATAATTGCTGCAGCAGTGCCGTATGTAATGCCGAAATTTGCCTTGCCCAAATAGAAACCGATTGCGAGCTTCCCTACTAAGAACAAGGCTGCCGTGAGCACGGCCCCAATAAGCGAATCTTTCCAGGAGATGATGGCATCCGGCAACACTTTAAAGATGATGGCAAACAACCCTGTGATAACCACTAAAATGATCAGCGAATTGACCAGGTTGAATACAGAAACCGTATAATCGGAAAGCAGCCTTGTCAAGCGATCACTCAACAACTCCAACAGCGCATTTATGAGCAGCGATACCAGGAGTACAAATCCCATCCCGACAACCAGGGAAAAAGAAAGCAGGCGATTGCTTAAGAATTTAAGCCATCCTTTTTTTGGTTTGGCTCTTACAGACCAGATATAGTTGATCGAATCCTGCATTTCTGTGAAAACACCCGTGGCACCAATGATAAGTATAATGGTTCCTACCACGGCACCGGTTGTGGTGGTGCCGGAATGTTGAATATTCGTGATAATGGCTTCCACTTGTTCCGCGGCATCTTTCCCCAGCAATTTATACATCTGGCCATATACCTGCACCTGCACCTTGTCCCGGGTAAAGAAAATACCGGCCAGGGATATGATAATGATCATTAGCGGCCCGAGCGCAAATACGGTATAGTAGCTTAAAGCAGCCGCCAGCTTAAGGCAATTATCATCTATAAAGCCATTGACGGTATGTTTAAATAGAGTGCCTACTTTCTTAGCTCGCCACATTTTGTAATAATACTACTAAAACAACAATCCCGGACCGCTGTTATGATGTTCTTGAACCGTGAAGCAATAGCCAGTTTAATGGCCGGTTACCAAAACTTATCGTAGTTAGTAGAGTTTGGCAGTATATTTTAAGTGTATTGTAAAAAGAAGATTATGAGAACGCTATTATATATCATTGCAGTGGTGCTGATCATCGGTTGGTTGTTAGGTGTGTTTCACTACAATGCTACCGGGCTAATTCATATACTGATTGTTCTGGCAGTGATCTCGCTGCTTTTTGGAATTATCCGCCGCGCCTGACCTACGCCGCTTCGGAAGCCAGCTGGCTTAAGGTGGCGGAACACTGTTTGCAAAACTCCGCGCAACGCTTAAACTGTGTGTCCGAATAACGTTCGCAAACCTCTGCGCATTCTTCGCAAAGGCCTACACAAAGCAATGCCATTTGGTTAAGGTCTTTCCAGCCTTCTTTTACGGCTTCCATGGTGCCCAGGCATATATTGGCGCATTCGTCCAGTACCTGCGTAGTCCGATAAGAATAGGAGGTTTGTTTTTGAGAGATGGATTGCAACAGGCTTTCACATTGCATCCATGTGTCGGCGCAAACATTCAGGTAATGGCTTGACGTATTCATGATAATGGTTCTAATGATAAGAAGAGCAACTGTTAGAATTATCCAATCAAAGAATCATAAGGAAAATTGTTTGCCAAATATTTTAAGCTTAGCCATTGCGGGGCTTGAGTACTGATTTCCCCAACTAAAGAGGCTGGTTTTTAAACCAGCCTCAATTAATAGATTAAAGTATGCTATGGCTTTGTTGGCGTACCACCGGTATTGGGCGTACTGTCACCACCTTTGTTTGATGTATCGTAAATAAAATCCGTAGTGCCTTGTGTGTTACGGCGGGTGTCTATTGTTTTAGTAGTATCCTTAGCACCTTCGCCCGTTTGATTGTTGCGATTGTTACAAGAACAGACTACCACGGTCGTTACCAAACAAAAAAAGATTGCCTTCTTCATACAAATTTATTTTAGTGAGCGGCTCTTTCCATATCTCTCAGGCGCTTTACTTCATCGTGCCCTACACGCAATTGTGTTTTTTGGCGAACGATAAGATCACGAACCGTAGGCTCCAGTTCTTCGTCGCTGTTCAGCGCCATGTCGTACGCTTTCTGTGCGGCGTCCTCGCCAAATTCGCAGTTCTCTAAAACCGTCTTGCGGTCCTTGCCTGTCACCACGGCTTTCAGGTCCATCCACACGCGGTAGATCTTACCTGAATTGGTAGTGCCATCTGCCGGCTCGGCGCCCAGGCGGGTAACCTCTGTCACCAGCTCTTGTTTGTAACCCCTGCTTTCGTTGATATAACGCAGAAAAAGTGGACGCAAGTCTTCATTCTCCTCTTTCAATTCGTCAATCGCTTTTTCATAACCTACTACCCGGTCATTGTTGATCTCGATCAGGTCGTTTAAGATACCTGCTACTTTTTCATTGTTGGCCATACGATTCTTTTAGTTGAGTCATTAAAAAATCATACCCATAAAATGCCTCCGTAGCTGAACCCCGCTATACGCAAGAGCTTTAGCTTTTGTGGTACGAAAATTTTGTATATGTAATGACCGATCCTACTAACCCAAAATTCTACGAAATGGCAAACTACTCAAAGGGTGCAGGCGAAAAAGTAAAAGAGGTGCTGCACGAAAAAAAAGAAGGCACACTGAAAACCGGCAGCGGCAAGAAGGTTACTTCCCGCAAGCAGGCAATTGCTATTGGCCTGTCGGAAGCGAGGAAAGAAGGCGCCAAGGTGCCGGCAAAAAAGAGTGCGGCAAAAAAGTCCGGTGCTAAAAAATCGAGTGCTAAAAAAGGAGCCACCAAGAAATCTTCAGCAAAGAAAGGGGCAACAAAGAAAGCGACGGCTAAGAAGGGCGGCCGTGCTGCAGCGAAAAAGAGCAGCACAAAATCCACCAGCAAAGCGGCATCAAAAAAGGCGTAGCATTTCATCAACTTTGAATACAAAGCAATGGCACGTTCCAACGAATCGAACCGCTCCGGCGGCCCGGAAAGAACCTCTAACCAGGGAAGAAAAGAAGCCAGCGGCGGCGAGAGCAACCCGGTAGCCGACAGCGGCATGAAGCAAGGCGGCGGAAAGAGCGCCGGCACCAGCCGTGGCGGTGGCAGCAGCCGTAGTTCTGCGAGCAAGGGCGGCGGCAAGGAAAGAAAGGGTAGTAGCGTTCCGAGCCAGAAGGGAAAATGATGCTTAGTTAATAAATGAGTAAGGCGGGTGGAAAGGGCTCGCCTTTTTTTGATGACCGTGTGATTGAGCCTAGGATATGCTAGAAAAACTAAAGTTTTTGTTCGAAGGATTTAAGAAGAGAATCATGAGGACTTTTCAAAATGATGAAAACCACTACTAAGATTATTATACCTATTATTCGGATTATGACCACTGATTGGTTGTTTCCAAATAAATATCCGGTTGGGCGAAAACGAACTTTCGAAAGTTTTGCAAGATGCTTTGGAAATATGATATAAACTAATCCAATCAAGATCATAATTAGATGGGCATAATTCATATTTTTCATGTACATGATTTTACGTTCTCAACTGAGTAACCGTAGTGGCCGCCTCGTTTTTAATGCTCTTTATGAATATGGGCTGTTCACTCTACCCAACCCTCAGGCACGCCACTTATTTTTAATCTCTGCCTGGAGAGACTGTCAAGCCATTTGCTAGTAAGCTTTTCAAGAATAAATCCCAATGGTCGCTTTCCTTCTGCCCCCTCCGCCCTTCTATTACCTGCGGTAGAATCAATCTTCATTCTCTCGTTGTCAATGGTTGTTAAGCTGTCAATGAGTTTATGATCGTCCGCAGTCAAAATTGGTTCTGTAAAGCCGCTATGGTCTGCACCAATGATTTCCTGAACCGCTTTGGAATTGTTATAGCTCTTGATAAGGAGCTGCCTGAAATAGGTCAATTTGAACTGGTCAATATAAATGGCTTTGTACATGGCTGCCTCAGATGTCACGCCACGGGTGCTTTTGCAGGCAAACGCACCAAAGCAAGCCATCCCCAGAACAAGGTAAATAAATGTGCGCTTAGTAATCATAAACGGAGTCAAAACTATTATCAATTGGCTGCTCTTTTGCTTGCCTGCCTCAACATAATATATAGATTAGATTTTCATGCCCTAAGTGAGGTTTATCTCACGTGTGCATCAGGGTAGGTAATATTATTTATCAGCATGATCTTGTTCTCCTCGTTCTCTTCGTTCCACAAAAAAAACAAGTTACACGTTAATGCTCCGCTTAAAGAGCCTGTGCACAACTTGCGGCTATAGCTCAGACCAAAAGGTCTCTTTTTTGCGAACTTCTCACATAACATTCTTCACTCTAAATTATTTAAAAAATTGATGTATGAGAAAATCAACAGTTTTTTCCAGAAGGCTTACGATCCTAGCATCTCTTGCGTGCACTTTACTTGTTTCTTCCTGCGACAAGGATGACGATGACGACAATAACACCAACCAGATGTACACGCTAAGCGGTAACGCCAGTGGCAACCAAATGGTACCTTCCGTATCGGGTACGGGCACCGGTACGATCAGCGGCAGTTACAACGCCAACACAAACACCCTGAATTATACAACAAACTGGACCGGACTTACCGGTGCGCCTACCGGGGGAGGTTTTTATGCCGGGAACAGCGGACAGGCGGGCACCCTTGTGGGAAGCAACTGGACCATGGGTTCTAACCTTACAAGTACTGGCACCCATTCCGGACAGATGACACTAACGGATGCGCAGGAAACCCAGTTCCTGAACGGCGGCTGGTATTATAGCATGCGTACCGCTGCAAATACGGGTGGAGAAATCCGCGGACAGATCACTGCTACTCGTTAAATAATTAACAAGAAGCAAACGGGAAAGGTAGCCGTTTGCTTCTTGTTCTTCCCTCACTTGCTTCCCAGCTTTCTACTGCTGCTTATAATCTTTTGTTCCCCGCCTCTATCCTATTCTGATTTACGGTTGCCTATAGGGCTCCATCTCGATCTTATGCGTCATAGCAAAACGCGGGCTGCATGGCAAGACTTATGTTGGTGGACAAGCTTTCATTGGAGTACACATCTTACATAAACAGGCTCAATAAATAAGCTTCTGTGCCTCTAAAAAACACTACCCCCATTTTACAAAGAGGAGCGTAAAACATTTGTACTGGCATCAAGGTTGTAGTTAAAAAATAAAGATTGAAACATGCAACAGGATAAATCGCAGGAAGGCACAGGCAGTGCCGAAAATACAGGAAGGGAAAGAACTTCTCAACAGAACCCGCTGACACACCTTGACCAAAACCAGAGACAGGATATAGCTCAGCAAGCAGGCCTGAAGGAGAATGATATTGCAGACCTCGATGATCTGGGGCAGACAAGTGGCAGAGATGATTATGCTGGTGGTGATAATGATGCCATGTCGGGATCAAGTACAGGAGAGCGAACAGACAGGTAGCAGCTGGCTACTATAGCTCCATTTGTTTTTGACTACAACCGATCTCAGTTGCACCTCCATAGCGGAAAGCGTAAAAATAGTATTAGTTCTTAAGTCTTTAACCGACAGACGAATTGTTGAATAACCAATGCTGGAAATAATCAGGGTGTCCAGGTCTGGCTGCTTACAGCTAATGGAAAACTCTCCCTGTTCATTTGCATTGGTACCAACATTTTGTTTTATAAGGCCAATTGTAACAGGGGAATGGACATCTTTGTGGTTCCTTCGAAAATCTCCTCACACCAACTCCTTCAAGATCTTCATCAAAACCTTTTCTTCCGAGGTGAGGCCAGTCAGGTCATCCGGCGCCTCAATCGCATCCAGTTGCTTCAGGTATTTGGCAAGGCTATTCTCTTCATACAGCCGGATAATGCCTGGATGCACATAGTATTTTTTACAGACCGTCCGGGTGTTGCCTAATTTTTTGCTCACTTCATCGAGGGCAGCTAATACATTCTTTTTTATATCGGTCTCAATCCCCACTTCGCCAAAGGCTTTAAAGGATTGAAGGATATTTAGCGTACCCGCCCAGGTACGAAAATCCTTCGCCGTAAAATCGCCGCCCGTTGCTTCTTTAATATAGGCATTTACCATACCTGAATCTATTGGCTTACGGTTGCCTTCTGCATCATAATATTGGAATAACTCCTTGCCAGGGATGTCGCGGCAGGCCTGCACGGCTTTCGCCAGCTTGCGGTTCTTCAGGTCAATATCATGGCTGATGCCTTTTTTGCCGGTGAAGGAAAACCGTATCTGGCTGCCATCCACTTTCACATGCTTGTCCTTGAGCGTGGTTAAGCCGTAAGAGCCGTAAAGCTTTTCATAATCGTTGTTCCCAATGCGGATATAGGTTCGTTCCATCAGGCTTACTACCGTCGCCAATACTTTTTCCTGGCATAATTCCTTCTTTTGAAAATCTTCCTCAAGCCGCAGCCGGAGCGAAGGCAGCAGTTTACCAAACTCGTACATCCGGTGAAACTTCGTTTCGTTCCGCAGTGCATTCCAAAACTCGTGGTAGCGGTATTGCTTACGGTTGCGCAGGTCAAAACCGGTGGCTTGGATATGCCCATTTTTTTTCGGGCAGATCCACACGTTGGTCCAGGCGGGCGGGATGGCTAACTTCTTTATACGGGCCAATTCTTTTTCATCCTTCAGTGGCTTGTCATTATAGATATAAACAAAAGTGTCACCCCGCTTCTGCCGCGTGATGCCTTTGCTTTTGTCACTGACATATAAAAGATCGGCAGCTTTTGCCGCTTCTGTATAATCCCTATCTATTTTTAAAAACTCTTTATGCGATAGTTGTGTGGCTTCCATGGATTATGCGGATTTGTATTTGCGGATCTCGAACCGGCTCTTTTTATAATTCGATTTTTCTTCATGCACATCGTCCGCATCATCCACGGAGTGAGAGGTGTGCAGGTCATCGGCATTTTTGGCGAGGTGCGAAAGCTTTACATAAAACTTTTTCAGCACTTCCAATTCTTCCTGTGTCAGGTCTTCTATATCTATCAGCCGGTTGCTGGCTCTTTCTTCAGAAGCTATCAATTCATTCAATTTTAGTTGCAGCGCCAGCGAATCTTTGTTTTGGGATTGCTGGATGATAAAAACCATCAGGAAGGTGATGATGGTAGTTCCTGTATTGATAACCAATTGCCAGGTGTCAGAATAATGAAACAGGGGACCAGTTACTGCCCAAATGAATATAACGATCATGGCTATGAGAAAGGCGGTTGGGCTTCCGGTTACACGTGTTGCCTTACTGGCAAACAGCTGAAAGCTCGAAGAAAGCCTCCTGCGGTTTCTTACCACCTGGTCCACTTCCTTCTGCAATTGATTGTTTGTGGGCATAACTGAACTATTTGTGTAGATAAACGAAAAGTCAGACCAAATAGCCTGACTTTCATTTATTTGTTCAACTTATTAACAATGAAATCACTTCTCCATTTCATTGTCCGCGCTGATGTTGATGCCACTTTCTGCCAATTGTGTTAATAACTGGTCGGTTGTTTTTTCCTCGTCCAACGTTACCTGCAATACATCTGCAATGTCATTGCGTCCCATTGTTTTCGCTAATTGCACCAGGCTGCCATACGATGCGATCTCGTAATGCTCGATCTTTTGGGCATGGATGATCAACGCTACATCTCTTACCGCAGAACCTTTGGGCGTATCTTCCAATACGCTTTGCGCTTCCTTCACCAATCCTTCCATTGCATCGCATTTCTTGGCGCGGGCCGTGGTTTCCAGCATCTCAAACACTTCTTCAATTCGTGCAATTTGTTCTGCCGTTTGCGCCAAATGATTTTCAAATGCGCTGGCCAGTTCTTCGGATGTGGCGCCTTTTCTCATCTTGGGCATTGACTTCGTCAGGTGCTTCTCTGCCCAATAAATGTCTTTCAATTCTTCGATAAACAAATCCTTCAACATTGATTCTTCACTTTGCGTGGATGCAGCCGCTGTTTTTTTTGTAGCAGCCGATTTTGTTGCTGTTGCTTTTGCCATAATATTTTTTTTATTGATTAGAGGATAGCAAAAACGCAAAAAGCAGACCGCGCTAACTCAACAACAATAGGGGCTGTGGACGATTTTACCCAATGGCTCAGGTTAGCAAGCCCATCTAAGGCAGCTTTTTTATGGTACTTAATTTGGGATATTGTAGTACACCCTTTGGAACTAAAAATAAAACCTTAAGTCTATGTCTGCAACTCAACACTCAAGTCAACAGTTGAATTTTCTGAAAGAAAAAATCCACCAGATTGGTAGTGCTATCTTCTTCAACCAAAGTGATGCTGTTCTAAAACTGCCTACTTCTTTGGTCAGTACACTTAAAGTAGACGAGTTTGGATATATCTGGTTTTTTGTAAAAAGGCCAGTGCAAGACGTTAAGCAATTCGAGGCTGACTTCCCGGTTCGCTTGGATTTCTACAAAAAAGGAGTGGAGTACTTCCTGCAAATTTCCGGGAAAGGCTGGATGATCACCGACCCTGAAGAAATGTATGCTTTCCTGGAAGAGAATGAAGATATACACCCAAGGATTTTTGAAGAAATGGTGTTGGTAAAGGTAAAAATGCAGCGGGCTGATTGCCATGAGACGGCGCCTCGTCCTAAGGTTAACCTGCTACAACAAGCGCTTAACACGGTCACTACTTTTTTCCGTAGCACCAGCCAGGTAGGTCACAATACGTTTTTCCCTGCATCCTAAATTTTTATAGCTGATGGCGGCAGTACGTCCTATTTGGTCCGGTACGATTAGTTTTGGGCTGGTAAACATTCCGGTAAAATTAGTCAGCGCTGTACAGACTGAAGAACTGGATCTGCACATGCTTTCAAAGAAAGACAAGGCGCCTATCCGGTATGCCCGCATTGATACAAAAACGGATAAAGAGGTAGAATGGAAGGACATTGTAAAAGGCTTTGAGTATGCGAAAGGGAAATTCGTTATTGTAGACGAAGAAGATTTTCAAAAAGCCAGCCCGCAAAAATCAAAATCCATAGACATCGTTCAATTTGTAAAAGCCGAAGAAATAGACCCGATCTATTTTGAGAAGCCGTATTACATATTGCCAGCTAAAGGCGGCGAAAAAACATACGGACTTCTATTAAAAGCTTTAGAAAAAGCAGGCACCGTAGGCATTGCTGAATTCATGTTGCGCAACCGCGAACACGTATGTGCTATTAAGCCATATAAGGAGGTGCTGATGCTGGAGCAAATGCGGTACGAAACCGAGATCAAGGAAGTGCCCGCTACCGGAGTATCTACAAAAGTTGCCGAAAAGGAATTGTCACTGGCTTTGAAACTAATTGAGCAATTAACAGAGGCGTTCAATCCTGCGGCATTTAAAGATGATTACATCATTCAACTCAAAAAGGTCATTAAGGCTAAGGCTGCCGGCAAGCAGATACGCATTGCCGAACCGGATAAGAAAACCGCACCGGTGAAAGACCTGATGGAGGTTTTGAAAGCCAGCCTGGCTCCAAAAAAGAGAACAGCCTAAAGCGGCGAGCTATGAGCCTTTAACTGTTAGCCACCGTAAATCTACTCACCCCCGATTTCTAAATAAAGCTAATTGCAACTGCTGATAGCTGATAGCTGTTAGCTCAAGGCTTTCCTATTCTCTGGCATAAGTTTTTCAGCTTTCACCCATAGCTATGAGTTTATCCCTCTATAATAAAAAGCGCAATTTTTCAGAAACCTCGGAGCCTGTTGGTAAAGAAAAATCATCGAAAGATCATCTGCGATTTGTGATCCAAAAGCACGATGCCTCGCATGTGCATTACGATTTCCGGCTTGAACTGAAGGGTACACTAAAAAGCTGGGCGGTTCCGAAAGGACCATCGTTAAAGCCTGCGGACAAACGACTGGCCATGCATGTTGAAGATCACCCGTATGACTACCGCAATTTTGAAGGTGTGATTCCTGAAGGGAATTATGGTGGTGGTACGGTCATTATTTGGGATGAAGGTTTTTATGAACCATTGGATAGTGCGGGCTTAAGCCATGCGGAACAAGAGAAAGAATTGCTGCGCCAATACTTTGCGGGCAATATGAAATTTGTCATGCACGGTAAAAAGATCAACGGCAGCTTTTCACTTCGCAAATTAGGAAAGGAAGAAAAGTCGTGGCTGCTGATAAAGAGCAGTGATGAATTTGCTTCGGATGAAGATATAGCGCTCCAAAACGCTTCTGTAAGATCAGGGAAGACCATTGCAGAAGTCGCCGCCGCTGCAGGAACGACGCCTAATCACCCGGAGGAAGAAGTAAAAGCTCCTGTGAAGTCTGCAAAGAAGGCAGCTGTTAAAAAGGCTGCTTCCAAAAAAGCACCTGCAAAAACAGCTACTAAGAAAACGGCTGCGAGATCCAGTAAAAAAAAAGAACTTGATATAGCATCCTTGTTGGGCGGTTCTTTTGCATTAGCAAAAAAGTCACCCATGCCGCATGAATTCAAGCCAATGCTGGCTACGCTGGTTGATGCGCCTTTTAGCAGCGATGACTGGCTTTTCGAAATAAAGTGGGATGGCTACCGTGCTGTAGCGGAAATTCAGAACGGAGATGTTGATCTTATTTCCCGCAATCTCAAACCTTTTACGGGCAAGTACTTGCCGGTTGCCGAAGCCCTGCGATCTTTAGACATAAATGCGGTTTTTGATGGAGAGATCATTGCCGTGGATGATAAAGGTCTTGCTAATTTTCAGCTGCTCCAGAATTGGCAGAATTCACCGGTTCAATTGCAGTACAGCGTTTTCGATATCATCTGGCTGGAAGGTTACGATATTACGGGTCCTCCCTTGATAGAACGTAAAGCTATCCTCCGGAGAATAGTACCGGAAGATCATCCGGTACTTAAATACAGCGATCATGTAGTAGGCGATGGGGAAAATTTTTTTAAGGTTGCATTGCAACAAGGGCTGGAAGGCGTCATGGCCAAAAGGAGCAATAGTGTTTACACCATGGGTGCCAGAACCGAAGATTGGTTGAAAGTAAAAGTGAACCAACGCCAGGAAGTGATCATTACAGGTTTTACAAAGCCGCGAAACACCCGCAAATTCTTTGGGGCATTGCTGTTGGGGGCTTATAAAGATGGAGAACTTGTGTATGTAGGACATACCGGTAGCGGCTTCAGTACCAAAAGGCTCGAAGCGATTCACAATCAACTGCAACCGTTAATTATTGATGAATGCCCCTTCGCCAAATGTCCCAAAGGGAATATGCCGGTAACCTGGGTAAAGCCACAGTTGGTGTGCGAGATAAAATTTACGGAGTGGACAAAAGACTGGATGGCCCGGCATCCTATTTTCATGGGTTTGCGCAGCGATAAAAAGGCAGCGGATGTGATTATAGAAAAAAGCAAAAACAGTAATGCCATGGTAAGCAAAAGTGTAACAAAGAGTGCAGCGAAAAAGGAGGTCACAAAAGCATCTGCTAAAAAAGCTCCACCAAAGAAAGCTGCAATAACCACGAAAACTTCTTCAAAAAAGACTGCTGATTCGGGTAAGGAAGTAAGCTTGGAGGATGGCGTTGATCAATCTGTGGCGTTGTCTAAACAAGAAGTTCATCTTACCAACCTTAGCAAGATCTATTGGCCCAAGGAAGGTGCCCGAAAGGTTGACCTTATTAATTATTATTTGAAAGCCGCTCCCTACCTCCTGCCTTATATGAAGGATCGTCCACAGTCCTTACACCGCCACCCGAACGGCATCAATGGGCAACACTTTTTTCAGAAAGACATGGGTGGTAAAATTCCTTCGTGGATACCTACGCACCGCGATTTCAGCGAGTCCACCAACCAGAATGTTGACTACATGATCTGTAATGATGAAGCTACCCTTATCTACATGGCGAATATGGGTTGTATAGAGTTGCACCCCTGGCATTCCCGCACCCAGAATTGGCAAAAACCGGATTGGTGCCTCATAGACCTTGACCCGGAAGGCATTGGTTTCGATAAAGTAATTGAATGCGCACAAGTGGTAAAGAAAGTGCTGGACTCCATTGGCGCCGATTGTTATCCGAAGACATCAGGATCAACTGGTATTCATATCTATATTCCACTGGGCGGAAAGTATAATTATGATCAAAGCAAGAGCCTGGCGGAATTGATCGTAACCATGGTGAATGCGGAAATTCCGGGTTATACCAGCATTGAACGAAGTCCGGCTAAGAGAAAGAATAAGATCTATTTAGATTACCTGCAAAACCGAGAAACGCAGACGGCTGCCGCGCCTTACTCTATGCGTCCGAAGCCAGGTGTGCCGGTCTCTACGCCATTGCATTGGGACGAGGTGAAGAAAGGACTTTTGCCAACAACCTACAATATGAACAATATCTTCGATCGTTTAAAAGCAGAAGGCGACCTGTTCAAACCGGTCCTTGGCAAAGGCATTGAGCTGGTAAAGGTTCTGAAGAAAATGGAAAGTTTAGGATAAGCCATCTATATTCAACTATGCATCCACAGCTAACTATTTACAATCAATCCGTCAGGTCTTTTATTCATATCGATTTTGGGATTGAAAAGCTGGACGCGACTTGTGCTTTTGCGGAAGGCCCAGTCTGGAATGCGGAAGGGTTTTACTTATTCAGCGATATACCTCGCAATGCGATCTTTAAAATAGCGCCGGGCTACCCGAAAGAAGTCTACTTAGAACACAGTGGATTTACGGGCAGTAACAAGAGTTTCTTATCGGAGCAAATCGGTTCAAATGGACTGGCATACGATAGTGGCGGAGCACTTTTTATTTGCCAGCATGGGGATGGCGCTGTAGCAAAATATGCAGATGGAACAGTGCAGCCACTTCTTACAGGCATTAATAATAAGCCTTTCAATAGTCCTAATGATCTTGTGGTACATAATGATGGGACTTTTTATTTCAGCGATCCTCCTTATGGGTTGAAAGAGGCAAAGTTGAATCCGGAATTACGACAAGAGAAAGCTGCGTATTATGCCTGGAGAGATGGAGAGTTGACAGCTTTCTCATCAGCCTATAGCCATCCAAATGGCATTTGCTTATCGCCAGATCAAAAGTCTGTCTTCACCTGTTCTAACAAGCCTTTTGAAAGATTTATTTTAGAGTTTGATGCACAAACTTTAGAGCAAAAAAGGATAGTGGCAGAAGAGAATAGTGATGGGATAAAATGCGACCCGTGGGGGAATCTTTATCTCTGCACCAAGGAAGGCATCCTTATCCTTAACAAAGAAGGGGAAAGGTTAGCAAGGATGGAATTGGATACGGTTCCGGCTAACTGTTGCTGGGGTGGAAAAGATGGCAACGATCTCTTTATCACAGCCCGGGAAAACCTATTCCTTATTCCCGGGTTGCTGAAGGCCTAACAACAAAAAAAGGTCTTGACAACTGCGCCAAAACCTTTTTTCTCTCTTCCCTCGCCGGCATTACCCGTCAGGTACTACGGGTTTGATCTCAGGTCTTTTCGAAATAAAACCACCCCTTGAGAGATATATTTATTCTACACAAATAATGCCATCAAAATCGAGTTTTGATTTGTTTTTGCTTTTAAAAACCCCAAACCCCAAACCCCAAACCGGGTTATCCATTTACAATTTCACCACCATTCGGATGTAGTATCTGGCCGGTCATATAAGAAGCATCACCGCTGGCAAGGAAGAGATAGCAAGGCGCCACTTCCGCGGGTTCGCCGGCACGGCCTAAGGGCACATCCGATCCAAACTCTGCTACTTTTTTTCCTTTAAAGCTGCCAACGATCAGCGGCGTCCAGATAGGTCCCGGGGCAACGCCATTCACCCGGATGCCTTTCTTGGAAAGGGATTGGGCAAGGCTACGGGTAAAGGTTACGATAGCACCTTTTGTAGAGGAGTAATCAATAAGTTCCGCGCTGCCACGGTAGGCGGTAACCGAAGTTGTGTTGATGATGCAAGCCCCTTTTTTTAAGTAGGGCATGGCTGCTTTTGTAAACCAGAACATGGGGAAAATGTTGGTTTCAAAAGTGTCATATAACTGCGCTGTTGTGATGTCTTCAATATTTTTTTGCTCGGTTTGCGTAGCAGCGTTGTTCACCAAGATGTCCAGTTTCCCCAGCTTCTTTACCGTGTCGTTGATCACTTTTAAACAGAATTTCTCTTTGCGGATATCGCCGGGGTAAAGCAGGCAGGTTTGCCCGAACTCTTCCTCTACTACGCGTTTTACTTCCGCTGCATCTATTTCTTCCTGCGGGCGATAGACGATAGCCACGTTAGCGCCTTCTTTTGCGAACAGCATGGCTACACCACGCCCAATACCGCTATCGCCACCTGTGATCACGGCTACCTTCCCCATTAATTTCTTGGCGGGTTGCGCCTTTATATCTATTGGGTGCGGCTTCATTTTCTCTTCTAGACCAGGCATTTTTTGCGATTGTGCCGGACGCACTTTCTTGGATTCTGCACCTTTTTGCATAGTGTAAAAATTTTCTGGTATCACAGAAATTATTATACCATAGATATTCTCTCAACCCTTATTTTTGCCATCCAACAATGGGGGGTTAGCTCAGTTGGTAGAGCGCTTGCATGGCATGCTAAGAAATCCTCTGTTCTCCATTAATTCAGCACAATTTTAAAGCTAATTTTTACTCAAATCTGACCTGTCACCTTAAAATTGGGACAGGAATGGGACAGGAAAAGAAGAACCACAAAGGCTCAGTTAGTATCATCAATGCAGCTGGTAGAATTAGACTCAGATTCAGATTTCAAAAACAACGTTTCTCACTTAATTTATTTAGCTACAGCAAATCAAATCTATTAGCAGCTAAGAAGATTGCCCTGGCAATTGAGAATGACTTAGTGCAAGATTCCTTTGATAGGACTTTAGAGAAGTATAAGCCTATAGCTAACAAGGAAGCTGAAAGAAGTCCAGTTAGTAAAACACTTGTTACCTACTTTGAAGAATGGGTAAGGAATTACAGGAACATGGATTGTGATAAGGATGTTGACTATAACTCAACCAGAAACATGATGTTGAGATGGGGTACTTTTGACCTCTCTGAGGTGGTTAAGCATTTCAACAGTGAAACCTTCAGTGCATCCACCTATAACAGGAGATTGAACCTGCTTAAGAAGTTCTTCAACTGGACTACTAAAACACAAATCACTCTGACCAATCCCTTAGAGGATGTGTTAGTCAGGAAAGTCAGGAAGACAGATAAGCCTAAAAGGAAACCCTTTAATGAGGAAGAGATATTAAGTATACTTGATGCCTTCAAGCAGGATAAATTTTGTCCTGCAAGTGCTAATTATAAGCACTCCCATTATTATCCCTTTTTGTACTTTATTTTCAAACTAGGTCCAAGGAATGGGGAGGCAATAGGACTGAGGGTAAAGCATATTCAACTTGAAAAAAATAGGATTTCAATTAAAGAAACACTGTCCAGGACATTAAAAGGCACAAATGCTGCTGCACGTATTAGGAAGGAAACAAAGAATGGTAAGGAGCGTGTTTTACCACTAGATGAGGATTTAAAAGTTGTTTTACTTCCATTACTGCTTGATAAAAATCCTGATGATTTGGTTTTTACTTCTCCAACAGGAGTAGCCATAGATGATAGGATGTTTCAGAAGAGGGTATTTAGTAAAGTATTGAAAGAGTTGAACATAGAGCCTAGGAATCTGTATGCTTGCAGACATACTTTTGGTAGTAGGTGCATTCATCAAGGCTTAACTCCAGTAATGACAGCATTTCTTATGGGTAACAATCCAGAAACTGCATTAAGGAACTATACCCACCAATTAGATTTACCTAAAAGTCTTCCATCAATTGAAAGAAAAGAAAATAAAAATCCAAACTCTTAGCCCAAGGCTATCTGATAGATTTGTATTTTTCTTTTTAAACATAACTGCTTATGCGTTCTCCTTTAAGGTTCTTTAACCAGATAATTGACTCAGAATATCCTGTAAAAACCCCATTTGAATTCTTAAGTAGAATTAAGGATGTTGATATGATTGTAAAGACTGATGGACAAAACTATTGGTTAATGCATGAAGAAAATTTGTTGGAACATGTGCATGTAAAAGAAGAGCCTGTTACATACAAAGAGGTAATTGAAGTTCTAGTTAAAAGAGAAAAAATTTTTGCTCTTGAGGAGATTGATGCAGCAATGGCATCCTTTGCAAAAGCTGATGGGGATGAATTCATACAAAAGCAGATTGCGCACATTGATTATTTAGTAAAAGCGTTTGATTGGAACTATAAAAAAAATCCAGAATTTATTTACTTGAAAACTGCTTTGAAAGAATTTAAAGAGAAGCTACTTATAAAATATGAAGGCAGTTTTATAACACCCCCTAAGCCTTCAAAAACAGTAAAATCTGATAATGATAATAGGCTCGTATGGAATGGTAGCAAGGCATTATTATGCTCTCTATTCCTAGAGCTACAAAAGCTAAATGCTCCAAATTCAAACATTCCTTTAATCCTATGCAAGGGGGATTCATTAAACAATTTCATTGTAAACGCCTTTTATCATGAAGAAAAAGGAGTACTTATTGGTAAAGAATCTCTCAAAAAATATCTGAATAGGTCAAGGATACCAAGTGAGGATGTCTTTGAAATCAGTATAAGTGATAGGCATACTCGTAAGGAGGACAAGATGGACAAAAGGGACAAGTGATTAAAAAACAGCTTTGCCATACAAAACAAAAATGTATGAAAAAGCAATTATGGCATTACACAGCGCAAGTCAGGTTAGATGAAATTATCAAGTCTAAAGAACTTAAGGTTTCAGAATTTGAAAGAAAAAGTGGAGATAAGCATCCATGTGTCTGGTTTTCAACTAATCCTTTTTGGGACCCATCAGCAACAAAAATGGTTGGAGACAAACTAGGAAATGTTATCAGATTGACCATGCCCCAGCATCTTGAGTTATTAGGGTTTGGAAGAATTGAAGTCGACCCTAGTATAGTTGTTCTCAATTGGGAACAATACAAAAAGATTTCAGGCTTAAAGAAATCAGAGCATAGGCACATGGAAAAGTTAGCTGATGGAGATGGAAGTAATCCTAAGCATTGGTTTGCCTCAACTCAAAATATAGATAGCAGCAATTGGCTTGCTGTAGAATACTTTAATGGCAAAGAGTGGGTTAGGTACTTACCTGATAAGGTGGATTGATGGTTTACCCTTCTAGAATTTGGCAAAATGGGTAAATAGGAAAAGCTTCTGAAATGCTGTACAGTACTGTGTTTCATGAGATTATCAGTTTTATCAGTTTTGCCACCCTCACACTTTCTTACAGCCAATTAACTTTAAATATTAATTGTAAAACGCATATATACAAAGTATATTTGCATTGCAATCAGCCTCCCAAGCTGATAATGAAGAAAGTGGAAGGATTTTCAAGAAGGTTTCCCCAGAAGGTTTAGAAGACATTGGAAACGTTAACCCCACTTAAATAACTAATAATGGTTATTGAAAATTTATTTGATACCCTTAAGGGTATCCAGGATTGTATTGCTGGTATCACAAGATATTGCCAGCTACATAAGATAAGTACAGCAGACTTCTACACAAGTCAACAACTAGCTAATGCATTAAGTATCTCACCTCTTACCATCAGTAAATGGAAGAAGGAAGGCAAACTTGGCTTCTCCAAGGTTGGGAGGAGATGCTATTACAGTAGACAAGATGTATTGGATTTACTAAGAAGGTATCATAAGGAAGGACTAAACACAAATACTGCTAACTCCTTAAATGCTGTTGTATGAAATCTGTAGATATCAATCAAAAGCTTTCTTCTACACCAACTATTCCTCAATCAGTGATTGACAGACTGCCTTCATTTCTGCGTGAGCCTTGTATCCATCTACCATCTAAAAGAGAAAAGGATGTGTTTATTACAGCAGCATTAGGCGTACTTAGTGGTTGTCTTCCCAGTGTATCTGGGAGGTACTATACGCAGCGCTTCTACCCTAATCTGTATTTTGCTATTGTAGCACCTCCAGGTAATTCCAAGAGTTTAGCCTTGTTTGCTAAGAAGCTTGCAAAGGCATTGCATGATGATAGAAAGAAGGATACTCCCAACAGGATTACACCTACTCCTAGAACTTGGGGACTCTTCCTTGCATCTAATACAAGTGCAGCCAGGATAATTCAACAACTGGCAGATAATCAGGGAGAGGGTATCCTATTTGAATCTGAGATAGATACACTTGTAAATGCCTTGATGCAAGAATGGGGAAACTTTTCAGCCAATCTTAGAGAGGCTTTCCAGCATGAATCAATATCCTATTCAAGGGTCATAGGCAATCTGGATATTCATATTGAAACGCCTAAGCTAAGCATGGTACTTACAGGCACTCCAAACCAAATGCAAAGGTTACTACCATCAGTTGAGAATGGATTGTTCAGTAGAATGGGTTTCTATGTTTACAAGCAGGATTTTAAAAGGGTTAGTGTTAAGCCAAAGCACATTGATGGTGGGTTTGAGGAGTTCTTTGACAGGAAAGGAGAAGAGGTCAGACAGATGGCAGTCTTTTTAGAAACCTACCCAACAGAATTTACTTTGAGTGATAGCCAGTGGGCTCAAATGGATGACTTTCTAAATAATTGTATAGAGAGTTCACAGGCTTCTCATGGAGAAGATACTCACTCCTCTTCACTGCGTATGGGTATTATCTTTTTTAGAATTGCCATGATATTAACTGCTTTGCGTAAATGGGAGTCAAGAAATAAAGCAGCAGTAGTGGAGTGCTCTGATAATGATTTTAAAGTGGCAAGGGAACTAACTTGTATCTATATGAGCCATACCTTGACCATGTTGGAAATCACGCCTCAAACTACTGTAAGAGAGCATTTGAAGACAATAGATAGGTTCTTACAAGCCTTGCCTTATAAATTCACCAGAGCTGAGGCAGTGGAACTTGGAAAGAAGCTTAAGATTCCTGAAAGCACAGTAGGCAAGCACCTTAAAGTTCTATTGGATAGTTCAAAACTATCTAAGGAAGCTCAGGGGATTTACACTAAACCTATACAGGAGTGATAAAATGATAAAATGACAAATCCCTTGAATGCATTGCTGGATGGGACTTTCAATAAAATTTGATTTTTTTCAATTTGCCAAGTCTGTAGGAAAATGCCCTCAATAGGGTATTTTTTTTGCCCATCAATCATCAAAACCTTTGCTAAAAAAGTCTACATAAGATACTTTAAGAGCACTTAGAACCTTCATAAAGCTTGTGAGGCGCATATTTTCCCCTTTCTCATATCTTGAGTACTGGGCTCTGGGTATGTCATGCTCAAAAGCAAACTTTTCTCCACTATCATAGCCAGCAGACTGTCTAAGCTGTTTAATTCTTGCACCAATCTTTCTTAATTGCTCCTCATCATTCAAAGGCTCAATAATCTTCTTCTCAGGCTTTGGAGTTTTTTCCTGCATGTATTAAAACTCAAACCTGCGCTACTAAAAAGCAACCCTATATATGATACTACTAATAAGTAGATTCATTATCTTTAAGCTCATCATTATGAAATACAATTATTTAATCGCTTTATTACTGACCATATTATTGGTCTCTTGCCAACCAGATACATCATTTCAAGTATTACCAGGAGTTAAACTTGGGATAAGTTACCAGGAGTATATAAAGGAGTTAGATGAAGTAGGTATCAATAAGACTCCAAGTGGCATTTATTATTACACTTTTGAAACTGATAAGGGAAAAAAATTCTATGGGGCTATTTATCCAACAATCTTCAACAATAAAGTTGGATTAGTAAGAATTCATATTACCCAGCGTTTTTCATACATTTCTACAGTAGGTAAAGATATGGAAGATGGTCAAGTATGGGTACAAGCTAGTCTGGTAGACCTCACTGATGATGAGATACCATCAGAGGAAGAAATATACACTTCTCTAAAAAGCACATTTGATAGGACTTACATAAAAGGACTGGCAGATAGACAAACTTTGGATAATATATCCATGTATGAAGACTTTGCTTTTTATGATGCAAAAAATGGAGTTAGAGTGGAGTTAGACAGGTTTGTAAAAATGTCACCTCCCATGAATGACGCATTAACTCCAAGAGGGTGTATCACAATTATATACGCACTACCATTCAAATCATATCAAAATAATTAGAATGCACTTAATAGCAAATATTGGAAACGCTATTGTAATCATCATCTTTCTTGCTGTATTATTACCAATTGGCTATTTAATAGGTGAATGGGCGCTCAGTGGATTTAAAGATGTAGAGGATAAGAACATAAAGAAGAGAAATCCACTTCAGGTAGTCTTTATAGTAATCCTAGGAATTATAGTAATCTATCTTTTCCTTTCTCTATTCAAAGGTTGTGAAGACACAAGTGAATTAGATGCACCCAGGGGGAGGTTTTAGAATATTCTAAATTCAGCCTAGAATAACATTAATCTTTAAACTTTTTCTGAAACAAAAAAACTTATATAAATGAAAGTTTTATTTATAACACTATACTTCTGTTTTAGTATTCAAATTAGCATTGCTCAAAACAATATTAATAAGAAAAAAGATGCAGTAATTGAGACATATGGTAAAGTATATGATGAGGTAGTAATTTCTGGAATTCCTAGGATTCAATATATTAGGAAAGGGAAATATGGATTTAAGAATTATGAAGAATTGTTGGAGTTTAGTTTTAACAAGAAGAACATTTGTACACAAGAAAGAATAGTAACAATTAAAGAATACTTACCTGATTATTTGAGAGTATTTAAGAGGTTTGAAAAGCCAGGCATCTTTGAAAAGATGTCAGCTTATAATTGGTATAGTATAAAGGATAGGATATTTTATGAAATCATTTTAGATAATTCTTCAAACTACATGAATGTGATATTTACAAAAGCCCCTACTGCTGCTGATTTTAAATAATGAATGTAGATGCTTTAAGGATAAGTTGACTCTAGTTAAAAGTATTAGGTAATATAAAAGTATATTTCTACTCTGATATTATAATATAGCTAATTCTATAACCAGCTATAAAGAACTTTAATAGTAGCTAGCGCTAATACTAACACCAATATCCAGGAATTATTTTTTGTGGTATTGTCAATATGCTTGCTTTTCTTAGTTGAACTAATATAATAAATCACATAAGCAAGTAAAAGTATCCAGGTTATTGAAAGCAGGAGTGTATCAGAAACTAAGAATACTGCAGCAGTAAGAACAATCATGCAAACAGAAGAAAGAATTGCTTTAAGAACTAAGTTGTTCTTTTTGGTTGATTCCTCAATGGGTCTAATTTGAGAAAGAAGCATTTTAAGCTCCTCAAAGTTTTCCATTTGATTAGGGATATAAATAGTATTTTCTTTATCATTACTTCTTAAGACAAGGTCAGAATTCTTACTCCTTTCAATAGCCACTATCTCACTGTGATATAATTGGACTGTAGGAAAGTTTGCAATGTCTCTGTAAATAGAGTTGGTTTCAATAGTTATAGTGAAGTTCTCTATAGCCTCTATTTGGCGCATAATATTTCTATATTGACTTATACTAAGTCCAATAAAAATTATGGCACTAGAAGTCCAGAGAGTTTCAGGTTTATAATCTCCATTGGATGCGTATAACACAACAGCAATCCACCCTATAACGCAGCTCAAAACAAGAAGGAGGTTGGGTATTATAGCTTTATTCCTCAATTCCTTGGAAGCATCTTTCTTTATACTAAACTGTCTTGGCTCAGTAAGCATGCTGCTAATTTAATACAATAGGTATTGTATCTTGTACCTGTGAAAAAGTGTTTATTACTTTGGTCATATCTATTCTTTAGCCTTACTTCTTTCAGTCAGGATGTGAAGAAGGTAAATAGTGATTCTTTATTAGTTAGGCTTGAGCATGTCAAAAGGAGTTTGGACAGCCTCACCATATCAATGGGTGACACAACATTTACTCTCAAACAATTAGATAGCCTTTCAAGAGTTGCAGACTCCTTATTTTTTAAAATGTAAATCTTCAGCGTAAAGTGTACCGTTAAGGTATTAATTTAAGAGAGTGTTTCTGATTATTCATTCTTAAACACTTTTAAATGAAAAAGGACACAACAAAGCAAAGCACAGAGAACTTTGTAAA
>JAOQAI010000012.1 GCA_025963645.1 Flaviaestuariibacter sp.
AACAGAGAAGTTAAGCCCGCCATGGCCAATGGTACTGCACCACAATGCGGGAGAGTAGGTAACTGCCATATCTATTAAAACAGCCTGTTAGTGATCACTAACAGGCTGTTTGCATTTTATAGCCCCGCAGCGGAAACGTGAAGGGGCTTTTTCCGTTGGAAGAGTGGGAATTAAGTATCACCAATGTAATCGTAAACCAGATTTGTTGTCCTTGTGAATAGAAAAGGATGGACCCTAAAAAAGCCCTGCAAATGCAGGGCTTTTTATTAAATTTTGACCTGGCTTACTTTCCTCCAAAAATATTATTTACCGCTCCACCTAACATTGGATATTTATCAACCACAAAGTTCTTAATCGTATGCAAGACCTTTTGTGCTTGCTCGTCTGACAAGCCTGCCTCCAATTTCAACTTTTCAACAAGCTCGCCTACTTGTCCTTGCATGTCTCCACTTCCACCTAACATATTTCCAAACATAATTCTGATTTATAATGATTACGCTACTTTTAAAAGACTTAGTTTACTCTTATCGAATTTGCGACGGGCATACTCAATGTCCATTGTAAAATACTTCTCATGCGAAGAGGGCATTTCAAACATAGCATCCGTTAAAATGCTTTCGCAAATGCTGCGTAAGCCCCGTGCGCCTAACTTGTATTCCATGGCTTTCTCCACCATAAAATCCAATACCTCCGTTTCAATAGCCAGCTTGATCCCTTCTAACTCGAATAGACGGATATACTGTTTTATAAGAGCATTCTTAGGCTCAACCAAGATGGCCCTTAGTGTTTTTGCATCCAGCGGATCCAAATGAGTCACTACCGGCAAGCGTCCAAGCAATTCCGGAATTAATCCAAAAGATTTAAGGTCTTGTGCATTTACATAACGCAACAGGTTCTTCTTCATATCCTCCTGCAAATCCTTATCTACATTGAAACCAATAGTATTGGTTTGTACACGACGGCCGATAATTTTATCAATGCCATCAAAAGCGCCACCACAGATAAACAGAATATTTTGTGTGTTGATCTTGATCAACTTTTGCTCCGGGTGCTTGCGTCCGCCCTGGGGTGGAACTAATACATCTGTGCCTTCTAATAGTTTCAGCATACCTTGCTGTACACCTTCTCCGCTTACATCGCGGGTAATGGATGGATTATCACCTTTGCGGGCGATCTTATCAATTTCATCAATATAAACAATGCCTCTTTCAGCAGCGGATACATCATAGTTACAAACCTGCAGCAAACGGGTAAGAATGCTTTCTACATCCTCTCCTACATAGCCCGCTTCTGTAAATACGGTGGCATCAACAATAGCAAAAGGAACGTTGAGTAATTTAGCAATCGTTTTCGCCAGCAAGGTTTTACCGGTACCGGTTTCGCCCACCATCACAATATTGCTCTTCTCAATTTCGATCTCTGTAGCGTCGGTCTTGTATTGGAGGCGCTTGTAGTGATTGTATACGGCTACTGAGAGTACTTTCTTCGCTTCGTCTTGGCCAATGATGTATTCGTCCAGGAACTTTTTCATCTCCATCGGCTTCTTCACGGTAAGCTTGAAGGCAGCGGAGTTAGAAGTTTTGTCTTCCCGCACGGTTAATTCCTGGTCAATGATCTCACGGGCATGCTCAACGCAGTTTTCGCAAATATGCCCTTCCTGTCCCGCAATGAGGATTTTCACCTCATCACGACTACGACCACAGAACGAACAGTGTAATATGTTTTTAGCCATTTAGTTGATTCTAGTAAGTAAGTGTCCTGAAATGCGGTTTTAGCTGCATACAGTCTGCAAAGTTAGAAAATTAGCGGCGCAACTGATGGCTTTTATTTACTATCCGAACCATGATTTGGGTAGATTTTAAGGATTGGTTAGAAAGGTGGTTTCGTCATGGCGAGGAACGAAGCCATTACATGCAGCGGTAGAAAATTCTTGACGGTTATTTCGACGTAGCAGCTTAGTATGCACGAGTTTGCTTCGCGAGGCGCTCGCAATGACTATAACGGCAGAAAGCCTCCGACAACATCGGAGGCTTTCTTATTTTCTGGTGAATCTATTAATCCACCAAATCGTAGTTCAGATGATTAGACTAATTTATCCAAGATCTTATCTACAATACCATATTCAATGCTTTTTTCCGCATCCATCCAGTAATCACGCTCAAAATCTTTGCGGATGCGCTCAATAGTTTGTCCTGTATTTTCAGCCAGGATCTTAGCGCCCATTTCTTTGGTTCGCAAAATTTGTTCGGCATGAATCTCCATATCAGCACTCACGCCTTGAATATGACCGCCTAATGAGGGCTGGTGAATCATTACTTCTCCATTGGGGAAGATGTAGCGCTTACCTTTTTCGCCGGCACTTAAAAGGATGGAGCCCATAGACGCCGCCAATCCCATGCAAATGGTGCTAACAGGCGATTTGATCAACTTCATCATATCATAAATGACCATGCCGCTGGTTACGGAACCACCTGGACTGCTGATGTAAAATTTAATTTCCTTACCTGGGGCATCGGCTTCTAAAAGCAGCAACTTTGTTACTACATCTTTAGCCGATTTGTCATCTACAACTCCCCAGAGGTAAATGCTCCTGGTTTCATAAAAGTATTGCTCCAGTTTTTTATAAAGCATACGGGTATCCATCTCAGCACGCTCTTCTTTTTCTTCCTCTTCCTGTGGCTCCTCTGGATTGGGTTGAGGAGACATAATGTGAAAACGGTTGTGCAACATATCTTGTAGGCTCATCTTCGTAATCTTTTGGTTTCGTTATTTTTTGTTTGCCAGTTTTTGTTCTTTTTTCGGATTCATCAGCAAGACTTCATCTACAAGGCCATATTCTTTGGCTTCAGCAGCTGTCATCCAATGGTCCCGGGTTAAGTCGTCCTCAATCTTATCAGGATTTTGCCCGGAGTGGTGGCTATAGATATCGTACAACTCTTTCTTCAGCTTTTTAATTTCCCGCACCGTGATCTCGATGTCGGTTGCTTGTCCGCCGATAGCGCCGGAGGGTTGGTGCAACATGACACGGCTATGTTTAAGCGCCGCTCTTTTGCCAGTGGCGCCGGCAGTCAACAGCACACTACCCATAGAAGCGGCTATGCCAATGCAAATGGTAGCTATGTCCGGAGATACATATTGCATTGTGTCATAAACACCTAAACCCGCATACACACTACCACCCGGAGAATTGATATACATATTGATATCGCGGGTGCGATCTGTAGAATCCAAGAATAATAATTGCGCTGTTACAATATTCGCCACTTCATCATTGATTGGATAACCCAGAAAAATAATTCGATCCATCATTAACCGGCTATAAACATCCATCACGGCTATATTCATTGGCCGCTCCTCGATCACGTTAGCCGTAAGAGCTGTGACCTGGTGCTTCGTATAACTATCTAATGTATTACTGGAAATGCCACGGTGCTTGACCGCGTACTTCTCAAATTCAGAGGAAAAACTCATATCGTCTATAGATTAATTGTGGCAATTTAATAGATAACCGGGTTGCAAATACCATGCTTAGTGAAAAAAGAGACAAAAGGGCAGGAGGAGGAATGAAAAATGTAAAATGGAGAATGTAAAATGTAAAACGGGTCGCCTTGTGAGCGACCCGTTTTACATTTTACGGTTTTATATTCTGCATTCTACATTTTAATGTTCGTGCTGGTGCTCCTGGTTCATCTTGATGAACTCTTCTTTTGAGATAGACGTTTCGGTAGCAGCCACTTGCGATTCAGCCCAATCCATCAACTTCTGCGAATAGATTTTTTGAGACGCATCGTCAATGTATTTGCGATCCTTCATCATACGGTCAATATAGTCACGCACCCAATCCTGCTCTTCATCCGAAGAACCCATGCCCATATAACCAAGGAGTTGGTCCTTAGCAAATTGGCGCAGGTCTTCCTGGCTTACCTGAACACCACCATCCTGTGCCATTTTATCAGTGATCAGATTCCATTTTAATTGGTTAAGGAAAGTTGGAAACTCCTGCTCTATTTGCTCGTCTGACTTTGTTTTTCCTTCCTCACCCTGCGTTTTCACCCAGCGTTTCAGGAAATCCTGCGGCAGGTCAATATGGGTGCCATTGAGCAATACATGATAAAGTTGGTGCTGCAATTGGTTTTTGCTTTCCGCTTCCCACTGCTTTTCCAATTCCGATTTTATTTTAGAGCGGAAATCTTCTTCTGTCTTGATCTCGCCATTCGGAAACAGTTGCGTGAAGAATTCTTCATTCAGTTCCCGCTTTTCTACCAAACCAACCTTAGTGATCTGTAATTTAAAATGACGTCCGGTGCCGCTGTCAATGCCCAGGTCCTGGAGAATCCATTGTGCTTCCTGTCCTTCAAAAGCTTCGTCAAAAGCGGTTTGAATTTCATCACCGGTCTTTTTGCCAATTAGTGATGGGCGCAGGCTTTCGCGGAAATATTTAACCAGAACAGAATTGTCTTTACGAATGCCGCCTTCGATCCCGTTGCCTGCCGCATCTGTTTCGATAAAAGTAATGTTCAGTACATTCTCATCATCCGATACTGCTTCCGGCTCCGTCATATTGCCATAACGGCTGCGCAAACGTTCCACCTCTTCTTCCACCAAATCCGGTGTGATGTCCACTTTGTAGCGCTTCAAAGCCTGGGTGCTTAGGTTAGGCAGTTGAAAGTCAGGACGCAGACCCATCTCGAACGAGAACTCATAATCCGTCGGCTGGTTCATATCCAGCTTTGCCAGGTCAAAGTCTAATGGCAGTGGCTGACCGATAATATCTGCTTTTTCGGTTTGCAGATAATTATTGACTTCCTGGTCAACCCGCTTTAATACTTCATCCGTAAAAAGAGAAGAACCATACATCTTTTTAATTAAGCCCGTTGGCACCATGCCTTTACGGAAGCCCGGGATATTCGCTTTCTTGCTGTATTCCTTTAACGCTTTTTCAAAAGAGGGCAGGTAATCTCCCTTTTGGATGGTGACCTGTAGCTTTTTGTGTAAAGGGGCTACTTCGTGCTGTGTAACTGTTGCCATTTTTTAAATTGGAATGTTTTTAATAACGAACCTATGAATAACGAACAAGGAACAAGGAATAACGAATTTCGAAGGACTGATACCATTCATTATTCGAAGTTCCTTGTTCCTTGTTCTATTGTTCTTCTGTGCGGGTGGAGGGACTCGAACCCCCATGCCTCGCGGCGCCAGATCCTAAGTCTGGTACGTCTACCAATTTCGCCACACCCGCTTTGGGGTGGCAAATGTAGGGGATTTAGAAATTAAAATGTAAAAGTCAAAAGTTAAAAGCATTCACTGGTTATGAGTTCACCGGTTCGTTAGTGGTCAATGCCATCTAACTTCTCTTCTAACCTTACAAATTCTTTTAACCTGAACCTTCTTAAATTCGCTTCGATGGAAACTGTAGCGCAGGCACCGAAGTATAATCTGAATGACGAGCAGGAAAAGAAGCTGATCCTACGCGAATACCGGGCTTTACTAAAAGGGCTGAAATCCCGTATTAAACCAGGTGACCGGAAGATCATACGGCAGGCTTTTGAGATGTCGGCAGAAGCCCATAAAAGTATGCGGCGCAAGAGCGGCGAGCCTTATATTCTACATCCCTTAGCTGTTGCCCGTATCTGCGTGGAAGAAATTGGTTTGGGTGTGCGCTCCAGCATTTGCGCCCTGCTGCATGATACGGTAGAAGACACCGATATAACGCTGGAAGATGTGCAACGGGAGTTTGGAAACGAGATCGCTAAAATTGTTGACGGGCTCACCAAGATATCCACCGTTGTGGATGTGAACGCTTCGCAACAGGCGGAGAATTTTCGGAAGATATTATTGACGCTGACCGATGATCCACGGGTGATCATTATCAAGCTGGCCGACCGGCTGCATAATATGCGGACGATGGACAGCATGAAGAGTGATAAGCAGTTGAAGATCTCTTCTGAAACGGTTTATGTGTATGCACCGCTGGCGCACCGTATGGGTCTGTATAATATCAAGACCGAAATGGAAGACCTGGCAATGAAATACCTGGAGCCGGAAACCTATAAGGATATTGCACGAAAGCTGGCAGAAACGAAGAAAGAGCGCTCCCGTTTCATCAATGAATTCATCAAGCCGTTAAAAGATAAGTTGGATACCGGCGACTTTGATTTCGAGATCTATGGCCGCCCAAAAAGCATTCATTCCATCTGGAATAAGATCAAGAAAAAGGGAGTTGCCTTCGAAGAGGTGTATGACCTTTTTGCTATCCGTATCATCCTCAATTCATTGCCCGAAAAAGAAAAAGAAGATTGCTGGAAGGTGTACTCGATGATCACCGATGAATACTCACCATCGCCCGAACGGTTGCGGGATTGGCTTAGCAACCCGAAAAGCAATGGGTATGAAGCGCTGCATACAACCGTAATGGGGCCTTCGGGTAAATGGGTGGAAGTGCAGATCCGCACCAAGCGCATGAATGAGATTGCCGAAAAAGGCCTGGCGGCACACTGGAAATATAAAGAAGGCGGAGGCGATGAAAGCCGCTTCGATAAATGGTTTGGGCAGATCCGGGAAGTGCTCACCAGTCATGATACAGACTCCGTGGATTTTCTGCAGGACTTTAAAATGAGTTTCCTTGCGGAGGAGATCTATATCTATACACCGAAGGGCGATGTGAAGATGTTGCCGGTAGGAGCCACAGCGCTCGACTTTGCTTTCTCGGTGCATAGCGAGGTGGGCAGCAAATGTATTGGCGCAAAGGTCAATCATAAACTGGTGCCCATTAGCCATAAGCTCCGTAGCGGCGACCAGGTGGAGATCATCACTTCCAATAAGCAAAAGGCATCGGAAGACTGGCTGAATTTCGTGGTAACTGCCAAGGCAAGGACGAAGATCAAGGATGCCTTAAAGGAAGAAAAGCGCACCATTGCTGAAGAAGGGAGATATACATTGCAACGAAAGCTGGAAGGTTTGGGCGTTGCCATGAATCATCACAATATTGACGAGATCGTAAACTTTTATAAGCTCGCATCTCCACTTGAGCTTTACTACCAGGTTTCCATAAAGAATATTGATCTTAAAGAACTAAAAGAATTTAAGGTAACAGGTGATCGGTTGGATGCGCCGAAACCGGTGCGGGTCACGGAGATAAAGCCGGAGTATATTCCCGGCGGTCCTCCAAAAAAGGATGCGGAACTGATCATTTTCGGGGAAAGCAGCGATAAGATCGTGTATAACCTGGCTGCGTGTTGTAAGCCAATTCCCGGCGATGATGTGTTTGGGTTTGTAACTACCGGAAAAGGACTGACCATTCATCGTACGAACTGCCCGAATGCCGCTAAACTGATGGCCAATTATGGCCACCGCGTCGTAAAGACCAAATGGGCGAAGAACAAGGAGATATCCTTTCTTACCGGTTTGAAGATCATCGGGATGGATGATGTAGGGATCGTTAATAAGATCACGAACCTCATTTCCGGTGAACTCCGGATTAATATTTCCGCAATTACCATCGAAGCTAAAGAAGGTGTTTTTGAAGGAACGATCAAGCTTTTTGTGCATGACAAAGAAGAGCTGGAGCAATTGGTGGAAGACCTGAAAAACCTAAATGGCATTCACTCCGTAGACCGCTTTGATGCGGAAAGCAGTTAGTTGGCCGAAGAAGGGTAAGCAGCCAGCTATTAAATTTTTCCTTGCTACAAAAGATCGGTAAATTGGAGGCATTAATCTCCAAACTGGCTCATGGGCTCATTATACAAGGCATTCATCGCCTTTCTTTTTTTATTTAGTACGGCAAATGCCTGGTCGCAAAGTAGTTGCATAGGAAGTACGCTTAATGGCACTACTGTAAATATTCCTTGCACGGCTACCTGCACACCGATTACTTTCAAAGTGCCGCATTTTAAATCATCTTCAGATTATACAGTAAAAACAATTCCTTATGCGCCAAATGCGTATGTGACATCAGGAGGCAATGAACTATCAGAACTCTATGGAGACGATGAATATAGTAGTGAGATTGATTTGCCTTTTTCTATATGTTTTTATGGAGAAATATACAATAAGGCGGTCGTAGGTTCTAATGGGCTCATTACGTTTGATCATACGAACGCGAGGAAATTTAATGCGTATAATACAGGTCAGACTATACCATATGCTGGAGGAACCCAAGGTGCTGAGAGTGGCTCTGCATATTATCCAAAGGCTTCGGTTATGGCCATCTATTCTGACTTAGACCCTAGAAGGAATTCTCTGGCTACAGCGAGTCCAGCAGATCGAAAAATCGAATGGAGAATTGAAGGCAATGCTCCATGCCGCAAGTTTATTGTTAGCTATTTTCATGTAGGCGTATGGAATAATAATATTTGCGGATTAGCAACGCCAAACACTTTTCAAATTGTTGTTTACGAGTCTACGGGAATAGTCGAGGTCATTGTTGAGCAAAAAGTTTGTCAACCCGGGGGCTCGGGAAATAAAGCCATCCTCGGCATTCAAAACTGGGAACGAAATAAAGCTATAGCGGCTCCCGGTAAAAACTCGACAATCTGGAACGAAAACAACACTGCCTACCAATTCACTCCAGCCGGACAAAGTTTTTTCGTAAAATCGGAGCTTTATACTTTCAGCGGCACCCTGCTCAATACCACTACCCCTGCCGACACGTCCACTACAACACCGGGCATGCTGGATATAAAGTTTAATAATGTTTGTCCGACAGGTGATACCACAAAATACATTGTCAAAACCTATTTCACGGATTGCACGAACGCCGGATCACAGGTACTAACGGATACGGTGCAGGTCATCAAAGCCTCTTTCAACGCTACCGCTACCACCACCCCGGCAAATTGTATTGGCCTCGGAACTATTACGGTTACGCCGCCTGCGATAGTTAATGATCCTGTCTTTTATAAGTTAGATAACCTGCCGCTGCAAACTTCAAACTTCTTTCCGAATGTAACCCCGGGCCCTCACAGTATATTGGTATTCACTGCTGGTGGGTGCACTACTTTACTGCAAGTTACCGTGGGTAATGCTGCTGCCTTACTGGGTGTAGCCACACCAACAGCTACTTCGTGTTCCGGTGCTATAAACGGTAAGGTTGTAGTAACCGCACAAAGTGGTAATCCGCCTTTTGAGTACCGCATGGGAACCGGCGCCTGGCAAGCCAGCAATGTGTTTTTAAACCTGACTCCTGGTACCTATACGTTCTTCACCAAAGATGCCAGTGGTTGCCTCTCCAACGCGATAGACGCTACGATTGTTGCAGGTCCACCGGTGACAGGAACCATTGCGAAAACGGATGTTGTTTGTTTTGGCGAAGCTAATGGCACGGCAACACTTACGCTTTCATCCAATGCTACAGCGCCGTTCACTTTTTCAAAAGATAATTTTGTTACCACGCAGGCTTCTCCGGTTTTCAACGGTTTAGCCGCAAATACATACACCTTTTATTTCAAGGACGGGGTTGGTTGCAACGGGACGGCTACCACCATAATCACAGCTCCTGCACAACTGACGGCCGCCGCACCTATTGTACAGGGTGCGTTATGTAATGGCGCCTCTAACGGTACGATTACCATTACCAGCAGCGGTGGTACCGGAACCATCCAATATGCCTGGA
Organism: Flaviaestuariibacter sp.; assembly: GCA_025963645.1. GTDB lineage: Bacteria > Bacteroidota > Bacteroidia > Chitinophagales > Chitinophagaceae > Flavisolibacter. Next base: position 9,611 of record JAOQAI010000012.1, read on the forward strand.
ATGGTGGAGCTTTTGGTGCTTCCAACACAATTAACGTTGCTGCTGGTACACACAGCGTGATTTTAAAAGATGCCAATGGATGCACATTGCCTGTCAATAATATCATTGTTACAGAACCCACATTGCTTTCGGCCACGCCGGCCCTGACCCAGAACGCCACCTGCGATGGGGGGCTTGATGGCAGGATCACTGTTTCTCCCGCGGGAGGAACCACACCTTACCAGTATGCTATAGATGGCGGTGCTTTTCAAGCTTCAAATGTATTCCTGGTAGCGCCCGGCAGCTATACGGTCTCTATAAAAGATGCGAATGGTTGCACTATAACGCAAACCGCAACGGTAGGCCTGACAAATACATTGACGTATGCACCCATCGCGGACAAGACCATTTGTGAAGGATCTTCTACTGTACTAACGCCTGTGACAAACGCTACGCAATTCGCCTGGGACGGAACGGCATTTCCAGCGAACACGGCTTCCCAGCAAAGTATAACCGTAAATCCGGTGCAGGATTCAACCCGGTATATATTGACCGCTACCTTAGGAAGATGTGCGGTCAAGGATACGGTTTATGTTAACGTAAATGTAGCACCGATACCAAATGCCGGTCCTGATAACGAGATCTGTTTTGGCAAAAGCGATACATTAGCCGCAAGTGGGGGAACAATTTACCAGTGGTCGCCTACCACCAACCTGGTGAGCAATAATAGCCTGACGGGGAATATAGGAACGGCGGATCCGATCGTCTTTAAGCCGGAAAGAACAATCACTTATACCCTCAGCGTTATTGATGCCGATGGTTGCCCTTCGCTTACCACTGACGATGTAACCATCACTGTTACACCTCCTATCGTAGTGCGCATTGCCCCGGTGGATACGGTTGGTTTTATCGGTGACCAGATTCAACTGGCAGCTTTCTCCGCCGCTACGGATTATGTCTGGTCGTTGCAAAATGGACAACCCACAACAGCGCTGAATAATCCAAATATCAAGAATCCTGTTCTCACTGTGGAACGGGATGAAACCTACCGGGTAGTGGCATCAACGGCTGGTGGCTGTGCAGGTGTAGGCACGGTTGCCATCAAAGCGTATAAAGGCCCGGACATTTATGTGCCTGACGCCTTTACGCCAAACCGAGATGGCAAGAACGATTTGCTTCGCCCGTTCCCGGTGGGTATTCAAACGCTTAACTATTTCCGCATATTTGATCGGTGGGGGGGAATGGTGTACGAGTACAAAGGTGAGAAGCGCGGCCCGGTAGTATTTAATATGCTTAATTCAACTATAGGTTGGAATGGCACCATTGGTGGAAAAGAATTGACGACTGGCGCTTATGTTTGGGTAGCGGAAGGATTGACAAAAGAGAACAAGAAAGTTTTCCGTAAAGGAGTGGTGACGCTGATCCGTTAATTGCAGAAATTATATTTTTTAATAGCCATTGAATTTTCAATGGCTATTTTTTTTGAAGTGTACATTTGCGCCTTACTTCAATTCTGTAGTTATGGTAGATGTTATTTTGGGTATGCAATGGGGCGATGAAGGCAAAGGAAAGATCGTTGATTTTTTTGCAAAGGATTACGACCTGGTTGCCCGTTTCCAAGGCGGACCCAATGCCGGTCACACGCTCTATGTAGGGTCCGGGAACACAAAAGTTGTTCTGCATCAAATACCATCCGGTGTCTTTCACCAAGGAACAGTGAACCTGATTGGCAATGGTGTAGTGCTCGATCCCGTTACGCTTCGGAAAGAGTGTGATACCGTTGCCGGCTTTGGAGTGGATCTTAAAAAGAACCTGTTCATTTCGGAGCGAGCCCATCTTATTTTACCTACGCACCGGGCTTTGGATAAGGCGGCAGAACTATCAAAAGGTGATAGCAAAATTGGCTCTACCCTGAAAGGCATTGGTCCGACGTATATGGATAAAACCGGCCGCAACGGCTTGCGGGTGGGCGACCTTCTCAGTCCGGATTTTAAAGCCGCTTATGATCAGCTTCGCACGAAGCACCAGCAATTACTGGACAATTACGGATTTGAAGAAGATATTACCGCATGGGAGGCCGAGTTCTTTGAGTCCATTGAATTCCTGAAGACCTTGAATATCGTTAACGGGGAATATTTCATAAACGACAAGATCAGCCAGGGCAAAAGAGTATTGGCGGAAGGCGCCCAGGGTAGCATGCTCGATATTGATTTCGGTACCTTTCCTTTTGTCACTTCCAGCAATACCATCTCTGCAGGCGTTTGCAATGGCCTGGGCGTAGCGCCGCAAAAGATCCGGGAAGTGATCGGTGTTTCAAAAGCATATTGTACAAGGGTAGGTAGCGGACCTTTCCCAACCGAATTGCATAATGCCACGGGTGAAGAACTAAGAAGGATCGGCAGCGAGTTTGGCGCCACAACCGGTCGTCCGCGCCGCTGTGGCTGGATGGACCTCGTAGCCCTACAATATGCCTGTATGATCAACGGCGTTACATCTATCGTAATGACAAAGGCAGATGTGCTGGATTCTTTTGAAGAGCTGTCTGTCTGCACATCCTATAAGATTGATGGAGAGGACTCTTCACAGGTTCCTTTTCAAATGACCCGCCATGTCATTGAGCCGCAGTACCAGGTTTTCGAAGGCTGGAAAAGCGACAGCAGCGTTTGTAAATCAGCAGCGGAGTTGCCTGTTAAAATGCAGGAATATGTTGCCTTTATCAACAAAAACCTCAGTGCACCTGTTACCTATATTTCCAATGGTCCGGGACGTGATCAGCTGGTGAGATTGTAAGTCATATACGAACAGAAAATATTTTTTTAAATATTTGGCGGATTAAAATCTTAGCCCAAATTTTACAGCGTAATACAAACGATTATGGCAGTTTTATTAGAAGAGGAACAATCCCTGACCACAACCCAATTAGTGAAAACATTATTGGCGCAAGCCAAGCGCTCCGCATCCAAATCGAAAAGCGATGAGGATGACCTGGATGATGAAGATGATATTCCTGCGAAAGGTAAAACCTCAGATGATGATGAGGATCTGGACGTGGAAGAGGGTGATGATGATTGGGATCCCGACTTTGAAGAATTTGACCTGCCAAAATCCAAGAAAGGCGCTGACAAGAAAGATGCCGATGAAGAGGAGGATTTCAAGATTGAGGAAGACCCGGAGTTCAAAGACCTGTTCAGCGGTGGTAGCAAGGGTTTTGATGATGACGATGACGACGATTATTAATCCATAAACCTTGCAGCGAACGCATAGTTATTCCATAAGCGATTTAGATACATTCAAGGCAAAAATGTTGAACTGGGCACAACGGTTCAACATTTTTTGTTTGTTGGATAACCAGTCATACGAAATGAAAGGGCATCGGTATGATTGCCTGCTCGCCATTGGAGGCGATTCATTTATAGACGGCGATAAGGCTGCTTTACCTGAACTCGATGCTTTCCTAAAAAACAAAGATTGGGTCTTTGGACATTTGTCCTATGAGCTTAAGAATGCTTTTTTCCCTGCAAGTAAGTCGCGTCCCGACAGGATCGGCTTTCCGCTCTTTTATTTTTTTGAGCCGATTATATTGTTGGCTATCCAAGGCACTGAACTGTGCATACAAGCTTCTGATCCAGAAGCGATCTTTTCGGCAATACATGAGCAAACGTTGCTTGAAAAGAAACCGTTTAATTCCATCTCCATCAATCAAAGCTTATCGAAAAAGAAATATATAGAGAAGATTACGGCGTTGCAAAGACATATCCAGCAAGGCGATTGCTACGAGATAAATTTTTGCCAGGAATTTTTTTCAGATGAAGCAGTTATAGATCCTTTACTTGTTTATCAGCAGTTAGTAAAATTATCTCCAACACCCTATGCAGCCTTTTATAAGATCAATGGAAGCTATCTTTTATGCGCCAGCCCTGAACGATTTCTTCAAAAAGAAGGAAACAAGCTCTTGGCTCAACCAATGAAAGGTACAGCTAAACGGGTGCATGGCGATTCGATTGGAGATGAAACGGCAGCTGCCAAACTGAAAGCCAGCCCCAAAGAACAGGCAGAGAATGTGATGATTGTGGACCTCATGCGAAACGACCTTTCTAAGATTTGTCAGGATGGCACCGTAACTGTTTCTGAGCTTTTCGGTATCCACACTTTTCCGCAGGTGCATCAAATGGTGTCTACTATTGAAGGAAAATTACAAGACGGTATATGTTTCTCGGATATTCTGGAGGCGACTTTCCCGATGGGTTCTATGACCGGTGCGCCCAAAAAGCGGGTGATAGAATTGATAGACCAGTACGAAACCTCGGCCCGGGGGCTTTTCTCAGGTTCTGTTGGCTATTTCCATAAGGGCGATTTTGATATTAATGTCGTTATCCGTAGTATTCAATACAATGAGCAAACGGCTTATCTTTCTTACAGTGTCGGGTCGGGCATTACTATTTACAGTGATCCGGAAGGGGAATGGGAAGAATGCATTCTGAAAGGTGAGGCCATAAAAAAAGTGCTGACCCAAGGATCAGCACTGTGTTAAGTAGGATTAGGAACTTTTATCGGGTGGCTCCGGCTAATAAAAGGCGAAGCGAGCCTTCTAAGATCTGGGATTTGCTTGCCTGGAAAGCAATCATCTTATCGCTTGGCAAACGCAGGTTATAAGTACCGTTCTTTATCAGTTGCTGATCAAAAGCCGGGTTCAGTTGATTGAATTCCGCAGCGTTCATCTTTAAAACCTGGGCAATTACGCTTCCATTATATTTTCCGCTAACCGCTTGCACTTCGGCACCTGATTCAATGGCGCCACCATTATTTATCTGGTGATTATCTGTTTCAGTCTTTGTCATGGTTGTTAAACCACCGTCCCCTTCCATGATATAATGCGTGGCGATAAACTTCTTTACATGACCTCTTGTTTCAGCAGGCAGGTAAGACTGCAGGCTCCAAAAATTGCGGCTACCGCTTTTTTTGATGGCAGATAATACATTGCCTGGACCTGTGTTGTAAGCAGCGATCACCAATAACCAGTCATTAAACATACCATATAACGAGGTAAGATATTTAGCCGCAGCCTTTGTGCTTTTTGCGTAGTCTGTGCGCTCATCGCCTTGGCGACCCACCTTCAAACCCATTTCGCGGGCTGTTTGGGGCATAAACTGCCAGGGACCTACAGCACCAACTCTCGATAGCGCCGTTGATTTCAGATCGGATTCAATAACCGAAAGATATTTCAGCTCAGTGGGCAAGCCATGCTGGGCTAAAACCGCATCAATAAGGTCAAAATAAGGACGGCCCCAGGTTTTCATTTTTGTCAGGCGGGACGTATTATCTTCCATATAATCCTGTACGAAGCTAACTGCCTGGTTATTCAGCTTTACAGAGAAGTTAGCGGTGGAAGCTTCAAAAAGATCTTTAAAAGCGTCTTTGGGATTAACGGCTACTGTTTTGGTAGAATCATTAAATGGTTCAGAAGATCCGAATGCCTGTTGCTTACCGGCGAAAGAATATAAAACAGCAATTAGTGGCAGGGATGTCAACAATACAAGTCTTTTCATAGTTCTTCATTTTTTTAAGGAATGAGTCGAATCACACAAGCTCAGCGCTCAACTTTATTGTCAGGTTTGATTGGTAAGGCGAGGCAAAGATACCACAACCTGTTGACGATTTTCCCTAAAAACTGTTAGAATTACGTTAAGGGAAACAAAAAATGCCGGGATGCCAAAAAAGGCAAACCGGCATTAAAGCGTAATAAATATCTGTTAAGACCTAATATTTAAGGTTGCGGGGTTGAAGTAGAAGTAGTGGCTGCATTGCGGGCAGCGGTTTCACGATCCTTTTCAGAAATGCCATCCTCAATTTCCTTACGCACATTCGTTTTGGCATCATTAAATTCACGAACGCCTTTCCCCAAACCACGCATCAGCTCCGGAATTTTCTTGCCACCAAATAATAATAGAACTATGATCAGTATAACCACGATCTCGTTAAAGCCTAAAGGACCCATAATCTGGATTTTAAATAGTGATGAATTGTTTTGTAAAGGTATAATAATCAAACCGTCAGGCAGTCGTCTTTTATACCAAAAAAAAAGCGCCCCGGATTAGTGGGACGCTTAGATATACGTTGAAATAGCTTATGCAGTTTTAACCTTAGCCACAACAGCTCTCTTTTTCTCCTGGATACGGGCGCTCTTACCGCTACGCTCTCTTTGGTAGTAGATCTTCGCCCGGCGAACACGACCGGCTTTGTTTACAACGATCGACTCTACATTTGGAGAAAGGATCGGGAACAAACGCTCTACGCCTACGCCGTCAGAGATCTTACGAACCGTAAAAGAAGCTGTAGCGCCGGTGCCCTGCAACTTAATCACATCGCCTTTAAAAGACTGGATACGCTCTTTGGCGCCTTCAATGATCTTATAGTTAACAGTGATATTATCACCTGCTTTAAACTTAGGGAAATCTTTTTTGCCTGTTAATTGCTCATGGACATAGGCTATTGCGGCGGAGTTCATAATGACTTATTTTAAGGACGGCAAAGGTAAGGGGAAAAAATGTAAAATGTAAAATGTAAAATAGAGAAATTTGGCGAAAGTTAGTTAAAGTAAATGCGCTTCTTTCACGCAGAATGCGCAAAAGCGGCTGAAATGGATTCTAACATATTCTATCTCTTTTTCTGTCAACTCAGAATGAAAACCAATAAAAAAAAGTCCCGCATTATACAGGACTTTTTACAAAATCTATAATCACCCAGATCGGGGTTCAGATACTTACCTGGCGACGTTAACAGCACGCTTTTCCCGGATCACGGTTACTTTTATTTGTCCCGGGTAGGTCATTTCGTTCTGGATCTTCTGGGCAATTTCAAAGGAAAGTTTATCACTTTCGCCATCTGTTACTTTTTCGGCTTCCACAATCACCCGCAGTTCACGTCCGGCCTGGATGGCGTAAGCCTTTTCCACACCGTTATAGCTCTGGGCTAAGGTTTCGAGCTGCTTGATTCGTTGCAGGTATTGCTGCATGATCTCACGGCGGGCACCGGGGCGTGCTCCGGATATAGAGTCACAAGCCTGAACAATAGGGGAGATGACAAATTGCATTTCCATCTCGTCGTGGTGAGCACCGATCGCATTCACAATAGCTGGCTGTTCGCCATACTTTTCCGCCAGTTTTGCTCCTAATAAGGCGTGGCTCAGTTCACTTTCTTCATCAGGCACTTTACCAATGTCATGCAGCAAGCCGGCACGTTTCGCCAGTTTTGGATTCAATCCCAACTCCGCTGCCATGATTCCGCAAAGATTGGCTACCTCGCGGCTGTGCATCAGCAGGTTTTGTCCATAAGAAGAACGGAACCGCATTTTACCTACAATTCGAACCAGTTCTTTATGCAATCCATGTATGCCTAATTCAATAACGGTCCGTTCGCCGATCTCCATGATCTGCTCTTCCAGCTGGCGGCGGGTTTTTTCCACCACTTCTTCAATGCGAGCCGGGTGAATACGACCATCGCTCACTAGGCGTTGTAAGCTCAGGCGGGCGATCTCGCGGCGAAGCGGGTCAAAGCAGGAAAGAATGATGGCTTCCGGCGTATCATCAACGATCAAATCCACACCGGTTGCGGCTTCAATAGCCCGGATATTGCGTCCTTCACGTCCGATGATCTGTCCTTTTATTTCGTCTGATTCCAGCGCAAATACGGTAATGGCGTTTTCAATTGCTGCCTCGGAAGCGGTCCGCTGAATACTCTGAATAATGATCTTGCGGGCTTCCTTATTCGCTTTTTGCTTGGCATCGTCAATGATCTCCTGCTGCAAACCCAGCGCCTGGGAATGCGCTTCCTGCTTCAAGCCTTCGATCAACTGGTTGCGGGCTTCCTCTGCCGTCAATCCGGCTATTTTTTCGAGGCGGCGGGCATGCTCTTCCTGGTGCTTTTCCAGTTCTGCCTGCTTTACCGCTACTATTTCAGTTTGGCGGGTAAGCGTTTGCTTGATGGTATCGTTTTCCTTAATCTGCCGCTCCAGTTGCTCCGTTTTCTGGTTAATGGTCTGTTCCTTTTGCTTCAGGCGGCTTTCACTTTCCACCACTTTCCGGTTGCGTTCCAGCACATCGCGTTCATGTTCTGCCTTTAATTGAACGAAACGCTCTTTCGCCGACAGTTCTTTTTCCTTACGGATGTTCTCGGCTCTTAGCTCAGCTTCTTTAATAAGGTTTTGTGCATGCTGGTCGGCTTCTTCTATCTTCTTTTTAGTGTCTTTTGCAAAAATGACTTTACCCGCTATAATGCCCACCAGCAGGGCTGCTATAGCAATAATGAGAGTTAATATGCTGAGTTCCATTATGTTCTGTTTTTTCTTTTAAGTGGTTGAAATATGTATTATAGATTGGCATACCGGTAAACGGTCAGGATGGCGAAGATACAAAACCGGAGGCATTGTGAAAACGATTGAATGAAAGGCAGAGGAAGATTGAAAGGGCAGGGATATAAATAGTCTTGAACGAAATATTAGTTGGCAAGCCTATTCCTCTTCTTCAAGGGCGCTGTCCAGCATTTTCTCTATGGTTTGCAATCGGCCGCCCACATTGTCCAGGTTCACTTCGTTGGAAATAGCGGCGTTCTGCTCGGTGGCAAACCAGATTAATACCATGGCGATATAATCCTGCAGGTCCTTTCCGGCAAAAGCGGTTTTGTATTCTATCAATTTATCATTGATCGTTTTTGCGGTCCGGCGTACTACCTCTTCATCTTTTGGAGAGACTTTGATGCGGTAGCTGCGGTCAGCAATGACGAGGTTGAGTGGGATGAGGTCGTTGTTCATGGTGAGTAGTGAATGGTCAATGGTGAGTAATCTGGTTCATAATTGTAAGTTAGATTTGATTGTGAATTTGCAATTCAATTAGTGGGAGGGTAAAGAGACCTCGCTACTCGCCACTCACTACTTGCTCTGTCACCCGCTCAAATACGCAATACACTTATCAATCTCCTTCACAAACCGGGTTATCTGCTTTTCGAAATCCTTCTTTTCCTTATCGTTCAGGTTACCGGCGGCAAGCTTCATGATCGTGACAATATTTTGCAGTTCCGTTACATGACCTTCCAGCTCCGCCTTTCCCTGCACTTCCCTGGTCAATTGCTGACGAAGCTGCTCGTTCTCTTTCCTGAGCCGGGCATGTTGGCGCAACAGGGCTTGCAGCTTTTCATTAATAGCATTGAACTGTTGGTCGATTGTCATTACCTTCTTATTTCAGCGCCCAATTCTTTTTCCAGTGTGGTCATGATCTTTTTCATCCAGCCATCGATCTCGCCATCCGTCAGGGTTTTTTCTTCATCCAAGAAAGTAAAGTTCACCGCCATCGATTTTTTGCCGGCGCCCAGTTTTTCGCTCTCAAACACATCAAACAGCCGAACGTCCTGGAGTTTACTAAGTTTCAGCTTTTGAATGCCATTGCTTAAGGCTTCATAAGGTAGCTCTTTCGGTACTACGAACGCCAGGTCACGTTCAACAGCGGGATAGCGGGAGACTTCGCGGTATTTTACTTTTTGGGCCAATGCTTCCTGGAGCAGCACATCCCAATCGAAATTGGCAAAGAATACCGGCTGCTTCACATCAAAGCGGGAGGTGACAGAAGTAGCTACTTTCCCAAGCTTTACTACCGGCTTGCCGTTGACCTTTCCGGATAGCATACCTTCAAAATGCGGGCTATCTAAACCTTGTTCAAACGCTACTTTAAGACCTAATAGCTGGAATAAGGAAACAACTGTTCCTTTCAGATGATAAATATCTGCAGCTACTGCTTTCCCTTTCCAGCTTTGCTCGGACAGGTTTCCGGTGAGGTATAAGCACAAATGGTTTTTCTCGCTATACTCACCAGGGCCTTCTGTTTTATAAGTTTTACCAAATTCAAAAAAGCGCAGGTCCGTGTTCTTCCGGTTGTTATTGAACGCGATCACTTCCAAGGCGGTTGGCAACATGGCGGAACGCAATACATCCAGCTCAGAACTTAGGTTGTTCAGCATCTTTACAGTATGCTCCTGTTGGGTTTCAAAATACTTCGAGTTTGTAATGGAGTTCGTCAGTATTTCATTGAAACCAAGGCCTACCAAGGCGTTTGCCACTTTTTCCTTAAACCCTTCCGCCTTATAATTTTCTTCCACCGAAGGGGTGAGCTTGATGGCACTGGGAATCTCGATGTTATCCAGTCCATCAATGCGCAGGATCTCTTCCACCACATCTGCCGGCAGGCTCACGTCTCTTTTGTGATAGGGCACTTCTACAGAAAGCGCATCCATACTGTCTTTTATGATACCGAAACTCAGTCCCTGCAAAATGCCTTTCACCGTTTCGGAATGGTAATTTTTGCCACTTAGCTTTTTGAGATATTGATTCTTGAGGATGACCTCTTTCTTCGGTTGTGGCTTTGGGTAAATATCAATGACATCGGAGGCGATGGAACCGCCCGCTAATTCTTTTATCAACAAAGCCGCCCGCTTCAGCACATTCACAGTGTTCGATATATCAATCCCTTTCTCGAACCGGGTAGCCGCATCCGTCCGCAGCCCGTGCCGGAAGGAGGTCTTCCGAATGGTGGTCGGATCAAAGAAAGCGCTTTCTAAAAAGACATTCTTTGTTTCGGGTGTAACGCCGCTTTCGATGCCCCCAAACACGCCGGCGATGCACATGCCGCCTTCTGCATTGCAGATCATCAGGTCTTCTCCGTGAAGTTTACGCTCTTTATCGTCCAGGGTTTTGAAAGTGGTGCCTTCCGGCAGATTCTTTACAAATACCTGCCTGCCTTTAATGGCATCATAGTCGAATGCATGCAGCGGCTGGCCGGTTTCGTGCTGGATATAATTCGTGATGTCAACAATATTATTAATGGGGCGCACACCGATAGCTTTCAGTCGTTCCTGCATCCATTTGGGGGAAGGTTTTACCTCGATGCCAGACAGGCAGATGCCGGAATAACGTTCGCAGGCAGCTTCATTCTCAATCGTAACGTTGATCTTTAGCGACTGGTTATCCGGCTTCAAATTAGGGTTCGGCAGAATCGCTTTTGCTTCCTTTTTATCATGGTGTGTCAGGTAAGCGCATACATCCCTTGCCACGCCCCAATGGCTCATCGCATCGGCACGGTTGGGCGTCAATCCTATCTCGTAGATAATATCGCTATACGGCTTGAAGAACTCCATTGCAGGAGTACCAACTATTGCATCCGCCGGTAAGATCATAATGCCAGCGTGGGAGGTTCCCAGCCCGATCTCGTCTTCGGCACAGATCATTCCATGGCTTTCGACACTGCGGATCTTCGCCACTTTCATGGTCATCGGATCGCCGTTGGTAGGGTAGATGGTTGTACCCACGGGTGCCACCACTACTTTTTGACCTGCTTCCACGTTCGGTGCGCCGCATACGATCTGCAACGGTTCGGCACTGCCAATAGTAACTTTAGTAAGCTTTAATTTATCCGCGTTGGGGTGCTGTTCTGCCTCCAGCACTTCGCCGATCACAAGTCCTTGTAATCCGCCCTTTACTTCCTCGAAGGCTTCCATGGATTCTACCTCCAATCCGATGGAAGTGAGAATGCGGGAAAGCCTTTCCGGCTCCACCTTTACGGGTAAATAATCGCTCAGCCAGTTATACGAAATGGTCATTTGGTCCTTTTATCTTTAGGCGGCGAAGGTAAGGAAAAGCCCCCTGTCACCCGGTGGGACAACTTAAGCGTTTGAGACTTGCTTTTTCAAATCATCTTCTATTCGGCCTTGCTTGATGTGTATCGTTCATACGGGTGAAAGGAGGTAACTTTACTCATGAGCATGAAGTGTGCTGCCGGAAGCCGCGGGAAGACAAACTGTAGTTTGTTAGTGAGATTTGGATGCTTAAATTTTTATCCACAAGACTGCCTGACTCCCATCATTATGAGAAAGATCAGCTTCTTTTTTTGGCCGAAAATCCCGCAAATGCCATTCTGTAGTTCGTACCAAACTGCCAAATAATAACCCTTATTTACTTCTGCACAGAACTTGTGCACAATCGCTAATTCATGGGGAAAAAACGTCAATTTTGTGAATAGGTGGTAAGCAGCAGTTAATAACCCCGCATTTTCTGTGGATAGATAAGTGGATATCCTGTGGATGAATATAGATGTTATGGAATTGTTGCCCTGCTTACAGCACCATTATATTCGCTAACTGACTAAGGGACGACGGACGAACAACGCCAAAATCTAATTTTTTACGGCTGCTTTTCCACCTCTGGGTCATTGATGAAAATTCAATGGTTTAACGCAATTTATTCGCTACAATTTATGGACTTAACGAATCTCAATAAAGACCGGAAGAGCAGAAGAAAAGGACCCTTGGACCTCAGCACTATGGTGTATGGTAAGGTGCCTCCGCAGGCAAAAGACCTGGAAGAAGCCGTACTTGGCGCTATCATGCTGGAAAAAGGCGCCTTTGATACGGTTGTAGAAGTATTAAAGCCGGAGTGTTTTTATGTAGATGCGCACCAACGGATCTTCACGGCAATGAAGAGCCTGGCTAATAAAAGCCAGCCTATAGACATACTTACGGTTGTGGAAGAGCTTCGCACCGGCGAAGAATTGGATATTATCGGCGGACCTTACTATGTCACCAAGCTGACCAATACGGTTGTTTCTTCGGCTAACATCGAGGCGCATGCCCGCATCATTTTACAAAAGTTCATCCAACGGGAATTGATCCGTATCTCGGGAGAAATTATTTCCGATTCTTACGAAGACAGCGCCGATGTATTTGACCTGTTGGACCAGGCGGAAAGTAAGCTATACGAGGTCACTTCTACGCACTTGCGCAATAGCTACGAATCCATTGACAGCGTATTGGTAAAGACCATCCAACGCATAGAAGACCTGCGCCATAAGAACGAAGATGTATCGGGTGTGCCAAGTGGCTTTCCTTCGCTGGATAAGGTTACCTATGGTTGGCAAAACACCGACCTGATCATCCTCGCTGCCCGTCCTGCGGTTGGTAAAACCGCCTTCGCCCTGAACCTGGTGCGCAGTGCGGCCTTGCATCCTACTAAGCCAACTGCCGTTGCTTTCTTTTCCTTAGAGATGAGTGCCGGTCAGCTAGTGCAACGGGTATTGGCAGCAGAAAGCGAGATATGGCTCGAAAAGATCACCCGCGGTAAGCTGGAAGAGCACGAGATGAAGCAGCTTTATGCCAAAGGCATTCAACGCCTGGCGCAAGCGCCCATCTTTATTGATGATTCCGCGGCACTTAACATCTTTGAATTGCGGGCAAAATGCCGGCGACTAAAGAACCTTAACAACATTGGTTTGATTATCATTGACTACCTGCAGCTGATGAGCGGCACCGACAATAAAGGTGGCAACCGGGAGCAGGAGATCAGTACGATTTCCCGTTCATTAAAAGGGTTGGCAAAAGAGCTGCAAGTTCCTATCATCGCCCTTTCGCAGTTAAGCCGGGAAGTGGAGAAACGAAAGGATGGCAACAAGATGCCGCAGTTGAGTGATCTCCGCGAATCGGGTGCGATCGAGCAGGATGCGGATATGGTAATGTTCCTATACCGCCCGGAATATTATGATGTGACACAGAACGAAATGGGCGAAAGCAATCGCGGTGAAACGCATGTGCGTATTGCCAAGCACCGGAACGGTTCGCTGGAAACCATTAAGCTGCGGGCTTTGCTGCATATTCAAAAATTCGTGGAAGATGATAACGGCGATTCTTTTGGTGGCCCTGCCATGCCGGGCAGCTGGAAGCCGGTGAGCGGCGGTGAAAGTGGTGGCGGCGCCCGCATGTTCATTCAAACGGGAAGTAAGATGAATGATATTAATGATGAAGAAGATCCGTTTTAAAGGCTAAGAGATTAAAAAGGAAAGGAGGTAAAGGATTGCAACGCGACAGCACTTTATCTCCTTTCTTGTTTTGAAAGAATCGTATTTTTGGAGTAAATCATTTTTATGTCTGTGACTGAGTTGAAGGAGGAGTTGCACAAAGCCATTGAGGAGAATGACAATCCTGATTTCCTGCTTTCTTTATTAGCCGCTGTTACCAATAATAAATTGGAGGATGCTGATGATCTTTCAGAAGCACAATACGCATTGTTAAAAGAGCGGGAGGAAAAGTATAAAAGAGGAGAACTAGCGACCATAACCCTTGCCGAATGGAAGGAAGATATGAAAAGGCGATATGGGATTTGAGGTGATTGTTTCCAGGGATTCCCAAATGGAAATCACGGAAGCCATCGAATGGTATGAGTCAAAGCGTATAGGCTTAGGTTTGTATTTTGCCAAAGAAGCGGAGGAGTTGCTTTCTCGTTTATCTCAAAATCCGCAGCATTATTCTTTTACCAAGCGAAGCTTCAGGCAGGTCAAGTTCCCCTCTTTCCCCTATAAAATATATTTTAAGATAAAAGAAACGAACGTAGTCGTATTTGGCGTTTTTCATACTGGCAGAAATCCTAACCCTATTTTTAAACGCGCAGTACCCTAATGGCACTTCCTTACTTTTTCGTCGTAGATATAAGTAGTAATGCCATTACCTTGGATGAAGACACTTCCAAACACGTCATCAGTGTACTGCGAATGAAAAAGGGAGAAGCGTTATTGCTAACCGATGGCAAGGGAACAAAAGCTACAGCCACTATCACCGACGACAACCGTAAGCGCTGCGAAGTGCAAATAGGAGATAGAAGCACGGAGCCGCCAGTCACATCCAAAGTTTCCATCGCCATATCTCTAATTAAAAATGCCTCCCGCTTCGAATGGTTTCTGGAAAAAGCAACAGAAATAGGCGTTACAGAGATCATTCCCTTACTGTGCGACCGTACCGAGAAAGAAAAATTCCGCTACGAGCGGCTGAATGGTATCCTCATTAGCGCTATGCTGCAATCGCAGCAATGCTGGTTGCCTGTATTGCATGAACCGGTGCCGTTTGCAAAAATCCTTGAGACTTCCATCGAACAAAAATTCATTGCGCATTGCGAGAAAGGAGTCAAGCAGCAGTTAAGCAGTAAACTAACCAAGGTGTCAACGGGTCAACTTATACTCATTGGACCCGAAGGAGATTTTACGGAAAGTGAGATTAAGTCTGCTTTGGCAAACGGTTTTCAACCGGTAGCATTAGGCAACACCCGGTTGCGTACCGAAACGGCCGGAATAGTGGCGGCTACTTTGTTGTGTAATAGCTAAGAAATGAGTTGAATGTAAATACTAAGCTGGCAAGTGATTCTTGTCTTTTTTCTTTGGTAACGCCTTCTTCACCAGCACCACAATTTTTTCAATAATAAAGCCTAAGATAAGTCCGCCGATAGCACAAGCCACTACTTTAGCAAACCAGGATAAAGCCGGTATATGTGCCAACGCTTCTTCTAAATCGTGCAATAAATGAGCGGTAAAAGGAATGCCATGCGCAACGATTTCAGCTCCCACCCAAAGCATGGCCGCAGTGCCTACGACTCCCAGGATACTCAGGAAATGCGGCATAAATTTTACAATGCCCCTGCCAATTTTTCGGGTAAAGGAATGGAATTTATCCTGCGCCAGGTGAACCCCGAAATCATCTGCCTTCACAATCAGTCCGACAAATCCGTACACGGCAATCGTAATAAAAACAGCTACGGCAAGCATCACCACAATTTGGTTTACGATCGGCTGACCAACCACTTGGCTGTAAGCAATGGCCATGATTTCCGCCGACAAAATAATATCAGTGCGCACAGCGCCGGTAACCCGTTCCTTTTCCAGCTCCTCCGGCGTTATGATTTTTACATTCTCACTTTCGGCATCTACATCATGGTGCTTGCTGAACATCGAATGCACTTTTTCATAGCCCTCAAAACATAGGTAAGCTCCTCCCAACATTAAGATAGGTGTGATAGCCCAGGGAGCAAAATAACCAAGCACCAAAGCCGCCGGACTTAAAATCAGGAGCTTATTGATCATTGATTTTTTGGCGATCTGGTAAATAATAGAAAGCTCCCGGGAGGGATCAAGCCCCACGACATATTTGGGTGTAACTGCCGTATCGTCAATCACAATACCCGATACTTTTCCAGTGGTTTTGGCAACCTGCGCTGGTACATCATCCAAACTGGCAGCGCTCACTTTTACCAGGGCTCCAATGTCATCTAACAAAGCAAAAAATCCTGAAGGCATATTCTACAAATTCACTTAGGTAATTCAAAAAGTTACAGGGTGGAGATAGTCTGAAAATAGCCCATAGAGCATAGATGCTCCGAAACCAGTTTTCGTTTTCCGCTATTTCCATTTGTCCCTTGATTGTTCTAACTGCTTGCAAATATTGCGCACAATTTGTGGTCCTTCGTAAATAAAGCCAGTCCACACTTCTACAAGGGAAGCACCGGCAGCCATTTTCTCTTGCGCATGGGCACCTGTAAAAACGCCGCCACTCCCAATGATCGGCAGGGTTCCGTTGGTCTGCTGGTGGATATAACGAATGATCTCCGTGGATTTTTGCGTAAGCGGTTTTCCACTTAGTCCACCTGCGCCAATAGCTTCCAGCTCAGCTGTTGATGTTTGCAGCAACTGCCTGTCAATAGTGGTATTGCTTGCCACAAGTCCATCTAAATCTATTTCTTTTGCCAGTGCAATGACATCATCAATTTGTTCCAGGGTCAGATCGGGAGCGATTTTTAGCAGGATTGGCTTCTGAACAGAAAAACCGCCATTCATTTCTTGCAGGTGCGTTAATATTTTTTTCAGCGCTTCTTTCTCCTGCAGTTCCCGCAAGCCGGGTGTATTGGGTGAGCTTACATTCACTACAAAAAAATCAACATGCGGATGCAGTGCCCGGAAGCAGATCTCGTAATCCTTCCAGGCTTCTTCATTGGGTGTTGCCTTGTTCTTGCCAATATTGCCACCGATGAGAAAGTTTGGGGTTTGGGGTTTGGGGTTTGAAGTTGTGATGTCTCCTTTTTGGTTTTTGATTTTTGGCTTTTGACTCATTCTCCATGCTTTCAATCGCTTGGCCACTACATCCACGCCATCGTTGTTAAAACCCATTCGGTTAATTAACGCCTGGTCTTTCACCAATCGAAAAAGGCGAGGTTTCGGATTGCCTTCCTGGGGTTTTGGCGTCACGGTTCCGATCTCTGCAAAGCCAAAGCCCAGTGTTTCCAATTCCCTCAGGTAGCGTGCATTTTTATCAAAACCAGCGCCCAAGCCAACCGGGTTTTTGAAATTGAGTCCAAACAAAGCGATGCTTTTGGAAGGGTTGGAGGAGTACACCTGGGTCAACCATCTACGGAAAAGCGGCACTGCGCAAACGATTTTTAAACCATTCATTGCCAAATAATGCGCTGTTTCTGCAGGAAATAGGAAGAAGACCTTTCGGATAATGCGGTACATAACAGGTGTGAAGATAAGGTGCCGCGACTTTGGTGGTTTGCGCTAAAAAGAGCAATTTGCTCCAAAGTAAAATTTATGAGAAGGATCATTTTAGGTTTATTCGCTGTATTGCTTACCAGTATTTCTTTTGCGCAGGTTTCAAGTGGGGATAAGATGTTAGACGAGCGACTTGCTACCTATATGCAGTGGAACAAGCAATTAAATTTCGAGAAGCTTTTTGAATACATCCATCCTAATATTTTTAAAGTAGCGCCGAAAGATCAAATGATCGAAGCGTTTAAGGCGGCGTTTGATAATGAAGCCATGCAGATGGGGATAGACACCATCGAGGTTAAGTCGGTTGGAGAAGTTTTCAAAAGTGGCGCAGGAAGCTACCGCCGTATTGATTATACTATGAGTATGCATTTGCTGTTCAAGGACGCTACTATCTATGAAACACCTGATTTTGAAAAGGCAATGCTGGCCTCTTTCGAAAAATCCTTTGGTGACAAGATCGTCAGTTTCGATAAAGCTTCCAAAACCTTCCGCATCCGTGGGGGTGATGTAATGTATGCGATAAAAGACAATGCGCAAACGCCCTGGCTTTTTATTGGCTATGAGAAAAATAAGGACCTGATAGAAGCCATTTTCCCCAAAGCGGTTATCGAACATTTTAACCTCCTCTAAATAGTTGTTGTGACAACTATTTTTTATCTTTAAGGTCAAATCATATAATATGCAGGAAGCTTATATAGTAGCCGGATATCGCACCGCGGTAGGAAAGGCTAAACGCGGCGGATTTCGGTTTTACCGGCCGGATGATCTGGCGATCGAGGTCATTGACCAGCTAATGAAATCATTGCCTCAAGTGGATAAGGCACTTGTAGATGATGTGATCGTGGGAAATGCTGTTCCGGAAGCTGAGCAAGGACTGCAGGTAGGTCGCATCATTGCGGCAAGAGCCATTGGTTATAATACGCCGGGCATGACCGTCAACCGGTATTGTGCTTCGGGTTTGGAAACGATCTCTATTGCCACGGCAAAAATCCGCATGGGTATGGCAGACTGTATCATCGCTGGCGGCACTGAAAGCATGAGCATGGTACCTACAGCCGGTTGGAAGACGGTTCCCGCTTATTCCATTGCCAAAGACGATCCGGACTATTACCTGAGTATGGGATTAACCGCAGAAGCCGTAGCAAAGGACTTTAACGTGAGCCGTGAAGAGCAGGATGAATTTTCTTACAACTCGCATCAAAAAGCTATTGCGGCTATCGCTAACGGCAATTTAAAAGAAGGCGTATTGCCCATTACCGTGGAAGAGATTTATCTTGATGAAAAAGGCAAGCGCCAAAAGCGTGATTATATTGTTGATACCGATGAAGGCCCCCGTGCCGATACTTCGAAAGAAGTATTGGCGAAACTGAAACCGGCTTTTGCAGCGGGTGGTTGCGTTACTGCGGGAAATTCCTCCCAAACCTCTGATGGTGCGGCTTTCGTGATGGTGATGAGTGAGCGCCTGGTGAAGGAATTAGGCATCCAGCCGATTGGTCGGTTAGTGGCTTGCGCTTCTGCCGGTGTGCATCCACGCATTATGGGCATTGGCCCGGTGGCGGCCATTCCGAAAGTGTTGAAACAGGCTGGAATGCGTCTTGAAGATATTGATACAATCGAACTGAATGAAGCGTTTGCTTCGCAATCCATAGCGGTGATCCGTGAAGCGGGATTGAATCCGGATATCGTCAATCCAAACGGTGGCGCCATTGCTTTAGGTCATCCGCTGGGTTGCACGGGTGCAAAGCTTACTATTCAGGCTTTGAATGATTTGAAACGCACTGACAAAAAATACGGAATGATCACCGCCTGTGTTGGTGGAGGTCAAGGCATTGCCGGCATTATTGAAAGACTATAGAATTACCTTTAAAATAGATGCGCTTTTCAAAGCGCATCTATTTTTTTAACCTCAAAAAGGAGTTTTGCTTCATCTTTGCACAGACCAAAAATGTTCCGTACCTACAGTTACTAACGCTTCAAACAGTGAATCAAGAGAAATTAGTCCTTTACGCCGATGATGACACCGATGACCGTGGCTGGGTAAGTGAAGCCTGTATGGCAGCCGGGTCCTCTATAAAAATAGATTTTGTAGAAAACGGAAAGCAAGTGCTTGACTATCTCGAGGCGATACCAACCACACAGCTACCATCGCTTATCGTGTTAGACCTGAATATGCCGGAAATGGACGGCCGTCAAACGCTGCAGCAATTGAAAAGTAATCCCTTTTACAAGCAGATACCTGTTGTCATTGTCACTACTTCCAGCAATAAAATTGATAAAGAAGTTTGCAGCCGCTTAGGCGCTGCTCTATACTTAACAAAGCCGGATACACATGCAGAGTGGCAAAAAATCATCCAGCAATTGGAGCCGATGATTAAATAGGCTTAAGTCCTGTTTAAAAATATTTTGCATCATTGTTGCATAAGTGTATTTTCGGTTTTAGAAACCGATTACATGAAGCAAGTCTTTACCTTAACTTTTTTTATCTTTTTCGCTAGTATCATTGTGGCACAACCCCGGCAGATGATCACATTGACAGGCACCGTTAAGGACGCTGTATCGGGCAGTCCGTTAAGTGGTGCCAGTATTGTTTTTTCCGAAGCCAAGATCGGCGTGGTCGCTAATGCAGAAGGCAAGTATACCGTACGCAACCTTCCTGCTGGTCATCACTTGGTGGAGGTTACAAGCGTTGGTTATACCGCCATCGTAGAACATATTGATGTGACGGTTGGCAGCGAGAAAAATTTTTCCTTAACACCTGCCGTTGTTGAAAATAGAGGTGTCACGGTTACGGGAGTGGCTTCTTCAACCAGCACCCGCAATACTCCAACTGCGGTTACGCTTATCCGTAAGTCTCAATTGATGGAGACGCCTTCCACTAATATTATTGATGCGCTTGCCAGGCAACCGGGCATCTCTCAGATCAGCACTGGGCCTGCTATTTCAAAGCCTGTCATTCGTGGTTTGAGCTATAACCGGGTAGTGGTGATAAATGATGGCGTGAGACAGGAAGGACAGCAATGGGGCGATGAACATGGAATAGAGATAGACGAGGCCAGCGTGAACCGGGTGGAAATATTAAAGGGCGCGGCTTCCCTGATGTATGGCAGCGATGCTATTGGCGGGGTGATTCATTTTATTACCAATGTGCCGGTAGCGGAAGGAACGGTGAAGGGTAATCTTTTTAGCGGTGTGCAAACCAATAATGGGCAGGTAGCCTTGAACGCAAACCTTGCGGGGAATAGTAATGGCTTTAACTGGAATTTCTATGGCAGTTCAAAGAGCGCTAAGGATTATAAGAATAAATATGACGGAAGGGTTTTCAATTCGCGGTTTAATGAAAAGAATTTTGGCGGTTATATTGGTTTAAATAAAAGCTGGGGCTTTAGTCATTTGATCCTGAGCTCTTTCAATCAAAACGTAGGATTAGTCGAAGGTGCTCGTGACCCCATTACAGGACAGTTCATTGCCAACGGCGAATCAGCGTTGGAGCGCATTGCCACGCCGGAAGATTTGGACTCCAGAAAGCTGTTTACGCCAAAGCAAAATGTGCAACACTATAAAGTAACCTTAGATAACAGTATTCGTGTGGGCAAAAGCCGGCTGAAATTGAATATCGGTTTCCAGGATAATATCCGCCGGGAGTTTGGTAATGCCGAAGATCCAAAAGAGGAGGAACTGCATTTTGACCTGAAAACAGGAACCTATAATGTGCAATGGCATTTCCCCGAGTTCCGGAACATGGTGGCCACTATTGGCGCCAGTGGTATGTACCAGGATAATAAAAACCGGGGCGAAGAGTCGATCATTCCCAACTATAATTTATTTGATATCGGCGGGTTTGTTTTCTCTCAAAAAACATTGCGCAATACTACGGTTACCGGTGGTCTGCGGTACGACAAGCGTACCATTCATTCACTGGAATTAATGGAAGGCGGTGTACAAAAGTTTGAGCCGTTCACGAAAACTTTCAGCAATGTTTCCGGAAGCCTTGGAGCCAGTTATCATCCTGATAATACCATTACGGTGAAAGCCAATGTAGCAAGAGGTTACCGGGCGCCTACACTTTCAGAACTGGCGTCCAATGGAGCACATGAAGGAACCAACCGTTATGAGTACGGCAGGCGTGACCTGGCTTCCGAAAAGAGCTGGCAATTTGATGCCGGGTTTGATGCGGATTACGATCACCTAAGTTTTTCGCTGAGCACTTTTTATAACCGCATCAGCGATTATATTTTTTACCAGCGTTTATCTAACGCTGCCGGCGGCGATTCCGTATTGAATATCGGGGGCGAAGAACTACAGGCTTTTCAGTATGGTCAGAATGATGCGCAGCTTTCCGGTATTGAGATATCCAGCGACATACATCCGCATCCGCTGGATTGGCTGCATTTCGTTAATTCCGTTTCTTTTGTAAGAGGACTTTTCGATAGAGAGTTGGATGGCAGTAAAAATCTGCCGACTATTCCTGCCACGCACTGGGTTAGCGAACTGAGAATTGCGTTTCCAAAGGCGGGTCGGTCCCTTCGCAACTTTTATTTACAGGTGGAAATGGACCGGACCTTTGCGCAAAACCGTCCCTTCTTTGGCTATAATACAGAAACAGCTACGCCAGGATATGCCTTGTTGAATGCCGGTATTGGAACAGATGTTACAGGCAGCGGCAAGAACTTATTCAGCCTGCATATAGCAGCAACTAATCTTACCAACGAAGCCTATCAAAATCATTTGAACCGCTTAAAGTATACCGATGTAAATGCGGCTACCGGCAGGCAAGGTGTATTTGGAATGGGACGAAATTTTTCAATCAAATTGAATGTGCCTTTAAACTTCAGCCTGCGTAAAAATACAGGAGGGATGAACTAAGCTGCATTGCTACTGGCATCGCCTGTTGTGTCACTCACTTGTGCTCCTGAATATATTTCAACACAATGCTTGAGGATCATAACAGGCGATCTTGTTTGTAGTACAAGGCTATTTGGCCAACGCAGGTGCAGCCTTTCGCTCACCGATCTGCTGGCGCCACATGGCATAATACAATCCTTTCTCGTCCAGCAAAGCCTCATGCGTTCCGGTCTCCACCACCACGCCTCTTTCGAGCACGTAGATGCGGTCGGCATGCATGATGGTAGAAAGCCGGTGCGCAATCAGGATCGTAATCTGGTTATTAAAAGAAGAGATGGCGCGGATGGTTTGATTGATCTCTTCTTCTGTAATTGAGTCCAGTGCAGATGTCGCTTCATCAAACATCAGCAACCGTGGCTGGCGAAGCAGGGCGCGGGCAATGCTTAGTCGTTGCTTTTCGCCACCGGATAATTTCAGACCACCTTCACCGATCATCGTATCAATGCCTTTTTCGGCACGGGATAGTAAATTGTTGCATGCGGCCTTTTGCAGCGCATCCTGTAGTTCATCTTCCGTAGCAGCAGGATTTACGAACATCAGGTTTTCTCGGATGGTGCCGGAAAATAATTGCGTGTCCTGTGTTACAAAACCGATCTGGTTACGCAGCTCATCGAAATTGATATTGTTCTCATCGATCCCGTTGTAAAAGATATTGCCTTCACTGGGCCGGTACAGTCCCACCAGCAGTTTCATCATCGTGGTCTTTCCGGAACCCGATGGACCGACAAATGCAATGGTCTCCCCTTTATGAACTTTAAAAGAAATGCCATCCACAGCTTTATGCATGGCGGTTTGGTGCTTAAAGCCGGTATTGCGGAACTCCAATTCGTGTATTGGCCCTAGATGCTGTGCCGTCAAGGGTTGTGGCTCCGGCGCCTTATTCATTAGCGTCTGGAAATTATTTAGCGAAGCCTCAGCTTCGCGGTAGCTAAGAATAATATTTCCTATTTCCTGCAGGGGTCCAAAAATGAAGAAGGAATAAAATTGCATGGTCACCATCTGTCCGGCCGACATGCTGTCTTTAAAGATCAGCCACATGAGCATAAAAAGAATGACCTGGCGAAGCGTATTAACAAATGTACCCTGAACAAAGCCGATGCTGCGAATGCGCTTGACCTTGGTGAGTTCTAACCCCAGGATCTTATAAGTATTCTTATTCAGCCGCGATACTTCCTGGCCCGTAAGCCCAAGGCTTTTCACTAGTTCAATATTGCGTAATGATTCTGTTGTAGAACCTGCCAGGGAAGTAGTTTGCCCGACAATTTCTTTTTGAATGGTCTTTACTCGCTTGCTCAACAGGTTGGAGATATACATGAGAATGGCTACCCCTCCAAAATAAATGACAGGCAGTGACCAGTGGATATTAAAGGCGAATACAGCAACGATGATGATGCCTATCAAAACCGTAAAAAGAATGTTTACGAAGTTCTTAATGAAGTTCTCTGTATCCGTTCGCACTTTCTGCAAGATGCTGAGTGTTTCTCCACTACGCTGGTCTTCAAACTCGTGATATGGAAGCTTCATAGCGTGCTGTAAGCCATCGGTAAATACTTTGGCCCCAAACTTCTGTACAATAACACTTAAAAAATAATCCTGAAAATTTTTAGCTAACCGGCTAATCATTGCTACTGAAATAGACGCGCCTAACAGCCAAACCACCCCATAAATATTAATCCACTTATCTTCTTTACCGGGTGCTATTGTCTTATCTAAAACGGTAGTCTTTATAAATAGGAAGTCATTCCAATTGAATGGCTGTTCTTTCTGATGATAGGTCGAAAGCGTAATGAGATTGCCAAAAATTAAAGGATCTATCAAAGAGAAACCAATATTGATGGCTGCGAGGAGCAGAACCAGGAAAACTAAAAGTTTGTAAGGCTTTAGATATTGTAATAATATTTTCATGTAAATCTATTGGGCTTGAATGAAGCAGCCGGGTTCTACTAATCAGTGAGCCCGGCGAAGGTACAGGAACTATGCCACTGCCATTATCCTGCCCATCCTTCACGATCCAGGCTGCGGTATTGAATGGCTTCTGCCAGATGTTCTACTTTGATGGCTTCGCTTTGTGACAGGTCGGCTACTGTACGCGACACTTTTAATATCCGGTCGTATGCACGGGCTGACAGGTTCAGTTTTTCCATTGCCACTTTTATCAGGTTTTGTCCCGCTGTAGGCAACACACAAATTTCTTTTAACTGTTTGCTGCTCATTTGCGCATTGCAATAAATGCCAGGCATCTCTTTATAGCGCTCCGCCTGCATTTCCCTTGCTTTCATCACCCGTTCGCGGATTGACGACGAAGGCTCCTGTTGCTTGTCCGTTGAGAGTTCGCTGAATGGTACAGGAGTGACTTCCACATGCAGGTCAATTCGGTCAAGCAGTGGTCCAGATATCTTGTTCAGGTATTTTTGCACACCTCCCGGCGGACAAGTGCATTCGCGGTCGGGATGATTGTAAAACCCGCACGGGCATTCCTGCGTTGCCTTTTTCCCAAGTCCGAAAAGTCGTTTCAAAGCCATTAGGGAGTAAATATATTCTGAATCCAATTACGATAGGGGACCAGCTACGCAATAAGCGCCTAGAGCTTGGACTCTTACAAAAAGACCTTGCCCTCCTTCTTGGAGTATGTGAAGACTCCATTACCTATTGGGAAAATAACCGAGTACTTCCTCACAGGAAGAACATCCCTAACATCTTACATTTTCTAAACTCAAAAAACATAAAATCATGACTGCACACGTGAAAGTTCTTCCATTGGGTAAAGTGTCTGAAATAGAGCTTACTTATACTCCAAAAGTCAAAAATTCAGAACGTCCGGTTGTTCTCAATGCTGAAGGAGCAATTATTGTCTTCCAACAGAATTGGGAGATGGATAAGATTAACCTTCTAGAGCAGTTCAAGGTGTTATTCCTCAACAGAGCCCATAAAGTGTTAGGCATACTGCATTTGTCTTCCGGCGGAATTACAGGAACGGTTGCTGATGTACGCCTCATTTTTGCGGCTGCTATTAAGGCTAATGCAGTTTCCATAATCATTGCGCACAATCACCCTTCAGGTGTATTAAAACCAAGTTCAGTAGATATGGATATAACACAGAAAATTAAATCTGCTGGAAAAATTTTGGATGTTGCTCTGCTGGATCATTTAATTGTAAGTTCGGAAGGTTTCTATTCGTTTGCGGACGAAGGATTGCTTTAAAGCCTGGAGACAGGCTTTTTTTGTTATTAAAGGGTATAAATACGCATTGCAGGACTTTATCATAAAGCCTTATTTTGTGAGTCAAGAAAAACATCTTTGTTTACCTGCATCTTGGAGTCTGATTATAGCTGCGGTACTCTTTATGATTTCAGTTTAAGCATATCTAGTAAATAACAATATAAGGGTTGTATAACTTTACAGCAATGAAGCGTCCGACGGAGGTATTAAATCAGGAAAAAATATATAGGTTACTAGCAATTGATGCATGGGCTGCGATTATTAAGCTTCTGTCAGAACACCGAGAAGAAATTAAGCTATATGATCATCTTCATCATGCTATACGAACATTTGAAAATGTTTTCTTCAATAAAATTAGTGATTTAGTCAAGACGGATTCCGACATCTCACTTCATCTTGAGCGTCTGTACTCTATACATACAGGTGGTTATTTTGAGCTACAAGATGTTCATTTTCAAAAGCTATTAGTTGAACTCATTCGTCACAGACCGCCCAAGGAGGCATATAATTATGCCCGACTTTTAAAGGATAAGGAATTAGCGGCCAAGATTTTGAATCAGGACGCTGGTGAAGGAAATGTGTCTACTCTATCCTCAATACCATTTAAAATTAATTTATCTGAATGGAATGAAATTTTCAACAGGATTTTCGCTGTTATAAATAACACCCAACATCCTGCAACTAGCATAAGTGGCTATAAGTTTATTCAATATGTCCATGAACTAGATGAATTTTTTCCGACCCTTGACCAATTTCTAGATGAACGTAAAGCTTCAGGACTGAGTTTGTCTAAAAAGAGCTACTTCTACGACATTTTCATGCATTTAGATGAGCGTAAGCGGTATTATTTGGCAGTGCGGATATTAGATGTATTAAAGCCGTTTGCGGCCGACAAGATGCACTCGGTAGAATACTTATTAGGCATGGTGCCAAGTAAACCTATAAATACTTCACATAACTCAGGACAGAAGCATAGTAAGACAATTGTATCTATCACCTATGCTTGGGAAAGCGAAGCCCATAGAATTTGGGTGAAGACGTTAGCAAAAAGACTAGAGGATGAGGGTATTGAAGTTTTATATGATCAAAATCAAATTCATTTAGGTTCCGCTCTTCAATATTCAATGGAACAATTTGTTGAGAAGGCAGATCGAGTATTAATTATATTTAGCCCATCATACAAAACCAAGGCTGATCAGCGAAAAGGCGGAGCAGGGTACGAATATTCAATATTAAACACTGAATTGTACGAAGAGCAAATACTTCATAATAAATTCATTCCGATATTACGGTTGGGAAGTAGAAAGGAAAGCATTCCAACATTTATGCGTCAATATGTATATTTAGATATGAGTTCTGATAACTCCTTTGAGGAGAATTTTAAAACTTTATTAAGCGAAATTCAGAATTCGTTCAACTAGGCCATGAAACATCCAAACTAGATAAAGCATAGCATTATCACTGCTGGAATATTGGAATCGTAGGAGCAGCTAGGTATAAATACCTGTATATTAGCTTCAATATTGAAGTTATTTTTGCCGGTTCCAAATTACTTATTTCATGAACCGAGAGGAAATTGCAGCACGTTCGCATGATATTCAGACCAGTTTAGCAGGAAAAGTTGTACACGAGTTTGAAAGCTTACCGCAGATAGGTTTGATGGTATGTAAATCTTCAGCGTAAAGTGTACCGTTAAGGTATTAATTTAAGAGAGTGTTTCTGATTATTCATTCTTAAACACTTTTAAATGAAAAAGGACACAACAAAGCAAAGCACAGAGAACTTTGTAAA
>JAOQAI010000016.1 GCA_025963645.1 Flaviaestuariibacter sp.
CGTCGCCAAATACTCCTCAATGACCTTTGTCTTGAAAGCCCGGTCGTAATGCGGCTGAAATAACTTCTTTTCCATCGTCCCTGTTTTTTAAGTTTACTATTGTGTAAACCCATTTCAGGACAAGACATATTGGAGCAGGCGTACGCCTTCCTTCACGACCTCATGCTACTAAAATTTCAGGCCACTCAATTTTCCAGCCGAGGTACCAGCATTCGAAACCGGCGAAAATTCAGAAACGCTGCGGGAATTTGGCGGTATTCTTGTTGCGGAGTTCCCGCTTTAGAGCGATTATAAGTGGGTTTCTCAACAGGAGAACTTGGCTGGTGACAAAATTATATTTTGAAGGGAGGGACAACTTGGTTCGTATATTTATTGTGGAGTGCTATCCATTCGACACTCTACGACTATGAAACTTTTTTACTACTTACTGACAATAGTAATCTTTTCGTTTTCATGTAAAGGGCAGAGAAATCCAATTAGCCAACCAGCGCCCTTTGTTGACACAAATAAGGCATTTAAAAAAGAAATTCCATCGGTTGACATCTTCTATAATTTGGCTAAAACAAAACAAAAGCAATTGGGACTTTATAGTCTTGAAAACGGTTTTGACGATTTACAGATTAGAGTTTGGTATGACTTTGCACTTGTAAGAGAAAGGAGGCTTGTTGTTATTACAAATAATGACGCAAACTGGACTGCGACTGTTTATCATTTACAGGTTGATTGGGATGGGAAAACAGAAACTATCTTATCTAAGAAAGTAAAACAGTTAATCCCCAAATCAGGCTGGACGACATTTTCTAAAAAACTATTAGACTTAAAAGTTGTGACACTTCCGAGTCAAGACTACATTAAAGGTTATAGTGGCGGGGAAGATGGAAGGACATATAATGTTGAAGTTGCGTCAAAAAATCAATATCGGTTTTATAGTTATTGGGAACCTCAAGAATATCAAACCAAGTTTTGGCAGGCAAAGAATATGGCTGACATTTTAAAATTATTTGAAACCGAACTTGGGATTTGACTAAGAAGCACCAGCATACTAGAGGCTTTTCGGACCTCCTGAACTCAAATTAAATAAAGCCTTCACCAACAATAGCAGCACTAAAAATTATTGTTGATGAAGAGAACTCAACAAAAAAAAAAGCATCACACTCAAACACCGGCTCCTAATTCGCCGACACCATCGAAGTAGATACCTCCTGCACGGAAACTTCCTGTTTCAGGGGCAGGATAATGATGAAGCTGCTGCCGTGCCCGTCCTTGCTTTTAGCTGCGATCATTCCATTGTGCCGGTCAATGATCTTTTTTGTGATGGCAAGGCCGATACCGGTGCCATCATACTTCTCACGGGAATGCAGGCGCTGGAAAATAGTGAAGATCTTGGTGGCGTATTGCTCATCAAACCCGATCCCGTTATCCGTTAAAGTTAGGCGCAGGTAATCTCCCGTTGCGGCTGGTTTGGCAGAAAAAGAGGGCTCGGTAAGGTAAGCCTTCCGCACAGTGATAAGCGGGGTCACACCAGGTTGTGTGAACTTTAAAGAATTGGAAATGATGTTCTGCAACACCTGGCGCAACTGGCCGGGAACCGCTTCAATTTCGGGCAGGTCATCCACTTCCACTTTAGCGCCTTTTTCCTGTATGGACAATTCAAGATCGCTAAGCACCTCGCCTACAATTTTATTCAGGCTTACATGCTCGAAGAAATGCGTTACGGATAACCGTGAGTACGAAAGCAGGTCATTGATCAGCTTCGTCATTCGGGCAGAAGAATTAATGATACGGCTCATATAATCCATTGCGCCATCGTTGTCATTTAGATACCGGTCTTTTATGATATTCCCAAAGATGTGGATCTTGCGTAAGGGCTCTTTCAGGTCATGTGACGCCACGGAAGCAAACTGCATCAGTTCGGTGTTCATATCCTCCAGTTCATCATTGCTTTTTAATAGCTCTTTTGTCCGCTCAGATACTTTTTGCTCGAGGATATCATTCATTAATTTCTGGTCGTGAATATCGGTGCAGGTTCCAAACCATTTGATGATCTCCCCTTCTTCATTTCTGAGTGGCAAGGCTCTTCCGAGGAACCAGCGGTAAGCGCCGTCATGTCGCTTGAAACGATATTCAATCTAGTAAGGCTCACCGGTTTTTAAGCTGTGTTGCCAAACCTTTTTTGCCCGCTCCTGGTCATCGGAATGAACGATGGTATGCCAGCCTTCATTTAAAGATTGCTCGGAGGTTAGCCCGGTATAGTCATACCAGCCTTTATTGTAAAAATCATGATACCCATCCGGCTTGGTGGACCAAACCAACTGCGGCATAAAGTCGGTAACAAACTGGAACTCCTGCATCATGCGTTCCATCTCGGCATTCTTTTGCAGTAGCTCCTGTGCGGCCTGTTCAGCGGTGGTGATGTCAGTCAGGGCTCCGACCATGCGGTATGGCACACCAAAACTATCAGCTATTACAGACCCTTTCCCTAAAACGGTGGCATAGGTTCCGTCTTCCTTTTGCTGGCGAAATTTGCCCGTCCAGATTCTATTAGCATTTATAGCGTCGTGCAACTCTTTCACTACTTTTTCTTTGTCGTCCGGGTGGATATGCTCCATCCAGAAAGCACTGGTGGCTGATTCCGCATTACGCTTGGCATAGCCTAGTTTATAGAAGCTGTCGCTCCACCATATTTCGTTATTCGCCAGGTTCCAGTCCCAGACAATATCGCTGGCAGCTGCGGCTATCAGCCGGAAGCGTTCTTCACTGGCGCCTAATTCAGCCGTACGAAGGGATACTTTCTCCTCCAGGCTGGTATTTAAAGCTTTCAGGTTTTCCTTTGTCTGCATCAACTCCTGGTAGTTCTTGCGGAGTTTTTCCTCTGCCGCTTTTTTTTCATTGATGTCGGTGAGTGTCAGCACAAAGCCTTCCGGCATTTTCTGCGCCTCCAGCTCATACCAGATCTGGTGGCCGCTTTGTATAAAGGTGGTTTCAATGTGCAGTGGCTTTTCTTCTTCCACTACAGCAATATATTTTTCCAGCAGCCCATTGCTTACCAGCATCGGGTAGGTCTTTTGCAAGGATTTATTTATGTACTCGTGATTGCTCTTGCCTAAAAACTTATCTGCCTGGCTATTGCCAGCCGACCAGGTGAAATCCACCAGCTTTTTGTCCTCATCCCGCACCGAACGGAAAGCCATAATAGCGCTGACAGATGTATTGAAGACGCCTTTGATAATATGATTCAGCTCTTTGATAGCCGTAATATCAAAGAAAGTGATCACTACGCCATCTACTTCACTGCTTTGCCGTACATAAGGCAGTATCCGCATTAGTATGACGAAGCCATTATCCAATTCCACTTCTTTTTCAACTACCGTTTCTTTCCGCACCACGCTACGTATGTCATCTGTGAGGTTTTCATTTTTGAGGTTGGTAGAAATATGCTCGATCGGACGACCGATATCGTTTTCAATAAGATTGACCAGCCGTACGGCTGCCGGGTTGAATTTGCGGATGCGCAAATCCCTGTCCACGAACACCTGTCCTATTTCGGTGCTGCGGAAATAGTTATTGAGGTCGTCATTGAGTTCCACCAGCTCCTTAATCCGCAACTGGTGTTCGGTGTTCAACGTATGCAACTCCTCGTTCAGTGACTGCAACTCTTCATTTGAACTTTGCAGTTCTTCGTTGGCGGAAAGTAGTTCCTCATTAGAGGATTGCAGCTCCTCGTTGGTCGTCTCGAGGCTTTCAACCGCCATTTGCAGATTGTTGCGGGTCTCTTTCAGTTCTTCTTCCAGTTCGGCGATATAAACAGAGGCTTCCGTACCGCTGACCACCGGTAACGCTTCGTGAACCGTTTTGGCAAGACTCACTTCGGCGCCCTCTCCAAATACTACCAGGATCAGCCCTTCTTTTGCTACCGGGGGTTTTACATAAACGTTTACATAGCGTTCGGTGTTTCCACTCTTTAATTTGACATGATTCAGGGTAACCTTTTTTCGCTCCTTTGCCATTTTACGCAAGGCCGCATTCAGCGCCATTCCCAATTCATTGTCCACCATTTTCAGGATGTTCAGGTTGACAATCTTTTGAGGCAGGGAGAGATAGTGACGGAAATCGCCAACCGCTTCTTTTATGTCAAAATTGGAATCAATATAAATACCTGCATACTTGAATTCTTCTGTAAGTACCGCTTTGAAATCCTCAGCCAGGTCCTTCGCCATAGCGTTCTCTTTACTGGCCCTGATTTCCCGGCTGTTCCTGAGTGAGTAAGAAGTATCGTAATGTGGTTGATAAAGTTTTTCATTAGACACCTTCCGGTATAGTTTCCATTTGCCGCTTATCTCGCTCAGAGAGCCACTGATTGATGCGGGTGTTTCGCTGGGTCCCAGAAAAAGAAAGCCTCCTGTATTGAGTGAATAAGATAGTGTGGAGAAGACTTTGCGCTGCAATATATTGTTCATGTAAATGAGCATATTGCGGCAGGAAACAATATCGTTCTTTATAAATGGCGGGTCGGAAATGATATTGTGGCGGGCAAACACGATCTGCTTGCGCACCTGCGGAATGATAGTGTAGCTATTACCGTTTTTTTCAAAATAACGGTTGAGGATATCCGGGTCCATATCTGCAACGGATGCCGGTGGATAAGAACCTTTCGAAGCAAATTCAACTGCTTCCAAATCCAGGTCTGTAGCAAATATCTTTAAATCCAGTGTCTTTTTTACCCGTCTTAATTGTTCATTGATAAGGATAGCAATCGTGTACGCTTCCTGGCCGGTGCTGCACGCTGTCGCCCACACTTTTATCACATCGCCTTCTTCTTTCCCACGGACCACATCTGGCAACACTTCTTTGGCAAAAATTTCAAAAGCGGCGCTATCCCGGAAGAATTTTGTGACGCCGATCAGGAAGTCCTTTCCTAGAAGCTTGCACTCCTCCCCATTCTCCCGCAGCAGGTCAAAATATTCAGAAAACTTTTTCTTTCCCAACTGGTTCATGCGGCGAATAATGCGCCGGACGAGCGTGGGCGATTTGTAGTTATGGAAATCATAACCGCAATGCCTTTCGATAAGTTTCATCACCTCGGGTAGCGCCCCTTCATCAGGGCGGCTGTCCAGCTTTTGGCGGGAGGGTGTTTCCCGAACATACTCCACTATCTCATCAGGCATTTGTTCGGGACTAAGGATGAAATCCGCATACCCGGCTGAAATAGCACTGTTGGGCATTCCATCAAACTTAGCGCTTGCCGGCTCCTGCACGATCACCATCCCGCCGGCTCCCTGGATCGCTTCAATGCCGCGGGTGCCATCCGTTCCGGTGCCGGACAGAATAACAGCAATGGCTTTTGCCCCCTGGTCGCTTGCCAGTGATTTCAAGAATGTATCAATTGCGGTATTCGGCGAACGCTCAAAATTCTTCGTACTTAACTGAAGTTTTCCGTCTTTTATCTTCAGCAATTTATCGTTCGGAATGACGTAAACGCTTCCTCTTTCCAGAACCGTTTCATGACCAGCTTCCACCACGTTCATCTTAGTGTGTTTGGCCAGCAGTTCCACTAAAAGGCTCTTATAATCCGATGATAAATGTTGAATAATAACAAACGCGAAATTGCCATCTGAGGGCATATTATCGAAGAACTCATGAATCGCTTCCAAGCCTCCGGCCGAAGCTCCAATGGCAACAATATAAGGCTGTTGCTCAATTACGGGTATAACACTTTGCATGTATAAGTTAACGGTGGCATTAAAAGTAAGAATTTTTCTAAAACGGTTTTCTTCTTTTTTCAATTCAACAAGCGTGTATAAATGCGAAACCAATAAAACTAAGGCCTACAGTGGCTTTAAGGTTTGGCATTTAAGCAAGCCAATCCCCGGCCCGGCTATTCCGGACCGAAACCTCTGATAGGAATAAAGAACACTCGTTATAGATGTTTTGCAAAAATGGAAATGGGCCCAAAGAGCCAACGCCTATCTTTGGGCTGATTGCTACTATTATGGAACAAAAAACAGGGACATCATTGAAAACACTTGTAGAAAAGACCACTACCCTTTTAGAAAAAATATACAAAGGCGGCGGAGAGAAAGCGGCCGCCAAACAAAAAGAGCGCGGCAAACTGGTTGCCCGCGAAAGAATAGCTTACCTGATAGATAAAGGCAGTGAATTTGTGGAGATCGGTGCGTTTGCCGGTTATGAAATGTATGACGCACAGGGCGGTTGCCCGGCGGGCGGTGTAGTGGCAGGTATTGGTTATGTCAGCGGTCGCCAGTGTGTGATCGTTGCCAACGACCAAACGGTTAAAGCCGGCGCTTGGTTCCCCATAACCGGCAAGAAAAATTTGCGCATGCAGGAGATTGCCATGCAAAATCATTTACCGGTAATTTATTTAGTGGACAGCGCCGGTGTGTACCTGCCAATGCAGGATGAGATTTTCCCTGACAAAGAACATTTTGGACGCATGTTTTATAACAACGCCCAGATGAGTGCCCAAGGCATTGTGCAGATTGCCGCTGTGATGGGCGCCTGTGTGGCAGGAGGGGCTTACCTGCCTATTATGAGTGATGAAACCTTAATGGTGGAAGGGGCAGGTTCTATTTATTTAGCGGGCCCTTACCTCGTTAAAGCGGCGGTTGGAGAAGATATTGATTCGGAAACCTTGGGTGGGGCTGTAACGCACACCGAGATATCCGGCATAGCCGATTATAAATTTAAAACCGAAGAAGAGTGCCTTGACCAGGTGAAACGCATCATTGATAAAATAGGTAAAAGTGGAGAAGCCGGGTTTGATCGTATCAAATCTAAGAAGCCAGCAAAACCGGTTGAAGACTTATATACGCTTGTTTCTGCCGAAAGCAGTAAACCGTATGATATGGTGGAAGTGATAGAGCGACTGGTGGACAATTCGGAATTTGATGAATTTAAAAAAGATTATGGCAAAACGATCGTCTGCGGATACGGACGCATTGATGGCTGGGCGGTAGGCATTGTAGCCAACCAACGAAAGATCGTGAAAAGTAAGAAAGGTGAAATGCAGATGGGCGGCGTGATCTATAATGACAGTGCCGACAAGGCCGCCCGCTTTATCATGAATTGCAATCAAAAGAAAGTCCCGCTGGTTTTCCTGCAGGATGTAACCGGCTTTATGGTAGGCAGCCGCAGCGAACATACCGGCATTATTAAAGATGGGGCAAAGCTGGTGAATGCGGTAGCGAATTCTGTTGTTCCGAAAATTACCATCATCATTGGTAACTCCTATGGCGCCGGCAATTATGCCATGTGCGGCAAAGCGTATGATCCACGATTCATTTATGCGTGGCCTACGGCAAAGATTGCGGTGATGGGTGGCGACCAGGCAGCTAAGACTTTACTGCAAATCCAAGTGGCAGGATTAAAGTCAAAGGGAGAAATCATTGCTCCCGAAGAAGAAACCCGACTTTTAAACGAGATCAAAGCGAAATACGAAAAACAAACATCACCCTATTATGCGGCCGCACGGTTGTGGGTAGATGGCATCATTGATCCTGTTCAAACCCGCCAGGTAATTTCCGAAGGAATTACTGCGGCTAATCATAATCCGGTAATGAAAGAGTTTAAAACCGGGGTTTTTCAGGTATAGGTTCGCATTTTTTTTTAATGTCAAGTTTTTCAACGCTTTTTTTTACTATTTTCACGCTCAAACCTACTAACTAGATTATGAGAAAAATTAATTTCTTGCGTATTGGTATATATGCCTTAGTGAGTGTTGTGTTGCTTCAATCCTGTAAAGACGATTCGAATTTAGCGGCGCCGCCACCAGTTCCAGACCAGTCATTTGTTGAAGAATTCGATACGGTTTCCGCTGCGTTAAGCCGTGGGTGGAAGTTAATTAATGTCAGTGTTCCAAAGGGTTCCGGAATCTGGCAACAGGGCGGCGACATCACTCCCTGGTTTCAGGCCTTCTCTTCTAATGGTTCTAATGCAGGTTTTATAGGCGCTGATTATTTATCAACGTCCGCTGCGGCTGGCATTATAAGCAACTGGTTGGTATCTCCTGTAGTCACTTATAAAAACGGTGATAAAATCTCCTTTTACACAAGAACGCTTATTTATAATGCTGCCCCTCCCGGTGCCCCGGTAGATTCTACCGATTATGCAAATCGTTTGCAGTTATTGATTAGTCAAAATGATGGTCTCAATGTCGGTAACGGTGATGAAAGCGGTGATTTTTCGGCACTTATTGACATCAATCCGAATTACATTGAATATCATTCTAACCCGGCACTTTATTCCCCATTTGCTTATCCAGCCCGCTGGACCCGCTTTGAAACTACCATCAGCGGATTGAACGCTCCGAAAACCGGGCGACTTGCGTTTCGTTATTTTGTAGAAGGCGCCGGGTCTAATGGTTTGGGCTCAGGTGTAGCTATAGATAAAGTGGAGTTCAAAAGCGCCTCTAAATAATATACTATCATCATTTGAAAATAGATTGAAATGAAAAAGAAATATACGCTTGGTCTTATAGCTTTTGCTGGTTTGGTCACATTAGTTCTCTCCTGTGTGAAAGATTCGTCGAAAAGCACACCCGCAACACCTTTTCCGGCACCCGCGCCTGTTGCCTCTTTCGTTGAAGAATTTGATTCCGTAGGGAATTTGACAGCAAAGGGCTGGGTATTCCGCAACAACAGTATCCCTAACGGACAAACAGGCTGGCGCCAGGGCCGTTACGAATCAATGCCTTTGTCAACACCTGCCACTAAAAAAGGTGGTTTTACCGGACCCGTGCCATTTCTTGGCTTTCCGGCATTTTCAGCAACGAACTCACCCCAGGATTTCGTAAGCGTGGACATTACTGCCCTGAATGATCCAAACGGAACCGGTGGAAACATCAGTGCCTGGCTCATTTCTCCGAAAGTGGCAATGAGAAATGGTGATAAAATTTCTTTTTATACCCGGGCGGTTGATGATCAATTTTACCCAGAGCGTACCCGTGACCGAATGCAAGTTTGGTTAAATACTGCCGATGGTAGTGCTAACGTTGGTACCGATTGGGAAAGTACAGGCAGCTTTAGTATGAAGGTGCTCGACATTAACCAAAACTATGTCAATAATCGCACAGGAGGGTACCCTGAAACTTGGAGGAAATACATCATTACACTTGCAGGATTACCTACCACAGGAGTTAGCAACGCACGCTTCGCTTTCCGCTATTATGGCGAGGATGCTGGTTTCTTTGGTGGTTCTGGCGGTACAAACTATCCTTCCCTTATCGGTATCGACAGTTTATCCTTTGTGCATAATTAATTAAGCAATATTTATAGTAAAAGCCGTGGCAACTGTGCGACGGCTTTTTTATTTTGTGCCCCTTTAAAAGAACCCATGCGTCTTATATTCTCCTTATTCATTTCCTTTATTTTTCTATCTTCCTGCAAAGAAGATAAAAAACCAGTACCTAAATCTCAGGATGAGGAAGTAGCTGCCAATATCACCCGGTTGATAGCAACTGCACAAGACGGTGACCTGATCGTAAGATTGAATGACGATATCCTGAGCACTCAATTGCGGTTTTTTAATGAAGTGGATAAATCTTTTTCACACTCTGGCATCGTTGTTACGAAAAACGGTCAGAAAACCGTGGTTAATATCCTGCCGGGAAATGCCACTTCCAATCCCATGATCTATACACCATTGGATACGTTTGTAGATCCGAAGACCAATATCTCCTGTGCCTTGTTCAGGTATGACATCACCCCCTCGGAAAAGTCAAAATTCTTACAGAATATAAATGCACTTTCCACCCAAAAGATCTATTTCGATAGCACCATTAATATTGCCACCGACGATTCGCTTTACTGCTCGGAAATGATTTACAAAACCTTGCAGAACGCCACCGGTCATCGCATGTCCTTTCACCTAGCGCCTATCCCGCAAAAAATGCAAAAGACCACCTACAAGTTCTACCGCGGCAGATTAAGCGAGGATACAATCGCTGCACGGCGGATTATTTTTATAGATAACCTTTATCGCATCCCCGAGTGCAAAGAACTAATGCGCTTCCAGTTAAAATATTTTCCAGGTTCATGAGTATGGATTCGGTGATAATGTACACGGATGGCGCCAGCCGCGGCAATCCCGGGCCGGGCGGCTATGGAGTGGTTTTGATGAGTGGCACCCGCCGTAAAGAACTCTCACAGGGCTACCGCCGCACTACCAATAACCGTATGGAGTTGTTAGCCGTGATCGCTGGCTTAGAAAGCATGAAACGGACCGACCTGCCTATAACAGTGTACTCCGATAGTCAATACGTGGTGAAGGCCGTGAAAGAAGGCTGGTTAAAGAATTGGATCGCGACAGACTTTGCTAAGGGAAAGAAAAACAAAGATCTTTGGAAGCGTTATCACACACTTGCCAAAGGCTTTGATATCAACTTTGTTTGGGTAAAGGGGCATGCCAGCAATCCGCATAATAACCGCTGCGATGAACTGGCTACGGCTGCAGCAGACAGCAAAGACCTATTGGTGGATGAAGGTTATGAGTTGGATATTGACCGCAACTAACGCTTAATAGAAAAAGCTCCAACAAAGGAGCTTTTTCTATTAAGTAAAATATTTTTTATGCTAAAACCGGGTGCTTCTCGGATCTGGTAGCCAGGTAATAAGCGCCAAAGAAGAGCCCGGAAAACAAAGCCGTAGCTACCAAACTCCAGCCATAGAAAGGCAAACCATCCGCATAGCAAGCCAGTAAGCTGGTACGGCCATAACCACCGCCACCAATCCATACCTGCAGGTTGCTAAGCAGGAAATAAACCGTAGGGGCTACAACAGAAGCTGCTCCAATTTTCTTCCAATCGAAAGACTTAATAAAGAACCCAAATACGGTCAGGGAAATAAAAAGAATATAATTGGTTAACTGTCCTTCATAAAATCCCGGGATTTTTGAAAGACCGTTCGCATATAACAGTTGGTACAAAGCATCCGAAAGAAGCATTGAAACGAGCGGCACCAAAAAGGCATATTTTTTATTCCGGATAATGGCGCCACCAAAAATAGCCATTGCCATTTGAGGAGCAAATCCGAAAGGACGTCCGTCCCATATGCGATAAAGAGAACAAGCTAATACCAATAAAGCCAGTGAGAAGAACAACGACTTATTCAATTTCATCAGTCAAAAATTAAAGAGGCAAAAATAGGGTAAGAAACGCTATCCGTTGCCAGTTTTATTGGTTGGTATGGTTGCTATAAACAGCGAGCTTTCTTCTTCTGCCATTACCTGCAAGACGGCTTCCGCCGTGCAAAAACAGGACTTTCCTCTCGTTAACCTGATTTTCTCATCGCCACAACGGAGAGATAAGGTGCCTGTAAGCATTAAAAGAATGGAAGCTTCGGTCATGGATACAGAAACAGATTCACCTGCCTTTAAATAATAATTAGATAATTGAAACTCGGCTGCCGGCGAGTGGTAGGTGGTTGGACCCACGGTTTCCGCCGCTATGATCGTAGGATAGGTCGGTTCAAATTGCACCAGCCGCATCAGTTCCGGGATGTCTATATGCTTCTCTGTTAAGCCTGCCCGTAAAACATTATCCGAGTTAGCCATGATCTCTACATTCTGTCCTTCGAGGTAAGCATGCGGCAGGCCCGCATCCTGGAAAAGCCCCTCCCCCTTTTTTAAATGCAACAGGTTGAAAAAATAAATAGAAAAAATGCCTTTATCGGGTTGATCTTTTTTGCTGTAGGTCTGAAAAGCACGGGCCGCCCAAAAATCGGGTGAACTTTTTTCTAAAGAGCCAGCTTCATACTGCGGCAAAATTCTCTCCTGGATTGAGTTCAGCATTGCCTCCGTCTCCTGCACTGATGGCCGCATCACGTATTCATACAATCCTTTGTAACCCTTTTCCCGGAAGATCAAAAGCAGGTGTGAAAACTCCGGCACTTCTTCTAATACCTTTATCAGTTGTGTCTCAGGCTTAAAACCATGCAATAGCCAGAAATCACTTAAGGCAACCATTAGTTCCGGCTTGTGATTGGCATCTTTATAATTGCGGTTTGGAGCATCCAACGGCACACCCAACGCATTCTCTTTTGCAAAACCTTCCCTGCCCTGCTCTAAGTTGGGATGCACTTGGATGGAAAGCATTTGCCGGACATCCAACACTTTCAGGAGGAAAGGCAAGCCCTTAAATTTGTTTGCCGTGTATTCACCAAGCCTGCTTACATCTTCCTTAATAAAATCGGGAAGTCGCATTTCTTCCAAACCTCTTATTACACTGGGTTTTAAAGGATGCACACCCAACCAGTACTCCGCAAAGGGCAGATGCTCATTATTTGATGTATCTAAAAGCTGTGGGAGATATTCGTATCCGCCCCAGCTATAGTGCTGCACGGCACCTTCTAATAAATAAATATGCTGCACCCGCTGTTGATTGTTTAAATTAGGGCTAAAGATAATTATGGCGCAACACAACACCGCCGGAAAAGAAGGGGAAGCATTGGCTGCCGCCTTCTTTAAGAAAAGAGGATATGAGATCCTGCACCAGAACTGGCGCTACTCCCGCTACGAACTGGATCTCATTGCGTTGCACAATGGCAAAGTGCATTTTATAGAAGTAAAATACCGGAGTTCTAAAAGCTTTGGCATGCCCGAAGAAAAAGTAACGCTTAAAAAGTTTCGCAACCTAACCCTGGCGGCAGACGAATTTCTCTATCAACACCCGCAATACAAATACATCCAATTCGATATCCTATCTATCAACAAAGCTGGATTTGACAATCCGGAATATTTCCTGATCGAAGACATCTACTTCTGAGAGTTTAATATCAATCGCATTTGATAGAGGTTTTTTAAGAAAAGAGGAGTTTAAGATTGGCGCAAGGCAAAGAAACATAAGATTTTAGCCTTCGTGATGAAAGGGATGATATTCCAAATCTTTGTTGACCTCTTATCAATAACTTACTTAAAGGCCGGATGAAACTCCTGCAAGGTCCTTCGCAAAAACTCACGATCAAGATGCGTATAGATCTCTGTAGTGGTAATGCTTTCATGACCGAGCATTTCCTGCACGGCCCTAAGGTCTGCGCCACCTTCTACTAAATGCGTGGCAAACGAATGCCGGAAAGTGTGTGGCGATACTACCTTATTGATACCTGCCTTCTTCACTAAGTCTTTGATGATAATAAAGATCATTACCCGGCTCAATCGCTTTCCATAACGATTCAGGAATAACATGTCTTCTTCGCCAGGCTTTGGTGCTGTATGCACCCGGCTATAGTTTTTATACCGTAGTATTTGTTTAATAGCGCTGCTCCCGATAGGCACCAGCCGTTCTTTATTTCCTTTTCCAATAACCCTTACAAATTCCACGTCCAGGTAAAGCGCCGAAAGCCGGAGATTGATGACCTCGCTGACCCGAAGCCCGCAGCTGTACATCGTTTCGAGGATCGCCTTATTGCGTTCGCCTTCGGGCGTGCTTAAATCAACCTGGGATATGATTGCTTCAATCTCTTCAAATGCCAATACATCCGGCAATTGCCGCATTAGCTTTGGGGCTTCCAGTAAAGTAGTAGGATCTTTTTTGCTGATGTCTTCCAGCAAGCAATACTTATAAAAAGCCCGAATACCTGAAATGATGCGGGACTGTGATCGTTGGGTCATTCCTAATTCGGCCACCCATTTTATAAAACCCTGCAGATCTTTTAACTCTACTTCTGCCGGCGCTTTTTGTAGA
The DNA here is from genome assembly GCA_025963645.1 of Flaviaestuariibacter sp. Lineage (GTDB taxonomy): Bacteria > Bacteroidota > Bacteroidia > Chitinophagales > Chitinophagaceae > Flavisolibacter. The sequence goes on from JAOQAI010000016.1 coordinate 13,694, forward strand.
TCGGCTCCCTCAAAAAAAGTGGTAAGCTTCTCCAGGTCTCTTAGGTAAGCCTCTACCGAATGGCCGGCTAAGGACTTTTCCAATTGCAGGTATGATTTGAATCCTTTCTTATATACCTCCCACATGCTTCAAAACTAATTATCAAATAGTATAAGATGCCAATTATGCTAATGCCGATCAAGGGCTTTGATTTGCTTGCTGTAGGCGGCTGGCAAAAGTGCTTTTTTTATAAGGCTATCTAACCTGATTACCCTGCTGAATTTATAAAGCGGCACAATGGGTGTCAATAAAGAAGGTTTCGTAAGCCCCAACAATTTAGCTACCAGTTCCGGCACTACCAGCTTCTGCCCTTCCTTTAACACTCCATATCGAAAGGCGCCCAGGTGCTTACGGTATTGCAAATACAGGTCTGTGGTAAAATGACTTTTGATAAGGTCTTCCTGCAAATGTGCTGCCCGCACTGGTAACCAGGCTGTGTAATTTGCGGGCAAATCTTTCAGCCCCATACGCATCCCGATCTGTAAGAAAACGTTATACAGCTCGGCTTTTTCCTCTCCTGTTAGCTTACGTTCCAATAGTTCAAAAGCGGCTATTGAATAGTGGATGAGTAAGAATAGCACATCCCTGTACGCCCAATCAGGAATGGTAGCGCCCCGCGCCGCCTCCACTCCCTTATGAATGGCGGTGATCTTATCAATGGCTTTTAAAGCCTCCTCTTCCGGCGCAAAAACAATTTGACGGGCATAGCTAACCGTAGAAAATAAGCGCCCCAAGGGATCGGCTGGCAGCCTACCTGTAAAGTAAAGCCAATCAACAGCCTTATTCAAGGCAAACTCTGCCGAAGCCCCGGCAAATATGAAAAGTATGGTATCGCTCTTGCCCCAAATCTCCCGCACAATAGAATCATTTGCTACAAAGGGCTTCATTACTCAAAAATAGGAACAGAAGTGTACCATGCCTGATAATTAAAACAACCTGCCGTGGCTGCAAAGCTTCCACAGCACCGCTTGGCAAGAAAATTGACTTTTATAATTCTTTATTAATAAAAAAATTATTTGTATGGCAACAAATTACAACCCCGAGTACAGAGAGGGTAAAGTGGCAGCGGCAATCGAAAAGCAAACGGCTAAAATTCCATCCGACATCTACCTGTGGACAGCAGTAGGGTGTATGGCAATATCAGCCACTTTACAAATTTTAGGTAAAAAGAAAACCAGCCTTTTCATTGGTCAATGGCCGCCGGCTTTCCTGATCATGGGCTTATACAATAAGCTGGTTAAACTGGAAGGGACAGATGGATACCATCAAAATCCGTAATAAAAAAGAGGCGCTTAAAGTGCCTCTTTTCATTTTCCTTATACAGGATTACTAATGCTTCCTGTTCCAGCTGGAAGAAGGATCAGAACCGCCCCGATAGCGCTCATCCAACTGACGAGATAATTCCTTAATGCGCTCCTTTTGCTTATCCAGTTCCGGTCCCGAAACGCCTTGCTTCAAGTTAGCGAGGTAATAATTAGTTTCCTGTATGTAAAGTCTTTGCAGTTGATGCATTTCCCGATTTTCCATAACCCACTATTTTCGTACTCCACAAAATATCTACGATAATGGTAAGACAAACCGCGTACCTTTTTTTAGGTTTTGGAAGTACCGCACATTTGTAGCATTATTTGTACGATATGGAGCAAATCGCGGTATAATGTGGGCTTGCGAAAGAAGGTGCAGCCATTTGACTGGCAAAGCTTGATGTCTTCTTCCCGGGATGAGGTAGTAAATACCATTGTTGGGATGTCCTTATATTCCTGCTCACTTTTCAACCACAGCAGTGTCTCTTTACCATCCATCACCGGCATATTAAGATCAAGAACAATCACACAAGGTTTCTGGGTAGCATTTTCGAGGTAAGAAATTACCTCGGTTCCATTTTTAGCATGTGCCAAAACATAGGCATCTGTAACCTGGGCAAGTGCATCCTGCATGGCTTCAAAATCGTCGAGATCGTCTTCTGCGTAAAGCAAGATGGGTTTTTCTGTCTCCATGTATTATTCTGATATCCGCTAAAATAGCACCTATCGAACGGCAATTTAGAGCATCAAAAAGATTATGCCATAAAAAAATAAAAATTACAGCACTAAATAAGATGAGCTTCAATGATATTTCATGTAGCCCAGGCCCTGAATATGTTCCTGCTTTGCGCTGCATTATCAGCTTCAGCTATTAGAAATTACTGCTTATCAGGCGATTCTACATTGAACAAATTGTTCTCCTCTTTTTTACGGAACCCGAAATTATAACGCAGGTTCAAACCAAAGCGACGTGTATCGCCCCGGCGAAAACCACTTGCTGTCACTGATCCTTGCTTCAGGTTGAAGTCATTCTGGTTGGTGTAAAAGAGGTCATTCCCGCTGAGGGTTACCACCAACTTCTTATTGAAAAACTGTTGGGAGAGATTAAGGTTTAGCGAACCAAATGTGCCCAGCTCGTAAAATTGTTGTTGCCCATTTAACCGAATAAATCCATTCAGGCTGATCTGCATAAGCGGCGTTATCTTAAATGTCTGGTACGTAAAGAATGACCAGCTTCCTCTTCTAAAGGAAAGTGGTTTGCCTTCATAAAAGCCCTGGTAATAATTGCGGTTGTATTGGGCACCGGCCACAAAAAAATAACGCTTGCCCGGAGGCACAGCGCCCAATGCCCGGAAATACATCTCTTTATTCTTCCCTAAATTATCGTAGGTGCGAAACGCCACCTGCCGGCTGCTGCTATCGGGTTGATAAACCACCTGTGTGAAAATATCTTTGGTATCGTTTACACCAATCGCAAGAATAGGCCGCTCTTCAAACGAAACATTGGCTTCGTAATTCTGGGTAAACTGTGGCCGCAAGGTTGGGTTACCCGATTCAAAAAGATATTGGTCCACCCGGCGTGGATAAGGATTCAGGTATTCGTAAGCCGGACGGTTGATAGTACGGCGATATACGAGGTAAGCCCTGAGATCATAGCCTGCAATCTTCATTAGGTTCCGGCTTAGATAAACGTACGGAAAAAGATCAGTGCGCTGCAGGTTAAAAGAAGTGTCTTTAGGGCTTAGCTGGTGCCCTTTCATGTTAGTATTTTCCAACCGTGTTCCCACTTTCACCACTATTCCTAAAAAGCTCTTAGAAGCTTGTAAATACCCCGCATTAATGTTCTCTTTATAGTCATAGGCGCTGGTCACCGCATATTTTGTGGTATTTTGAAACCGGACCATAGTTGATTTGACACCGGCCTCCATTGTTAACTGCTTGGGTAGTTTTTTAATGAAATTAGTTTGTGCAGAAAAGAACTTCAGGTCATTATCAATCTCGCCAGTGAAGGTGGTTTGCGGTTTCACAGGAAAGAAATACGTGTTCAAAAAAGATTGGTCCGTATTGTTTGGCGAGTAGGTGAAAGATAGGTCAGTGTTCCATTCCGATCCTGCTGAATCTATTTTATACTTTGCTGAAAAGCCCTGTGTCAGGTTGAAATTGGTAGACTTGTTTGCCACATCCGCATAGTTGTCACCCGCCATATTCCCGGTACTGATCTGCCGGATGGTTGAATGGTTGGTACTGTTGTTCCGGGAGTTATTATAATTAAAACGACCATCATAACTCAGGTCCCATTTTTTATTCAGTTGGTAGCTGGCGCCGTATCCAAAATAATACGATTGCGCCGGGTATTTCGTATACGCATCCTGGCTTAGCACGGAATCAGGTCTAAATTGCCTGTCTGTTTTTATCTGCTCAAAATTATTGCGCCTGGATGCCTGTAGATTGATGTAGGTGGTCAGCTTGCCATTGTTATTATTCAGGTTGAGCCCAAGGAACTGGTTGCCGAAGCGGCCTTGATTAAACCCGCCATTTACACTTCCGGTAAGTCCGATCTTCACTCCTTTTTTCAGGATAACATTCACAATGCCGCCACCACCGGATGCATCGTACCGGGCAGATGGCGTACGCAAGATCTCAATAGAGGCAATTGAATTCGGAGGCAGGCTTTTCAGCATCGTAGCAATGTCCGCGGTACTCATCTTCTGCTCGCGGCCATTGATATGCACCGTTGCGGGAGTGGTGCTGTTCAGGTAGATATTTCCATCCTGGTCTACAAATAAGCCCGGCGTTTTTTCCATGATCTCAAAGGCGTTGGTAGAACTGGCAGCCAGGTTCTCCGGGTCAACAATCGTTTTATCATCCTCCTGGCGTATAGTTGGCTTGGCAGAAGTCCTTACTACGACCGTATTTAAGGTTTTAGCGCTATTTGCTAAAACAAAGGAAAAAATAGGTTCCGCCTTAGTGATAGTAATTCCTTTTCGCAGCGTCTCATAGTTAATAGAAGATATTTGAACAGTATACTGGCCGCCGGTTGCTAAATCGAAAATGGCAACACCGCTACTGTCGGTTAGCTTCTGTTGCGTTTGCAGGCTATCCCCCATATTTAAGATGCTAACCGTAGCAAAAGATACAGGTTCTTTTTTGTGGTTAGTAGCCCGAATGCTAATTTTTGTTTGGGAAAAACCTGTTGCAGTAAAAAGCAACCCTATGGAAAACAAGAGTAAAGGCAATAACCGTTTCATAAGCAGTAAAAATAAAAGTCCCCGCAGAAACCGAAAGGCTTTTAACAATACGTATTGGTTAGTAATAATGTTACAGCCTCTTAAAGGATCGGGATAAACCGGGCAATAAAAAAGGCTGTGATCAGACAGCCTTTTAATTTTTTGGGTACTGGAGGTTAGTTTTGGTACGGCGGTTTTCTTTAGGTAATTATTTTGATTGCGACCTTTCGTTTAAAAAACAGTTGGCTTTAGCTTCGATACCGGATCTTCGTTTGCCGTTTGCCCTACAAAAATAAAAGCGCCAAATGCATGGCCATTCTACATTAGGTTAAGACCAATCATTTGGCGATAGAAAGGGGAAAACAAACGACAAGCTTTTACGCTTATCTAATATGCCCGCTTATCCAGCGATCTGGCTTTTCAAAAACCCTTCAATAGCGCTGCACGGCACAAGAAAAGGCTTTGAATCAATAACAATATCAAGATTTGAATTAACAACCGTGTAAGAGCCGGCAACGGTATTGCCGAAAACATTCACACTGAAATTGCCACTATTGGTATCGCCTTCAAAATTACCACCCTGCTTTTGCACCGCTGCTTTCGCCTTTGCCAGAACCGAGGTTGCTTCACCTGAAAATGGGATAGAAAAATTACATGCTGCCATACGTCAAATATAATTGCTAAAAAGTAGTGCAAAAACTATAGCGCAAAAGCCTCTAAGGATATAGGCCGAATGCTTTACGCCGATTCCTCCTTTTGCTCTGCATCCTTCACGCTTTGGCGTTCGCTGCGCAGCCGCTCTGTACCGGGTTCGTTCGGAATATACTGATCGCGTTCTTCACGTGTGGGGTCGTCGTCGTTTACGGTTACTACACCGTTAGCCGACTGGCTGGTTTCCTTATCCTTATCTGTCAACATAGCTGCTGTTTTAATAATTAAAGATCTTGTTTATCCAAAGGCCGCTCGCTTTCATTCTCCAGGTCTGCATCTACTTTTTTACCTTTTTGCGACTCCTGTGTGAATTGCACATTATCCTGTGAAGGCTCTTCACCGGGCGCTTTGTCTATTCCTTGCGGGCCGTGTCCGGGTGTTTCCAATTTATTTGGTGCCTGATCACCATTGCCTCTTTCGTTCATAATAAAAAAATTATGGGTTATTGTCAGATGAATCTTCGCGGCCGGTTAAGCGGCCGGCCTTTATTTCATGCAGGTCGTCATTGGAAACTTCTCTTGTCGTGTCTTTACGTGGATCAACTGTTTTATCATGCGCATGCTCTTCGGGAGATTGCAAAGTGCTGTCACTGGTCAGGTATATCGGTGTTCCTTCTCCATCCGAGCGGTTGCTGTCATCTTGCTCGCGTTGCTTGTCCTTATTTTCTTCTATCATAATTCCTTATTTTTATTATGAACAATGTCTCCAATCTTATGCCACGAAAGAGAGTCATTTTTATAAGGAATTATGGTAGCGTTTAATGCAATTCTTAAAAAGTTTGGGCAGCAGGGCGAGAAAACCGGCTGGACCTATATTGACGTAACAGTAGATATGGCACAGCAATTAATGCCCGGCAACAAACGCTCTTTCCGGGTAAAAGGTAAATTGGATGCTCACAAGATCGCCGGTGTAGCTACAATACCGATGGGCGAAGGCGCCTTCATCATTGCCGTGAATGCTACGATGCGCAAGGCTATAAAAAAACGACAGGGCGAAATAGTAAAAGTGTGTTTGGAATTAGACAAACAGGAAGTCGAACCCTCTGCAGACCTGATAGCCTGCCTGAAAGAGGAACCGAACGCTTACAAGCATTTCCAGGGATTGCCCAAATCGCACCAGAACTATTTTACCCCCTGGATCGAAAGTGCAAAAACTCCTAACACAAAGGCAAAACGTATTGCACAAGCGATTAATGGCTTGGAAAAAGGAGCCCAGTTTGGCGAAGTCATCCGGGAGATCAAACGGCAAAAGGAGGCGCTTGGCTAATGCAAAGCAGGCATCTTCTGGTAAAAGGTAAAGTGCAGGGTGTCTTCTTCAGAGCCAGCGCTAAAAAGGTAGCCGAGAGTCTTGAACTTGCCGGATGGATCAAGAATGTGCCTTCGGGAGACGTGGAAGCTGTAATAAGCGGAACTGAAGATAAAGTGCAGGCGTTTATAGAGTGGTGTCACCATGGACCTGCAGAAGCTAAGGTGACGGAAGTGATCGTTACAGCACGGGATGAAGTAATTGACGAAGGCTTTACGATCATAAAATAATCACCCGGACTCTCCATCCGTGATCTCACTGCCCACACCTGTTGTTTGGTTTTTTTCGGTATCTGGCACATTTTCATTTGCCCTTTCATTGGCGTTTACATTCATCTGCGTAGGCTGGCCATCCGTCCGCTTTTCCAGCGGTGGAATAATGTCTTTTGAGGTGTTATTTGAGGGATTGTCCATAAAAGTAAAAGTGCCATAACAAAGGAGCGCTTAACGGCTCATAGAAACATCCTGGAACAAGCTGGAAATATCAATTTGCTGCAGGTAAGGTTGCAAGTTTTTAATAGAATCAAAGCTCCGGTACCAAACAGCCGCTTTGCTAAACCGTGTAAAATAAACCTCTACATAAAAACCATCCACCTGGTAAAGCATGGTCCGAAACAACCCATAATTCTTTTCTGATAGAAAAGTGCCATGTCGTAAAACGGTGGTCTTCTTTTGATCTGTGGCCAGCTGCTTAAAGTAAATCAGGGTCATAACATGGCAGGTTTGCTTGTAAAATCGCAAAGGGAGTGCCATAGTATTTTCCGGCAAATAATTGTTTCCTGCTGAGTTTAAAACTTCTTTGATTAACCATTTAGTAGATTGTTTTCCAATAAAAACTTAAACATTATAAGCTTGAGTTTAAATTCTTTGGTAGAAAAAATACCCCACTTCTCTAACCTTTGTCTTTTCTGCTGATCAAACATTTTTGTGGATGAGCAAGGAGTAGAAAACTGCACCTTTGCAACACTTTAATTGATTCGCAATGGCAACCACCCGCAACGCTGCTATCTCCTTTATTTTCTTCACGCTGTTAATAGATGTGGCTGGCTTGGGCCTGATCATCCCGGTTATGCCGAAACTTATTGGCGACCTTACCGGGGAAAACATTAGCCGGGTATCACAGATCGGCGGTTGGCTTACGATCTCATACGCCGCCATGCAGTTTCTTTTCTCACCATTCATCGGTAACCTAAGCGATCGTTTTGGGCGGCGGCCTGTGTTGCTTATATCCTTATTGGGGTTTGGTGTAGATTATATTTTCCTATCCTTTGCTCCTACCCTGGGTTGGCTCTTCGTAGGGCGACTGATTGCGGGGATTACCGGTGCCTCCTTCACCACCGCAGCGGCGTATATAGCAGATATCAGCACAGATGAAAACCGCAGTAAAAATTTCGGAATGATCGGTGCGGCCTTTGGATTGGGCTTTATCATCGGGCCGGTGATCGGGGGCTTCTTAGGTTCTTTCGGTCCACGCATCCCTTTCATGGTAGCGGCCGGACTCAGTTTGCTAAACGCCGCCTATGGCTACTTTGTTTTGCCGGAATCATTACCTAAAGAAAACCGCCGGGCCTTTAGCTGGGGAAGAGCGAATCCTTTCGGCGCGTTTCTATTTTTAAAAAAATATGCATCCCTGACAGCGTTGATCCTTTCCCTGATCCTGATCTATATCGCTGGACATGCCGTGCAAAGCAACTGGACCTTTTTTACGGTGCAGAAATTCAGTTGGTCAGAGAAGATGATCGGTATTTCGCTTACCATGTTTGGAATATTGATCGCCCTGGTACAGGCAGGACTTATCCGCTACACCAGCAAAAGATTGGGTAATGAAAAAAGCGTCTATACCGGCCTGCTGCTTTATACGCTTGGGCTTACTTTGTTTGCTTTTGCCACAAAAACATGGATGATGTTTGCGTTCATGGTTCCCTATTGTCTCGGCGGTATTGCTGGTCCAGCCTTGCAATCCATCATTTCCGGGCATGTTCCATCAAATGAACAAGGCGAACTACAAGGTGCCTTAACATCGTTGATGAGTATCACTTCTATTATTGGGCCTTTCCTAATGACCAACCTGTTCGCTTACTTTACAAGACCGGAAGCACCGGTGCAGTTTGCAGGTGCTCCTTTTCTTTTAGCGGCGTTGCTAATGCTTGTCAGTAGCTTCCTGGCTTACCAGGCGCTAAGGACAAGAAAGCCGGCTTTACAAACCACTTAGCTTGTTATGAATTATCGAATCGTTACATCCGCCGATATTCCCCGCATGCAGGTAGTTCGGCACCTGGTAAAAGAAAATATATTGTCGGATCCTGCACTTGTTACGGATGCCCAAGTGGGGGACTATATCACTCAACGGGGAAAGGGTTGGGTATGCGAAGTCAACAGTGTTATTGTAGGCTTTGCCATTGCCGACCTGCAGGGGCATAGCATCTGGGCGCTTTTCCTGCAGCCTGAGTTTGAAGGTCAAGGCATTGGTAGGAAATTGCACCAACTGATGCTCGATTGGTATTTTACTCAGTCAACCCAAACTCTTTGGCTCACCACTTCACCCAATACACGGGCCGAGCGCTTTTACCGGAAAGCGGGCTGGAAAGATTGCGGTTACCAGAAGAGAGAAATAAGGTTTGAGATGACTCATTCCAATTGGAAAGCTAACCGGATTGTTTGCTGATATTATTTGCTGTCATCCGCATTACCGATATCGTCAAATGCCGGATCGGCATCATCGCCAAAAGGGGTTTTAAACCCATCAGCCCCGGTCTTTGTGGTACGCTGGTTCTCGTCATCGGTGCTACTGCTGCTGATCGTATTTGTTCCGGGCTGTATCGCCGATTCATCACGGATATACGTATCGTTATCGTGTCCTTTCTCTGATGGCGTATTGCGCCGGATATCCTCTTTTTTCTCGTCCATAAAATCGTTTCCTTTTATGACTACACTTTTATGCCAAGCCTGAAAGCGGCACAGAATTTTAAGCCTTATCTATCAAAACAGGATTTATGCGAAACGATAATGCCCAGCCCTATAATGAAGAGAACAGAAGCCGGGGTGATGTCTCAGCCAACAACCCGACAAGGGATAAAATGGATCTGACCGATTCAAAACACGACCAGGAGCGCCTGCAACCGGAAGAGGTGACCATAGACCTGCCGGATGTAAAAGATATTCCGGGGCAGGAGTTTGTGCAGGTGCCGCCTTTGGGTATGCTGGCAGATACAACCATCTCTTCGGCCGATGAGGAAGGCGAAGGCTTGTTCGAAGATGACGAAGAAGATGAGACCGATATTGTAATGGGAACAGAGGCGGACATTTCTTCCGAGGAAAAGGACATGTTGGAAAAGAACGACACTTATATGCCTACCCGTGATGAAGCTTACCTGCAACAGGCTTCCATGGACAATACGGATTTTGAAGGCGAAGCTCTTAATGAAGAAAGCTTTGGTGATGTGCTAAGCGGGAGCGATCTGGATACCGGGGATATGCCGGATGAAACACGCACCGATGCATTGGGACAAGGTGATGAGGAAAATAAAAGTTACAGCCTGGGTAGCGATGAAAATGACAACAACGAAAACAGGTCTTAAGAAAAATTTTCAGCTTCGGTTGTCAAACCGGCAGAAAGTTTGAAAATTTTTCAGGGTTTTTTGCACTGGTATAGTCATTGACAGAATGCTTCAAAACCGATTTTGATATAACTATTACCATTTTAAAACTTTAAAAAGGAGGTTCTTATGTCAATCACAAAAAGAAGCAATTTGTTTCCGTCTCACCTGTTTGACGATTTCCTGACCCGTGACCTGATGAACTGGGGTCTGTCAAACAATTCCACTTCCAACACTACGATCCCTGCGGTGAACATCAGGGAAACAGCGGACAATTTTGAAGTGGAAATGGCCGCGCCGGGCATGACCAAGAATGATTTTAAAATCGAACTGGATGGCAACCAATTAACCATCAGCAGCGAAAAGAGTTCGCAACAATCCGGTGAAGAGAGCAGCTACTCTAGGAAAGAGTTTTCTTACCAATCTTTCCAGCGTGTGTTCCAGTTGCCAAAAGATGTAGTGGATGCGGATAAGATCGGCGCCCGTTACGAGAATGGGCTGCTACAACTCACGATCCCTAAAAAGGAAGAAGTGAAAAAGCGTCCACCACGAATGATTGAGATTCAATAATAAAAAAGCGGATCGTTTGATCCGCTTTTTTATTAGTCATACTTTACTTTTCGTTCGCCTGTTTCGCCATCGATCTTTATCTTCTTACCCCTGGTTTTGATAGTGACGTCGCCATCTTTCTCTACTTCTTTCTTATAACCCGGCCGCTTGATGCGGTATTCGCCTTTACCGCCTTTGTACTTATATCCCGGGCTTTTGCGCTTTACCTCGTTGGGTTCGCTACCCGGCACATAGCCTGAAGCACTACCAGAGTTGAAGTCCCTCTTTGCGGCGTTATTATCCTCGTCATATTGATACACATACCGGCCATTATCGCCACGGCTTATCCTTCCATTGATCACATCGCCCGTGGCGCCATAGATCGTATCGTTTATTTGCTGGTCCACATACATTTCTACTGGTTCGCCGGTTGCTGCATCTACCAATAACCCCGTGCTGTCTCCATTTACCAGGTTCAATCCTGTACCCGTGTTGGGATCAACATAACGGGCGCCTTTTTGATCGCAGGAACTTCCCATCATTACCTGGCCCACCAAATAGCCCACTATAAATTACCTGTTTCATAATTCTAGATTTTGGTTAAGAAAACCAAGTATTAGGCCATAGTCGGGTCTAACGGGCATTTTATTTGTGCTACTGCATATCAAATCGTGTGTATGAAACGTGTGACCGCTCCGGTATTGAATATAGCTATGGGTGCCGCTTTAGGATTATTGATTGCAGGAAGCTTTGCCTTTATAGAAGAACGCAAGGAAATCAAGACCACTCCGAATGAAACGTATGCCACACCGCGTGTTCCTGAGAATCTCTCCTTCGCTGGAGAGAAAGTACCGCTGGAGCGTTGGGATGTCAAAGAGCGCCTGGACCGTGAACTATTGATCAATTATAACAACAAAGGCAATATTGTTTTCTTATTAAAATCGGCGAACCGTTACTTTCCTCTAATAACAGAAAGGCTAAAAGCCAATGGAGTGCCCGAAGATTTTAAATACTTATGCATTGCGGAAAGCAACCTCGTCCCTAGCGCTATTTCAAGTGTTGGTGCTGCTTCTTTCTGGCAATTCATGAGCGGTACGGCGCCGGGTTATGGTCTGGAGGTGAACAAAGAAGTGGACCGCCGTTACGATCTCATCCGGGCGACCGATGCAGCTTGCGCTTACCTTAAATCCGCTTATCAAAAGTTTGGCTCCTGGACGGCTGCAGCTGCTTCTTACAACTGTGGGCAAGGTGGCTATAATGGACAAGCAACGTTTCAAGGCACTACCAATTATTACGATCTGCATCTGCCGGAAGAGACCAACCGCTATATTTTCCGCATCCTTACTTTTAAGCACTTGCTTGAAAATGCTGAAAGCTTAGGGTTTAAGGTAGCCGACGAAGAATTATACAAGCCTGTGCCGTTCAGGGAGGTGACTGTTACTTCTTCTATTGCTAATCTTGCAACATTTGCCCGGGCAAACGGCACTACTTACAAAATGCTCAGGCAGATGAACCCGTGGTTGCGGGGACGCACTTTACCAGTAAGCGGCGGTAAGAGCTATACAATCAAATTACCTGCAGAAAAAGGCTTTTAAAATTGCTCACAGATAGCACAGAGACAGTCTCTTTTCAACTTTTCCTTCCTCGGGTTGTTATCTTTATTCCTGTATGGATGTTTCTATGAAGCTGCCTGATTTTTCTCAACCCCTGCCCTTTCTCTTAGCCACACTGGCCATTTTTTTAGTGGTGATCGGTCGCTATCTCGCTATCGCAGGGCTTTTCTATGGCGTGTTTTATTTATGGTTTCCCTTAAAATGGCAACAGCGAAAGATCAATAAAAAAGCCTACAAGCAGGGACAGTTTAAAAAAGAGGTCTGGTGGAGTACTCTTACCGCTCTGCTCTTTGCGGTTGCCGGCGCTGTTATGGTGGTGCTCTGGCAAAAGGGTTTTACAAAGGTTTACTTGGATATTCAGGAATACCCGGTGTGGTGGCTACCTGCGAGCTTAGCCATTGCTATGGTGCTTCACGAAACCTACTACTATTGGCTGCATCGCTGGATGCACCATCCGGCGATCTTCCGCATTGTGCACAAGGTGCATCACGACTCTAATATCACTTCACCGTGGACAGCATTTTCTTTTCATCCGCTGGAAGGCGTACTGCAAGCACTCTTTCTTCCGGCCTTGTTGATGATACTTCCGATGCACTTGTATGTTGTCATCATTCAGCTTACTATCATGACCTTTAGCAGCGTCATCAATCACCTGGATATTGAAGTTTACCCAAAAGGATTTCATAAACATTTCTTTGGCCGCTGGCTGATCGGTGCCACGCATCACTCGCTGCACCACAAGCAATTCAAATACAACTATGGGCTTTACTTTACTTTTTGGGACAAATGGAAGGGCACGGAAAGTCCATTATATGAGAAATTGTTTAACGCTAAAACAGGTGCTCAATCTGCTGTTGTTCCAGGTGCAGAAGGCAAGGCGTGAATCTCTTTTAACGCACCGCCCTCTTTCTTCCACCCAATCGTATAGCTGCCATTGGTAATGACCACATAGCTTACCGGAACCGTCATTGTGTAGCGCAACGCTTGTTGCAATACTGATTCACCCAGGCTTACGGTTGGTGCTTTACATTCAATTAACATCCACGGTTGATGCGCCGCATTATAAATCAGGACGTCAAAGCGTTTCTTCAGACCATTCAGCACCAGCTCTTTTTCCAAAGCAATTAATGTAGCAGGATAATGCAGTACAGAAACTAAGTAGTTAACGAAATTCTGCCGCACCCATTCCTCCTCTGTCAGCAAGATCCAGGACTTTCGAATAGCATCAAAAATATAATCCTTTCCGCCCTCTTTTTTCATCCGGAAATGAGGTTCCGGAAAACGCACTTCGATCATAGGTCAAACCTAATCATTAAATTTGTCTATGAAGACAAAACAAGACATTGTAAAAAACTGGCTGCCACGCTATACCGGAGAGTCGCTGGGCAATTTTGGAAAGTACATTCTCCTGACCAACTTCAGCAATTACGTACACATGTTCGCCGAATCAACCGGCGCTAAAATAATAGGGTCTGATAAGCCCATGCAGTGTGCTACCGCAGACGGTATTACCATCATCAACTTTGGAATGGGTTCGCCAACCGCAGCCACCGTAATGGACCTGCTGACCGCCATCGAGCCGGAAGCCGTTCTGTTCCTCGGCAAATGCGGCGGACTGAAAAAGCGCAACAAATTAGGCGACCTCATCTTGCCCATCGCAGCCATTCGCGGCGAGGGAACGTCTAACGATTACTTCCCGGCGGAAGTACCAGCATTACCAGCCTTTGCTTTACAAAAAGCCATTTCCACTACTATTCGCGAACATGAAGTGGATTACTGGACGGGTACGGTCTATACCACCAACCGACGCGTTTGGGAGCATGATGAAGCCTTTAAAGAATACCTGCAAAAAGTGCGGGCTTATGCCATTGATATGGAAACGGCGACCATCTTTTCGGTAGGCTTCTATAATAAGATACCAACCGGCGCACTCTTATTAGTTAGCGATTCTCCGATGACACCAGAGGGAGTAAAGACCGAAGAAAGCGATAAGAAAGTAACTTCCGAATTTGTAGAGCGTCACCTACGGATCGGCATTGCTTCCTTGAAGCAATTGATCAATGGCGGACAGACCGTACGCCACTTGCGGTTTTAGGAGTGGCGAGTAGTAAGTCACGAGTAGCCTAAAAGACGTACGATCTAATTGAGAAATAAATGAAACTTCTATTCTATAGTTTATTGGTAATGGCAACTGTCAGCAACTATGCTTGCCAGCCTCAAAAGAAGGCAATGGTAAACTGCTATAAAGGGCGCCTCGAAATAAAAGCCCTTTGCATGAACTACACGATCAAAGTGCTGGACAGTGGCATTGACCGATCCCTGATCGTGGATCAATGGAAGGATGAAAGCACCGGCAAAACTTATACGAATGTGTTTGCGTTAGGCAGCCGCTGCACCTTCCCGGCAAACCTGAAAGAAGGTGATGAATTCTATTTTACTATTAACAATACTCCTAACCAGGATTGCGCGGTCTGCATGGCGTACTACCCGGTGCCGGAAAAAAAGTTGTCCATTAAAGTGTTGCCGGGGGTTTGCCAATAATGAGCCAGCCACTGTTACATATAAAAGACTTCTCGGTACAGTTTGTTACCGAACGGGAAACTACAACCGCCGTCAACAAGATTTCACTGACGGTTAACCGCGGCGAGATCGTAGCTCTTGTGGGTGAATCGGGTTCCGGCAAATCAGTTACATCATTATCCATTTTGCAGTTGCTTCCTTCACCACCTGCCAGCTTCTCGGGGCAGTTGTTATTTACGTTTGCAGAGGAGACAGTTGATCTCCTCAAGCTTTCTCCAAAAGCCTTGCAGGAAGTGAGAGGTAATCAGATTGCCATGATCTTCCAGGAGCCCATGACATCGCTGAACCCCGTGATGCGTTGCGGCATACAGGTAATGGAGGCCTTGCTGCATCATAAGAAATCGATCGGGAAAGAAGCGAAACAGAAGACCATCGAATGGTTTGCAAAAGTAAAGCTGCCCGACCCGGAAGGCGTTTTTGACAAATACCCCCACCAACTAAGCGGCGGGCAAAAGCAACGCGTGATGATCGCGATGGCGATGTGTTGCGAACCGGCGCTCCTGATCTGCGATGAGCCCACTACCGCGCTGGATGTAACGGTGCAGAAAACCGTATTGGAATTGATCAAAGACCTGCAGCGCGAACAAAACATGGGAGTCATCTTCATCACCCACGACCTGAGCGTGGTAGCCGAGATCGCCGATCGCGTAGCTATTCTTTACAAGGGCGAACTGCTAGAACAAAACACCGCTGCTGACTTGTTTAAGTCGCCGCAGCATCCCTACACACAAGCGCTGCTGGCTTGCCGTCCGGCGTTGCACCCGAAAGGACAGCGGTTACCGGTGGTTGCGGATTACCTGGAAGGAACAAGAGAAAAGGCACAAGAAGACAAGGAAGAAATAAGCAATGCTCAATCTTCAAGGCTCAAGGTTCAAGGTAAGGAACAAGGGCCAAGGAACAAGGAAGGAGCAACAAGAAACGAACCTAACGAGAAACAAGAAACGAGAAACAATTCAGTCCTCGTCGATATTCAAAAACTCTCCGTACGTTTTCCTACCAAAACCAACCTGCTGGGAAAGCACACTGCTTATTTTACCGCCGTTGATGAAGTAAGCCTGCAGATTCACAAAGGCGAAACGCTTGGGCTGGTAGGCGAATCGGGTTGTGGCAAAACCACCTTGGGAAGAACCCTGTTGCGGCTGATAGAACCTTCTTCCGGTCACATCATTACTAACGGCGTTAATATTACTACCCTTTCGGGGAATTCGACCAAAGCGCTTCGCAAGGACGTGCAACTGGTTTTCCAGGATCCGTATTCCTCGCTGAACCCACGGCTCACTATCGGCGATGCCATTGCAGAACCCATGCAGGTCCACGGCATCACCACCGCCAAAGAGCGCCGGACCAGGGTGGCTGATCTCTTAGATAAAGTGGGCTTGCCTGCTGCTTATTCACGACGGTACCCTCACCAGTTTTCGGGTGGGCAACGCCAGCGCATTGTTATCGCTCGTGCCCTTGCCCTTAACCCCACCCTTATCGTTTGCGACGAATCGGTGTCCGCATTGGATGTGAGTGTGCAGGCGCAGGTGCTGAACCTGCTGAACGATATTAAGGGAGAGTTAGGTCTGACGATGCTTTTCATTTCCCATGATCTTTCCGTGGTGCGCTACATGAGCGACCGCATCGCCGTGATGCAGAAAGGTAGGATCGTAGAATTGGGTGAAGCCGAACAGGTGTACTCGCAGCCGGTTTCACCATACACACAAACCTTGTTAAGAGCCATTCCGAAGATCACAATCCCCTAACCAAACCTTTGCCCCTCGCGCTGTTTATCGCTAGTTCTTTCAGTGGTCAATCGGCAGTTCATTGAGCTGGTTGCAAGCTGTAAACAGCTTCTATAACTTTTATAAGCCCGGTGGGCGATAATCAAAAGGCGACATGCAGCGAGTGAGGCTAAGGTTTTATTTTGAAAGCGGGCCAGTTTGGTTTGTATATTTATTGTGGTAAGCCATAACAAACTCATAATGCGGACAGCTTTTATACTTATCTTATTCCTATTATTGACAATGACTTCTTTTGGACAGCTTCCAAAAAAGGCAATGATAAAAATGGGGGAAAATCCAATTGTATTTTTAGATAGTATAGAAACAGACATGAGCGAAATGCAAACACTCAATCCTTTTGACATTTCAAACATCAGTATTGTAAAACCTCAGAAAGCAAAAAAGCTTTTGGGCAATAAAGGTGTTGACGGAGCGATTTATGTAACGACTGTAAGAGCAGCTAAACTTATCTATTGGAATTATCTCAGATTAAAGTCTGACGAGTATGAACGTTGTTTCAATACGCCTCAAGCTGACACCACTGCACAATACGTATTAAACGGTGAGGCTTTGACTGACAGTGCTGTTCCAGGAAGCTTGTTTCTTATAAACGACAAAAATTTTAAAGCCATAAATATAATTGACAAAGAAGAGGGCAAATATTTGATGGACAATGTAGTTCCTAAACGTTACATAGTTATCATTACTGCTAAACGCCACAAAGGACTTGTAAAAAAGAAGACTACGACATAGTTACAGCATACAACAGGCCGTTTGACAATATAGCTATACGACGAGAGTATCCTTCCGATGTGTCTTCCGGCCTAACTACAAGCCTCTTGCGTGGGACGCATCTACGAACCAAAAAATAGTTTCTCTGCCTAGCCCTTTGAGAGTGTGCATATTGTGCTAACTCTCTCCTTCCCCGCTGCGTCTCCACATCACGCCAATCGTTCAACGGGATCTGGCGTGGTACACATCGGATGAATTCGGAGTACTCTCCTTCCATCGAAACTCTCCACCTCGGGAAGGTGATCTGAGCGACATTTCCTTTTTCACCATCCCTTATCTTCGCCGCTCTTAAGCTTCAAACTATATGAAAAAAGTAGCAGTTATCGGCGCCGGCACAATGGGTAATGGCATTGCACACGTATTTGCACAGTCCGGTTTCACCGTTTCCCTGATAGATGTATCGCAACAACAATTGGATAAGGCAGTAGCCACCATTGGCAAGAACTTCGACCGCCAGGTAGCCAAAGGCTCCATCACCGAAGAAGCGAAGGCTGCTGCCCTTAAAAATATCACCACGTTCACCACCCTCGAAGAAGGCGTAAGGGAAGCGGAACTGGTAGTGGAAGCGGCTACCGAAAACGTGGACCTTAAGCTTAGCATCTTCCAGCAAATGGATGCGCATGCGCCACAGGGCTGTATCCTCGCCACCAACACGTCTTCTATCTCCATCACAAAAATCGCGGCTGTCACCTCCCGCCCGGAGCTGGTGATCGGTATGCACTTTATGAACCCGGTGCCGGTAATGAAGCTGGTAGAGATCATTAACGGCTATGCCACTTCAGCGGCCGTCACCACTACCATTGTTGAATTGAGCAAACAATTAGGCAAAGTGCCGTGTGTAGTGAACGATTACCCGGGCTTTATCGCCAACCGCATCCTCATGCCGATGATCAATGAAGCCATCTACAGCTTGTTTGAAGGCGTGGCCGGCGTAGAAGAAATTGATACGGTGATGAAGCTGGGTATGGCCCACCCGATGGGACCGCTGCAATTAGCCGACTTTATCGGATTGGATGTTTGCTTAAGTATTCTGCATGTATTGCACGATGGTTTTGGCAACCCGAAATATGCCCCTTGCCCGCTGCTGGTAAATATGGTGATGGCGAAGAAGCTGGGTGTAAAGACCGGCGAAGGATTTTATACCTACACGCCGGGAAGCAAGGACCTGGTGGTGAGTGCGGGCTTCCGTAAATAGTTTGTGCCGCTAAGACGCAAAGGCGCGAAGTATCACAAAGACTTCTTAGCGGCTCTTTCTGTCTTAGCGTCTTAGCGGCAATCAACACTTCTTCACTTCCACACTTGGCAGGTCTTTCAATTTATCCAAACAGACACCCTCAACCGCTTTCGGCACACCGATCACCAGGCGGCAAAAAAGCTGCGCTTCATTCGCCGTTACCGCACAATCGAACCGCTTTACCACCATCATCACATCGTTCATCATTGTATAATCAAACTGCAGCTCGTAAGCTGTCAATACTGGCTTTTGCAGGATCGGTGTGAGTTGTAAAGCTAAGGATGTTACGGTCTTATACGCATTGATCAAGCCGGGTACGCCTAACAGGGTCCCGCCAAAATAACGCACTACGATCACCGCGGTATCGGTTATGCCTTTACTATCCAGTTGTCCCAGGATCGGCTTGCCGGCAGAGCCTGCGGGTTCTCCATCATCTCCCGAACGGAAGGCATTACCATCGGTACCAATGCGGTAGGCAAAGCAATAGTGCACGGCTTTGGGATGTTCTTCTTTCAGCGCTTTCATCCGCTTCTTAAAATCGTCGGCGCTTTGGATTGGAAACGCATAAGCCAGGAAGCGGCTGCCCCGGTCTTCGAATTCGGCCACGGATTCTTTTTCAATGGTATTGTAATGATTCAAGTGGGTGAGTAGTGAGTGGTGAGTACTTAATACAAAGCGGCGTTCTTAAAATAATATATCCTGTCGGCTGCAATTTGTTCCGTATGAAAAGGTTTACCGTTTTTCAATACCGGCGCTTCTATGCCTTTACCAATAAAGAGCTGAGGAGCAGTAATGATGCGGGCTTCATTCCACAGGCCTTCGTCAATAAAACATTGCAATACTTGCGCCCCGCCTTCCACTAACAAGCTTTGCACATTCATGCCGCCCAATGCTTTCACTATCTGAGGTACCAGTTTTTTAGAAGGGTCGAGCCGGTAATGCGTCAGGTTGTAATGCTCCTTGTCTTGTAGTGTATTAAAAACGATCGTCTTGTGCTCGCCGTTAAAAAGCTGCAGCGACACCGGCAGGCGCAATTGTTTGTCAATTACCAACCGTAGCGGCGAGCCTCCCGGCCACAGTCTTGTGGTTAAGGCAGGATCATCAAACAACGCAGTATTAGTGCCCACAAGAATGGATTGGTGTTGGCTTCGCCAGCTATGAACAATTCTATTGGTGGCGGCATCGCTTATATAAGTACGGCGGTTGAACGCCGCGATCTTTCCATCACCGCTTTGTGCCCACTTCAAAGTGATGTAGGGACGGTGTGCGGAGTAGTAGGTGAAAAAATGTTTGTTCAGCTCCTTACACGCTTCTTCTAAAATACCAACCGTTACGTTTATGCCAGCGGCTTTTAGCTTTTCAATGCCTTTGCCATCCACCTGGTAGAACGGGTCACGGCAACCGATAACAACATGTTGAATGCCTTTTTGAATAAGCAGGTCCGCGCAAGGCGGTGTTTTGCCAAAATGCGCACAGGGCTCTAACGATACATAGAGTGTTGCCTCACTTACTAAATGCTGGTCTTCTTCTTTCACGGCTGACAGGCATTCTACTTCGGCGTGAGCCCCGCCATATTGCCGGTGATAGCCTTCACCGATGATGCGGTCATTGTGGACCAACACCGCTCCCACCATTGGATTGGGCGCTACGCTTCCCTGCCCGAGCTTGGCTAATTGAAGACAGCGAGCCATATATGTTTCGTGTGTTGGCAAGGGAAATCTGTAAGAGGGCAAAAATAAGGAAAGGCTTAAGTTTGACTTATGAAACTTGGAGAAGGGGAAACATCGTTAAGCTCGCAATTAAAACACCTGTATGGGGACGGTGAAAGTGCAGCCATGGCAGCAATGGTAATGGAAGGGATCACTGGTTTTTCGAGAGATAAAAGAATGAATCATAAAGAAGAACTGCTATCTGCTGATCAACTGTATAGCCTGGCTGAAGCGACGAAACGGCTACTGAAAGGCGAACCCGTGCAATATATACTGGGTGAATGCTGGTTTGGGGGCCTGAAACTATTTGTTGATAAAAGCGTATTGATCCCACGACCCGAAACCGAAGAACTGGTGGAATGGATCACTGCCGACATACGGCAAAAAGGGCTCCCTGTTTTTTTAAAGGAACCTACCGATGCCGATGAAACAACAAAACTGAAGATACTGGATGTGGGTACCGGCAGCGGCTGCATTGCGCTATTGCTCAAATCAAAAATGCCAAAGGCGGAAGTGTGGGGTTGTGATGTGAGCGAAGAAGCCTTAAATATTGCCCGCCGCAATGGCTCGGAACTGGATATACGGGTTGATTTCCAAGGCGTTGATTTTTTAGATAAAGCCCAGCAAAAGCTGTTACCAACCGTAGATGTCATTGTAAGCAACCCACCCTATATTCCTCAAGGCGAAGCGTCGCAGTTAGCAACGAACGTGGTTGCACATGAGCCACACCTGGCCCTTTTTGTAGCGGATAATGATGCGTTGGTGTTTTACAAGGCGCTTGCTCATTTTGGCAAAAAACGGTTGTATGACACCGGAAGCATCTATGCTGAAATCCATGAAGCCCTTGGCGAAGCTGTCATCACTTTATTTAAAGAAGAAGGATATCAAGTTGAACTAAGAAAGGATATGCAGGGAAAAGACCGGATGGTGAAAGCAAGCAGGTGAGTGGTGAATCGTCAATAGTGAGTTCGGGTTCCTATAATCTCATTACTTTCTCCTTCAGCAGGTATGTTGTCCCTCACCATTCACTACTAACTACTTCACCAATGCCACCACCTTTGCATTGTTACGTTTGGCAATGGTCATGATCCGGAAAACCTCACCATAGTAAGCCGAAGTATCGGCATTCACCACTACGGATGGCGTATCCACGGTCTTCCTGAAATTCTCGATCTGTAGTTTCAATAAAGTATCTATTTGCGAATTATCGATGGGTTTTGATCCAATGAAATATTGATGGTTCTTATCAATCGTGACGATAATATTTTGCTTTGCTTTCGTATCCTTCGAACCCTTCGGATTATTCACCCGTACCAGGTTTGGGTTAGCCAACGTTGCGGCGATGAGGAAAAACAATAACAGGATGAACAGGATATCATTTAAGGGTCCTGTGTGTATTTCCGTATGCGCTTTAAGCTTTCTTCTAATGTTCATAATTACCGTGTTACAAGGTTACTTCGTCATTCGTACCTCGTACTTATCTCGTTGGTTCCTGTAAAATATCAATGAACTCCGCACTCGAAGCTTCCATTTTATTTGCTGTTTTATCCACCTGCGTAGAAAGATAATTGTAGCCGATATAAGCCAGCAAACCAATGATCAACCCGGTAGCGGAAGTGATCATTTTTGTGTAAATACCGTTGGCCATGGTTTGAATCGTGAAGTCCCCTGTAGCAGCCAAGCTATAGAAAAGTGAGAACATACCTACGATCGTTCCCAGGAAACCAAACATCGGTGCAATACCTGCAATTAGTGACAAAACAGAAAGGTTTTTTTCCATATTATACAGTTCCAGTTTGCCCACATTCTCCATGCTTTTCTCAATAGAATCAATGGGTTTACCCAGGCGCTGGATGCCTTTATCAATAATGCGGGCAACCGGGTTATTGGTGTTCTTGGCAAAGCTGCGGGCAGCCGTGACATTTCCATTTACGATATGATCGCGGATGATATTCATGAAATTCCCTTCGATCCTGGACGCTTTACGAATAGCGATCAGGCGCTCAAAGAAAACAAAAAGCGTTGCCAGAAAAAGAATTCCCAAGGGCAGCATGATCCAGCCACCAAGTGTCAGTAATTCCCCTAAACTTATATTGCCATCCTTATTGGCATCATTGGCAGCAGCGGCGGTATTGGCTAAGGTGTCGGTTACCTGCAGAAAGTAGAACATATCGGTTTCGTCTTTAAAAGTCGTAAATATAGCACAACGACAATAACGCCGCTTGCGGGTGAATATTGTTTCCGGGGTAGGAATGAAAAAGGCTACCACTGTTTAAGTGATAGCCTTATTTTTAAGTTATTTAACAAGAAAGCAATTAGACGATTTGAATACGCTATATCCAATTAAGGATTTGGATAAGAAACTTTGGAATATCTATTCAACATCGTTGCGTCGCACTCTTGTACTTTCTGTAATTCTATTGAGCTACTTATTACGGCCTTCACTATAATCAGCCCCAGCAGGCTTTATCATCAAAGCTTGTATCTGCTTCATTGTTTTTTCCATCCCATCCGGACTACCATCTAAGAAGATCACATTGCCCTTTCCATATTCCGCGAAGTTCTTAACGGCTTCCGTCCACATGCTGAATAAAATCACGTTTGTATCCAGATTGGCCTGCTTCATTTGCTCCGCAGCTTCGCTCATTCCCTTGGCTACTTCCTGGCGGAAAAGCGCTACACCCTGTCCCCGCAACCTGGCAGCTTCACGTTCGGCTTCCGCCGCGATCTTAATAGCGTTACCTTCCGCTTCGGCACCTTTTGTTTTAGTGATGAGGAGCGCTTGTCCTTCATTCTCTGCGGCGGCCTTCAGGTTGTTGGAGGCAACTACCTTGCTCATAGATTCCAGGATCACTTTGTCGAAAGTAATATCATTGATCTGCAGATCCTGCAGGTGATAGCCCCATTGCTCCAATGTGTGGTCTATCTGGTCTTTCACGTAATCCACGATCTCTTTGCGCTGACCAAGAATTTCCGATTGCCGCTTCGTCGCTACAAAAGCCCGGATAGAACCTTCGATAGTGCGGGTCAGAGCTTGCATTAAATCACGGTCAGAGATAAAAACGAACGCTACCCGCTTGATCGTTTCTTCATCTTGGTTTTGCACCGAGTAAAGCAACATGCTTTTAAAATAAACATTCGCCTGGTCAATGGTCACTGCCTGGAATTCCATCTCCACAGAACGGTTCTGCACGGAGATTTTTTTCATCACCTGCTCCAGCAATGGGATCTTAAAGTTCAATCCAGGACGTGCAGCGCGGCGGTATTTGCCGAACATCGTAACTACGCCTACATAGCCCTGGTTAACAGTAAAAAGTCCGCCGAGTATAATAACGATTAGTAAGAGAAGCCACCAGTAGTTGGCAACGAAGGCCACGATTCCAATGGTATTTTCTGATTGCAATAGAAACATAGAAAATTTAGTTTGGTTGCCTGCTAAAGATAGCCAAAGTATAGCCAGCCGGAAGTAAAATTTATTCTTTAAGATACAGGTAAACTTCAACACGGCGATTCTTGCGCCTACCTGACGGCTGACGGTTATCTGCAACCGGTTTGCTACTGCCCCATCCCCTGCTGAAGACGGGTTCTGAGAGTGAATATTGCAAATAAGCAGCTACGGATTCTGCACGGCTTTGCGAGAGCTTATTATTAGTTTCCGCTTTGCCGAGATTGTCTGTATGACCTTCCACTACTATCGAATCCAAAGCATAGCCGTTGTGATGCCGGAGAAAGCTATCAAGCAACAGCAATGCTTTCTTATCAAGGCTAAAACTATTAGTAGCAAATAAGATGTCAGGCATGACCAATGTATCTACTTTTAGCTGCTTAGTTATAGTATTCTTCACCACCGTAGCCGGCATTTTTTTGTAAAGCCTTGTTTGCCGCTCCTGGTATTCGTGGCGTTCGTCCTGCGCATAAATTTCTTCCTTTCGCTCTTTCCAATCTTTGCACAATGCTTCCATCGGGTCCAATGGGACCAACGAAATATCGTCAAAAAGCACAAAGAATTTATTCTCCAACCGTATTCCTGTGCTGCTTCGCAGATCAGTTTTCCGGAAATTCCCGAGTGCCATAAATGCCTCCTCTCCGGTTGCTGTATAGTCTATGCTAACCTTTTGCCACGAAGTATCCCCTTTTTTTGGAGGGTAGCTGGCATTAGACAAATAAAGAGTCGGGGTGATCCTGGGATAAGGCTGCTTTTCAAACAAAAAATCATAACCGGTGAAATATATACCTACGCTATCGAGGATCGAATGCCGTGATTTCACCCAAAACTGTAACCGGTAAGACCTACCCTTTCGCAAGCCACATAGGAGCCGCGTTCTCACAAAAGTTCGGTAATACGCTTTCTGCGAACTGCCAGCTATCAATCCTATGAAGTATTGGCCGGCATGTGCTAACGCAGGGTCTTTAAAATAATAATTAAAAGAAGAGACGGTGTACATCCAACCTTCCGGTGCGCAATCTACTTTATACTCCGAGCAAATGTTCACTTCCTCGAAACCGCCATTCACCAGCAAGTTCTGCGAAAACGCAGGTACAGGTAAAAGCAGCCATAAAAGAAAGTAAAAGCGCATAAAGCATTAACGTAATTAAGGGAAGTATGTTGCTATGATTTCTCTGCCCAAATACTGGATAGGTGCACAATTGTTTCTACCGCTTTGTTCATATCGGGAACACTTATAAACTCTTTCTTAGAATGAATGCCTTGCATGCCGGTAAATAAGTTGGGACAGGGCAAACCCATAAACGACAGCTTACTCCCATCCGTTCCGCCACGGATGCTTTCCATCTTTAATTTCAAGCCGCTTCTGCTGATCGCTTCTTTCGCATACCCAATCACTTGCGGGTGTTTGTCCAACACTTCCTTCATGTTGCGGTATTGCTCCGTTACTTTAAATTCGTAAGTAGCTTTTGGATAATTATCCATTACAAGCTTCACGATCTCTTCCAGCAAGGCTTCTTTTGCCTTTAGCTTTTCGGTTACAAAATCCCGGATAATAAAATCAATGGTACAGGCTTCGGCAATGCCATCCACCCGAACGGGATGTATAAACCCTTGTTGTCCGTCTGTTGCTTCAGGGGATAACTCGGTAGGCAATTTAGAAAGAATTTCTCCGGCAATTTTCATGGCGTTAACCAGCTTGTCTTTTGCATAACCCGGATGCGTGATCACACCCCGGATAACAACCGTAACACCATCAGCGCTAAAGGTTTCATCTTCCAAAGAGCCTGCTTCGCCACCGTCCAGCGTGTATCCGAACTGCGCTCCCAGCTTTTCAATATTCACCTTTGCGGTTCCCCGGCCTACTTCTTCATCTGGTGTGAATAATACTTTGATGGTACCGTGCTTTACCTCGGGATGATTGACCAGGAAGTGAGCGGCATCCATAATAGCCGCCACACCAGCCTTGTCATCGGAACCCAACAGCGTAGTGCCGCTGGCGGTGATGAGATCATGTCCGATCAATTCTTTCAGGTAGGGAAAATCTTCAACCTTAATAATAATCGCATTGTCATCCGGCAGTGTAATATCCTGCCCCTGGTAGTTCTGATGCAGGATAGGCTTTACGCCGGTGCCGCTGGCATCGGGTGCGGTATCTACATGCGAGCAAAAGCAAATGACCGGCACTTCTTTATCTATATTGGAAGGAATGGTAGCATACACATAGCCCCATTCGTCCATGTGGGCATCTTGCAGTCCTATTCCTTTGAGTTCTTCGGCTAATAGTCGGGATAAATCCTTTTGCTTTTCTGTTGTGGGCTGCGCTTGAGAGAGAGGGTCACTTTGAGTGTCTATCTGCACATAGCGCATGAAGCGGTCTGCTGCTGTAAATTGGTAAGACTCAAACATGAATCAAAGATAAGGACCTCGCCCTACCCTCTCCTTGCAGGAGAGGGAACAACGCACAGGAGGCCAGTTTATTCGACTATAATCAAAAGTCCGCAATACGCCTATGCTGCGAACTTTTGATGTATATAAAGTTATATACACTATCCGGGTCTGTGCGGCGGCCGGCTCCTCTCCTCTAGGAGAGGCGGGGGTGAGGTTTTACGGCATAATGATCCGGGACACCGGCACAATCTCTACCAACTCAAGATCAAATATCAAATCCTGGCCGGCTAAAGGATGGTTGGCATCCAGCAACACGGTTTCTTCCCGTACTTCTACAATATTCACCGGGAAGGATTGTCCCTGCCCATTGTTCATCATCAACTGCTGCCCTACTTCAGGATTCATATCCGGCGGAAACTGGTCCTTTGGAAACTCAATGATCATCTCATCGTTCTTTTCGCCGTAGGCATCACCTACCGGAATTTCTACGGTCTTTTTTTCACCTGTTGCCATACCGGTCACGCCGTCATCAAACCCCTTGATTACCTGCCCGCTACCGATCGTAAACTCAAGGGGTTCGCGACCTTCCGAGGAATCGAAGGTTTCGCCGCTACGAAGCTTTCCATGATAGTGTACTCTTACTTTGTCGCCATTTTGCGCTTGTGCCATAACAAAAAATTTTTATCAATAATTAATGGTGCAAATCCCTTTGTCGTTTACGACGCCTTAAAAATGGACAGTGGCTCCTTACCCACTTCCTCAAAATTTAGAAAGCGCCGAAGGTAAGCCCTTTAACTTTTGAGATGCGTATTTTTACTGACATTTGAGCAGCACAAAACGAATACCATGTTTTCACGAAACCTCGCCCTTTGCTCCGCTATAGCATTTTTAAGTTTCAATTGCTCGGGACAAAAAAATGGAACCCTGCCAAAGAATAACTCAAAAATGGAAAGCCAAACTTCAGACATTACGCCTGCCGCCGACCGGCTGGATCAATACCTGCCTCTTCTACAAGGCAAGAAAGTAGCAATGCTGGTCAACCACACCTCTACCATTGGGGAGATGCATATTGTTGATGCCTTAAAGCAGAAAGGCATTAATATCCGCGTGGTTTTCGGACCCGAACATGGCTTTCGCGGCGATGCACCGGACGGCGCCAAAATAGATAATGCCACCGATGCCAAAACCGGCATCCCAGTGATCTCGCTTTATGGCAAGAAGAATAAGCCGGCGCCTGAAGACCTGAAGGATATTGACATCATGCTCTACGACATCCAGGATGTAGGCACCCGGTTTTACACGTTCATTTCTTCCATGCAATATTTTATGGAAGCAGCGCTGGAAAACAATATTCCAATGATCATTTTAGATCGCCCGAACCCCAATGGCTTTTATGTGGATGGACCTGTGCTGGATCCAAAGTTTAAGACCTTTGTTGGCTTACAGCCGATACCAACCGTTTATGGAATGACCATTGGCGAATACGCCAATATGATCTTGCAGGAAGGCTGGCTGGGCAAGGAAGCCGAAGCAGCCCGGCAACGCTTGATGACTGTGCGCTACAGGGAAGGGGCCAAATTTTTCCAGTTAACGGTGATTCCTTGCGCCAACTATACGCACAAAAGCAAGTATGTTTTACCGATCAAACCATCACCGAACCTGCCGGATATCCAATCCGTTTATTGGTATGCCACTACTTGCCTGTTCGAAGGCACAGCCTTAAGCGAAGGTCGTGGTACGGAAAAACCATTTCAAATTTTTGGACATCCTTCGCTTCCTAAAAACCTGTATGCTTTTACACCGAAAGCTACAGCCGGAGCGCCTAATCCAAAACACAAGGATATCCTTTGCTATGGCTGGAATTTAGGTGGCACACCGGAGCAGGTTCTTACTTCTATTGATAGAAAGATTCAGCTGAAATATATTCTGGATGCCTACCGTTTGTTCCCCGACAAAGCCGCTTTCTTCAAAGAATCGTTCAACCGCTTGGCAGGCAATGATGAATTGATGCAACAAATAAAGGACGGCAAATCAGAAGCCCAAATTCGCCAAAGCTGGGAGCCAAAGCTGTCGCAGTTCAAAGCCATTCGCAAGAATTACCTGTTGTATCCTGATTTTGAATAAGCCCCCTGTCCCCCGGTGGGGGAACTTAGATCAGTGAGGTATTTCTTTATCGGTTCTACTTTAAGAATAGTCTTTTTGAATTTATAAAATCGACTGCATTGCTACTATCAAACAACAGTTGCGTCGCACTCTTGTGCAATTAAGAATTTATTGAGCATTGCGCAATCATCCACTCCATATTCATACAACTTAACTTGCTACTCTAATCTATCAAATGACTGAACACAACAAAGAAAACGCCGACCTAAGTTCCCCCACCGGGGGACAGGGGGCGCCTCGCATCGTTTTTATGGGCACACCAGAATTTGCTGTAGCATCCCTCCATGCTTTAGTAAACGAAGGTTTTAATATAGTAGGTGTAATAACAGCTCCGGATAAACCCGCAGGCAGGGGCATGCAATTGCAGCAAAGCGCCGTGAAAAAATACGCAGAAGAAAAGGGGTTGCGTATTCTGCAACCGGAAAAACTAAAAGCCCAAAATTTTCTCGATGAATTAAAAGCCTTGAATGCAGACCTGCAGGTCGTAGTCGCTTTCCGCATGTTGCCAGAAGTGGTTTGGAACATGCCGCCTTTAGGAACCATCAATGTACACAGTTCTTTGCTGCCGCAATACCGTGGGGCAGCACCTATAAACTGGTCGGTTATTAATGGCGAAAAAGAAACTGGGGTTACTACTTTCAAATTGCAACACGAAATAGATACCGGTGATATTTTATTGCAGGAAAAAACGGCCATTGGTGAAAACGAAACTGCTGGTGAATTGCATGACCGGTTAAAAGAATTAGGGGCGCAATTATTAGTACGCACTATAAAAGAATTACGTGCAGGGGTTTTAAAAGAGACGCCTCAATCAGAAATCAGGGATCAAAAATCAAAAATCTCTCATGCACCAAAGATCTTTACTGAAACCTGCAGGATAGATTGGCAACGACCAGCGCAGGAAGTTTATAACCTCATTCGCGGCCTCTCCCCCTTTCCCGGTGCTTTCACGCAATTGCAAGGGAAGACTTTGAAAATTTATAAAGCTGACATAGAAGCAACCACTCTGGATATCGATGCCGGAACTGTTGCTACCGATAACAAGACTTATCTAAAATTCGCTTGCCTTGACGGCTATATTCATATAAAGGAATTACAGCTTGAGGGAAAAAAGCGGATGGGAGTGGAAGATTTTTTGAGAGGTTACAAAGCCTCCCCAAACCCCTCCAACGGAGGGGCTTAGCTGCCGCACTCTGGCCAGCTTATTTGGCGATAACTACAAGCCCTGACAGATTTAATGTCAGGGCTTGTAGCTTAGTGATACTAACTGCATTATGAGGGTCTGTGCGGTGGCTGTTCCCTCTCCTTTAGGAGAGGGTTAGGGTGAGGTTCAATAATTCACCTTCACCACAAACTTATCCGTGTCTTTTACCTCCAGAATGGAAGCGGCCGCGTTCGAGATACGAACATCATAACCAGCATTTTGACGGATGCCGGTCATGCCACCCAACACTTTAGCATAAACAACTTTATTGTTCGAAGGATTGATTACTCTCACGATGGTGCCCGGCTCCACACCATCCACCAGCGCATAATATTTGGCATCCTGCCAACCGCTTGCTGTTTTAAAAATACCAGACGTAACCGTTAGATCTTTGCCCGCTGCCGTTACTTTTTCCTGCCGTTCAAAATCCTTTTTAAAATACCCTCCCACGCCATCGCTTACGGCTGTACGAATGGGTGCAGTTGCCACCGGTGGGGGAAGAATCGTTTCCAGCTTTTTCTCGGGCTTGGGAGTTGCAACCGGCTGCGATACAGCCGTTTCAGTTGGCAAGGCTTTTTCAATAGGAGGCTCCTGTTGTTTTGCGGGTGCGGGAACAGGCGTCTGTGTAACCGTAACATTATTAACTGAAGGAGAAACTTCCGAAGGCACCAGAAAACCTACAATCAACTTCTGCCCGGTTTGAATAGCGTCGGATGAAAGGTTGTTCCATTTGCGCAAGTCCGCCATTAAAACTTTTCCGTTCTTTAGACTGACGCGATACAAGCCTTCCTTTTCACCCACTATATAATACACAGGCGTACCGCTGTTTTTTGTCTGCGAAAAATTGGTTTCCTTCAGTGGAATCAGGATCGTTTGCCCTATCGTAAGACCGGCGTTTACATCCAGCTTATTATAATCAGCTAATTCTTTTGGCGAAATACCATAGGTGCGTCCCAGGGCATAGATGCCTTCTTTCGGTGCTACTTTATGCACCAGGTGAAGCCCGTTGGTATCGCCCTGAACCAATAATTCTTTTTGCGAAAAGCTGGCAATGGAAATAAAGAGAAGGGCTAGAAATGTGAGTGATTTTTTCATGGTGGAAATTGTTTTTCAAATGGTGTAGAGGCAGTTAAATTATACGCTACAAATATGTGGTTTATTTTCCGAATCCTGAATCGTTCTGCTGCTTCAAGATACGCAGCTCTTTTGGATAATAGTTGTTAACGCGGTTCCCCAACGCATTGATCCAGCCCAAGGGATAGCCATTATAGGTAACAACTTGCCATCCTTTGGGAGCATTAGGTTGAATATCCTGCCGCTGCAGGAATCGAACAGCATCTTCATAGTCTAACTCTGTTCGCGTCAATTCAGAAGAAAGCAAAGGACTTAGTGCCAGGGCATGATCAGGAATTAATTTATCACGAATGATTTCACCAATATCCGTACCTGCGTATTGAATGTAAAGTGCGGATTGAAGAATAGAAAAAGATTCCATCAAGTTTTGTGGCAAAGCCAGAAGGCGGTCATTGTGCTTAGCGAATTGAATGCCGCCGGTTTTAACCCAACGCTGTAAAACTTGCTGTTCGGGAGCAGAAACTCTCTCCGGTTTTGAAGAACTATATTTTACTTTTTCCGGCTCGCCCCCTTTTCTAAAGCACGCCAGGAAAAAGCCTTCGCCTTTTAATTTATCCGGGTAAAAGCGATAACCTGCAGCCTGATGGTTTGGAGAATGGGTTTCTACGACTCCCCAGTCCTCTTCCAGCTTCAATGCTACATTCTCCATTCCCATATTTTCTACCAGCCAATCGCCTATGACCTCATCTTCTTCAGAAGAGTAAGAACAAGTTGAATAAATCAGTGTACCGCCTTCTTTCAGTGCCGGTAAAACATCGGCTAAAATGCGTTGCTGGCGGCTGGCGCATAATTGCACAGCGTCAACGCTCCACTCGTTTATAGCCGCCTCATCCCGACGAAAAAGCCCGCTGCCACTGCACGGCGCATCCACCAAGATCACATCGAAAAAGCTTTCCAGCCGCGCAAAATGCCTCGGGTCATTGTTTGTGACGATAACATTACTGCTTCCCCATTTAATAATATTTTGTTTCAAAATGCCTGCCCTGGCTTTAATAACTTCATTACTTACCAGTAAACTTTCGGGGGAGATCAGCGATTGCAGGTGGGTGCTCTTACCGCCCGGCGCTGCACACAGATCAAGCAATTTCAATGGCTGCGAAAGATCGGTCGTTTGACTTATGGCCTGTTCTAAAAACATACTGGAGGCTTCCTGTACATAGTAGCAGCCAGCATGAAAAATCGGGTCAAATGTGAAGGAAGGACGCTTCTCTAAATAGTATCCAAACTGCGTCCAGGGAATGGAATTGGAAATTGAGAATTGAGAATTGAGAATTGAGAATTTTGCTGAATTTACCCGAATGGACGTCACCTGCTCGCCACTATCATGAACCTGTTGAAACGCTTCCCGGTCAAAGCCTTCAACGCCTTCTAACGATCGCAATAATGGTTCAGGCAGCAACATGAAGCAAAGCTATAATAGATGGGTAAGCGGCGATGTTAAACGTTCTTTATCTCACTGATCAAATCCTGTAGCACTTTCTTTGCGTCACCAAAAAGCATGGATGTTTTCGGTTGAAAGAACAGGTTGTTTTCAATACCGGCATAACCGGGTTTCATGCTTCGTTTGTTTACGATAACAGTCTTTGCTAATTCCACATCCAGTATCGGCATCCCGTAAATGGGTGAAGCCGGATCGGTTTTAGCGGCAGGATTCACAACATCGTTCGCCCCGAGGATTAACACTACATCCGTCGTTGGAAATTCTTCGTTAGCGCCTTCCATTTCCAGCAAGCCCTCATAGGAAACATCAGCTTCTGCTAACAATACGTTCATGTGACCCGGCATACGTCCGGCTACAGGATGAATCGCGTATTTTACTTCTACGCCTTTATCAGTTAATATCTTTTCCAACTCATGGCAAGCATGCTGAGCCTGGGCAACAGCCAATCCATAACCAGGAACGATCATTACCTTGTTCGCATACGCCATCACTACTGCGGCATCTGCTAGACTTATTTCCTTGAAATCGCCTTGCGGACCGGCAGCTTCACCGGTTGCTTTTGCACCGCCAAAAGAACCGATCAACACATTTTTTAGAGACCGGTTCATGGCTTTACACATGAGGATAGTGAGCAAGGTGCCTGCCGCGCCAACAAGGATACCTCCTGTCAGCATCACTTTGTTATCGTACAGGAAGCCACCGCAAGCCGCTGCCACGCCGGTGAATGAATTAAGCAAGGAGATCACCACCGGCATATCAGCACCCCCGATGGGTAATACGAATAAGACCCCATAAACCAATGACAGTAAAAAGATGGTATAGAAAAGGATATAAACCGATGTATTGATCTGCACAAAAGGCATCGGCTTTAAGGTAACCTGGGTGGCCGTATTCGTTAATTCGCCATTGATAATTTCAAAGGAAGAATTGATCTTGGTTAGAAGGATAATGGTAAGCCCGATGATAGCAGCCAGCATGCCAATATTGACAATATGCTGTCCATTAAACGAGCGGTCTTTGATCTTGCCATTCAATTTGCCCCAGGCAATCACACTTCCGGCAAAAGAGATCGAGCCAATGATCAGCCCAAGAAAGATAGTAACGAGGCTGCCATAATTCAGGGGTAATCCTTCTGACAATACCGACATATCGGTTGGGTCATTAAGATTGATCACGAAACGGTCTTTCAGGAAATGATTGAACTCCATGATCGAAATCAAAGCCGCACAGGCACCGCCCATTCCGTTAAATAGACTCACCATCTCTGGCATTGCCGTCATCTTCACTTTGCGGGCACTCATCACACCTACCACACCGCCCACTGCAAGCGCAGCAAATATCCAGGAAAGGTTATGCAATCCTTCGCCGGAAAACTTATCCTCATAAATAAAGATGGTTCCAAAGATCGCCAGCGTCATCCCGATGGCAGCGATGCCATTACCCTTGCGGGCCGTTTCCGGGTGCGACAACATCTTTAGTCCAATGATGAACGTAAGTGAGGCAATGAGATAAATGATGGTCAGCAGACTTGGTTCCATGAATATTTATTTCTTCTTTTTCTTACCAAACATTTCGAGCATACGGTCCGTTACCACAAAGCCGCCAACAACGTTGAGCGTGCCTAATACAACCGCTAAAAAACCTAACACCAACGCCGCATAGTTATCACTCTCAGCGCGGCCAATTACGATAATGGCACCAATGATTACCACACCATGAATAGCGTTGGCGCCACTCATCAGCGGCGTGTGCAGCACACTCGGCACCCGTCCGATAATCTCAATACCGACGAATATCATCAGGATGACGATGTAAAACATCTCCTTGTTATTCGATATCCATTCTACAACACTGTTCATTTTTATTAATTAAGAATTGATAGTTGTTTTCACTCTTTCGTTTACGATCTCGCCGCCATGCGTGATGCAGCTGCCCTTAACCAGGTCATCTTCCCAGTTGAGGTTCAAGGCACCTTCCTTATTGATGATCAAGCCCAAAAAGTTCAGAATATTCTTGCCATACAATTTGCTGGCATCGCTGGGCATGGTTGATTGCAGGTTGCTGTTACCAATAATGCTTACACCGTTGCGCACTATTGTTTCATTGTTCTTTGTAAAAGGCGTATTACCACCGGTAGCAGAAGCAATATCAATAATGATAGCACCAGCCCGCATACGATTTAGCATTTCTTCTGTAATTAATACCGGCGCTTTCTTACCAGGAATCTGTGCGGTAGTAATAACAATATCTGCTTTCGCAATACTATCTGAAATGCGTTGCTGTTGCGCCTGCTTATATTCTTCTGACTGCTCTACTGCATAACCACCAGCTTTGGTAGCATCGGCCGCGCCTTCCACTTCGACAAACTTGGCCCCGAGGCTCATCACCTCTTCCTTCACTGCCGGGCGGGTATCAAACACTTCTACCACAGCGCCTAAACGTTTTGCGGTAGCAATAGCCTGTAAGCCAGCTACACCGGCACCCAATATCAATACTTTTGCGGGAGCGATGCTACCAGCGGCCGTCATGAACATTGGAAAGTAACGTGGATATAAAGAAGCGGCTAATAAGACAGCTTTATAACCTGCAATATTTGCCTGTGAACTCAATACATCCATGCTTTGGGCACGGGTTGTACGGGGTAACATATCGAGGCTAAAAAGTGTTAAACCATTCTGCGCTGCTTGTTGCGTAATGGCGCCATTTGATAAAGGTTGATAAACGCCAATCAGGACTTTACCTGATGGAATTGGGGCAGAGGGCTGATGGATAGAAAGCAAAATATCGCTGGCCGAAATGACGGTTTCTCTATTTCCTAAACTTGCGCCCGCCGCTTCATAATCCTGATCCGAAGCATAGGCTTTATTGCCGGCACCCGATTCTACGATTACTGTAATTTCTTTTTTGATAAGCGCAGCTACTGCTTCGGGTAGTAGGGAAACTCTCGATTCTTCCTGTGGTTCTTTCAACACACCAATCGTCATATCGTGCTATTTGTGTTTGGGTTGGAAGATAGGCAATTCAGTTTATAAAGGCACTAAAAGCGAACGGAAAAGTGCTGTTTTGTTTTGAATTCTTTCCGGAAGAATACAAAACCAAGGAAGAAAATATCGATGGTGCATTGTACGGATGGATGTTGCTGAATCTCCTTCCAGGCTTGTTCCATTTGAGCGCTCCAATGAATGTCATCAAATACCAAAATGGTATCGTTGTGGGCTTTTTCTAGGAATTGGTGGAAGTAATCCAGTGTGGGCTGGTAACGGTGATTGCCATCGATATAGGCCAAGTCAATAGTTGACAGTTCACGGATGACAGAAGGCAGCACATCGTCGAAATTGCCTTGGAGGGATTCAATATTCTCTAGTCCCAAGCCATCGAAATTAGAAAGCGCCACTTGGTGCACCGCTTCACTGCCCTCGATGGTAATGATCTTTGCATCAGGTGCTGCTTTTGCTAAATACGCTGTGGTTGTTCCCAGCGATGTACCTAACTCGATGATGGTTTTCGGGGCATAATATTTTACCAACCGGTAAAGTAACTGGCTGTATTTCTTGGGTTTGAGTGCGGCTTTAGCTAATTCGCCAATGCTTCGCTCTTTTGTTTTGCTGATTCTCGATCCGGCACCGAAATCTTCAACTTCCAGAAGCTCCTTTTGGCGAAGCAGCTCTTCACGCAATCGTTCAACCTCCAGAGGCGCTACATAACCTTGCTTATTATTCAGCACATTCAGTATAAACTGGAACACAAACGGCGAATGCATGCCGTGGCCTTTGCTGTTGAAGGCCGTGCGGTAGTAATGAAAATATTTTTGAGCTAATTGAAAACTGGTGTACAAGGAATGTAGAATCTAAAATGTAAAATACAAAATGTAAAATTAGGCGACCCTGTTGGCTTTAGCGGTTTCTATGCTTTTGGAGAGGATGCCGATTAGCTCGTTACACTCTTTTAATGCGACCACAACTTTATTATCAACAACGATTGGCTTTTCATTAATGATCCGTAGTGTGATGCGGGTTTCCCGCAATTCTTTTAGTCCCAGCTTCATTTTATGGATAAAATCAGCTCTTGACTCCGCTCCTTGCACTTCGCCATACATAAGTGCTGGTGCGGTACCGCTCTTGGATAATTGATGCTCTAAATTTTTAGCAGCTTTTGTATTTGGCAATATATCACAGATCTCTAAAACGGCAATAGCGAATTTTACCAACCTGTCTTCCAGGTCAAATTTTCGTTCACCCATCTTTTTAGATTTTACATTTTATATTCTGCATTTTACATTTCCATCTCCTCCCAAACCTGGAAGGAATGTGCATACGCATTCTTCTCATCGGCGGCACAATGATGTTCTTTTACTAACTGCCAATCTGAAACCGCCAATTCGGGAAAGTAAACATCACCTTTAAACCGGTGATGAATGCGGGTCAAATAAATGCGAGATGCTTTGTCAAAAGCCGTATTGAAAATCTCTGCGCCACCGATGATAAAAATCTCTTTAATAGCAAAGCTGGCCGCAAAGTCGATTGCTTCTTCAAGGGAATGAACCACATCAACCCCCTCTTGCTTCCAGTCATTATTTCGGGTAATGACAATGCTTTTACGACCCGGGAGCGGCTTACCTATGGATTCGAAAGTTTTGCGTCCCATGAGAATCGGCATACCCCAGGTGAGGTTCTTGAAATAATTGAGATCATTCGGCAGGTGCCAAGGAAGCTGGTTGTCTTTTCCAATGACGTTATTCTCATCTGCCGCTACTAATAAACTTAAGATCATACGGCAACAGTGGCTTTGATGGCAGGATGAAACTGGTAATTCTCTAAGGTAAAATCTTCAAATGTGAAGTCAAACAGGTCTTTCACATCAGAGTTCAACTTCATTTGAGGCGGAGCAAATGGCTGTCGTTGCAATTGTGTATGCACTTGCTCCAGGTGATTATTATAAATATGCACATCGCCAAACGTGTGAATAAAATCACCAGGCTGCAAGCCGCAAACCTGTGCCATCATCATGGTTAATAAAGCGTAAGAAGCAATATTGAACGGCACTCCTAAAAACACATCAGCGCTGCGTTGATAAAGCTGGCAGCTCAGTTTTCCATCGGCTACGTAGAATTGAAAAAGCGCATGACAAGGCATAAGCGCCATCTTTGGCAGGTCGGCTACATTCCAGGCACTGACGATCATGCGGCGGCTGTCAGGATTTGTTTTTATCTGATGCAGAACATCTTTTATCTGGTCTATTGTCTCTCCATTGGCACCTTCCCAGCTGCGCCACTGCTTTCCATATACCGGACCCAAATCACCATCGGCATTTGCCCATTCATCCCAGATAGAAACGCCATGTTCTTTTAAATAAGCCGTATTTGTTTCACCACGCAAAAACCATAAAAGCTCGTAAATAATACTTTTCAGGTGAAGTTTTTTGGTGGTTACCAGCGGAAAGCCTTTTTCCAGATCAAACCGCATCTGGTAGCCGAACGTGCTGATAGTACCAGTACCTGTGCGATCCGATTTTTGAACGCCGGTATCTAGAATATGTTGGAGAAGCTGATGGTATTGGTGCATTGTCTGAACCGGGATTTGGGTAGATGTTGAGATTAAGCGGAAAATTAGTTCTTGATGGCTTGTGAACCAAAAATTGGTTTGCGACTGCTACAAAATGAAAGTAGTTGCCCTATGGACAACTACAAACTATAAACTTCAAACTAATTTTGTGGGCTGTACCCGGCTCGAACGGGTGACCCTCACGTTGTCGACGTGATGCTCTAAACCAACTGAGCTAACAGCCCTAAAAATGATGAATGTAAAATTTAAAATCGAGAATGTAAAACTAAGGGTCGCTGTTCAAAAGTTTTACATTTTTCATTTTGGATTTTAAATTTTACATTCTCCTTCTTTCTAATTCTTTCTGTATCAATACCAGCTCCCGGCTTGTCTGTCCGCCTACCGATGTATTCTCCTGTGCCCGCCGCATGAGGTAAGGCACGACATCTTTAATAGGACCAAACGGCAGGTATTTAGAGACGCTGCACCCTGCTTTCGCCAGGTTGAACGTGATATTATCACTCATGCCATATAGCTGACTGAAATGGACATGCGGGTGCGATAGCGGTTGTGCCTTTTCACTCAATAATTTTGCAGCCAGCAGGTTGCTGCCTTCATTATGCGAAGCGATAATAACGCTGATGACGTCTAAGCGGTCAATGCAATACCGCACGGCTTCGTTATAATCCGTATCTGATGCTTCTTTGCTCGGTTGAATAGGAGAATCATATCCTTTCTCTGCAGCGCGGCGCCGTTCTTTTTCCATATAAGCCCCACGAACCAGTTTTGCCCCCAGCATAAAAGCGCCGGTCATGGCGTCTTCGTAAGACTGTTTTAAAAAGGCGAGGCGATCATGCCGGTACAACTGGATGGTATTATAGAGGACGATTTTCTCTTTATTGAAAGAAGCCATCATGACCATCGTCAGCGCATCAACGGGGTCCTGAATCCAGGTTTCCTCCGCATCCACCAACACGCCAACACCTGCTACTGATGCGGCCTCACTGATCTTCAGCATGCGTTTATACACCCGGTTCCACTCGCCAATTTCCGCCGGTGACAATTGTTGCAGGGCGTAATTGTATGCATCCAACAGTTTGGACTTTCCGCTCTCCTTCATCAAAGCATCCAACCGCTCCAGCAAGCCAAACCGCGAAAAACCGGTAACCTTGATACTCATGTAAGGAATATTGGGCTGGGTAGCAGCGTATTGAATCACCTTTATGAATTCATCTGCTCCATGATCGAAAGCCGCTTCGCCTTCCGCTCCTTCCACGCCATAGTCAAGGATTACTTTTACGTTAGAGGCCGCCAGCTGTTTAGCTACAATTGCCGTTTCCTGCAATGTTTCGCCGCCAACAAATTGCTTAAAAATTGTTTTACGAATAATGCCTTTCACCGGCAGTCCGGCCTTGATGCTCCAAGGTGCCAGCCGTGTGCCGATCTGCACCAGCCAAGGCTTGCCCATCATACTAAAAAGCCAGTGGGCTTCTTTTAATTCTTTATTTGATTTGTGAGCAAAAGCAATCGCTGTATTGTCAAATGAAATCGGGTCATTCATGCAAAGCAAAAATACGGATATGCAGATATGAAGATGTGCAAATATGCAGATAGAAAGGCAAACTTACGTTGAATCCAAATTCCTGCTAATCCACCAAGTCCTTTCATCCGCGGTTACCTTTGCCTCAAAATTTACAACCATGGCCGTACGCAAGCCTTCCGAGAGCTATACGATGATGACCGAACTGGTGTTGCCTAACGATACGAATGTGTTCGGCAACCTGATGGGTGGACGATTAATGTACTGGATGGATATTGCGGCGGCTATTGCGGCTCAACGCCATTGCAATGCACCGGTGGTAACCGCATCGGTAGATAATATCTCTTTTGAAAACCCGATCAAACTTGGCAACACAGTACATATCGAAGCCAAAGTAAGCCGTGCTTTCAATAGCTCGATGGAAGTACACTTAAAAGTGTGGGGCGAGGACTTTACCCAGCAATTCAAATACAAAAGCAATGAAGCCTATTATACGTTTGTGGCGCTCGATCCCAACCGTCGTCCGCGGGTAGTGCCGCAACTGGAGCCCGAAACCGAAGATGAAAGAAAAGCCTTTGAAGGGGCGCTGCGCCGCCGCCAGGTGCGGCTTATTTTGGGCGGAAAGATGAAACCGGATGACGCGGCGGAGTTGAAAGCGTTGTTTACGAAATGAACCGCGGATGGAAAGGATTTATTGGATTAATAGGAAAGCCTCCGACATATGGGAGGCTTTCCTATTTCCTGCTAATCAATTCAATCCACCCAAATCGAGGTTCAGACGGCTTCAGACTTCCAATGATGCGCACCCTGCATCATAAAGGTTTTACTTTGTTCGATCGCATCCATTACCTGTGCCAGTATCACTTCCGCTTCTGCGTCATAATTAATCACAAGCGGTTCCTTAAAGGTCACGCTCAGCGACACACCCTTCTTCTTCATCTTCAATCCCTTCTTATCGAAAGCACGCCAGAAGCCTTGTATCACAACGGGGATCACCACCGGCTTCATCAGCTTGATAATATAGGCCGTGCCTTTACGTCCGGGAGCAAAAGGCTTGGTAGTGCCTTGCGGAAAGGTGATCACCCATGACTTTCCCAAAGCTCGCTGAATCTTGCGGGTATCAGAGGGATCTAAACCACGGCGGGTCTGGGTGTTGTCTTTATTCCAGGTGCGGCGCACGGTAAGCGCACCTGCCAAGGTAAAAATGCGGCTGATCCAAGTTGCTTTCATCGTTTCCTCTGCTGCCACATAATACACCCGTGTAAAAGGATTGAGCAGGTAGTAAGGAACGCCCAACCGGTTCTTCTTCCGCCACTTCACGGCACAGAAAATATGAAGGAAGGTAATCACATCGGCAAAGTAGGTCTGGTGGTTGGAGACAAATAACACATTTCGTGTAGGCAGGTTCTCGATATGTTCCGTGCCGCGGATCTTCAACTTATTCACGATCATTAAGCCGGGGTAAGAAACGATACCCACCAATGCGTAGACCGCTTTACGTACGATCTTGAATTCCGCCATCTTTTTCCAAAAACTCATGGGCAAGCAAAATTGAGCGGCTAAAGGTAAGTGTTTCGGAATTGTTAAGTATGGCTGTGTTGTGAATTAGCTTTGTGTAATCTTTTCCGATTCGTCATCCTACCTAAAATTAGAAACCATGAAAAAGATCTATCTCGCATTATTGATGGGAACGCTTTCCCTAGCAGGCTTTGCGCAGAACGTTGTGAACCCTTACCCAAAGACTATTACCGTGACCGGCTCCGCCGAAATGGACATTACACCGGACGAGATATGGGCGACGGTGACACTCCGCGAATATGAAAAGAAAGGAGGTGGCAAAGTGAGCATCGAAACCATTAAGCAGCAGTTCCTGCAGAATGCAAAAGCCTTGGGCATTGCGGATACAGCTATCACGATTGCTTCATATGATGGCTACAATGGAAATCCGTGGTTGCGCAAAAAGAATAAGAAAGTAGAACTGCTGGCTTCCATCACGTATCAAATAAAGATCAGTGGCAGCAAGCAGATGGACGAACTCGTGAATCGCCTGGATGATAACGCGACGCAGAACTTTGCCATCGACCGCACCTCGCACAGCAAGATGGAAGCCTTTCGCAAGCAACTGAAAATGGCAGCGGTGAAAGCAGCGAAAGACAAGGCTATTTATTTAGCAGAAGCGGTTGGTGAAAGCGTTGGTACAGCCGTGACGATCAACGAGCCTACTGAATATTATATGCCAATGTATA
Organism: Flaviaestuariibacter sp.; assembly: GCA_025963645.1. Classification (GTDB taxonomy): domain Bacteria; phylum Bacteroidota; class Bacteroidia; order Chitinophagales; family Chitinophagaceae; genus Flavisolibacter. The sequence continues at coordinate 55,219 of JAOQAI010000016.1, forward strand.
ACATGCGATCCAACAAAATGATGGTGCAATCTACCGAAGCAGCTGCCGACATGGAAGTAGCACAGCCCGATTTTAAAAAGAACAAGTTGAAGTATGATGTGACGGTGGTGTTTGCATTGAAATAGGGAGTAGCGAGTGGTGAGAAGCAAGTAGCGAGTAGCCTTCAGGTGTATCATTAAATAAATAGCCAGCAGTCTTAGAACTTAAGACTGCTGGCTATTTTAATATTTGCAACACAGAATAGCTACTTGCTACTCACCACTAGCTACTCGCTCATCTAAATGGATTCGAAAACTTCACATCTGTCGCAATCGTAGCATCGTTCAGCGTTTGCATAAAGGCCAGGATCGGTGCACGGTTCTGTGGCGGCACCCCATGCGCCGGGATATTACTCGCCAGCATGGCTGCTAGGCTTGGCACGCTACCATTATGAAAGAGCGACGACACGCTGCTGATATTGCGCAATGAACCCGACTTGAAACGCCCTTCGTTATTGATGCCACGGTCCGCAGGATCGAGTAAAGTGAAAGGCGCAGCAGGATTGGAGGTTAAGAACATCGGCGGACGGTGACAGCCACCACAAGCTGCCGGACCAGCCGTTAGAAACAACTGCTCACCTTGTGCCTCTTGCGCCGTGAAGGTTTCCAGTCCCTGCTTTACCCGGTCATATTTAGCCTGGTAGGTAACAATGCTGCGGACAAACTGCGCCAGCGCTTTCGAGATGCGGTCGGTGGTTACTTCGGTCGTCCCAAAAGCATTCTTGAAAAGATCAGGGTAATAAGTTTTAGCGGAGAGCTTCGTCACCAATGCGGGCAGCGTCATACCCATTTCCACATCATTTTGAATGGGCTGCAAGACCTGCTCTTCCAGCGTAGCGGCGCGTTCGTCCCAGAACATTCTGCCGGAGCGATAGAACCGCACGTTCAGCACGTTCATGGAGTGGCGCGGCGTGGTGCCACCGGCAAAGCCCAGACTCTTAATAGCATTATCGCTAAAGCCTTCGGACTGTTTGTGGCAGGAGGCGCAGGCAATGGTATTATTAATGGAAAGGCTTTTATCGTAGAAAAGTACACGCCCCAATGTAGCACCGTCGTTGGTAATCGGATTAGTAGCCGGGGTATTGTCCTGTTGCGGTAAGGCTTGTGCGATGTGCTGAGGGAAAGTGACATTGTAATTATAAGGCGTGGCGGGTAGGTCTATTTCGGATACCGTTTTGGTATCGGTAGCTGTGTCTTTCTTATTGCAATACTGGAAGAAAAGCACCGGTATAGCCAATGCCGTAATGAGAAGCGTCTTTTTGTGGTTCATGTAAGCCCGGTTTTAATTTTGGTGGTGTTTTCCAGGCGCTGTGCCGGCGGTTCGGTGTCGGCACGAAGGGATAGACGCACAAAAGGTCCGAAAGCTTAATGCGTCACTTTATTTTTTTGTCCTCCGGGCGGTGGAGGCTTCGCTTTAGTGTATCGCCTACCCAATGACCTAAATGCTCATGATCTTAAACGTGCCGGCTGGCGCATCGGCAAAGGGACAAAGAATTAGCTACCACCTGCCTTGCATTACAGAGAAACTTCCGGCTAACGTTGGATCATTACCGGCATTACGAGACCCACTTGATAACGGTTGGGAATGGAGGCATAGGTCCCGTACGTTATGTTGTTAGAACACTTCCAGGTCAGGTACAATTGGTTGCCCGAATAGCGGTTAACGGTATCTATCTGCACAAGCTGGGCGCTTACCACTTCCGCCTGGAGCTCTCTTTTAACAGAACAACTTACGAGGGCGCTAACAAAAAGAACGGCTGTAATTAAAACTTTCATGATGGGTGTTTTTCCTGGTTTAGGATAATTGAGGAACAAGTAGAATATTGCCATTTCGATGCCGTTTGAAACACAGCTATTGAAATAATTCATACATGCCCGTTAAACGCCTTTTAATAAGTGCCTTATAGCGATGCTGTGGAGAAGATAGACCCCGCAGGGCTTCTACATTTGCAATTGGTTCAGTCCACAAAAAAGCCCCGCGGTGTGGCGGGGCTTGGTATTATTAACCGTTTGAAGGAATAGCTACTTTCTTTGCTTTGGGTGTATCATCCAACGTAAAGCCATAGTCCGCCCAGCTTCTTCGGGTTTTTGGCGTGAATGCCTTTAAGAATGTTGCGGCTGCTGGTGATGGCGCCTTTCACGTTCGGGATCTTTGCATGCGTTCGCGGTACAATTCCTCGGCTTTTTTGCGGTGCTCTTCTGCCTGCGTGTGCAGCGCTTCGGCGGCGGTGAGGTCGGCAGCAACAGCGTCCCAGCTGTAATCTTCCATTGCTTTTAGCGGTGAGGCAGCACCGTCTGCCATGTGTTTTTTGTGAATGGCTTTCCCGAGTTTTATCAATTCGCTGGTAGTAGCAGGAATTGGAATGCGCAAGGTTTTGTTTGCCATACAGGTTTGTTTTAAGGGTTAGTTTATGACATTAATTTATTTCCCCTTTTTTATTCCGGCAAGCTTTTCAGCGAGTTTTCGATAAAATACTGTTTACACCCACCCTCTGAATATTTGTATGGGGGCTATGAATATTGAAAGGCTGGGTGTGGCTATTTCAAATGACAAGTTGAGAATTGAAAACAGTGGGTTGAATCGTGTAAATGCCGAGGTTACTGTTTGAGCGGTGGCTGGGAATAGTAAAGGCGTGAATGAGATGTTGAAGATGGTGTTTGAGGAATTGTTGCTGCCAACTTTACTTTTAAGATAGTACATAGAGCATTCTAAACGTTACTTTAAAAACTCTATTACCCATTTATGGTTGTAGCAATCGCAAAAGGCTCTAAACATCCATAAAAGCGAAAATTATTAGTTGACCAAGATTTCCACGGGTTCAACTTTAAAAATGCTCCTCGATGTGGTCATTTCATAAAATTTGATTAATGGATTCTTATAGTTTAGAATTTCAATGATTTCCTCTTTTGAATGCTTATCCATTTTCGCTCCAAAATAGACTTCCTTAATTGCTGTGACACTTATGGAGACTTCTCTATCAGCAAAATTTGATTTTGTAATACGCCATTCCTCTTCATACTTCCAATTCAAGTGTTTAGTCATCAAAGCTTTTGAAAGATTGCAACTTAGGTCTTCAAGAAATTGAAAAATCGGAAAGCCTAATTGATAATTTACTTTTTCAAAAGTTCCCTTAATTTCCTCTTTTACCAGTTGTTGAGTATCAAACCCAATACAAAACCCTTTGTGTCCATTTGCGTAATGAGACCAAAGCAAAAATTATCTGATCTTTCACATAAAGAAAGTACACCAAAATCCAAATACATATTCAATAACTCATGTTCTCTTTGTGTGAAAAATTCTTGTGGGTTTTCTAAAATCTCTGACCATTTACCTTGAGCAGCTTCTAAACTTTCTGCACTATTTAGAAGAAATTTAAAAAATGAGTCAGATTTTATCTCTTCTTCGTCTATGAAAATAGGGAGCTGACAATCATAAGGGTCATTTAATCCATTTGGCGAAGAGAACCATAATTTATTTTGCTCAACTGTTCTTTTGTGATAACAATTATTCCAGTCTCTGTATTTATATAATATAGACGGAGCACTATTGAAAAAAGCGTTTTGAACAGAAATGCTACTTTGTTCATTTATATTCATCAGCCAAATTTAATCTTCCCAATATTGATTTCCTTCTTTATCAATGTAGCCCCATTGGTCTTTGAGTTTAACTTTCGCTAATCCATCTGAGTGTATTGTACCATATTCATATAGGCAAGGAATAATGAGTTCCCCCATCTTATTTACAAAACCATACTTACCATTTAAGATAACGGGTGCTAATCCTTCACAAAATTTGTATTTATAAATATTAATCCCGGTACCCCACTCATAAATGCAAGGAACTGCTTGTTCCCCTATATAATTAATGAAACCCCATTTGCCATTTAATTCTACTCCCGCAAAACCTTCTGAAAAATCTACTACACCTTCATATTTGATTGGAAATGGTTCTGCTCCTACTTTATTTAGAAATCCATACTTGCCATTATATTTCACGGATGCAAATCCTTCACAAAAACACTCACTCCAATCGTAAATCGTTGGTATGACTTCTCTTCCTGATTTATCTACATAACCATATTTACAATGTGCGACCCTTGCTAAGCCTTCGCTAAAACTTGCTGCGATGTCAGAACCGTAAAAAAAAGGATAATTGCCGCTTTTATCAATAAACCTCCAATTAGTTTCGTATACACATGCTAAACCTTCAGAAAAGCTAGCGGTAAGGTTGTACTTACATGGTATCACTATCTCGCCTAGGTTATTCATAAATCCTTCTTTATTGTTTAATGAAATGCATGCTAAACCTTCGGAAAAATCACAACAATCATCATAGATATAAGGAATTTGTAATTCTCCGCCTTCATTAATGAACCCACTTTTATTCTTTACTTCGACTCTCGCCAACCCTTCCGAATACTCCCACAACTCATCATAAATAAAAGGCGTAAGCTGCTCTCCATTTTCTTTAATAAACGCATACTTCCCATTTAGTTTAACCTTTGCAACACCTTTTTTAAATTCATAAGCCTCTTCATACATACAATCAATAATAATTTTCTTATCAAAGGAGGAATATCCCCACATCAAATTTTTACGGTAAGGAACCATTTTTACATTTTTTTGGATGTTCATACTTATGTTGGTGTTCCATATAAAGCCTTAATTCTGTGGCAACACCTAACGAATACACTTTAAGATGTCTTCTGTTTACACTTTTTTGATTGCTTGCAAATGAATAGATACTCAAAATGAAAGGCAAGTATTAATAGCTCTCAACCTGAATCACCTTATATCGTTATCTAAATCATTACTCCAACTGATTATTAGTTTATGGAAAAGCTCGGTACAGGTAACACTATTATGTTCTTTTTCTAAAATAGTATTCAAAGCACGGCTAGGGTCGCTCATATACATTTGCGCGGTTTCCATAACAATAAATCCTTGGTTTAAAGAAATCAGATAATCAACCGCTGCAAATAAACCATCGCAGTCAAATTCCTTTTCCCTGCAAGCTACCGTAAGGGGAGTAGCATCGCTCATTTGAGCGTCTTTACTCTTAACAAGAAACCGGGTGATCTCAAAGAATTTTCTATCATAAGACAACCTCGTCATCATCGCTTATATTTTTTATTGCTACTTCTCCCAAATTTAGTTAGTAGTTGAAAGAAAATGGGATAGTAATAATTAAAGTCCAGATATAATATTATTCACCTAATCCAAACCATCCACCCAAATCCCGGCTCAGACGAAAAAAACCCTCAGCTTTCGCCGAGGGTTTCACATATAAAGTGCTGTGCAGCTTACGCCTCTGTTTCAGGCTTTTCTTCAGCAGGTGCATCAGCGGCTGGTGTGCCACCTTTCTCTTCCTGTTGCAGCTTCTCGCGGATCTGTGCCAGTGCGCTCAGGTCACCCAAGGTAGATTTCTCTACTTTCGCTTGAACGGCTTTTACTGCTTTGGCAGTTTTTTCACCTTCAGCACGGGCTTCTTTGCGGGCAACATTCACCTCGTCGGCTTTTACTTGCTCCCAGATGCGGGCATGCGATACTACGATGCGCTTTTCATTACGATCGAATTCGATCACCATGAATTGTGCGGTCTCGTCGGCACCTACGCTCTTGCCATCTTCTTTCGCCAGGTGACGGTTCGGCGCGAAGCCTTCCAGTCCGTAAGGCAATTGAACGGTAGCACCTTTGTCGTCTTTGCGAGACACGGTACCCTCGTGAATAGAACCGATAGCGAAGGTATCCTGCAGGCTGTTCCAAGGATCTTCTTCCAGTTGCTTGTGTCCGAGTTGCAGCTTGCGGTTTTCTTTATCGATACCGAGGATCGCAACGTCGATGTTCTCACCCACTTTGGTAAACTCGGTCGGGTGATTGAAACGCTTCAACCAGCTCAGGTCGGAGATATGGATCATACCACCAATGCCGGAGGTCAGTTCTACAAACACACCGTACGGCGTGATGTTCTTCACCGCACCGGTATGACGGCTGCCTTCAGGGAAGGACGTTTCGATATCAGACCAAGGATCGTTAGACAATTGCTTGATAGAAAGGCTCATCTTGCGGCTGTCCTTATCAAGGGTCACCACTTTCGCCTCATGCTCGTCTCCCAGTTTGAAGAACTCTTTCGCATTGATCGGCGTGTTAGCCCAAGTAATTTCAGATACGTGAACCAGGCCTTCTACACCTGCCATGATCTCAAGGAATGCACCATAGTCTTCGATGTTCACTACGCGACCTTTTACAGTAGAACCTTCGGCAATGGTTTCAGGCAACACATCCCAAGGGTGTGGTGTCAATTGCTTCAAGCCTAAAGAGATTCTTCTCTTCTCGTCGTCGAAATCCAGAACTACTACATTCACTTTTTGGTCCAGCTTCAACACCTCTGAAGGGTGGTTGATGCGGCCCCATGAAATATCGGTGATGTACAGCAAACCATCTAAGCCGCCGAGGTCCATGAACGCACCGAAATCGGTGATGTTCTTGACAGTACCTTCCAGTACCTGGCCTTTTTCCAGCTGGCCGATGATCTGTGCACGTTGTGCTTCGATATCGCTTTCGATAAGGGCTTTGTGAGAAACAACCGCGTTCTTGATGGCTTCGTTGATCTTCACCACTTTGAACTCCATTGTTTTGCCTACGAACTGATCGTAATCAGTTACCGGCTTCACGTCGATCTGCGAACCTGGTAAGAATGTTTCCATACCAAATACGTCTACGATCAAGCCACCTTTTGTTTTGCTGGTAACGGTACCGGTAACGATCTCACCTGTTTTGTGGATTTCAACGATACGCTCCCAGGCACGGGTAACGCGGGCTTGCTTGCGGCTTAGGTTCAGGTTACCATCGCGGTCTTCCTTATCCACTACCATTACTTCCACTTCGTCACCTACTTTCAAACCTTGCAGGTCGCGGAACTCGTTCAGCGAAACCAGACCGTCGGATTTAAAACCAATGTTCAGAACAACGTCTGTTTTAGTGATACCTACTACTAAACCTTTGATCAGTTCGCCATCGTTCAGTTGAACAAAAGTGTTCTCGTAAACATGGTCGTACTTGTCTTTTTCGGCTTGCGTGTAAGTAGCCACGTTGCGCTTGTCGATGCTCCAGTCGAAGTCATCATGAGCGGTAACGATGCGCTCTTCTACTTGCGGGGTTACTTCTACATTGCTTTCTACTGCAGGAGCAGCTTCAGCAGTGGCTGTTTCAGTAGCCGTTTCTGGAGTACTTTCAGAAGCAGTGGCTTCTGTTGCGTCAGGTGCATTTGTTGTCGCTGTAGTCGCGTCAGTTGTCTCTGTTTGAGCAACCGGTGCAGACTCCTGGCCTTCAGCGTTTGGGTTATTAATTTGATTCTCTTCCATAAAAATCCCGCTGTTTTATTCGGGGGTGCAAAAATACGGGCTTTAAACGGGAATGAAGCGGGAAAGGGAAGCGTTTTTTAAATTCCTTAGCAATCCGGTAAAGCGCTGGAGGAGCCGTTTAGCCTGTTATTGATTGCATTTCTATGGCAAACCTCCACAATCCTACTTATGTTTGATGCATCAGAACTTTAGCTTCATGCAACACTTCTCCCGACTTCTTACTTCCCTCTTGCTTTTGCTTTGCCTGCAAGACCAACTATGGGCGCAACAGAAGTCGATCTCCTTTGGAATGCAAGCACATTTGGGCTCCATCATAGCTTCCGAACCCGAAGCGGCCTATGTCCGCGACTCCTACACCTCTTTTATAGAAGCCAGCGTACGCTGGCAAAAGGATGGCAGCCAACCCTGGCACCGGGCCAATAATTACCCGCAGCTGGGCATTGCGGCCTTTTACGGCAACCCGGGAAGCCGGCAGTATATCGGGAAACTGGCAGGTGTACTTCCCTTTATTCATTTTCCGGTGGTTAGGGGTGAACGGTTTAAATCGGGTTTTCGTTTGGGAACAGGAGCCGCATGGATCGAAAAACCCTACCGGGTACATACAAATCATAAGAACACGCTTCTTGGGAGTAGCTTCAATTATTTTATCAGCCTGATGCTGGAGAACGAGGTGAAGATTTCAAAAGAATTGTCGCTGAGTGCCGGTGTTTCGTTCAGCCATCTTTCCAACAGCGATATCAAGATGCCGAATTTTGGACTAAACCTGCCGACCGTGAGTGTAGGCGCCCGGTGGAGCCCGCACGAAACCATATTGGAGAAAAAGACCCTGCCAAGGCAAGCAAGAAACTTGGACTGGCGGGTGTTTGCTACTGCCGGCACCAAGCAAACGCCCTGGGTGGGTAGTCCTCGCTATGTAGTGCCGGCATTGAATGCGGAAGTTGCAAAACCACTTGGCGCTAGTGGCGCCTGGGGTGTCGGTGCGGCTCTTCAATATGACAAGTCGCTAAACAGCGACCCCTCTGGTTATGCGTTAACAAAGAACGGCTCCAAAAATCTGCAAGCAGGGGTGCACTTTTTTTATGAGCGAAAGCTGGGTGCCTTATCGTTGCCTTTGCAGTTAGGCGCTTATGTATTGAATCCTGAAAAGGGTCAAACTTTTTATCAAACCTTAGGCATTCGTTACCGGATAGGTAAGCATTGGTCGGCGGCGTTCAATCTGAAGGCACACGGGCTACAAGTGGATTATACACATGCCGGCTTTGGTTACCATTTTTAAACTGCCATGAAAAACAAGCTATTTCTACTTTCCCTCTTCTGCGCTTGCTTTTTAGCACAATGCAAAAAGCCGGGCTGCTTTACCGACACGGGCACTTTGGTTTCCATGCAGCGCCCTGTCGCGCCTTTCCACCAAATTGTTGTAGAAGATAATGTGCAGGTTATACTCACGCAGGATACGATAGAGCAGGTCCGCATTGAAGCCGGCCAAGGCTTGCAGGCTTCCATTACCGCCGACATTTCGGCCGGTGTTTTATCACTGAAAAATACGGCCTCCTGCACTTGGCTGCGGTCACCGTCGGAAAAAGTGGTAGCCTATGTATCGGTCAAAAACCTGGACCGGCTTACTTACGAAGGCAGTGGCGACATTACTACCACCAATACCTTACAGGCCGATGGCATTACCTTCTATTCCAGCATCGGCGCCGGCAATATACATATTTCGCTGAATGCCAAACGCACCTATGCCTATCTCTATGGCAACAATACCGACATGGTGTTCACCGGCAAAAGCGATAGCTGCTATGCATACACCGGGCAACGAGGCACGATTGACTTCCGGAACTTTATAGTGAAGCATCAAACTGTTGGTTATGGCAGCATCCGGGATGGCTATGTACATGCTACGGAGTCCTTGCATGTGTTGCAATACTTTAAAGGAACGCTCTATTATAAAGGACGTCCACCAAGAGTTACAACCGAATATTTCAGTACGGGTAAAGTGCTGCCGATAGATTAAGCACTTTGCGCGGCTATTGTTTTGGCAGCTATCCAGCCGCTTGTCCAGGCGTGTTGAAAATTAAAGCCGCCGGTAATGCCATCCACATCTAAAATTTCACCGGCAAAAAACAGGTTTGGCGCTTTTCGGCTCATCATGGTATTCGCATCTACTTCACTAAGATTAATACCACCAGCCGTAACAAATTCTTCTTTAAAAGTCGTTTTGCCTTTTACTTCCACTACGAAGTCGACCAGGTTCCGAATAAGGGCATTTTCAATCTTGGCAGGCAAATCAGCAAAGCGCATGTCTTCTTTTACTCCGGATTGCTCCAGCAAAAACAACCATAAGCGATTAGGCAAAGCACCAAGATTGTGGTTGGCTATTTTTTTAGATGAGACATTAGATCGCGCCTTTGTAAACCTTTCTTTCAGCGTTTGATCATTATAGTCCGGCAGCCAAGCTATATGCGCTTTGTATTCGTAAGCCCTTCCTGCTAATTCCCTTGCGCCCCACGCACTCAAACGCAATATAGCCGGACCGCTTAAGCCCCAATGCGTAATGAGAACCGGTCCTTCTTCTACCAGCTTGGTGCCTTCGATTTTTACTCTTGCTTTTATTACGCTGACTCCCATCAGTGAAGTGATCGGATGTTTGGGTAAATTGAAGGTGAATAAAGATGGCACAGGTTCGGCGATGGTATGACCTAACGACCGCAGCCAGTCGAACATTGAAGATTTTGGATAACCACCACTGGCGATGCATACATAATCGGTAAGTATATTCTGCCCATTAGCCAATGATAACTGCCATCGAGTCTCAATTAATTGCAGGCTTTTCACTTCTGTGCTAAGTTTTATTTCAACTCCATACCGAGTTGCTTCCTCCATTAAACAATCAATGATCGTTTCGGAAGAATCGGTAACGGGGAACATACGGCCATCCTTTTCTACCTTGAGCTTCACACCCCGTTCTTCAAACCACTTAATTGTATCGGTAGTCGAAAATTGATGAAAGGTCTTCTTTACAAAATTCTGTCCTCGGGGATAGCGCTTGAATAGTTCGCCGATATCAAATAGTGCATGTGTTGTGTTGCAACGTCCACCTCCCGAAATGCGAACCTTTGAGAGAAGCTTGGTGGTCTTCTCCAGAATCGTGACTTGCAACGCAGGATTCATCCGTGCCGCATTGATCGCGCAGAAAAAACCGGCTGCTCCGCCACCAATTACAACTAGCTTACCACCTACCCCCCTGAAGGGGGAACTTAGGTCAGACTTTTCTTTTTGGAGTTTATCAGCCATGAAAGAAAAGTTTCAATTAAATTTAAAAAATTAGCATTAATAGTCGGCGAATAAATTAGCATTCGCTTTCTCAGCTGCTTCGATATGCGTATAGTCAGAGAGAATATCCGCTTTACCCTTCTTCACACACACATCATGCTCGAAATGCACGGATGGTTTGCCGTCTTTCGTACGAACCGTCCAGCCATCGTCTTCTGTAAAAACATCCTTCTTACCCATATTGATCATCGGCTCAATAGCCAGCACCAGACCTTCTTTCAAAACAGGGCCCGTTCCACGTTTCCCATAGTTGGGCATTTGCGGGTCTTCGTGCAGGCTTTTGCCTAAGCCATGACCCACCAACTCCCGCACCACACCATAACCGTTTTTCTTTTCGGTGTGTTCTTGTATGGCAAAAGCAATATCTCCAATACGGTTTCCTACAATGGCTTTCTCGATGCCTTTATAAAGAGATTCTTTTGTCACTTTCACCAGCTTTATCACCTCATCGGCGGGTTTACCGATCATGAACGTATAAGCATGGTCGCCATGCCAGCCGTTAAGGACTACGCCTGTATCAACCGAAATAATATCGCCCTCTTTTAGGGCATGTTTGTTTGGAAATCCATGTACCACCACATCGTTTACTGAGATACAGGAGTTGAAAGGATAACCATTATAATTAAGAAAAGAAGGAACTGCCTTATGATCACGGATAATGCTGCCAATAAGTTGGTCAATGGAAAGTGTCGTAATGCCTGCCTTTAGAATCTTTGCTACTTCGGTTAACGTCTTGCTTACCAGCAGGGCGCTTTGACGCATTAGCTCAATTTGCTGTTCGTTTTTATAATGGATCATCGTTGCGCAAAAATAAAACCCTGGTAAGCTCCTTACCAGGGTTTATCAAATATTTCTAAACAAATATTAATAAGAGGCTTGTGTCACGGTTTGCCGTCCCTGGATACGACCACTCTTCATCAGTCCATCGTACTGGCGCATCAACAACTGTGTTTCAATCTGCTGCAAGGTATCTAACACCACACCCACCAGGATCAGCAAGGACGTACCACCAAAGAAGGTAGAGAAGCCTTGCGTAACACCTAAGCGCTGTGCAATACCCGGAAGGATACCTACTAACGCTAACAAGATAGCGCCTGGCAATGTGATCTTATCCATGATGGAACCGATATAATCCGCGGTTGGCTGCCCAGGCTTTACACCCGGCACGAAACCATTATTTTGCTTCAGGTTGTCAGCGATCTGCTTCGGGTTAAAGATCAAGGCAGTGTAGAGGAAGGTAAATCCAATAACCACAGTTGAATAAATAACCATGTACCAAACGTTCATATGATCGGAAAACACATCGGAGATGCCTTGACCTGTTGCTGTTTTTGTAAGGGAGAACAAGGTAGGCAGGAACATGATCGCCTGGGCAAAGATGATCGGCATTACACCTGCGCTGTTCACCTTGATAGGTAAGAACTGGCGGGCACCACCACCAAACTGGCGGTTGCCTACAATCTGCTTGGCGTAGTTCACCGGTATCTTACGAACACCTTGCACCAACAGGATACATCCCATGATGATAGCGATCAGGATAGCGATCTCAATGATGAAAACTAGGATCATACCGGTACGAACCGACTTGGCTGTCAACTCCTGTACAAATGATTGAGGGAGACGGGCAAGGATACCGACCATGATGATCAGGGAAGTACCGTTACCTAAACCTTTATCGGTGATCTTCTCGCCCAACCACATTACGAATAAGGTACCGGCTGTTAAAACAATTACGGTTGATAACCAGAATACACTAGAATAACCAGCGATAATACCGCCGGACGTTCTTGTCATTTCCTCCAGGTATTTAACGTAAGCAGAAGCTTGAACCGCTGTAACCGCTACTGTAAGATAGCGTGTCCATTGGTTGATCTTTTTGCGACCACTTTCGCCATCCTTCTGCATCTTTTGAAATTGCGGAACCAGAACGGTCATCAACTGCATAAAGATGGAAGCAGAGATATAGGGCATGATACCCAATGCAAAGATGGAAGCCTGTGAAAAGGCGCCACCCGCAAAGGTGTCAATCAAACCGAGCATACCATTACGGGAGCTTTCAAGGTCTAATTTAGTAGGATCGATTCCCGGCAGTACGATATGCGTACCCACACGATAAATGAAGATCAGAAGAAGCGTGAAAAGGATCTTTGCACGGAGTTCTTCGATGCTCCATATATTCTTTAACGTCTTAAATAAATTTTTCACAAGAGAAAGTTTGGAAACAAAAAAAAGACGCATTCCTGCGCCTGTGCAATTTAAGGAATATTACTTCACAATCTCAACAGTTCCACCAGCCGCTTCGATAGAAGTCTTGGCTTTCTCGCTGATGGCATTGATTCGGAAGGTGACCTTCGCTTTCAGTTCACCGTTAGCCAAAACTTTCACACGGTCTGTCTGGTTGATTAGGCCGTTAGTGTAAAGGTTTTCCAGGCTGAAATCGGTGATACCGTATTTCTCTACTAGTTGATCGATCTGTCCAAGGTTGAATACTTTGTACTCGATGCGGTTGATATTCTTAAAGCCACGCTTTGGAACACGACGCTGGATCGGCATCTGACCACCTTCGTGGGCCATTTTGCTCTTGTAACCGGCACGGCTTTGTCCACCTTTGTTACCTTTTGTGGACGTACCACCTTTACCACTCGCTTCACCGCGACCTAAACGTTTTTCTTTGTGCGTTGCTCCTTTTGCTGGGCGTAATTCGTGTAGTTTCATAACTGCTTGATTTTTACTTAACGGGGTTTTTCTCCCCTCGCTTGTTTAGAAATAATAAATTTCAAAATCCCAAATCTATTAGGCTCCTGATGAATTCTTGAAATTGAAATTTTATTAGGCAACTTCTACCGCTGTGATCATATGCTCCACTTTGCGGATCATACCGAGGATGGCTGGTGTGGCTTCCACTTCACGGGTCGCGTTCATCTTATTCAAACCCAAAGCCTGAAGCGTAAGTTTTTGACGCTCGGGGCGATCAATGGGGCTTTTTACCAAAGTGATTTTGAGTTTAGCTGGAGCACCTTCTTTTGCAGAAGCTCTATAATGTGTTAGAATCTTTTTCATTTTGAAAGGTTTAAAGTTTAAGGTTCAAAGTTTAAGGTTGTGATCGCTCTGGTAGAATTTTAAACCTTATGCTTTAAACTTTGAACAGGTATTACCCGTTAAATACACGCTTAAGTGAAATTCTTCTTGTCTTGGAAACGGTGATCGGCTCACGCAACATAGCTAATGCTTTGAAGGTTGCTTTTACCACGTTGTGCGGGTTAGCCGAACCAAGAGACTTTGCTAATACGTCAGTTAATCCAGCACTTTCCAATACAGCACGCATAGAGCCCCCGGCAAGTACACCGGTACCATGAGCAGCTGGTTTGATCAACACTTTCGCAGCGCCTTCTTTGGCTAACTGGTCGTGAGGGATTGTACCATGAAGGATCGGAACTTTGATTAGGTTCTTCTTAGCATCTTCGATGCCCTTCGTGATGGCTTCCTGAACTTCTTTGGCTTTGCCCAGACCATGTCCGACAACGCCTTGCTCATTACCAACCACCACTAATGCAGAGAAAGAGAAGGTACGACCACCTTTGGTAGTTTTTACTACACGGTTAATGGAAACGACTTTGTCCTTCAGTTCCAGGTCGCCTGCTTTTACTCTGTTTAAAATAACTTTTGCCATTTTGTATTACTTAGTAATTACTTGAAATATTATTTAGAATTGCAGACCACCTTCTCTTGCACCTTCTGCTACCGCTTTGATACGACCATGGTAAAGATTACCACCGCGATCAAACACCACTTTCTCCAGTCCCAGTTCTTTTGCTTTGCGGGCAATTGCTTGTCCAACAAATTTGCTGATCTCTACTTTAGGACCTTTTTGAGCGGCGATGTCCTTATCTCTTGAAGATGCAGCAGCCAGTGTTGCTCCATTTACATCATCAATCAGTTGACAATAGATTTCTGCATTGCTGCGGAAAACCGACAAACGTGGCTTCTGAGCAGTTCCGGTAACTTTAGCCCGGATGCGGTAGCGGATGTTTTGCCGTCTTGATAATTTAGCGCTTGTTCTCATTGTATTTCTATTTCAAGCCTTGATGCTGCCAAGGCTCATTCATTAGTTAATTATTATTTACCAGCCGCTTTACCAGCTTTCTTACGAACCACTTCACCAGCGTAACGAACACCTTTTCCTTTGTATGGCTCAGGCTTGCGCAGGCTGCGAATCTTAGCAGCTACCGCACCAATCAATTGACGGTCGATACCTTCTAAAGTGATGGTTGGGTTTTGACCTTTCAGCTGCTCGGTAGCCACTTTCAATTCCTTAGGAATTTCGAAAATGATATTGTGAGAATAACCTAAAGCCAGATCTAATGTATTACCGGTGTTAGAGGCTTTAAAACCTACACCCACTAATTCCATTTTCTTGGTATAGCCATCGGTAACACCTTTTACAAGGTTGTTTACCAACGCTCTTGACAAACCGTGCAATGCCCGGTGACGGATCTGGTCGGTAGGACGGGTAACATTGATGGTACCGTCCGCAAATTCAACCTTGATATCGCGATCGATCGGCTGCTTTAATTCTCCTTTTGGACCCTTCACTGTTACCACGTTATCGCTTCCGATAGTGACCGTGACGCCACTTGGAACTGAGATGGGTGCTTTACCTATACGAGACATAATTTAATCTTTTAATTGTCAATTTTTAATTTCTAATTGTTGACCGGTCAGCTTAGTATAGTTTCAGCTTAATGTATCAACAACCTCATCTGCATATCTGCACATTGGCAAATCTGCATATTAGTATATGTAGCAAAGTACTTCGCCACCAATGTTCTGCGTCTTCGCTTCTTTGTCAGTCAATACACCTTTTGATGTAGAGATGATAGCGATACCCAGTCCATTCTTTACACGACGGAAATCAGCAGGCTTAGCGTAGTTACGCAGACCCGGACGGCTTACTCTTTCCAAACTTTGAATAGCCGGCTGTTTCGTAGCAGCGTCATACTTCAAAGCGATCTTGATCAAGCCTTGCTTGTTGTCGTCTTCAAATTTGTACTTCAGGATATACCCTTGGTTGTACAGGATTTCAGTCATACGCTTTTTAAGGTTAGACGCTGGAATCTCAACGATTCTGTGCCCTGCCATTTGCGCATTACGAATTCTTGTCAAAAAATCTGCGATAGGATCTGTTACCATGTTTATGTTCCTCCTACACTCTGTTTATCCAGAGCAATTGGATGTTTATTAAAATGTTGAATTGTTTAGCTGTTGAGTTGTTGATGGATTCGCCTAAACGACTAAACCTACAAACGCCTCAACGTTTTTACCAGCTTGCTTTTTTCAAACCTGGTATCATACCATTCAAAGCCATGTCACGAAGTGCGATCCGCGAGATACCGAAGTGACGGCTATAACCTCTTGGACGACCTGTCATCTGGCAACGGTTTTTCAAACGAACGGCAGATGAGTTTCTTGGTAAAGCATCTAATCCAGCGAAATCGCCGGCTGCTTTCAATGCCGCTCTTTTATCAGCGTATTGGGCTACCAATTTCTCTCTCTTGCGTTGTCTGGCCTTTACTGATTCTTTAGCCATGTTTTATTAGAGTTTTAAGTTGTACTAATTATTTCTTGATGTTTTTGAAAGGCATACCGAGTTCTTTCAACAATTCGTATGCTTCTTCATCATTCTTAGCCGTTGTTACGAAAGTGATATCCATACCCGTGATACGAGCTACCTTGTCGATATCAATCTCCGGGAAGATGATCTGCTCTGTAACACCCATGGTATAGTTGCCACGACCGTCGAAAGATTTCTCGCTGATTCCTTTGAAGTCACGTACACGTGGTAACGCAACCGCGATCATACGATCCAGGAATTCATACATTTTCTCACCACGTAAGGTAACACGGGCGCCAATTGGCATGTGCTTACGCAATTTGAAGTTAGAGATGTCTTTCTTAGACATTGTCGGAACTGCTTTCTGACCGGCAATAGTTGTGATCTCGTCAATCGCAACGTCGATCAGTTTCTTATCATTTACAGCGCCGTTCACACCACGGTTGATCGAGATCTTCGTGAGCTTTGGAACCTGCATTATCGATTTATATCCAAAACGTTTCATCAACGCAGGGATTACTTCGCCTGTATATTTTTCCTTTAATCTAGGAGTATTAGTTGCCGTTGCCATTATTTGATTACCTCCCCTGATTTTTTAGATGTACGAACTGTTTTACCTGCATCATCTTTTGTACGAGATACTTTAGATGCTTGCTTGCCATCCCACAACATAACGTTAGAGATCTGCATAGGCGCTTCCTGCTTTACAATACCACCTTTGGTATTTTGTGCAGAAGGCTTTGTATGCTTTGTAATGATGTTCACACCTTCCACAATCACTTTACCCGCATCTACCAATACTTCTTTTACAAGGCGTGGTTTCTTCAAGTCTTTATCATCACCGGCGATCACAACTACCTGATCTCCTTTTCTGATATTGTACTTTGGTTTAAATCTTGTTTTCATTTTAAATCGTTTTCCCTTTCGGGCTTTTACCTCTCCTGATACTGCCAGGAAATTTATTTACAGAACTATGATGCTTCTTTAAACGTCACGCCAGAGGCGTGCACCTACAGAACTTCCGGTGCCAGGGATACAATCTTCATGTAACCTTTATCGCGAAGCTCACGAGCTACTGGTCCAAAAATGCGTGTGCCTCTTGGATCGTCAGCTGCATTCAGGATCACAACTGCGTTGTCATCAAAACGGATATAAGAACCGTCTTTACGACGCAGTTTGTTTTTAGTGCGAACGATAACCGCTTTTGCAACGGTACCTTTCTTTATACCACCGGCAGGAATAGCATCTTTGATCGTAACAACGATCTTATCTCCTACTCTTGCATAACGCTGACCACTGTTACCCAATACACGGATACAAAGCACTTCTTTAGCACCGCTGTTATCCGCTACGTTCAAACGGGATTCTTGCTGGATCATTTCTTAAAATTTTGAATTTTGAATTTTGAATTTTTGAATTACCTGCTTCTTTTCAGAAGCTCATTCATCATTCAGCACTCAACATTTATAATTGAATTACTTAACTTTCTCTACAATCTCCACTAATCTCCAACGCTTGGTCTTGCTCAGCGGGCGGGTTTCCATGATACGAACCACGTCGCCGATGCTGGCTTCGTTCTGCTCGTCATGCGCATGAAAACTAGTAGTCTTCTTTACGAACTTACCATAAAGCGGATGCTTTACTTTACGCTCCACCTTAACCGTGATGGTCTTGGTCATTTTGTTGCTACTAACCACACCGATCCTGGTTTTCCGGAGGTTTCTTGCTTCAGTACTTTGTACTTCGGTATTTGTTGTTTCAGCCATTTTTCAGCTTTTAATGGATTATTTAAAATCCTTGTTTATCCAAAAAGGTTAGATACCTATTTGCTTCTTCTGTAATTCAGTTTTCAAACGAGCCAGCTCTCTGCGCAGCGTCCGGATGCTTTGCGGATTTTCCAACGGGGAAAGCGCATGAGCGAATTCAAGTTTTTTCAAACGGGATTCATCTTCCTTAATGCGGGCAGACAAATCTTGTTCTTCTAAACCTTGAATGCTTTTTTTGAAATCTACTGTCTTTGACATGTTGATCAGTTTTTACTATTCTTATGCGCCAATAAGGTCTCGACGCGTCACAAATTTTGTTGCAATTGGCAATTTACCAGCTGCCAGTTTCAAAGCACCTTGTGCTACTTCTTCAGAAACACCATCCAGTTCGAAAATGATGCGTCCTGGCTTCACCACGGCAGCATAATACTCCAGATTACCTTTACCCTTACCCATCCGCACCTCTGCAGGCTTGTTGGTAATTGGTTTGTCAGGAAAAATACGGATCCACACATTTCCTTCACGCTTCATGTGACGGGTCAATGCCTGACGGGCTGCCTCGATCTGGCGGGCAGTGATCCAATGATCTTCCAAAGCTTTCAATGCATAGGAACCAAAAGAGATCGTAAACCCTCTTTTAGCATCGCCTCTCATGCGACCTTTCTGCATTTTCCTGTGCTTTGTTCTTTTCGGCTGTAACATATTTAGTTCGAAGTTTGAAGTTTGAAGTTTGAAATGATCTCGCTTATCAAACCAGTTATATTGTTATTTACAGTTCTTACTTTTCTTAAGTAGCGATTATCTTCTACCGCCACCACCGCCTGCGCCGCCTTGACGTCCGCCACCAGCACCGGCTCCACCGCCACGGTTAAATCCACCGCCGCCGCCACCGGCTCTGCGATCACCGCCACGGTCTCCACCGCGACCACCAAAATCGCCACCACGTCCGCCATCTCTGCGGTCGCCCATTGCACCGGCTTTTTCACCACCTGCAATGAAGTTCGGATTCAGGTCACGCTTGGTAAGCACTTCACCTTTACAGATCCATACCTTGATACCGATCTTACCGTAAACCGTTTGCGCAAAAACGTTTGCATAATCGATATCCATACGGAAGGTATGAAGCGGCACACGTCCTTGCATGAACTTTTCGCTACGTGCGATCTCAGCGCCGTTCAAACGTCCGCTAAGCTGGATTTTGATACCTTCTGCACCCATACGAAGTGTAGAAGCGATCGCCATCTTAGTAGCTCTTTTGAAGTTGATACGGTTCTCGATCTGACGAGCGATGGTATCTCCTACGATCATCGCATCCATTTCAGGGCGACGGATCTCTAGGATATTAATCTGCACATCTTCGTTAGAAGTCAGCTTCTTCAATTCTTCTTTCACACGATCAACTTCGCCACCGCCTTTACCAATGATGATACCTGGCTTAGAGGTGTGAATTGTAATGATCAGTTTGCCGAGCGTTCTTTCGATAACGATCTTAGCAATACCGCCTTTGCTGATGCGGGCAGTTATATAGGTTCTGATCTTGTTGTCCTCGATCAGTTTTTTACCGTAGTCCTTCTTGTTGCTGTACCAGTTAGATTCCCATCCTCTTACGATGCCTAAACGGTTGCCAATTGGATTTGCTTTTTGACCCATACGTTTTGATTATCCGGCCCCCGTTAGGAAGCAAGAGTTTTAGAATTATTATTTACTTTGCTTGAGTACGTTTTCTTAGCCGCTGTTTTCTTCAGCTCTTTTGCCGTCGGCGTGTCATTTACCATCAAGGTAACGTGGTTGCTACGCTTGCGGATCTTGTAACCACGACCTTGTGGTGCCGGACGCATACGCTTTAATGTACGTGCTCCGTCAACAAAGATGGTTGTTACATATAAGCCTTCTGCATCGCCGCCTTCATTCTTCTGCTTCCAGTTAGAAATGGCGCTTAATAAAAGTTTGCGCACCGGCTCAGATGAATGCTTTGGATTGAATTCCAAAACCGCCAGGGCTTTATCTACCTTCATTCCACGGATAAGGTCTGCGATCAGACGCATTTTACGTGGTGATGTCGGGTAATTTCTCAGTTTTGCTACTGCTTCCATTTTATAAGTTTGAGGTTTAAGGTTTGAGGTTTAAGGTTATCGTTGATTGCATCAACTTTCAACTTTAGACTTTAGACTTTAAACATTTATATTATCCTTTCTTATTAGAGTGACCTTTGAAGTTCCGTGTAGGGGCAAACTCTCCAAGCTTGTGTCCTACCATGAACTCTGTTACATACACAGGGATAAATTTGTTACCATTGTGTACCGCAAAAGTGTGACCTACAAAATCAGGAGTGATCGTCGAACGGCGGCTCCATGTTTTGATCACGCCTTTCTTGTTTTTACCGTCATTAATCGCCACCACTTTCTCTTCGAGGTGAGTGGCTACATAAGGACCTTTTTTAATTGAACGAGCCATGCTTTATTTCTGTTTAAGAAGATTCGGTTTAATTATTTCGCCAGTTTCTTACCGTTGCTGCGTTGGATGATCAGCTTATCGCTGCCCTTACCTTTTGTACGCGTCTTCAGACCACGAGAGTACATACCAGTACGGCTGCGAGGCTGTCCGCCGGAAGCACGACCTTCACCACCACCCATCGGATGATCGACTGGGTTCATTGCCACACCACGAACACGTGGACGGATACCTTTCCAAACATTACGACCGGCTTTACCCATTGACTGCAATTGGTGATCGCTGTTAGAAGCGCTACCAACGGTTGCAAAGCAATTGATCAACACCTTGCGCAATTCGCCGCTTGGCATTTTTAATACCGCGTATTTTTCTTCTTTGTTGGAAAGCTGGGCAGAGGCACCCGCAGAACGAGCGATCTTACCACCTTGTCCAGGCTGCATTTCGATGTTATGAACCACGGTACCCAAAGGCATGTTTTTCAATTGCAATGCGTTACCCAAATCAGGAGTAGCCGTGTTACCACTAACTACAGTCATTCCAACGGTTAAGCCTTGTGGAGCAAGGATATAACGCTTTTCTCCATCAACATAGTTCAACAAAGCGATGAACGTCGTACGGTTTGGATCGTATTCGATCGATGCAACTTTCGCAGGCACATCATGCTTATCGCGTTTGAAATCGATAATACGGTAAGCCTTCTTATGTCCGCCACCAATGTAGCGCATAGAGCGGCGTCCCTGGAAGTTACGACCACCCGTGCGGCCTTTAACTTCCAACAAAGACTTTTCAGGTTCGTTAGTCGTGATCTCTGCGTAAGCGTTACCGATTCTCCAACGAGTTCCGGCTGTAATAGGTTTATACTTCTTTAGTGCCATGATATATTTGCAAGGTTTGCGGTCTTGCGGACCATTCTTTTATTAATTTCTGATTTACAATTTCGAATTAGAAACCAGAGATTTTAAATGTTTGAATACAGGTCAATCGTTTCGCCTTCGGCTACAGTTACCATTGCTTTTTTATAAGCCGGCTTCTGTCCTTTGGTATAACCTTTCTTCGTATAACGAGTCTTGTTTTTACCAGGTACAACGGAAGTGTTCACATCAACGATGCTCACACCATAAAATTCTTCTACCGCTTTTTTGATCTCCAGCTTATTCGCCTGGCGAGCTACTTTAAAAGCAAAGCGACGCAGGCTTTCTTGCTGACCGTTTGCTTTCTCGGTTAAAATCGGCTTTATCAATACTTCAGAGAGTTTCATCTGAGTTGTTTTAATTCTTTAATAATTAAGCAGCTACTTCTGCCTCTTCTTCCGTTGCAAAAACCTTTGCAGCGCTTTCCGTTAACACCAATACTTCTGAGTTCATGATATCGTACGTGTTGATGTCGCTTAGTTGCACACCCAGAACAGATGGCACATTACGCAGGCTCATGTACAGGTTATCATTGTATTCCGGAAGGATGAACATTAATTTCTTATCACCTACTTTCAGAGCATTCATGACATTCATGAATGTTTTTGTTTTAGGAGCATCCAGAGTGATGTCTTCTACAACAAAAATGGCGTTGGCTTGTGCCTTGTGCGTCAGCGCAGACATCTTAGCGAGATCCTTCACCTTACGATTCAATTTGATATCGTACTTGTGTGGTTTTGGTCCGAAGATGGTACCACCACCCTTATACAAAGGGTTGCGAATATTACCTTTACGGGAACCACCGGTACCTTTTTGCTTGTGCAGTTTGCGGCTGGAACCTTTTACTTCGGCACGTGTCTTTACTTTATGCGTTCCTTGGCGCTGTGCACCCAGGAATTGCTTTACAGCTAAGTAGATAGCGTGGTTATTTGGATCGATACCAAATATATCTTCAGGAAGTTCAACAGTTCTGCCTGTTTCCTGTCCTTGTATGTTTAATACGTTCAGTTGCATGATTACTTCTGGATTAAAACGATTGAACCAATATGGCCTGGAACAGAACCACTTAATAATATGTAGTTTTTGTCGGCAAAAACCTTAACGACTTTCAGACCTTTCATCTTTACACGGTCCTGACCCATACGACCAGCCATGCGCATGCCTTTGAATACACGGGCAGGATAAGAAGATCCACCGATAGAACCCGGCGCTCTTTGACGGTCATGCTGACCATGGGAAGCTTCACCCACACCAGAGAATCCGTGGCGTTTTACAACACCCTGGAAACCTTTACCTTTTGTTGTACCTACTACTTCGACCTTATCGCCTTCAGCGAAAATGTCGACAGTAATGGTATCACCAATTGCTTTTTCTAAAGAAGAGTTGCGAAATTCTTTTACGAATTTCTTAGCCGAAGTGTTGGCTTTTGCGAAGTGAGCTTTTTCAGCACCGATAGTGTGCTTTTCTTTTTTGTCGCCATAAGCTACCTGCAGAGCGCTGTAGCCATCTGTTTCCTGCGTTTTAACCTGGGTAACTACGCAGGGACCAGCTTCGATGATCGTGCAGGCGGTTTGTTTTCCGGCTGCATCGAAGATGCTGGTCATCCCAATTTTTTTACCAATGATTCCTTTCATTTTCTTACGGTTTTTCCCGCAAGGTTATTCAAGACATTCTACGTCAGTTCTCAGTTATACTGAGCTTGACGAAGGGTCAATCCTGGTTCATCAACGACCTTTTCCGTGGTTCGACAAGCTCACCATGACAGTGAGAGCGGTGGAAGTACCGTTGACAAACAAACCTCGAAGGGCTTGTTTATATGTTGCCTCCAATTTTTTACGTTGGAGAATTTCTAAACTCAGAGCTCTTTTTTCATCCGGCTTGCACCGTAAGATTGAGAGATGACATATTTGATAAGAACTGTTTAACTTGAATGGCTTTCGCCGGCTCAGGTTAGGCTTTGATTTCTACTTCTACACCGGAAGGCAGATCCAACTTTGAAAGCGCATCCACTGTACGGGATGAAGACGTGTAGATATCCAGCAAACGCTTGTGCGTAGCTAACTGGAACTGCTCACGGCTCTTCTTGTTTACGTGTGGCGAACGCAAAACGGTAAAGATCTTTCTACGGGTAGGAAGAGGAATTGGTCCTGTTACTACTGCTCCCGTGCTACGAACTGTTTTTACGATCTTCTCTGCAGATTTATCTACCAGATTGTGATCGTAAGACTGTAATTTGATTCTAATTCTTTGTGACATAAGCCAGACCCATTTTTTACAATGGGAGTGCAAAGGTAACGGCCTTTAACTGAACAGACAAAAGTTTGAGGTCTTTTTTTCTCAAATAATGCTTAAAAGCAGTAGTTTTTGCAACAAATTTTTGTTAAGGCATTAGCGCCTCTAACTATTTATGACATTGATCGTAAGTGGAGAATGACTTTTCTAGGATTGAGCTTTACTCTTTGTCTAATTCATCTTTCAAAACATCGTCCCAATCGATAGAGTCAGCATTTGACGCATCTGCTTGTGCAAAGAGCGTTTCCCAATCCTTCGGTTGTTTAGGCTGCGTTGCAGGCCTAATTAAAATGCCCTCTTCCTTCCATTCCAAAACAACATTTTTTGTTGCTAGCAGTTCAAGGTACTCCTCAGGAATACACACTCCTCTAGCTTCGTCTATATCAATGATTTGTGTGGGATAACCGGGTGTCATAGCATGAATTTAAACCAAAACAAATAAAAATCCCGGCAATTTCTTACCGGGATTTATCACACTTAGCAATTTTTAATATTAGTCAGCTTTCACTTTGCCTTTGCTCTTCGCTACCACTTCTTCAGCGATATTGTTCGGTGCTGGAGCATAATGAGAGAATTCCATGGTTGACGAAGCACGACCTGAAGAAAGGGAACGTAACTGTGTTACATAACCAAACATTTCACTCAGCGGCACTTTTGCTTTGATCACCTGCACACCAGCACGGGTATCCATACCTTCCAGCATACCACGACGACGGTTCAAGTCACCCGTTACATCACCCATGTACTGGTCTGGCGTTAATACTTCGATACGCATGATCGGCTCTAGCAAAACGGGTTTTGCCTTGCGACCAGCTTCACGGAAACCTTGCTTAGCGCAAAGCTCGAAAGACATCGCATCGGAGTCAACCGCATGGAATGAACCATCAAACACACGAACCTTCAAATTATCTACCGGGTAAGATGCCAAAACACCTGTTCCCATTGAGTTCTCAAAGCCTTTTTGGATAGCCGGAACGAATTCACGAGGAATCGATCCACCAAACAGGTCATTCACAAATTGGTAATGCTTATCAGGATTTGCTTCTTTCCACTCAGCATCAACCGGACCTAAGTCAAATTGAATATCGGCGAACTTACCACGACCACCGGACTGCTTTTTCAATACTTCTCTATGCGTAACCGTGTTGTGGAAAGCCTCTTTGTAAGCTACCTGTGGCGCACCCTGGTTCACTTCTACTTTAAACTCGCGACGCATACGGTCAACAATGATCTCAAGATGCAACTCGCCCATTCCGGAAAGAATGGTCTGACCTGAATCTTCGTCAGTCTTTACACGAAGTGTTGGATCTTCTTCTACCAGCTTAGAGATTGCCAGACCCATTTTATCAACGTCGGCCTGTGTTTTAGGTTCTACAGCTACAGAGATAACCGGTTCTGGAATGAACATATTCTCCAACGTGATCGGATGATCTTCGTGGCAAAGGGTATCACCGGTTTTGATCTCTTTAAAACCAACCGCTGCACCAATATCACCGGCTTCGATAAAATCAATTGGATTTTGCTTGTTAGCAAACATCTTCATAATACGGGAGATACGTTCTTTCTTACCACTTCTTACGTTCAACACGTAAGAACCTGCATCCAGCTTACCAGAGTAAACCCGGAAGAAGGCCAGACGACCTACGAAAGGATCGGTCATGATCTTAAATGCCAAGGCAGCAAATGGCTCTTTTGCATCCGGCTTACGGGTTTCTGTTTCACCAGTATCGGGGTTAAGACCGCTCACCGCCGCAATATCCATTGGAGAAGGCAGGTAACGGCAAACCGCATCCAGTGCAGTTTGAACACCTTTATTTTTGAAAGAAGAACCGCACATCATCGGAACGATAGAAAGATCGATCGTTGCCTTGCGGATCGCCTCGTGCAATTCATCTTCGGAAATAGAAGCTGGATCGTCGAAGAACTTTTCCATTAACCTGTCATCATATTCTGCAACAGCTTCTACAAGAGCAGCTCTCCACTCTTGGGCTTCTTCTAGCATATCGGCAGGCACTTCGATCTCATCGAAAGTCATACCTTCTGTTTCCATATGCCAGATGATACCTTTCATTTTGATAAGGTCAACAACGCCTTTGAAATCATCTTCAGCACCGATCGGCAACTGCAGCGGAACGGCTTTCGAACCTAACATTTCACGCACCTGGTTAACTACCATCAGGAAGTCAGCACCAGAACGATCCATTTTATTTACGAAACCGATACGCGGTACGTTGTAACGGTTCGCCTGGCGCCATACTGTCTCCGATTGAGGCTCTACGCCATCAACCGCAGAGAACAAAGCGATCAGACCATCCAATACACGCATCGAACGCTCTACTTCTACCGTAAAGTCAACGTGACCTGGCGTATCGATGATATTGAAAGAATATTTTTTAGTGTTGGCATCAACCACACCTTTTACGGTTGGGAAGTTCCACTGGCAGCTTACAGCAGCAGATGTAATGGTGATACCTCTTTCTTTTTCCTGCTCCATCCAGTCAGTGGTTGCGGCGCCATCATGTACTTCACCAATCTTGTGGATCATACCGGTGTAGCGCAGGATACGCTCTGTTGTGGTGGTTTTACCGGCATCGATGTGCGCAGCAATACCGAAGTTCCGTTGAAATCTTAAGTCTGCCATGATTATTAGAATTGAATAATTGTCTTTTTTGATTTAGTAACAAGCAGTTGTACACCATTCTTTCAGCCTATTACGAAATTTCGTAAACTAAAAAATTGGAGGCGCAAAGGTAAGAAAATATAGAGCACCAAATGCAGGGCGATAAAACCTATTTGTTAAACCTAAATGCTATGAAAACCTCAGACAAATCGTTAGTAAAAATTTTTTTTATACCTGAGCATAATTTTTGCAAATCATTTGCATCTGTTATAATTTTAAAACAGAAAATTTATTAACCCATTAAAACAAAACCAGCAACATGGCAACATCAACCAAGAAGGCCGCTGCAAAAAAAGGAACTTCCAAAAGTTCCGGCGGCAGTTCATCATCAAAAGGTGCAGCTAAAAAAGGCGCAAGCAAATCCTCATCCAGCCGCGGTGGCGCAGCATCCGGCGGTTCTTCTGGTCGTGGAGGCGGTGCATCAAAATCAGGTTCCAAAGGAGCGACTAAATCCTCTTCAAAAGGAGCTTCCAAGTCTTCTTCCAAATCAAGTACAAAGTCTTCTTCAAAAGGCGGTGCATCGAAGTCCTCTTCTAAGGGAACTTCAAAATCATCGTCAAAAGGGACTTCAAAAAGCACTTCCAAATCTGGCGCAAAAGGAAGTTCAAAAGGAGCCTCCGAATCAACATCAAAGTCGTCCGCATCTAACCGTGGCGGCGGCCAATCGTCATCTAAAGGCGGTGCCTCCAACCGTGGAGGAAGCAGCAGCAAAGGCGGATCAAAATTAAGTTCTAAAGGCGCTGCTTCATCAAAGGGTGGTTCTAAGAGTGCATCAAAAGGCGGCGCTTCTACATCTGGCTCTAAAGGTTCTGCTTCGAGTAAAGGCGGCATGATGTCGAGAGGTGGTTCTTCCAAAAACAGTTCCTCTTCAAAAGGCGGAGCAGCGAAAAAAGGTGGGTCATCCAGCAGTTCTAAAGGTGGATCGTCCTCTTCCAGAGGTGGTTCTTCTTCCAAGGGAGGTGCTTCTAAAAGCAGTTCTTCTAACCGCGGAGCCAGCACTTCTAACGCATCTTCTTCTAAAAGTTCTGCATCTGCAAATGGTGGATCCAAGAGTTCATCCAAAGGCTCCTCTTCTTCTAAAAGTTCTTCATCAAAAGGCGGTAACACTAACCGTGGCTTAGCATCTGCCAGCAAGGCTACCAAAACGGCTGTAGCTAAAAAAGGCGGACAAGCATCAAGTGGCGGTGGTAGCAGTGCTTCCCGTAGTGGTGGTTCTTCGGCGAGCCGTAGTGGCGGATCAAGTGCTTCCAGAGGTTCGTCCTCTTCTAAAAGTGGTTCAAAATCATCTGTTTCTTCCAGCCGCGGCGGTTCATCTACTAGCCGCAGCAGAGGCGGCGGCGGCGACACCCGCAATAACAGCGGCAGCCGCGAAGACCAACGCAGTAATAGTGGTACAACAGGCCGCACTGGCGGACCAGGCGGGCATTTTAATACTGCCGAACAAACCCGTTCGGAGAATACTGATGGACTGGCAACCGATAGAGACCAAAGCCAATATGAAGGATCGAATGTTTCTACGGGCTCTCAAACACCGGAAAGCATTACCACTCCAACAACCGGCGGTGCAGAGAGCACACTGGGCGGTGATATGACCGGCAATAGCGGTGCGGGTGAAGACATTGGCGGCGGCGGCGGAAACAGTTCTTCCGACAACGAAGCAGCTTCTTAAAGAAACAGTACTTCAATAAAAAACCCTCTGCATGCAGAGGGTTTTTTATTATCCAAAAGAGTTGTAATTATACTTTGAAATGCGCAAACGCTTTGTTCGCTTCTGCCATACGGTGGGTATCTTCTTTCTTTTTGAAAGCGGCACCTTCACCTTTAGAGGCAGCTACAATCTCGTTCGCTAATTTATCAGACATGCTACGACCGTTTCTTTCACGGCTAAAACGTACCATCCATTTGATAGCTAATGAAATCTTACGATCCTGGCGAACTTCAGCAGGGATCTGGAAGGTAGCACCACCAATACGACGGCTGCGTACTTCTACAGCAGGCGTAATATTTTGAAGGGCTCTTTTCCAAACTTCGTATCCATCTTCGCCGGTTTGCTTGGCAACTTTTTCCATAGCATCGTAGAAAATATCAAAAGCAACGCTTTTTTTACCTTCCCACATAACGTTGTTTACAAAACGGGTAACGAGTTTATCGTTATAACGGGGATCGGGTGCTAACGGGAGTTTTTTCGCTTGTGCTTTACGCATTGAGTTTAATTTTTACGTCACCGCGGCGGCAGAATGTCTTCAAGTATTAAAACTTTACTCTGTACCGCGGTCAGTTTTTGGAATGATTTATTTTTTCTTAGCCGGTGCTGCTGTTTTAGCGCCCGCTTTTTCTCTCTTCGTACCGTATTTAGAACGGCTTTGCTTACGGTCTTTTACACCGGCAGTATCGAGAGAACCGCGAACGATATGGTAACGTACGCCTGGCAAGTCTTTTACACGACCACCACGGATCAATACGATCGAGTGCTCCTGTAAGTTGTGACCTTCACCTGGGATGTAGGCAATAACTTCAATCTTATTGGTCAAACGAACTTTGGCAACTTTACGAAGCGCAGAGTTTGGTTTCTTTGGAGTTGTCGTGTACACACGAGTACAAACGCCACGACGCTGTGGGCAAGCATCCAGTGCTCTTGACTTGCTCTTGGCACGGATGATCTCTCTTCCTTTACGAACTAATTGTTGAATAGTAGGCATTACAAACCTTTAATTTTTGGACGGCAAAGGTATATCCCTCAGCCTTACTAACCAAAAAATGAAAACCTAATTTCTAAAAAACTTCACAAAACGACATAAAAAATCCCAAACCGGTTAAGGTTTGGGATTGATATAGAACTATTTAAATTAGCTAACCTGCATCATCCAGCCATATTTGTCTTCTCTTCTACCCTCGCGGATATCGGTAAGCCATTTTTTAATCGTAGGTGCCGTCTTCCATTCGTCTACATTGAAGGTCATTACAAAATCTTTGTAACGCAGCTCTTTAATCATTGAGATCGTAGCTGCCGTGCCTGTTCCAAATACTTCGTACAGGTAACCTGCTTTATAAGCTTCAATCAATTCGTCAATGGAAATAGAGCGCTCTTCAATCTCAAAACCAGCTTCCTGCAAAAGTGTCAAGGCACTATTGCGGGTAACACCTGCCAGGATCGTTCCGGCGCCCAAGTCCGGCGTTACCGCTTTATTACCAATAATGAAGATCACATTCATCGTACCGATCTCCTGCACATACTTATGCTCGAAAGCGTCTGTCCAAAGCACTTGGTCGTAACCTTTTTTCTTGGCTTCGGCAGTAGCATACATGGCAGAACCGTAATTGCCTGCAGCTTTAGCATAACCCACACCACCCGGCACAGCACGCACAAAATGCTCTTCTACATAAATACGCATCGGGGCATTGTAGTAAGGACCTGTTGGGCTCAGCAGGATCATGAATTTATAGGTATCGGAAGGCTTGACACCAATCACTTCGTCGGTAGAGAACATGAACGGGCGGATATATAGCGAATGGTCTTCTTTCTGCGGGATCCAGCTGCTGTCCATCGCCACCAGTTGCTTCATGCCATCCATAAATATCTCTTCCGGAACGCTAGGCATTTGCATACGCTCTGCGGAAATATTGAAGCGGCGGAAATTATCCTGCGGACGGAAGATAAAAGCGTTGCCTTCTTCATCCTTATAAGCCTTAATGCCTTCGAAAATAGCTTGCCCGTAGTGCAGCGCTGCTACCGATGGACTTAATAACAAAGGCTGGTAAGGCTTTATCTCAATGTTGGTCCATTCGCCGTTGATGTAATCGGCTTCCAGCATGTGGTCGGAGAAGAATTTTCCAAAGGAGAGATTTTCGAGGTTAAGGTCTTTCAGCTTTGAGCCTTCTGCCTTATTAATTGTAATGTCCATAGTAGCAAGCATAATCGTTTATTTTTGCGCAGCAAAGAAACGGAAAAGTATTCAGAACAATCGTTAAACCAACTCTTGCTTCATGAGCTTAAATGGAATTCAGCTTTCTTCACAACAGTTGAGTGATCTATATGGATCGGTACTGGTAGAAACTAATGCAAAGCCTGTGCCCGCTAAACCAACGCTACCTGCAGTTTCTTACTTAGGCATGAAGGAAAAGAATATTCTGATTATTACTTCCGAGCCTGAAGCGAAATATATTTCTGAAACAGAGCTAATATTTTTAACGACAGTTTTAGCTGCCTGCGGGTTAGGCTTGGCCGATGTAGCCATTGTTAATTGGTTAAATACCGAGAAAGACTATCTAAAAATCATGGATACCCTCCAGGTGAAAACAGTACTCCTATTCGATGTGGATCCGCTTTCTTTCGGTTTACCAATAAACTTCCCGATCTTCCAGATACAGGAATTTGACAAACGAACCTATATCCATGCGCCGTCTTTAAAAAAAGTGGAACAGGACGTAACACTTAAGAAGGGACTGTGGTCGGCACTAAAAAAAACCTTTTCGGTATAATGAAGATCATTTTTGCTACCAACAACAAGCATAAGGTTGATGAGATACGCTCTGTGCTGCCTGCCGCCCTGGAAATTATTACCCTAAAAGAAGCAGGAATCGATATTGACATACCCGAGCCACACGATACTTTGGAAGACAATGCCCGGGAAAAAGCAAGAACGATATATAGATTAAGTAAGGTGGATTGTTTTAGCGAGGATACTGGATTAGAAGTAGAAGCATTAAATGGCGAACCTGGCGTAAAAAGTGCCCGCTATGCAGGCGAAAACCGTTCCTTCTCAGCCAATATTGACAAGCTTTTGTACAACCTCCAGGGCAAAGAAAATCGCAATGCGCATTTTAGAACAGTGATATGCTTACTTTTAAACGGTCAGGAGCAACTTTTTGAAGGCATCTGCACCGGAAAGATCATTGAAGCCCAACAGGGAACACAGGGCTTTGGATACGATCCGGTCTTCGTTCCGGATGGCAGCGACAGAACTTTTGCGCAGATGACAATGGAAGAAAAAAACCGCTTCAGCCACCGCCGCAAGGCTACGGATGGTCTGGTAGCATTTTTGAATACTTTATATCTAAAACAATAATATTGAGCGGTTTAAGCAACCAAATAGTTAACGATAGCGACTTGATTGAGGGATGTATCCGTGGCGAACGTAAGATGCAGCAGGAGTTGTATCAGCGCTTTGCACCCAAGATGTTTGGTGTATGCTTACGCTATGCCGGCAACACGGAAGAGGCTGAGGATATTTTGCAGGAAGGCTTTATCAAGATCTTTAAGAAGGTTGGTTCGTTCCGTAGCGAAGGTTCTTTTGAGGGTTGGGTGCGCCGGATCTTTGTTAATACCGCTATTGAGCATTTCCGCCGCAAAACCTACCTGCAGCCGGTGACGGAGCGTGAAGAGGAAACCATTGAGGGAAGTTATTTGTCTGTACTGGATAGCCTGGCAGAAAAAGACATTATCGCCTTGGTGCAGCAGTTATCACCCGGCTATCGCACGGTTTTTAATATGTATGTAGTGGAAGGCTACACGCATAAGCAGATCGCAGATATACTTGGCATCAGCGAAGGCACTTCGAAATCGCAATTGTCGCGGGCCAAGATCATCCTGCAGGAAATGGTTCGTAAAAATATTGATCAACAAAGCGGAAGAAAATCAAAATGAGCAGCGAACTTCAACATAAACTTTTTCACTTCGAAGCAATGCCTTCCACAAAAGTGTGGGATGCCATTACTGCTCAATTAGATACAGAAACACCGGATTTTTCACAGCGTTTATTTAACTACGAAGTAACAGCTCCGCAAGGGGCCTGGAAGCGGATCGAAGCGGGTTTGGATACAGATGCCACGCCTGCTAAACTCATTCCTTTTTATAAGAGACATAATAAGCTGATTCGCTTTGGCGGCATGGCCGCAGCAATATTGATAGCCGTCGTGGTGGTTAACCTATTTGGTGAAAAGGTAGAAACAGGCACTGGCACTCAAACGCAAACCGGGTCTTTTCAAAATCCGGATTCCGGGAAAGCTACCGCTCAAAAGCCAATTATCGCTTCCGGTGAAGACTTGCCGGTTGAAACCAATACTCCTGATAATCCGCGTGCTATTGCTTCTGCTAAAACGACTTCCAACCGCTACATGACGATGGCAAAGGACGATGGCAAAACCGTGCGTCTTTCAAAGAAGGTGTACCCGGTCATTGATTGTGCGGAAAAGACTGAAGAGTCCACCTGGTCGCGCTGCAAAGAAAATATACAAGCCTTGCAGGCGAAGATGTCTGCCTCCGTTGGAGCCGGTGATTTTGGTGGACTTATAGATATGATCAAAAACCTGGAAGAAAACGAGTAAGTTTTTGCAGGCTTATTTTATATCGTAACAAACCAAAAAGTCTATTTATTTGCTGCAATGAATCTCCCTCCAAACAATATTGATGGTGCGAAAGTTTTAAAGTGGGCTTGGTCAGGTTCTAAGCCTTTTGGGGTTGTAGCAAATGGAGACAGCTTAGAAAAACAGGAAATATATGGCCTTGCTATTTGTCAATATGAAGGTGAGAAAAATGTTTATCGATTTAGTTGTGATAAGGATTGGGAAACCATTCAAGACGCACCTCATGACACCGTTAAAGATGCGATAGACAATTTGCCAAGCCAATATAAAAATGTCGAAGCAAAGTGGAATTAGACAAATGATTAATTACAACAAACCTAGCTAATCCACTTACTCTCTTCAGGTTCTACTACATAAAACTTTGCCGATGCCACGCGTCAAAATCGCTTTACCGGAAACCTTTTCTTTTTCAACCAAACTTACTGTTCGCATTACCGACCTTAACTATGGCGGGCATCTGGGCAACGATGCCGTACTTTCCTTTATTCACGAGGCCCGGATGCAATACTTAAAGAACCTTGGATTATCTGAATTAGAATTTGCAGGAGTAGGACTTATCATGAGCGATGTAGGTATCGAGTTTAAAAATGAAGCATTCTTTGGAGATGAGATCACGGCCTTTGTTGGGGCTGGTGAGTTCAGCCGGGTAGGCTTTGAACTATTTTACAAACTGGTTAAAGACGAAGATCAGGCTCCTGTAGCTTTTGCTAAAACAGGCATGGTTTGCTTTGATTATACAACAAGAAAAGTCGCTCCTATTCCTGCAGAAGCGTTAGCAAAGTTGAAAGGGTAAGCCGCCTTCAACTAGTCATCCTTTCAACTTTTCAAACCATTCCAAATCCCCCAGCTTTCCTCTGCCTGCAATACCAGCATTCCTTGCCCATTGCAGATTTGCGCACCCTGCGCTTCTCCCCTTTGCAGGAATCGCGTCTTTTCAGGGTTGTAGATCACATCATACAAAAAATGCTGCGGTGAAAGTTCTTCGTACGGAATGGGAGGATCATCGTCAACATTAGGATACATACCCAGCGGAGTGGTATTGATCAACAGATGATACTTTTCCAATACGACATCATCAATGTCCTCATAACCCAATTGCCCTGCCACTTTCTTTCTCGATACCACCCGGTATTCAATTCCCAGTTCCTGCAAAGCAAAACATATTGCTTTGGAAGCCCCGCCGGAACCAAATACCAACGCGTACTGGTGATTGGTTTTTAATTGTGGCTTGATTGACGCCCTGAATCCGGCTGCGTCTGTATTATAACCGATTAATTTACCGTTGTCAATCTTTATGCAATTGCAGGCCCCTATCTTCTCCACTTCCGGGCTGATCTCGTCTAAATAAGGCATTACCATTTCCTTGTAAGGAATGGTCACATTTAAACCACATAGCTCCGGATGCGATTGAATAAGCTGTGAGAAATCGGCAATGTTTGCCAATTCAAAGCTCTCATACACACAATCTGTAATCCCTTCCGCTGCAAACTTCTTTGAAAAATAACTTTTGGAAAAAGAGTGCGACAGTGACTTACCGATCAGGCCATAAAGCCGCATTACGCGTTGTCTTTGTTCAGGAAAAGCTCGAAGGTGTCGCCGCGCAAACCAATCCGCATGGTTTCGGTTGGGATGACTTCATTCGGCGCGATGTTTCCAAGATTCACATTGCAGCCTAAGAGTTCAATGAAATAAAGCTGCTGTGCTTTTTGCGGTGCCTCCCAGATGATCTTTTCACCCGGAATTTGCGTTAAGATCTCCTGCACCAATCCCTCCCGCACTTCCCCGCTACCGCGGTAGATACCAACGTTACCGGCTTCACGGGCTTCAGCGATGACATACGTTGAACCGGCTTCGAGTTCCGCTTTCATTAGCTCGATCCACTTATACGGAGGAATGATATGAGCGGCATCTTTACTGCCCACTTCGCTTAATACGATGCCGTGCTGTGTTAATTTTTCAATGTACCCGCATTTTTCGGCATGGGGGATGGTGATGGAACCATCACTGACCTCCATATAAGTAATGCCGTATTTTTTGCAGACAGCGATATAGTCTTCAAATTGGTTGCGGATCAGGAATGCTTCGAAAAGCGTACCTCCAAAATAAACAGGCATGCCGTACTCACGGTACACGTCAAGCTTTTTATCAAGGTTTGGTGTAACGAACGATGTTCCGAAGCCAAGCTTCACGATATCCGTATGCGGCCCGGCCACGCTTAAGAAATTCTTTGCTTCCTCCACGCTCAGACCTTTATCCATCACCATGGTAAGTCCTGAAGTACGTGGTTTTGCTGTCCTATCTGGAATTTGAGATAAATTAAAATTCATTTTCAGTTAGTTTGAAAAGGTGGTTAAACGGGGGCAAAATTAGGGAACTGGAATCACTTCTTGCGGCTTCGTTTGTTTCGTGCGATCACATCCACCACCTGTGTGTTTTGGAGAATACCGGGATTCAGGGCGATCAGTTTATTAAGCAGCCGCGGTGATGCTTCCATAGCTTTCTCCAATTGCAGTATGGCTTCTTTTGTTTTACCTAAAGCAAATAAAACAGCGCTGAGGTAGTAAATAAAAAGTGGTTTGTTGCCCGTATGTTCCAGTGCGGCCAATACTTGCTCGTGGGCTTCGGTATAATATTCAGCGCCGTATAAGCAGCGTATCAGCGCTTCCCAACCGGCCTTGCTTTTTGGCTTCACCCGCACCACGGTTGAAAAATAAACCACTGCTTCTTTTAATTGACCTAAGTGCAATTTACATTCGCCCATCAGGAGATTAAAATCAGTATGCAGCCGGTTGATCTTTAGTGCCGTTTCCAATTGCTTGGCAGCACTGGCCCACTGCCCTTCGTGGAAATAAGTAGTTGCTATCTTGTAAAAGATCCTGCCATTCTCTCCGTTCAGGTGCGAGGCTTTACGATAGTGAAAACGTGCCTGCGCAAAGTTCTTCAGCTTTTCATAGCAATGACCAATCGCCTCGTAAATAAGTTCTTCCGGCTTGGAAAGCTCTAACACTTTCTCCAACGATTCAATGGCCTCCTTGTATTTCCGCAACCGTATATAAGCATCACCCATATTGCGGTAGGCGTAATCAAACTTTTCGTCAATGGCCAATGCATATTGGTACGCATCAATGGCTTTCTCATACAATTTCAACCCCTGGTAAGCCGCAGCCAGGTTAAACCAGGCCAACTCGTTGAAAGGATAATCCTCGATGATAGCTAAGTGCAGCCGGATGCTCTCTTCATTCCTGCCGGTGAAGTCGGTCCAAAAGCAGATCTTATAAAGAGCTTCTTCGCTGGTGGGCTCTTCCTGCAGGATCATATAAAGGCAATCAAACACTTTTTCAAACTCCTCGTAATCATCATACACATCGGCCAGTTCAAACAGCAATTCGATCTTTTCCTCGCCCTCAAACTGGCGTACCGCCTGCTCCAGTATCTCTACCGCTTTTTCCTGCTGATCTAAAGCCAGGAAGATGTCCGTTTTTAAAATATAGAGATTGATGTCCGTAGCGTCCAGCAATTCGACCTTCTCCAATATCTCCAGCGCCTCCTCGTATTTGCGGGAGGAAAGCAGCACATCAGCTTTGCGAAGCAAAAGCGCAGAGGAATAAGGGAAATATTCCAGGCTGATGTCGGACGCTTCCAGGGCTTTTGAAAACTCTTCCAGGTCATCGTAATAGTCAATGATCTTTTCAAAGGCGTCCTCTTCTAAAAAGATGGCAGATTTTCCATTGCGGAGGTTCTCGTATTGCTTGAGTAATTCTTTGATCGTGTCTTTATCGTAGTAAGGATCAGTATTCATTCATTCAGTTATCAGGTACAATATAATTCATAACTAAAAAGAGACCAAGTTTTAAGTCAGTATTCTAAATAAGCATGAGTATGTAGAAAAAAATGCACAGGGATATTAATAATGTTAAAATTTATTCTTATCTTTGCACCAGCAATGTTATCAAAGAATTCTATAAGACGCCATTTAAAAAGAAAGCTCGCAACGGCAGTATTGATTACTGTTTCCGCGGCTGCCTTTGCAACACTGGGCGATGGAAGTTCTAAAAAATTTAATGTAAGAACGGATCATTCCAAATTGCTTTCGTACAAACCTGCACCGGCTTATAAGACGTTCTCTTTGAAATCGGGCTATAATTACCGGGGCAACAATATCCTGAGTAACACAAGTACCAACCGGTTCATCATGCTGAACACCGTAGTAACCTATCAAAAAGGAAACGCTACGTATATCCTTCCCCTGAAGAAGAAAGTTTTCCTGGACAAAGTAAAATTCACCCCCACTCCCTCCCGCTATTAACAACTTAAAATAAAAAAGGAACACAATGTGTTCCTTTTTCGTTGTATCTCTTTTTAGAAATTATTGTCCTTTGCTTTCATCGTAAGACAAGACGCGGAAGCCTGCTTTCGGCAAGTCGAACTTGGCAGCCGGCACCGGGCTCATATTGATCTTGGAGACCGTGTACGTTACCTTCAGATCCTTTCCCATATTGGATTCGTACTCCATTGCCAAACCTGGCAGGGAACGGTTCACGTATTGGAAATCGTTGTTCTCCGGGACAAGGTCCAGCGTATACCAGACGGTGAACGTAGTGCCATCGCTTAATTTACCGATGGCCTTCTTACACTTATAACCCAGGATCGTTTTGGTGTCATCCATGTAAGAGAACTGCACATCCTCAAATTTTCTATTGGCATCTTTCCAGTTGGCAGGCGTCATTTGAATGATGTATTTCTGCGGGCCGTATTCTTTCAATACCGCTACGCTTTTAGCGCCAAGGTCTATTAAAGTGGCTTGTGTGCCTAAGGAACTCACCATTTCAGTGCGGCTTTTTAATCCCTTTAGATAAACGGTGCTGGTTGCGCCATCAAAGAAATCAGCGGCACGTGGCCGCTGCGAACCCGTATTGATAACAATATCATAAGAGATGGTCGCTTCCGTCAGTTTCTTCTGGGCAAAAGCACCCGAAGCCATCAGCAAGAAAGAACTAAGTATGGTAAAGATTCTTTTCATATTCCTGTTATCGCATTAGAGACGCACCAAATATCCTATTTAGTTGCGTAGAAATGGTGAGTTGTGAGTAGTCAGTTATGAATAATGATGACTCTGGGTCTTTTAAAACATAACAACAGGGTCTTAACAACTCTCCATTCTCCTATTTTCAATTCTCCATTTGCTCAACTTATCTCCCCTTCTTCTGCTGTTCCTGCATCTTCTTTTGCTGTTCCTGCATTTGCAGCATCTTCTCCTGCCATTTGCTCGTCTTTTTCGGCGCTTTGCGGTTGGCTTCGATCTTCGCCATCACCTTATCGTGGTCAATGATATAATTCGTGATCACAAACTGGATCAGCAAGGTAATGATATTCGATACGGTATAATACCAGGTCAACGCCGAAGGTAGTTTGTTAAAGATAAACAGCATGATGATCGGGAAGAAGTAAGGCATGTACTTCATCACCGGGTTGTCCTGCGCCGGGGCGGAACGCATGCTGTAAAGCGAGATCAGGAAAGAGGTAATAACCGCCGTAATGGTAAACAGGCTCAAATGACTGCCCAGCAGCGGTATCTCGAATCCAAAATCCAGTATCGAATCATATTGCGACAAATCCTCTGCCCAAAGGAAGCGCTTGCCCCGCAGGTCCACGTTGGAGTTGAAGAAGCTATACAAGGCAAAGAAGATCGGTATCTGCAGCAGCCCCGGCAAGCAACCGGCCAACTGGCTCACACCGGCCTCCCTCGTAAACTTCATTTGCTCCATGGCATAGGCCTGCTGGTCGGGGAATTTCTTTTTCAGCTCCGCCAGTTCCGGTTTCAGTATCCGCATCTTGGCAGACGTCAGGTAGCTGGGATACATCAGCGGCGAGGTAAGCAAACGGATGAACAAGGTCAGTAGAAGAATAACGATACCGAAATTGGAGGTCAGTGTCTTGAACAGGTCCCACACCGGCAGGATCACCCAGCGGTTGATGTACTTGACAAAAGCAAAAATGCCGCTGCCAAGGTTCACCATATCCTCCATGTCGTTGCCATACTTCTTCAATATCTTATAATCGGTCGGGCCATAATAGAAAGCCAGTGGCGCCACGCCATCCGCCGGGAGCTTCAACTTCAGATTAGCCGTGGCTTCTACCAAAGCCCCGCCCGGTGTGGTAGCAGCGGGCTGCGTCCACTCGATCTTGCCGGATGTGAAATTATTCTTGGCAATGAAAGCGGTATTAAAGAACTGCTGCTTCACGGCGATCCAGTTCACGGCTTCCGGGAAGTTCAGGTCCACGTCACCGGCAATGGCTTCGTCATCATAATCGCCATCCTCGCGGTAAGAGATGAAGGACTGCTGCACTTCATAATCGCGGTCGCGCTGTAGCTGCACGGCTTTATTCTGCCAGGTAAGATTCAATTCGTTATTCTGCAGCAGCCCCGCTGCACCCTGCACCTGGAGGTTGAAATCCACCATGTAGTCAGCCGGCTTCAGCACAAACTGGTGCACGATCGTGCCACCCTGCTGCGCACCTACCTGGAAAGTGACGGTCTGCGAGCCATCGGCCCCTTTCGTTACCGCTCCGCCCGTGAAGTAAAGGTCTTCGATCCGTGCGGTGCCCGAGCCGGACCTGATCTCGTAGGAGACCTTATCGAAAGCCGACGACGCCAGCTTTACATTAGTACTATCCGGGCCTTTAAAGCCTTTCAGCTCCACCGACTTTGGCTGCCCGCCTTTGTTAGTAAACGTGATCTTCATCACGTCGTTCTCGATCGTTACGGGGCGCTCTGTAGCGGTAGTATCGCCGGTAAAACCGGTAACCGTTCCGGCACGCTTGAACGAATCGGCACGGATGGAATCGCGCAGGGCGAGGGTGGGATCGATCTTCGGCAGGGCGGCCTTCGCTATCGAATCCTGCTTGGCTTTATATTCCCGGTAAGCCTGCTGCTCTTTGTTGGTGTAAAGAAAATAGCCTAAAAAGAGAAGGGCTAAGGCGACAAAGCCGATAATGGTATTGCGGTCGAATTTCATCTGAACGTTTGTTTTTAGGGCGAAGGCAGCCGTTTTGGTAGCAGCTCCCCTCCGCTTTTGGAGGCGGCAAAGGTAAGGTGTGCGGGCATAGGGAACTGTGTTAATATGATGGTAAGGAAGGGAGAGGGGAGAATGGAGAATGGAGAATTGAGAATTGAAAATTTATAGCCGCTCTCTTCTTAGGCGCTCTCTTCATACTGAAAGAATACCCGGTCTTTTCCCTTCTCTTCACGACAGGCTTTACAGCGCCATCCACAGATCCCCTGCGGGGATGACAAGCGACAGGGTGTAGCGATAGCAGTTAGGATGTGATTATGAGAGAATGTAGAGGCACCAAGGCTAACCCCAAACTCCGAACCCCAAACCTTATACTTCATTCCCCTCCTGCCAACAAAAAAGCGCCCCTCTTCCGAAAAGGCGCCAACTCATAACTCATAATTCATAATTCATAACTCCCCTCACCCCATCGGTGCCAGCTCCGCATCCACTTTCACCGCCTGCCCCAGCTTTACCCGCAGACCGATCACTTCTTTCCCGTCGAAGGCGTGGTGACGGATGGTGAAGCTATGGGTGCCGGGCTCCAGCCGCATTACATAGGAGCCGTCCGCTCCTGTATCCACTGAAAGGTTGCTGCCGACCAGCGATACCTTTGCCTGGTAAATGGGGGTGCCGTCCGCCGCCGACACTACCACGCCTTTCAGCTCGGTGTGGTTTACCTTGGGGTCCACTATCTCGCGGGCCTGCTCATACTCGTAATAGAAAGAGGGCTCGGAAGCCTGGAAACGCTTGATGAAGAGGTCGCCATTCGTTTTCAGCAGCTCCCTGATCTCTTTAATGAGCGGCTGTATCTGCTGGCCGATCGCCGCCCGCTCGTCCTTCGTTTCCCGCGGCAGGTCCTGCACATTGTTATAATCTTCAATGGCGGTCTTCAGCGTCACCAGCATAGCCGGCGTCACGCCATAATCCGCCAGCGGGTTGGCATTGTCGAAGGCCAGCTTATGCACCTGGTCGGCAATGGCGGCGATCCTGCCAACGGCGATCTTTTCCAATTTATTAAGCGTGTAATCTACCTTTCCCTTCAGCTCAATATTGTTGGTGTTGACTGCAAAAATGAACAGCGGTCCCGTGAGGTCGTAAATGGCGGCACAGAGGGCCTGCCGCTTCTCATTCTTCTCGCCACCGGCGTCGCCATCTTCAGCACCATATTGTGTAGCCAGTTCCTCGAGCTTTTTAAGTTTGGCACCGAAGGCGATAAGGAAAGCGGCAAAGGCAGGGATGGCGTTAATAAGGGGTTGAAACTTTAACAGCACGCCATACACATTGCGAAACATAGCGAGTGTTGCATAATCGATCTTGCTCATACATAAATGGTTTATAGTTTAAAAAATAAAAAACCATGTAGTTGCGATCCATTCCCCGGGCGCCTCCCCAGCTATCCCGTTCTGCCTCTTTCCTTCATCGCTTTTAAGGATGGCGTTTTCTCCTTCAAGGATCGCGTTTTCTCCTTCAAGGATGCCATTTTCTTTCTTGAGGATGGCGTTTTCTCCTTCAAGGATGCCATTATCTTCTTCAAGGATGGCGTTTTCTCCTTCAAGGATGGCGTTTTCTCCTTCAAGGATGGCGTTTTCTTCCTTGAGGATGGCGTTTTCTTCCTTGAGGATGGCGTTTTCTTCCTTGAGGATGGCGTCCGCGACCGTCCTCCGCGCTTTGCCGGGCGTTGTTCCCCCTATTGCTTTCGCCAGGATAGCCGGTAATGGCAGCCATTCAACCAATAAATTTCACTTTCACGGGATCGCAGCCGGTTTTAAACAGGTCAGCAGGGGTAGGTTTAGACTGAGTTTCCAGGGGGATGGGATTCCTACGCACAATTGCATTAGCCGCTATCCCAAATGTAAAAAAAAGGTTTTGAAACCGCAAAGCGCGGGGAGGGGTTTTTTTGGGAGGGAGGGGTTTGGGGTTGGGGGTTTGGGGTTTGGGGTTGGGGGTTTAAGGTTTAAGGTTGGAGGTTTAAGGTTGGAGGTTGGGGTTGGGGGTTTGGGGTTTGGGGTTTAAGGTTGGAGGTTTGGGGTTTCATCCCGTCGCTCTTCGATGAGATAATGAATGATTGTTTTGTCATCCCGACGAAGGAGGGACCTGTGAGTTGTGCTGTTAGAAAAGAACGAATGAATATGAGTTGACTGCTCGCTTGACTCCCTGCATCATTGTTAATTATGCGGTCCAAAGGTCCCTCCTTCGTCGGGATGACAAGCAGACGGGCCCACTGGTTGCCTGATGAAAGCAGGCGCCGGTTACGGTAAACCCTCGCTGTAGGGAAGTTACAACCCCAAACCCCAAACCTCCAACCCCAAACTACCCTCCCTCCACCACGGCCACTTCCGCCGCCGTGAGCCCGTAGAGGTTGTACACCAGCCGGTCTATCTCCGCGTCGGTGCGGCGAAGCGTGTCTTGCAGGGCAGCGGCTTTTTGGCGGTCCGCTTCAAAGAGCGCCACCCACTCCCGCTCCTGTGGCAGGGTGAGCGACAGCTTTGCTTTGGACAATTCTTTGAGGAAGGCATCCGGGGCGAGCGACGGCCAGTCCGCGAGCTTTTTGTTGACGGTGAGGGCGGGAAACTTGCCCGTGAGGAAATGCAGGAAATCTTGCTTTACCGCCTGCAGGCTGGCCGTGGTGGCGAGCATGGTATCGGCGAGGGTGATGAAGGGTTGCTGGTCTGTCACATTAGCTTCCGGCATCGGAAAGGTTTCAATATAAGCAGTCTTGAATCTGAAAAAGCCTCCTCTGAGAACAGTCCCGGTATTTTTTAAATAATACCACATCAAAGAAGAATTTAAAAGGCATAGAAGAAATTTATAATCCTCACTTCTTTTTTCTTTCCTAATAAGACTATAGCCTTGAGTGTTGTGATAAAGATTCTTACTATCAATTGTCATGTTAGTTCCAAAAGAAGTTTCAGGAGTTATGATCTTCTCTTGTTCAAACATTTTTATTTCCCTAGCTCTGTGTAAACTATACCAATGCTTTGGGTTTGTCTTATATCGAATTTTCTTATCAGATAATTCCTCTTTGAATTGCAACATGTAAGCATAACCTAAAGGATATTGATTTCTAAAATCAACTTCATCTAAAGGAATTGTTTTATTACCTATTTCAATGTGAGGATAGATGGTGTAATAAGCAATTTGTAAAGGCGCATACTTCTTGATTTCATCACCTTTCAATAATGGTTTCATTAAGCTTGCTTCTACTTCAATTTGCTGTTTCAACCGCTCTGACCAACCAATAAACTTATCATTAATGAATTCACCCTTCATGATAAATATATCATCACCTACGCTTACAACACCTTGGCTTATATACTCAAAAACATCTTTTGCCTTCAATGGTTGTTTATTAAGTTTCTCAAAGAGGTTGTTACCCTCTTCGCCTTGCAAATTCCATTTTGCACTACTTAACTGATCGTAAGAAACTCTTTGAAAGCTTATATCATCAAACTGGGATTTAGGCTTTACTTCTTTAAAGTATACATACTCATTTGCCTTATTAAGATTGATGACACAAGTATAAGTTGAGGCGTCTGCGAATACCATCTCAGCACCAAAGCTTACAATACTTTTTACGGCTTTTTTATCTACAAGAAATTTTCTGATGCCTTCGCCAAAATCGCTTATCATGAATTTATGAGGCAGGATGAAAGAGATAAGTCCGGTATCATTAATTAATCTATATGATTGCTCCATAAAGAGAACGTATATATCAAACCTACCTGTTGCTGAATCAAATTGATGTTCATAGTACTTTGTTTCCTTTTCGAAGTTTTCCCGTAATCCTTGCACCCTTAAGTAAGGTGGGTTTCCAATCACAATATCGAAGCCCCCTTTATTAAATACTTCCTTGTACTCCTCCTCCCACTTAAACGCCTTCGCACCCGCCACCGCAGGGTCGTCAATGAGGCTATTGCCGCATTTAATATTCGAGCTAAGGTTGGAGAGCTTGCGCTCCGGGCGGGCGGTGCGCAGCCACAGCGAGAGGCGGGCGATCTCCACGGCCTCGTCGTTAATGTCCACGCCATAAAGGTTGTGCTCCAAGATGTCGTTCGGCGTCCACCGCAGCTCCAGGGTGCCGGGCATCAGCTTGGTGGTCAGTTCGTCCACGTAGCTGTGTTCGGCAATGAGGAACTCCAGCGCCGTTGAGGAAAGCACCGGAGCCGCAGGCGGGGTCCAGTATGGTCAGCCCGAGCAGCCACCCGCGGTAGTCCACCAGCTTTTTCAACAACGCCTTCTCGTCCTTCTTTTTCTTTTGCGGCGCATAGTCTTCCTCCACCATGCCCAGGGCGGCCTTCTGCGCCGTGCACAGCGCCCCCACGGTGTTCTCCACGATGTAGCGGGTGATGTAGCGCGGGGTGTAGAAGACGCCTTCGCGTTTGCGGCGGGA
The DNA here is from genome assembly GCA_025963645.1 of Flaviaestuariibacter sp. Classification (GTDB taxonomy): domain Bacteria; phylum Bacteroidota; class Bacteroidia; order Chitinophagales; family Chitinophagaceae; genus Flavisolibacter. The sequence continues at coordinate 99,473 of JAOQAI010000016.1, forward strand.
AGCGCCCATCCCCGACCGAGCCCCCTCCGGCTCCCCCGGTGGGGGAGAGAAGCCCATCCCCGACCCTTCCCGGTGGGAAGGGCCACCATCGGCACTAGGCCCGCTTTGCGAAGTGTCTCCTGCAAATGCAGTCTCGTTGGAAAGCTGGCCTTGTGCATTGTTCTCTCCCCCACCGGGGGAGCCGGAGGGGGCTGTCTTTATCGCCTCGATCTCGTTCAGGCTGTGCTCGAAAATGTGCCCGAGGATGTTCACGTCCACCTCGCTCTCAAAGTCGTAGTTGCTCAGGGCCAGCGTGTGCTTATACAGCAGGTCGTCGGAGACCGTAACGGTGTCCAGCAGGTCGTCGGGAGAGAACAGCCCGCCGTTGTAGGCGAAGATGTCGTGGCGGGGGCTGCGGTAGCCGGTATTGATCCAGCTGAAATATTTCTTAAAGCGGCTGTAGAGAGGCACGTACTCGTCCATCGCCTTCAGTTCGGTCCACTCCTTTAACGTGTTGCGAACAGAGTTGGGCGGCAGCAGGGCGCGGTCCTCGGCAAAGAGCACAAAGAGGAAGCGGTCCAGCAGCTTCTGCGTCTTGCGGAAAAGCTCCACGCGGTCCTGCCCGGGGTTGCCCGCCACCAGGTCGGCATAAAGGGCGGTCTTAAAGGCGCTGTAATCGGCATAGAGCTTCTTGGTCACGGCGTCTTCCTGCGCCACGCTCTGGGTCTTTAGCTGCAGGGGCAGGTCGGCAAGCAGGTTGCCGGCATGCAGCAGCAGGTAGAGCAATGCAAAGCGCTCCTTCGTGAGGGCGAAGAGGTGAAACTCCTCGTGCTCCGTGGCATCGCCGATGTAGAGGCGCAGCTTCTCGAAGTTGGCGGTGATGGCGTAGGTGCAGCCCTTGTGGGCGGCGAGGTAGTTAAAGGCCTGGCTTTCTATTTTGGAGAGGTCGGTGGTGTCGGTGCCCTTCAGCTCTATCACCCCGCGAACGGCGCCGTCCTTCAGTATGGCGCCGTCGGCCTTCTTGCTGCCCTTCTCGTTCTTCTGCTCGGTAGTGAGGTTGAAGCCGGGCTGCGGGTTGAGGGTGTAGCCCAGCACGGTCACGAACAGGTCGCGGAGAAAGCCCTCCTGGTATTGCTCTTCTTTGAGGTGGCGGATATGCTGCTGCATGGCCGCGTTGCCGAAGTGGCTATGGAAGCGGTCCCACGCCGCGGCGAGGGCGGCGGCATCCAGCGCGGCGATATATTTTTTAAGAACGGACGGTTGAAAGAGGGGCATGCTGAATGGGTTGGTTGTCAAATGTAAGGGGAGTAGGTTGATTAGTTGACAGGTTGATAGGCCAGGCGCTTCCCCTTGAGCATTGAACATTGATCATTGATCATTCTTCTTTCCATCCTTCAACATTTCATCCTGAGCTTGACGAACGACCTATTCCTTATTTTTCTTATTTGATATTCCTTTATCTTGCAATCAGTTTTAAACCAAACTAATATGAGAAAAGCCGTACCCTTGTTCTTCCTCTTCCTGCTTGGCTGCCTGTCGGTGTATTCGCAATGCTCGATAAATGGCACTGTCACCACTACCAACCCCACCACTTGCGGTGGCACCAATGGGACCATTTTTTTGCCGGGCATCAACGGCGGCGGCACCTATACCCAGGTTAGCTACCAACTTAATGGCGTAACCACGCCAGCCACCTTCACTGTGAACAGCAGCGGCATGACGATCACCAACCTTGGCGCCGGCAGCTACACGAATGTGGGCGCCGTTTATAATGGAGGTAGTTGTTCATTTAGCCTCGCCGGTCCGTTCCAAATAACCAGCACCCCCCTTGCCTCCATTAGCGGCGCTGCTACTATTTGTCAAAATGCTACTGCGCCCTTGATCACCTTTACCGGAAGCAACGGAACAGCACCTTATACCTTTACCTATAAGATAAATGGAGGCGCTGATCTCACCGTCACCAGCACGGGGTCTACGGCCACGGTTGCGGCGGCTACTACAACGGCAGGGACTTTTGTTTATACCTTGGTCAGTGTTCGCGATGCGACTAACTGCCTGGGGACAGCTAGCGGTTCGGCAACGGTTACCGTCAACCCAACCCCCACGGTTACTGCGGTTTCTAACCAAACCCTTTGCAACGGCAGCGCTACTGCTGCTGTCAACTTTACGGGCGGTGCTGCCGGTACGGTCTATAACTGGACAAATAGTAATCCTGCTATTGGAGTCGCTGCCAGCGGCACCGGCAATATCGCTTCTTTTACAGCTACCAATAGTACTTCTGCGCCTATCACTTCTACTATTACCGTTACGCCGGTTACAAGAGGCACCGGCTTTGCTTATATAGCCAATAACCTGGACGGCACTGTTTCTGTGATCAATTCGGCTACAAATGTGGTGACGGCTACCATACCCGCTGGTGTTTCACCTATTGGTGTAGCGGCGTCCGCTGATGGCAGCAAAGTGTATGTAACGAATAACAGCTCCGGTTCCGGCTCCGTATCGGTCATCAATACAGCAACTAATACTGTTTCCGCTACTATACCCGTCGGCAGTTCGCCCTATGGTGTAGCGGTTTCAGCGGACGGCAGCAAGGTGTACGTGGCGAACTCCGGCTCCAATACCGTTTCGGTTATTAATACCTCCACCAATACCATAGCTGCAACCGTTACGGTCGGCACCCGTCCACGGGGCGTCGTCATCTCTCCTGATGGAAGCAAGGTGTATGTGACCAATGATATTTCAAACACTGTTTCTGTTATTGCAACGGCTACCAATACGGTCAGTGCTACCATTCCAGTTGGCACGGCTCCGTATGGTGTGACTGTTTCAACTGATGGCAGCAAGGTGTATGTTGCAAATAATATTTCCAATACAGTCTCTCTTGTAAATACCGCCACCAATGCAGTGACGGCTACCATTTCAGTAGGATCCGGGGCTTATGGCGTAGGTCTTTCGCCGGATGAAAGTAAACTGTATGTAACCAATGCCCTTTCTCATAACGTATCTGTAGTATCCACTGCTACTAATACTGTGACGGCTACTATTGCGGTTGGTTTGTCGCCACGAGGCATTTCCTTTTCGCAGGATGGCACAAGGGCCTATACAGCGAACAGCAGTTCCAGCACTGTATCGGTTATTAATACAAGTACAAATGCCGTAACGGCTACCATTGCTGTTGGAACGGCCCCTTTCTCTCTTGGTAATTTCATTGCTCCTGCACTTAGCTGCAGCGGAGCCCCAACGACATTTACTATTACCGTTAATCCTACACCGACTGTAGCGGCAATACCCAACCAAACCCTTTGCTCCGGAGCGGGCACAACCGCTGTCAACTTTACCGGAACGGTCACCGGCACTACTTTCACCTGGACAAACAGCAATGCGGCTATCGGTCTGGCTGCCAGTGGTAGCGGCAATATCGCGTCTTTTACAGCTACCAATAGTACTGCAAGTCCTATCACTTCTACCATTACTGTTACACCTAGTGCTAATGGCTGCACCGGCACTACGGTTACGTTTACGATCACGGTGAATCCTTCCACTGTTATTACTACGCAGCCGGTGTCGCAAGTGGTTTGTGCGGGGGCTGCTGCTTCCTTCACGGTAGCTGCCAGCGGAACGGGTACGCTTACTTATCAATGGCGGAAAGGGGGGACAAATATCACCGGCGCCACTTCCGCCACTTATACTATTGCTTCCGCCACGGCAGCAGATGCAGCCAATTATGATGTGGTGGTTAGCGGCACCTGCGGTACGGTTACGTCTTCGGCGGTAACCCTGACCGTTAACCCCGAGCCATTAGCCGGCTTTACTACTACATCACCCGGTTGTCCCGGTTCACCTATTACCTTCATTAACACTTCTACCATCAGCAGCGGTACGATCAGTGGTTATGCCTGGAATTTTGGAGACGGGGGCACGAGCACCGCTACTAATCCAACACATGCCTACACAACACCCGGCACCTACTCAGTGCAACTGGTAGCTACACCAGCAAATGGTTGTGCCACCAGTACGGTTACGCAATTAGTATTGGTACAAGCTTCTACGCTTATCACCACGCAGCCGGCATCGCAAACGGTTTGTGCCGGAGCGGGTGCCACCTTCACCGTAGTGGCTACAGGTACCGGCACGCTTACTTATCAATGGAATAAAAATGGCAGCCCTATAACAGGCGCTACTGCCGCCACTTATACCATCGGCGCCACCACCGCGGCCGATGCGGGCAACTTTACCGTAACGGTTACGGGCACTTGCGGTGCGGTAACATCAAATGCGGCGAACCTGACTGTGAATGCGGCTACTGTCATAACGACCCAGCCCGCTGCTACGCAAGGGGTTTGCACCGGCGCACCGGCTACGTTTACCGTGACCGCAACGGGTGCCGGCACACTCACTTACCAATGGCGCAAAGGCGGAACGCCTATCACCGGCGCTACTGCTGCTACCTATACCATTGCCAGCGCTGGTGTGGCTGATGCTGCCACCTACACCGTAGTGGTGACGGGCACGTGCGGCAGCGTCACATCAGCCGATGCTGTTCTTGTTGTGAATACCGCAACAGCCATCACTACACAACCGGTTGCACAGAGTGCCTGCGCTGGCGGAACGGCAACATTCAGTGTAGCAGCTACAGGCAATGCACTTACTTACCAGTGGCGTAAAGACGGGGTAGCCATTACGGGTGCTACATCCGCTACCTATACGATCAGCCCTGTTGCAACCACCAGTGCCGGTGCTTATAGCGTTGTGGTAACAGGTAGCTGCGGTACAGTAACCTCAAATGCGGTAACCCTTACCGTAAATGCAGTTACTGCTATCACCACACAGCCTGTAGCCCAAACCGTTTGTGCCGGGGCGTCCGCGTCCTTTACGGTGGCGGCAAGCGGAACGGGTACGCTTATGTATCAGTGGCGGAAAGGTGGTGTGGCCATCACCGGCGCTACCAGTACCACTTACTCCATTGTAAATGTGGTCCCGGCTGATGCTGCCCTGTATGATGTAGTGGTTACCGGCACCTGTGGTGCGGTAACCACTACGGCTGTAGCGCTGACCCTGCAGACAACCGGCTGCACCACCGCCGTACCAAGTATTACACAGGACGTGCAAAGCGCGGTGCTGATGCCAACTATTGCGAGAAACCAAACTACGCTTCGCGTAGTCGTTCGCCGGACACTGCAGATCAATTGGACGGTGAGCGATGCCCAGGGAAAAGCGGTGCTGCATTTTTCCAGCCGGGCCCTTCCGGGAAGCAATAACGATGTGACCATTCCGCTTCACCAACTCTCCAGCGGCATCTACTACCTCAACGGCAGCAGTGCAAACGGAAGAGTGGAAACCCTGCGAATAGTAAAACCCTAAAACAAGAAGCCTTTTTATAAATAAGAGCCGGTCCAATGGACCGGCTCTTATTTATTTATAGATCACACTAACAAGGCAAGAGTGCCCCCCGGTTGCCGCTTCTTATTCTTACGCTTACCGCGTTAATAAGCTTTAGAGAGGGAGGAAGCGGGAAAAGCGGGCAATCATTAATTATATCATCTCGCTTTGCAGCAGCGGGTTCTTAGCCGCCGACGAACGGTTGTCGTTAAACTCCTTTGCCGCCGCCACAAAATGCACGAACAGCGGGTGCGGGTTCTCCACGGTGCTTTTCAGCTCGGGGTGATATTGGCAGCCGATAAAGAAAGGATGGTCCGGCAGCTCAATGATCTCGACGAGGCCGGTCTCAGGGTTCTTGCCGGAGGCTACCATTCCCGCGGCCTCGTATTGCTCCAGGAAAGCGTTATTGAATTCGTAGCGGTGGCGGTGGCGCTCATTGATGCTCGTAGCGCCATAGATGCGGTGTGCCAGTGTACCTTCTTTAATGTCGCAGGGATAAACACCCAGGCGCATGGTGCCGCCTTTGGTGGTAACCGCTTTCTGCTCCTCCATCATATTTACTACGGCGTCTGTAGTGTCGGGGTCCATCTCGGTGGAGTGAGCTCCTTTAATGCCAATAACCGTACGGCCGTATTCGATCACCGCCATCTGCATACCCAGGCAAATGCCGAAGAACGGCAGCCCGGTCTGGCGGGCATAGCGCACCGCCGCGATCTTGCCTTCTATACCGCGGTGCCCAAAGCCCGGGGCCACCAGCAAGCCGTCAAGGTTTCCCAGCTTCTCGGCTACATTGTCTTCCATAATGAACTCCGAGTGGATTGGCATCACCTGCACCTTGCATTCGTTCATGGCGCCGGCATGAACAAAGGATTCGAGGATGGATTTATAGGCATCCTGCAGCTCCACGTATTTGCCAATCAGCCCGATGGTGATCTTTGTCTTGGGATATTTCAGTTTATTGAGAAAGGCTTTCCACTTCTCCAGTTCCGGTTCGCCATAGCCGGTGATCTGCATTTGCTTCAGCACGATCTGGTCCAGCTTTTCGTTCATCATCAGCAGGGGCACTTCGTAGATGGTGCTCGCATCCGGCGCTTCTATCACGCCTTCGATCTTCACGTTGCAGAACTGCGCGATCTTCCGCTTGATGTCGGCGTTCAGCGGCTCCTCGGTGCGGCACACGATCACGTCCGGGAATACGCCATTCTCGCTCAGCATTTTTACGGAGTGCTGCGTCGGCTTGGTCTTCAGCTCTTTGGCGGCTTTTAGGTAAGGGATCAGTGTAAGATGCACAACAAGCAGGTCTTCTTCCGGCAGCTCCCACTGCAACTGGCGGATGGCTTCAATGTAAGGCAGCGATTCAATGTCGCCCACGGTGCCACCGATTTCGGAAATGATAATATCGTATTCGCCTTTCTGCCCCAGCAGCAACATGCGCCGCTTGATCTCGTCGGTGATATGCGGGATCACCTGCACGGTCTTGCCGAGGTAAGCGCCTTCCCGTTCCTTATTTATTACCGTTTGGTAAATGCGGCCGGTAGTGACGTTATTCGCCTGCGAGGTAAAGATGTTGAGAAAGCGTTCGTAGTGGCCCAGGTCAAGATCGGTCTCCGCGCCGTCCTCCGTCACAAAGCATTCGCCATGCTCGTAAGGGTTCAGCGTACCGGGATCGACATTGATGTAGGGATCGAATTTCTGGATAGTCACCCGCAGGCCCCGTGCCTGCAGCAGCTTCGCGAGGGAGGCTGCAATGATTCCTTTTCCTAAAGAAGATGTTACGCCACCGGTAACAAAAATATACTTGGCCATTTATTGAATGGTTGATTAAGTTGAATAGTTGATAAGTTGATGGGTTGAGACGGCTGCCATAACAGAATTAGAACACAGATGACGCAGATATGATGATCAGCGAAATCGTAAAAATCATAATAACCAGCGTTCCCTTTCTTCAGCCATGACCGGCGTGCAAACCTACGGCAATTTTTTGTGCCCCAAAAACGAAGCTTTGTAGCATGTATGACGACATGCTCTCCCACATCCTTAAACAAGAAAAAAAAGTTTTCGGAATCCAAGAACAATATCCTTTCGTTTATGTTGCTATAACAAATCAACTCATCAAATCTATGTTCAAGAAAATCTCCGGGTTTGCTATAGCAGCAACTCTTTGCGCCTCTCTGACCGCATGTTCTGACAACAGCACGTCCACAACTTCCACAACTAATGACAGCACTACTACTGTCCCCGCCGACAGTATGGGCGCTACCAGTACAGAAGCGGGTGTGATGGTTGGCGGCGCCAACATGGTGCCTTCCAAAAATATCGTTGAAAATGCTGCCGGCTCTGCGGATCATACCACTTTGGTGGCGGCTGTTACCGCTGCGGGCTTAGGCGAAACCTTGAGTGGCGCCGGTCCTTTCACCGTGTTCGCTCCAACAAACGAGGCATTCAAAAAGCTCCCGGCTGGCACCGTTGACAACCTCTTAAAGCCCGAAATGAAGGCGGATTTAACAAGCGTATTGACGTATCATGTAGTACCAGGCGCCCTGCGTGCCGCTGACCTGAAAGATGGGCAGAAATTAAAGACCGTTCAAGGAAAAGAATTGACCGTGTCAATTAAAGATGGCAAGGTGATGATTGATGGCGCTACCGTAACCATCCCTGATGTGATCTCCAGCAATGGTGTTACCCACGTAATTGATGCCGTAGTGTTACCTAAAAAGTAGGTTTTGGTTAGGAAGCGTGGTTTCCGCTTCCGCTAATTGAAAAGGACAACGTGAGTTGTCCTTTTCTGGTTTTATAGTCTGCGTTTTAGTTTTTAGAAAGTTGCTTTTCAATAGCTGTATCGTACAATTCTTTCCATTCAACCGATCTGCCCCAATCTTCACCATTGATGATTATCTCGCCGCTTGTCACTTTTCCGAGTTCCGCATAAGCAATACCGGCACCTTTTACCGCATCCAGGAAAGCTGCAGATTGGTGAGATGAGATTGACACCACTACCCGGCTTTGCGCTTCGCCAAACAGGAAGGCATCGGATCGGATTTCACTTCCTTCTTTCGTAATAGAAAAACCAAGGTCACGGTTGAAGGAGGATTCCATCAACGCAACGAACAGTCCACCTTCGCTGAGGTCGTGGGCACTTTGTATGGCCCCTTTTCCAATCAGGGAGGTAACCGTTTGTTGCAGCAAGAATTCCTCTTCCAGATTGAAATAGGGCGCCGGGCTTAGGGCCACGCCTATGATCTTATGCAGGTATTCACTACAGTTAATATCGTTTTGCATAGCCCCCAAAACATAAATGACATCACCTGCCTCCTTAAAATCCAGCGTCATCTTCTTACCCAGGTCTTCCACCAGGCCCACCATACCGATCGTTGGCGTCGGGTACACCGGTCCATCCGGGTTTTGATTGTAAAAGCTCACGTTGCCTCCCGTTACCGGCGTATCGAATTTCAGGCAAGCCTCGCCCATGCCTTTAATGGCATTCACAAACTGGTAATACACTTCCGGATCGAAGGGGTTGCCGAAGTTGAGACAGTTGGTAACGCCCAGGGGCTTTCCGCCGCTGCAGACAATATTCCGTGCCGCTTCGGAAACCGCTATCATCGTGCCTTTGTAAGGATCGGCATGCACATAGCGGCTGTTGCAATCCACCGTCATCGCTAATCCCCTGCCGGTTTCTTTTACTAAGACCACCGGCGCATCGGTAGGTGTGTTGGTAGAAGTATTGTTTGTACCCACCATACTGTCGTATTGGTTAAAAACCCAACGCTTGGAAGCAATAGACGGCAATTGAATCAGGCGTTGGGCAATGGCTTTCAGGTCAGCGGGCTCGGCAATAGCAGACGGATCAAAACTCTCTATTTCATCGAGGTAGGCAGGGCGCTTATACTCCCGGTCGTTTTGCGGTGCACCGCCGCCTAATACTAATTCGTGGGCCGGAATCTGTGCTTCGAGGTTATTATCTATATAAAAGCTGAGCAAGCCATCATCGGTCACTTCGCCTACTACAGCGCTTTCCAGGTCCCATTTATGAAAAACGGCATTTACTTCCGCTTCACGTCCCTTTTCAACAACCAATAGCATGCGCTCCTGGCTTTCGCTTAACAGCAACTCCCAGGCCTTCATATCCTTTTGACGGGTTGGCACCTTATCCAAATCGATCCGCATCCCTACTTCACCTTTTGCACTCATTTCCGCGGTGGAACAGATGATACCTGCTGCGCCCATGTCCTGCATACCTACCACTGCTCCTGTGACGATCACTTCAAGGCAAGCTTCTAACAACTTCTTCTCCTGGAAGGGGTCACCTACTTGCACCGCGGGCAGCTCCTGTGCGCTTTCTGCATTGATATCGGCAGAAGCAAATGAAGCGCCACCAATCCCATCCTTTCCGGTAGCGCTACCCACGTACATCACCGGGTTGCCAGTGCCTAATGCGGTTGCCGAAACCGTCTCCCCTACTTTTACAATGCCCACGCTCATCGCATTTACCAATGGATTGGTATGATAGCAGCTTTCAAAATAGATCTCACCGCCTACAGTAGGTACGCCGAAACAGTTGCCATAATGCCCGATGCCATGCACCACGCCTGCCAGCAGGTGTTGGGTCTTGGCTTCTTCCAAAGCCCCGAAACGCAAGGAGTTTAATGCGGCAATCGGTCGAGCGCCCATGGTAAAAATATCGCGGTGAATGCCGCCAACGCCTGTTGCAGCGCCTTGAAAAGGTTCAATGGCAGAAGGGTGATTATGCGATTCAATTTTAAATACCACACCATATCCTTCGCCTATGTCCATCAGCCCGGCGTTTTCTTCACCGGCTTTTACCAGCATCCGGCCGCCTTCGCGGGGCAGTGTCTTTAACCATTTGATGGAGTTCTTGTAGCTGCAATGCTCGCTCCACATGCCTGAAAAAGCACACAGCTCATTGAAGTTGGGCGTTCTGCCCAGCTTTTGTTTTATAGACTCGAATTCTTCTTCTGTTAAACGAAGTTGCTGTGCCGTTTTTGCTGTGATCTCCATATTAGAAAGGTGAGTTGCAAAACTAAAGGCTGCACGTGAGGACTTCTTTAATTTTTATTCCGCCCTGTGGATATTCCGTTTATTTTGCGCTACAAACCGATCTTGCTTGGACTATCTCCTATTTATTGCTTACCTGGTTTTCTTTGGCTGGCTGGTGACACGCATCCCTTTTTTTAAGAACTCCGGCTTGGGAACAAATCTTTTACTCGCCCTTTTTTTGCTGAAGGTGATCGCTTCCATCATGTATGGATGGCAGGGAATCCGTTACAGCTATTTAATTCAGATGGGCGATACCTGGCGCTGGCATTTTTACAGCATTGGCGAGCTTTCTATTTTAAAAAAAGACCCGCTTGCATTCTTCTCCGATCTTTCCAATAATTATGAACACGGCTATGGCAGGTTTCTATCCAGCCGGTCTTCCTGGTGGAACGACCTGCATAGAAACGCCTTCACCAAACTGCTAACTATTTTTAATTTATTAAGCGCCAGCAGCTATTTTATCAATACTATTTTCTATTCTTTTCTAACCCTTTTCGGCTCCGTGGCATTCTTTAAAATGATGCAGGATGCTTTCCCCCGCAAGAAAGCCATACAGGTAATTTGCATATTTCTTCTGCCTTCTTTTTTGTATTGGTGCAGTGGCATACATAAAGACGGCCTGACTTTTTTAGGAATTGCTTTAGTAGTTTATCCTTGTTATTTTGGCTGGAGAAAACGCCGGTTATCTATTGGAGGCGTTGTAAGCATTCTTTTGGGACTATTGCTACTCTTACTTTACCGTAATTATCTTTTAGTTGTACTCTTCCCGGCCCTGCTTACCTGGATGATAGCTGAACGCTTTGGGAAGAAGCCTTTGCTTGTCTTTTCTGTTGCTTATCTTTTTTTTGCGTTTTTATTTTTTGGCTTACCCAAGGTTTTCCCCGGTATTGATTTGCCAAGAGCCGTAGTGGAAAAGCAGGAAGATTTCGCCACGCTGAAAGGCAGTTCTTTTGTACCGATAAAAAAACTGGAACCCAACTTTAAAAGCTTTCTCACAACCGCCCCTTATGCGTTGGAGTTAACGCTTTTGCGGCCATTTCCCACGGATGCCAAACATCTTTTTTCGTTAATCGCCGTTTTGGAAAACTTAGGAATACTTGTGCTAATTGGGCTGGCAGTTCTTTTTAGGCAAAAGCAAAATCCACCACCGGCTTTTTTTTGGTTTTGCCTATTCCTATCCCTTTCAATCTTATTAATTGTTGGCTATACCGTTAATTTTTTGGGTGCCATTGTCCGTTACAGAAGTATCGTTTTACCCATTTTGCTAACGCCGATACTTTGCCAGGTCAACTGGAAGCGATTAAAATATATAAAAAATAAATATGTTTAATTATTTGGCATTATTCAGCAATATTTTAAAGTAACATTCCGATATGTACCTATTTTTTTCTTTCTTTGCTCAAAATTTTGAGCATGTCATTACGATTTCAGGCCTTAAATAGCCTATCCGCCAAAAACTCTTCTAACGAATACTCCACCAAAATCACCGCCATTTTCGCGGAAAATGTCTTCACTAGCCAGACGGCCCGCTCTTTTTTAAGTGATGAGGCGTACAAAAGCCTGATGGCATCCATCAAGTCGGCACAGAAGATCGACCGTTCCATGGCGGCACAAATCGCCAATGGCTTACGTGCCTGGGCGGAAAGCAAAGGCGTGACGCATTTTACACATTGGTTTCAGCCACTCACCGGTACAACTGCTGAAAAGCACGACTCCTTTTTTACCCTGAAAAGCGATGGCACACCTATCGAACAATTCGAAGGCGATGCATTAGTGCAACAAGAGCCTGACGCCTCGAGCTTTCCCAGCGGCGGCATCCGTGCTACTTTCGAAGCCCGTGGCTATACAGCCTGGGATCCCTCTTCGCCTGCGTTCATCATGGATATTGGCTATGGCAAAACGCTTTGCATTCCCACCATTTTTGTTTCCTACACCGGCGAATCGCTGGATTATAAGGCTCCCCTGCTGAAGGCTTTGGAAGCATTAAACAAATCTGCCGTAGACGTTTGCAATTATTTCGACAAGAACATAACACGTGTCACCCCAACTTTAGGTTGGGAGCAGGAATATTTCGTGGTAGATGAAGGGTTGTTCAATGCCCGCCCAGACCTGGTGATGTGTGGCAGAACGGTATTTGGGCATAGCCCTGCGAAAGGACAACAACTGGAAGATCACTATTTCGGTTCAATTCCTGAAAGGGTGTATGCCTTTATGCGGGATTATGAAAACGAATCTTATAAATTGGGCATCCCGCTTCGCACCCGCCATAATGAAGTAGCGCCGGCACAGTTTGAGTGCGCCCCCATTTTCGAAGAAGTGAACGTAGCGGTGGATCATAATACGCTGTTGATGGACGTGATGACACGTGTAGCGGCACGTCACGGACTACGGGTGTTGCTGCATGAAAAACCATTTGCCGGCATCAACGGTAGTGGCAAGCACAATAACTGGAGCATGGCAACCGACACTGGCGTGAACTTATTAGCGCCAGGCAAAACGCCAAAGACCAACCTTATGTTCCTCACCTTTTTTGTGAACACCATCAAAGCCGTGCATGATTATGCAGACCTGCTGAGAGCATCCATTGCATCAGCCTCAAACGACTTCCGTTTGGGAGCTAATGAAGCACCACCGGCTATTATTTCCGTATTCATTGGTCAATACCTGACCAAGGTTTTACAGGATGTGAAGGAACGCGTTGGTGGCAAATTCGACGAGCAGGACGAGAGCATGCTGAAGATGGATATTCACCGGAGCATACCGGAACTGTTGATGGATAATACCGACCGCAACCGCACCTCGCCTTTTGCTTTTACCGGCAATAAGTTCGAGTTCCGTGCGGTAGGTTCTACGGCTAACTGTGCCAACCCAATGACGGTGCTGAATACAATCATGGCTGCAACACTGAAGCAATTCAAAAAAGACGTAGATGGTTTGATTGAGAAAGGCGAGAAGAAAGAGATCGCTATTCTGCACACCATTCGGGAATACATTGTAGGCAGCGAGAAAGCGTTGTTTGAAGGTGATGGCTATAGCGCTGAGTGGGAGAAGGAAGCGGAGAGCCGCGGTTTGGCAAACGTAAAGACCACGCCATTAGCATTGGACGCGATGGTCACCGAAAAGTCTATGAAGTTGTTCACTGACAACAATATTTATTCACATGTAGAACTGGAAGCCCGGCACGAGATCGAGCTGGAAAAATACATTAAGAAAGTACAGATCGAAAGCCGCCTGATGGCAGAACTGGCTACCAGTCATATTTTACCGGCAGCTATCAAGCACCAGAATACGTTGATTGAAAATCTGAGAGGCTTGAAAGAAGCTGGCCTGGATAAGGAAGCCCTTGCCCGTCCGGCCGCCACTATTAAAAAGCTGTCCACACATATCAACGTAGTGAGCCAGCATGTGGAAGAGATGATTGAAGCCCGCAAGAAATGTAATAGCCTTACCGATACCCGCGAAATGGCACTTGCCTATTGCTCGGATGTGAAGGAGAAGCATTTTGATGAACTTCGTTATCATGTAGACAAGCTGGAGCAGCTGGTAGATGACAAAGAATGGTACCTGCCGAAATACAGAGAAATTCTGTTCTTACGTTAAAGCAAAAGCCCCACAGACCGTGGGGCTTTTTTTATGAAAGTAGCGTTGGCTTCCGCTTCTTTCGCAATGCATTCAAGAAAATATGCTCGTAGGAGATCATAAAACTGCGTTTCGATAAACGATAAATATCGCTATCCAATTGGAAACGATAACCAATATTCAGTTTGCCGGTGCTCTTAAAGATTGCCTGGATAGAAGGCGCTAAATCAACATAATAGCCCTCCCGGGAATAATTCAGGTTGCGGCTGCCCAATAGCTCCAGGTAAAGATTGACGTTTGTTTGATCATAGTTTTTATACGTAAGCGGGAACACTAAAAAGCCTGCCGAAAGTGAGTATTGAAAAGCCCGAAACGCATACGGCGATGGCTCTATCTTTTGCCAGCGGCGCTTGTTCAAAACCTCAACCATACTTCCTGTTCCTGATACAGCCAGCTTGTTCCAAAGCTGCGTAGCGATCAAACCGTATTGCAGACCGCTTTGATCGCCCATCAGGTTCAGTTCGTTATGATCTAAATGATTGCGGCTATACGCTACCGCTCCAAAAGCAGCCATCCGAAAATGCTTGTGCACTTCATCTTTTGACAGGAAGCGGTACTTCGCATAGAACCTTGCTCCTTCCCATATAAACCCTTCCCCATGCATGTCGGAGAAATTAAGGCTGCCATGCACCATCCAATTTTTATTTAGCCCCAGCATCACCTCCGGCATGTGCCGCTGACGGATGGAAGGGGAATGAACCGTCCGCATGAACATCGTAGTATGCTTTAGACTCAATGATTTGGAAGGCATGTTGGACGCCGGCTCACTATATGGATAAAGCTCCTGCCCCCTCGCTACCAATGCAGCGAAAATGAGTAAGAGACAAATACTCTTTTTCATAAAATATTAAAAGCCTCCCGCAGCAGTGGGAGGCTTGGTGTTTAGATAACGACGTGATAAATGCGGGTGTCTGCTGCGGCGGCATCTTCCTTCGTGCAACAAGCCGCTGCCTTACCGGTTTTCACGCATTCCATCTTTGTGGCAGCGCTCCATTTTTTATAATCTTTAGGAGACACAAACGACTTGTCTACGATATTAAAAACCGTCTCGCCACCCAACGATTTGTTGGCGCCGTTGAGAAAATGGAAGTATTGCGAACCGATCTTGATATGCTGGTCTTTCTTTGGCGTAACGGCATCCATTTGGGCGGTTACTTTTAAAGACGCCACCGAAAAGCCCGCATCTTCCACGGCTTTGCTCAGCGCATCAAAATCTACAAACATCCCTTCCCGGAACGAAAGATTGTATTCCTGCGTTTTAATGTTTACCTGCACCTTTTCTATAAAGGGCACACCATCCAGCGCGGTCTTCACTGCCTTTGAGCACATGGAGCAAGTAAGCCCGCTGGCGGTAAGCGATGCTTTGGAAAACTGAGCCTGCGCGGTCATACCCACCAGAACAACCAGCATCGAAAAAAGAATCTTTTTCATACGAATTTGTTTTAAAGAGTTATGATTTTTTGCAGCAGTCTTTGGTATCGCAGCCGGCTTCTTTGCAGCAAGCCGCATCTTTGGAACAGGTACCCTCTTTCATGCAAGCGCTTTTGGTGCAGCTGGCATGATCGCAACAGGCTTTGGCAGCAGCTGTTTCCGCACGCTCATACTTGCAGCAGGCATGCAGCTTATCGTAAGCTTCATCGGTTGCTTTAAAGCCCGGCGTATCGTAGCCGGTTGCTGCAATAGCCTTTTGAATCTTTGCGGTATTGGAAGAAGTGCTGTTATATTTTACCGTTAGCACTTTAGAATCTTCGTTCCAAACGGCAGCGGAAGCGCCTGCTTTTTTAGCCGCTCCTTCGATCTTGCCTTTGCACATGCCGCACTCACCGGCTACTTTAAAAGTTTCGCTTTTTGTTTGAGCAAAGGTTAGCTGGGCAAAAAATAAGAACAGGGTAGATAAGATACTGATACGTAACGTTTTCATTTTTACTAATTAAAAAGTTGACTAAATAGAATGACAAAGACCACCAGCAATGTTGGTAGTTGCTAAGTGAGTCAAATCTATAGCCGGAAAACGCAGTTGCGGAGATAAGTATCACGCTTACTTATAAGCGGCGGACCGTGCGCCAGCGGCGACACGTATTCTCTTTCCTCTGTGGAAGGAGCTATTGTAAAAATCTCGAAAGAATGCGCAGCGATAGCGGGAATGGAAAAATTGTAATCGATGGCAGTAGCACCCACCGCATCCTGTTGCAGCTTCACCACCTTCACTTCGTTCTTGCAGCAGCCAGAAGACTTTTTCACCTTCATACCGCACTGGCCGCACTTTTCATTCTCACTATGCCCAATATCCCACGAAGAGAATTGGTTCATGCAATAGTGCAGGTTCACCGTAAAACCGGTGCTTACCGTAAAGTAAGCCAGGAGCACTATGGCGGCGAATGCTTTTTTCATGAACTCTACAAAGATAGATTGTAAAAGCGGAAATAGCCAACACTGCAAAAAGCGGCGGGAAGATTGTGCCCTAGTTAACAAAGCTCCAAAAAATACCAAAGCGAGTAACTAGTCCGGGGTAAGGATAATCCGGTGCTGCTAAGTTATTTTGCGTAAAGCCTGCCGGGCTTTTGAAACGCAGGGTGTTCAGGTTCTCCACCCGAACGTAGGCTTTAAAACCCTTGATACGAAAGTTGAAGAACACATTAAAATCAGGTCGGTTCTTAATCAGCACGGTATCCTGGTAGGTGAACTGGTTGATGATGGGTGAATACTGATCAGCCTTATAAGGCGTATGGTAACGTATCTCCCCACCAAAAGCAACTGTCAGGTTTTTAAAGCCGAAGTTGCCGTCATACTGCACCCGGTTGCGGGTAAAAAATAGGGGCACCTGCACGGCGGCATTGCCGGCCTTTTGTTGCAGGTAAACTTCTGCGTGCCAGTTCCAGCGCTTGCCCAGGCGGATCGTCTTCAGGGCATTGATGCGCAGCAGGTTAAAGACATCGTTCTGGTTAGGCTTGTAATAGCCGGAGAAGTAGAGGTAGTTGGTAACCAGGTAATAATCCGCTCCCAACTGCACTTTGAACCGTGGATTGTAAACACCTGCAAAAACATGCGTGGTGTTTTCCTTTCCCAGAGAAGTTGACGTACTTCTATAAAACTGGCTGCGTTCGTTATAAACAAAAGAAGGCGAGCGGTTGATCGTTTCAAAGCCGGCTTGCAGGCTACCAAGCTTGCTGCTGATCAAACGTTGCAGGCTGATATAGCCATGGTAATCGCCGGCGTTATAACCCGTAAGCCAGAGGCGTGCCCAGGCGTTCGCATCCCATTTCTGGTTGCGGGTGCGGTTGCGGTATTCGCCATGTACGGAGATATTATTGTACTGCACTTCTTCCCGCAATATGCCCTTGAGCCATTGGTATTCTACGCCCACTTTTATAAACTGGTTCAGGTTCTTGGCATCGGGAAACTGGTAGATGGAAAAGTCATTCTTCAGCTCCTTCCAGGTATCCCGTTGCAGTATCGTGTCGTTCGGCTTATTTAAGGTGATGCCGTAATAGCCGGCATAAATGGTGGAGTCGGCATCGGTGTCGCGGAAGCGGTATTTGTATTCGCCATAGGTAAGGCTATGCTCGAAACGGACGCGGGGGTAAAACAGGGGAATGACAGTGGAATCCGTCACTAAAGAATCCTTTCGGCCAAAATCATATTGCTGGCGAAGCATGCCATTGAACTCGTTGTGGAAAGAGCCGATCGGGATATTAACGCTAAACGGATTGTTGGAAAAAGAAACATCGTTTCCCAGCTTTGTTTCGATGGCAAAGCGATCAGGAATAGCAGGGTTGTACAGGTCAGACGTCCGCCGCAAGCCACCGTTCTCCGCTGTTTGCAGCTTATTGCCCAACAGCACAAAAAAGTTATTGTACCGTTTGTTGGGCGCCTGGTACCACGACGACAGCAGGTAGTTATTATGCACGGCTTTCTGGTTCTTAAAAAACCCGGGTGCCTGTATCAGGCGGTACTGCATCAGCATGTTCCAGTAAGGCTTCAGGTTTTGGGTGTGCATCACATCTACCATCAACTGTTGCGCAGAACCCAATACAAAACCCAACTCGGTATACGGACGGGTGGTATTGAAAAAGCGGACCTTATCAAGGCTCCATTTATACACGTCGAGGCTGTGAAAGCCGGGGTCCCAGCCGGCCCGGCCGCGGGGCTGGTAAAGAATGGACTGCGCGGGGTTGCCCACATTCCCTAAATAGTGATAGGTATAAGGAACGGGGAAGCGACGCCCCGGATCGCTGAGGGAAGAATCCAGGGTATAATTGCGGGTCGTGTCGAGGTAGCGGTAGGTGATGGTAATGCTGTCCTCGTTCTTATCGCGGCGCTTGAGGCTATCGCTGCCGCCACTGCCGGTGTTCGGTCGTGGAATGTTAGGAAGCGGCAAGCCACCGCCTTCGGTCAGGATCTTAGGGCGTTGTGCCATAGCGCCGATTGCCAGCAGGCAGGCACTTAACAACAGAAAAATATGACGGAACGGTTTCAGGCAGTAAGGATTAAAGGGTTCGAATGAGTTCGCGGAAAATGGTCGTGAACTTTGGTTCGGCTTCTTTAGCCGCTTTCAGCACATCGTCGTGGGTAATGATATCGTCCTCGTCGCGGATGCCGATGTCGGTGATGACGCTCATCGCAAACACGTCCATCTTCATGTGGTTGGCGGCGATCACTTCCTGCACGGTACTCATTCCTACGGCATGGGCGCCGAGCAGCTGGATCATCTTGTATTCGGCACGGGTCTCGAACGTGGGACCGGTAACCCCGAAGTAAACGCCTTCCTGTAGTTTGATACCTTCCTGAGTAGCGATGGTTTTTGCTTTGGCAATGAGGTCTTTCCGATATGGCTCACTCATATCCGCGAAGCGTGGCCCAAAGCGCTCTTCGTTCTTACCGAGCAGTGGGTTCTTGGCAGCGAATGAAATATGATCGGTGATGATCATCAGGTCGCCGACCTTGAAGCCGGCACCTACGCCACCGGCAGCATTAGAAATAAATAGATTCTGCACACCGAGGAATTTCATCACACGGATGGGGAACACCACTTCTTCTGCCGAATAGCCTTCGTAGAAATGGAAGCGGCCCGCCATAGCGATGATAGGCTTGCCAGCGATGGAGCCGAAGATCAATTTGCCGCCATGGCCTTCCACGGTGGACACCGGGAAGTGCGGGATCTCTTCGTAAGGGATCTCTTTCGCTACTTCTATCTCTCCTACAAAATTGCCGAGGCCGCTACCGAGTACTACGCCAATAGTGGCGCCTGCTGTATTGTATGGCTGGAGGAAGGCGGTAGCTTCCTGTACCCTGTCGTAGATCTTCATCGGCGCAAAGATAGCCGTGCTGTGGGAATGTGGGGATTTATGGAAATCATAATGTTGGAGGAGGTACGTTGTGCAATCACAAATGCTTAATACTCTCTAAAGAACGATAATTGATAGCACCTCTGGAGGTGTTGTTGGTCCCTTCCAAAACAATAAAGCTAATGTAGGTTTCACATCGCCTTTATTTACACCAATATGAAAAGCAAACTCCCTAAACCCCTTTCCTGAAAAAATAGCCTTTGCATTATTACACTCAAAACCAAATAGCTTCGGAGAAAACCAGCTTTGTCCATGTTGCTTTATTTCCATTGTTAGTCTTGAATTAAGTAAATCTATTTCTTGTTTTTGCGTATTAATCTTTAGGTCATTAAACTGGGTAGCTTTTTTATCAGCCTTAAATGATATCACACCATTTGCCTTTTTAATAGTTAGATTGAAAGTATCAATTGCAATGATGTCTTTGTCCTTAATGAATGCCTGCCGCAAATAATTAAATTCTTGTTGAGATAAGCCCATAGCGGATTCATAAGGCAGGTTTTTGTCTCCCTTTGCAATAATGTGAACAAGGTATTTTTCTGCCCACTCAGGATTGTTCTTAAGATTCGTAATCGCTTTTTCCTGTAGTTGCTTTACTTCCTTTGGATAGTCATATTTGATAGTAACTGCTTTGAAAGTTCCCACCTTAAGCAAGCTATCTGCCAATGTAGTTGCCCCTTTTGTTTGCGCATAAACAAAAGTTGTACATAGTAGGGCAAATGTTGTTATCACTCTTTTCATGGTATATCTATCCTTCCAGATTACAATATTAAACGAACTTTCCTCACGCCAAAGCAAAATCCCCTTCACCACTCTCCGCCAATCACCCCCTCCGCACTCCCCCTTTATAAAGGGGGATGGCAAAGACTCCGCATAAGTCAAGACTGCAAGGGGGATTTTGATGACACAAGAAAAAGCAGGACCACAAACGAATTACCACCCCCACAAAAAAGCCGCTCCCAAGAAAAAGGAGCGGCGTTACTCTAAAACTATGTTTATGCCAACAAATCCTTAGGCCGGTTTTTCAGCAGCTTTCTTCGCTGCACTGGCAGCCGCCTTACCGGAGCGCACCGCCAGCATATCGGCATAGGTTTCGGTGAGGGCGTTCAGCGAGGCGGCCAGCCCCAGCCACGGCTCGGCGCCTCCCGCCACTTCGTAATGGCCCCGCAGCTTATTGACCAGTGCGGTATAGGCCATACCAGCTTCCACCCGCTTCTCCCGCAAGGTATAGGGCAGTGTGGTAGTAGCCGTGGCGTCGTTGCGCTCTACAAATTTGCTATTAAAATCGGTGTTCGCAGCTTTCAGCGCATCGTTCCACACATCGAGACCAAGCAGCATGACCGCAGCCGACAGATCGGGCTTTACCACCCAGTCATTAATGATGTTGTTGATCGTTGCCGTTTCGGCATTGTGCGACTGCGACCAGATGGAAGCGCCGTACAGCTTCAGGTTGTGCTGCACCTGGATGGCGGCGTTCCGCATCTCCTCGAAGGGGTGATCGGTGAGGGCATCTACCAGTTTGGCTATCGCTTTCAGCAACCGGTCGCGCTTTGCGTCCAACTGCTGCAATTGCTCGGACAGCAGGGCGGCATTATCGTTGATAAAGGCTTGATTGGCCTGGTCCAAAAGCGTGGTCAATTGGGTTTTGAGTGCTGCCACTGCCACAGGCAGCGGCGTAGCGCCAAAGGCGGCGGTGAGTGCGGTGAGGAATTGAGTGAGGTACTGGATGAACTCCGGGTTGCGGAGGTTGGAGAGGTTTACTTTGTTAATCATGGTTGTAGGTTTTAAGAGTTAAGGTAAAAATTACTGCTGGGTTTGCAAAATTTTGCTGTGGTTTTCTTGCTTTGTTAGTGAAAGGGCAGGCAAAGGAATCAAAGACCGCTTCCTTCGCCCATGCAAATGTGGTTTTCTCAAAAAGCCGCTTGCATGGAGCCATGCAAATGCGATTTAGTGAAAAAATGCCTTGCATGGGACCATGCAAACTTGAATAGGCAAAAAAACGGCTTGCATGAGGCTATGGAAACCGGAATTGAAGAAAATGAGGCTTGCATGGTACCATGCAAGTGCGGGTTTGCAATTTTTTGGGTTTGCATGGTGCTATGCAATCGGTTCAGGAGGGATTTGGGACTTGCTTGGTATGAAGCAAGGTAAGTTTGGGAGTGGGTGGGCTCGCTAAGGACAGAGAAGCAGTAGTCTTTTGGTCTACCTTTAACAATAAACCAATTCGTATGTCCTACATAATCCGTTTTCTTATCCTTTGGTTTTTAACAGCATCCTTTCTTTTTACTGAAGCACAGGAATCCCTTAAGCCGCTTCGGCAACGATTTGTGGTAAAGACTAATCTTTTAAGTTTAGTGGTAGCACAGCGCCCAACTTTATCGGTGGAGAAGGCGGTATCCGATAAAGTCAGTCTGGAGTTTTCATTTGTGCAGGGTGTGTTTACTAAAGTTTTGCTGACGGACCATTATGCTTATAGTGGGCTACTACTAAGAGCCAAAAAGTATTTTACTACAAACGAATATGGAAAAGCGGAACCTTACTGGGGTGCTTACTTGGGCAACCTGAATCGAAGAATTATAACCGGTTCCCACACCCAAGTCATTGGCTCCAATGGTTACGTAGGGGTAGGATATGGCTCACGGAATTTTATTGGTCAAGCATTTCGCGGTGGTGGTAGTTTCGGTCTTAGTCATGTAACGAAGAGCCGGATTGTGATTGATACCCAATTGAGTTTAGGCTATGGCTCTTACTATAAAAGCAACGAGCATAATGCTACTGGTCATCTGGATAGCCAATTATGGCTATCAGTGGGTTATTGCTTTTAGTATAGAAGCAGCTGCTTAATTCTCAATTCCCTTACGTTTATCTGAATAAAGTAAATTTGTAAAAAGCACTTCTCATGGCGGCACCTTCTTTAGATAGCGAATTCATGCAGTATTGGGCCCAATTAACGGTGGTTCAAAAAACATCATTGCTAAGTGTTATCAAATCATTTGTGCAGGAAGGCGAGTCTATTAGCCTGGAACAGTACAACCGGGAAATAGATGAAGCGGTGGCGGATATGCAGAAAGGTGAAGTGGTGAGCCACGCAGACGTAATCCGGTTATCAAAAGAATGGTAATGGCCGAAAGAACTATTATCTGGACTAAAACCGCTCTCCGGCAATTTCAGGCATCCATAGAATACATTCGTGCAGACTCGGAGCAATCGGCAACAGAAGTAAAGGAGAAACTTCTATCGGCTATTGAGCAGTTGCGAGTTGATGCTGCTATTCATCGGAAAGACCCTTATAAGTCGGATAATGATGGCAGCTTTCTCTATTTTGAATTGCTTAGGCACCGCATTGTCTATCATTTAATTGGGGACCAAGTATTTATTATCAGAATCAGACATACGAGTAGGGAACCTAGATCATATTAGTAACGCAAGTAGCAAAACCCCGTTTTACATTCTCCATTCTCCACTTTCCCATTCTCCATTCCCTCCCCAAACTCTCCCACCCTTCCTAACCGCCTTCTCCTTATTTTTGCCCCCACAAAATTTGCACACATGAATTTGCACGAATACCAGGCAAAAGAACTCCTGAAAAAATACGACGTGAAAGTGCAGGAAGGCTTTGCCTGCAGCACCGTTCACGAAGCGGAAGACGCCTATCGCCAGATAAAGACGGCACACGGCAGCCCCTTTGCCGTAGTGAAAGCCCAGATACATGCGGGTGGCCGCGGTAAGGGCACCATCAAAGAAACCGGCATCAACGGGGTAAAGGTGGCCAAGTCGCTGGAAGACGTGACGGAATTTGCTACCAAGATCCTGAATGGTACGCTGGTCACTATCCAAACCGGTGAAGCGGGTAAAGTGGTGAACAAGATCTACATCGCGCAGGACATGTATTATGATGGACCGGCAGAACGCAAAGAATTTTACCTCTCTATATTATTGGATCGTGCTACCGGTAAGAACGTGATCATGTACAGCACCGAAGGCGGTATGGACATTGAAGAAGTAGCGCACAATACGCCTGAAAAGATCTTTAAAGAGTGGGTACACCCCGGTGGCGGACTGCAAGGCTTCCAGGCACGCAATATCGCTTTCAACCTCGGTCTGAAAGGCGATGCCTTTAAAGGCATGACCAAGTTTGTCACCAATCTTTACAATGCCTATCTCGGGTTGGATTGTGCGATGCTCGAGATAAACCCGCTTTTCAAAGCAGCTGACGACAAGATCATCGCGGTGGATTGCAAAATGGATATTGACGACAATTCACTCATGCGTCACCCTGACCTGGTAGCGCTTCGCGATGTGGCGGAAGAAGACCCAACGGAGGTAGAAGCCGGCAAATTCAACCTGAACTTTGTAAAGCTGGATGGCAACGTAGGCTGCATGGTAAATGGCGCCGGTCTGGCTATGGCGACGATGGATATGATCAAGCTGAGTGGCGGCGAACCCGCTAACTTCCTGGACGTAGGCGGCACGGCCAATGCGACAACCGTGGAAGCCGGTTTCCGCATCATCATGAAGGACCCGAAAGTAAAAGCGATACTGATCAACATCTTTGGTGGCATCGTTCGCTGCGACCGTGTAGCGCAGGGCGTTATTGATGCCTACAAGAATATGGGCACTATCAATATCCCGATCATTGTGCGCCTGCAAGGCACCAATGCGGTAGAAGCGAAGAAGCTGATCGATGAAAGCGGGCTGAAAGTGCAGTCGGCAATTCAATTGAGCGAAGCGGCGGAGTTGGTGAACCGGGCATTGTCTTGAACCTTGATTTGGGTGGATTAATAGATTAGCAGAAAATAAAGGAAAGCCTCCGACATCATCGGAGGCTTTCCTTTTGAATGGAATGACAATAGAAAATACTGGCACCCATTCCTCTTTATCCTTTCAATCCACCCAAATCAAGGTTCAGAAATCCGCGGTCAAAAAAATCCCCTCTTTCGAGGGGATAATCTTTTAGATAAGCGTGGAAGTTTGGATTGGTTTTTACATTAGGATTGGACGCTTACCGGTTTTTCATTGGATTGGTTGGATTGGTCTTTCTTAGGATAATGTCTTTGGTATTTTAATCCGTTCATTGATATTGGTAGTGCAAATATGTATCGCTACGGATGAGCTGCAAAGAAAGCAGGAAGCTTATTTAACGGGCTACTCAATAATTTTAAATAGCCGTAGGAATTATCACTTATTTTGCCTGCTTAAGGCAAGAAAACAACATGCAGGAAGCTATTTCGTTAGAGCATATTACCATTCGTACGATAGAGTTGAAAGACAATGCCGCTATCGCGGCCGTCATCCGTAATACCCTAAAAGAGTTCGGCGCCAATCATCCCGGTACCGTGTATTATGATGAAGCAACCGATCATTTGTACGAGTCATTCAGCACCACGCCGCGATCTATTTATCATGTGGCGGAATGGAATGGTGAAATCGTTGGTGGCGGCGGCATCTTTCCTACATCAGGATTACCGGAGGATACCTGCGAGCTGGTAAAAATGTATTTGCTGCCACAAGTAAGAAGCATTGGATTGGGACGCTTGCTCATCCAAAAGAGCATTGATTTTGCGAAGGATGCCGGCTATAAACAGATCTACCTGGAAACCATGCCGGAACTGAAACAGGCTTTGAACACCTACGCCAAGTTTGGGTTTGAATACATCAATCACCCGATGGGTAATACCGGGCATTTTGGGTGTGATCTGTGGATGCTAAAACAATTATGAGTTATGAATGATGAATTATGAGTATCGTGCTATTTCTGGATAATGTCCTTAATTCATAACTATAATTCATCATTCATAACTTGCTCCACCTCGTACACCGGGCTGAAAAGGTACAGCCGGCCCGTTGCCACCTCCACTCCTTTATACCGCTTCCGCACTTTAGGTCCGCGCTGAAAGATGCGACCATCCGCCGTTTTAAAGAGGTTGCCTTCGGCAATGGCATCAATAAACACGAGGTGACTTTGTTCTTTGTCGTAAGTCTTTAGCGTTCGTAAGAGTGTTTCGTCGGCACAACTGGAGGCTGCCGGATTAGTCAATGAACGTAACAAAGCGGTCTTTATATCCTCCGGGAAAACGTTGTGTTGAACAAATTGCGCCAGCAATTGCCCAAAGATCTTTTTCCATTCGGCGCCATGTGCCTGTACGCGGTTGCTATAATGCTCGAAGGTGAGAAGATGCGCCAGCTCGTGCAGGAGTGTAATAAGAAAAGAGTATTGATTGAGATTCCCATTTACAGAGATGCGGTGCGTTTGGCTACCATGCCGGTGGCGGTAATCGCCCAGTATGCTTTTCCGTTCCCGAGCGACTGTCAGGTGCACTTTATAATGCTGCAGGTATTGCAGCACCGGCTCATAAGTATTGGGCGGCAAGAAATCCTGCAGTGTGGAAATGGGCGCTTCTTTCTTAGCCATCTGCCGGTTTCCGTAAAAGCTTGGTGAGGCTGGCGACTTCAACGAATGTGTAAACGAGGTAGAGTCCCATGAGTGTAAAGAAAGCCGGCTTATTCAGGTCTTTTCCCTTCATGGAGATATAGATGAAAGCCCCGATGGCAAAAGCGAACATCTTTAGGATCATGCTGGAAAAAATGCCGCGGGTAAATGCATGGGGGTTGCTGCTTTTCAGGTTCTTCATTGCCAAATAAAAGGACAACAGCGTAACGGCGAATAGCACAAGGTTGCCGATGATCAGCACACCCTGGTCGGCGCCCAATCGCTCTAGAACAGATTTGCCAACTACAAAAAGAGCATTGAGTACAACAAAGAGAATCAGTATCGGCGTGACGGGCTTTCGCTTGTTAGTTGGCATTGGTGTTTTTTCTTTTTGACGTGTCTTTTACCAGTTTATAGATCATTACGATAAGCACCGCCAGCGGCAGCGCCCATACCAGCAAAGGTAGGGAAGTATGCAGCCAGCCATCTGCTTTGTAGCCAATGAAAACCGCAATGCCCAGGGAAGCGAATATCTGTGCGCCTAAGCCGGCATAGCGGGCTATTTCCGAGGTATTACTGCGCGGCTTTGAGCTCATGCCTTACCTCTTTTACCACTGTTTCAATAACACCCATCTGGCATTGGCCATTGAAAGTTGCCGTTGGCTCGATCTGCAATTTATCCGCAGCGATATTGCCCTGTACGTTGCAGGAGCCCCGTAGTTGCAGTAGTTCTTTTACTTTGATATTGCCCAAGACCTTGCCGGTAATGTCGGCCTGTTGCCCTTCAATGTTTCCTTCCACATAACCACTGGGACCCACAATGATTCTTGCCGTGCCTGAGACATTGCCATTGATAGTGCCATCAATACGGAGGTCAGTATCGCTGACGAGGTCGCCGTTTACGATAGTACCGGTGGAGATGAGTGTAGCGCTGCTGTTGCGCTCAGGAGCTGGTTTTTCTTTGGTAAACATAGTAGGATTGGTTTTTTAATCGGTTGACAATTCGGCTTCGGGTTCGTTAAGCCCTGCCGTATCTAAGGTAAGCGCAATATCTCCATTCATTACTTTTTTTATGCTGTTGATATATTGCGCCTGGAAGCGCACCTGCTTCTCCAGCGAATCGGTGGCGTATTTCAACTGCTTGTATTCCCGCCCAATGGATGCCGCGCCATAACCCGGAATATAATATTTGAGTGGCGTGAAGACAATCAGCACCACGGTAAGCCCGATGAGGAGCACAAAAACGGTACTCAGCCCCACGTAAACGCTGCGGCGCGACAGTTTGAACGTCACCACTTCCTCGTAGGTATCGTCATTCATCACGACCAACCGGTACCGGTTGCGCAGGCGTTGGAGGGTTGTACCAGCTTCCAGTTTGCTCATAATTGGGTTTAAAGCTTAAAAATAGGTCAAACCTATCCTTCCGGCCACGTAATTTATACACTCTTTTATACGAAAACGTTTGAAAATCAGTTATAGTGGCTTAGTTTGCAATGTCTATGCACCCATTTCGTTTGATTGTCATATCGGTTCTCCTATTCAGCGGCTTTTCCTTAAAAGCCCAGCTTGGCTTTGACCTGGATATAAAAAAACCGGAGCCTTACGAAAACCGTGAGTTAAAAGCAGAGAAAACACCCGACAAGCCTATCAAGCAGCCTAAAAAACTGCTGCAAAACGCCACTACGCATTACAACTATTTCTTTAATGCCAACGTAAAGCTGAACGAGATCCTGGACCGGGCGAAAGAAGCGCATAAAGACGATTACACCAAGCTCCTGCCCTTTTACAACTACTCCCTGAAAGCCCTGGCACCTGATACGGCTTTGCTGGATTCTGTAATAGCCAAGAGCAAAACCGCTATTGTGCTGCATGATCTGCGCAACGACTGGATAGATGATATGTATATGCTTTGGGGGGCTTCTTATTACCTGCAACAGAATTTCGATTCGGCGTATAATATGTTCCAGTTCATCAACTATGCCTTCGCCGAAAAAGAGAAGGATGGTTATTACCGGTATATTGGTAGCCGGATGGATGGAAACAATGCCCTGAGCGTTTCTACCAAAGAAAAAAGCAGTTTAGCCAGAAAAGTTTTTTCCGAACCGCCCGCCCGCAACGATGCTTTTATCTGGCAGGTGCGCACCATGATACAACAGGAAGCCTATCCCGAAGCCGGAAGTTTGATCACAACCTTAAAGAATGACCCGCTTTTCCCGGAACGCCTGAAAGGCGCTTTGGAAGAAGTGCAGGCGCTTTGGTTTTATAAGCAAGGCTTTTGGGACAGTTCGGCGCATCATCTCGTGAAAGCTTTGGGCGAAGCCAGGAAAGGCCAAGAGCGTGCCCGGTGGGAATACCTGGCAGCACAAATGTTTGAAAGAACAGGACTGACCGAACTGGCGAAGATCTATTATGGCAAAGTTGTTAAGGAAACGACTGACCCTGTGATGGAAGTGTATGCCCGCCTCAACCTGATCCGCATTAATAAAGCGGGTAATGACAATGCCGATATTGATAAGAACATTGCCGAATTGCTGAAGATGGCGCGACGCGATAAATATGCCGATTACCGCGATGTGATCTACTCCATGATCGCACGGATGGAGTTGGAGAAAGGTGATTTTATGCTGGCACAGGGTTATTTGCTTAAGGCATCTAAATACAAAAGCGATAACCCGGTTGCGAATAACGAAGCCTATTTACAACTCGCCGATCTTTCCTTTACGCAGCGCAAATACGGTTTGGCGGCTTCTCTTTATGACAGTGTTCAACTGGCTAGCCTTGCCGCAGAAGATGTGGACAGGATCAATACCCGCAAGCCGCTTCTTACTTCACTCGTTGGGTTCACCAATATTATAGATAGACAGGACAGCCTGCAACGCATAGCCGCTATGCCGGAAGAAGAACGCTCTGCTTATGTAAAGCGTTTGGTTCGTCAATTGCGCCGCCAGCAAGGATTGAAGGATGAAGCCGCTGCCAGTGGCGGAGGTCCTATTAATGCTCCTGCCCCATTCGATCCTTTCGGCGGCAGCAGTTCAAAAGGGGAGTGGTATTTTTATAATGATAACTTACGCAAAACCGGCGTAGCAGCGTTCAAGCAGGTTTGGGGCGGGCGCCCGAATGTTGACAATTGGCGCCGCCAGTCGGATGTGACCATGCAATTGACGAAAAAAGTGCCTGAAAATACCCGCAACGGCAGCGCTACTTCTGGTGGTACAGTAGCTGACCCTTTTACTTTTGATGCTATGATGGGAGGCTTGCCATTGACGGCTGTCTCACTGCAAACTTCTAACGACAGTATTCAACAGGCGCTGTTTGGCCTAGGCACTTTATATATGAACGATATGGAAGATTATAAAGCTTCCATCGAAACCTTTGAGAAGATCCGCACCCGCTTCACACCGGTACGTGACCTGGACCAGGTGTTGTTTAATCTTTACTATAGCTATACAAAAACCGGGGATGCGGCGAAAGCCGCGGAAATGAAGCGCTTGCTACTTAGCCAGTTTCCGAACAGCCGCTATGCTACGATCATAAATACAGGCGCTGATCCGCAATCGAATCAACCGACTGCAACGATCACGAAAACATACGAAGGCATTTATGACCTGTTTTTAGAAGGCAGGTTTGCAGAGGCAGAAACCGCCAAGCAAAGAGCCGACAGTCTTTATAAAACAAACTATTGGTCGCCACAACTGCTTTACATTGAAGCGGTGGCCCAGATTCGCCAGAACGACGATAGCCTTGCTAAAAAAACATTGAGTACGCTTATTCAGCAAAACGCCGGGACGCCGTTAGCCGTTAAAGCAAAGACAATGATTGATGTCCTGGGACGTCGCAAGCAGATCGAAGAAGAATTGCGTAACCTTCAAATAACTCGTCCGCCTGAAGATTCGCTTTTTGTAGAGCCGATGCCGATAGCAGCGCCAGTGAAGAAAAAGACAGAAGTAGTAATACAGCCTAAGGATACAGCCGTTGTTGTAAAGAAGCCCGTTCCGGTAAAAGCTACGGCCGATACCTTGCTGAAGAAAGCGCCGGTTGTACAAAAGCCTAATTCGCCCTATTCTTTCAAAGCCGATTCGGCGCATTTTGCCGTGGTGGTATTGAATAAAGTGGATGTGGTATTTGTAAACGAAGCGAAGAATTCCTTCTTACGATTCACCCAAGGCTTTTCCGATCGTCCGCTGCAAGGCATGATCGTGCCGGTTAATGACGATATTAAATTGCTTCTTATCGGCAATTTTGTTTCGGCTACCAGTGCCATTGGCTATGTGCAGAAAGTGAAGCCTATCGCTGGTTCGCAGGTAGTGCCCTGGCTTAAGGTGGATAAATATTCCTTTAGTATCATTTCTGCTGAAAACCTGAAAGCAGTGCTGACAGCAAAAGAGTTTGCGGCTTACCAGAAATTTTTGGAAGAAACGCTGCCGGTGAAATTGTGAGTGGTGAGTAAATGACAACACAAGCTTCTCATTTTCCAATACGCTCCGCAATCACTGTTTGATTAGGTTTCTGCCATAGCTTTGTTATCCTTAAACTTTCGGAAACACTCACCATTTACACAATTGACCATTCACTATGGAACCCACAAAACGCCACCCTTTAAAAAAGCCTGTTGTTCCCAAGACCCGCAAAAGCGTACGCATTTTTTGGCGGCTGTTCCTTGGCGGATTAGGTGCTTTTATCCTGGTTATCATATTAGCCATGTTTGGAGTATTTGGCAAAATGCCCTCTCTAAAGCAATTGGAGAATCCTACCATGCTTCAATCCTCCGAGGTTTTTGCGGCGGATGGGACCCTGATGGGAAAATATTACCGGGAAAGGGGCAACCGCAGTAATGTGTCGTATAAAGACATTTCCAAGCATGTGATCAATGCCCTCATTGCCACTGAAGACGAACGGTTCTATAATCATGCTGGTATTGACGTGCAGGCAACTGCCAGGGCGGTTGTCCTTTTTGGACGCGAAGGTGGTGGCTCTACCATCACACAGCAGTTAGCCAAAACCTTATTAGGTCAAGGCAGTAAGAATTTAGTAGCCCGCGTTATTGAAAAATTTAAGGAATACATTATCGCCATCCGGTTGGAACGCAATTTTACCAAAGAAGAAATAACAGCACTTTACCTGAATGCCGTTTCCTATAGCGATAATGTGTACGGCATCCGGAATGCTTCCCGCACTTTTTTCTCCAAAGAGCCGGACCGTCTTGATCCTAACGAAGCCTCGGTATTGGTCGGCATGCTCAAAGGAAACACGATCTACAATCCCCGCAACCGCCAGAAAGCCGCTTTTGAGCGGAAGAACGTAGTGCTGGGCCAGATGGAAAAGAACGGTTACCTATCGCCGGTAGAAGTCGCAAAGTACAAGGCTACCCCTATCCCGCTCAACTATCATAAGATGGACGAGAATACCGGTTATGCACCCTACTTCCGCGAGGTGTTAAAAGACGAATTGAAGGAGGCATTGGAAGGGCTGGAAAACCCCGAGGGAGAGCCTTATGATATTTATAATGATGGATTGAAGGTTTATACAACCATCAATACGCAGATGCAGCAATATGCGGAAGAAGCTATTACGCAACAAATGCCTGTCTTACAACGGTCACTGAATGCGCAACGGAATGTAAAGACCGGCTCCGTATGGAAAGACCATGAGAATGTATTGCTGGCAGCCATGAAAGCCAGCGAACGCTGGCGCAATGAAAAAGAAGAAGGTTTATCGGACGAAGAGATTCAAAAATCGTTCAAGATAAAAGTGCCGATGAAGGTCTTTGCCTGGAATGCCAAGCGCCAGAAGGATACGACCATGACGCCGTATGATTCTATCCGTTATCACCGGCAGATGATGCAGGCGGGCTTTATGGTAATGGACCCAACGACAGGTGAGGTAAAAGCCTGGGTTGGAGGCATTGATTTTAAAACCTTCAAGTTCGATCATGCCAACATCAATACCAAGCGGCAGGTTGGTTCGTCAATCAAGCCTTTCCTGTATGCACAGGCGATGGAAGAACGTGGCTTCACTCCCGAAAGCAGCATTCCCAACCAGGCGCAATATTTTGAAGGCAACGGGTGGGTGCCGGCCAGTAAAAAATGCTTAGGTGTGCAGCCCAATGTTTCGATGGCAGGCGCCCTGGCGCATTCGCTTAACTGTGCTTCGGCTTACCTCATGAAGCAGGTAGGGCCAGCGCAGTTCTCTTCGTTTTTAGAACGCATTAATATTCCTACAAAAGTAGAAGCCTACCCTTCAAACGCACTCGGTGCGGTTGATCTTTCGCTTTATGAAATGATGTGGGGCTTTTCTATTTTCGGTGGTGGTGGCTTCTCGTCCAAACCTTATTTTATCAGCCGCATCGAAGACCGCAATGGTAATGTTATAAAGCGGTTTGATCATGGCGCTAACCGCAAGGAAGCTATCTCCGAAGTAACGGCTTATAACATGACGCGTATGCTGGAAGGACCCGTAACCCGCGGTACCGCTGCCGGGTTAATGCAGCAGTTGGGTGCATCTGAAATGGGTGGCAAGACCGGAACCACCAATGACAACGCCGATGCCTGGTTCTTTGGGTTCTCGCCTCAATTATTAGCTGGTGTATGGGTAGGTTGTGACGACCGTTTTATCCGTATTGAAAGTGCGCAGGGTTATGGTGGAACCGCTGCCCGTCCTATTTGGCAAACCTTCTTTCAGAAAGTGTATAGCGACAAAAAGCTCGGTATTTTCCGCGACGCTACTTTCCCGCGCCCAGCCGACTTAAACAACCAACTAATTAATGGTGATGTAGAAAGTATAATCGGGGAAGACATTCCAAATGCGGAAGGAGAAGATGTAGGCAGCGGCAATGCCAGCGATTACAGCCTCGATACTACCTCTGAATATATTCCACCGGAATCGCAAGTGCCGGTAGATGAGAATGCACCGAAACCCAAGCTTAAAAAAGACAGTACGAAAGCACCAAAGATCGGTGAAGGCGACCCTGCCGCAGTGCCTGAAGACAAGAAAGAAAAGAAAGGCTTTTTGCGGGGGATATTTAAGGGGAAGAAGGAGAAGGATGGCGAGAAGCCGCCTGGAAATCAATAGTATCGTTCAAAATTTGGAAATAATTTTTATGCTTTCAAAAATCACTTGATGAGTTTAATATTAAAGTACTGCATTTCATGGTTTATTATCTGCGCACCTCAAATTGTTTTTTCTCAACTTGGGAGTAATAAAAAGTCACATTCTGATTCAGCCTTGCAAGCCAAAGCAAAAGACATAGCTAACTTACTCGAAGAAAAGAAGCTATCTTCTTTGTTGAAATCTTTAAAAAAAGGCGATAAAATAAAAAACAACTCCATTTCTAAACAGTTAAGTGAAATCGCATCTAGCATTCAGCCATTGAAAGCTACGACAAAACGATTGGTTCAAGTTTCGTACAAGAATTATCAAGACAGTTTCAATATTTGCCAAGTCAGATATTACAACGAACAAGGAACTTTTTACCTATACGAGTTGATTTTTTTAAAAGAGGATCCCACTTTTAGGATTGCAGAAGTTTTTATAAAAAACGTTGATATCTTGGCGCGAGACCGAAAAAAGATACAAGAATACCGAGTAAAAAATCCTAACATCATTTTACCCCCTCAAAGTCTACCTCCAGGCATTTACATCAAAGAACATAATTAGTATTATCATATTTGGTAACATACATTAAAAAGCCCTCCGTTTGGAGGGCTTTTTAATATGAAACTTTTAAATTAGAAAGGTGACTTAATTCCCAACTTGTGTTTGTAGCGTTCGTTCAGTTGCTTTTGCTTGTCATCCAGATTGATCTTGCGACCTTGAATAAAGGCATCCGTTACGGTACTGGTTTTCATATCCATGATATCGCCGGTGCTGATGATGATATTCGCATCCTTACCAACTTCAATGCTGCCGGTTTTATCGGCAACACCTAAGGTTTTAGCTGCATTTAAGGTGATAGCTTGCAATGCCGCTTCTTTATCCAAACCATAGGTAGCAGCCGTGCCGGCATTGTAAGCCAGGTTGCGGCCACGGGTTTGACCATCTTCGTCATTGATAGCAAACACCACTCCTGCTTTTTGCAGCATGGCGGGTGTTTTAAAAGGCTGGTCAATATCATCGTCGCCCAAGGTAGGCAGGCTGTGCATTTGGTTCAGGATCACCATGACGTTGTTTTGTTTCAGCAAGTCGGCAATCTGCCAGCTATCGCTGCCGCCAACAATCACCACATCGAAGTTGAACTCCTTTACAAAATCCAGCGCCACCAGCATTTGCTTTACGGTATTGGCATGTACGTACAGCTTTTGCTTTTTTTCGAATAAACCTTTTACGGCTGCAAACTTCAGGTTGGTTTCTTCAGGAGTCGCTACGCTGTTGTAAGCTTGTGCCTCGCGAAAGAAACTCTTCATGCGATCCACTTGCTCCAGCCCTTGCTTTACTACATCTACAGCAGGTTGTTGCGCAGCTCCACCGCCACCAAAACCGCCAAAGCCACGAGGGCGAGCGATCAGAGCTGGCATGCGGAAGTGAATACCGCCATCAGTCTTATAAGCGGCATCTTCCCAGTTCCAGGCGTCCAGTTGCACTACGGAAGAAGAACCGCTGATGATACCGCCTTCCGGTACAATGTTCGCCAACAGGATACCACTGGAGCGTAGCGTGTTGATGATCTTAGAATCAGTATTGTACGCTACAATCGAACGGATGCTTGGATTCAATTCACCCAGTTCTTGCACGTCGCTGGTAGCACGAACCGAAGGTGTTTCGACCAAGCCCAGGTTAGCTACCGGCAGGATCAATCCCGGATAAACCTGCTTGCCCTGACCATCGACAACGGTAGCACCGGCAGGAATTTTTACATCTTTACCAACCGCTGCTATCTTACCATCAGTGATTACGATTGATCCGTTTTGAATAACGGTTCCATTACCTACATGAATAGTTGTATTCGTAATAACGGTGGAGCCGGTTTGTTTCGGCGTTGGGTACACCGTTTCCTGCGCAGTGGCAGCAAGGGCACTTAATAAGAGGAAGTTTAGAAGTATCTTTTTCATTTTAATATTTTTAGGGGTTTAAGGTTTAAAGTATAAGGTTTAAGGTTCTTAAGGTGCAACTTTCTTTCTGGCTCCGGCGATGGGTGACTTTTGAAGCGATTTAATAAAATTCTGAATCAGACCGCTGATGGAAATAACTTCTGCTTTTAAAAAATCGAACTCCTCTTTTGTCAAAAAACTACGATCATACGCTCTATAAAGCTGAGACCTTAACTCGCCACACGAACCTTTCGCATAACCAAGGAACTGAATAAATTCACCCTTTGTTCCTCTTTCAAATCCTTCTGCAATATTATCCATGACAGAACCAGAAGAACCTTCAATTTGATGGATCAATCGAAAGCTTTTTTTAAATTTTCCCTGGTCAATAAGATCGCCCAAGAACTTGCAAACAGCTTTTGCCTTCTGCCAGCTTTTAATTTCCTCAAAAGATCTTATTGTCGCCATACCTTAAACTTCAAACCTTAAACGTTGAACTTATTGTTGCACATGGTCTGCGTCTATCGTTAAGAAGCCATGGCTGTGAAGATGATCAGAGCAAGTATGCATGATAGAATACGTTGGCATGGGAGGCGTTACCGGAGCACCGCTACGCTTTTCGCCATTCATTTTTTTCACTAAGCGAAGACGCTCGGCATCTAACTGCTTTTGCAATTGCTCGTCTTTCGCTCTGTCGAAATAAACGATACCATCGACAATCGTGTAAAGCGACTTTGCATAAATGCTTAATGGGTTATCGCTCCAAACGACCACGTCGCCATCTTTACCTGCTTTCAAGCTACCTACATATTGGTCTACGTGGAGCATCTTAGCCGGGTTCAGCGTTACCATCTTCAGTGCCTCCTCTTCCGATACACCGCCGTACTTCACAATTTTGGCCGCTTCCTGGTTTAGGCGACGCGCCATTTCTGCATCATCAGAATTGATAGCCACGTTCAAACCTACTTTATGCATGATGGCAGCATTGTAAGGAATAGCATCCTGCACTTCCATTTTGTAAGCCCACCAGTCAGAGAAGGTAGAAGCATTGGCACCATGTGCCTTCATCTTATCAGCTACTTTATAGCCTTCCAAGATATGGGTGAAGGTGTTATACTTATAACCCATGCGGTTAGCCACTTCCATCGCGCCATTTATCTCGCTTTGTACATAGGAGTGACAAGTAATGAAACGCTTGTTATCCAGAATTTCTACTAGTGCATCCAGTTCCAAGTCGCGGCGGGGAGCAACCGTACCTTTCTTCCCTTTATTTGCTTCGTACTCTGCCCATCCTCTTTTGTAGTCTTTTGCACGGCTAAAGGCATCTACCAATACCTGCTCCACACCCATACGAGTATCCGGGTAGCGGTTGTTTTGTCCGGCTTGTGCGGGTGAGCGCTTCACGTTTTCACCAAGGGCAAACTTGATCTGTCCGGGCCAGTTTTGAAACTTCAGGTCTTCCGCATTGGCACCCCAGCGCAATTTGATCATTTGCGTTTGACCACCGATCACATTCGCCGAGCCATGAAGAATATGCGAAGATGTAACACCACCGCTCAATTGACGATAGATGTTGATATCATCGGGGGCGATATTATCGGCGATGCGTACTTCAGAGGTAACGCTTTGTCCACCTTCGTTAATAGAAGCTGCGGCGATATGCGAGTGTTCATCAATGATACCGGCTGTTACGTGCTTGCCGGTTCCGTCAATTACACGGGCACCTGCGTCTGACAATCCTTTGCCAACGCTTGCTATTTTACCACCACGAATTAAAACATCTGCACCTTGCAGTACGCCTTCTTTTTCATTGGTCCAAACGGTAGCATTTCTGATCAGGATCGTCTCTTGCTTTGGAGCAGCGCCTTCTTCCCAGCCGTATGGCTCAAAAGGAAAAGTCACTTTCCCCAATGGTGCTGTAGGGCGCTTGCGGGCACTGTCTACTTTTTGCACACCGGGCTGGTCATAAACGGCTGTCCACGTAAAGCTGTTACCAGCGCTGTCTGTTCCAAATCCGCTCCAGCTATTGTCGTTTACAATACCGCTTAGGTTCAGGTTTTGTCCTCCGCGTCTTTCCGGCGCTACGTTGATGCGCACCTGGCGACCGTCATAGTAAAATTTAGAGGTAACGGTGTCTTTGCTACCAATCAAGCTGGCGGCTGTATTGCTCTTAAAGTCCAACGTATAATTTACAGGACCAGTCGGCGTGTTCAACACTACTTTATAGGTACCTTTTGGATCTTTCCAGGAATCATCTTTGATACTGTATTTTGTTCCCTGCACCCAATTTTGAAAAATGGTCGTGTTAGCGGCAAACACAGGTCCGGACGTGATCAGGAAGTTTGCCCATTTACCAGCATCCAGGCTCCCCACTTGATCGTACACACCTAAAACAGTTGCTGGTGTTTTAGTTAGCGCATTCATAGCAGCCGTTTCTGTCAAGCCATGATTAAACGCCGTGCGCAGGCTGGTCATAAATGACTTCACGTCACGCAGGTCAGCTGTAGTTAGGCAAAAGGGAATACCTGCTTTTTCAAAAGCCGCCGGGTTGGTCGGTGCCAGTTCCCAATGCTTCATATCCGTTACTGAAACCAGGCGGGCATCATTCGGGTCTTCCACGTCCATAGCTTGCGGGTAGTTCATGGGCACAATGAAAGTGGCTTTGGTAGCCGCCATTTCTTTGATGCGCTGGTATTCATTGCCACCTGCTTTGATGATGTATTGCACACCGAATTCATCGCCGATCTTATCAGCACGGAGATTGTTCCATTTGTCGCCGCCTTCGAATATTTGCGGTAAGCCTTGCTCGTCGTTCCAGGCTTGCAGGGTCAGGTTCAATCCTTCCTGTGCAGGCTTGGTTTTGTACCACTGCGCATCCAAATAAGTCTGGCGCAACAGGGCAATGCTGCCCATTAGCGAACTCGGATACGATTGGCTCGACGTTCCTTTATTGAAAGAGTAGTGAGCAGATGCCCGATCCTTCAGGATCACCATATTTTCTTTGTCATTTGCCAATGAAACGAGTGTACCGGTGCCGCGGGCAATGCCATCACGCACATGCGATAACACAGTACCAAAACCTGACTCCCGTAAGGTCTTTGCTTTCGCATCATCTACTGCAAAAACGCGGAAAGCATCTGCGTCGCTTTTGATGGCTTGGTTCCATCCATAGGCACCTTTAGTAGCCGTTGCTAGTTGTGGCTGCTGCGCAAAATTGAATCCACCCGCACCTGGTGGCCGTTGCGGCAGCGAAGTACCGTAGTCTGCATAAATGTCTACGAACGAAGGGTAAAGATATTTACCCGTGCAGTTGATCTCGACAGCTCCGGCTGGCACTTTGCCACCGGCTGTAACAGAAATAATTTTACCATCCTTGATAACCATCGTGGCGTTGGACAGTGTGGTTGAAGCATCTTTAACAATTGTGGCATTGGTGAAAGCGTAATGACCGTGTCTTGGATCAGCGATCCCGTTTTCCGGGAAGGTAGGCTGTGCCCAAAGACGCGAACACGACAGCATCACGCCAAGCACCAGTGCTAAGCATTCCTTTTTTCTCATGTGATAAGGCGTTTTGATTTACTTTGTGTGAATAAAAAGTGAAGGCTTAAAAGTAAACACTTTTCGCATGAATTTAGCACCGCTTATCGATCATACGATTTTAAAACCCACTACCACCTTTGCCGATATTCAAAAAGTCTGCAAAGAAGCGATCCAATACCGATTTGCAGC
The DNA here is from genome assembly GCA_025963645.1 of Flaviaestuariibacter sp. Taxonomy (GTDB): domain Bacteria; phylum Bacteroidota; class Bacteroidia; order Chitinophagales; family Chitinophagaceae; genus Flavisolibacter. The sequence goes on from JAOQAI010000016.1 coordinate 138,052, forward strand.
GGTTTGTGTGCCACCTTATTTTGTTTCGGCAGCTAAAATGCTATTACAGAATAGTGAAGTAAAAACGGCAACGGTTATTGGGTTCCCATTCGGATATGGTCACTTTTCGGCAAAGGCAAAAGAAGTAGAACAGGCAACAGGCGATGGAGCAGACGAAGTGGACATGGTGATCAATCTCGCAGCCTTAAAAGCAGCCGATTTGACTTACTTGAAAGCAGAGATCGCTGCTATCGTAAAGCTTACAGAAAAAGCTGTTTCCTTAAAACTCATTATAGAAAGCGGTGTTCTCTCTTCGCAAGAGATCATTACCTGTTGCGAACTTTATCGCCAATATCCTGTTGATTTCTTAAAAACCTCTACCGGCTATGCAGAAAAGAGTGCTTCGGTGGAAGCCGTGCAACTAATACGGGAGCATCTCCCCTCTTCTATCCGGATAAAAGCCAGCGGCGGCATTCGCAATTATGCTTTCGCCAAAAGCCTAGTGGATGCGGGCGCAGGGAGATTGGGTTGCAGTGCAAGTGTAGCCATAGTGAATGGTGAGAAAGACATGGCAGCAGAAGACTATTAAATTATATTGGTAAAAGCAAGACATTCGAATAAGATGAAGTACGCATTGTTTCTATTATTGCTTTTCGCTGCAAACAGCAGTTGGGCGCAGGATACCGCTTTTGTGATCGTGCATAAAGACCCACGGGTAGATGCTTTGGTAAAAAAACAAGCGGCCATTAATGCCGCCGTAAAAAAAGCCACCTCCCGCACTGGTCGGGGCTATCGGCTATTGGTAGCCAACACCAAGAACCGCCAGGAAGCGATTGATGCGAAAACGAAACTGTACAATCTTTTTCCAGAGCTAAAAGCCTACCTGGCTTACCAATCGCCTTACTTTAAATTAAAGGCAGGTAATTTTCAGACACGCTCAGAAGCAGAAAGCTATCAAAAGCTTATGAATTCGATGTTTCCGAAGGGTGTGTTTATCGTAAATGACGTTATAGAAATAAAAGCAGAGACTGATCGCGTGGAAGTATTAGATGACCCAAAACCTTAAAATAGATCGCTTGTATTGCAATCAGTTTCACTACCTGTAATCAATTCTTTGCCCTTTTGCGGGATTAATGGACTTTTGCTATTCACTGTCCATTTATGATCCAACAAAAGATTAAAGAACTTGCCAGGCAATACGCGGCTGAATTTATAGCGGTTCGTCATCACCTGCATGCTCATCCGGAGCTTTCTTACCAGGAGTTTGAAACATCCAAATTTGTGCAGGAAAAGTTAGCAGCTTTTGGTATTCCATTTGAGGTAAAAGCTACGACCGGTGTTATTGGATTAATCAAAGGACGAAACCCGGAAAGCCGCGTTGTAGCCTTGCGGGCAGATATGGATGCGCTGCCCATTAATGAAGAAAACCAGGTCACATATAAATCAACAAAGCCCGGTGTAATGCACGCTTGCGGACACGATGTACACACTACTTGCTTGTTAGGCGCGGCAAAAATCTTAGCAGAAACCGCAACAGAATGGGAAGGCACTGTAAAGCTAATTTTTCAACCGGGTGAAGAGAAGAATCCAGGTGGCGCCAGCCTGCTGATAAAAGAGGGCGTACTGGAAAACCCGGCACCAAGCTACATTTTTGGACTGCATGTCAATCCACAATTGGAAGTGGGCAAGCTCTCTTTCAGAGGCGGGAAAGTAATGGCAAGCGCCGATGAAATTTACATCACTATCAAAGGAAAGGGCGGACATGCTGCGGCTCCACATCTAACAACCGACACCATTTTAATTGCATCGCAACTGGTCGTTAGCCTGCAACAGATCATCAGCCGCAATAACAACCCACTTTCACCTTCCGTGCTTTCCATCACCTCTTTTCAAGGCGGCTATACAACGAATGTAATTCCGACAGAAGTGAAGCTGATGGGAACTTTCCGGGCAATGGATGAAGAATGGCGGAAGAAAGCGCACGGTCTTATTTATAAGCAAACCAAAGAGCTGGTAGAAGCCATGGGTGGCGAGGTGGATGTGCTGGTTGATGTGGGCTATCCAACTGTTTATAATAACGAAGCCTTGAATGCTCATGCCAGAAAGATCGGCGAAGCATTCATGGGTGCCGAAAATGTCGAAGAAACAGAAGTGCGTATGGGCGCCGAAGACTTTGGTTATTATTCCCAGCTCATTCCCGGTTGCTTTTTCCGGTTAGGCACCGCCAACAAAGCGAAAGGAATAACAGCGGGTGTGCATACGCCTAAGTTTGATATTGATGAGGCGGCGATTGAAACGGGGATAGGAATGATGGCGGCGCTGGGAGCTACTGCACGACTAATATAAAATGAGGCGAATTCTATTAAGCGCCTCAACCGTCTGTCGTCTCATTGAAGCCGTGTGGTCCGATGGAACTTTTATGGGCATATTGACTATCGAGTTTCCCCAAAAAATAGCGTTAGTTGTGTCGGCATTTCGCAAATAGAATTGAAAAAGGTTGAATCTGCCTCTCATGCGGTTGGGCACCATGTACAATGCTGTTTTGTAATCTCGCTCCGCCCCTTTGCTATTCTTCAATGCTTCCTCTATCTCGGCAGAAACACTGTAAATATTGTTATCGGTGTGACACATCCTTGCATATCTAATCATTCGTTTAGCTGCCTCAAAATCTTTTACAAAGTACAACTGCTTGGCATAAGCCATCATCGTGGCGCCATCGGTGGAGCCTGCTTGGAATAAAGAATCGTATATTTTCAAGCTCTTGTTTTTGTAGCCTAATTGCGAAAGTTCAAATGCCTGCTTTGACCTTATTATGCCGTCCATTTTTGTCTTTTCCTGTACTAACAAATAAATAATTACTAGTGGGAAAAAGCCACGAAGCATATACAGAAAAAACTGACCAACTTGTTTAAATGACTCTTTTATTTTTAAGGCAAATAATGCTGTCGTTACATAAATGAGAAAAACTGCTTGCAAAAGAAAATTGTGAAAAGGATAGGAAAATAGAGAGGCGGCTAGGATACAAATGATGGCGGCAACCGAACCATAAAACAAGCTTCTCCGTTCTGGTTTTATTACATAATGCTTGCATACTAACTTTATAGCAATAATCGCCAGTGCTGCCACGCCTGCAAAGCGCACTGCTCCAATTTCTATGAGGAGCTGCCACAAATCATTGAAAGCATAGATAGTATTATCTGCAAGCAAGGCTGCTCGGTCATCAATAGATTTTTTCGTAAAATAATCGGCTTGGTATAGGTTGTATTGTGTTTTGAAACGACCAATGCCTATACCCCAAAGCCAATGATCTTGGAAAAGGGTTGCGGAAACTTTATAGATTAGCAATCGCCCTTCAGAAGATCCTGTTTTTAATAAAAAAAGAATAGGAACTAGCAAAACAATACAGATTGCTGAAATACCAAATGCAACCTTACAGGTGAGTTTGATCAATTGAAGTTTAAATAATAGAAAAACCAAACCAGCTATAAAGCCAACCCACCCGGCGCGACCTTGTATGGAGATGATAAAGAAAATTTGAATGGTGAGTATAAGAAAATATGAAGCTCTATACTTTTTTCGTGCCAATTCTTGTGTGAAAAAGGTCAGATACAATAAACAAATGGAGCTTAAGAAAATGCAAAGTAAACTTTGGTTAATAAGTGACATTGTGACTATTTTGCAATAATCTCATCATCCTAGCTGTCAATACCCGCCAGCGATTTAAAATGCTCAAAAAGTCGTTTAATTTCTTTGGAGCTGTGAACTTGAACATTCTTAAGATCGAATAAAAACTCTCTTTTAGGAATCACAAATTGCTCTTGAACAGAAAAGCGCTCATTATATAAAAATCTTATCCTAAATAATTTCATTTGCGTGACACTATCTATTCGTTTTGAAAAACTAAAATCCGTGTCAAATACACTTTTCGAGTAGTAATAAAATATTGAATCAAATGTCACTTCATTAGGCTGGCGAATTGATGCATACTTTTCAACAAACTCTTGCGCTTTACTATCGAAAACTTTGGAAACTAGTCTCCACGCCGTATCAGAAGGTAAGGCAAAGTCTTCCCCCTTCATTCTTTTTCTCTTTAGCAATGAGTCCACCTTAACCCTTTCACCATTGGAAGAATCTTTTATTGACGTAAAATAATATCCCCACTCATCGCCTTTTTTCCGTAAGAGAAAAGGTTCTGTTCCTTGAATGTTTTCGCTTGTTTCAAGCTGAACCGTTGCAGGCAGTTTGTAGAGAGTATACGCCCCATAATGAAAAATAAACGACGTGTCTCGCAAATTAAGAATTTTCACATTGCCGTTTTCTTTATACGCCCTTAGCGGAAAATTGAAAACAGATTGAAACTGAGTAGCACTACCTGTTTTGGTAGTGCTACTACAGCCGCTAATCATTAAGATTAATACTATTGATATAAAATAAATAACCTTTTGAAACATTCTTTAAGGTTTCGCAATCCAAAAAGGACTTGGAGTCTCGTAACTTTTATCAACCGGTTGAACAACCCAATTTAATGGCATGCTCGGACATTCACAAACAAAATTATAAGTCACATTGAACTTAAGCTTCATGCTCGCTATATGAGATGCAATATGGGGTGTACCGACGCCCTGTGTAAATGATACACTAACTCCTGGCAAAGTACTTCCTTCTTTGGTAATTGAATGGTGCGAAATTGATTCCCATTCCCAACGATTTCCTGATCCAAATGGTACATACTTTATAATACCAGTCTCATGAGATGTTAACTTCCATCCGCCTAAACCATTGAAGCATTTCCAATCCGTTGAAACACTCCGTGTTATCGGATCGATTTCCGTACTTGATTCCGATATACTTTCACTAGCTACAGAACCTCCTGACGACTCATTTTCAAAATTCGCATTTTGTTCATATGCACAAGTATAGTCTTCTTCATCTCCCCCCTCATCCCCATCCTCACAAATACCAAACACCGCACAAGCGCATTGTTCACTATCCAGCCCTTCACATGGGTTGTCAGGTGGACAGTCGTTTACTTGCTAGCACTCACCTGTATTTTCCCAACGGCAATCGCTGTATGTTATTGTTTCTCCAGTAACTGTTTCCATGCAAATGAAAACAAACAAACATTCGTACTCCGGCACGCAACCACCCGCATTTTGGGCTTGAGGGGTTAACGTTCCCGTTCTTTCGCCAATCTTTATCGTTCTTGTAATCTTACCGTCTTTCATTTTGCGAATAGAAATGACATTTCCTATCCAATTCCTGACAACAACCTGCCCGGAAAAATCATTATCCGCATTCAGCAATGATACATGACTAATGTCAAACCTATTCTTTTGCAAATAGGCCAGCGTTGGGATATAATAAGTTTCCCGTATGTCTGTTTTTCCCGCTTTGTTGCGGATAATCGTAGCCGTCACGCGGGTGGCTTCGGTGATACGCTTCTTATCCCCTAAGCTTAAGTTCCAGGAAGAAGGGATCATCACTTCCTTTCTGCCGATGAGCATCGGAAATTCAACGAATGAAAGATTGCCAATTTCCTTTGTGATGCTGTTCTTCCAATCAGGCAGCTTTTTACCTTTCAATGGCGAGCTGGCCCATTCGGTTGTTTTCTTGAATTTACCGTAATACCACTCTTTTGCGGTCGCGGCATTAGGTTCCATGCTTTCGGCTTCCGGGTCGGATCCCGTTTTCCGACACGCATTCATAAAAAATGCAACAAGAATAATGATGACAACCTGTTTGAGTGGAACTAAAAGCCTTGGTAATGATTTGTAGTTCATAATAAAGATTTAGGAGGGCAAGGTAGAAACCACTAACATTTTCGCTATGGGATTTTTCACACAAAATGATGGGTTTTTTCACCTCGTTACAATATTGGAACGTATCCCATTGCCTTGGAATCAGCTTCGCGAAAAGTCTGGGGACTATACAAAATGTCGCTAAGCTAAGCGGCTCAGTGGAAGATCAACCAGGCAGAGTAAATCCCTTATAAAGGCATCCAGAAAACAAAGCCGACATTACCGCCAGCCTTCCTTGCGTTGATCCGGAAGACCTACACCCCCAAGCAGGGCTTGCTTGCATCCTCACCAATCTGCTTTCTTAACCTTTCTCCTTCCGAAACCGCAAATCCAAAAAGCCCAGCAGCGTAAAGAAAACAAAATAGCCGATCGAATTTAACTCGTGGTTTTCGAGCACCAACGGACCTTTTCCTTTCATGGACATAAGCGTCAGGATCGGATGCGCATACGGAATTTTATAGACATGATCCCAGCCAAATCCTGTGGCAATGATAGACCCGATCAATAGTACCAGCCCAATGCCTACCGGCGCAATAAAATTCTTAAACCGCAGGCTTAGCCAGAATTGAATGGCACTGATTCCTAAAATCGAAATATAGGTCTTGGCATTCAGCTGCATCAGTTGCGACCAGTTGATGGAACTATCGAGAAACGTATATTTTGAGTTGATCAGGTTAACCAACAAGGCGAAAAGGATCATGAACACATTAAAAAGCGTGTAGCAAAAAAGAATCAGCAAGTGAACGGTCAGGAATTTGGAAAAGAAAATCTGCCCGGTGGATTGTGGTGAGGAAAACACTTGCTTCCAGGCATTATTCTTAAATTCAATTTGCGGTATCAATGCACAAACAAGGATAATGTACATGGGCAGCAAAAAAGAGCTCAGCGATTGCCAGCCTTGTCCAAAATGTTGCCCCCAAGGCATAACTTTTAATTTGATAGCAATCTTATCCGCATTGAAAGTATAAGCAAGTGCAAAAAGTGCCGGTATGAACGCTGCACCAATAATGCTCATCCAAAAAGAAGCGGTGCGCTTGGTCTTTAATAATTCTGAACTGAGGGATGCTGCGAAATTCATATAGTGCCGGATGTAATGTGAAGAAATAATTGTTCGAGGTCGTTTTGCTGTGGCTGTAAAAGATAAACAGCCAGGTTGTTCGCTATCAGGATTTGGGCGATAGCCGCCACGCCTTCGCGGTGCTGAAACGGAAATTGAATAAGCCCGTTCTTCTGCTCCGCGCCATGTTCGGCAAGCAGGCGCACAGCCGCGTCATTATCAGACGTATCTACCTGCACGAAGCTTTGCTTGTTCTTCAGTTGTTGCAATTCTGAGAGCGGCCCTTGAAAAAGCAACTTGCCTTTGTGAATGATGCCCACATGCGACGCCATCCGCTCTATCTCCGCAAGAATATGACTGGAAACAATGATCGTGACGCCTTCTTCTTTATTCAACCGTTTGATCAGTTCGCGGGTTTCAATGATGCCATTGGGATCAAGACCATTCGTCGGTTCGTCGAGGATCAATAACTCCGGTTTGTGCAATAGTGCCACCGCAATGGAAAGCCGCTGCTTCATACCCAGCGAAAATTGTTTGGCCTTTTTAGAACCAGTACCTGCCAGGTCAACGAGTTTCAACACTTCATCGATCCTTGATTTTGGGGAGCCGTAAATTTTTCGATAGACCTCCAGGTTTTCCTTTGCCGTCAAGTGTGCATATAGCGAAGGCTGTTCGATAAGCGAACCTACATTTTTCAGTATCTCGATCCGGTGCTTCGCAATGTCTTTGTCGAACAGCCGGATAGCGCCTTGCTGGTTTTTCAGCAAACCCAACAGCAGCCAAAGCGTTGTGGTTTTACCGGCGCCATTGGTCCCAGGAAGCCGTAAATGCTGCCCTTCTCCACCGAAAGATTAATGTTATCTAGGGTTTTCACACCCGGCGCAAAATGGTAGTTGAGCGCTTCTGTTTTAATGATGTAAGTAGAACTCATAGCAGTTGTTAGGCTCAAATATATCCTGACCGGAATACAAAGCGCCGCCATTTGACGTTATTTTGCAGTATTATTTTACGAACGGGCTGAATGAGAGGACGAAACACAAAGGTTTCTTGTTTCTCGTTTCTCGTTCCTTCATAATACAACCTGTCACCTTGAAGCTCACCCAATTTATAAGCCGGACGGCATAAGCCAAAACGAGAAACCAGAAACGAGAAACGGTTATTTAAAAACATGGCAAAAGACTTACGTAAACAACAAGCACTAGAATATCACTCCAAAGGACGGCCGGGTAAGATAGAAGTGGTGCCCACCAAGGAAGCAAAAACGCAACGCGATCTTTCATTAGCTTACTCTCCCGGCGTAGCCGAACCGTGCAAAGAGATAGCGGCGAATAAAGAGAATGTTTATAAATACACTGCTAAGGGAAACCTGGTAGCGGTCATCTCGAACGGCACGGCGGTTTTGGGGTTGGGCAATATCGGACCGGAAGCCAGCAAACCCGTGATGGAAGGCAAGGGTGTACTCTTCAAGATATTCGCGGATATTGATGTATTTGATATTGAAGTGGATGAAACGGACCCGGAAAAATTTGTACAAATTGTAAGAGCGTTGGAGCCCACGTTTGGCGGCATCAATCTAGAGGACATTAAAGCACCGGAATGCTTTGTGATTGAAAAAGCGTTGCGGGAGCAATTGACCATCCCAGTGATGCACGATGACCAGCATGGTACCGCTATCATTTCATCAGCGGCTTTGCTGAACGCCTTACTGATTCAGAAAAAGAAAATTGACAAAGTACGCTTTGTGATAAATGGCGCCGGTGCGGCAGCCATGGCCTGCATTCAGTTGTATGTTTCTCTCGGTGCAAAACCGGAGAACTTTAATGTGTTTGATATTAATGGTGCGCTGCATCGCGGACGTACGGATTTGGAAGAGTTCAAATTGAAGTTTGCCAACGCTAAAGAAGGAACTACGCTGGATAAAGCGATGAAAGACGCCGATGTCTTTGTGGGTCTTAGCGTGGGTAATGTTGTTACGCCGGATATGGTGCGCAGCATGGCCAAGAACCCGATTGTTTTTGCGATGGCCAATCCCGATCCCGAAATTGGATGGGATGAGGCCAAAGCTACCCGCAAGGATTTGATCATGGCTACCGGCCGCACAGATTACCCCAACCAGGTGAATAATGTACTCGGCTTCCCTTATATCTTTCGTGGCGCATTGGATGTACGGGCGACACAGATTAATGAAGCCATGAAACTCGCTGCTGTAAAAGCTTTAGCGGCATTGGCACAATCACCAGTCCCCGATATTGTGAACCTCGCTTATAATACTAAGACCATCACTTTCGGGCCGGAGTATATTATCCCCAAACCGCTTGACCCACGTTTGTTGGCAACCGTAGCACCGGCTGTTGCCAAAGCTGCCATTGAGAGCGGAGTGGCCAAGCATCCTATTACGGATTGGGATGGGTATGTGACGGATCTGAACAAACGATTGGGCCTGGATAACCAGGTGCTGCGGGTTCTGGGAAGTAAGGCACGCCGCGATCCACGGCGCATTGTGTTTGCTGAAGCGGACAATGTCAAAATCCTGAAAGCCGCGCAGATCGTTATTGATGAAGGCATTGGCTACCCGATCCTTTTGGGCGACGAAGCAAAGATTAAAGCCATCGCGCAGACGAATGGTATTGACCTGGAAGGGTTACCGATTTTTGACCCGCGCAGCGATGCGATGGAAGAAAAGCGGAACAAGTACGGAGAACTGTTCTTTAAAAAGCGGGGTCGTAAAGGCTTTAATTTTTACGAGTCTAAAAAAGTAATGAAAGACCGCAACTATTTTGGTTGCATGATGGTGGAAACCGGTGAAGCAGATTGCATGATCTCCGGGCTTTCTAAAAATTACCCTGATACGATCCGTCCGGCCATTCAATGCATTGGCGTGGATGAAGGCATCAATAAGATTGCCGGCATGTACCTGATGCTGACCAAAAAAGGTCCTATTTTTCTTGCCGACACAACGGTGAATTTCCATCCGACAGCGCAAGAATTGGCAGAGATCACTTTGATGGTTGCGGAAGAAGTACGCAACTTCAATATCATTCCCCGTATCGCCATGTTGAGTTATTCCAATTTCGGCAGCAGCACATCCGCAGAATCGCACCTGGTAGCAGATGCTTATAAGATTGTAAAAGAGATGATGCCGGAGCTGATCGTGGATGGTGAGATGCAGGCTAGTTTGGCATTTAATAATGAATTGCTGAAAGAGAATTATCCCTTCAGCGAATTGGTGGATAAAGATGTCAATACGCTTATTTTCCCCAACCTGGCTTCGGGCAATATTGCTTATAATCTCCTGAAAGAACTCGGAAATGCAGATGCCATTGGCCCGATTTTATTAGGTTTGAAGAAGCCAGTACATATCTTGCAATTAGGCAGCACGGTGCGTAATATTGTAAATATGGCTACTATTGCGGTGGTGGATGCGCAGATAAAAAGCCAGCAGGCATCAGCAGAAGCCATAAAACGGTCACCTTGGTGGAAACGAATGAAACGATCAAATAAAACAGGAACAACAAGTTAATCTAATGCTGAAACTATTAGACGATACCGGCCGCTACATGATGATGATCAAGGGCATGTTTTCCCGCCCCGAAAACTTTAAAATGTACTGGAAAGAATTTATGCACCAGTGCTCTGAGATCGGCATCGGCTCCTTGCCTATCGTAGCCATTATTTCTTTCTTTATTGGCGCCGTATCTGCCGTGCAGACGGCTTACCAGTTAGTAAGCCCTCTCATTCCGAAAGAGTCTATTTCACAGATCGTTCGCGATACGGTAATTCTTGAATTTGCGCCTACCCTTGTTTCCATTGTGCTGGCAGGTGTCATTGGCAGTAAGATCGCCGGCGAACTGGGCAATATGCGGGTTTCAGAGCAAATAGATGCGTTGGAGATCATGGGCATCAATACAAAAGCGTACCTGGTGCTTCCAAAAATTTTAGCGGCCGTTTTTGTGATACCGATGTTGATCATCCTGGCTACTATTTTAGGCATCCTTGGCGGACGCATAGCCGCCACCATGTCGGGTATACTCTCAGCCGATACGTTTGACAAAGGTCTCCGGATGAATTTCTTGCCTTACAATGTTTTCTTTTCGCTGGTTAAAGCTTATACTTTTTCTTATATCATATCCAGCATACCAGCCTTTTTTGGTTATCATGTAAATGGTGGTGCACTGGAAATTGGTCGCGCCAGTACAAAAGCAGTAGTGGTTAGTTGTATCCTGATCCTGATTGCCGATTATGTTTTATCCGCCCTATTGTTATAATTATGATCGAAGTAAAAAATTTAAAGAAAAGCTTTGGCGGCAAAACCATCATTCATGATGCATCGCTTATATTAAAAGCAGGTCACTGCAATCTCATTATTGGCAGTTCGGGTAGTGGCAAAACCGTATTGATGAAATGCCTGGTTGGTCTCTTTCAACCCGATAGCGGCTCTATTCTTTATGGCGGAAAGGATTACACGCAAATGAATACGGAACAACGCAAAGAGATCCGCAAAGAGATTGGCATGCTCTTCCAGGGCTCGGCACTCTTTACCAGCATGACGGTTGAAGAAAACGTCATTTTCCCATTGGATATGTTTACAAGAGACACCCGCAAGGAAAAGATGAAGCGGGTAGATGAGGTGCTGGACCGGGTAAACCTCAAAGGCGCCAATAAAAAGTTTCCGGCAGAGATAAGTGGCGGTATGATGAAACGGGTGGGGATAGCCCGTTCGATTGTGCTCAATCCAAAATACCTGTTTGTGGATGAACCCAACTCAGGGCTTGATCCGCAGACTTCCGGGCTGATTGATAAGCTCATAAAAGAGATCACAGATGAATATCAGATCACCACGGTCATCAACACACATGATATGAACAGCGTGATGGAGATTGGCGACCACATTGTCTATATGTACCAGGGCAATAAAGAGTGGGAAGGCAATAACAAGGAGATCATTTTCAGCAAGAATCAACGCCTGAACGATTTTATTTTTGCCTCCGAATTTTTACGTGATGCCAAAGACATGCGGCAACTGGAAGAAACCGGCAAGATATCCAACGACCGAAATATGGCTGAATTGACGCACGAAGATGCGCCGGAACTGGTGCCGCCATCAGATAATGATTCTCCTGAGTAAGGCTTCACTACATAAATTTCCAGAGGTTATTTAGCCACTATTTGAAAGATCCTGGTTGTTTTATATATCAATTGCTATTATCTTTCCTCAAAAATTTTATGGAACAAACCTACCAACCAACTTCTACTGACTTGTTTGATCAACAGCAAGCACCTAAAGGCTTACCCGGAACTTTAAATGTATTAACGATCCTCACCTTCATCGGGTGTGGGCTTTCTTACATCGGGCTTATCATTAGTTTATTTACCAATAGCCAAGAAAATGTAGATAAACAAAGGGAACAGATTGAACAGCTAGAAGACAGCAGCCCTAAGATTGCAGAAGCAATGCAACAGACTATTGACATTGCGCAAAAAAATTATGATAATCGCTATATCCTTCTGGCATCCGGACTTTTGTTTACTACCATGTGTCTTATCGGCGCATTACAAATGCGGAAATTGAAAAAAAGTGGATACATGCTTTATATTATCGGGGAGATCGCTCCTATCATTATCAGCGCAGTCCTTATTGGTTTTAGTTTAGTAGGCGGTATAATGACAACTTTTATGGCTGTGGTTGCACTGGTTTTTGTTATTCTCTATACGACTCAACGAAAGCACTTAGTGAACCCATAACTTTTAATGTCTTTTTGCAAGCCCTTGCATAAGCAGGGGCTTTTTTATGAATAGCTGTAAGGCAATAGCTGGCAAACAACTATACACAAAACCCTTTTCTTCCTTACTTTTGCCCAACTTTTAAAACACATTATGAGCATTCTTGTAAATAAAGCTTCCCGGGTTCTCGTACAGGGTTTCACCGGTACCGAAGGCACCTTTCATGCGGCGCAAATGATCGAATACGGCACCAATGTAGTAGGCGGTGTAACTCCTAATAAAGGTGGAACGAATCATCTGGACCGCCGTGTGTTTAACACCGTTGCAGAATGCGTAAAAGAAACCGGCGCCAATGTTTCTATCATATTTGTGCCGCCCGCTTTTGCTGCGGACGCTATTATGGAAGCGGCAGAAGCAGGAGTAGCATTAGTGGTTTGCATTACGGAAGGAATTCCAGTGCAGGACATGGTTCGGGTAAAGAATTTTCTTTTAGGAACAACCACCCGTTTGATCGGGCCAAACTGCCCGGGTGTTATAACAGCCGGCGAGTGTAAAGTGGGTATCATGCCAGGCTTCGTGTTCAAGCAAGGTCGTATTGGCATTGTATCCAAATCCGGAACGCTCACCTATGAAGCTGCTGACCAGGTAGCCAAAGCTGGCTTGGGCATTTCAACAGCTGTAGGCATTGGCGGCGACCCGATCATCGGAACCACCACGAAAGAAGCCATCGAACTTTTTATGAACGATCCCGAAACGGACGCTATCGTAATGATTGGTGAGATCGGTGGCGGCATGGAAGCAGAAGCCGCCCGCTATATCCAATCTACCGGAAATAAAAAACCTGTAGTTGGCTTTATTGCGGGACAAACCGCACCTCCGGGACGCCGTATGGGTCATGCCGGAGCGATCGTTGGGGGTGCTGATGATACGGCTGCGGCAAAAATGAAGATCATGGAAGAATGCGGCATTCATGTGGTGCAAAGCCCTGCGGACATTGGCAAAACAATGGCTTCCGTATTATCAAAATCATTACAATCTTAATAATAAAAAAGCCCTCAGTTTTGAGGGCTTTTTTATTATTACATCTAACGATAATCACGCACATACCGATCCAATTCATCCTTGCTGCTTTGGAACTGAAACACATCGTACAACTGGTAGTAAGACCGCTGATCCACCGTATTGCGGTAAGCCGCTTTTGCCAACTCCAGTTTATCGCTATCGGATGAAAAGATCGCTAACAACTGCCGCACTTGGCCTGTGGTAAAATAAGACCTTCCTGCCGCATCCTTAGCTGTGGTCATTTTAGCAGTGGCAAACCATTGCGATCGGATACGTTGCACCAGTGAACTAAATTCTGCTTCTGACATCGCGTGGTTGTATGCCTCATTACCATAACCACCATTGCCCCGGTAATTTCCATTAGACCCATTGCTTCCCCTGTCATCCCAACTGCCGCGGTTTCCAATAGCTTGTTCGTCCACCAATGCTTTTCCAAAACGGTTGATCATTACGTCTACATCGTATGAAGGCTTTACATAGATCGTAGATGAATACAGAAGGTCGGCGCGGTTATTATTGTTGCGACCATTGCCGTTGCGTTTAGCTCTATAGACCTGGATGGTATGCTGCCCTGGCCGAATATTGTTTAAGACAACCGTGTTGTCATCACCGCTATAGCTACGGTTATCAATAATAACCTGCACATTGCTTTTAGCAGCGAAGGTCACGGTAAGCCGTCCTTCATCATAAGCAAAGGCAGATGAGGCTACGGAAGTAGCGAGTAAAAATGTAAAAAGTGTTTTCATAATTTAATTTCTCCTTGCCCGTATGATGCTCTGCTGTAAGCAATGTTTATTCAACTGACTTTAAACAAAAGTTAAAGGCTTTACAGACGGTTGACCCAGTACGTGTGTAATTCTTTATGTTCGTGCATCTGTATTTCAATTCCGCTATTATGAAGTATGCCCTCTTGTTTTCTCTATTTACTTTAAGCTTTCTGTGTACATACAATGCAACCGCACAAAAAACCGATGCGTATGAAAAACAATGGAGCAGGGCGGATAGTCTTATTACGCAGAAAAACCTTCCCAAATCTGCCCTGCAGGTTGTGACCGACATCTATAACAGCGCTAAGAAAGCCGGCAATGAACCACAACTAATTAAAGCATTGGTTTATAAGGCGGCCCTGCAACAAGAGAACCGCGAAGAAAATACGTTAGCTGCTATCGGGGAATTTGAAAAAGAGATAACAACCGCCAAAGGTCCAGCCGCGGCTATTCTTCAAAACATCACAGCAAGCCTATACCGGAATTATTTACAACAGTTCCGTTGGAAATTATATGATCGCACGACCACAATAAATGTGGTAAAAAATGATCCGTCCACCTGGGGCTTAGAAGATTTTCATCAGAAGATAACCTCTCTTTACCTGCAATCCCTAAAAGATGCCAGCCGGTTAAAATCCACTTCCTTAGAAAGTTTCGAAGCAATTATTAAGAAAGGCAACAGGCGGCTTCTGCGGCCTACTTTGTACGATCTGTTAGCTCATGAAGCGCTCGATTATTTTAAAAGTGGAGAACGGGATATTAAGAAAGCGGCTTACGCATTTGAGATTTCGCAAAGTGAAGCTTTTGCACCAGCTGCTCAATTTGCCCGAGCTTCTTTTGCTACAAAAGATTCATTCTCCCTGCAACATAAAGCCTTGCTCCTTTTTCAAGACCTTATACAATTTCATCTTGATGATGCACAAAAGGATGCCTTGATTGATGTGGACATTGAGCGCTTGCAGTATGTATACCACCATTCTGTTGCGGAAGACAAAGAAGAAGCCTACCGGGCTGCTTTACAACAACTATACGATCAGCATGGCAAACAGGCTGCACAAGCCGGTTATTTGCTGGCCAGCTACTATAATAACGTAGCAAACGGCTATCAACCTTATGGTGATACTACAGGGCGGTTCGTGAGGATAAAAGCGCAAGAAATATTACTCTCTATTGTGGCGGATAGTGCTACTAAAAGTGAAGGCTGGGCGAACAGTTATAACCTGCTAAACCAGATCACACAGCCCCAGCTTTCCTTTACGGTGGAAAAAGTAAATATCCCCCAACAACCTTTCCGGGCCTTGGTAAAGTATAAGAATATCAACTCCGCACATTTGCGGTTGTTGCCTGCTGATGAATCTCTAAAAAAGATATTTACCTATTCATCTCCGGCCAATTGGGAAACCGTCCTAGAAAGAACCCCTTTACGACAATGGAGCCAGCGCTTACCTGCCGCTACCGATCTGCAGGAACATAATGCAGAGATAAAAATTGCTGCCCTGCCTGCAGGCGAATATATTTTACTGATCGCTTCCGATTCGCTTTTTTCCGAAAACGCTAACCTCTTGGGCGCCCAAGCGTTTCAGGTGTCCCCTATTAGTTTCATCACCCAAAATGAGAACATTTTTGTATTAAACCGTGAAACGGGCCAACCGTTAAATAAAGCAACCGTTGCTGTATTCACACAGGAATACAATTATAAAACTTCAAAAAATGTAAAAGTGAAATGGGGCTCTTACCGGGCAGATGCAACTGGTTATGTGCAAATAGAAAGAAACAAAAAAGGAAACTTACCCTATAACTATTTGCTGGAAATAGAACATGGCAAAGACCGGCTTGAAATGGATGAACAAATCTATCATTACCAACGCTATGATGCAAATGAGGAAGAGGACGATTCAATAATAAAGTTTCATTTTTTTACGGACCGCTCTATTTACCGCCCCGGGCAGACTGTTTATTTCAAGGCAATCGTATTGACCAAAAGCAGGGGGGAAACGGGTATTGCTACCAATTACAAAAGCAAGCTTTTCCTGGAAAATGCCAACCAAGAAGACATTGACTCATTACAGTTCACAACAAATGAATATGGATCAGTCAGTGGAAAATTCATGCTACCGCAAAATGGCTTGAATGGTAATTTCCGCATTTACGAGGAGGAAGATGACCAGGCCGTTAGTTTTTCGGTGGAGGAATATAAACGCCCTAAGTTTTATATTGAATTTGAAAAGCTAAAAGGGAGTTACAAAGCAGGTGACAGCATTGCACTGCCGGGAGTGGCTAAAAGCTACGCGGGGAACGTAGTGGATGGCGCGAAAGTAGCCTATCGTATTATTCGTAAGCCCCGGTTTATTTATTCCTGGAGATGGAGAATGCCGCAAACCGCTTCCATGGAGATAGGGCATGGCGAAACAACTACTGACAGAAAAGGGTCTTTTACGATCACATTTTTGGCGATACCGGATAAGGCAATTAACCGTGACCTGGAACCGTTTTTTGATTATGAAGTGCATGCAGATGTGACCGATATTAATGGTGAAACGCGGTCTGGTGTTCAAACGGTTTCGGCAGGCTACAAATCGTTATTGCTTCACGTTTCCTTACCTGCCAAGCTGCCTGTAGATAGCAGCTTGCGATCCCTCATTATACAAACAAAAAATAGTGCCGGTGAAGCGCTGCCTGCTGCTGTACAAGTACGGGTATCGAAATTGACAGCAGAACCACGGCTTATACGGAAACGCTATTGGCAACGCCCTGACCAGTTCGTCATGACGAAAGAGGAATATGTCAGGCACTTCCCGCACGATGAATATGATAGCGAAACCGATTATAAAACCTGGGCAAAAACATTGGTTCTGGATGAAAGAGATTCTGCTAATAAAGCGGGCAATTTTCCCTTTAAAAGTGCTTCCAAACTGGCGCCGGGCTTTTATGAAGTTGAAGTGACAAGTGTAAGTACGAATGGAGAAACCGTAAAGGACATCAAATACACAGAATTATATGAGCCGAATGCCGCAGGCTTCTCCCGTGCTGAGTATTTATGGTCCAATAATATTTCGCCAATACTTGAACCAGGACAGGCTGCTACGGTTCAAATAAGCACTGCTGCCGATAACGTTTTCTTGATCAGCCAGGTGGAAAAAGGCTCACGACAAAACGCTAAATCTAAAAAGCTGGCACCGCTACAGTTTCACCACTTAGATAAAGAGCAAAAGTCTTTTACCTATGCTGCAACAGAAGAAGATCGGGGTGGATTCGGAGTCGGTTTCTTTTTCGTAAAGCATAACCGGGTGCATCAAACCAGTGGGATAATCAATGTACCCTGGACGAATAAAGACTTGTCTATTGCTTATACCACCTACCGTGATAAAACACAACCAGGCAGCGAAGAAAAGTGGAGTGTGAAAATCACCGGCAACAAGGGCACAGAGGCTTCCGCCGAAATGTTGGCTAGCATGTATGATGCTTCCCTGGATCAATTTAAACCACATGCTTGGGAAACGCCGCAGCTGTGGCCATATTACAGTTTATCGCTACCATTATGGGGAGGGGATGCAAATTTTAATTATAAATCGTCGCTCCTGAAAAGGAACACCAGCGCTGGCAATAAATATTATAGTAAACAATATAATCAATTGTTGAGGCCTCATTATTTGATTAATGAGTTGCGGAACAAATATTGGGAACAGCGATCCCGTAAGGATAGAGAATTAGCTGCACAGGTGATTGCTAGTGCATCACCGGAACACTTACAGGAAGTAGTAGTTACGGCAGTTGGTGTAAAAAGGCAATCAAAAGAATTGGGTTATTCTACTTCTGTACTTTCAGGAAAGGTCTCAGGCCTAACAGTACAAAATGATGCGGCTGATGCAAGTATCAGATTAAGAGGAGCTCGATCTGGTAATTCAAACGCTATTCTTATAGTTGATGGAGTCCGTAAACCAATGACGGAAATGGATGGAATTGCACCCGAAAGCATTCTTACTATTTCAGTTTTAAAATCTGAAGAAGCAACCGCTTTGTACGGAGCAGAAGCCGCAAACGGCGCCATCATTATTACCACAAAAGACGGTTATAAAAAGCAGCCGCAAAGTCTCCAAATCCGTAAGAATTTCAATGAAACCGCTTTCTTCTTCCCTGACCTTCGCACGGACAGTCTAGGCAATATCTCTTTCTCCTTCACTACACCGGAAGCGCTAACCCGCTGGAAGCTGCAAACGGTGGCGCACACAAAAGAACTTGCCTTTGGAGTTGCCTCTAAAGAGATCATCACTCAAAAAGAATTGATGGTGCAGCCATCCGCACCACGCTTTCTTCGCCAGGGAGACCACCTGGAGTTCACTACAAAGATTGTAAACCTTTCTGGCAAAGAGTTGACCGGACAGGCACAACTGGAATTGATCGATGCAGTCACTGGTCAATCGGTTGACGGCTGGTTTCAGAATATTTTCCCGAATCAATATTTTACAGTAGCTGCCGGGCAAAGCGAAGTGGTAAAATTTCCTATGGAAGTCCCTTATTTGTTCAATAGTTCGCTTACCTGGCGGGTAGTGGCCAGGGCAGATGCTTTTAGTGATGGCGAAGAAAGCACTATCCCGGTGTTAAGCAATAAGATATTGGTTACGGAAACATTGCCGATTTGGATGAATGGAAGTGGCAGCAAAAACTTTGTATTTACCAAATTAACAAAAGCGGATAGCAGCGAAAGCCTGCAACATAAATCGCTAACGGTAGAATACACTTCCAACCCCGCCTGGCTGGCGGTGCAGGCATTGCCTTACTTGATGGAGTATCCTTATGAGTGCGCAGAGCAAACCTGGAATCGTTTTTATGCAAATGCCCTGGCTACAAAGATCATCAACAGCAGTCCGCGTATCAAGTCCATTTTTAATAGCTGGAAAGTAGCAGATACAGCTGCCTTGTTATCATCCCTTCAAAAGAATGGCGAGTTAAAGTCCGCCCTGCTGGAAGAAACACCATGGGTGCTGGAAGCTAAGAGCGAAGCGGCTCAGAAGCAAAACCTGGCCTTGCTATTTGATGCTGCGAGAATGAGTAATGAACTACGATCCAACCTGGAAACCCTGAAAGGTCTGCAAAGTTCAAATGGCGGCTTTGTTTGGTTCAAAGGCGGTCCGGATGATCGTTATATCACGCAATATATTGTTACAGGAATGGGGCGCCTCCGAAAATTGGGCGCCCTTACTCCTGCTATGCAAAAAGATATGGCAGGCATCTTAACGCCTGCCCTTCGCTATTTGGATGGCAAGCTGAAAGAAGATTATGAGAGACTCGTCCAGCACAAAGTCGATTTAAAAAAAGAACAGCTTAGTGCTACACAGATCCAATACCTGTATATGCGCAGCCATTTTATCGACCAGGATATTCCCGCAGCTACAAAAAAAGCTTACGACTACTATCGTTCCCAAGCGCAACTATTTTGGATGAGCCAAAACAAGTATCTGCAAGGCATGACAGCGCTGGCACTACATCGTACGGGTGATAATGAAACGCCTGCAGCTATACTTCGTTCACTAAAAGAAACAGCTATCACTTCGGAAGAGGTGGGCATGTATTGGAAGGATAATTCTTTTGGGAGAAGTTGGTTCTGGTACCACGCCCCTATTGAGACACAGGCATCACTAATAGAAGCATTCAGCGAGATCAGTAAGGATAACAGCACAATAAACGCCTTAAAAACATGGCTTGTTAAAAACAAGCAAACAAATAACTGGCGTACCACAAAAGCCACTGCCGATGCTTGTTACGCCTTGTTATTACAAGGAACGGATTGGATAGCTAACGATGCCAAAGTACAGATCAAGTTAGGCAACCTTACGATCAATAGCACAGACTCAAAAACAGAAGAAGGAACAGGCTATTTCAAGAAGGTCATTGAAGGGGATAAAATCAATCCTGCAATGGGAACTATTTCAGTAACCGTTCAACCGACAACCCTGTCAACGGCTCAACGGCTCCACTCTCCTTCTTACGGTGCTGTTTATTGGCAATATTTCGAGGAGATGAATAATATTACTGCAGCGGCTACACCCCTGGTATTGAACAAAAAACTTTTCCTGGAAAAAAACAGCGACCGCGGGCCAGTATTAACTCCTGTAGAAGAAGGTATGGCTTTGCATGTTGGCGACAAGCTGATGGTGCGTATTGAACTTAAGGTGGATCGCGATATGGAATATGTTCATCTTAAAGACCTGCGGGCATCTGGCTTGGAACCGGTAAATGTATTAAGCGGCTATAAATGGCAGGGCGGAGCAGGTTATTATGAAAGCACCAGGGATGCCAGTAACAACTTTTTCTTTGATCGCCTGACCAAGGGCACCTATGTATTTGAATACCCATTATTCGTAACCCACACCGGCACTTTTAGCAATGGCATCACCACTATTCAAAGTATGTATGCACCAGAGTTTACGGCGCATAGCGAGGGAGTAAAAATTACAGTAGAGTAATCTTCGCGTTACGAAGAGGGAACTCCCACTGCACAGACCCCTATAGTGCAGTTGGTATAAGGGAATATAAAAGCACTGACAGTTTTAGTGTCAGTGCTTTTATTGTATCATCGAAAAGCTGGCCTTTGTGCGTAGAAGCTCCTCTCCTTTAGAAGCGGCGGGGTGAGGTGTATCTTCGCGCTATGCAAGTGGATGTGCTCATTATTGGTCAGGGCATTTGTGGCACCATGCTTTCCTGGTTTCTACATAAGGAAGGCAAAAGCTTTGCCCTTATCGACAATGCCAATCCAATGACTTCATCGAAAGTGGCAGCAGGCATTATTAACCCGGTTACGGGTAGGCGTTATGTTACCACCTGGATGATTGAGGATGTAATGCCTTTTGCAAAAGGAGTTTATGAAGAGATAAGCTCCTATTTAGACACTACACTCATACAACCCAAAAGCGTGATTGACTTCTTTCCATCACCTCAAATGCTAAATGCGATTGTAGAGCGGGTGAAAGAAGATGACACCTACCTGCACCCCTTTCCAGATCAAAATCACTTCAACCAATATTTCAATTATGATTTTGGTTGTGGCGAAATCAAGCCCGCGTACATTGTTCACTTTGCTTCATTACTTACCACATGGCGAAAGATTTTGATAGAGAAAAAAGTCCTGTTAGAGCGGGATTTCCTTTTGCAGGAATTAGAAGTGAATATAGATAGCGTACAGTATAACGATATAAAAGCAGCCAAGATTGTTTTTTGCGAAGGCATTATTGGAACCGAAAATCCGTGGTTTAACCTTCTCCCCTTCGCACCGAATAAAGGCGAAGCTCTTATCATCGAATGCGAAGGCTTAACCAACGAACACATCTTCAAGCGCGGTCTTACACTCGCACCTTTGTCCACGCCGCACTATTTTTGGGTGGGCTCTAATTATCAATGGGAATTCAGTGATGACCAGCCTTCCGAGGCATTTTATAAAAGCACTACGCAGCATTTAACTAACTGGCTTAGGAAACCATATAAAGTTTTGGAACATAAAGCGGCCATCCGACCAGCGACGTTAGAGCGACGTCCCTTTGTTGGCTTTCATCCGTATTTTCCAAACATCGGTATACTAAACGGCATGGGTACAAAAGGCGCTTCGCTGGCGCCTTATTTTGCTAATCAACTAGCGCAGCATATCGTTCATGGATTGCCAATTGCAGCTGATGCAGATGTAAAGCGGTTTAGCCGGATTCTTAGTCGGCAATAGTTGCTGATATAATTAAAAACGCCACCAGATATTAATGGCGTTTTATATTTTATGTGTTCTTCTTTTTTCTCCACTTCTTGAAATCCAGGTAATCAAGGAAATAGATAACTCGCACAGAGAGGTTATTGCTGTGAGGGCTTTCCAAGGTAATGCCAAGGTTTTTGAAGTACGCATGATTAGCGATATTAGCATCGTTGAAATTTTCATTCTTCCAGACGATGTTGATAAAGCTACCCGGAGCAAACTGTCGAACATATTCAGCAAACAAAATGAATTGGTTGAAGGTTCCGGTTCTATTCCGATACTTCGTCCGTGGCGAGTAGCTTTCTAGCTCCCCATCGCTTTTCAAATAAAAATATTGTTGATTGTCGACTTCGCTCCAATAATGACGGATATTAAGATTAATACCAGACTTATTGTTGAAGCTATACTTAGCTCGCACACTATGCTCCGTAGTGATGCGGTTGCGAACGGCGAATACCCGCACCGGAATCAAACCGGATCCTACCAGCATTGAATCACGGCCATCGAAACCGACATTATGCCGGAAAGGCTGGTAGCTGATGTCATGACTGATGGAAAGCTTGTCGCTGAAACGATACCGCTGACCGATGGAAAAATAATAACTGCGCCCTTTATAACGTTCGTGGTGAGCGCCATTTAATGAACCGTACAAAGAATATTTTTTTGCATTATTAGTCTCAAACCAAACTTCGGCAATGGCTCTGCGGGAAACCCGGAAAGGATCTTTTCCCCCGGTTTGCGCTTCAAAGAAATTATTAGCTTCGGGGTTATAGCCTACGAATCCGCCAACCCACCATAAGTTTTTAAGTTGCGCATTGGTATTCACATTTGTAAAGAAACTTTGGTATTTATTACCCGTAAAGGTGCGGCTGTAGCCCGCATTGTAATTGACTCGCAGCTGATTATACCACTTGCCAGGTTTGGTCCACCGATAGCCTAAAAATAAATAGTGATCTAAATAATTACTGGTTGTTTGAAAGCCCAAATCACCTTGGTTGTAATGTTGATTAATAAGTTCCTGGGAAATATTAAAGATGAATTGCCCTCCTGTTTTTCCGAAACCTAAACTGTGATTGTAACCGGTCTTGTAATCACCCCCGGGAGCTGATAACTTACTAACAGCAAACTTTCCGTTCCAATTGTAAGTGTTCTTTTTATTATTGATATTAAACAAACCAGCTGTGACATTCGCATCGCGGCTGCTTCCGTTCCGCAATACATTCGTATTTACCAATGAGACCGAAGAATTGTTCTTCATCGTTTGATCAAACACCAAGATGTTGTAATTGGTTAATGGACCCGTTTCTATTTTACGGCGGTTTCCAGTGGCCTTATCCTCTACTTCCGCAAACATGGCTTTGCTCACTGCATTAAAAACACCAATTCCCAATCCACTTTTTGTGCGGCCAGAGAGTTTGGTTGCATTCACTAATTTCGATTGGGAGGGACTTACCAATAAGGTATCAACGTCGGTATTTATAGCAAATCCCCTTCCATAATTAAAAGGCGTACCTCCAACCCGTCTGGAGTAAAAAAGATTTCCTTTATTAAATAACTCAGTACCCTCTATAAAAAATGGACGGTTCTCCTGGTACTGCACTTCAAACGGTGAAAGATTTAGTACCTGGGGATCGCTCGGCACCTGCCCGAAATCCGGGATCAGCGTTACATCAAGCGTAAAGCTTTCGCTCACACCATACTTTACATCCATACCGCCATTGACGGAAGTGGTCAGGTCTTTAATGTTTTTATTGCCCGTTGCCTTTTTAGCTGCATAGTGATTAGCATAAGCCGAAAAATAGGGTGAGAAAGAAAGACGGATCGGCGATTCAATTTTGCCAATGCCCGTCCATTCGCCTTCCTGGTTGATGAAACCATTCTTTTGCGGATCAACTGGATTCCACATAAATTGCTGACTGGTTTTATTGCGTTTGCGTGTAATATTTAAACCCCAGGTTTGTGTTTCCTTGCTTACAAAGCGGAGAGCTGAATAAGGGATGCGCATTTCAAAAGACCAACCATCCCCATGAATTTTTGCCTCGCTGTCCCAAACAGCATTCCATGAACCGTCCTCATTTCCATCACCGGAATATCTAGCGTCATACTGCTCGCCATAAGGCGTTACATAAAACCCCACCGCATTAATCTTGTCATTGTAAGTATCCAGAATTACACCTACAAAATCATTCACTCCTACTCTGTCCCGTCCAATCAATTCTCTCGAGATAGAGTCCTTGGTTTTTTCGTGGCAGTAGCCGCCTATATAAACAGACGTGTTATCGTAAAGAATATAAATCTCAGTTTTGTTCCGCTCTTTAGCACCGGCATTTGGACGCCATTCCACAAAATCAGTTGCCGGAATTGCTTCCTTCCAGGCAGCTTCATCAATGTTGCCATCTATCTTAAAGCTGACAGTGGTTCTTTTGGCAGGCAATTGTCGGACGGATTGTTGGGCATGGGCAGCCATCCCCAATCCTGTTATAAGGAAAACTAAATAAAGACAGCGCATTGGTTGAGGTTTTGTCAATACGAAATTAGACGTACTAAAATGTACTTATGTTACCGTTTGTGTAGGAAAATCTCTTTTTCCCATTTTCTTAACAAGGCTTACTTGTCCAAGAAATCCTGAAAGGTTTGTTGTTGCAGGGCTTTACCGGCATTGATAATGTTGGAGGAGAGTATGCCCCTTTTTGCTACTATTGTTTTGCCCACGTTATCAAAAATAAAACCTGACGATGGCTGCAAATAGCCGAAGCCGTTATTAAAGGAAAAAAAGGCCCACGGCTTCGTATCAGTGGAAAAAATGTTTTTGCTGAATGGGAAGCTTTTAACGTCAACACCTGTTTGACTACCTAAAGAAGTTGCTATATCTAATTGAGAAATAATCTTATCCATCACCCAGCCCTTTTCCTTCACGGCGCCCCCTAACCAAAGCATTGGAGTAATAAATCGTTCAAACTCATTTTCGGTTGCTGGTAAACGATGTCCATGATCGCCCACGATCACCATTAAAGTATTCCTCCACCAAGGTTGCTTTTGGCAATTATCAATAAATTCACCTATAACGTTGTCGGTATAATGTAATGAGTTCAGAAATTTGTTAGTATCATCCTTTCCGTCAAATACAACGGGCACCGGTGTTTCAAAAGGTTCATGACTGGTGAGTGTAAGCCAAGTGGCAAAAAAAGGTGTGGAAGTTTGGGCCAGATCAGCTAATACACGGTTGCCGACAACGCCATCATGTGCTCCCCACTTGGAGTTTTGATCCTTCTTGGCAAAGCTGTGAATATCTACGATCGGATCAAAACCACTTTGCAGCAAATAGGATTTTATGTTGGCAAACTCTGTTTCCCCGCCATAATAAAATGAGGTTTGGTACCCTTTGGCTTTGAAGGATTGACTAAGCGACATTACCTTTACTGATTTGCCTGGAAAGCGCACGATGGATGTTTGCGGCAAAGCCGGGTAGCCGCTTAAAATAGCGGATAGTCCTCTGTCTGTACGGTCACCACTGGCATAGACATTACTAAAATAAATGCCTGCCTTTTTAAGCTGGTTAAAATGGGGTGTTACTTCCTTGCCATCAATTGAAAGCTTGGTAGCTTTTGCAGTGAAGCTTTCCCAAATGATGAAAATGATATTTGGTGATGGCGTATTGAGCACTTGTTTCGCTGTTCCTCCTGAAATATATAAGCTATCGACTGCCCTTTTTGCTGATTCAGTAGAAAGGTATAAGTAAGGATTTTTAGTAGTTGATGTTTTATCCATTACCCCATAAAGCAGGTTCCAGTGAGCATTGATAGCGGCTTGGTTCGCAAAGAGATTCGAGGAAAAGTAGACGCTGCTCTGGTTCATCGGCGTTAGCCCAAATCCTCCCCGAATGGGAATAGCTAGACAGGCGCTGAAGGCGAGTACAAGAAGGCCACTCCAAACTTTTTTTTCATCGCCTTGTAAATACTGGCTCAAATTTTTTAGCCACCGGAATAATAACAGGCAGAGAACACAATAGATAAAAACAAATAGTGCCAGTATCCAGAAAACAGGCAAGTGGCTAACTGATGCCCAAGCCTCCTTTGGAGAGTCCAAGTATTTTAGAACACTGGCATCTAAGCGAAAGCCCCAGACTTTATACGACTCCAAGTCGGCGATAGTGATGATTAGCAATAAAAATAACAGAATGCCAGAATAGGCCTGATAAATGCCTGCGCGCCGAAAAAAAGGAACAAAAACACTTGTCAAAACAAACAAGCAAAGGGGTACCATTAAATAGCCAGCCATCGATAAATCCATCCGGGCTCCATACAACAAACTGTAAACGGTGGTACTAAATGAAAGACCACGGGTCTTCGAAAAATGATAACCCAAGAAGAGCAGCCGTGCCGCTTCAAAGAAAAGAACGAGCGAAACCAAGTATAGAAATAAAAACTTAAGTCTGCCTAACATGGCTGTAATAATAAATTAAAAAGCCACTCTTTTTACAGAATGGCTTTTTAAAATAAATATTGAATATTAATTCATCTTCTCTACCTGCATGTAGTTCAATTCTACAGGCGTGGAGCGTCCGAATATTTTCACGGTAACTTTCAGTTTCTTCTTCTCATCATTGACCTCTTCGATGGTACCGTTGAAGTCGTTGAAAGGTCCTTCGATGATCTTGATGGTTTCGCCAACAATGAAAGGCTCACTCATGGTAGCACCACCCGCTTCTGCCATTTCATCCATCTTACCCAGCATCTTGTTCACTTCGGCTTTGCGCAGGGCAATGGGGTTTTCCTTACCTAAGAAATGGATAACGTTAGTTGTGTTTTTAATAATGTCGCGAAGATCATCGCTTAATTTACCATCGGCGATCTCGATCATTACATAGCCAGGATAATAGTTGCGTTCCCGCATTACTTTTTTACCAGCCTGCACTTTATACACCTTTTCTACCGGCAGAAAAATTTGCTTTACTACATCAGCATAACCACGGGATACCTCTTTGTCGAGATATTCCTTCACCTTGCGTTCTTTTCCACTCACTACACGCAACACATACCATTTGGTATTTTCCTGCTGTTGTGGTTGTTCCGTGCCTTGTGCAATTGTTTCTTCCATCCTTAGAACATTTTGTAGATAAAGCTCAAGCCACCTGCCGCTACAAAGTCCATCAGGCTTACCAAAGCGGTAATTACCAAAGTCGCTCCCAAAACAATCATAGTGGATTGCTGCAGCTGCTCCCAGTTAGGCCAGGTTACTTTCTGTGTCAGCTCTCTGAATGATTCGCTGAAGTACGTTGATACTTTGTTCATTTTGTTAGTTTAAGGTCTAAAGTCTTAAGTTTAAAGTTTGCATAATCAGCACTAACCTTAAACCTTTAACTTTAAACTTCGTTCGCACGGGCACTAGGATTCGAACCCAGATCAAAGGTTTTGGAGACCCGTATGCTACCGTTGCACCATGCCCGTATGAAAGCTAAGAGCTATTAGCGGTTAAACTAATAGCTCTTAGCGTTATGTTGCAAATATAAGATTCATTTGCGAATCCAGTGAAGCTTACTTCAGGATTTCAGTTACCTGTCCAGCACCTACTGTACGTCCACCTTCGCGGATCGCGAACTTCAGACCTTTCTCCATCGCAATTGGCTGGATAAGGGTTACGTGAAGGTTTGTGTTATCACCAGGCATGATCATTTCTGTTCCTTCTGGTAAAGTACACTCTCCGGTTACGTCCGTTGTACGGAAGTAGAACTGAGGACGGTATTTGTTGAAGAATGGAGTATGACGTCCACCTTCTTCTTTGCTCAATACGTAAACCTCGCCTCTGAATTCAGTATGCGGAGTGATAGAACCTGGCTTACAGATAACCATACCACGACGGATTTGCGTTTTTTCAATACCGCGTAACAAAAGTCCTGCGTTGTCACCAGCTTCACCTTCGTCAAGCAATTTGCGGAACATTTCCACACCTGTACAAGTAGAAGTCAGCGGCGTTTCAACCAAACCTACGATCTCAACAGCCTCACCAACTTTGATACGACCTCTTTCGATACGACCGGTAGCAACCGTACCACGACCTGTGATCGAGAATACGTCCTCTACAGACATCAAGAAAGCCATATCAACCGGGCGCGGAGGAAGTGGGATATAAGTATCAACCGCATCCATCAGCTCGTCGATTTTAGCAGTCCATTGAGCGTCACCGGCTAACGCACCGGTAGCAGAACCCTGGATGATTGGTGTGTTGTCACCATCGAAGCCGTAAGAAGTCAACAGTTCACGAACTTCCATTTCCACCAACTCCAACAACTCAGGATCGTCAACTAAGTCAACTTTATTCATGAAAACCACAATACGTGGAACGCCTACCTGGCGAGCCAACAGAATGTGCTCTTTTGTTTGAGGCATCGGACCGTCTGTAGCTGCCACAACTAAGATAGCACCGTCCATTTGAGCCGCACCCGTAATCATGTTCTTCACATAGTCAGCGTGACCTGGGCAGTCAACGTGTGCATAGTGACGAGCAGCGGTCTGGTACTCAACGTGAGCGGTGTTGATGGTGATACCACGCTCTTTTTCTTCCGGAGCGCCATCAATGTCATCATACTTTCTTGCTACGTTACCCATACCTTTTGATGCAAGGTGCAAGGTGATAGCAGCGGTCAGAGTGGTTTTACCGTGGTCAACGTGACCGATGGTACCAACGTTAACGTGAGGTTTATCCCTCTTGAAATTTTCTTTAGCCATCTTATTTGTTTTTAGTTGTGGACTACAAATTAATATTTACCAAAACGCCTTCGCAGTTTTCACTTTGAAGGATATATTTATGTTGTCAGCTACAGGAACTTTATTGGGCTTCTGCGGCGTCGGACATCTTTACCTTTTATCGCTACCCGGCAAGCCGGGGGGCGTGGCTCTGGTGAGCCGTTAGTGAGAATCGAACTCACGACCTCATCCCTACCAAGGATGTGCTCTACCCCTGAGCTACAACGGCTTGTCAAAAAGTCAACAGTTGACCGTTGTTCGTTGACAGAGGCAACTCACTGTCATCTGTCACCTTCTACTGACAATTCTACTGAGCGGAAGACGAGGCTCGAACTCGCCACCTATAGCTTGGAAGGCTATCGCTCTACCAAATGAGCTACTTCCGCTTGATTGATATGCAGATAGGTAAATATGCAGATTTGCAAATTGACTTATCGACATTCTCAAAGATCTTCATTTGCATATCTGCGTATCCGCACATTTGCAAATCTTTCCGTGGGCAGGAGAGGATTCGAACCTCTGTAGTCGTAAGACAGTGGATTTACAGTCCACCCCATTTGGCCGCTCTGGTACCTGCCCGTTTCTTAATTTATGATTTAATATTTCTAATTTAATATCAAGAGCGACCTATTAAACAATACTTCTTAAATCCTAAATCTGCCTGAGCCGCTTGTCGGAGTCGAACCAACGACCTACTGATTACAAATCAGTTGCTCTACCAACTGAGCTAAAGCGGCTTGTTATAATTAGCTGGTTAGATAGTCAGTTAATTAGCTAATGCAAAACGACCGTTTCATCAGCTAATCGGCTAATCATCACATTAGCTAATCCATTTAAAGAACTACCCCTTGTTTTTGGGAAGGCAAAAGTAAAGGAAATCCCCGATTAGAAAAAAAACTTAGAAAAATTTATTGCAGAAATGTGGAAGAAGCGGGACAGGACATAAAATAAAAAGACCTCCTTGTTGGGGGAGGTCTCAATTCCGCTTAGGCGGCAAGCTTTTCTTTTCTACGTTTGATCTGGTTTACGAGTGAGTCAAATGCTTCATCAAAGGACACTTCGAAGGACTTGCTGGAAGACTTCACAAAGAAGTCGGCTTTGGGTACATGCACCCTTATCTCCGCCACTTTGTCTTTGATGTTGTGAACAATATTATCCAGTTTCAGAAACACATCCACTTTAATAATGCGGTCATGAAACTGTTCGAGCTTCGCGATCTTTTCCCGTACGTGTTCTACTAATTTCTGATCCGCATCAAAGTGCACTGTTTGAATGTGAAGGTTCATAGAATCTATTTTAACGTGAAATAATAAGCAAAGAACTAAGACCTTTTTGCGGTCTTGTATGAAGTTAAGTCAAGCATAAACACCAACCACGATTTCAGAAAAATATTTATTTAACGGCAAGGATTGCTTCACCTCAGCCCTTCGGGTGAAAGTTTTTATGTACATTTTTAAGCTTGGCAATGGTATTATGCGTGTAAACCTGCGTTGCGGCTAAACTGCTATGTCCCAAGAGTTCTTTCACCGCGTTCAATTCTGCACCATTGTTGGTTAAATGTGTGGCGAAGCTGTGGCGGAGCACATGCGGACTGCGCTTTTCAATTGTTGTGACCAAGGTCAGGTATTTTTTTACCGATGTGTAAACACTTCTGTGGGCGAGGGAGAGCCCCTTTTCGGTCACTAATAATGTTTCCGAAGCTTCACCGAGCCCCTTCTTCTCCTTAATATAGGCTGCTATATCCTTAAGCAACGCATCACTGATTGGTATAATGCGCTCCTTATTGCCCTTTCCTAATACTTTCAGCGAATGGGATGCACTATTTATATTGGTCTCTTTTAGGCTCACCACTTCACTGAGACGCATGCCCGTATTGTATAATAGTAAGAGCAACAATCGTTCTGTCCTGCCCTTCCAATCGTCACTAAACTCCACGTGGTTAAAAAGTGTATGAATATCCTTGTCAGCCACAAACTGCGGCAGGCGTTTTTCATTTTTAGGCGCCACGATCTTTGCCATCGGCGTCTGCTCGATCAAGCCCAGTTTCATTTGGTATTTAAAAAAAGAACGCAACGTGGAGATTTTCCGGTTGATGGATTTGGCCGTTAGCTCCGCTTCTTTAAGCGAAGCCAGCCAGCTTCGGACCAGTGAATGCGTGATTTGCGCCAAAGGTGTAGGACCATACTCCATCACTAAGTAGTCAAAAAAGGAAGTAAGGTCTGTTTGATAGGAAACAATGGTGTGTTGCGAATACCGTTTTTCAAACTTCAGATATTCCAGAAAGGATTGGATAACCGGGTGGGAGGTCTGCATAAAGAAATAGCTGCAAGCAGGTGCTTGCAGCTATAAATATCGGTGGAAAAGAGGAATATTATCCTTCGATCTTGCCGCTGGCAATTTGTTGCTTATAGACAGCCTTCAGCACTTGGCCACGGCGTCTTACGGAAGGCTTAATAAAAGCCTGGCGTTCGCGCAACTGTAATAAGATCTTCGCTTTTTCAAACTTCTTCTTATACTTTTTCAGCGCCTTGTCTATGTTTTCGCAATCTTTTGAATCAATAATTAACATACGGTTATACCCCCTTTTACTGTTTTCGGGATGCGAAGATAAGGACCTCTGGCATTTAAAACCAAAACAAAATGCAAAAACCACGAATTTCGCAGCATGTTCACCGGAATTATAGAAACATTGGGAGAAGTAAAGGAGGCATCCGGAACCGGGACCAATAAAACCTTTTGGATACAGTCATCACTTGCACCGGAGTTGAAAGTGGACCAAAGCCTGGCGCATGATGGCGTTTGCCTGACCGTGGAAGAAATAAGTGGTGATCATTACCGGGTAACTGCAGTTGCAGAAACGCTTCAAAAGACAACACTTAACAGCTGGAAGCCTGGCACTATTGTGAACCAGGAACGTTCCCTCCTGCCATCCAGCCGGCTGGATGGGCATTTTGTGCAGGGACATGTAGATACGACGGGTATTTGTGAAAGCATTAAAGACAAAGGAGGCAGTTGGGAGATGCGTTTTTCTTTTCCCAAAAGCTTCGCCCCGTTGATTATTGAGAAAGGCTCTATTTGTTTGAATGGGATTAGCTTAACAGCTTTTAACGTTAAGAAAAAGTCTTTCCGTGTAGCTATTATTCCATACACATTTGAGCATACGAATTTGGAAAAGGTAGAAGTGGGGGAATTGGTTAATGTGGAGTTTGATTTGATTGGGAAGTATATAACCAAGAAATTATGTTTCTCATGACTAGTTTCTTAAACAAAGCTATCCAGCATTACAGGCAGCGCAAAAAAAAGAAATTTCTCCAGCAACCTTCTTCATATAAACATAAGTATGCTATTATCGGTACAGGGATTCACAACATCACCAATATTTATCCTTGCTTATGGTTTCTAGGTATCCCTGTCAAAATTATTTATTCCCGAAACAAGACGAATGCTATTTCTGCTGCCCAAAGATGGCCTGATTGCATAGGCACTAACTCACTTGAAGATATTATTAATAATGAATCAATAACTGGAGTTTTTGTAGCCTCTTTACCTCAGTTTCAAGGCGTTATAAGCGCTCAACTTTTAAAGGCAGGCAAGCATGTTTTCGTTGAAAAACCCATTGGGCTTTCAACGAAAGAGCTACAAAATGTAGTTACTGCAGAACATTCAAAAACTATATGTTTACCGGGTCTTCAACGAAGGTTTTCGCCGCTTGCTAAAAAAATAAAAAAAGAGAGTCAGAATGCTATAAATTATCATTACTGCTTCTCTATTGGAAATTATCCTGAAGGAAACGTTTTATTCGATGTTTTCATTCACCCCATAGATTTTGTCATTCATCTGTTTGGAGAAGCTACTATTGTTCATGCTTATAAAACGACAAACAACAGCACTTCAACTTTCTACTTATTACTTAATCATAACGGAGTTCACGGAAATATAGAATTATCAACGGCTTATAGCTGGCAGGAACCTATAGATGAACTTTGTATAAACACTCAGGAAGCTATATTAAAAGCCAAATATCCTTATTACTTAGAAAGCTGTTCAAAGCCACAAAGCTTTACAAACCTACCCTTAGAAAAAATTTTTCCAAGTCCGTTAAAAAAATTAATTCTTATGAATTCATCTTTTTTACCAATCGCAGAAAACAATTCTTTATATGCAATGGGGTTCTATCCACAACTTGAACATTTCGTTAATTGCGTAGAAGAAGAGAGAAAAGATGGGTTTGGAAGCTCCAAAAGCTTATTGCCTGCCTATTTAATTTTAGAAACCTTACAGAAGCTTTCCTAATCCTGTTTTGCTAACACTTGTTTATAGGATTTCAAAGCGGTTTCTTCCCATTGATAATAACCAAACAATCGGGAGGTAATATTCTTTCCAAAATATTTCTCAAAGGTGCGATAGAGAATTACATCATATTTTCTATGAAAATTAAGCCAACACTGGTTGCAGTTATGCACATAATGATCGTGCAGGTTTTGAGTCTCCTTGCCATTAAATATGATATCAAGAGACTGCTCAAAAACATTTCCAATTTTAAGGTCAAGACTTTGACATATTGGCACATCTCCATTAGGCAAAATCACCAAACTATCTAATATGCTATAGCACCGCATTTTTAATGCGCCTTTGCGCCATTCATCATATAAGACAATAAAATCATAGTTTTCATTAAAGGACTTTACTATCTCAGGAATGCTGCTCTTTAAACCTTTACCAAACTTTGACTCCATTGTTAGTGTGGGCACTATATGAGGTTCTGCACTAACCTTATCTTTCCGTATTTCTTTGACATCCTTATAGGTTAAAGCAGTATCGTTTTTCAAACTGCCGATATTATTAGAATGAGCTTCGTCCAATGTATCAAAAAAAGCAATGTCATTATAGATTCCAATTCTTAAGTCAATAGTATACTTCTTACATACTTCTGCTACGTGCTGTAAATCATTAAAATCATTGTATGGAGATAATGTAAACATTACGGATATTGGCAAAAGGTCTTTCAAAGCTTCCACAACTTTAATCACGCTGTCATAACCCGCCTTACCCCGCATATATAAATATGTCTCTGCTGTACCATCCAAAGAGATATAGAGATGGCGAGGCGGAAACTTCTTTACAGCTTCAATTAAAGATTCTGGTTTTAAGCAATTGCTTAACAGGTCAAAATTTTTATGGTGGACCGTAAACCATTCGAGAATTTCGAGCGCTTCAGGATGAAGCATAAATTCACCTCCTTCCAGGCCGATGCTTGTATCCTTTGTAATGCAATCACTCTGCATAATAGCTTTTATGGTTTCAAAAGGTAAAAAATTTACCGGCCTTTTAGCCCATATCAGACAATGCTTACATGCGGAGTCACAAAGATCTGTGGCATAAATCATAAGTGTAGATAACTTCTTATGACCAGGGCGTAGCTGATTATTTAAGAATCGTCCGCCACGATTTATATAGTCTGTTATTTTATACATACTCGTCTTACTACTTCACTAGAAGTAACTCCTGTTTATTCCAATAGAGAAAATGCGAAAAGTTATTAATAAAATAAGACGTTTCAGAACCAGATAAGGGTTGTATCACTTTGATAATTGAATCCTTATAGAACGTGGTGTTTGGAAAAATAAACCCGTTTTTTTTATCCCCTTGAAGTGTTATGGCCCCTGGAACTTGTCGGGCTTCTTCTGAAATCAGGCTTCGAAGCACTAATACCCGGTTCGCATCTATACCATTCATTAGAAGCGCTTCCGCTAATCCATTACGAAAAATTAAAGCCCCGTTATATTCTTGAGGAATATTGATTAGTCCTATTTGCTTTTTAGCAGAAGCTATATTTTTTACCTCTTTAATGATATTGTTTGTTATCAATCCTGCCTTTATCCATGCAGCGTTGTTTTTAAATAAAAACACAATAAAGTATATAAGAATGCCCCCAAAAGCAACATTTCGGAAAATTTTGGTTTTTATCAGGCTTACATAAAATGCGGTCCATAACATTAAGAAGAAGGAGGAGAAATATACTAAACGGTCGCCTTCAAAAGTTCGTGTGCTTATGCCAAACATCACAGGAACGATATAAGATAATAAAAGTGCTGCTGTCAATTTAATTAAAACAGCTTTATCCCTTTTTTCTCTTACCACCTTGTATAAAAAAAAGGCTGCAAGTAAAGCTATTGCTACAGAAAGTGCTATTAACAACCGGCTATTATCAGAAGGCGGAAGAAAGGATCGTCCTATAACTTTCACGAAATTTGCTAAGTACCCTTCTGTAGAAGGCGAAAAAAGTTTTTGTCCATAGCTTCCCCAGATAACACCAGATATTTTATACCTAATGAAAAAATTCACTCCTAATGTAATGCTGAAGCCAGCCACCCAAGGAACATATGATTTTAAAGATTTTTGAGGATGAAATAAAAAAATAAGAATAATTCCGGGTAATGGAAGTATTGTTTCGTAACTACATAATCCAATAAAGTAAAATAAACAAGGCCATAGATAATCAAGCGTAGAGCGAATTGGTCTTAAACTAAAAAATAACGCCAGAAAAGCAAAAAAGCAAGCCATCATTGATGCACGCCCTACGATCCATACAATTGACTCGTTGTGATAAGGGTAAACTAAAAAAAGTACGGATGAAGTTATTGAAATAAAGGGGATGGATGATGCTCTAAAAAAAGATACCTTTAAACAAGTGAGATATAGTAAGAACGCACATAGGATATGAAAAAGCAAATTAAAGAGATTGAAGAGAAATGGCTCTTCTCCTCCCACCAAATAACAAAAATAAAGGGTGAGGTCAGACACTGGTCTAAAAAAACCGTGTAGAAAAAACTCGTGTTGATAAACCAATCGGTACATTACTGTGTAATCGTCACATAAAAATGGTTTAAAAAGTGTTTGCCCAAATAAGGATAGCCCTACCAGTAAAAGTAATATACCTACAGCCGTTGAGGAATAAAATTGGGAAATAGGTTTTTGCCTTATGGATAATATTGCACTTCTCATCATATTTGTCTTCCTTTCATAGCCACCCTTATCGCTTCATCCATCACTCTTTCCGCATAAGGTCGTGAAATATTGTTAAGCATTTCTATGCCTTGTTGAATTATATTTTTATCTTCTGAGGCAATCATATCTTTTAGATCTGCAATCGATTTTTGGGTGGCTGTTAGTTCATCATTGCTTAAGAGGTGTGCATTTTTATCTAAAAAACTATTGGTTGTTTCAATAAGTACCTGGGCCTCTGTCTGCGCTTCCACCAGTGCCCGAGTTTGCATATCATCTTTTGCATGCTGCAATGAATCCAAGAGCCGTTCTTCCACCTCTGCATCGGTCAGCCCGTATTGCGGTTTTATTTCAATGGATTGCTCTACTCCGCTTCTCAATTCTTTTGCTTTTACAACCAGGATCCCATCTGCATTCACCAGGAAGTTTACTTCCACCTTAGGTAATCCTGCAGGCATCCCGGGAATTCCGGTCAGGTTGAACTCCGCTAGTTTGCGGTTGTTCTTTACTAGGTCCCGCTCTCCCTGGTAAACGGTGATGCGCATGCTTCCCTGCCCATCTTTTTGTGTGGTGTATTGCCTGCCCGCTTTGGTAGGGATTTTCGAATTGCGTGGAATCAACACATCCATCAGTCCTCCCATCGTTTCAATACCAAGAGAAAGAGGGGTAATATCCAGTAGCAATAGTTCCTTGTTATTCCCGGCAAGAACGTCCGCCTGAATAGCAGCACCTAAGGCAACCACTTCATCAGGGTTCATGGTATCCGTTACTGCTTTATTAAAGAACTCCCCAACACTTTTCTTGACCAATGGCACACGTGTTGAGCCACCAACCATCACTACCGCATCTATTTCATTTATGGACAACGCAGCATCTTTTAAAGCCGATTGGCAAGCACTCAGCGTCTTATCCACAAGTGGTTGTATAAGTACTTCAAATTGCGGACGGCTTAACTCCAGTTGAAGATTTTTAAAGGCTACTGTAAAATGCTCATTTGTACTTAATGCTTTCTTGGCTTCTTCGGCATAAAGCCGCAACTGCTGTGCCATTGCCTTATCGGCATCTATTTTGTCAGAATCAATGTTATAAGTTTGCAACCAATGATTCACAATTGCCTTATCCATATCATCGCCACCCAGGTAGGTATCTCCGTTTGTAGACAGCACTTCAAAAACACCATTGCTAATGCGGAGAATGGATATATCGAAAGTGCCGCCTCCTAAGTCGTATACAGCAATTGTTTTTTCTTCGCCAGTCTTTAGTCCAATACCATAAGCAAGGCTTGCCGCCGTTGGTTCATTTACAATGCGGAGCACATCCAGCCCGGCTAACTTTCCGGCATCCCTTGTAGCTTGCCGTTGGGTATCATTGAAATAAGCCGGCACAGTGATCACTGCCCTATAAACGGGTGTTTTTAAAATATGTTCCGCTCTTTGTTTTAATGCTTTCAATATAAAGGCAGATAGTTCAATGGGGGTATAAAATTTATCATCTACAGCAATCTTTACAAGACCTTCCGAGTTGTCGTCAATGATACGGTAACCAAAGTAGGAAGCATCTTCTACATCCTTGTACGACTTGCCCATTAGGCGCTTTACAGAGAAGATCGTACGTTCAGGGTCGGTTATTAAAAATTCTTTGGCTTCATTGCCAACAGACAAATTACCATTAAGTCCAAAATGTACAATGGAGGGTACCAGGGTGGTATGGTCTATTTCCTTTAATACCGTGGGCTGCTTTGTTTCCGGATGAATAACCGCAATTAAACTATTGGTGGTGCCAAGGTCTATACCCACGATAATGTCTTCTTTCTGCAGGCTACCTGTAGTTAAGTTGATTGCTATTTTAGCCATAAAGGATCAAAGGTAAGGCAATAAAGAAACCCCGCTTTAGGCGGGGTTTCTTTAGAAAAGTGAAATTTTATCGCATCAGGTACATTTTTCCATACCCGGCATTAAAGTACCTATCTGTTTTATCGTCCGGCGCTTTATACTTTTCCAGTGATTTGCCATTCAGATTGGTTATCACCCTGTACAGGTAAACGCCGTTTCCTACAGGTTGTCCAAACTGGTCAGTTCCATTCCATTTGAATTCCGTGATATTCCTTCCAACCCGTAAAACACCCAATTCTTCCCTGGTGATTTCTCTGACGATCTTGCCTGTAACCGTCAGTATCTGGATCTTCAGGTTCTGCGGAACCTCAGCACCGGTAATAGTAAAAACAAAAGCTGTAGAGGTAGTAAAAGGGTTTGGATAATTGAGCATGTTCGATATCATGGCCTTATTGATCACCTGGAAGCTTACCCTATACTCTATCCGCCCGGCCTGGTTAGCGCTTTTATCCTTTCCGCTTACGATCAGTTCATAATCCCCATCCTCCGTAAAATAGGGATGGAAGTTTACCGATGCCGTATTACCGCTTGATGTGGATGCCGGGATAAATTGCAGGGTATCGCTGTTAAAATGGAAGGTTCGCAGTTCTCCGTTCGGATAGCGTACCTGCACATTTATCAAGGATGTATCATCAAGCATATTGAATCGTGCATTATCGCTGAGCTTGATATTTATGCCCGGTTTTGCCGCAACGATGTCGCCATTGAGAATATGCTGGTTATCAAACGTTACATCCAAGAGAGGATCCAGTGTATCAGCAGTTACATAAAAATTCTTAAAGATATAGTTGTTAAAGTGATGCAGTTCGGGCTGGTCATCGTTAGGATTTACTTCTAAGAATAAGCTGTTAGACCCCGAAAGCTGGCGGCTATCCAATGGAAAGCTGATCTGCACTGTATCTCCCGCAACCAGCGGCTTGGTACGCGGCAACTGGATGATCCTTGTCACATTATTACGATCGGTGATGGTAGCTGTCACTTTTAAGCTATCGAAATTGGCATCGCTGATATTTTTAAAAGCTAATTTGAAATTGATCGGCTCGCCTACTTCGAAAGTATCCTTCATAGTAAATAACAGGTTAGGCGCTACTGCACCTTCCGGCGAAGCAGAATAGGTAATCCGCCAATATCTTAACTGATTCGGGGTATGATTGACAGTATCGGCATTTTTCATCTGCAATTTTAAGTATGGATAAATACGTGCGTCAACAAAAGATATATCAACGCCTTGCGTAGAAGGGCTGATCTGGGTTTGCAATGTATCAATAACTCCATTCATTCTTAACCCCAGTAAATTCACAGTTGCCTGATCAGCAGAGTTAGCCTCAAGTGCCTGACCTGTCCAATAAAGTTTTTTCCATTGCAGTGCCGGTCCAATTGTAGGAGAAGTTATTTTACCTTGATTATCTGGAACAAAACAATCAGCACTTAATGTAATTCTATCAAAAATCCCCTGGCTGAAAGTTTGTTTAGGCTCAATATTTAAATTTCCCTTTTGATAAATCAAACTCCAGTCACGAGGCCGGTCTATCGAATCAATTTGAGTAAAGCCAGCAGCTAAAAGTTTATGATATAAGGAATTATTTGAACCATACAAGGCGGTATCTGCCCTCCATGTAGAGGAATACGACCCAGGCACGTTATAGTCAAAACTGCGGACGACAACGTAAGAACCTACAGGAATAATATCCATAAAGTCCATTATAGTCTTACGATTAGCAGCTGACATATAAGAAAATTCAAAGTTCCAGTTGCGTGAGGTTGCACAACTGGCAGAACCGCTTCCGTATAAAAACAGGCTGGCGCCATTTGCATTTACGTTTTTCCAGGGCTTGAATGTTTTACCATCAAAGACATTAAAAACTAAGGACCTTCCAACACAAGCGCTTCTTATATATGTATTACCATCTACTGATACAGAAAAGTTGGCATCTTGTGTACCACCAGTTGGGTACATGGTATTTACCACATATAGACTATGGAGAACCATATCATAATTCCAAGTTCTATTTACTGAATCAAGTGTAAGGCCTTGGCCTACTGATTTTTTATGTTGAAAATAATGGGACTGATTAAACCCTGTTTCGCTTCCTTGTATATAAATGAACGATGAATTTGTCCAGTTGATATTTCCACTTTGTGGCACCAAACCTACACGCCAATAATAAACAGTGCTATCCGCAAAGGACAAGCTTGGTGAAAATTCAATTATCCCTCCGGGGCCCGTCTGATTAGAAGAGGCTTTTAAAGGTGAATCAAAATTCTCTGTAGTATCAATCTCCATTCTGTAATTCCTTATCCCTACTAAGGCATTAGCTGTAGATGCAGTGAATTTTATATTTTGCTTATTTACTATGCTTAAGTTATATGGGTAAATAGGACGTGCCTCATCCTCGAAAACCACAATCTCCTTCGTAATACTATTATTGTTTTCAAACAATTCATTTACCACGCCGTCCGCATCAATGGTTACTGTAAGTTTATTGGTTCCTTTATCCCGCAATGCATTAATGGGTATATCAAATTGTAAGGAGTCCGCATATCTTATTCCCGGAATTGTATCCTTATAAATCACCTCAATTGTTCCATTAGGATATTGACGTTTTACCTCCCGGCTGATAGGCACATTGATGGCTTTGCCTATATTCATAAACTTGGCTTTGAAATTAAACGTCGGATCAGCCACGGAAACAAAAGCGGGCGAAACCCGCACCAGAGCATCCTCTACGACGTAGTCAGGTTTTGCATGCGGGTTTAACCGTATAGCCGGATCTGCATTTAAGATGGATTCTTCGCAGGTGACACGGGCATAAAAATCATCCTGCGTGTTGCTGGCAAAAACATCAGAGACGGCATTTACCAATATTTCCCCCATTGATTTCCCGTAACTCTTAACGCTGATATTTTCATAGATCCTGGAGTTGTAAATATCAAGGTAGGTAGTAATGCCAAAATGGCTACTGGCCAAAAATCCAATACTCCCCTTTTGCGGTGCCAGCACGAATTTTTCAGATAAAGTCTCATTTCGGTTTGCCCCAAAAAAGTTGCCAGCATTACATCCCAACGCAATGAACATCGGGTACTTACCGGTATTGTTATATTGGTCTGGATTATTAAGATTGAATTCGAGTGTGTTGGCAGAAGAGTGCCCAAAATAGGTTAGAAGTGTAATGCCTTCTGCAAACAAGCGGTCCAACTCCCCGGCATTTACCTGCTCTACGGAGTTAGGCGAACTCTTGGTAAAAGTGGTTACTTTCCCTCCGAATAAAGTGTCGCTGATTACCCGCTTATAATTGGCCATATATCCATCCACTTCAGCTAACGCCTGTGGCTCGCTAATACCTACGGCATGCACGATATTCTTCATCCAGGCCTTGTCGGCAATAAGAGGAGATTGTAACTTTTGAGCAGCTTCAAATTGCTTTACCTTATCAAGATATGTTTTTACTTCCTGACCATTAATTACCGAGATACGCCCAATAGGCGTCAAAGGATTACTGGTTCCGGGGTCAGCGCTAAGCATAATATCAGAAGCCGGATTTCCAAAAGTCGGCACCAAATTCAAGGTTTCAATAGCCGGGTTGGATTCCGCATTTCTTGCCGCTACATAATTTACAGGCTTTCCTATCAGGAAAACATGTTTAGGGGTCGTACTGAATTCATCCCTGGCAAACATTAAAAAATTGCGTATCGCTAAGGGATGTTTTTTTATACCAAATGCAAATTGGTCAACAAGGTCTTGAATCAGGTAAGTTTTGGCTCTATGCCCTCCTCCATCGGTCGAATTGCGATATAACCTGTACTCTTCAACCGGGTTTGTTCCATTAGGACCATTAAAAAGCAAGGGATTAGAAATGATAAGGTAATCACCCTGGTTGGCGGCAAGCGCATAATTTGTAAAAGTTCTGGATTCCAGTGTGGTAACCGTTGTAATATTGGAAGCCTCTTGTCGCACCAAAACCAATTTACGTTCTTGCGTAGAGGCTTCAAGGACAATCTTTACCATTTCGGGAGAGGAGATATCACCCACGTAGCGTTTGCCATTGGCAATATCATAAAGAACAGGTGCCACGCTGCCAAAATCAAAGCCCGTGATTTGCAGGTATTTGCTTCCTGATGCCGGTAAAATAAATTCAAAGTTAGAGGCGCCTCCAAAATTGAAAAGCCTTGGATAAGTAATTTCATATTGATGGATTACCATCCGGTCGTTGGCAAAATTGGTCACGTTAGTCACAGCAATCGCAGCTGACCCTGTCGCCAACCGAGTAGCCGGGAAAGTAGTTGAATCCCTCAGAATGTTCAGGAAATTAATCTGATTGCCAATCAAAGAATCACCATTTAAGTTAGCGCGGTAGCGGCGTGGATTGGTCGCATTCCCTGATACTGCAATGGAAAATTTAGCATCAGGCCCGGCAGTATAGGGAAAAAGATTAGTGAATGTAAAGCTATTGGTGGCGTTTGTACCAATATTGGTAGAACTCCACCCCTCACCCCGATCATAAGTAGAGGAATACAAATATTCTCCAACATTCACCGCATAACCACTATTGATTTGGTTCTTAAAGTAATTGCCGACTTTGTGGATAAAGTAAGGCTCTGCAGGTAAAACGTTCCCAGCTACATTATTAACCGTTGGCGTTAAGCGTAAATTGTTTCCAGAAGCATTTACTGTTAAGAAATACGTAGCGGTATCTGTTTGCAAGCTCCATTTATCATTTAATAAATGAGTCTGGTCCCGGTACAAAGCCCGGTCAGGTGACCCGTCATTCATCTGTCCCCAAAACTCAATGTAACCGTTAGCGCCTAAACCACCTGTTGTTGCAGATGTGTAAATAGGAACTTCCGCTCCGTTGCGCCAAAGCTGAAAATGTTCAGCGGGCACAGTTCCCAAACCAGCAGCAGCCAAAGTGGTTTGCGGAATGCGGCGCAGCCCATTACCGCCAACCTTGAACTTATAATAGGTTTTGTCAAAATCAATCCATTCGTTATTGTATACCTGCGCCTCTGCTCCGAAACAAGCAATCAGCAACAAGCAAAACAGAATCTTTTTCATAGTACGTATTTAGGTAGGATGGAATTACTTGGATTTTTTCTTTTTTGCATTAACGATATCCAGTTGTAAAGAGAAAACATGGGTGTAAAGAGAACTGGACTGGTTGGCCATATTGGTAAACGCGTAATCAATACGAACCTGTTGCAGCTTGAAACCGGCTCCCACGCTTGGCTGGTAGATCCAGACTTTCTTTTGGTTCAATGTATCCTTATCGGCCAATGCCCGCTGAAAATTATTGATACCGCCCCGGATGAAAAGGACATTGTTGATATTGGCTTCCAAGCCTAATTTAGGGTCTACATTAATAGCATTGGAAGAAAGAAGGGTATTACGCTGCCCATCAAAAGTGAGGTCGAAGTTGGTCTCTGCTAAAAGGCTGGCCTTGCTGGATAATTTAAACTCACGGGCTACACCTACTACCAGGCGGGGTGCTGTCATCTCCGTAGAACGAACGGGTATATCGTTGTTGGTAAGATAGAGCGCCTCCTTTTCATCCTCGGAGAAGTTGAACGACCATGTATTGAAAGTCGTACTGATATCGCGACCCACCAACCCAAACTTCCATTTCTTTACCTGCATCTGCAGGCCGGCGTCGAGTCCAAATCCCCAGGCCTTGGCAAAAGAGCCTACGCTGCGGTGAATCACTTTGGCATTTAACCCAAACTGGATCGCCCGCTTTTCTGTTTGCTTAAGCTTCTGGGCTAAAGAAAAAATGAAAGCATAATCTGCCGAACTGAAAGATCGCACGTTTCCATAATTAATGGTACCATCTGGCTCAACCAAAAAAAGCGTATTCGGAATATCATCCACACCAAAGCGCAGGGCAGTAACGCCTAATGTTCTTTTATTACCATTAAGAGGAAGCGCTAATGAGGCATAATCAAATTTGCCGATCTTGGAGAAGTACTCCGCATGCATGGCATTCACGTTCGTATTTTCTACAAAGGCTAACCCCGCCGGGTTCCAGTAGCCGGCAGTTCCATCATTTACAGTTGCGACCTGTGCACTTCCCATCGCCAGTCCACGGGCGCCCACGCCGATATTTAAAAATTCATTGGAGTATTTGCGAAACTGGGCTTGCCCGGCCATAGCAGAGCTTAGGAGTAATAGCAATAAAAAGTGGGGTCT
Source organism: Flaviaestuariibacter sp. (assembly GCA_025963645.1). Lineage (GTDB taxonomy): Bacteria > Bacteroidota > Bacteroidia > Chitinophagales > Chitinophagaceae > Flavisolibacter. The sequence goes on from JAOQAI010000016.1 coordinate 181,989, forward strand.
CATTTGGACGATTTTCAGGTATTGCAATGTTTTCAGTTTGATCGGGAAGGATTGTTGGGTAAACAAATATACTCCTTACCCTTATAAACACATAGCCATCCCACCAAAACCGTTTAAACAATTGATATGACTGTTCTATAAACAAATGGCTTGCCAGTAGCTTACATTTGCGGCAAAGAGTAAAAAAGACCATGAATTTGATCGAAGAGTTGCGTTGGCGTGGACTGATTCACAACATTATGCCGGGTACGGAGGAGCAATTGAATAAAGAAATGACCACTGGTTATGTGGGCTTCGACCCAACAGCGGATAGCCTTCATATTGGCAGCCTGGTGCCCATTGTTTTGCTGGTGCATTTTCAAAAGGCCGGGCATAAGCCACTTGCGCTTATCGGCGGTGCTACAGGTATGATCGGTGACCCATCAGGCAAGAGCGAGGAGCGCAACCTGCTGAATGAAGAAACCCTCGACAGAAACGTAGCGGGCATCAAAGCGCAACTGGAAAAATTCCTGGATTTTGATACGGCAAAACCAAACCCGGCAGAACTGGTCAACAACTACGACTGGTTTAAAGGCATTGGCTTTATTGACTTCTTACGTGACACCGGAAAGCACATCACGGTCAATTACATGATGGCGAAGGAGAGCGTCAAAAAGCGCATTGATGGTGAAACCGGCATTTCCTATACAGAATTTGCCTACCAGCTCATGCAGGGCTACGATTTCTACTGGCTTTACCAAAATAAGAACTGCAAGCTGCAATTCGGGGGCAGCGACCAATGGGGCAATATGACGACCGGGACTGAATTGATTCGCCGCAAAGCAGGAGGAGAAGCCTTTGTGTTCACCAATCCGCTTATTAAAAAGTCCGATGGTGGTAAGTTTGGCAAAACCGAAGCGGGAAATATCTGGCTGGATCCGCAAAAGACCACGCCTTTTCAATTCTACCAGTTCTGGCTGAATGCTGCCGACACAGATGCCGAAGGTTGGATCAGGATATTTACCTTTTTATCAAAGGAAGAAATTGATAACCTTATTGCTGAACATAACCAGGATGCTTCAAAACGACTCCTTCAAAAGCGCCTGGCAGAGGAGCTGACCATTTTTGTGCACAGTAAGGGAGAATACGAAGCAGCCATAGAAACTACGCAAAAGTTATTTTCACAAGCGTCTGCTCCTGCCGAAGATTTAAGCATTGAAGACCTGGAAGGCATGCAAGGGATCGTAAAGATTGCTTACCCGGCTGAAAAGCTAGCCAGTGGTATTGATGTCGTCAACTTCCTGGCAGAAACCGGCATTTTTCCAAGTAAGGGAGAAGCCAGGAAAATGGTAGCCGGGGGCGGCGTCAGTATCAACCGGAACAAGGTAGAGGATGTAGCTTTTTCTGTAACTGATGCCCTCCTATTGCATGGCCAATACCTGCTGGTGCAGCGGGGAAAGAAGAATTATTACCTCGTAAAAGCCAAATAGAAAAAGGAGCCATCTGGCTCCTTTCTTATTCTACAAACACTTGTTTCTTTATCAATGCCCCTTCCTGTGCTTCCATCAGGAACTTGCGGTCTTGGAGCAGGTAGCCATTCCCTTTTTCGCAGAAATGCACTTTCAGGTTCTCAATTGAGATGGGACAACCATCCGGAATGTCTGCGATATTGCTGTGGCGGATATCGTGCCCGTCAATGATCATCACAAGCCCGCTGCCAATGGCTTCCATCTTATTGCCCTCAGTTATCAGCATGCCCGTATCTTCTCCTAACCCTATCCCAATGCAGGAAGGGTTGGCCGCAATAGCCTGTGCTAAGCGCCCAAAACGTCCCCGCTTTTCAAAATGCGAGTCAATGATCACGTCATCTATCAATCCCAAACCGGTAGTGATCTTTACCTGTCCTTTCAGGTGCGCCATGTGCGCATTGCCTTCGTAGATCATAGTATTGCTCATTGCCATTGCCCCGGCAGAGGTGCCGGCAATTACGAAGGGCTCGGTTTCATAACGTTTCAGGATGATCTTTAAAAAAGCAGTGCCGCCAAAAATAGAGCTCAGTCGCATCTGGTTGCCCCCGCTGAACATTACGGCGTCACAGTTCTGAATTCTTTCCAGGTAATCATCATTCATTACATCGCCACGGTCGCGTACGGGGATCAGACCGATATTGCTGCAGCCGATCTTACCAAAGGCATTCAGGTAATTAGCCCCCACTTCCAGGGGAATCATCGAGGCAGTGGTCACTACCTCTATACGGGCATCGTTCCCACCCGACTCTTCCATGATGCGCCGCAGGATGCCAAGCTCAAAAAAATTAAGATTGTTACGGACAATTTCACCTTTCTCCAGGTCTGTGCCTTTGTCTTCCGCCCCGCCTACAGCTATTAATTTTCCTTTAGGATTGATCATTAGATTTTCAACTATTATATATAAGACTGGTCAAAACTACCGATTCAGCTTATCCATTCCGCAGTTTCTTTGTTAAATAGCACTTTTCTGTAGGTCAAGGTATTTAAAAGCAAGCCGGTAAAATGCATCAAATGGTGTTTTAAGAACAGTTGGTTTGATATTATCAAACTCATATAGTAGTGGCACAGAACAGGAAGCGCTGTCATAACCGGGGAAAACCATCCTACAAAGTCGCAATAAGCCTTTTGGAGGGCCCCCAAACGCTCCTGCGGGTTGCAGCAAACTTTGGTGACGGCCTCCAAAGCTTCCTGCAACCCGCAGGAACAAAAAGTGGGTGCTTCCAAAGCTTCCTGAACCTGCGGGAACAAAAAGTGACGGCCTCCAAACCTTCCCGCAGGTGGCAGGAAGCTTTGGGAGGTATAGGAAAACCTTCCCGCAGGTTGCAGGAAGGTTTGGGAGGCATAGGAAAACCTTCCCGCAGGTTGCAGGAAGGTTTGGGAGGCATAACCTTGGTACTCTACAAGGCTGCGCCATGCATTTTGCATTTTTTCCGCTTATAAAGTCGATAAACAGCTTCCCAGCCTTACGATTTTGCAAAAGCAGTGATGCCTTCTACCAAAATATCCAGTTGCTTAGTGGTAGTGTATATGTTTGGGGTCACCCGCACTCCTGACACGCCTTCCCAGTTGATGGTCGTTGTATGAATTTTATAATTATTAAAGAGAAAAGCATCAAACTCAGCTAACTGCTTTCCCTCAACGGCCACCATTCCTATAGCACAGCCCCACTCCGGTTTTAAGGAAGTGGAAAGTTGCACTTTTGGCAGATCTTTCACCTGTGCCATCCAATAGTTTTTAAGGTAGTGTAGCCGTTTTGCTTTTCGCTCAAGCCCAATCATGTCGTTAAATTCTACCGCCTTTCCAATAGCTTGCTCAATATAAAAAGGGCGGGTGCCCAGGTTCTCAAATTTGCGAATGTTATCGTCCTGCGGTTTGTCGGTGCCAAACAGCGGATAAATGTGCTTGATCTTTTCTTTTCGTACATACAGCATCCCGCTACCGATAGGGGCATACATCCACTTGTGCAGGCTGGTAGCAAAATAATCAGCTCCAAGGTCAGGTATTTTAAAGTCAAAATGCGCAAAGGAATGAGCGCCATCAACGATCACTTCGATGCCTCGCTTACGGGCTTCGTCGGCAATGCGGCGCACCGGCAAAATCTGTCCGTTCCAGTTTATTATATGCGTTATGTTTACCACTTTCGTTCGCGGAGTGAACGCATCCACATATTGCTTCACCAGGTAATTCTCATCCTCGGAAGGCAACTTCAGGTCCACCCAATTTATCTTTATGCCATCCCGCAGTTCCCGCTGTTTCCAGGAAAAGCAAACGTGGTTATAATCCTGTTTACAGACCACCACTTCATCACCCTTTTTCAAAGGCAATCCAAAAATGATCGTATCCAATCCTTCGGAGGTATTACGGTTCATCGCTATTTCTTCTTTATCGCAACCTGCCATGCGGGCCAGGTTTGCCCGCAGAGGTTCCCTCCCTTGGTCCATTACCCGCCACATATAATAGCTGGGCGCTTCGTTCGCAAGGTCGTAATAGCGCTTCATCGCATCCTGCACCGTTTTAGGCGCCGGCGACACACCACCGTTATTCAGATTGATAAGAGAAGGAGAGACCGTAAATGCCTGCTGTATATAGTACCAAAAGTCTTCCTCGGTAGCCAGTTCAGCAGGTGAAAGGGATTCAGCGTCATGCAACGCAGCTTGCAGGTTGCGGCTCCACGACGGTTTTGTCAATGCCGTTAGAAAAGCAGTAGCAGACGCCAAACCAGCCCGCTTCATAAATAACCGTCGGTCAAATTCCGGCATAAAAAGGTTTGTATAAATGTAATGAAATATCTGCTATTGGTCTGCTCTACCTGAGTACTGAAAACTCTTATTCTATTTCATACTATGTTGGAAAATCTAACTGAACTTGGACAGATAACATCTGCGGCAAACCGACACCTTAGTTCATGTTTGCAGTTTTCACCCACTTATTTTTGGATAGCAATGTCCTCAATCGCCTACAATTTGAGTGGAAGAATAATTGCATAAGTTTAATATCTGGTTGCTTCAGTTGGCAGCCCAAAAGAAATGGACTAATTTCCAAAATTCAAGAAGAAGTTTATGAAGATCCTGGAACTAAAAACATTGCGCGGACCTAACTATTGGAGTGTACGCCGCTCCAAACTGATACAAATGAAGCTCGACCTTGAGGAGTTGGAGCAAAAGCCTACCAGTAGAATTCCTGGCTTCCGGGAACGGTTGGAAGCCCTTATGCCTACCCTTATTGCACACCGTTGCAGCGAAGGTGTCCGTGGCGGTTTTTTTAACCGTGTAGAAGAGGGCACCTGGATGGGACATGTCATCGAGCACATGGCACTGGAAATTCAAACGCTGGCAGGCATGGAAACCGGTTTCGGACGTACCCGCAATGCAGGTGAAGGCGATGGTATTTATTATGTGGTTTTTAGCTACCTAGAAGCAGAGGCAGGCAGGTATGCAGCGGAAGCCTGTGTTCGCATCGCACAGGCACTGATTGATAATGTTGACTATGACCTTGAAACAGATATCCAGAAGCTTCGGGAAATCCGCGAAGAGACACGGCTTGGCCCATCAACGGGCAGTATTGTAGATGAAGCTGCCAAACGTGATATTCCCTTTATCCGCCTCAACCGCCATTCGCTGGTGCAGTTGGGCTACGGGGTGCATCAAAAACGCATACAAGCTACTGTTGCCAGCACTACTTCTAACATTGCCGTGGAATTGGCCGGCGATAAAGAAGAGACAAAAAATATTTTGGGTAATGCCGAAGTGCCGGTACCAAAGGGCGTTATCATTCGCTCAGAAGAAGATCTTCAGGATGCGGTGGATAAGGTGGGCTATCCCTTAGTGCTCAAGCCTGTGGATGGCAATCATGGAAAAGGCGCCACCACAGATATTCAAAGCTATGAAGTAGCGGTAAAGGCTTTTGCCGACGCACAGAAATATTCCCGCAGTGTCATCGTTGAAAAGTTCATTACGGGCTTTGACTTCCGGGTGCTGGTTATCAATTACAAATTCGTTTGCGCAGCCTTGCGTACACCTGCTTCGGTTGTGGGAGATGGCAAACGTACGATACAGCAATTGATAGATGAAGTGAACAAAGACCCACGCCGGGGATACGGGCACGAAAAGGTGCTGACACAGATCAAAGTGGATGGCTTTACCCATAAAATGTTGAACGATAAAGGGTATACGCTGGATACAGTACCCCCGGTTGATGAATTGGTACTGCTAAAGCCAACCGCAAACCTTAGCACGGGCGGTACCGCAACGGATGTTACCGAGGAAGTGCATCCGGCCAATGTATTCATCGCAGAGCGCATTGCCCGCATTATTGGATTGGACATTTGCGGTATTGATATTATGGCACCGGACCTCCGCTCTCCTATTACCGAAAACGGCGGCGCTGTGCTGGAAGTAAATGCGGCGCCAGGATTCCGGATGCATATCGAACCTACGGTTGGGCTTCCGCGTAATGTAGCCGAGCCGGTTGTTGACATGCTTTTTCCAAAGGGCACAGATGGCCGCATACCGATCATTGCCATTACCGGCACCAACGGCAAAACGACCACTACCCGCATTACCGCGCATATCGTACGCACAGCCGGAAAGAAAGTAGGCTATACCACTTCCGACGGCATCTATATTCAGAACCAGCTCATGATGAGTGGTGATACGACTGGTCCGGTTTCAGCGCAGTTTGTATTAAAAGATCCGTCGGTGGAATTCGCTATTCTTGAATGTGCCCGTGGTGGCATTCTTCGCGGGGGGCTTGGCTTCCGGCATTGCAACGTGGCCATCGTTACCAATGTGGCGGCTGACCATTTGGGACTCGGCGGCATTAATAACGTAGAGCAAATGGCCCGGGTAAAACAAGTAGTGCCCGAAACGGTTTGTGAGAGTGGCTATGCCATTCTCAATGCCGATGATGACCGCGTATATAAAATGGGTGCTGACCTTGATTGCAAGATCGGGCTTTTCAGCATGGATGAAAATAATCCCCGCATCAAAAAGCATTGTGAGGCAGGCGGTAAAGCAGCCGTTTGTGAGAATGGTTATATCACCATCGTTAAGGGTAACTGGAAGGTTAGGGTAATGCCAGTAAAAGATATTCCTATTACGTATGGTGGTAAAGCAAAGCATAACATCGCCAATGTATTACCAGCCGTACTGGCTACTTACCTTTTTAAAGATATTTCGATAGAGGATATTCGCCAGGCATTGCAAACCTTTATTCCATCTTCTTCCCAAACACCAGGACGGTTAAATTTCTTCCAGTTGAAGAAATGCACTTACCTCGTTGATTTTGCCCATAACCCGCACGGCTTGCAGTTGCTCTGCGATTTTATTGAACAACTGGATTATCCGCAAAAGATCGGTGTGATCACCGGCACTGGTGATCGCCGCGATGAAGACATTAAAGAACTTGGCATCATTGCCGCTAAGCATTTTGACGAGATCATTATACGTCGTGACCGCAATCTTCGTGGTCGTTCGGAAGATGAAATCTTTGGTTTGATAAAGCAAGGCATTGAGTCTGTTGATGGTTCCACACCCGTGCAAATCATTTCGGATGAAGAGACCGCACTTTTGTATGCTTATGAAAATAGCAAAGAAGGCGCATTGGTCACCGTCATGTGCGATTCGGTTACGGGCACTATCGATAAAATAAAGTCGCTGAAATCAAGGGAAGAAGATCAGAAAAAGACATCAACTCTCAGCCTGATACCTTAGCCGTAAATGGCTTGAACGTAATTGAGCAGGAAGAAAGAATTATTAAAAACTCCAAAATTGTATTTGGAAGCTTTTTTCTGAATCCTTATTTTTGCACTCCTTTACGGAACCTGAATGCAAGTTCAGGTCAAGTTTGAGCTATGGTGTAACGGTAGCACTGCAGATTTTGATTCTGCCTGTTAAGGTTCGAATCCTTATAGCTCAACAGCAAAAAGCCTTGAATCTCAGGGCTTTTTCTATTTCTTTAGTCAATCATTAAACGGCACACTTTAGCTTGGCCAGGCAGTCTGCCAAGGAAGTTTGCCAATCCCGAATCGTTATACCATACGTAGCGCTAATTTTTTTTGTATCCAGCACAGAATACGCAGGTCGCTTGGCAGGAGTAGGATATTGATCGGTGGTGATGGGATCAACAGTGCAAGTAAACTGACAATGCGCTTTAATTGCCGTGGCAAACTCGAACCAAGTGGTCTCTTTTGCATTGCTAAAATGAAAAATGCCAGGTGTCCATTTTCCCTCACTAATAATTTGCAAAATGGCGCTTGCCAGATCGGCCGCATAAGTAGGGCACCCACGTTGATCATTCACAACATTCAGTGACTCTTTCGCCGGCATTAACCGAAGCATTGTTTTCACAAAATTGCTACCGAAAGATGAGAAGACCCAAGAGGTACGGATAATGACGGCATCATCGTTCACTTCTTGTGCCAGTCGCTCACCCTCCCGTTTTGAAGCGCCGTAAATACCGATCGGACTGATAGGACTTTCTTCTACGTAAGGTGTTGTGCCATTGCCATCAAAAACGTAATCGGTGGAGATATGGATAAAGCGGGTATTGAAGCTTTTACAAGCCAATGCCAAATGCTGTGTGCCGGCTGCATTGATACGATACGCTGCGGCTTCTTCGCCTTCTGCCTTATCTACCGCGGTATATGCAGCGCAGTTAATGCAATAATCCGGAACCAGCTCGCTAAAATATTTTTGCACAGCATCAGAATCGCTTATATCCAACTCTGTTCTGGAAAGAAAGGTAAAGTCAATATTCGTATGGCTGTTTTGTAAAGCCTGCAATTCTTGTCCAAGTTGTCCATTGGCGCCTGTAACTAAAACCCTCATATTAATAAGTAAAGGTGTTAATGCAGTCACTAAAGGCTGGCAGTATTGCATCCTTTTCCGAGATTACCGCTTGGCTTGGCGGTATACCCCAGTCGATCGCTAATGTCTCGTCATTAAACCGGATACCCGCCTCGCTTTGCTTGTTATAATACTGATCGCATTTATACAATACAATCGCTATTTGAGATAGCACGGAAAAGCCATGTGCAAACCCATGTGGAATAAACAATTGTTTTTTATTATCAGCTGAGAGTTCAATGCTAAACTGCTTGCCAAATGTAGGAGAGCCTTTACGAAGATCAACGGCTACATCGATAATGCTGCCTTCTAACACCCGCACTAACTTCGATTGTGCATAGGGTGGAAGCTGATAATGTAAGCCGCGAATAACCCCATAGGAAGACTTCGATTGATTATCCTGTATAAAATCGCACGCTATTCCAGCCTCCTTAAACCGCTTTTCGTTATAGGCTTCGAAGAAGTAGCCACGGTCGTCTTCGAAAACCTGGGGTTCAATAATAACGAGCCCGGTAATATCGCAGGTAGTAAATCCCATTAGAAGCTCCAGTAGTTTCGTGATTTAATTTTACCGTTGAAGGCGCCTTTGAGGTCGGCTAT
>JAOQAI010000017.1 GCA_025963645.1 Flaviaestuariibacter sp.
TCGTCATGTTTTTGGTATCATTAAAAAAATAGCTTCCGGTAACTGTCACATTTTTGTTCCAGATATCGGAATAATTAATACCAAACGCATTCGTGCGGTTAATGCCATTTTGCTGGCCTACCAAAAAGTTTCCGGTATTTCCGCCACCAAAATTTCCACCGCCACCACCTTGTGGTCTTCCACCGCCACCACCACCGCGCTGGTTATTGCCGCTGCTGGTTACGCCTAATAGGTCTTGCTGGGAAAAATTTTGCTGGTTTACATTATTAAAATTTCCTACAAGGGACACCCGCCGGTTTTCTTTAAAGAAAGTAGTATTACCACCGGCGCTGTAACGCTCGTCTGTACCATAGCCGGCAAAGACGCGACCAAACTGCCCGTTGCGCATATTGGCTTTAGTAATGATGTTGATACCCTTATTTGTGTTACCATCGTCAAAACCAGTTAGCTGTGCCTGGTCGCTCAGGCGGTCAAACACCTGTATCTTGTCAATGATCTCTGCCGGCAGGTTGCGCAGGGCAGCCGTAGCATCATCGCCAAATAACTCTCTGCCATCAATGGTAACTTTTTGCACATTCTCACCATTGGCTTTTACCACACCGTTCTCCACGGTGATGCCCGGTATCTTTCGCACCAGGTCTTCACTCGAGGCATCAGGATTTACCTTGTATTGACTGGCATTGAACTGTACGGTATCGCCTTTCTGCGTGGCCGGTGGCGTGGTAGAGATCACCACAACGCCTGCTAACTCTTTGGATGAACGCGGCAGGCTCACCGGCGGCATTACTACATCGGCTGAATCGATCCGCACGGTGCGAACAAGTGTTTCGAAGCCAATGGAGCTAAAAGAAATGCGGAAAGAGTCACGGCCCAGCTGGTCGAACTGGAAGTGTCCGGCGGTGTCGGTATACGTGGTTTGCGTGATCGTAGTATCGCGAATGCTTTTTAAAATAATGGTAGCGCCTTGCAGGGAAGCACCGTTCTCTGTGTCCTGCAACCGCCCGGAGAGGGTAAAGTTTTGTGCGGCTAATCCATGAATAAAGAAAAAAGCCAGGGCTGCCAGTATTATTTTTTTGTACATGTAGGTCAAAGGTTTAATGCCGTGGCAAAGGTGCCACTAAAACAATGCCGTACCATTGACCGAAGGTTAATTAAGGCTAATAAATACCCCCTGTCCCCCTAAAGGGGGAACTTAGGTCTGGCAGGTTTTGAATCCGCGGTTTGTTTGAAAGCAATAGGTTTTGCAGGACACAATAACATTACCCGGCTTATAAGAAAGTAGATACCAAGAACAAAGGGAAGGCTATAAAAGAAAAGTTTCTATGATCTAAGTTCCCCCTTTAGGGGGACAGGGGGTTTTACCGTATCTTGCAAGCCCTAAATTAGATGTAATGGAATACAATAGAATAGTAGCGGTTACCGGGCTGCCGGGCTTATACGAGATCGTGAGCAGCAAGAATGATGGCGCCCTGGTGCGTGGATTGGAAGACGGCACCACAAAATTTGTGTCAAGCCGCGTACATAATCTTTCGCATTTGGAAAGCATTGAAATATATACCACGGGGGAGAACGTGAACCTGGTGGATGTGCTTACAGCCATGAAAGAAAGCGGCGATGCACTGCCGGATGTAAAAGACAATACCGCCTTGAAGGCCTACTTTGAAAAGATCTACCCCGATATGGACCAGGAGCGGGTTTATGCTTCGGACATGAAGAAAATGGTGAAGTGGTACGAAGTGCTCCAAAAGAACGGCGTGGAAATCAAGCTGACGGAAGAGGAAGAGACGGAAGAAACGGAGGAAGCACCGGTTGCAGCGGAAGAAGCAGCACCAGCAAAGCCAAAAGCAAAGGCTAAAGCGAAAGCAACAGAAGAAGCGCCAGCCGATGCAGCAGGCGAAGAGGGCGCAACAGAAGAAGCGAAGCCGAAGCGCACCCGTAAGAAAAAAGAAGACTAAGGAATAAGATTTGTGAGTGGTGAGTAGTGAATGGTGAGTACCGGTACTTACTATTTACTACTCACCATTTATTTTAAAAGAACCCCCTTAACCTTTACAATGAACTATAGCGCAGACATACAGAAACTACCACGTACCTATTTACCCGAAGATTTTACCATCGATACCTGGGACACCTTACAACCCTATTTTGAAGAACTGGTGAACCGGCCGTTGGAATCGAAGACTGATTTGGAAGCCTGGTTGAAAGACCTGAGCGAACTTGAAGCCGTGATAGGCGAGGATGCCGCATGGCGCCAGATAAAGATGACCTGCGACACAGAGAACAAAGAACTGGAGAAAGCGTTTGAATACTTTGTAATGGAGATCCAGCCGAAGATCCAGCCCTATGGTGACCGGCTGAACCGCAAGCTGGTTGACGCTCCCTTTACGGCGGAACTGGATCAGAAAGAATTTCATACCTACCTGCGGTCGGTGAAGAAAAGCATCGAGCTTTTCCGTGAAGCCAATATCCCGCTGCAAGCGGAAACCGCTGTGTTGGCGCAGCAATACGGCGTTATTACCGGTAAGATGACCATTGAAGTGGAGGGCAAGGAATACACCTTGCAGCAAGCCTCCAAGTTCCTCGAAAGCGGCGACCGCGAACTGCGGGAAACCGTGTACCGCAAGATCGGCGACCGCCGCCTGCAGGATAAGGAAACGCTGAATGATCTTTTTAGCAAGCTATTGGAAAAGCGTGACCTCATCGGCAGGAATGCCGGGTTCGCCAACTACCGCGACTACAAGTTTGCAGAGATGAACCGCTTTGATTATACCAAGGAAGATTGCTTCCAGTTTCACGAATCGGTGAAGACCCATGTGCTGGCACTGGTAGATTTTATCTACGACCGCAAGCGTCAGAAGCTGGGACTGCCCAACCTGCGCCCATGGGATACGGAGGCGGAGCCGGAAGGCATCCAGCCGCTACGCCCCTTCGAGACCGGGGATGAGTTGATCAACAAAACGGTGGAATGTTTCCGGCAGATGGACCCCTTCTTTGCCGATTGCCTGGTGAAGATGAAAGAGATGAACCGCTTTGACCTGGACAGCCGCAAAGGCAAAGCGCCGGGCGGTTACAACTGCCCGTTAGAAGAGACGGGTGCGCCCTTCATCTTTATGAACGCGGCCGGGCAAATGCACGACGTAACCACGATGGTGCATGAAGGTGGCCATGCGATACATTCTTTCCTGGCGCACCAACTGCCGCTGACCTCTTTCAAGCAATACCCGATGGAGATCGCCGAGGTGGCGAGCATGGCGATGGAGCTGATGAGTATGGAGTATTGGGATGTGTATTTCGATAACCCCGAAGACCTGCGCCGCGCTAAGGAGCATCAACTGGAAAGAGTATTGACCATCTTCCCCTGGATCGCTACCATAGATAAATTCCAGCATTGGGTATATGAAAATCCCACGCATACGGCGGAAGAGCGTTCGGAGAACTGGCGGAAGATCGTGAATGAATATACGTCCATCGCGATGGATGTGTCGGGGCTGGAAGAATACCGCAAATACTCGTGGCAGCGGCAACTGCATCTTTACGAAGTGCCGTTCTACTACATTGAATACGGCATTGCGCAACTGGGTGCTATCGGCTTGTGGAAACAGTTCAAAGAGAACAAGGCGGCCGCTATAAAAAACTATACAACTGCGTTGAGCCTCGGTGGCACCCGTACGCTGCCGGAGCTGTACGAAGCGGCCGGTTTAAAGTTCTCGTTTGCCCCGGACTATATTTCCGAGCTGATGCTGTTTGTCCATGGTGAACTGGAAGCAGTGACGCACCCGGTAGTGAATTGATCAGGGATTGACGATGGCAGATCTTTGGAAGAGTCCTTCGGGGCTCTTTTTTTTAAGGATACACGATAGTAAGAGTGCCTTCTTTCTTATTACAGGATAAAGTGGAGAAATGGGCTTACGTTAGGTGCATCCTAAACCGTCTGTACCTTCATCCTCTTATGACGGTGGCGCTGCAGATACTCTTTGCCCTTTTTATTATTATCCTGCTGATACTTTTTGTTTTCCGGCCGAAGCGAAAGCCACTCTTTGAGCTACCCGCTAATTACCCCGACCTGCTGGCCGATTATGTGCCTTTTTACGCGGCGCTGGACGAGGACAGCAAGAAGCGGTTCGAGGACCGGTTCGCCCGGTTCCATGCTGCGGTACGGATAACCGGTGCAAACGCGGAGGTGGAAGACCTGGACCGGGTGCTGATCGGTGCCGCTGCTATCATTCCTGTTTTTTATATACCGGATTGGGATTATGTGAACCTGCGGGAAGTGCTCCTTTACCCCGGGCGGTTCAACCTTGATTTTGAGCAGGGCGGACCGGACCGCACCGTGTCCGGCATGGTAGGCAACCAGCACCTGGAAGGCGTGTTGCTCTTATCCAAATGGGAGATGCGCCAGGGTTTTATAAACCCGCATAGCAACCGCAATGTGGCGGTGCATGAATTTGTGCACCTCGTGGATAAGATGGACGGCACGCTGGACGGGGTGCCGCAGATTCTGCTGGAACGGAAGTACATGGACCGCTGGAAGGCGCTGCTGGAAGCGACGGCGAACAGCATCCGAAATGGCGAGTCGGATATTGATGCTTATGGAGCAACGTCGCCGGTGGAATGCTTCGCGGTGGTGTCGGAATATTATTTTAACCAGCCGGAGCTGTTTAAGGAGCGGCACCCAGAGTTAGCGGAGGGGTTGGGGCGGATCTATAGAAGTCGGTGAGGGGTTTCCTGGTTAACATAATGCTGTTTCTTAGGCACTCCATAGGCACTAAGTAGGGCGTATGTAGGCTTTATGTAGGGAGTATGGTGGGAGGACCTAGGCTTGTCTTATACTGAAATCACTTGACAGGAGGGTTGGTTATTACGGTTATTGCTTTACAGTGTTTCACAATAGTACGGATTTTGCTTTCCAGTATTTTTTTTGCTTTCCAGCCTTTCAGCAGTGGCTGCGTTGTATCATGTGCTCTGTCGGGTGTCAGGTTGCCAAGGCTCATATGGGGGCGATGGCTGTTGTAAAGGGTGATGGCACTGCTGATGGCAATCACCCACCACTGTTATTCGCAATGGCTACGCCTGGCACCCCGACTCCGTGGTGCGCTGGACACCGGAGGCGCTTGCCGATGCGCAACTGGCGGCCTATAATGCGCACAACCTGGAGGCTTTCCTGAAGCCCTATAGCGAGGACGTGGAGATCTACGACCTGCAAACCGGCAAGCTGGCAACGAATCGTTAGTTGCGTACCTGTTTCAGCCGGTTGTACCCGGTACGAAACGACCAGGTAATTTTCGGGCTTGTCTTCTAATCCGCTCCAATTGCTTAAATAGCTAAAAGAGAGTTTTTCGTTTGGCAGGAACGCCAAAACCACTCCTTTGTCTACATAGGCGGTGCCTTCATATTCTCCGCGCCAAAGAAGGGGGCTGCCCACTTTCCAATCGGTCTCCTGGTTTGAACCAAAGAAATATTGCTTTACCAATTCAGGACGGGTTAAGGCCTCCCACACTTTTTCTACCGGTGCTTTAATGACCGTCTGATAGGTTGATTGATGATTTGTTTGCATAATGGCTTTCTTATTTTATTCGTTCAACGGTTTCTGGCGATCCTAAAACCAAGGCCGTCTATTTTAAATGGTAAAGGGTAGCTTCTTCTGCGGTCGTTGCCATTACACTTCGTTCAGGATCACACCAGCCGTCACCTCTGAAAATTCGGTAAGAGCCCTGGACGGCTTCATCATAAATATCCAAGCACCATTCCTAAACATTGCCCAGCCTATCATAAAGCCCCCAGCTATTTGGTTGCTTCCCACCCACGGCATGCGTTGTGGTTTCCGAATTCTCTTTGAACCAGGCAATGGAGTGCAGGTCGCCATAACGTATGCTTGTCGTTCCGGCTTTACACGCATACTCCCACTCGGCTTCTGTAGGCAGCCTAACCGCGAGTCCCTAGGCGGAGATTCGCAAGGGAAGAGAAACAAAAGCTACCAAAGTAGCTTTTGTTTTTATCAACGGTTATTATATTCTTCATCCGTTACTTTCTGTAACCAGGTCACTATACCGTTTTCTGTTTTGGGTAGAATGTACAGCTGTTGCATGCCGGTATCAGGACTTGCACCATGCCAGTGCTCCACATTAGGCGGACACTTGACTACATCTCCTTTTTTAATGGTTTGCTTGGGCTGACCCTTTAGTTGATGGTAACCGACCCCATCTGTAATAATCAGTATCTGACCTGATGGATGCCTGTGCCAGTTGCTTCTGGCTCCCGGTTCGAAATATACATTTCCTATTACCGTGTTGTATGTACTGTCGTCATCAACTAGTGGAGCTGCCCAAGCATTTCCTGTAAAGTTTTCCGCCGGACCTTTTTCACCTTTTGGAAAAATAGCATTCAATTCCGTTTTGTTGTTTTCGGATTTGTTTTGCTCACAACTTGTTGTTAGCAATGCCAATGAAGAGATTGCGGATATTATTAATGATTTCATTTTACTTAGATTTATTGTTTACTACATTCTTATTTGCTGAACTGGTCTTGCCAACTTGTGCTGTTTTATTGCTGTTATTTCCACCTAAGTGTCGTTTGAAGAATGCTTCCAATTTATCAAAAGGAATAACATCTACTTTATCATACAAATCAACGTGAACGGCATTAGGAATGATCACTAACTCTTTCTGCCCGGCTGCTGCTTTGTAAGCATCTTCGCTCATATAACGGGAATGCGCTTTTTCACCAGCTATAAGTAACATCGGACGTGGAGAAATCTCCTTGATGTTAGTTAACATAGGCATATTCATGAATGAAAAGCTATTCGTTAGCGTCCATCCTTTGTTTGAGTTTAATGACCGCTCATGATAACCCCGTGGCGTTTTATAGTAAGCGAAATAGTCTTTGATGAACTGAAGCTCATCACCTTTCAACTTTTCAGGCAAATGCGTTTCAGGATAAGCAGGTGCACCATTTTCTGCGTCTGTCCAACGTTGCTGGCTCATTTGCTCTAAAGCTTTTGTACGTTCTTCCGGCGTCATCTTATCATAGTAGCCTTTTGCCGAAACCCTTGATATATCGTACATGCTTGTAGTAGCTACTGCCTTCACCCTTTTGTCAACAATAGTTGCGTTTAAGGCAAAGCTGCTAAAGCCACAAATTCCGATGATACCGATATTGTTTCTGTCCACATTCTTTTGAAGACCTAAAAAGTCTATTGCTGCACTAAAATCTTCTGTATTGATGTCTGGAGAGGCAATGTTTCTTGGTTCGCCGCCGCTTTCCCCTGTATAGGAGGGGTCGAAGGCAAGAACTGCAAAACCACGTTCTGCCATGGTGTTTGCATACAGTCCCGAAGATTGCTCTTTGACAGCACCAAATGGTCCGCTGATAGCGAGTGCTACTAATGCGGTACTACCGCTGTTTTTAGGAAGGTACAAGTCACCTGCCAAGGTAATGCCGTAACGGTTTTTAAATGTTACTGCCTGCCGCATTACCTTATCACTTAGTTTAAAAGTGTAGTGTTCATTCGCTTCCACTGTCTGCTCTTTTTGTGTCTGTAGATTTTGACTTTTAGCCTGGCCTGTTATCATTAAAGAGGCGGCTATAATTAGGATGTTTTTCATATGTATCTATTTAAGGTTATTGCTCTAATTCACACTTTACTATGCTACTTCCTCGATTAAAAATTTTTTAGAGGCTTAGCCGGAATTCCGCCTACTATTGTATTATCCGCAACATCTTTCGACACCACTGCTCCCGCCGCTACTACTGAATTTTCGCCAATGATTACGCCTTGTAAAATGATGGCACCGGCACCAATCCACGCATTCTTTTTAATATGAATTCCGCCTGCGGTAAGCGTTTGCCTGTCGTTTACAGAAACAGGGTGTCCTTCTGATAGTAGACTCACTTTGGGAGCAAGCATCACATTATCTTCAATGGTGATTCCACCCAGATCCAAAAACGTACAATCGAAATTGATAAACACACCCTTTCCAATCTTTGTGTTCCTCCCGTAGTTGACTTGAAAGGGTGGAAAAACCATTGTAGTGGAATCAACTTCAAAACCAGTTATCTTGCTGATCACATTTCTGATTTCATTCTCATCTGATGAAGTGTTCAACTGGACCAGCAATTTTCGGGTTTCATTACAGGCGTTAGGGATCTTGAAATAATCCGGGTCGCTAAATGGAACCGTTTCACCACTTAATAGCCGTTGAAAAATATCTGTTTGTTGTATTTCCATTTTCTGCATTTTACACTGTAAAGGTAGCGTGCCTCTATATGTCAAATGGTACACTTATTACGCATATAATTTCAAATATTACGTATTTTAGACCCAACAACAAGTAGAATGGGCAAAGGGATAATCGAAAAGATCATCTTGCTTGAAGCATCCGGAGAGGTGCGGTTTCCAGATGATTATTTACAGCATTTTCATACACATATTTTATGCAGCAGGGGGCGTATGAACTTTGTTTTTAATGATAGGCAATATGCAGCCAAAACCGGGGAATTCATCTTCTGGTTTGCAGATAGTCACTTAACGGACGTAACATTTTCAAGAAATTTTAAAGCGAACGTTTTATTTGTAGACAAAGCTTTCCTGGACAATAATATTCCTGACCAAAGCTGGAGTATTGATGCCTTATTACATTCCAGGGCAAGTCCGGTATTGCACTTATTCGATGAAAAGGATAAGGCAAAAGTCCTTTCGAACTTTTTGCTTTTGTATCATCGGTCCCAAGAATCAGCACATCGCTTTTACAATGAAACATTGCAATTACAGATGCAGCTTTTTCTTTTTGATATGTGGCACATCTTTGCCAACGAGTATGAGCGGCGGAAACGTACCGGAGAAATCGGATCGCTTTACGAGCAGTTTATGCACCTGATACATGAACATTGCATGGACGAACGTGAAGTGCAGTTTTATGCCAGTCGTCTGCACATTACAGCGAAGTATCTGAACTACGTATGTAAACAAAATACGGATGTAACGGCCTCGGAATGGATACAACGGTATGCTAAGGAGCGGATCATACTGCTTCTGAAAGACAAAGATCTGAACATTGCTGAGATCGCTGATAAAATGGAGTTTTCAAGCCGTTCCTTTTTTACCCGCTATGTAAAAAAACTGTTGGGTGTAACACCAAGTGAATTCAGGAATCGGTTAGCGTAAAAGGCAAATTCCAAAATTCCATTCTTCCCTCGTTAGTCTCCACCTCATGACTCACGGGGAACCATACATGCTGGTGCGCTAAAAGCCTCTCCCAATAAAGTTTCCAAGGTTACTTTCACCTCAATTCCACTGACATCATCCTCCACCCACAACATTCCTCCCCTTCACCGTATCTTGTACACAAAAACGCAACCCCGCATGAACGACAGCTATATCACCCCAATTAAGCCACTATTACAACGACTAAAAATAATCCTAGCAAAAGCAGCCCTAACAGCAGCCCTCGCCCTACCCACCCTCACCGCTTCTACCCAAAAAGATTTCACCCCCGATTGGAGCAAAGGCATCCTGTGGTACCAGATCTTCCCCGAGCGGTTCAGCAACGGCGATCCAAAGAATGATCCGAAGGCAGAAGATCAGAACGGTGCCTATCCCTTTGATGATACGTCGGCTTTCCGGATACACCCATGGACGAGCGACTGGTACAAGCTGCAACCCTACGAGCAACAAAATGGGAAGAATATCTATTTCAACCTTCAGCGGCGGCGCTATGGCGGCGATATACAAGGCATCATCAATAAGCTGGATTACCTGAAATCGCTGGGTGTGGGTGCGGTTTATGTAACGCCGCTTTTCTGGTCGCCCTCCTCGCACAAGTACGATGCGCTGATGTATCATCATATCGATCCCACCTTTGGTCCCGACCCGGAAGGGGATAAAAAACTCATTGCCACGGAGAACCCGCTGAACCCGGATAGCTGGGTGTGGACGAAGGCGGATAAGCTGGCGCTGAAGCTGATAGACGAAGTGCACAAGCGGGGCATGCGCATCATCTTCGATGGCGTGTTCAATCATGTGGGCGTTAAGAACTTTGCCTTCCAGGACCTCGAAAAGAACCAGCAGGCATCGCCGTATAAAGACTGGTTCATTGTGCAGCAGTGGCGCGACAGTGCCGCCGGCAAACCTTTTCAATACAAAGGCTGGTTTGGAGTAAAGACCCTGCCGGAGTTCCGCGAAGACAGCGGCGGCATTGTGGCTGGTCCGAAGCAGTATATTTTTAATGCCACCAAGCGCTGGATGAACCCGATGGGGAAGGGTATTGCCAATGGTATCGACGGCTGGCGGCTGGACGTGGCCTACGATGTAAGCCATGCCTTCTGGAAGGACTGGCGGAAGTGGGTGCGCTCTATCAACCCGCAGGCCTATATGACCGCGGAACTGGTAGACCCGATAGCGAAGACCCGGCCCTACCTGCAGGGCGACGAGTTCGACGCCACCATGAACTACAACTTTGCCTTTATCGTGCACGACTTCTTTGTGCAGGACAGCACGGCGATCCGGGTGTCGCAGTTTGATGCCCGGCTGAAAGAGATGCGGGAAGCCTTTGGTGGTGGCGTAGCGCTGAATATGCAGAACCTGATGAACAGTCATGATGCGACGCGGATCGGCAGCGCCGTAGCCAACCCGGATGGACTGCGGTTTGGCGACTGGGGCAAGTATTTCAACTGGAGCCAGAAAAGCAATAACAAAGCTTACAATGCCCGCAAGCCAACACCGGATCAACTCAAAAAGCAGAAGCTGATCGCAGCCTTCCAGCTACTATACCTCGGCGCACCGATGATCTACTACGGCGATGAAGCCGGCATGTGGGGCGCCAACGATCCTGACTGCCGCAAGCCGATGGTGTGGAAGGAGAAAGCTTACGAACCGGAGACCTACAATCCCGATCAAACCGTTCATGCACCGGATGCGGTGGCGTTCAACAGCGAGCTTTTTAGCTGGTACCAGAAGTTTGCCAAGCTTCGAAACACGATGGCATCCGTCCGCGTCGGAGACTATACCACCTTGGCATTGGACGATACGGGGCAGTGGTTTGCGTTCAGCCGGAAGTATGGGAAGGAAGAGACGATCGTGGTGGTGAACCGCGGTTCGAAGCCGGTGAACTTTACGCATCCGAAATTAAGCGGTGGCACTTTTAAAAATGTCTTTTCGAAGAAAGCAGCGAAGAGAGTAACAGTGGCGCCGATGGACCTGGTGGTGTTGAGTAATAAATGATGGGCAGGTTGGACTTACTGCTGCCCTTTTCCTGTACTTTTTTCTTCCAATCACCTTATTTGGCATTAGGCATTGGCTTGTTCGGTCGTCAAAAAAATTCTAGTACTACATATCCTTTCCTGAATAATTTTTATTGATCAGGCATGCCTTACGTTAACCCCTTTCCGTAAAGAGAAATCGCAAAGGAAGAGTTCGTTGCCTATATTTATGTGCCAGGTGCATCTTGTGCTCACGTTGCGGTTGCACATTTCCTGGTAAAACGTAAACCAAATAAAATTATGGCACTTATCAACCCACACATCAACTTCAACGGAAATGCGGAAGAAGCGTTCACATTTTACAGATCCGTATTTGGAGGAGAGTTTGCAATGATCATGCGCTTCAGCGATATGTCAAGCCCTGAACACCCGATACCGGAAAAGGAAGCAAATAAAGTGATGCACATTGCTTTGCCAATTGGCAAAAACATTTTAATGGGCAACGATGTTCCGGAAAGCATGGGAAGAGTAAACGAGGCCGAAAACAGATCTAAGATATCCATTAGTGCGGAAAGCCGTGAAGAAGCCGATAAATTATTCAGCGGGCTTTCAGCAGGCGGAACTATTGAAGTGCCTATTGACGACAGTCCCTGGGGTTCCTATTTTGGAATGTTTAGAGATAAGTATGGCATTGAATGGATGGTAGATTTTGACCCAAGGTATAAGGGGCAGGTAACTGACGAAAAACAACGAACCGAACCAGCATTTTAGCAAAGTGCGGATCAGAGGCTGAATTGGGATTAGAAATGCTAATAAACATTTGTTCTCCTAATTCCGACAATTCATTAAGCCGCAAACAATTCTTACCTATCCACTCACTCTATAAACTACCCACAAAAGCTCCGATCTCCTTTTTCCCTTTTGCGGTGGCATAAGGCAAAAGCAGCTTTGTGATCAATTCAAGATAGTGCTTCATTTGCACTTTATCGTTTACCTGCCGAAAGGAAATGGCCGCTTCAGATATCCAGAAGCGGTTGATAAGGGCAAGTGTGGATACCAGGAACTCTTTTGTTATTTCATCTTCCAGCCGCAAATAACCGGATGCCTGTAATGCTTCTATGTTCCGTGCCAATGCCGTACTGCGCTGGCTTTGCGTTTTCTTATAAGCGGCTGCCACCCGCTTATTTTGCAGCATCACATGAACGAAGCTAAGCAGCAGGCAGCGGTACTGCAGGTGGTTCCGAAACA
The DNA here is from genome assembly GCA_025963645.1 of Flaviaestuariibacter sp. Taxonomy (GTDB): domain Bacteria; phylum Bacteroidota; class Bacteroidia; order Chitinophagales; family Chitinophagaceae; genus Flavisolibacter. The sequence continues at coordinate 12,442 of JAOQAI010000017.1, forward strand.
CACCGTGGAGCAGGTCTAAGAAGCCACGCATGCTGATGTCTTCGGTTGCCACAACGATGGCTGCATTCGCCCTGCTAAGTTCCATTGAAAGCTCATATACCAGGTCGTCCTTGGTAGGAAAATAATAGGTGATATTGCTCACACGCATATCCAAAACGCCAGCGATCTCCCGCAAGCCAACATACTCTATTCCCCGTTCATTGAACATTTCTAACGCTTTATCCCGTATTTTCTCCCGTGTATTCGTTATGGGTTTGGACATTGTCCAAATGTAAATAGTTTTACCGAAAGTTTGGTGCTATGACCTATTCCTTTCCGCATACAATAAAAAATCCTTCGGGAGAAAAAATCACGTTCCAGCGCATTGAAACCTTACCGCAGGGAGATCGCCTTATAGTAGAATCGTTTTGTAAACCCGGAAGCGGCCCCATCATGCATACGCACTTTAAGCAGGATGAGGGACTAACCGTAGTATCGGGCAAAATGGGCTACCAGGCGCTGGGGTCAGCGCCACGGTTTGCGCTGCCGGGTGAAAGCGTGGAGTTTAAACGCGGCATTGCCCACCGGTTTTGGGCGGAAGGCGACACGCCACTCCATTGTACCGGATGGATAGCGCCAGTGAATACGATCGTCTTTTTCCTAAGCGCTGTTTATGCGGCGCAACAGAAGTCGGGATCGGAGCAACCAGAACGCTTTGATGCCGCTTACCTGCTGACCCGCTATAAGGCGGAATATGACCTGGTGGGCATTCCGCTGTTTGTGAAGAAAATTATCCTGCCACTGACTTATCAGCTAGGAAAGCTGTTGGGAAAGTACAAGCATTTTAAGGAGGCACCGGCACCCCTGAAGAATTGATACGCCTCTCGAGAGCCTTTTATTATTTATCATAAACAATAAACCTTCATCATTATGAAAAGAGATATCCTCTATTCCATTACCTGCCTTGCTTTTGCCATCATTATCGGTGGCGCTGTTTACGAACACCTGAACATAGTGCCAACGTGGGCGGCTGCACCGCCGGTTTCCTTACGTATGTTCCAGGGAGAACACGGGCTAAAGCCAGAATTGTTCTGGATGATCATTCACCCTGTTAACCTCTTGCTGTTTGTGCTGACGCTTGCCTTACACTGGAGATCGCCTCGCCGGAAAAATATTCTGATCGTTTTGGGAAGTTATGTGCTTATCCTCGCTGTCACCGCTATCTACTTTGTACCGGAATTGATCAGCATCACTACCACGCCTGTTTCGCCCACACCGGACCCGGCATTAACCGAACGGGCGGCAGCCTGGGAGGCATTAAGCATAGTGCGATTAGGAGTGCTTGTCGTGCTGGCGATCGTTCTGTTTATGGGAATGACAAAGAGCAACAGAGCCCTTATTGTGACCCCAAGAAGTAACCGTAAAGTCAGCAACAGGGCTGGTGCTTCCTTGCAAGAATGAAGTAGCTAACTTCTCGCTTTGCTTTTCATCTATCTACTATTTTATGTCGCTTCCGCTACCTTCGCTTCTATGCAAATAGCCTGGGGCATTATCGGGTGTGGCGATGTGACGGAAGTGAAGAGCGGTCCTGCTTTTAACAAGGTGCCACACTCCAAACTCGTAGCGGTAATGCGGCGCGATGCGGCAAAAGCAGCGGATTATGCAAGACGTCACGGTGTGCCCCGTTGGTATAGTAACGCACAGGAATTAATAGCGGATCCGGAAGTGAACGCCATCTATATTGCCACACCGCCGGACTCGCATGAAACCTATGCTTTGCAAGCGATAGCAGCGGGAAAGCCGGTGTATATTGAAAAGCCGGTGACCCTGGATGCGCCTTCGGCGCAACGTATTGCGGATGCCGCGTCTGCAAGCGGGGTAAAGGTTTCGGTGGCGCACTACCGCCGGCGGCAACCGCTTTTTCAAAAAGTGAAGTCTTTGCTGGACCAACAAGCTATCGGCGATGTGCGGACCGTGGAGCTACGATTTTATAAACCACATGTACCATTTGGAGAAAGCTTGCCCTGGCGATTAGATCCGGCCATTTCCGGTGGTGGACTGTTTCATGACCTGGCGCCGCACCAGCTGGATCTCATGCGCTACTTCTTTGGACCCGCAAAGGAGTATAACGGCATGGCTACCAACCGTGGCGGTCATTATGAAGCGGACGATACCGTGGCGGGCCAAATTCTCTTCGGGAATGGGGTCTTATTCAATGGGAGCTGGTGCTTTGCGGCTTATCCAAGGACTGAACCGAACCTTTGTACGATAAATGGATCGGATGGAATTATCACCTTTAGCATTTTTGACCTGGAGCCAGTACGATTGATAACTGCCGCAGGTACTGAAAACTTTTCTTTTGCGCCCCTGCAGCATGTGCATCAACCGCTGATAGAAGCTGTGGTGCCCTATTTCCGTGGCGAGGGGGACAACCCAGTGCCCATTGAAGAAGCGGTGGAGGTGATGCAGTGGATGGATGCATTTACGAAAAAGTCCAGCGCATAAAAAAGCCCCCGCAAGCAGGGGCTCTCATTTTTTAGTGTGTGTTATTAACGGAAAGAAGCCCGTGGACCGCCTGTGGCGAAAGTGGCCATCATACGATCTTTCTGGCCTTGCGAGAACATGTACATACAGGCATCATACGTGTAGTCCATATAGTTCATCCACTGCTCGAGCGGTGTGCCGGCGCAAGTGCTTCTGTGGTCAGCTGCAGGGCAGCCACCGTTAGAAGTGTTGTGTGTTGGTGTATCGCCCACTAAGTCAGATCCGCAAGTGGCATCGCCCCAGATATGACGCAGGTTCAGCCAGTGACCTACTTCATGCGTAGCCGTGCGGCCCAGGTTGTAGCTAGCGGAATACGTACCGGCCGCTTTTGCCTGGCTACCGAACGCGGAGTAAAGTATCACTACACCATCCGTAGCAGCAGGTCCGCCAGGGAATTGAGCATAACCCAACAGGCCTTGTCCCAGGTTACAAGCCCACATATTGAGGGTAGTAGTAGGGTTGATAGCATCGCTACCGCCTTGTGATGCTTTCTTCACGCCATCGTTTGAGCTAAAGCTGGTTTTAGTGGTAGCCTTGCGAACAATCTGGCTGAGTACAAATTTGATAGGACTGCTTGCTTTTACGCCAGCAAAGTGTGCAGGTACTTTCGTGTTGTCCGCATTCTTCATTTGGAAGTCTTCGTTCAGCACGGTGATCTGCGAACGAACCTGCGCATCGGAGATGTTCTGCGCAGCGGTTTTGTAAACCACGTGAACGACAACCGGGATCTCCATGGTATCGCCTACAAAGCGACCTACTGTGCCATTAGCGATCTGCTGGCGGGTGAAGTTTTCAATTTCGTTCATACGGTCGCGGCGGCTGGGGTCAGCTTTCATTTGCTCTTCCAATACTTCCATAGAAGCACACTGGCGGCTGGTTGGAGCTGCGGTTTCGGCAAGGGCGGTCTCGGCTTGTTTCGCATCCTTTTTTTGACAGGCGAAAAAGAGGACTAAAGCCATCGGGGCGTAAATAATTTTTTTCATGTGTGTTTTGAAGGGGTTAAATGTGAACTTTAAATATACGTTAACAAAATCCATATAACGGAATATTTGCATTTATTTTTTTAGAATGAGGGTTTTCCCTATGGCCTTACCGTATAATTACGTTTTTAATAAAAGTCCTGAACTATTTTGCCACTTGTCCCTTTCTTTGTTAAAAGAGTAAAAAGCATTTTTAACCAATACCAACCTCCCTTGTCATTCCTCTCAAAAAGATGGCTTGTCTATCCCATATTATATAGTGTTCTGCCTCTTTGCTTCTGTGGTTGCAGCGCTATTCAGAACGCACCGAAAGACGAACTGGCTAATGGAGTGTACGCATCTCGCTCCGGTTTGCCCTTTAAAAAGGTATTCGTTAGTAACGATGAGGAAACGATTGTGCTATACCCGGTTGTGAGGAAAGAAGGCGGCAATAGGATCGATACGCATGTGCATGTGCCGGTAAGCCTCACCCGCTCACTGCCTGGCAGCGGCACTCACCAGTACTCCTTTCGACAGGCAAGCTTTGATATTGATTTCCTGACGATTCCATTTAAATACCGGCCGGTGCAACAGGGCTTTCCCCGCCAGTTTAATACGACGCTGAATGGCGCTGTGCTACTTGGCTATCGCACGGATGCTTATAAGGTCCGGTACAAGACTGACCTTTTGGAACGTCCCGTCAGGCAACTTACTCATTTTGGATTTTCGTTTGGGGGGTTTACGGGCTTGGGTGGCACCACCGTGAATCCCTGGGTTACGGCTTATGCCATTGACTCGGAGTATGACGGCGTGGTATGGACAAACGGCCTTGCGGGTATCTTTGGCGTCAATAGGTTATCGGCCGGAGTAGCATTGGGGTGGGATCGCCTGCTGGACCGAAACAAAGCATCCTGGCTTTATCAAAAGAAGCCGTGGGCGGGGCTGGTCTTCGGACTGCAACTGAATTGAGCCTTGCCGATAGCACTGTTTTAGCGAGTATCTTTCCGCCGCTTATGGCTCCTTCTTATAAATCCCGTTTATGGCTGCTCATTTTCATTGCTACGGTGGTGCGCTGCATCTTAGCGGCAACTACCGAGCTGGGCAACGATGAAGTGTATTACTGGACCTATGCGCAGGACCTGCAGTGGAATTATTTCGATCATCCACCGATGGTAGCGATCTGGATAAAAGCTTTCACCGCCAATCTTAGTTTGGAGGCTTACGAGCTGTTTGTGAGGTTGGGAAGCATTGTAAGCGCGGCGATCTGTACATGGCTTATTTACGGTAGCACTGCCCGCATTCATAACGAGCGAGCCGGTTGGTTTGCCGCATGTCTTTACACTACCTCACTTTATAGCAGCATCATTGCGGGGCTTTTTATCCTGCCCGATTCGCCGCAGATGCTTTTCTGGTGTGCCGCTTTATACTTGCTGGTACGCCTTACGGAAACACCAAGGAGCTGGTGGCTGTGGATCGGCTTTGGAGCAGCAGCCGGCTTGTGCATTATGAGCAAGGTGCATGGCGGGTTTCTATGGATCGGGCTGGGGATGTACCTGCTTTTTAAAAGGCGGGAATGGCTAAAGCTGCCGCAGATCTATGCAGCCGCACTGCTCACGGCTGTCATCATTTCTCCCATCCTGCTGTGGAATATGGCCAATGATTTTGTGACCTATCGCTTTCATAGCGAGCGGGTGGAGGTAAAGGGATTTTCCATTGACATGGCTTCTTTTGGTCGCGAAGTGTTTGGCCAGGTGTTATACAATAATCCTTTCAATATAGCGGTGCTGGTAGCGGCACTGGTAGCATGGAAGCGTAAAGCGATAGAGCGTACAGCATCCCTTACCTTGTTTGCTTTTATTGGTGTGCCGATGATTCTCTTGCTGATTGGCGTGTCACTTTTCCGTACCACTTTTCCGCACTGGAGCGGCCCGGGTCATGTGGCGCTGCTGCCGTTGATGGGCGTTTACTTGGCCCAACTCTCTTCGGTTGGTATGCCTTTGCTGCTTAGGGGTGCTTTCATCACTATTCTATTGGTAGCTGCGCTGGGATTAGGGCTTACGCATTTTTATCCCGGTACATTGGGTAGCAAGAAGGCAGAGAAACTTGGTCATGGCGATTTCACATTAGACCTGAACGGTTGGACAGCCGCAGGTAAAGCGTTCAGGGAGCTGTATGCAAAGGAAGTAGCTAGCGGCGCGGCTCCAAAAGGTGCACCGGTAGTGGCACACAAATGGTTTCCTGCCGCGCATCTGGATTATTATTTCTGCCGGCCAAATGCTATTCCGCTGATAGGACTCGGCACGGCTACCGATCTGCACCATTATCTCTGGCTCAATCATTTTCGGTCGCCCAAAGCCGTTATAGAGAAGGCGTATGCGATTGTACCGTCAAATGCCGCTTTTGATGTAAGGGCAGCGTTTGGTGGATATTATAATGGTATTGATTCCATAGCGACTATTAGGAATTACAGAAGCGGGAAAGCAACCAGGCAGTTTATCATATATCGTCTGCAAGACTGGAAAGGGGTGCCCGTTCCGATGCAGCACTAATAGCGGAAAGTTAAGAAGGCATGGGCCGCGTAATTTCAAATAAACACGGGAATATAGCAACGATCTTGCCCAGGTAGAAGGTGATCTTGCGCAGGGATAATAGATAAATAAGTGTTGTATTCAGCCCAATAAGCGCTACAACCGTAAAATTAAAGAGCTGCCCGGCACATCTTCATTGTTTTCCAAGACTGCCAACCATTCCAAATTTTACAATTCGATAAATATCCAGGTTGACCATCTACTGCTTCTAATTAAAACTGTGCAAACGCTTATTTTTTCAATTCTGCATACATATTACGGCTACTCAACTATATTTTTTGCTTTTACAACGATTCCGGATTGATTACAAGAATTTTTACCTAACTTGGAGCAACCAATAAACCTCCAATCCATGAAACTGCTTGCTGTAAACTCACTGGAATCGATGATGTTGATCATGTTCGTTTGTAACCTGGCGCTGTTCTTTGTTCTATTTTCCATACACAGGAAAAAGCAGGTTGCCACTAATTAATTAGGATAACAAAAAGGGCGCTTACCAGCGCCCTTTTTTTATGCAAATACAGCAGTGCCGTACATTTCGCTACGCAATTCTTTCACCCGCTTGTCACTAAGGTATTCATCAAAGGTCATCAGGCGATCTATGATGCCGCTTGGCGTTAGCTCTATTACGCGATTGGCCACCGTTTCCATGAACGTATGGTCATGCGAGGTCAACAGCACAATGCCCGGGAAGGTTTGACAGCCTTCGTTGAAGCTCTGAATGCTTTCGAGGTCCAGGTGATTGGTTGGTTGGTCCAATACGATCAGGTTGGGATTTTGCAGCATCATGCGGCTAAGCATACAGCGAACTTTTTCGCCCCCGCTGAGTACCGTTGTTTTTTTGGCAATATCATCACCGCTGAACAACATCTTTCCCAGGAAGCCGCGCAGGAATGGTTCGTCCGCATCAGTTACATGCGGCGGCACATATTGGCGCAGCCAATCCATCAGGGAAAGTCCATCCGTAAAGAACTCCTCGTTCTCCACCGGCAGGTAGGCTTTGGTGATGGTGGTACCCCATTCGTACTTACCGCCACCAGCTTCCATATTTCCATTGATGATCTCGAAGAACGCCGTAACGGCTGAAGGGTCTTTGCTTAAAAAAGCGATCTTTTCACCCTTATTCACGCTAAAGGTTACTTTTTCAAACAACTTACGGCCATCGGTAGAAGCGGTCAGGTTCTCAACATTCAATATCTGGTTGCCCACATCGCGAAGCGGCTGAAAAATAATTCCGGGGTAGCGGCGGTTGGAAGGTTCAATCTCTTCGATATTCAATTTCTCCAACGCTTTCTTCCGTGAGGTTGCTTGTTTGGATTTAGAAGCATTGGCAGAAAAGCGGGCAATGAAGTCGATCAAAGCGGCACGCTTGTCTTCGGTCTTTTTATTTTTATCGCTCAACTGGCGCGCCATCAATTGCGACGACTCGTACCAGAAGGTATAGTTACCAGAGAATATCTTGATCTTGGCGCGGTCCACATCCGCCACATGCGTACAAACCGCATCTAAAAAGTGACGGTCATGCGATACAACAAGAACGATGTTCTCATAATCGGCAAGGAAGTTTTCCAGCCAGCCAATGGTTTCAATATCCAGTCCGTTGGTAGGCTCATCGAGCAGGAGGATGTCTGGGTTGCCAAACAAGGCTTGCGCCAAAAGCACCCGCACTTTCATGTTAGACGGAATATCCTTCATCAGGCTTTGATGAAAGTTTTCCTTTACACCCAATTCGTTGAGGAAAGTAGCGGCATCGCTTTCGGCGGTATAGCCACCCATTTCGCCAAACTCGGCTTCGAGGTTGCCGGCACGCATATAATCGGCTTCGGTAGCTTCTGGGTCCAAGTAGATAGCGTCCTTCTCGTGCATCACTTTCCACATCTTATCGTGGCCCATTAGCACGGTATTGATCACAGTTACTTCATCGTAGGCAAACTGGTTTTGCTTTAAGATCGCCAGGCGCTCACCAGGGGTGATGTCTACTTTTCCTTTGTTCGGTTCTATTTCGCCGGAAAGGATCTTTAGAAAGGTGGATTTACCGGCACCGTTCGCGCCGATCACGCCGTAGCAATTACCTTTCTGAAAAGTGAGGTTTACTTCATCGAACAACACCCGCTTGCCAAAGGAGAGGGTCACATTATTTACTGAAATCATAGCCTGTGTAACGTTGATTAGTTGATTACGTTGAATGGTTGAGAAGGTAATACTTTCGCCCATCAACTGCCCTAAAAGGGCGGGCAAAGGTAGTATTTTAAGCTGGTGACGAGAAGGGCTTTCTCGTTAAGAAAAAGTAGTATTTGAATGCTGTTTTATGGAATGTCATTCGCAATAGCTCTATATTTAAGTATGAAGAAAATAATACCTTTTGCTGCAGCTTTGATTTTGATTGCCTGCAATAATGTTACTTCAAATACAGATAAGGAAATATTAGACAGCTTTAATACTGTTGATACCCGTTTGCAGGATACAACGCCTATTCAAATAGACTCTTCCAATACCGGAGTTGGGGCAATCACCTCTGTACCATCGTCTAATAAAGACACTATTGCATCTTATCCGTCTAAATCTGTAGAGAAATGGAGGAAAAAGACAGCAGCCAGACCAAAGGCTAAAATCGACAGCACTGCCATCCGCGAAGCCAACAAACTTCCCTTAGATCAGTAAGCGCCATACTTTAAATGATTAAGTGGGTTTGTTATCAAGCTCCGGGGGCTGCTGCACAATCGGATCCAGCACTTTTTTACCCCGCTTTTCTATTTGCCGTATCACTTTCAGGGAAAGAACCAGCCATAAAAAGCCCATCGCAAAGCCTGCAATCACATCGCTGTAGAAATGGCGGCGCAGATAAAGCCGGCTTAGCCCAATCAGTAGTATCCACAGGATGAGCAAAGCGATAACGACCCCACGGGCGGTCTTGTTTTTTACGGAATGCCAGGCGATATAAGCCAGCAATCCATAAAAGGTCACACTCATTAGGGCATGCCCGCTGGGAAAAGAAAAGTTTTCCGCCGCCTCCAGCAGTTGTCCTTCGGGCCGGTCTCTGGCAAATACCCGCTTCAACCCGAACATCAGCAGCATGCTACTGATCACTATGGTAGGAATTTTAATGGAATACCACCGGTGCTTTTTTATAAAAAGATAATAAGCAATCAATAGTAAGTTGGCAGGAACCAAAAACTCGTGCTTGCCAAAGAAGGTGATAAAGTTCATGATACTGGTGTTCGTATCATTGATGTAGGGCTTCAGCACATCGAACACCCTATTGTCCATGTCTTCGTTGCGCAGCAGGAAGACCGTGCGGGTCATAAAGATAAACGCGTATAGCGAGAGGAAGAACACACCGAAGATCACTACCATCTCCACCGATAGTAATGCAACGCCCGCCCAAAACCTCTTTACGCCTTTCGATAACCGCCTGAACATAGATAATATACCACAAACAATGTGCAAACAAAGTGTTCGCAGTAAAACTAAGGAATTGCCTATGCAGTTGCAAGATTCCTTTCAATCTTTTTCAGCCATAATCAAGCCACCGTATTTACGAAGCCGGCACTGGCATTTGAAAAAGGCTTCCTAGTTCACACCCCTTAAAAAAACCGTATAATTACTACTGTATAAATACAGTAAAAAACTACCGTATTTCCTCTCTTGTTTCGCCTTTATCAATAAGCTACCTTGCCTTCGCAAACAGCACCTTGTTTAGGTATAGCTGTTGGCAGCATCGTCTGATTTTTTGAAATTTACTCCGTGCCTGCTATGTTGCTTTAAATCTGGTTATATGGCACAGCCATCAATGCTAACAGATCCCTATGGCCTGCGGATAGAAATAACGGATAGCCTTTGTGGCATGCCCGCCGAAGCAGCGCAGAACCTGGGCATTTATAACGATTACCGGATGGTTATTGAACGGCCTGCCTTTATTATAGACCTTACAGTAGCAGAACTGCCTACCCGCTATTATTGCCGCTCCATCGGTTGGGGTACCAAGTTGCTTATTAGAGTAGAGAAAGTAGAAGCCCGATGGCTGGCTAATCATTGCACCAAAAACCCTTCTGATATTTATCTTAATAATTTAGCGTCGCAGGGCAGCATTCTTTCTCCTTATGTAGATGACTAAGGCCTATATATGGAATTCTTAATCGCATATATAACCAGGCCTGCCACATTCCGGGCGCCAATTTTATTTAACAGCTCTTGCCGGTAGCTTTCTACAGTGCGGGGAGATAGCTGAAGGCGTACTGCAATTTCCTTGCTTGAATATTCACGGCAGATTAATGAAATAATGAGCAGTTCCTGTTCAGATAATTCAGAATCCATTTTCCTTTTAAAAGGGTTGTAATTGCTTTCACCAAAGAGCCCGATGAGCTTTTTGGAAGTATGTTTACAGAAATAAATTTTTCCGTTGTGAACTGAATTGATGGCATCCACAATTTCTTCTTTGTGTGCATTTTTCAGGAGGTATCCTTTGGCGCCCGCCTCCATCATATCCACTATCAGGTTTTCTTCGTCAAACATAGATAGCGCTATCACACCAATAGTAGGAAAGCGCCTTTGCAATAGCTTTGTTGCTGTAACGCCATCCATAACAGGCATGCGTATATCTGTTATCACCACATCCGGCTGTAAGGAGGCGGTTCGTTCCAGCAGCTCCTCGCCATTAGCGGCTTCGCCTACCAGCTCTATTCCTTTTTGCTTTTTTAACATGACCCGGAAGCCGTCGCGAAAGATCTCATGATCATCCGCAATAACAACTCTTAAGGGCATAATATGGGGTTCGTGTATCATACAGGAATTTGAAAAATATAAGAAGTGCCTTTCCCTTTTTTACTTTCAAGAAAAAGTTCGCCGTTCATGATCTCGACACGGCTTTTAAGGCTTTTAAGGCCAATGCCATCGTCGGCAGAAAGTTTTTTTTCATAATCGAAGCCGGTGCCATTATCGGATGTGGAAAGCACAATATTGTTTTTTTTCTGATGGATGGAAATATTTAAAATGGTAGCCCCGGCATGCTTAACGGTATTATGAACCACCTCTTGCAAAATCCGGTATAAGTTAACTGTTTTCTGCTCGCTCAGGGAACCGATCGCTTCTGCCTGGTAACGGATCTCCAACTTGCTTTGATGGCTCATATAATCTACAAACTCCTTCACCGCACCTGTTAGTCCTTTACGCAGCAAGGTGTTCGGCATGAGGTCGAAAGTGATCTCCCGGATACGTTTTAGCAGCGCATCGAGGTGTTCGGTTGTTTTAATCATCTCCGTTTTATCCTCATCATCTGTAAGTTCGAAGCTGTTGATCCTCATTTTTACGGCCGCCAACACCGGCGCCAGTTCGTCGTGCAGATCGTGAGCCATGCGGGAACGTTCTTTCTCTAACGTGGTGATCTCGGCGAGAATGTTCTTTTTGTGCAGTTCCAGGTTACGCCGCTGCTGCCGGATGATGGACACCACGAAAAAAAAGATTATGACCCCCAGCACTACACTGGTGATCAGGACTGCAGCATAAATTCTCGTTTCCTGGGCATCCATAAAATGGCAAGTGCAAAAATGAGGTTGGTAAAAATGTTGATGTAAATTGATATCTCATAAATCCGGTTGCCGAACTCCTTGCTGGCTGTTAAACCATACAACCAAAAAATTTCTACTAAAACTTTAAAGGTGAAGTAAAAGATAAACCCGGAACAAATTAAAAAACACGAATTCTTAAGCAGGCTTTTTTGCTCCGTTATAATCAGCTTATTAACCATTTGAATGGCCATCAATACAACTATAAAAGAGTAGCAAATACGGAAGTACGATAAAAATTGATGGATAGAGGAATAGAGGAGGCTCTCCCATAGCCATAGCAGGATAAAAGAAAGGCTGATTATTAGGTATGGAAAATTTTTACTAAACAGGCGCCAATTTTTAAACTGCCATACAATCAGCAGCGCTTCAACAAAGACATAGATATTACTGCAGACAGCATTCGTACGGAAATATTTTATTGATATATCCGAGATTATTTCATTGGTAAAACCTACCCATATCAGGATGAGGAATGGGATATGTACCGGGTCTATTCTCGACTTTCGAAGAAGCCCAAAAACCACAGCTCCGATTATAGAATAGCTCGAAACATTCACCAAGGTAATTCCCATGCCAGTTGCATTAACCATTTAGTGGCGATTCCGGAGGGCAATCGTTTGGACATCTTTTAGCTTCCTCTGCAATCTCGCCTTCCTCGCCGGCAGCTTCTTTTGGCAGGATATCCCTGCCCTCTTTATCTACGCCCACTAAAATAGCATGCATCAAATTTTCATCATCCATGCCATAATAAATGCGGAAGCTTACACAGTGCTCCTGTGCCAAAATACGATCAACAGCGCTACGGTCAAAGGTTTCGGAAAGCGGAAGAATGTTTTTGCCTTTATAAGGATCGGATAAAATGCCGTCGCGCAATCTCCGGTAATGAGTGGTCATAGCGATTGCTTTGTCAAGGGTGATTTCGTGAGCCATACGTAAGTTGGTTTTGGTTGAATAATTAAAACTGCAAAGTGAGAAAAGAAAATGACAAAAACAATCGTATTAATACGATTGTTTTGGCGCGGAAGGCAATATGGAATTTAAAATGGCATCGGCAGCTTTGCCACATAGAAGACCAAAAAGTTGAGGAGCAGGCTAAGACTGCATCCAAAAAGCGTGGAGTAAATCTTATCCCGCCGGTCTTGCTGTGTAAAAAGAGAAATGATAAGTCCAAAGATGCCGAGCACTAAACCTAATAGTACAAAGCCCCATCGTATCTCGAAAGTGGTGTCTCTTTTTTCTTCCATATTAATAACTCACTACTTGCTCTTCGATCGTTTGCGGAATGGCGCGCCACTCGTATTGCTGGTTGCGCAACTGCGGTTCAAAACCAGCTTCCCGAATCGCATCTTGTATGGTTTTATAGGTAAAGCGGTGTGGTGCACCGGCAGCACTCACCACGTTCTCCTCGATCATGATAGATCCAAAATCATTAGCCCCCGCGTGCAAACAAATTTGCGCGGTTTGCTTGCCTACCGTAAGCCAGGATGCCTGGATGTTCAGCACATTCGGCAGCATAATGCGGCTGATCGCTATCATGCGAATATATTCCTCCGGGGTGGTCAGGTTATGTACGCCACGGATGCGGGTGAGCAGGGTATCTACGTCCTGAAAGGTCCACGGAATAAACGCCAAAAAGCCCTTGGCATCGGCCGGTTTTTTTGCCTGCACGTCGCGGATCTTTACCAGGTGTTCAAAGCGTTCCTGCACGGTTTCCACATGACCAAACATCATAGTGGCGGATGTGGTAATATTAAGCTTATGGGCTTCGTGCATGATGGCCAGCCATTCATCCGCTCCGCATTTTCCTTTAGAGATCAACCGCCTTACCCTGTCCACTAAAATCTCAGCGCCGGCGCCGGGCAGTGAATCCATACCGGCTTCTTTCAAGGCTTTCAGCACCTCGTGGTGGCTTTTCTTCTCCAGCTTACAAATATGAGCGATCTCTGGTGGCCCGAGGGTATGCAGCTTAATATCCGGGAACTCCTCTTTTATCTGGCGAAAGGTATCGGCATAAAACTGTAAGCCCAATCCGGGGTGGTGGCCGCCTTGCAAAAGCAGTTGATCGCCACCATAGGTTACCGTTTCCCGGATCTTTTGCCGGTAGGTGTCCATATCGGTGATGTATGCTTCAGGATGGCCGGGGATGCGGTAAAAGTTGCAGAACTTGCAATTGGCCACACACACATTGGTCGTGTTCACATTGCGGTCTATCTGCCAGGTGACCTTACCATGCGGCACTTGCTTTTTGCGCAGGGTGTCCGCTATCAGCATCAGCTCCGTTAATGGCGCTTGTTCAAACAGCAGCATGCCTTCTTCTACGGATAAGAATTCAAAAGCCAGGGCCTTGCTATACAATCCTTCCAGATTCATAGCTGCAAAAGTACTGCTTGATAACCCGGTAAAATGTGTTCTGTGATTCGCTGCTATACGTGGAAGCCTATTTTAGTAAATGATTGGCGTTTGCAACATTCAGCGCTAAATTGTTGTCTTAGTAATCAATCATTCTTCTGCATGCGAATATTTAGTTTGGCCCTTGTGTGTGTTTTCTCTTCTCTCCTTTCGCATGCGCAGGAAGAATTCGTTACATCTTCACGACTGATCACCCGTTTTGATTTTCATCAGTACACGGGTGGTTTGATCGTATTGGAAGCCCGTTTTGCCCAGTTTCCGGACACGCTTAATTTCATTCTCGATACGGGTAGTGGAGGCATCTCGCTCGATTCTGCCACTACCGAGTATTTTGGCTTGAAACCAACCGCCTCTGATCGAACCATTCGGGGCATTGCCGGGTTAAAGAACGTAAGCTTCCTCTATAACAAGCAACTTCATCTACCCAACCTTACCATTGACAGCCTCAATTTTCATGTGGCGGATTATAGCTTGCTGACAGCCGTTTATGGCGAACGGATTGATGGCATCATCGGCTATTCCGTTTTGAGCCGCTACATTATCAAAGTGAATTATGACAGCGCTTACCTGGAGTTCTGGACCAAAGGCGCCATGAAGTATCCGCGGGGTGGTTACCTGCTTCGCCCTACCATCAACAGCTTACCGGTCCAATCTTTACGGGTGCGGGATGAAGAAACTATCAACACCCGTTTCCTGTATGATATGGGTGCGGGACTTAACCTGATGCTAACAACCGATTTTGTTCGGGATAGTGGCATCCTGAACAAAAAACGTAAACTGTATGCAAAGGAAGGCGAAGGGTTGGGTGGTAAGATAGATATGCACATCACCGTTATCAAGGAAGTAAAGCTCGGGCCCTACCGGTTTCGGAATGTGCCCATTTATGTGTTTGATGACGCTTTTAATGTAACGTCTTATCCTTACCTCGGTGGTATCCTTGGCAGCGACCTGTTGCGGCGCTTCAACATCATCCTGAATTATGAAAAACGCGATATACACCTGCTGCCCAATAAGCATTACTCTGACAACTTTGATTATGCCTATAGCGGTGTTGAGCTGTATTATATCAATGGAGAAATAGTAGTGGGCGATGTGGCAAAGGATTCGCCGGGCGAAAAAGCAGGGTTGCTGGAAGGAGATGTGGTCATTGCGATTGACAAAAATTTCAACCAGGAGCTAACCCGCATGAAAAAAGCCCTTCAGGCGCCAGGTGCCAAAGTCACGATGATTGTACGCCGAGGTGCCGATCTGAAGGAATTCACCTTTAAGGTCAAAAGCATTCTTTAACCATTCCTACGGTAAGCTTAAGAGAGAATTCTCCCCTTTTGCGATACTTTTACAGGCCGCCGCAGAATCTCTTTTGCGGTTGTGACGCTTCTTTAACTTTCTAAATCCTTTAACCAGTGGTTCATTTCGAACGGTTTACTTTATCGAATGGTTTGCGGGTAGTGGTGCACCAGGATACTTCTACGCCGATGGCAGTTTTGAATGTGATGTATGATGTGGGGGCAAAGGATGAAGACCCGAGCCGTACCGGTTTTGCCCATTTGTTTGAGCACCTGATGTTTGGCGGCTCGTTGAATATTCCAGAGTATGATGAACCCCTGCAAATGGCGGGCGGTGAGAACAATGCCTACACAACGAACGACCTGACGAATTACTATATCCAATTGCCCGCCGAAAACCTGGAGACGGCTTTTTGGCTGGAAAGTGATCGTATGCTATCCCTGGCATTCAGTCCCAAAAGCCTGGAAGTGCAGCGCAAAGTAGTGTGTGAAGAATTTAAGGAACACTATCTCAATAAACCTTACGGCGATGTGTGGCTGCGGCTGCGCGACCTTTCTTACCAGGTGCATCCGTATCGCTGGATGACGATCGGTAAAGAATTATCGCATATTGAAAATGCCAGCCTGCAGGATGTGAAAGACTTTTTCTTCAAGCATTACCGCCCCGTCAACGCAATCCTTGTAGTAGCCGGCAATGTAACCACAGAGCAAGTAAAGACATTAGCGGAAAAATGGTTTGGACCGATTGAAGCCGGTGAACGCTATATGCGTCAATTGCCACAAGAGCCGGCCCAAACCGCGGCCCGCAAGTTGGAAGTGCATGCCGATGTACCGTTGGATGCGCTGTACAAATGCTGGCATATTCAGTCCCGCATGGATCACCGCTATTATGTCGCCGACCTGATCACTGAAGTGCTGGGCGGTGGCGGCTCGTCACGGTTGTACCAGGCGTTAGTAAAAGAAAAGAAGCTTTTCTCCAATATTGAATGTTATCACTTTGGCACCATAGAGGCTGGTTTGCTCTCGATAGAAGGCAAGTTGGTGAAAGGCGTGAAACCCGAGGAAGCCGAAGCGGCAATAACGGAAGAACTGGAGCGCATGAAGAATGAGCAGATCACCGTGACTGAACTCCAAAAGGTGAAGAACAAAACCGAAAGTGCCATTGCTTTTGAGGACATGACCATTATGAACCGGGCAAATAGTCTCGCTTTTTATGAGCTGCTGGGCGATGCACACCTGATGAACTCCGAGCTGGATCGCTACAATAAAGTGACGGTGGAAGACATCCGGCAGGAATGCAAGGAAATATTTAAAGAGACCAATAGCAATACGCTTTGGTATTTATCCAAGAATTAAGAGAGCTGTATGCAGAATACGACGATGTCATTAGACAGAACTAAGACCCCTTTCATAAAAGACGCTGTAGATTTCAACCTGCAACTGAAGCCGTATCAAAAATATGTGCTGAACAATGGCGCCGAAGTATATGCCATTGATGCCGGCGCCGAAGAAGTGGTGCAGGTAGAATGCGTGTTCTTTGCCGGTAATTGGTTTGAGCAAAAGAACCTCGTAGCGGCCAGCACCAATTTTCTATTGAAGAATGGCACCAGCGCCAAATCCGCTTTCCAGATAAACGAGCATTTTGAATACTATGGCTCTTACCTCAACCGGGCTTGCTACAACGAAACCGCCACCCTTTCCCTGCATACGCTGACAAAGCATTTGCCTGAATTGTTACCTGTAGTGAAAGAACTCCTGACGGATTCTGTTTTTCCCGGGCAGGAAATTGAGACCTACAAGCAAAACATGAAGCAGCGGCTGAATGTGAGCCTGAAGAAAAGCGATTTTGTGGCGGGCAGGCTGATTGATGCATACCTATATGGTGAAAATCATCCTTATGGCCGCTATAGCCGGTTAGAGGATTTCGACAGCGTGACCCAGGAAGAGCTAACCGCCTTTTACCAGCAGCATTACGTCAATGGCAAGTTCATTGTTTTTGTGTCGGGTAAGCTGCCATCCAATATTTACGAGTTGCTGAATAGCTCTTTAGGCGATTTAAAAAATGGCGCGGTTTCGATAGCTGATATTATTGCGTCTCCCGCAACCGAGAAAAAATACCGCGTCACAAATGACCCAAATGGTGTGCAGGGTTCTATCCGCATGGGCATGCCGTTTCCCAACCGTCACCATCCCGACTTTTTAAAAGTGCAGGTGTTGAATAATATCTTCGGTGGCTACTTCGGGTCGCGGCTGATGAGTAATATCCGCGAGGACAAGGGTTACACTTACGGCATTCATAGCTATCTCGAAAATCATATACAGCAAAGTGCCTGGGTGATCACCACCGAAGCCGGACGCGATGTGTGCGAGGCCGCGTTGGTAGAGGTTTATAAGGAAATGGATTTGCTGCGCAATGAGCCGGTTGATGCGGAAGAATTGGCCCTTGTTCGTAATTATATGATCGGCATCATCCTCGGCGACCTCGATGGCCCATTCCATATCATTAATCGCTGGAAGAATATCATTCTTAATGGATTGAATGAATCTTATTTCTATGAACAAATGGCAACCATAAAGAACATCTCCGCAACAGAACTGCAGGAACTGGCTAATAAATATTTAGTGGCGGATAATTTCTATGAGTTGGTGGTGGTATAGATGATTTACGGCTGCTCCTCTTCTTCCACCAACCGATAATGCATCGCATGATTGGAAGCCCGGATCGGATTGCCATAATGGTCCGCCCAGATCTTGGTGAAAGCGGCGCCGAAATAAAGGATCAGCGAAGAATAGAATACAAATAAAAGGATCAACACGATAGAAGCCGACGTGCCAAAGATGGTGTTCAGGTTGCTATACGTCAGGAGCCAGTGCAAAGCGATCTTGCCGTAATTAAAAAGAATACTGGTTACAAATCCACCGGTCAATACGGTACGCCACGGAGCCCTGGCATCAGGCAGGTAGCGAAAGAGAATGGCAAACCAAAGGGTAACAATAACAAGCGGGAGGAGATAACTGAGTGTGTTATTAAAATATAAGGCCAGTGCCGGCGAAAAGCTGGAGATATAGCCCCCGAGAAAGGCCTGTGCTGCTTCCAAAACCAATCCAATAGCGAAAAGCACACCCGCCAATAAGATCACCATGATCGCATAGGCACGGCCACGTACCACATCTTTCAAGCGGCGCTTACCAAAGGTTTTGATCTTCCAAACCTGGTTCAGCGAACCCTTTATCACTTTGAATAAAGTAGTGGCTACAAAGATGAGAAATATAAAACCACCGATTGTGATCCACCAGTTTTGAGCAAGGTCCCGAAAAGCAATAAGAGTATTAATGATCTGGCGAACACCTTCCGGACCTATGATCTCCGCCAGGTCGCTAAAGAGCTGGCGGCTCACTTTTCGTGGATCATAAATAAGTCCCAGCCCTTGTATCAGGATAACAAGAATGGGTGGCAGTGCGAACGTGGTAAAAAAAGCAGTAGCGCCGGCCATGCGCAAGGGGTCGTTCTTAGACAGCTCCCGGAAAGAAGAGCGTATCAAATGTGCCCAGCGTCCCGCCAGGTGTTTGGAATGAAAATCATCCATGCCTGTAAAGATACCGATGCTGCCTGTGTGTGCCTGAACAAGCTACCTATTTCTATTAGCCATTGTTAGGATGGCGGCATATCCGCCAATAATCCAGGATCAGCCGCAGCGTTTCCCGTATCTGCTGCACATTGTCCTCCTTTTGAAAATATCCTTGCACCATCAGGTTATACGCTTTTGCCACCGCTTCATCTTCCACATTGGTGGTAACAAAAATGAAGGGAATGCTTTTGCGTCGCAGACCAGGGTTCTTATT
Source organism: Flaviaestuariibacter sp. (assembly GCA_025963645.1). Taxonomy (GTDB): domain Bacteria; phylum Bacteroidota; class Bacteroidia; order Chitinophagales; family Chitinophagaceae; genus Flavisolibacter. The sequence continues at coordinate 31,614 of JAOQAI010000017.1, forward strand.
GATCTCCTCCCGCAGCCTTGTGCCGCTCATCAGCGGCAGGTTTACATCGGAAAGAATGATAAAAGGATTCTCTTTTGTGGTTAGCAAGTAATCAAGCACCTGCTGGCCATTATCAAAGAACCGGATCTCGTTCCGTACTTCCAGGCTGGTTAATATTTCCCGCAATACGTCGCGATCATCTATATCATCTTCGGCAATAATGATGGGCCCCCATTTGCTCATGTTCAGGTTGTTGTTTGCCGCCTAAATTTAGTTATAGAAGTTTTTGCATTGAAATTTTATCATGTAAATAGTTTTTGCATTAAGAAATGTAAATGAACTATGGTAGGCTGATAAAATAAAACGGCTGCAAGTGCAGCCGCTAAAAAACTTTATGCTATGTCAATTAATCAATTTGTCGGCTTCTTCGGCAGCCACGGCATCACCGGCACCTTAGCCGGCAGGCGGTAGTAATTATTGCGTAGCGAATCATTCCAGCCATTAGGATTACGGTCAAAGCTCTTACTGCTAAAGTAAACACTGCCCTGCACGGTTGGGTATTTCCGTAAGAGTTCAAGTTGGCGCGGCAACTGGTCTTTTTCCCGCCAGGCTTTTGAAGTGGCGCTGGTTTCCCAGGCGCGGTACACGCCATGCCCTATATACATGTGACGACCATAAGTATGCTTGCTCCACCAATCAATCAAGGTTTCAAACGCCACCTTCGGATGGCCCATTTCCCAATAAAGCTGCGGGGTTACATAATCAATCCAGCCCATGCGGGTCCAGAGTAAGATGTCTGCATAAAGATCATCGTAGTTGGTAACCCCGGCTTGCGTGGGGCTGCCCATTGGATCTTTGCTTTTATTGCGCCAAACGCCAAACGGCGAGATACCAAACTTAACCCATGGCTTTTCTTCTTTGATGGCGCGGCTGAGGGCTACAATAATAGAGTCGGTATTGCTGCGGCGCCACTCTTCTTTATCCATGCCCGCCCCATACTTACGATAAGAAGCGGTGTCAGGAAATTCCTTGCCCGCAATGCGATAGGGATAGAAATAATCGTCCATGTGGATGGCATCAATATCGTAGCGGCTCACCATATCGCGGATCACATCTACCACCCAATGCTGTGCGGCTTTATTGCCCGGATCGAAGTACAGCGTATTGCCGTATTGCAAAAACCACTCAGGGTGCAAACGGGTAATATGATTAGGTGCAATGGAACTTTTAGTAATACTGAAGTTGGCGCGGTACGGATTGCACCAGGCGTGGTATTCGAAGCCGCGTTTGTGGGCTTCTTCGATAGTGAATTGCATGGGATCGTAATAAGGCACAGGTGCCTTTCCTTGTGTGCCGGTGAGCCATTGACTCCACGGCTCGTACGGCGAGGGATAGAAGGCATCGGCGGCGGGACGCACCTGTACCACGGCGGCATTCATGCCATTGGCTTTATGCAGATCGAGCTGGCGGATAAAATCGGCCTTCTGGCTGTCTACATTGTATTGACCGCGTTGGGGCCAGTCAATATTATCTACAGTTGCGATCCAGACGCCACGGAATTCCTGCATCGTATCCTGTGCCAGGGCAAAGACCGAGGAAAAGGCAAGGGAGAAAAGGATAAGGGATTTTTTCATACGTATAATTCGACTGCCAAATTAGGCTTTAGTGCCACGAATCTTATCTAAAAGAATGCTAAGATGTTCCGCCTCTTTCTCAGTAAGGTTATCCATGATGTGCTGCATGTCTTCAGATTGGGCATCGAGCTTTTTGAGGAGCTTGAGCCCTTTGTCTGTGATGGTGACATCTACCAGGCGCTTGTCTTTGGGACAAGTTACTTTTTGCGCCCACTCTTTTGCTACAAGGCGATCCACAATGCGGCTGGTATCGCTCATCTTATCGAGCATGCGGCTGCGGATCTGCAAGGTGGACAGCGGATTGCCGGCGCCGCGCAGGATGCGGAGAATATTGAACTGCTGGTGCGTGATATCTTCTTTGGCAAGAAAAGCTTTGATCTGTTCCATCACCCAGCCATAGGTATAGAGCAGGTTAACCATCGCTTTTTGTTTGGCGCTGGGGAAGGTGGCTTGGTGTATGTCTTTTTCGATGCTCACAGGGCAAAAGTAAAGGGTTTAAGGGTGGTGATCAGTTACATTCATGATTTCGGTCCGTCTTCTTTCTTCTCAAACAATTTGTCTGTTTTTAATTTATCCGAAAAGAAATAAGCCAATACACCCGAAACTAAGCCAGCAGCTATTGCTGCAAAAACGACTTGGCTATTTCAGCAGCAGTTTCTTCTTCACCTTTTATCAGACTGATAAAGCTCATAGAACAAAAGGCAAATGTCATTACCGAACCGAATAAAATAGCTGTTTTTAATTTATTTGTCATCACTTAACAAATTAGTGTATAAAACTTTTTCGGTATTTGGATTTGTAATCGGGATAATGGAAGCATCACTTTTATATACTTTATTAATATGCCATTACGATTCCCACACCTTCACCCCTTCCGAGCAATTGGCGCAAATATCAATGTTCTGGCGGCTGTGCAGCACGTCCTTGCGGAACTTGTTGTAAGTGCCGGCTTTCCAGAGTTCGGCAAAGGTTTGCTCCTGTAACGAACCCAATTTATGCTGCGCATCCTTATCAAAACAACAAGGCACTACGGCGCCGTCCCAGGTAATTACCGGATCATGCCAGAGGCGCCAGCAGTGGGAAGCGTTGTTGCCTTTGAATTTCATCTTGCCATCCGCACCCTTTTTATAACGGCTGTATTTTTCGTTGGACGGAATAAGCGCATTCGGGTCGTTCTCGTAATCATAAACCTGCGCGGTCTTAAACCACACATCATCTACACCCACTTCTTTCGCTAATGCTTTTACATCTTCTATCTGGTGTTCGTTATGACGAACTACCAGAAATTGAAAAATGATAAAAGGGGTTTGGCTTTTTAGTTCCCGCTTCCACTTCACCACGTTCTTAGCGCCTTCGATCACCTTTGCCAAATTGCCGCCAACGCGGTATTGCTGGTAGGTTTCCTGCGTGGTGCCGTCAATGGAAATAATGAGGCGGTCCAGCCCGCTCTCGACGGTGCGTTTTGCTACCGCATCTTTGAGGTAATGAGCATTGGTAGAAGTGGCGGAATAGATCTTCCGCGAAGCCGCGTATTTCACCATTTCCAGGAAGTCAGGGTTAAGAAAAGGCTCCCCCTGGAAATAGAACACGAGATAGCTAAGGTCTTTATAAAGCTGGTCGATGGTTTCGCGGAAGAAGTCGCGCCGCAACATGCCGGTAGGACGGGTGAAAGCCCGCAGCCCGCTTGGGCATTCAGGGCAGCGCAGGTTGCAGGAAGTGGTAGGCTCGAAAGAAATTGAGACCGGCATACCCCATTGCACCGGCCGCTTCGTCCACTTGCTGATGTAGTAGCTGCTATACACCTTGGTCATATTCCACACCCGGCGCACCGTGAGCTTCGAGAGAAAGTTCACGCTGTCGTTCCAGTTCCATTGCCCCATGGAGTGCAAGTTAGTTGATAGGTTGATTCGTTGACAGGTTGATACGTTAAACCAGCCTTTTAGAGCATGGTTATCTCCCTATCAACTTATTAACTTGCCAACTTATCAACCCGTACTAAATTGCAGCCATGCACCCGCGCCGCAAGAGAAAGACCAATAATAATCTACGTACCGCTCTTGTAATACTGGTGTTGTCAATCGGTTTGGCGGTGGCCTATGTAGGCTACTTGTGGTTGGAAAGCCGGGAAGTAAAGATGGTGCGGTACTCAGCATTTGGTATTCCTATGCCGGTGTCTTACTCCATTCATGGCATTGATGTGAGCCGCTACCAGCAGCGCATTTCGTGGGAGGCGGTGAAGGAGATGGAAGTGTCAGGTATCCGTATCGGGTTTGCTTTTATAAAGGCCACCGAAGGCGCCCGCAGCGTTGATCCTTTCTTCAAGCGCAACTGGCGCAAGAGCCGGGAGGCTGGCGTTGTGCGGGGTGCCTATCATTTTTTTAGTCCAACCAAAAGCGGCCGCCTGCAGGCGCAGAACTTTATTGCCCAGGTGGACCTGCAGCCCGGCGACCTGCCGCCGGTGCTGGATGTGGAGCAGGCAGGCAGGGTAAAGACTGCAACCATCCGCAAGGAAGTGAAAGCCTGGCTGGATGTGGTAGAAGAATATTATGGCGTTAAACCCATTATCTATGCAAATATTTCGTTTTACAAACGCTACCTGGAAGGCTATGTAGATGATTACCCGCTGTGGGTGGCGCACTACCTGCAGCCTGATCAGCCGCGCATCGAGCGGGACTGGGACTTTTGGCAGCACAGTGAAACGGGGCGGGTGAACGGGATCGTATCAAAAGTGGATTTCAATGTGTTCAATGGGGACTCGGTGGAGTTTAGGGAGCTGCTGGTCGCAAGTGGCGAGTAGAGATTTAGTAGAAGGTCATCAAGAAAGTATCAGGTTGAGGTTGAAAATATTTCTATAAATAAACCGCGTTTGAATGAGTGGCTACTTGCTACTAACCACTCTACTAGCTAAAAATGGAGACTAACGACGAACAAGAAAACTACAGCGGCAGCAGCGGACTGGATCCCCAAACGAAACGTTATTTTAAAAAGATATTGTCGTCTTTTTTTACAGGCATCTTCTGGATGCTGCTCATGTCCACCTTGGGTCTCTATTTCAGGATGGCAATTGTAGATGAGGCCTTGCGGTGGTACAATGTTATTTTCTATATCCTTTTTGCGGGGAGCCTTGTTTGGTTAGTGCGCTATTATTACCGGATGTGGAAGGAATAACGGCAATCTTTCCTATAAACGTTTAAAGTTCAGGATAAGAATTGCTTTCGCATTCCACAGCCCTTTGCCAGCCGTACCTTTGCGGCATGTCTAAAAAGCGGCTGTTCTATATTTTGTTCTTTACCGCCATCGCCGTCGGTTTTTTCTTTGTCATGTCGGCACTGATCCCAGGTTATGCGGAGGAGCGCTTTCCGCCGATTTCCTATGTACAACCTTTTAAATTTACCAATCAGAATGGTGAAACCGTGACCGATAAAGCCATCGAAGGAAAAGTAGTGGCAGTGAATTTCTTCTTTACCACTTGCAAGAGCGTGTGCCCAAAGATGAACAACAACCTCAGGCCTTCCTATGAAGCGTTTAAGAATGAGCCGGACTTTCTTATTCTCTCGCATACTTCCGACCCGGAGATCGATACGGTGTCTGTCTTAAAACATTATTCCGATTCCATGCAGGTTGATCCTTCCAGGTGGATGTTTCTCACCGGCCGGAAAGACAGCCTTTACAAAGCCGCCCGGCTTAGCTATAGCCTCGACGATCCGAATAATAACGTAGCCAGTGTGGAAGATGATTTTATGCACACGCAGTTTATTGCACTGGTAAACCGCAAGGGAGAAGTAGTGAAGATCTATGATGGTTTAAAAAATGGAGAGGTGGCACAGATGAAAGAAGACATCCGTAAATTGCTGAAAGAATAATCTCGTTATGCCCGCTACAACTACCCGATCCGCCGAAGCCAAAATAGCCGACATCCTGCGCCGTAAAAACCTCAGCGTAACCGATAGCCGCAAGAAGATCCTGTCGCTATTCCTGCAAAGCGCCGATGCCCTGGCGCATGGCGATATTGAAAAAAAAGCCGGTGAGAAGTTTGACCGCGTGACGGTGTATCGCACCCTGCAGGCTTTTGTTGAAAAGGGCATTGTTCATACCATTCCAACTATTGATAATTCCATCCTTTACGCTTTATGTAAAGATTGTAAAGAAGGGCACCACCACGATGAGCATGTGCATTTTGTATGCCGCAACTGCAATACTACCATCTGCCTGGACGATATCGTTTCGCCGCGGATTGATCTGCCTTCAGGCTACAAAGCCGAATCGGTGCAAGTAGTGATTCATGGAGTTTGTAAGAACTGCAACCGCGGATTTGAGGATAGGAAGGATTAATAGGATAATTATTGATGGCTTCGTTCCTTGCCTTGACCAACAGCCAATAGAAAGCCTCCGACTTCATCGGAGGCTTTCTAATATTTCCAGCTAATCTATTAATCCACCCAAATCGTGGTTCAGATGATTAGAATGTTTTTGGTGCATTCTTCACATGCTTATCCAACCACTGTCCCTGCTCCGCCAGCATGTGCAGCAAGTTCTCCTTACCGCGATAGCTATGTGCCTCGTAGGGCAGTGACACATACCGCACTACGCCGCCATTGCCTTTGATGGCATTGAACAGGCGTTCGCTGTTGATCGGGAACGTACCGGGGTTGTCATCGCTGTCGCCATGGATCAATAAGATCGGTGTTTTGATCTTATCGGCATTGGTGAATGGACTCATCGCTGTGTAAAGGTCTCTTGCCTGCCAGTAAGTGCGGTCCTCATTCTGGAAGCCGAACGGCGTGAGTGTTCGATTGTAGGCACCGCTGCGGGCAATACCGGCTTTGAATAGATTGGTATGTGCTAAGAGGTTCGCCGTCATAAAGGCGCCATAGCTGTGACCACCGACGGCTACCCGGTTACGGTCGCCTACGCCCAGTTCTGCCAGCTTATTGATCGCCGCTTCCGCATTTAATTGCAATTGCTCAATGAACGTATCATTTGGCTTCTTGCCATCCTTTGCTACGATCGGCATTTCGGCATTGTCCAATACGGCATAACCTTGTGTTACATAGAACACCGGGGATGCCCAGCTTATCGTTGTAAAGCGGTCCTGCGATCCACGCACCTGCGCCGCATCGTCGGCACTGTTGAACTCTCTTGGGTAAGCCCACATTACCACGGGTAGGGCGCCGTCTTTTTCTTTATTGTAGCCCTTTGGTAAATAAAGGTCGCCGGTCAGGTCAACGCCATCGGCTCGCTTGTAAAATATCTTTTGTTTCGTCACGCCTTCCAGTTGCGGGTAAGGATTGGTGAACGAAGTGATCGGGCGATCCGCAATGCGGCGCACCAGGTCTTTGATATAGTAGTTAGGCACCATCTTTTGCGATTCGCGGCGGGTCAGTATCACCAGGTTTACCGGGTCTATCACATCGGCTACAAACTCGTAGGTGCCAGGCGTGGCGCGCCATAGAATCTCGCTCTTCTTCGTATTCAGGTCATACTTTGCCAGGAAAGGCAGGTCACCTTTTGCAGAAGCGCCGACCGTATTATTCATCAGCAGCTTGGTACCGCCATCCAGTGTTTGTATCACGTAACGTCCCCAGGCATTCTTGTGCGTTACAGGAGAGCCAGGATTATTATAGGCATCGTTCTGGCTCAGGTCGTAAATTTTCTCTAAATTGCTGTTGCCGTTCATGTACTTGCTTACCCGTGTCGTTTGCTTGCTGCGCAATCCTTCATTCACAAGTGCAAAACCGGCATCCGTAAAGCTCATGCCGCGGTAGCGCATACCTGTGCGAAACAATTCTTTCGCCTGCCCGGTGAAAGGGGCAGAAAGCGCATACACCGCATCGTGGTGCGGCACTTCTTTTTTAATAAGCCCGCTGTCCAACGGTTGTGCCCAAACGATGGTAGCGGCCTCATCATCGCGCCAATCAAAGCCACGCGGCAGGTTCTGCGTGTTGTCATAACCACTTGGTGTGCCTTCGCTTGATGGCAGGGTTGCCAATACTTTTACGGTTGTTCCTTTTAGATCGGTGATAGCCACGGTAGAAGGAAAGCCTCCAGCGGTCACGAGGTAAGAATACGGCTTACGAACCGTGCGGGTCAGCATATACTTTTTATCCGGCGACAGGCTGCTGGATAAGTAAATAGCCGGTGAACCGATCTTCGTTTCTACACCACCAGTATTCTGTATCAATTGGGATGTGGTATAGAATTCAAATACATCCTCATCGTATGGGGATTTGATCAGATCCTGGAAAGTAGCGCTGGGAGCGGCTTTGCCCATGGCTTCCTGTACCGTTGGTCCTTTTGGCGTGACCGCTTTTTTAGGAGCTGCTGTAGCCGGTTTCATGGCTGCTTTATAAACAATGCTATTATCGTCCATCCAGAAGAAGGGGGCACCCAGCGTGGTGTTCACCGCCTGTTTGCTGATCTTGGTTGCTTTCTTCGTAGCTACATCAATCGTGTACAGGTCCACCCGGTTGCCTGTTGTATTCAGGAAAGCGATCTTGTTTTCACTCGGATTCCAGCTGGCGTTTGACGCCAGCATTTCGGCAGGCAAACCAGTCACTGGAAATTCCTTACCGCTCTTAATATCCTTAAGTTTAAACCCGTTGATATACGTAGCACGGCTTGGTGCAAAATTGTTTGGGTTGAGACGAAGTCCGGCTACGCGAAGCTCCGGTTGGCCTAACTCTTCTACCGTTGAATACGGGTTGCGTTCACTTAGTAACATCCAGCTTGCTTTGCTGTCAATAGACACGCCGGGTGTTGGCTTAGCAAGAAGCAGGTCGGCTACATCCTTTGCCGGGACCTTGTAACCATCCTGTGCAAGGGATGGTAAATAAGTAGCTGCTACGAGCAGCCATAAAAAAGCTTTCTTCATGTGTATGTGTTTGGAGTTTGAAACTGGGTGTGTAAGATAAGCGGAAGTGCTGATATGTAAGTGAAGGGATTGAGGAGCGGAACCCTTTTTATATAAGCATAATCATCTCAATCTTAGCTACCTCATCCATAAATTTTCCTGCCCGATGTAAAGACTTCATTCATATTACCTGTTATCTCTACTCACAACTCCCATTTACCAGCTTTTCCAGTTTCAAGTATCCCAAATGCATCTCATCCTCCAACCCCTCTTCGGCAGCAGGGCGTATCATCACCCGGTAACGCCGCTTCATTTCCGCAGGAAGAATATCCCGGATGTCATACACATCATCCACGTCCACGCCCCACTTATCATCTACATGTGCCGTAGCGCCTTTAAAGCCTGTATGTTGGAAGAAAGCGGTGCCTTTCGCTTGCCGAACCGCTTCACCTTTATCGGCTGCCGCTACCAGCATTTTGTAATGAAACTCTTCAAACTCGCCCGGCTTATAGCCCCCGAGGTTAATAAAGAAAAGGGCAAATCCATTGTCCGGTGGCGCATCCGTAGCTAAGACGGCTTCAATGGGATAACCGCCCACCCGCCGCACTTCCCGCCAGGCATCCACGTGCAGCTTGCCCTTCGCTTCCGGCCAAAAAAGGTTCATGGCGGGTACCAGCTCTTCCATCGAATCGGCTATTCCGAAGAACACATCATGTTGTTCCGTGTGCCGCCCTTCGGGCCGGCAACCAAGCAGGATCATATACAATTGGGGCATGGCCTAAAATTCGGAAACAAACGCATATACACGCAATTACCTTTTGATCCCGGCAAGGGTTTTAGCTGAATCCACGATGTCAAGGGATAGAGCAGCATGGGAAAACCGCTTACGCCCAGTACGGACGTGTAGGGAAACTCAGGCATAAAAATCCCGCTATCACGATAAAGAGCAGGCGGCCTTCGTTTGCTCAGTACAAAAAAGAGACCCCTGTGGAAACAGGGGTCGCAACCAAAACTAACTGCTTATGAGAAATTCACTGCTTAAGTGAGACTAATACAATTGCAATAATGTTGCCATCATCCTGGGATCGCAATACAGTAGGTCCCAACTGAATACCAAGGAATACCGGAAAAGCATTCACCTCTTCGTTAACTACTCAAAACTCCTTCTTATGAAGCATAATAGGTTCGCCAAAAACCCAATTCTTTAACCTGGGCAATTGTGTTTTCGCATCACCCACTACCAGCCAGATCATTTTGTTTGTATCGAGGTATTTTTGGGACAATTAGACTTTACGTTCCCGAAGCTGCTGTGTCAACTGCGATGCAAATCCACCGCCTCCCAAAATATAGTTCATCACCGTAGCCAGGTAGTAATCTTTGTCCAGTGGCGGCTAATGCAGGATAATCAAACCGGATCACCGATTGCTTCGCATCCGGCACATCATAAACATCGACCTGGGATTGTTGCAGCGCTTTTGGCGTAGCATAGGTTGGAATGGAAACCGGCTTTGCTTCCCAGTAGTAGTAAGCGGCAAGTGGCGCTGTGACAGCTGCCTTGCTTAACGTCTTTCCAGCTTATGCTAAGGATGCCGACTCAGCCAAATGATTGTACATTCATTTTCTTTCCCGCGCCTTCCGCGCCATCTGCGAAGCACAAAACAAAGAAGGCTCCCAAACAGGAGCCTTCGGCATACAACTTTTTATAAGAGTTGCCAACTTCAACCGAGGTTGTTTATATCGTTCCGGGAGAGACGGGAGAAGGAATGCCGGCTACGGTTTCGCCTACGCTGCCGTCACGTTTAAGTGCGGTACCTTTTGAAGTATCCACTGCGGCAGGAGCATCTTCTATTCGCTCTTCACGCTCTCTCAGGCGGCGGCGGTCTTCTTCCAGGCTGCGCTCTTTTTCGTCAATGATGCGCTGCAGGCTGTCTTTGTTTGTGGGCTTGTATTCATACACGCCTTCCTTATTCTGCTGGATCGGCTGCGAAGAATCAATCAGCTCACCATCGGGGTTCATAATATAGTCCACACCGGGCTTCCAGTCATAGTACATATCATCATCCCAATCGATGTCCCATTCTTTGCGGTAGCGTGAGTAGGTACCCTTCTCACGGATGCGAACATTCCAGCTATGTAGGCGGTCGTTCACGCTTTCATCAAAGCGTACCCGTTTACCCACCGGCACCCGTACGGTAACGATCACTTTCTGACCGCGGAACTTTTGCTCTTTGCCTACCGCGAAACCACTTCCGAGGTTCAGCAGGCTATCCAGGGATGTAACTGTGTAAGCAATTTGCTGCGCTCTTGCGGCTGCTTCGTTGCGGTTGCGACCGGCGCTGTATTTCCATACGGTAACATGATAATTAGCATCTTCACTTTTCTCAAAGCGAACCTTTACATCAGACAGCTTAAGCGAATCATTGGTGATATCCCAGCCATCATTGTCATGACGATCGCCATTGATAAAGCTATATGTACCGCTGTACTCGATTGCCGGCTCCTGCACACCGATGATCATGCGTTCACCCGGTTGGGTTATGGCAATTTCCTGCGGCGTTTTGTTGTAGTAGCGGAAGCTGCGGGCCATAGTGCCCCCGAAAATGGCAGCAGTGATGATGCCAAGCACCCAAAGTCCGCCGAATACCCAAGGCAGGTAGCGGCTGTGCGTTGGCACCCGCATTATGCGACGGATCAACCAGGTAATTAGCGCGATCATTGGAACGCCAAACACCAATAAGACAGAGGTCCAGGCAAGGAATTTTTGAGAGAACCCTTCCAGCACAAAGTTGTTGGCAATCTCGCCAAAGCCGCCGAACACGAAAGCAATAACGATCACAAAGAACATAAGGGCAAAGAAACCGGCTACACAAAACAGAAAAGCTTTGAGAAGAACCCCGATTATATGACCTACGCCATTGGCTACCGGGCGGGCACTTTGCGATACTTCCTGAGCGAAGGAGCGGCCACGGGTATTCACATAACCCTGCGCTTCTTTAGACCAGGTCTGGGCGGTTTCTTTTACTTCCTGTCCAAAAGCCTTTGCTCCTGTCTTGAAGTTTTCCATTTCGCTTTGTACATTCTGCTTAATGCGGTTCACATCTACGTTCTCGCCACGCATCTCCATCTTCTCATAGGTGCTTTTTGCTTCCGGTAAGATGATCCAAAGGATGATATAGGCTAAGATGAACGTACCAGTAAAGGACCCGATGAGGATGTTCGGGAAAATGTCGCCGTGGATATTAAAGAACAACCCGTTGAGGATACCGAATAAAATGTTCAATAATAACGGAGCGGCAAAGATGAGGCGCACCGTCCAGGGCTGAAAGTTGAAATAAGCACCGATACCGCCGGCTACACCACCCAGAATGCGATCATCGGGGTTGCGGAAGAAGCGCTTGGTAGCAGTTGGCAACAGCGGACGCTTCGGTACGAAGATCCACAGGATAATATAAAGAAGGAAGCCTGTTCCTGCACCAAACATCAGCAATACAAAGATGATGCGAACGATAGCCGGGTCGATGCCGAGGTAGTTAGCAATACCCGAGCTTACACCACCAACGATCTTGTCTGCTGAATCGCGGTAAAGGCGCCCTTTTGGTGCTTTGAAATTAGAGAAAGGATTATTGCTTTGTGTGCTGCCCGTGCTACCGGTTCCTGCAGCAGTGCTGGCAGTGGTTGGCTCGGCGGCATCCACTTCTTCAAAGTCTTCGATGCGACCCATCGCGGTGATGATCTCTTCGATGTCGGCTTCGGAAACGGCAGGAGCGCCTTTCTTTACCTTTTCGTTCATCAGCTCGGCAATGCGGCTTTCGATGTCGTTGATGATCTCGTCGCGGCCTTCTTCATTAGCGAAGTAGCGGCGCAGGCTCTCTATATAACGTTGCAAACTTTCGTAGGCGGCGTCCTCAATGGGTATCACCCTGCCAGATAAGTTTATGTTGATAATCTTTTTCATGATGTTGTGGTTTGGTTGAAGTTTTAAGATGGGGTTTCGGCGCCACCATTGGTTAATGCGTTCACGCCGTTGGAGAGTTCCTGCCAGGTCTGTTCGAGTTCGCCATAGAAGGCCTCGCCTTTTTCCGTGAGCAGGAAGTATTTGCGGGGCGGACCGGAAGAACTTTCTACCCAGCGGTAAGTAAGCATTTCGGCGTTCTTGAGGCGGGTAAGCAGCGGGTAAAGCGTGCCCTCCAGGATGTGCAGCTTGGCGCCCTTCATCTCTTCCACAATGTCGGAGGGGTAGGCCTCGCCCCGGCGAATAATGGAGAGAATACAGAACTCCAGGATACCCTTGCGCATCTGGCTTTGTGTATTTTCGATATTCATGATCTGTTTGTTTTTAAATCTTTCTCCCTTTTGGTCAGCTACACCGGTGAGGAGCGAAGACGGTGAAATAACATTGACATCACAAATGTATGGTGTTATTTGGTACTATGCAAACTATACTACCTGTTTTTTTATGGTAACTGTGGATGCAGGTTAGGAGAATATCACCTAAGTGATTGATTTTTAACGTAAAGTGATGACGACACTTTTTTTGATTAATTACAAAAGGTAAGAAGCATTGATAAGTGGCAGGCTTGGGAAGGCAGATTCCAACCCAAACTGGCTGCTGCATGTTTTACCGTGGTGGGTGATGAACCAGTTTAAGGGGTTAGATGGCCTGTTTGAAGAAAGGAACTTGTTTCTACAAGCAAGTAGCGGGTTGATAAAGACAACTGATTGGCTGACAAGAGGCACTAACCGCCTCGCAATGGCGGCTAACCGCGTGTCAGAGGCACCTGACCGGGTGACAAAGCCCGCTGATCAAGCGTCAGGGGATGCTGATCGGGTGTCAGCGCCTGCTAACTGCGTGACAAAGCCTGCTGATCATGTGTCAGAGGTGTCTGATCAAATGTCAAAGGCACCTGTTCAGGTGTCAGAGCACCCTGATCGTGTGTCAGAGCATGCTGATCGTTTGTCAAAGCCTGCTGATTGCTTGTCAAAGCCTGCTGATTGCTTGTCAGAAGCGGCTGATCGGTTGTCAGCGGTAGCTGATTAGGTGACAGGGGCAGTTAAGCGCCGAGTTCCCGCAATGGAGAAGGTAAGTTCAGTTTGTCCGCAGCGGGTAACTCGGCTGGGAAGAAAATAGTGATCAGCCGCAAATTTTATTTGAGCTCAAAAAGTAACTTTATATAACTCTCACTAATTCTCCGCATAAATGACTAAATCAAAGGGTAAAGTTGCTTTTATTATGTCCTTTATCTATGTACTTTTCGGAACGGCTTATGCCTTATACTATTCTAAAATTGGTGAACCAATACCGGATGTGGAGCCTTTTGCCTTCGATTTCTTTGCACCTGCATCATTTTTACTAATTCTTTTATTGTCCGGTCAGGCAAATCATATTGGATTATCGATAGTAATGCAAATATTAGTATTAATAGCCTTCTGGTTGACACTTTGGTTGTTGATTACTCTTTTGGGGAAATTAATTAAAGCCTTAAAGAAGAACTAGTCAGTTTTGTTGTAATCACAATTACATGAATTGGATAAATTGGACTTTAGCAGCGTATACAAGTAACTCGGCTAGGAAAGTAATAACGGCGTGAACTTTAGATTATGTTTGACTTCTATGTTTGTATAAGCTATGACTTCTATTCAATTCGAAACTATTGTGAATAGGAAAACTTACGTGAAGGGGTTTATACAATATTACTTACGAAGCTTTCCATTTTATTTTCAATTAATCCTATTTTTTAGTTTTCTCGCTTACCGGTTTATTTATTTTCCAAATGAAGCGTTCAATACTTCTGTATTTGCATTTATTCTTTTGCTCGGGTCTTATCTTGGTTTTAGCAAAAAACTTACTGTGCAGGAAAGTTATTTTAAACATCCTGATATTGTTCAGCATATAAAGTGGCAAATAGACGAGGACAAAATATGTTTACAATTTGGAGACACGGACGTGAGCAGTATCTATAATATAAAAAAACTAAGACGAGTTATAGATACTCGAGAATGGATATTTGTTGTAGTAGAAGAAAGACTATTGCTTTCACTTCCAAAAAAGTGTTTATTACCAAATCAGGTAAATACAGTTTTACAGTTGTTGAAAAAACAATAGTTTATTTATCAGATTTTTACGCCGTTGGTGGTGGAGAGTCCTTAACCAATAGCTGTTCTTTATTTCAAACATCAACAACGGCGTAAAAAAGTTATATCATGGCCACTAAATGACCATGTGAATAAGTGCTTCACTTTGCCTTATTATTCTGCGGTTGTAGGGTCAATAATCGTAGCGACTTTACGGACCGAATTGGCAGGGAATCCGCCCTGTTTTGCATGTTCCCTAACCATTTCTTCATTTGGCGCATTATAAACACAAAAAATTTTGTCTTCGGTTACATAACTATGAACCCACTGAATTTGTGGTCCCATATTACTTAGCACTCCACATGAAGTCTGCGAAATGCCTTTTAATTGGTCAGCAGTTAATTTACCTGCTCCTGGAATTTCTCTTTCGATTACATACTTTGGCATATTGTAAGGTTTTAGTTCCTAGTTATATGGCTTTTCACAGGGGCAGGTCTTCGAAAGGGAAGCGGTTTTATAAGTTGTTGCTATGAAATTAGTAAAATAATATTTAGTTCTCAAGTGAATGCAAATTCCTGAAAACAGTACATAGCTTTCGGATGTTTTCTTTTCTCTCTTGGGTTTCTGGTTAAAAAATATACTTGAGTTTACCGACTTTCACCAACAACAGCATCAAGATATTTGTTAGTGGCGAGAACTAAACAGAAGGAAGCACCAATAGAACTAATCTTCCTTACTAGGATTGGGTTTTAAAAAAGCGCCCCGAAAGGCGCTTCACTATTTAAAACAGTTTCATTACTTCTTCAACCCAATCTCTCTTAACCTTTCATCCAGATACTCACCCGCCGTTGCATCTTCATACGCCTTGGGAGACCCTTCATTCACACAGCCTTCCAGACAAGCCAGGCTCATGCTGCCTTTGGGATGCAGGAAGAAAGGAATGGAGTATCGGGATGTGCCCCAGAGTTCCCGTGGCGGGTTAACGACGCGGTGCGTGGTTGAGCGCAGGCGGTTGTTGGTGAGGCGTTGCAGCATATCGCCCACATTCACTACGATCTGCTCCGGTAAAGAGGTTACACCTACCCACTCATTCTGCTTTGTCAATATTTGAAGTCCATCGGCAGAAGCACCAACCAATAACGTAATGAGGTTAATGTCCTCGTGCTGCTCGGCACGAATGGCGGATTTCGGTTCGTTCTGTATGGGCGGGTAATGGATGGCCCGCAGGATGGAATTGCCATTGTGCACATAGTTGTCAAAATAATGCTCATCCAGCCCCAGGTAAAGCGCAATGGCTTGCAGCAGCGCCTTCCCGCTTTTCTCAAAATTGCGGTAAGCATTGAACAGCGTCGGCGACAGTTCGGGCACTTCATCTACGGTTACGTTCTCCGGGTAGTCGTCTGTTACGGTCTCGCCGTCTTCTACGGTTTGCCCGTACTGGAAGAACTCTTTCAGGTCCGGCGCATCGAAGCCCTTGGCGTGTTCGCGGCCGAAGGAGGTATAGCCACGTTGTCCTGCCAGCTCTTTCTTTTCGTAGTTCAACTTGGTCTCTGTAGGCAGCTGAAAGAACTGCTGCACGTATTTATAGAGGTCGGCGATGAGGTCGTCGGGCACACCATGATTCTTAACGGCCACGAAGCCCACTTCTTCGTAGGCTTTGCCTAATTCGGCTACAAATTTCTGCTTACGGTTTTCATCGCCACTTAAAAAATCGGCGAGATCTACTCCGGGAATATTCATATAGAAAGATTTATGAAGGATAAAAGTACAACCGGAGAAATGTAAAATGTAAAATTTAAAATGTAGAATGAGCTTGAGGATCACCCTACCTTCAATTCTGCAACTTTACTTTAGGAACCGGGCGTTAAGAGTGCCATTTCTTCGGCGGTCGGTTCAACGATGGCGTAGCGCTTCACGCCGTTGATAAGCATCTCGTCCAGCGCATTAACGATGTTCTCGTAGCTGGCGCCAGCCGTGGGTTTGATTAATACCATCAGGTTGGACCGGTTGTGCTGCATTGCCGTTTGCTTCGCCCTTACTATGTTGCCAATGCCATCGCCAAGACTGTAGGACGTTTGCATCATTTGGTTACGTTCCTTTGCGGTGTTCCAATTGCCGGCATAGGCCAACACTTTGTTATCGGCGCCAAGGATTAATGTAAGGGCTGATGATTCGCCTAAGGCGGATTCGCCGTCTGCCGGCATAAAAAGTTTCATGGCCTTGGCTTCGCCGATAGCCCTTGTAAAAATGAAGAAGGTGATGAGAAGAAAGGCAAGATCAACAAGCGGTGTCATATCAATCTTTAGCGCCTTGGCAATTCCTTTCCTCCCTTTGCTGTTACTGACCATAATTTCTGTCATAAGTTGGTTTTAGACTTAGATGCCTGCAACCGTATTTTCCATACTATAAAAATGGAGTAGCTTGGTGCTTCGAAATATTTTCTTATGGCAATCCTCCTCGTTCCTACTGATTATTCCGCAGCTTCCGCCAATGCAGCCCGCTATGCCGCGCAACTGGCGCAAAAGATGGGTGCGGAAATACACCTGCTGCATATCTACCAACTGCCTGTTGGCTATGGTGGTTTAGGTATGCAGCCGCTTGATGCTACTTTTGCGCCCCTGCCAATAATGGCGATTCCTATGGAAGACCTGAAGGCAGGAGCAGAAAGCGGCATGACACGCTTTGCCGATGCGCTGGCAGCGGAATTTCCAGGCATTGGTTTCAAGCGGGAGATACGTTTAGGCAGCAATATTACCACCGACATCAATGAATACGCCGATAGTATAGAGCCGCTGCTGGTAGTGATCGGGTCGCACGACCTGCATGGTATGGAAAACTGGGGGAGCCATGTAGTATCGTTAGTGAAGGGGGTGAACCACCCGGTTCTGGCAGTGCCGCAGGATCATACCAGCACGGGTGTCAGCCATGCAGTGTTGGCTGCGGATCTGCAGCCACTGGATCCGCAACAGGTTTCGGTTATGACCAATATTCTTCAACAATTAGGTACTTCGCTGCAAGTGGTTCATGTAAGCGGCAATGAAAACCCCGATACGGTCAATGCCCAACAGGATATACAAACCGCTTTTGCAAGCTTACATCCCACGTATGTTACGATCGTAAACGATGATGTGACGGAAGGGTTGCAAGAGCATCTTCAAACCGTTGCTGCGGACCTGTTGATCATTCTTCCGCATCATCACAATTTATGGGAACGGCTTTTCTCCAAAGAACATACAAGCGACATTTTATCAGGTATTCATATACCGGTACTCTCTTTGCCCGAACACAAGTAATGTGGTTAAATAAAAAGCCTTCGGCGCAATGCCGAAGGCTTTTTTTATGTCGGGTGAAGCGGCTGTTCCTCATCACTCATCACTGATTATTCATTACTAGAATTCCGCGTTCTTCGGTGTCCGCGGAAAAGCAATCACATCACGGATATTACCCATGCCGGTAACGAACTGCACCATGCGCTCAAAGCCCAATCCAAAGCCCGCATGCGGCACGGTGCCAAAGCGGCGGGTATCCAGGTACCACCAGAGTTCTTCGGTGGGGATGCCCATTTCGTTCATGCGGGATTCCAGTTTGTCGAGACGCTCTTCGCGTTGCGAGCCGCCTACGATCTCGCCAATGCCCGGCGCTAAAATATCCATTGCCGCAACCGTCTTACCGTCATCGTTCATTCGCATATAGAACGACTTGATGGCTGCCGGGTAGTTTGTTACGATCACCGGCTTTTTAAAATGCTTTTCCACCAGGTAACGCTCATGCTCGCTTTGCATATCAATGCCCCACGATACGTCGTACTGGAACTTCTTCTTTTTGTAGTGTGATGATTGCAGCAGGATGTCGATCGCTTCGGTGTAGGTGATGCGTTCAAATTTATTATCTACTACGAACTGCAGCTTTTGCAGCAAGTCTAACTCGCTACGTTCAGCTTGTGGCTTTTGTTTCTCTTCATCCAGCAGGCGGGTGCGCAGGAACTCCAGGTCGTCCGCATTCTTTTCCATCACGTAGCGGATGAGGTATTTTATGAATTCCTCCGCCAGGTTCGCGTTGTCTTCAATATCATAAAACGCCATCTCCGGCTCAATCATCCAGAACTCGGCAAGGTGTCTTGCGGTGTTCGAATTCTCTGCACGGAAGGTTGGACCGAAGGTATAAATATCGCCAAAAGCGGTTGCGCCCAATTCACCTTCAAGCTGCCCGCTCACAGTGAGGTTCGTAGCTCTTCCGAAAAAGTCTTCCGCATAGTTGATGCTGCCATCTTCGCTGCGTGGCGGCTTGTCCATCGACAGCGTGCTAACATGAAAGGTTTCACCGGCGCCTTCCGCATCCGATGCTGTGATGATGGGCGTATGTAAATAAAGAAACCCCTTGTCGTTAAAGAACTGGTGCACGGCAAAGGCCAATGAGTGGCGAATGCGAAACACAGACCCGAATGTATTGGTGCGGAAACGCAGGTGCGCCTTCTCCCGTAGAAATTCGAGGCTATGCTTTTTGGGTTGCAATGGGTATTTCTCCGGGTCGCTGTCACCCAGCACTTCTACGTTCAGGGCTTTTAATTCTACCGCCTGCCCCTTTCCTAAAGAAGCCACTACTATGCCCGTAACTTTCAACGAGGCACTGGTCGTAATGCGCTTCAGGAACTCATCTTCAAACTTTCCGAGTTCCAGTACCACTTGCAGGTTGGCATTGGTAGAACCGTCGTTCAGGGCCACAAACTGGTTATTGCGGAAAGTGCGCACCCAACCCATTACCGTTACTTCCCCTTCCTGCGGTGTTGTTGCCAGAACATCCTTTATCTTGATCCTTGTGTTAAACATATTATGAAATTGAATCCAGCGTTATGCTTATAATATCGCGGTCGGCAAATTTAAGGTTAGTATTACTAACCATTGTATCGTTTGGAAAGTGGCAAACAAGACATAATGCTTTCCGCATTACGCCGGTGTGATTATCTACAAAAATTTCCCGCTTTTGCCAATTGGCCGTATTATTGCATCGGAAACAACGGAAAGCCTCAATTCCAGTATCACCCGCAGCACCGGTTTTTTTCCTCTTTTCCAATTCAACAAAAGCTCAATCAACTTTAATTAACCCTTTGGTTTTTTAGTAGTGTTTACAAAAACAACTTAGTAGTATGTACGATATTTCGCAGTTGAACGATATGCTCGTTCCTGAATTGCTTGACATTGCCGAAGGCTTACAAATTGAGAATGCAAAGAAGCTGGGCAAGCAGGATCTTATCTTTAAGATCATTGACAAGCAGGCCGAGGCTGGTGGCAGTGCGCCAAAAACCGAAGATGGTGAGAAGCCGCGCCGCAAGCGGATAGTAAAGGCCGTTACTTCCAATACGACAGAAGAAGCGGTAGTAGAAGACCTCTCCGTACCTGTTCTTGCTGAACAACCCGCACCCGCTCCGGCGGAAGAGGAAAAGCGCCCGGTAAAGAAAGCGGCAGCGCCTAAGAAAGAAGCGCCGGCAAAAAGGGGCCGGAAGAAAGCAGAAGACAACGAAGAACAACCCGAATTACCACTTCGCAACGAAGACGACAATAATATAAACAGCACGTCGCACACGCCGGCGCCTGCAGCAAAAGAAGCAACGCCAGCGCCGATAACAACAGCGCCAGCCGACACACCACAGGCAGGAGAAACGCCACAACCCGGCGAGACATCCCAGCCGGGCGATAAGATCAACCCGGTTCCAAACATCAATAAATTCTTTCAGCGGGTGGACCGCCAGGAACGCCAGCAGCCCGCCTTCAATATCGAGTTCGATGGCATTATCATCGCCGAAGGGGTCCTGGAAATGATGCCGGACGGCTACGGTTTCCTGCGCTCATCTGACTATAACTACCTGTCTTCTCCCGATGATATTTATGTATCGCCATCGCAGATCAAACTGTTTGGTCTGAAGACCGGGGATACCGTTTATGGCACTGTTCGTCCGCCGAAAGAAGGCGAGAAATACTTTGCTTTATTGAAGGTCGAGACCATCAACAACAAAACACCGGAAGAAGTCCGTGATCGTGTTCCTTTCGATTACCTCACACCGCTTTTTCCTTTCGAAAAGCTGAATCTCTTCCAGGGACCGGACAAATACAGCACCCGTATTATGGATCTCTTTACCCCAATCGGTAAAGGACAGCGGGGCTTGATCGTAGCCCAGCCGAAAGTGGGTAAGACCGTGCTGCTGAAAGAAGTAGCGAATGCTATTGCCGCCAATCACCCCGAGGTTTACCTCATGGTAGTGCTTATTGATGAGCGTCCCGAGGAAGTTACTGACATGGAGCGTTCTGTTCGTGCCGAAGTGATCGCTTCTACGTTTGATGAGCCGGCTGAAAAGCATGTAAAAGTCTCCGCTGTAGCACTGCAAAAAGCAAAGCGCCTGGTAGAGTGTGGACACGATGTTGTGATTCTATTAGATTCTATCACCCGTCTGGCACGGGCTCATAATACGGTAGCACCTTCCTCTGGTAAAGTATTATCGGGTGGTGTGGAAGCCAATGCCATGCAGAAGCCAAAGCAATTCTTTGGTGCTGCCCGTAAGATCGAGAACGGCGGTTCACTTACCATATTAGCCACGGCACTTATCGAGACCGGTTCTAAAATGGATGAGGTGATCTTTGAAGAATTCAAGGGGACCGGTAATATGGAACTGGTGCTGGATCGCCGCTTGTCCAACAAGCGGGTTTTCCCTGCCATTGACCTCGTAGCTTCCTCTACACGACGCGACGACCTGCTTCTGGATAAGGATGTGCTTCAACGTATGAACCTTTTACGAGTTTATTTAACCGATATGAAAGCGGAGGAATCCATGAACGATCTGCTCCGGCGCATGCGGGGCACCCGGAATAATGAGGAATTTCTTGCCTCCATGAATAGCTAACGCACTGATTTACAAACGGGACCTGTTACGGTCCCGTTTTTGTATATAGTAGGGCTGAAACCAAATAAATAAATCATGAAAGTTCAACTATTCAGCCTTTTGGCTTTGGCTATTGGCGTTACCGCTTGTAATAACGACAGCGAAACAACGGCTACCAATACCGATTCCGCAACCATAACCACCACAGATGCCGCTTCAGCAACTAATACGGGTGATTATGCAGCTATGGCAGATAGCTTCCGCGTTAACAGCGAAGCTGGCAACTATTTAAACCCTCGTACCGGTAAGCCCATCCGCATCAAATATGATGTGACCACCCGCCGTGCGGTTGATGAAACCTCCGGTGAGCCGGTTTGGCGTTATGTAGATAAAAGAAACTGGTGGGTGTATGGTGCCGATAATGACAACTGGCGCCAAATGGGAACCGCCAGAATGGAAGGTGACCGTATAATGTACCAGGGCGACGATGGTAGCAGCTGGTTAGACTATGAGGCCCGTTGGAAAGCCGACGATGAGCGCATGATGAGCAATATGGACAGCGGCACCAGCAGCGATGTGAAAGTAAGCGACGATGGCAACAAGGTAAAAGATGAGAACCTGAAAGTGAAAACAAGCAAAGACGGTGACATCAAAATAAAAGATAAGAAGACCGGCGAGAAGGTGAAGTATGATGCAGATGATAAAAAAATCAAGACGGATAATTAATCCATTCCGTTGAATAAAGAAAAGTGTCTCCCCGGAGGCACTTTTCTATTTAGCCACCAGAGTTCCTACTTTTGAATCGTGAGTACCCGGCGTCTTCCCATACCAGAATTTTTATCGCAGATAACTGATACGGCATTGATAGATGTGCGGTCGCCTGCCGAGTTTGCACAAGGTCATATACCCGGCGCTGTTAATATTCCGCTCTTTACTAATGAAGAACGAAAAGTTGTAGGGACTGCTTACAAGCAGGAAAGCCGCGGGAAAGCTATTAAGATCGGACTGGATTATTTCGGTCCGAAAATGCGGAGCATTGTGGAGGAGGTGGAAGCGTTAGTTAGCAGTGAGCAGTTAGCAGTTAGCAATACAGAACATTGTTCTGCCAACCGCCAACTATCAGCTGCCAACTCTGTTTTTCTTTACTGCTGGCGTGGTGGTATGCGCAGCGGCGCTATTGCCTGGTTATTGCAACTGTATGGATTCCCGGTTACGGTTCTAGCTGGCGGTTATAAAGCCTTTCGGGCTCATGTTTTAAACACTTTCGAGCAGCCTTTTTCATTTAAAGTAGTGGGCGGCTATACAGGTTCGGGGAAAACCGAGCTGCTTCCGGCTTTGCAAGAGCAAGGCGAAGCCATAATTGATTTGGAAGCACTGGCACACCACAAAGGATCCGCATTTGGTAATATCGGGATGCCCAAACAACCCACCCAAGAGATGTTTGAAAATAAGCTAAGCCTTGAGCTATTAGCAGTTAGCCGCAAGCAAGAACACATCGACCCAGATTCCCCCTTCAGGGGGACGGGGGGCATCTGGATAGAAGATGAAAGCCAGCGCATCGGGCAACTCAATATTCCATCCGCACTATGGAAAACCCTTCGCAGTTCTCCGGTATATTTTCTCGACATCCCTTTTGATGAACGCCTGAAGCATATTGTTGAGGAATATGGCGCCATGGATAAAACCGCCCTAAGCGAAGCCATACAGCGCATCAGCAAACGGCTCGGTGGCCTGCAAACCAAAGAGGCCTTGCGCCACCTGGAGGAAGGCGCCCTAAGCGACTCCTTTTCGATTCTCCTTTGTTATTATGACAAGCATTATTTAAAGGGCTTGCATAACCGAGAGGGTTTGCAAACCTTGCTTACCACTATTCCTTGCGAAACAGTGACACCTGCAAACGCAGGGCTTTTAACACCCATAACCGTATGAAACGAATACTCACCCTTTGCTGCCTCTTTATTTGTGGATTTGTAAACGCACAGGATGTAACAGGCCTCTATACCGGCACCGTTTATAACGACACGACCAAGATGGTGCAGATCTATGAACTGGCGCTTAGCGAATACCGCGGCAAGATCACCGGCTATGCCTACACCACGTTTGTATTGGACGATAAGAATTACTATGGCATCCGGCGGATCAAAGCAGCCAAGCGGGATGGCAAGCTGTTGATTGAAGACGATAAGATGCTGGCGAATAATTTCCCGCAAGCGCCTGACAAAGGTGTGAAGCGGCTGACCATTATTCCGCTGGCGGGCATTGATACCGTAACCACTTTAAATGGCCACTGGCAAACCAACCGCACCCGCCAATTCTATTCCGTTTCCGGGTCGCTGGACTTAAAGAAAAGTAACGACAGTACCAATTCTGCATTGATCGCACACTTGAAAGAGTTGAACTTGATTGGCGGTGAGAGCGATGTGGCAGACGTGAAGATCAAGACCAGGGAAGATAAAACGAAGATCAAGGTGGAGACCAAGCCTAATGTAAAACCCATCCAGCCGATCGGAGCCGTTACAACACCCTTTGCACAGCGGCAGAACAAGATGGTGCAGGCAATTACCATTACGGCGGATAGTATTGAACTCTCGCTCTACGACAATGGCGTGGTAGATGGCGATATCGTAAGTGTTTATTTGAATGGCGCCCCAATCATGCCCAATACCAAGCTATTGGAACAGGCATCCAAGCTAACGATACAAATTCCAAAAGCCGATACCGATTACGAGATCAAATTAGTGGCGGAGAACCTGGGTGTGCTGCCACCAAATACTGGCCTGCTTATCATTCAGTCAGGCGAGAACCGTCACCGCGTTTATTTCAGTGCCGATCTGCGAACCAATGCCTCTATTATCATCCGAAAAAAACCGTAATGGAACAAGAACAACCAATCAAGCTCACGCAATTCTCAAAAGGCGGCGGCTGCGGCTGCAAAATTGCGCCGGCAGTTTTGCAACAGATCTTAGGCAGCGGTAATAATCCGCATTTTAATAACTTATTGGTTGGCAATGATAGCAATGACGACGCGGCGGTTTACAAGGTAAATGATACCACGGCAGTCATCTCCACTACCGATTTCTTTGTGCCCATCGTTGATGACCCTTTTGATTTCGGCCGCATCGCTTCGGCCAACGCCATTTCCGACGTGTATGCGATGGGCGGTACGCCACTGATGGCGGTAGCTATTCTGGGTTGGCCTATTGATAAGCTTTCTACCGAAATGGCACAGCAGGTATTGGCAGGTGCCCGTGCTATTTGTGCGGAAGCCGGCATTCCGCTTGCCGGCGGTCACACCATTGATTCCGCCGATCCTATTTTCGGTTTGGCAGTAACGGGGCAGGTAGCGTTGCCGCATCTAAAGCAAAACAATAAAGCGCAGGTCGGCGATTACTTGTTTCTTACCAAACCCATTGGCGTTGGCTTATTAGCAACCGCTCTTAAAAGAGGAGCGTTAGCGGAAGAACACTATGCGCCGCTTATTGCACAAATGACCGCTCTTAATAAAGTTGGAGAAACGTTGGGCAAGATCAAAGGCGTTCATGCGATGACCGATGTTACCGGCTTTGGATTGCTGGGACATTCCATTGAAATGGCGGAGGGAAGCGGTGTTGGTATTGAACTTCATTACAGCGCTCTGCAAAAGATCGAAGGCCTGGATGATTACCTGAAACAGCGTACGATACCGGATGCTACCTTCCGCAACTGGAACAGCTATAGCGCTAAGACCGGATTTGAGAAAGGCGTGAATGTGATGGAAGCCTTCAATGTATTGCCCGACCCGCAGACGAATGGCGGGTTGTTGGTAGCGGTTAGTGAGGCTGCTGTTGAAGAAGTGAAAGCGCTACTTGTAGCGGCGGGATTAGAAAGTTTTATTGCGCCGGTTGGTAGATGTGTGGAGAAGGGCGAGAAAACGATTTGGGTGAAATGATTAGCAGTCATCGTTTCGAGTTAATAAGATCTCCGCCATCATACACCGCACACTTCCACCTTCCTGTTCAATAAAAGAAACATTTATCGGCAGCAGCTTTCCGTGCTTTTCTAACTGCGCCACTTGAGCCGGCTCCAATGAACGATGCGCCGTTTGGCTTAGGGTAATGAACCGGTCACCGGTACCATTTTTCAGCTGCAGCATATTGCCCGCAAAGGCAGCCATTTGTGCTTGTGTGATAACAATAAGTGAATGACCTGCTTTTAAGAAGGGTTGCTTAACAGCCTCTCGTTCTGCTTCACCGCTTATCGCATCGAGACAGATCACCGCAAACCCTTCTCCAATACAAAGCATAACATTCGTATGATAGATGGACCGGCCCTGTTCATCGCAGGCAGTGAATGTTATAGCCGTGTAGCCAATTTGCTTCGCATATAGTTTTACTAAATCGCCGCTGGTTCGGGGAGAGAGACAAGCGTAAATGGTTTTGTTAGCATGATCTATCACCATGCTGCCTGTACCTTCGAGGTAGTGTTTGGTGTTTTCATAATGGCTCCAGTCCTCCGTATGTTTTACAACAAACCTTTCTTTCAACGCATCAATGATGCTGCTACGTTTCTCCAACTTTCGCGTTGGCGCAAACATCGGGAAGACCGTCAGCCGTTCATTGTTTGCCGAGAACCAATTATTCGGGAAGACCGCATCGGGCTTGGCAGGCTCGATCGTATCTTCTACTACGACCACTTCAATGCCTTCGCTTCTCAACACAGCAACCATCGAATCAAACTGTTGCAAAGCACCCTGCTGCACTTCCGCTGCATCTAAATCTCCCGGATACTGGAAATGATTATTGGCAGCCGTCTCCGCATTGTAGCCAAAGGCAGCAGGGCGGATCATCAGCACCGTATCAGCCACTTGCATCATAGTAATGCATCAATTTGTGCTGCCAACTTCCGGTCTTTTTCAGTTACCGTATTGCCGGCGCTGTGTGTGTTCAACCAGACCTCTACGGTGTTCCAGACATTGGTCCACCGCGGATGATGGTCCGCCTTTTCCGCCAGGAAAGCGACCCGTGTCATAAAGGCGAAAGCTTCGGAGAAATCAGTGAACGTGAATTTCCGGTAAAGAGCGTTGTTTTCTTCTTGCCACATGGGTGAGTAGTGAATAGTGAGTGGTGAATATCGTGATTTTACCAGCTGCTTTTCTTTTTGAAGTCGTTTACGGTTTAAGTCGACTAACTACTTTTCGTTCCTCCCGTCAACTGTCATCAACCATCTATCAACTGATTTAAAGTTTTACCAACCGTTCCACTGCCGCATTCAGCGTTGCTTCTTTTTTGGCAAAGCAAAAGCGCAGCACACTGTTATTTACCGGCTTCGTATAAAAAGCGGAAACCGGTATCGTAGCCACGCCATATTCCTTTGTCAGCCGCACCGCGAAATCCATTTCGGTTTCGTCGCTGATGCCTGCATAAGAGTAAGACTGAAAATAGCTGCCGTGGCTCGGCAATGCTTTCAATCTTGTTTCCTTCATCAGGCTTTCAAAATAGTCGCGCTTTTGCTGGAGAAAGGCGCCTAACTCTAAATACGCATCCCTGTTCGCCAAAAAGCCAGCTAAGGCAACCTGCTTCGGCGTGTCGGAAGTAAAAGCATTGAACTGGTGGATCTTCCGAAACTCCTTCATCAGGTAGCCCGGCGCAATGCAATAACCCAGCTTCCAGCCAGTGCAGTGGTAAACCTTGCCAAAAGAGAAGGTGACAAAAGCCCGCTCCAGCAGCTCCGGGTATTTTAGAATGCTTTCATGCGGCAGCCCGTCGAAGATCAGGTGCTCGTATACTTCGTCTGAGATAATGAGGATCTGCGTGTCTTTTACAATGGCTGTTAGTTCGACAATGTCCTGCGCTGAAAGCACCGCCCCTGTTGGGTTGTGGGGCGAGTTTATCACAATTGCCCTTGTCTTTTCCGTGATCTTGTTGCGAACAGCTGCCCAGTCTATTTTGTATTCCGGGAAAACCAGTTCCACCGTTACCGCTTTGGCGCCTGCCAGTTCTACCTGGGGAATGTAGCAGTCGTAGGCAGGCTCGAACACAATTACCTCGTCGCCGGGCTGCAAGATCGTGGCAAACGCAGTATAGAGTGCATAAGTGCCGCCGGGGGTGATGGTGATCTCCGTATCAGGATTGATTTGGGCTCCATACAAAAAATCCACTTTTTCTGCGATAGCTTCCCGCAGCGGCATATAGCCATTCATGTGAATGTACTGGTTAAAGCCGTCTTTCATGGCGCTGTTCACCATGTTAGTTAGTTCTTCACTCATCGGAAAATCGGGAAACCCCTGACCGAGATTAATAGCGTTGTGCTCTACGGCCAGTGAACTCATGACGGTGAAGATGGTGGTGCCAACATTGGGCAGCTTGGATTGTAGTTGAACCGTTGACAAGGGAAGGGTTTGATTGGTGAGGGGTAAAAATAATGCTGAAATGCGCTTTAAATGTAGTTGCAATGAATGGTTGCAAAATTCTGAGGAGCGTGATTATAATGAATCGAAATTTGGAGCCCTTAGTTACATCCAAAAATGTATAACATTAAGCTATTCATTTATAATTTATATTTATTATACATTTACAATTGTCGTTGCGCAAAGCGGCGAGTAAGCTGCGATATGAAGTATTCCGTTTTACATAAGAGAGAATTGAATGATGAGGAAAAAGCAATGCTTCAATTTCTATTTTCTGTAGAGAAACCTGAATGGTTAGATTTGTTAACCAAAATCAAAGTTATTGCAAGATGTGGCTGTGGAAAGTGTCCTACTATTTTATTGGGAACCTCTTTCCAGGACGAACCACAAATCAACCAAACCTTACTTATTGACTATATCGGTGTTGGGGCTAACGGAGAGCAAATTGGGGTTACAGTGTTTGGAAATAACGAAATTCCTACTGAATTAGAATTTTGGTCTATAGATGGGCAGGTCAATGATGTAGTGATTCCTGACTTAGAAACATTGAGGAAAATGCCTACAAATTGACAGCATACATCAACTAACTCGGATTTTGCGTTATGTGGGCTAACAAATATGGGCTAAACTTTAGTTTTTCAATTTAGCAGTATCCCATTAACCAAGGCTGATTATACGTTATTGCCCACACGAACGCAAAGCCCCGAAACGCTAGTACAGCTAAATTTTAATCCGGCAGCGGACAGCAAAAAGTTTTGGGAGTGTTTCCGAAGGGGTTTGATTTTTAACCTGTCAGAATCGCCGTCACCTCTATCTCCACCAAATACTCCGGCGCTATCAGCGCTTTCACCTCCACCATCGTGGTGCAAGGCTTTATATCCCCAAAGGCTTCTCCGTGTGCCCGTCCATACGCATCTGCTTGCCGGATGTCGGTAACATAAGCCCGGGTACGCACCACATCTTTCAACGAAGCGCCGGCCTTTACCAATGCGGCTTCTATCTTTTTCAAAACAAAAGTGGTTTGCGTATACGCATCGCCTTCGCCTACAATAGCGCCGGCTTCATCTACAGCTACAGTGCCACTCACTTCTATAAGATTGCCAATGCGAACGGCACGGCTGTAGCCATACATGTCTTCCCAGGGCGCACCGGAAGAATAATTAACACGGCTGGACATACTTGATAGAGATATTTTCGGACTTCACCTGCGGTTCGCAATGAAAACGAAGCATTACCTGCGTTAGCGTGACCACATCTTTCTGGCAATATTCTACAATGCGGTCCAGGTTTTTTTCCTTGTAATAAACGCTATATACCTGGCTGCCATCAATATCATCTTTGGACGAAGCCACGCCTAATGCGGCGGCCAGCAGGTTAAGAGACGTATAGCTTTTAAAGTCCCCGAATTTCCAAAGCTCCATCGTATCGAGGTGGCGCACTTCCCACGGCTTGCGACCGGCGATCTTCAGTGCCTCCGGGATGGCAATGCTATTAATGATCATGCGGCGGCAGATATAAGGATAGTCGAACTCCTTGCCGTTGTGCGCACAAAGAAATTTATCGGCATCGCCGCTCCATTTTTGCAGCATGTCGGCAAAGTCGGTCAGCAGTTTGTGCTCATCATCGCCGCTAAAGGATTTGATGACCAGCTTGCGGTTTTCGCCCGTGCCTTGCAGGCAGCCGCAGGAAATGCAAATGATCTTGCCGAACTCGGCGTAGATGGCGGCGCGGTCGTAAACGGTCTCGGGTGTTTCGCCTTCTTTATTACGCAGGATAAAACCGGCTTTAATGTCCCAGAGTTCTTTCCATTCACCGGTCATGTCCTCATAGCTTTCATGCTGTGAGACTGTTTCTATATCGAGGAAAAGAATATTGTTGAAGTTCATATAGTGAATGGTGAGTGGTCAGTTGTGAGTAGGCTCACACCTTTTAATTAGTCCGCTCAGTATTTTAAAGGTTTTGATAATCGTTTCTCCTAATTCTTTTAATGCATCGGCATCGCCATAATGCAAGGCTGCGGCAATATCTAACGCTGTATCCACTTCAATAAGCGAACCTCTTGCAATTTCGTAGAACCGGCGGCGTTCCGGGTCTGACTTGCGGGAGCTGCCTTCTGCGATATTTAGATGTACAGACAATGCCGCCCGCCGAATCTGGCTAGTAAGGCTATACCGTTCTTCTGCCGGGAAAGCTTTTACGAAAGCATAAGCGCATAACACGAACGCTTTTGACGATTGAAAAACATCCAACTTAGTATGTGCGAGTTGCAAAAACACAAGCAGCAATTTTATACAAGATATAAAATCTTACGAACCGGCTATTATCTTGCAACATCAAAATTTTCACCACTCACCACTCACCACTCACCACTCACCACTCACCACTCACCACTCACCACTCACCACTCACCACTCACCACTCACCACTCACCACTCACCACTCACCACTCACCACTCACCACTCACTACAAATACTGATCGCCAATATTCCGCTTCACTTCTGCTACGTAATCCTTGATCTCCTGCTCTTTTTCTTTTTTACAAATGAGCAGCACGTCTTTGGTATCTACCACGATAAAGTCATCAAGCCCCTGCAGGATCACCAGCTTATCGGGCTGCGTGTGCACCACGCATTTGGTGGCGTCTATCACCATCACGCTGTCGCCCGCACAGGCATTTTCCAGGTAATCTTTTTCCATATTCTCCCAGGCGCTGTTCCAGGTGCCGAGGTCGCTCCAGCCAAAGGCGGCGGGAATGACATATACGTTGTCCGCTTTTTCCATAATGCCAAAATCAATGGAGATCGTGATGCATTGGGGGTAAATGCTTTCGATCATGCCTTTTTCTTCCGGGGTGTTATACTTTTCCGCTTCGGCAGAAAACAGCTCGTGCATTTCGGGCAGATACTTTTCAAACGCGGCAATGATGCGGCTTGCCTGCCACACAAAAATGCCGGCGTTCCAGAGGAAGTCCCCGCTATCTATAAAGGTTTGGGCCAGTTCTTTGCCTGGCTTTTCGGTAAAGGTTTTTACCTTCGAGATTGAAGGCGCTACTTCTCCCATCTCGTGTTGAATATAGCCGTATCCCGTGTTTGGGTGGCTTGGCTTAATGCCAATAGTAACCAATGCGTTCAGGTGATTGACAAAGGACAGGGCATTGGCACAAACGTCCAAAAACTTGTCGTTGTCCAATATCAGGTGGTCAGCCGGCGCAATAATTAGCGATGCTTCCGGATCCTTCTGAAAAAGCTTAAAAGAGATATAAGCAATGCAGGGAGCGGTGTTCTTTCGAAAGGGCTCGCCAATGATATTCTCTTCGGGTAACTCTGGCAATTGTTCTTTCACCAGTTCCATATAATCATCAGATGTTACAACGAAAATATTTTCCAGCGGCACGATAGACCGGAAGCGTTCCATTGTTTGCTGGATCAGAGTACTGCCGGCGCCCAGTATATCCAGGAACTGTTTAGGCAAATGGGTCCGGCTAACCGGCCAAAACCGGGAGCCAATACCCCCTGCCATGATGGCTATGTAGGTATGGCTATTGATATTCTTTTTCAGAAATGCGTTCATAAGTGTCAGATCAATCCTTCTTTAATCAGGTCGTGTAAGTGAATTACGCCTACATATTGTTTTCCATCGGCTACAATCAGTTGCGTGATACCATTCGTCCGCATCAAACCTAAGGCATTCACAGCCATTTCCCCCGATTCGATCGTCTTTGGGTTTTCCGTCATAATATGCCCCGCCTGAATACCCTCTAAACTATTGGCTTTCTCCAGCATGCGCCGCAGGTCACCGTCCGTGATGACGCCTGCCAGCTCACCCGCATTATTCAGCACAGCGGTCATCCCCAGCCGTTTTTTAGTGATCTCGATGATCACCTCTTTTAGATTTTGCTCCACTGTCACTACCGGCTTTTCGTGGTTAGCACAAAGGTCGCTCACCCGCAGGTATAGCTTTTTACCTAAGGCGCCGCCGGGATGCAATTTGGCAAAGTCGGAGATCTCAAAACCCCGGTGTTCCATTAAACAGACCGCCAATGCATCACCCATGACAAGCTGTGCCGTCGTGCTGGTTGTCGGCGCGAGGTTATTGGGACAAGCTTCCTGCGTAACAGTAGTATTCAATACAAAATTTGAATGCTTTGCCAGGAAGGACTCCATATTGCCCACCATCCCGATCACGCAATTGCCAAAGTTTTTAATAAGCGGCACCAGCACTTTTATCTCCGGGCTCTCGCCACTTTTAGAGATAATGATGACCACATCATTCTGTTGTACCATCCCGAGGTCGCCATGGATGGCGTCTGCTGCATGCAGAAAGATAGAAGGTGCGCCGGTGGAATTTAAGGTGGCTACGATCTTTTGGGCAATGATGGCACTTTTCCCAATACCGCTAACAACGATGCGTCCGGTGCAGGCCGCCAAGGTGTTGATCACTTCCTCAAACCCAGCTAATTGACCGGTCAGGTTTTGAACGGCTTCCGCTTCCATCCGGATGGTGCGCAGCGCTGCTTCTACAATGTTCGTTTCCTTTTTCAAGCGGTCAAAATTAGTCCTTTACTGCTATCTACGTTAGAAACCTTAGTTATAAGAGTTTTAACCTTTTGGGTGTCTGTTTCGGAGCGGTCATGCACTAAATTCGCCATCCCTTAAATTGATCTGTCGCACTTTACAGAAAACTTTCTTATCTTTTGTTCCGGTTAGATTCTGTAAAGCCTGGCCTTCCTTTTAAGTAAATTTTGAAGACGGCTCTGAAATGGGCCTTAATGTGGATAAAATGAATACCGTAAAGAAAACAACAACCAAGAAAGCTGCTCCCAAAAAGACTGCCGGTTCCTCTAAATATAGTTCTGCCGACCTCCATAATTCCCTGCAAACGCAGTTTGGATTCGATGGCTTTAAAGGCAGCCAGGAAGATATCATTCAATCCGTTTTAGCGGGCAAAGACACGTTTGTTATTATGCCCACCGGTGGCGGAAAAAGCCTTTGTTACCAATTGCCGGCAGTTATGTTGCCAGGCGTTGCCATCGTGGTAAGCCCGCTTATCGCACTCATGAAAAACCAGGTGGACCTGGTGCGCAGCTACAGCAGCAATGACAACGTGGCGCATTTTCTAAATTCAACGCTGACCAAAAAAGAAATCAAAGCGGTTCACGAAGACCTGCGGTCGGGTTCCACCAAGCTGCTTTATGTAGCCCCGGAAACGCTGACCAAACAGGATAATCTTGACTTTTTCCGTGGCATCAATGTTTCCTTCTTCGCGGTTGATGAAGCGCATTGTATCTCGGAATGGGGACATGATTTCCGACCTGAATACCGCCGCCTGCGCGACATGATGGACGAGATCAATGCGGAGGTGCCGGTAATTGCCCTGACGGCTACAGCCACGCCAAAAGTGCAGAGCGACATCGTTAAGAATCTCGGCTTACGTTCGCCCCAGATCTTTATGTCCTCCTTTAACCGCCCTAATCTTTATTACGAGATCCAGCCGAAGGTGCGCAAGGAAGATACGCTGAAAAGCATTGTCCGCTTTATCTCTAACAATAAAGGCAAGAGCGGGATTATTTATACTACCAACCGCAAGACAACCGAAGAACTGGCGGAGCTGCTGGTGCAAAATGGTATAAAAGCCGTAGCCTATCATGCGGGTATTGATTCTAAAATAAGGTCAGACCGCCAGGACCAGTTCCTCAACGAGGATATGCAGGTGATTGTTGCCACTATCGCCTTTGGAATGGGTATTGACAAGCCGGACATCCGTTTTGTGATCCATTACAATATTCCCAAATCCATCGAAAACTATTACCAGGAAACCGGACGCGCCGGACGCGACGGCATGGAGGGAAAATGCATTCTTTACTATTCGCACAAGGATGTGAGCAAGCTGGAACACCTGATGCGCGACAAGCCCCTCAGCGAACGCGAAGTGGGTTCCCAATTGATCTCGGAAACGGTAGCGTTCGCAGAAACCGGTGTTTGCCGGCGTAAGCTGCTCATGAGCTATTTCGGTGAGGACTACGGCAATAAAGGCTGTGGGAATTGCGACAACTGTAAGCACCCGAAAGAAATGGTGGAATCGAAAGAAGACGTGGTGAAGATGCTGCAGGTGATCAAAGCACTGGATGAACGTTTTGCTACGCAATACGCCGTGAAGATCGTTCGCGGTGAATTGATCCAGCAGATCAAAATGTTCCGCCACGAAGGGCTGGAAGTATTTGGAATAGGCAAGGACAAGCCGGAGCATTTCTGGAATTCGCTGGTGCGCCAGATGCTGCTGGAAGGACTGATCAAAAAAGACATTGAAGAATATGGTGTACTGAAGATCACAAAAGCCGGTAACGACTTTATGAAAAAGCCACGCGCCTTCCAGGTAGTGTTGAGCAACCTGTTTGAAGAAGCGCAGGGCGACGATGATGAAGGCAGCGCGGAAACGACTACGTTGGCCACAGACGAAAAGCTCTTAGAAATGCTAAAGGATGTGCGCAGCCGGGAAGCGAAGAAAAAAAACCTGCCGCCGTTTGTGATTTTCTTAGAAAACTCCCTGCAGGATATGGCAACGATGTACCCGACAACCACTGCTGAATTGGAAAAATGCCAGGGTGTGAGCAAAGGAAAGGCGTTGCGTTATGGCAAACCCTTTATCGAGGTGATTGCAGAATACGTGGAGGAAAATGGCATCGAGCGTCCGGATGATTTTGTGATGAAAACCGTGATCGGCAAAAGCAGCCACAAAGTCCATATCATCCAGCAGGTAGATAAAAAGATACCGCTTGAAATGATCGCCAAGAATAAAGACCTAAAGCTGGATACCTTGCTGGAGGAAATGGAAACCATTGCCGCAAGCGGTACCAAGCTTAACCTCGATTATGCCATCACCGATATGCTGGATGAATATGAGCAGGAAGAGATCATGGAATATTTTAAAGGCTGCGAAACGTCTTCTTTAGAAGTAGCTCAACAGGAGTTGGCGGATAGCGATTATAACTGGGAGCAGTTGAAGATCATGCGTATCAAGTTCCTGGGGGTTTACGGCAATTAAGTCAAACAGATAGATTGAAGAGGAAGGAGCTAATTAGTTTCTTCCTTTTTTTCTTATGGCACTCGCATAAAAGAAATTTTCAAACTCTTTCCCTGCTTTAGCTCTTTTATTCTTTTAGATTCCTTATTTTTGCTGCCCGATAATTGGACATTCAACATTCCTTGTTCGTCTGTTCATGCTTCAAGGATGGTGCGGTAGCTCAGTCGGTAGAGCAAAGGACTGAAAATCCTTGTGTCGCCGGTTCGATCCCGGCCCACACCACGAGAAAGTCTCAGTTAATCCTGAGACTTTCTCTTTTATAATACTTCGTTAATACACCTCTGCCGTTAGTCAGGTTTTCCCTTTTTCAGTTTCTTTATGCTCCTAACGATTTTTTTAAACCCAAACTTTACTTCATGAAAGGAACAACCGGATTCGTAATGGCGCTGATAGCTTTAAGCTTGGCCTCCTGTGTGAGCAAAAAGAAGCTCGCCGCCGAACAAGCAAAGTATGCTGAATTAAATAGCTTTTACACGCAGGTGCAAAGCGACCTCGCCAAATGCCGCGATGAAGAACAAGCAGCCGCTCGTCGTCGTGCACAGTTGGAAGCAGACATTGATGCATTGAATAAACAAATGACATTCCTCAAAGAAAACAATAACGCGGTGCTTAACCAGTTAAAAGACCTGTCGGTTATTTCTACTTCACAAGCAGAAAGCATTCGCAAGTCGTTAGAGAACATCGGTTCAAAAGACAATTATATTCAAGAATTACAGCGCTCCCTTTCCCGCAAAGATTCGCTGAACATGGCGTTGGTGATGAATTTGAAGAGCGCCCTGAAAGATATAAACGATACCGACATTGAGATCAAAGTAGAAAAGAGTGCTGTCTATATCTCTATCTCCGACAAACTTTTGTTTAAAAGTGGTTCGTATGTAGTGAGTGATGCCGCCATGAACGTATTAGGCAAAGTGGCCACCGTACTAAACAGCAAACCTGATATTGAATTTCTAGTAGAAGGACATACCGATAACGTGCCTATTAAAGGTGGTGAATTATTGGACAATTGGGACCTGAGCACCAAGCGGGCTACTTCGGTGGTGCGCATTTTACAGAATCAATTCAAGTTGGATCCGCGCCGCATGACAGCCGGGGGGCGTGGTGAATACTTGCCGCTTCAAAGCAACGAAACAGCCGCCGGCAAGGCCGCTAACCGCCGCACCCGCATTGTTATACTGCCGCAGTTGGATCAATTCTTTAAATTGCTGGAAACACCGCAAGGATAAGGCTTCTGTTTTTTTAAAAAGGAAAGGCTGTCTTTGCGGGCAGCCTTTCCTTTTTATTGCTCATACAAAATTTTACACCCCCGAATCCTAAAGTACTTTGCTCCCAAACCTTAAACCTCACCAGTGCGTTTCACCACCAGCAACCAATCTCCCTCCAGCGGCAAGTAGCCACACTCGTAGCAAAAGTGATAGACATTCCCTTTTTTATTAGTGTAAGTATGCGTACTGTACTTGAATAAAAAGCCTTGCTGCAATAACCTCTCTTTTGTGGTTTTCGCCATTTCTTCTCCTCCTAAAATGGTTTCCAGAATGCGCCGGTTCTTTAGCAAGGCATTATTAATGTTTCGCACCGTCGTGTTGCTGCCCGACTTCAGCCCGTTGTTATAATTATTGCGGCAATAGTCGTTGCAGAATTTCTTGTCGATGCGGCCATGCAGCGTCTTGGTGCAGGAAAGGCAGGTTTTGGTAGATGTTTCGGGCATATTATTCCATTTAGATAATAGAAAACAGGCTTGGGCAAAGCGGCTCATACACATATTCTTCGCTATGCTACACCAAGATAATCAATTCCTTATCCGTGTGCAAACGTTTATACCCATTTCTATCCGGTAAGAAACGACTAAAAACCGACTCTCCCTTTTTGGCGCTCCCATCTTTGTCTTGTCAACCGGATGGCGCCGCCGGTAGATTGAAATAAAATTAATCACCGCTTCTGCAATTTAACGGAAGCAAAAACGAAATGACATGTACGCACTTAAAAACAAAGTTCAACTGATTGGCAATGTAGGCAACGCCCCTGAAATCCGCACCCTGGATGGCGGTAAAAAATTAGCCCGCTTCAGCGTAGCCACCAATGAAAGCTACCGCAATCAAAAAGGCGAAAAGATAACCGACACGCAGTGGCACAACCTCATTGCCTGGGGCAAAGTAGCCGAGATCGCAGAAAAATATATTGTCAAAGGATCGGAAGTAGCCATCGAAGGAAAGCTGGTGAACCGCAGCTATACTGATAAAGAAGGCGTGAAGAAATATGTAACGGAAGTGCAGGTGGCCGAGGTGCTGCTGCTGGGCGAAAAGGCTTCTAAATAAAACGATAAACTGCCGCAATGGTGATGGATAACCCATCACCATTTTTTATCTTTATACGAAAGCCAGGTGCGTATCAAAAGTAAAAAGACGAAGCGCTACTTTTGATAGAAACCCACATTGCGCCCAACTTAAAAGCCGCCTTCTTACCTACTATGTTTGCCCCCGATCCTTCCAATAAAATGTTCCAGATTGCCGAAGAATTGGTATGCGGCAGCGGTGCTACGGTTTTCCTGACCGGAAAAGCCGGTACCGGCAAAACCACTTTTTTGAAGCACGTAAAATCAGTTTGTAATAAGAACCTCGCAGTGGTAGCGCCAACTGGTGTAGCGGCTATCAATGCAGGGGGCACCACAATCCATTCTTTCTTTCAATTGCCATTTGGACCCTTCAATTATAACGAAACAGCCTCCTTTTTTGCGAAGCTAAAGATCAATAACGAACGGCGCCAGGTGTTCCGGCAATTAGAGCTGCTGATCATCGATGAGATCAGCATGGTGCGCTCCGACCTATTGGATGCGATTGATGTGGTGCTGCGGCATTTCCGGTTCCGCCACAGCGAGCCTTTTGGTGGTGTGCAGGTGCTGATGATCGGTGATATGTACCAGCTATCCCCTGTAGTAAAAGAAGGCGAGTGGTCGCTTATTTCTAATAATTATCGCAGTCATTATTTTTTTGATAGCCGTGTGATGCAACAAGCCCCGCCGGTGCATATCGCGTTCGATAAAATTTACCGTCAGCAGGACGAGCGCTTTGTGAACCTGCTCAATCAGATACGGCATAATAACCTTGACGGCGAAAACTGGAGCCTGCTGGAAAGCCTTTACCAGCCGCAATACCAGCGTAGTGCTGAGGATGAACACATTATTCTTACTACGCACAACGCCAAAGCCGATACCATTAACAGTGAAGAATTGAAACGGTTGCAGGGCAAAGTCCACACCTTCAAGGCCAAAATAGAAGGTGAGTTTAGCGACCGCAACTTTCCGACCGATGAAGAACTGCTGCTGAAGGAAGGCGCCCGGGTGATGTTTATTAAAAACGATACCGAAAAAGTGCGCCGCTATTTTAACGGAAAGATCGGCGTCATTACCCGCATCTCCGGCGACGAGATCTTTGTGCAATGCAAAGGCGATGACGACGAGATAGAAGTTAAAAAAGA
Source organism: Flaviaestuariibacter sp. (assembly GCA_025963645.1). Classification (GTDB taxonomy): domain Bacteria; phylum Bacteroidota; class Bacteroidia; order Chitinophagales; family Chitinophagaceae; genus Flavisolibacter. Next base: position 69,960 of record JAOQAI010000017.1, read on the forward strand.
AACCTGGAAAAATATCCGGTATTCCGTAAACCGTTCTTCGCAACAGGTGGATGAAGACGAGCTGGGTTCTTTCACCCAATATCCTTTACGGTTGGCCTGGGCGGTTACTATTCACAAAAGCCAGGGGCTTACGTTTGATAATGTGATCATTGATGCCGGCGCAGCCTTTGCACACGGACAGGTTTATGTGGCATTAAGTCGTTGTACCAACCTCCAAGGCATTGTGCTGTTAAGCTCGGTGCCACGCCACCGGCTGGCGAACGACAGCCGCGTCGTGCAGTTTGCTGAAACAGAAGTGGCGCAAGACAACCTGCAGGAATTATTACACCAGGCGCGGCATAACTACCAGCAAAAAGTATTGCTCGAAGTATTTGATTTTTCTCCGCTGATCAACGACACGCAAAGTTTTATCGAAGTCTTTTTAAAAAACAATGCTGCCTTTAACGAACACCTGTTCACTCAACTGGATGGACTGGTGCAATTAATGGAAACCGCGCAAGCCGTTGCGGTAAAGTTTGGCGCTTTCATGAAGGCGAAATTCACAGCGGCAACCTATCCGGAAGAAACGGAAGACTTGCAAGCCAAGATTCGTGGCGCCGTGGCGCATTTCAAGAAAGACCTGGCCGCTATCCGTGATTATTTTCCAACGCTTCAGGCAGAAACAGACAGTAAAATGCTGGCGAAGGAATACAACGAAGGCATTAAAAACATTTACTTGCAGGCAGCGCTAAAAGCACATTTTGTTGCCGCTTTTGCGGAAGGCTTTTCGCTGGCTCGTTACTATGCCGCCAAGCGCAGTTTTGTAGCGCCGTCATTTAGTGTGAATGCGTATGCGGGTGTGTCTACTAATGATAATGAAGCGTCCCCCCACCCGGTGCTGCACGGGCAATTGCGGCAGTTGCGCAATGAGATCTGCGACAGGCATAACCTCCCGGTGTATATGGTGGCGTCTGGTAAAACGATTGATGAACTGGCGCTCTACCTGCCGCAAACAAAACCCGAACTGCAAAAGATCAGCGGGTTTGGAAAAGTAAATGTAGACAAATGGGGACCACAGTTTTTAGCGGTCATACAGGAATATTGCACCGAACACCATTTGACTTCACAAATAGAAAGTAAGGTTGCCAAAAGAACCCGCAAAACAAAAGACGAAAGCACACCGTCCACTTCGGTGAAAGAACCCACTCATAAAGTGTCGCTTGCACTTTTTCGAGAAGGCAAAACCGTTTCGGAGATCGCAAAGCAGCGTGGATTGGCGGTGAGCACTATCGAATCGCACCTGGCAGCAGCCGTAGCCGGCGGCGATATCGACCCCTTTATTTTTATCTCTGCTGAGAAGATCAAGGCCATCTTAAAAGAAGAGCAGGTGATCAAAGAAGAAGGCATGACCGCTGCCAAAATAAAGTTGGGAGATAGCGTGTCGTATTTTGATATTAAACTGGCTGTACAATACCAAAAACGTCAAAGCGAAGGCGCAGCTTCTTAACAAGCGTTTGCACCCCTTGGCGCATCATTTGTGCCTTCTACAAAAAAGGGTTTATGCGTCTGGATCGAATCGTTGTCTTTGTTTTATCCATTGCTATTACGGCTTGCAAAACCGGTAGCCCGGGGCTTTTTGGTAAGTCTTCGCCACATGAACAATATGCCCGAAAGCTAACAGATGCAGGCTTGGCTTCTACCTCTTTGGGAAGCCTGTGGTTTGCGGCAGCAGAAAAAGCCTTGGCACAGCCGCAGCCTGTGAGCCTTCCCTACAAACAGCATGGTTATTTCGCTGCCGATAAACCACGTGCGGTTGGTATCAGCTTCACCGCAAGGCGGGGTGAAAAGCTATTGTTTCAACTGGAACGCAAGCCACTAAATCCTTTTCATATCTACGCTGATCTATGGCAAATGAAAACAGGAGCAAAACCAGTGCGCTTGCTTTTTGCCGACAGCACTAAACCCGCTTTTGATTATGAAGTAGATGAAGCAGGCACTTATCTGCTTCGGCTTCAACCTGAATTATTACGCAGCGGTGAATACACCATTTCTATTTCTGTGGGACCATCACTGGGCTTTCCGGTAGCAGGCAGCGCTGCAAAGGTCGGAAGCATTTGGGGCGATGACCGCGATGGCGGCTCCCGACGTCACGACGGCATTGATATTTTTGCCCCGAAACGTACGCCAGTCGTGGCAGCGGGGGCAGGCACAGTAGGTCGGGTAAATGAAACAGCGATTGGCGGAAAGGTAGTTTGGATGCGACCAACAGACAAGAACATCAATTTGTACTATGCCCACTTAGATGAACAACTCGTCTCACCTGGACAGCGGGTGGAAGCGGGTGACACATTGGGATTGTTAGGCAATACGGGCAATGCCCGAACTACGCCTTCACATCTACATTTTGGTATTTATGCGACGGGGGGGCCTGTTGATCCGCTACCTTTTGTAAACCGCACGGTTAAAGAACCGACAGCAATTTCATTTAACAAGCCACTAAACAACTACTATCGTTTAAATACTGACTTAAAAGTAGCTGGACAAACGATTCCGAAAAATACTGTTGGCGTTATATCAGATGCGGGTGAAAAGCAAGTGTTTTTAGAATTGCCAGATGCAAAACTTGTACAAATACCGTCCGCCAATATTCAATCGTCTGATAATCAAGTACTTACACTCAAATTGCATGACTCTTTAAGATTATTAGATGCTCCCTTTATAACGGCTGCTGGCAAAACAAGTTTAGAAAAAGGGGTTTCCATAAAAGTGTTAGGCTACTTTAATGAGTTTGCTTACATACAAGCGGGTACCGAAACCGGCTGGATTCCAAAGGGAGCGCTTCGCTAACTACCGACCCATATATACCATCAAGATTTGTACATCGCTTGGATTGATGCCGGAAATACGGCTTGCTTGACCCAGGGTTTGGGGACGAATCTTGCTCAATTTTTCACGGGCTTCAATGCCTAATGAAACAATGCGGCGGTAGTCAAACTGTTCTGGAATAGCCAAATTCTCCATTTGACTCATACGCTGCACCAACTCTTTTTCCTTGTCAATATAAACCTGATATTTAGTCTGAATCTCAGCTTGTTCTAAACTTTCCTTCGGGTAATTCTCCAGTGCTTCTCCTACCCCCGAAACGGCATCCATCACCGCTTTCAAGGCAACATTTGGACGAAGAATAATCTTTTCCAACTTTTGTTTTTCAGATATCACCGCACTGCTAATGCTCTCCAAAAAAGGATTAATATCTTGTATTTCTATAGAAGTGGTAGCCATATAGTGCTTAACTTCTTCTACTTCCCGGCGCTTGGTTAAAAGGTTTTGCATACGCTCTTCAGAAGCCAATCCGAGACGATAGCTCAACTCTGTAAGCCGCAGGTCAGCATTGTCCTGACGCAGGAGCGTCCGAAACTCAGCCCGTGATGTAAACATCCGGTAAGGCTCTTCCGTTCCTTTACTGATCAGGTCATCTATCAACACACCGATATAAGCTTCGCTTCTTTTAAGAACAAGTGCTGTTTCTCCTTTTACTTTTAGATGTGCGTTAATACCAGCCATTAATCCCTGGCAAGCCGCTTCTTCATAGCCGGTGGTTCCATTGATCTGCCCAGCAAAGAACAGGTTCTGTAATCCTTTAGTTTCTAACGAATAATTCAGCTGTGTAGGTGGGAAATAGTCATACTCAATGGCATAACCAGGACGGAAAAAGCGAACTTTCTCAAATCCTGCTACCCGGCGAAGTGCATCATGCTGAACTTCTTCCGGCAGCGAAGTGGAGAAGCCGTTTACATAAACCTCTACAGTGTTCCAGCCCTCGGGCTCTACGAATAGCTGGTGGCGGTCACGTTCCGAAAAGCGGCTGATTTTGTCTTCAATGCTTGGGCAATACCGCGGACCGGTGCCTTCAATTCTTCCGGCATACATAGGACTGCGATCAAAACCCGTTTTTAATGTTTCGTGAACATCCGGAGAAGTATAAGTGATCCAGCAGCTTCGTTGCTGCTTGGGCTTTGGGGTTTTCAGGTAAGAGAAACCAGTTATCTCCTCATCTCCCTTCTGTTCTTCCATTTTGGAATAGTCCAGCGAACGACCATCTACCCGTGGCGGCGTACCTGTTTTCAACCGGTCGCTTTCAAAACCTAGGGAAACCAGTTGCTCAGTGATGCCTTCCGCTGCCCGCTCAGCTACCCTACCGCCGCCTAAGCGCTTCTCTCCAATGTGTATTACGCCGTTCAAAAAAGTCCCGTTGGTAAGCACTACTGCTTTTGCATAGATGTTATGCCCCATTCCTGTTACCACTCCTTTCGCCTTACCACCTTTCACGATCAGCTCCTTTACCATATCCTGATAAAAATCCACATTAGGCGTAGCCTCTAGCATGTCTCGCCATGTTTGAGCAAACAACATCCGGTCGTTCTGCGACCTCGGACTCCACATCGCCGGTCCTTTTGAGCGGTTCAGCATCCGAAACTGGATCATGGAAGCGTCTGATACAATACCCGAATAGCCACCCATAGCGTCCACTTCCCGCACAATTTGCCCTTTGGCGATTCCTCCCATAGCAGGGTTGCAGCTCATCTGGGCAATGGTTTGCATATTCATTGTGATCAACAGCACAGATGATCCCATATTAGCCGCTGCCGCTGCCGCTTCACATCCAGCATGCCCTGCGCCTACCACAATCACATCATATTCCTGAAACATAGTTTTACAAAATTACCTTAATGTTCCACGGGGAACATGTTAAAAGGATACCCACACGAGTTTCACGTGGAACAGAAATAGAGTCGCAAATACTCCTCTTCTTTAATACGCATGATCTTTGCCTGCTCTTTCGTCTTATCGACATAGCCCGACAAGTGAAGGGCTCCATGAAAAACGACCCGGTGTAATTCCTTTACGAAAGATGTTTGAAAGGTTTCGGCATTTTCCCGCACCCGGTCTATGCTTATATAGATGTCTGATAAAAGCGGTGCGCCTTTTGGCGATAACGGAAAGGTTACAATGTCTGTATAGGTGTTGTGCTTAAGGTAATCTTTGTTTATCTCCAGCAAGTAAGCATCCGTACAAAAAACATAATTGATGGCATCTACAGCAAAGCCTTCTTTCTGCAACCGTTCCAAAAGGAAAATTTTTAAACGGGTGCGGTTACGGAAAGCAAAGCTGATTTCTAAATAGTGAAACCGTATCTGGTCTATGTCTATCCGATTCATGGTCCAAAGTTGAGATACTAGTGCCGGATATTGCAATAGCTTTGAACTTTAAAGACGAATATGAGGCTATCGGAACTGAAAATGGGGCAACGGGCATTAATTACTTCCTTCCATAGCTCTGAACTAGAGCTGAAATTAATGGAAATGGGTTGCCTGCCTGGCGAAGAGGTGGTGGTGGAGCAGATAGCGCCTTTAGGCGATCCTATCTCTATCAAGGTAGCTGGATACTCTTTGAGCCTTCGGAAAAACGAAGCATCGGAAATAAATGTCGAGTCTATCTAAGCCTTCAATATGAATATCGGACTATATTTCGGCTCCTTTAACCCTATTCATATTGGACATCTAATCATTGCCAACCATATCTTAAACGAAACGGACCTGCAAAAGATATGGTTCGTGGTGTCACCTCAAAATCCATTCAAGCCCTCTTCTACCCTACTGAACGAATATGACCGCTTGCACCTCGTGCAAAAAGCCATCGCAGCCACCGATGCTTTTAAAGCGGTGGATATAGAGTTCTCGCTTCCGAAACCCTCTTACTCAGTACATACGCTTGCTTATCTCAAGGACAAATACCCGAATTATACCTTTCACATCATTATGGGCAGCGACAGCTTTCAGAACCTGCGTCAGTGGAAGAATGCAGAAGTCATTATTGCGAATTATCCTTTGCTGGTTTACAGGCGCCCGGGCTTTGACATACTTGATGATTACGGAGCTAAGCTCCAAGTACTTCAAGCTCCGCTTCTGGAGATCTCCGCTACACATATCCGCGAATTGGTGCAGGCAGGAAAATCTATAAAATACCTGGTGCCCGAAAATGTTGAGGAAGAGATCAGTACCAACAGGTTCTTTCGAAAACCTCAGAGCAAATAGCCCAGCAACAAGCAGCAGATGACGATTATGGGAGAAATCACCTTGGTAAAACGCAAGGCCAAAAACGTAAGCCCAATAACCGCTAAGTTGATAGCACTGTTGAAACGTCCATCAAACATCGTTACGTCCTTTGCAATAAAGAGTGTCGCAGCGATCATAATTCCAACTACTGCCGCATTGATGCCCTCCAGCGAACGATAGACAGCGGCATATTTCTTCAGGTTATTCCAGATAGGATAAAAGAAAAGCACTAGCAGCATACTTGGTAAGAAGATGGCAACGGACCCAATGATACAGCCGAGCAACTGCATCCAGAATCCTCCCCCTTTTAAAGCCATTCCTCCAGTAAAGGAACCAATCGCAAATACTGGTCCCGGCATAGCCCGCACCATTCCAATACCGGTCATCATCTCTTCTTTATCAATATGTACCACGTTCGGATCCCGTTCCCTTACTTGCTCAGGACGAACAGAGAATTGTTCGTACATCAGCGGCATTAGCACATGCCCGCCACCAAACACCAAGCTGCCCATGCGATAGGTATTTTCAAAAAGATTAATGGGCTTGCGGTTAGGCCAGTCCCCTTTCCGTGCCGTTTCGCTCAATACGCCGGCTGCAATAAAAAGGAAAGCGAAAAGCCAGATATTGCCCCACTTGATCTTTCGCGGTTTGATCTCCCGCTGCGGAATGCGCTTCCGGCTAAGGTTTGTGATTAAACCACTTAAAACAATAAGCGCCGGGAAAATGCCGGGAAAATGGAAGAAGAAATACGTTGCACACAAACACATAAGCATAATAGCCCACGTGATGGTATTGTTTATGGCTTTTTGAAAAACGGTCAGCGACGCATAAGCTAAGAAGCCGATCGCCATGGCTGGAATAAAACGAAATACATTGATATTCAATGACTTAGTGTCTAAATAGGGCAGTAAAAAAGATAGCGCCCCCATCAGGAGGCAGGCCGGCGTTATCCAAATAAGCAACGTAAAAATAGACAGCCAGATGCCTCCCCTCTTGTATCCGATCATTGTGAGGACCTGTGTAGAGGAAGCACCCGGCAGCAAGCTGCAAAACCCGTTGTACTCCATCAACTCGTCTTCGGAAACATAAGGCGTTTGCTTCACAAAGGTTTTCAGCATCATGGCGATATGCGCCTGCGGTCCGCCTACGGCTGTAATGCTGTGCAAGAACACCGCTTTCAGAAAAGGAATATGGCGTAGGAGCATCACGGCTTAAATGTAAAAAAATTAGCGGGCAACAGGCTGACAACTTATACAAAGGGGTTTGGCATTTTAAAATATTACCACATGGACTATATTTAAGCTTTACAAAAGCCACATGAAAAAGAACATATTATTTGCTGCAAGCCTGATCGCCTGCGCAGCCGCTCATTCGCAACAACGCATTACGCCCGCTGCTATTGATGCGGTCGTCACTAAGATAGAGCAGCAGTGCATTGCCTGGCGCCGCGACTTGCACGAGCACCCCGAGCTGGGAAACCGCGAAACCCGCACCGCTAAAATCATTGCGGCACACCTGAGAAGCCTTGGTATGGAAGTGAAGGAAGGCGTGGCGAAGACAGGCGTCGTTGGTATTCTAAAAGGTGGCAAGCCCGGACCCGTGATAGGCTTGCGTGCCGACATGGATGCGCTGCCGGTTACCGAAAGAGCGCCGATTCCATTTGCCTCTAAAGCAAAAGCGCAATACAATGGACAAGAAGTGGACGTGATGCACGCTTGCGGTCACGATACGCATGTGGCGATGCTGATGAGTGCTGCAACAGTATTATCGGGCATGAAAGCCGACTTAGCGGGAACCGTGAAATTTATTTTCCAACCCGCGGAAGAAGGTCCGCCTGCCGGCGAAGAAGGCGGTGCAGCACTGATGGTAAAAGAAGGCGTTTTAGAATCGCCTAAAGTGGATGTGATGTTCGGATTGCATATCGATGCGCAAACACCAGTAGGCCAGATTGGCTACCGCGAAGGGGGCATCATGGCCGAGTCGGACTGGTTTAGTATTAAAATAAAAGGCAAGCAAACGCATGGCGCTGAGCCTTGGTTAGGTATTGATCCGGTAGTGGTAGGAACGCAAATCATTACAGGGCTGCAAAACATAGTTAGCCGGCAAATGGAACTTACAAAAAATGCGGTGGTCATTTCTACTACTATGTTCAAAGCGGGTGTTCGCGAAAATATTATTCCGGAAGAAGTGACCCTGGGTGGCACCATTCGCACACTTGATCGCCAGATGCGCGATGATGTGTGGGATCGTATGGAACGCACGGTTACGAATATTGCCGAAGCATCCGGAGCAACCGCCGAACTGGTGATAGATGCCAAAACCGGGATCACTTACAATAATCCAGAACTTACTAAAAGCATGGTACCGGCACTGATGAAAGCTACGGGCAATAAAGCAATGGTCATTGATGCGCAAACAGGCGCGGAAGATTTTTCTTTTTTTGCTGACAAAGTGCCTTCGCTATACTTTTTTGTAGGCGGTATGCCGCCAGGGATGGATCCAAAGAAAAGTGGTCCGCATCATACTCCCGACTTCTTTATAGACGAAAGCGGGATGAAGACCGGCATTAAAGCTTTTGTTTATCTTGTTACAGATTACCTGCAGATGGCAACCGGTAAAACAGTTCCGGCAAAGAGTCCAAAATCGTTTTAAAATTATGCTGCGCTGGTTATTTGTACTGCTCCTCTCTTCTTGCGTGTTGACCTCTGCTACTGCCCAGAGAAAGGATAAGCGATTACAAAAAGAAGTAGAAGCTTTGATAAAAGGCTTCGGTGGCGATATTGGCATTTACATTAAGAATTTAAAGAATGACAGAGTTGTCGCTATCAATGCTGATACGGTCTTTCCAACCGCCAGTATGGTCAAAGTACCGATACTGATTGGCGTGATGGACAAGATCAATAGGGGCGAATTATCTTACCACCAGGAATTAAAGTACCGCGACAGCTTATTGTATGCTGGTGCAGATATACTTGGTTCTTTTAAGGACACGGAACGCATCGAACTTAGCAAAGTGATGATGCTGATGCTGACGATGAGTGACAACACGGCGAGCCTGTGGCTGCAATCGTTGGCAGGTAAAGGCGACCGTATCAATCAATTATTAGATAGCAACGGTTTTGTTGCAACCCGTGTTAATTCACGCACCATTGGTCGCGAAGGGGCACGAGTCATTTACGGTTGGGGGCAATCATCACCTCGTGAAATGGCAACACTTTTTGAAAAGATATATAAGGGTGATATCATTTCAAAAGCCGCTTCCGATAAGATGCTACGACTGCTCAACCGGAACTATTTTGACATAGCTGCCGTGTCACAACTGCCGCCATATGCAACGGTGTTTACCAAGTATGGCGCAGTGAATCAAACCCGCAATGAAGTGCTGCTGGTGAAAGGCGCTAGTAGTCTTTATACCTTTTGCATCATGACGAAGAATAACAAGGATACGACCTGGAAGAATAGTAATGAAGCCTGGGAACTGACACGGAAACTGTCGGCGTTGCTGTGGAAATATTTTGAACCGAAGGATAAGTGGAAAGCAGCAGTTGGAGCCGAAGTTTTTGATTAAGTTAATGTCATGGCTTGGCTGTTCGTCATGGCTTCGTTCCTCGCCATGACGGAACAACCCTATGCCAACACCTGGTACACCAGCAAGCTCATTAAGTAAGCTATCCCAGTCATATACACAAACTGTATCACCGGCCATTTCCATGTCTTTGTCTCACGCTTCGTAATGGCCAATGTGCTCATGCACTGCATGGCAAATACATAAAAGATCATCAACGAAACACCGGTAGCTAATGTGAATAATTGACTGCCGTCTGCCTTCTTAGCCGCTCGCAATTTGTCCCGCAGCTTCAATCCTTCGTCATCATCACCCACACTATATAAGGTGGCCATTGTGCCCACAAATACTTCCCTTGCGGCAAACGACGTAATGAGCGAAATGCCAATGCGCCAGTCATATCCTAGCGGACGAATCGCCGGTTCTATCGCATGACCGGCTATACCGGCAAACGATGCTTCGAGTTTGTTCATCCGGTACTCGCTTTCAATTTGGTCAGAAGGCTTGGTACCCGCAGCCTTGGCTTCTGCATACGTTTTTTCTACGGCATTCATTCGACCTGTCGGACCAAAGGAACTAAGCGCCCAAAGCAGCAGGCTAATGATCATGATGATCTTCCCGGCATCCGTGATAAAGATGCGGGCCTTGCCTACCATCGTTTGCAGCACATTGTTCCAACGTGGCGCCCGGTAAGTAGGCAATTCTAAAATGAAAAAGCTTTTCTCCTTTATGTGTATAAACCACTTGGCGATATAAGAAACCAGCAGTGCCATGATTAATCCCAACAGGTAAAGACCCATCATCACTAACCCCTGCACCGATACAAAGCCTAACAAATACGTGTTTGGAATCACCAACCCAATAAGGATAACATACACGGGCAACCGTGCCGAGCAACTGATAAGCGGTGTTACTAAAATGGTCAGCAATCTTTCCTTGCGGTTCTCGATAGCACGGGCGCTCATGATGGCAGGAACCGCACAGGCAAAGCCACTGATGAGTGGCATCACGCTTTTACCATTGAGTCCAACGCTGCGCATCAACCGGTCGGTGAGGAAAGAGATACGAGCCATATAGCCCGTGTCTTCCAATAATGTGATCAAACCAAACAGGATCATGATCTGCGGCACAAAAACCAAGATGCCCCCAAGACCGGCAATAACGCCATTGATTAATAAGTCGCTCCACCAGGCTTCCGCTAAATTATTCGATAGCCAGCCGCTGGTGGTGGAGAAAAGCGTCTCGATCCAATCCATCGGGTATTGCGCCAAAAAGAAGACCGATTGAAAAAGCAGGAATAAGACGCCCAATAAAATCAGGTAACCCCAGCGACGGTGTAGCAGCACATTATCCAACTTGTCGGTGAAGAGTGTCTTCTGCAAAGGGTCCGGCTCCGACACCGCTACTTGCATTAAGTGCTTGATGCGGGTATAGCGCTGCAGTATCTCGGTTGCCTGTGTCTTCGTATGATTGAAGGAATATGTTTGCTCAATGGCTTCGATAGAAGCATTCTGCGAAGCGCTCAACTCAAACTCTTCGTGGTTGATCAGATAATGGATTGCACCATAATCGCTTACTTGCGGAAAGAGACGTTGCAGATCGGCAATGGGCGAACTCGCCAGGGCTTTGTTATCTATAAAGTCCCGGGGCGGAATTTTATAGAGATTAGATGCTGTTAGTTCTATTGCCCGCTTTAATTCTTTAACCCCTTTCCCTTTGCGTGGATTCACCGCCACCACCGGCACACCCAGCTCGCGTTCCAGTTCCGGGATATTGATGCCAATGCCTTTCTTCTTGGCAAGATCCGCCATCGTTAGCGCTAATACTACAGGCTTCTTCAGGTCAATGATCTGCGTACAGAAAAGCAGGTTGCGCTTGAGGTTGCTGGCATCTACCACCACGACAAACACATCGGCCTTAATGTCCTTGTCCTGCCCGATCAATACCCGGTAGCTTACCCACTCGTCGAGGCGTTTTGGATAAAGGCTATAGGTACCGGGAAGATCAATAATATTGGCTATGCCACCTTCAGACAAAGTCGTGAAGCCGGTCTTTTTATCCATCGTCACGCCCGGAAAATTACCCACCTGCTGATTCAGCCCGGTTAGGCAATTAAACAGCGAACTCTTGCCACTGTTCGGGTTTCCTACTAAAGCGATATGTACGGTTTGTTCGGCCACGTTTGCGGCCGCAAAGGTAACCCAGCCTTATCCCCCGCCCTTACGAGATGCGGAGTTTTACAAAAAGGTTAAGGAAAATCCTGCAATCAAAAAAATAGAATTATAGTCTATAATGGTGATTGAAGTAAATACTTTTGTTCTCTATTCACCCCTCAAATTTCCGGCTGTGGCGTATCGTGTATTTAACCTCGTGCTTTTACTGGTAGCCCTCTCGTCAGCGGCACAAAAAATCAAGAAAGAAGACAAGCTACTACTGGATAACCTGAAAACACATATTGGGTACCTCTCCAATGACAAGCTGGAAGGCCGCCGCACCGGTACGGAAGGTGAACGCTTAGCCGCGCTTTACATCAGCGGGTTATTTCAATCAATAGGACTTCAACCAAAGGGCACCGATAACTATTATCAAACTTTTGAGATTAGCGAGGGACGGCAGGTGAATCCTTCGACGCATTTGTATATAGATGAAACCGGGTTAGTGCAAGGCAAGGATTTCTTTCCACTGACCTTTAGCGGCAACGGCTCTGTAACGGCGCTTTCCTCTCTATCCCTGCAAGAGACACAAACGCCCTGGTTCCTGGATCTGAAAGAACTGCTGGAAGCCAATAAGGACAATCCACATTTTGACATACCGGATGCCGTACGCACCAAAGTGGCTAAGATGCAAGGGAAGGGAGCCAACGCGGTATTTGTTTACAATACATCTACTATAAAAGACAACCTGGCATTTTCCGGAAAAGAAAAAGTGGAGACCCTACCGATACCCGTGGTGTATCTATCTACCGAAATGGTGAAGAAATATCTTGCGGATGAAACCGCTTCACTGGACATTAAACTGAAAACAGATATAGGGCTGAAGGTGCGTAAGGGGATGAACGTGGTGGGCTATATCAACAACGGGGCAGCTAACACCGTTGTTTTGGGTGCTCATTTCGATCACCTGGGCTGGGGCGAGGATAATAATTCGCTGCACCGTACCGGTCCGGCGGCACTGCACAATGGCGCGGATGACAATGCCAGCGGCACGGCTGCTGTGATAGAAATAGCCCGTTTGCTGAAAGCCTCAAAATTCAATGGCAACAATTACCTGTTCATTGCCTTTTCGGGCGAAGAGCTGGGACTTTACGGTTCTAAATATTTTGTAGAGAACCCGACCATTGATCTTTCCATAGTGAATTACATGATTAACCTGGATATGGTGGGTCGCCTGAATGAAACCTCGCCAACGATAACGGTGGGTGGGTTTAGCACTACGCCAACCTGGGCACAGTTGTATGCCCTCACAGGCAAGAAAAAGCTATATGCAGAAAACCTGCTTTACCGCTACGATAGCAGTGGCACCGGTCCCTCCGACCATACTTCCTTTTACAACAAAGGCATCCCGGTACTTTTTTATTTTACCGGTCTGCACAGCGACTATCACCGCCCTTCAGATGACGCGGATCGTATCAACTATTCAGGAGAAGCCACTATCATCAAGCATATACTAAGTGTGATTGAGAACGTAAATAAGAGTAAGGAGAAATTACCCTTTTCCAAGACGCGGGAAATGCAGTTGGGCACTTCGGCCCGGTTCAGCGTGACGATGGGGATAATGCCGGACTATACTTATGGCGGTGCCGGTGTGCGGGTGGATGGCGTGAGCGAAGGGCGACCTGCCCAGAAGGCGGGTTTGCGAACAGGTGACGTGGTGACTGCCCTTGGCGAGCATAAAGTAGGTTCGGTCGAAAGCTATATGCAGGTGCTCGGAAAGTTTAAAAAGGGTGATAAGACTGCGGTAACTTACATCCGCGACAAGCAATCGATCACTACCACTGTTGAATTTTAACGCCATAAACAACCGCCATGAAACTCTCACTTGATTCCACTGCGCTTACCGATGGTTTCTTTGAAGAGACCCGCCTGCTGGGCATTATGGCACCTATGAAGGATTATCTTTTCTGCTGGCAACTGAACAACTTGCTAGGTGTTGATTTCCGCATTAATAATGAGATCGAGATCCAGCTGACTAAGAAAGGTCGCAACTACTTTTTTGCGGTGTATGAATACCCGGAAGCACATACCTGCCTGACCCACTATCTCTATAACAACCAATTTGACGGCGAATACCTGCTGCCTGAATTCAAGCATCTTGATTTTTTGTGGCTGCTAAAAGGCGATGAGGTGGAAGATGGCCGCATCCAGGAGCTGGTTCATTCGGTGAAGGATATTAAGGGGGTGCAACTCGTGTCGGAACTGACGAATGAGAAGATTAAGCACAAGGAGCACTTGGTGTTTTAGAAACGCTATTGGTCTTTGTTCAATTTTTCAATATCCCCGATATCTTTATTCCGCCCGCTTTTCTTCTTTGAAAGAAGTAAATCCGCAAGCCCGATAATTGAAATCTCAATATCATGAACAACTGAAATTTCTCTTTGTTTATAATGCATGCTAAATCTATCAAGGCCAATTATAGAAGGCAGGAAATCAAGCGTAAATGAATCAAACTCATACCGGAAAAAAGACCGAAGCGGCTCAGGTGTTTTCTCTTCCCGAAATCGGGAAACATCTTGACCCAGATCTTCAAGCGCATCCAATAATTTAAAATAGTTTTCGTAGCTTGGGTTATACCAAATATCCAGATCTTCTTTTTCAAGCTGTTTGCCATCAATAGTAGTTGACGGCCGGTAATATCCATAAAAAGCCACAGCCGTTCCGCCAACAATCATATATTGAACAGAACGAACATGGAGTGCCTTACATACAAGTAAAAGGTTATGAAAAGATTGGTCAGCGGCCATCACTTAAGCCTTTTATCCTCTTTATCTTTCCGGACTACATTATTCTTCAATAAACTAATAAAGTCTTTGAATGTTTGCTGATTTGCCAATTTTGGCAGCGGCTTCCCTTTATAAGTACTTGCTTTTAGTTCACTAAAGTTCCTGAAGTGCTCTAAATGATTCATTTTATTTCTTAGTATTTATTCGTCAATTAAAGCTATAACATTGGCCTGAATCTTAGCCAAAGCATTTTTTTTATTTAAATTTACAGCTAATTGGCAATGAAAAACAAAGTGCGGTTTTGGTTTCTTCTCAGGTTTCTTTGACAGATAAGCCATTAAAAATCCCCTCTCCTTCCTAATATTCCCAACTAGGTAATCTGGAGCTTAAAGAACTGGAGTGGGAATTCAGTGCAGAAACACTTAAGAAAAAAATTTATAACTGTAAAGCTATCCCTATGTGTGCTACTACCCGTGATGTGAAACCGAATTTTATAATAAGTCTATTGCAATCGAAATGCACCCGTTGCCGCAGAGGCAATATGTTCCAGGTGAAGAATCCTTACCGGCTAAAAACCACCATGCGGATGCATGACACCTGCCCCGTGTGCGGACAACCCCTGGATATGGAACCGGGTTTTTATTATGGCACCAATATGATCAGCTATGCGCTGGCAGTGCTTATCTGCGTGGTTACCTTTTTCCTGTGGTGGGCTATCATTGGTTTCTCGCTCAGTGATTCGCGTTTCTTCTGGTGGATCGGCATCAACGCGTTTTTGCTGATTGCACTGCAGCCGCCTCTGATGCGCATCTCCCGCACGGTGTGGCTGGCGTTCTTTGTAAAGTATAGCCCGAACTGGGACAAGGGCGATATCGTGAGCCGGTATAATGTGAATAAGGAGCATCAGAATAACTGGTAGTGTTCTTTATCCCGGCTGTTTTCATTCTAATGTTGCATAGAACAGTCGGGATAGAGAATGAACCCATTGTCGTTGATATATTTACTTAATAGCTGTAGTTTTTAAACTTATTTTGTTTATGACAAGACGACAAAGAGCCTATCTTTTAATGGTGCTTCATTCACTTACAAACAGTGTTAGACAAGCGAGACTGAATACTGAAATGAAACATTTTGGTCTTTCAGACGATGAATTACAAACAGAACTTGCAAATGTTGAAAGTACATTTAATAATGGCATTTGCAATCTCAATACAAACCAATTAAATAATATACTTGCACAGGTCCATAACAACGGAGTAATCATTGAAAATATCAGAAGACGTTTAGAATTCTATGAAATAAACAGCGATTACCACGAAAATATCATACGATTCTTTCAAGATTATGCACAAACTGACGAACCGATTGACGTTGGAAGTTTAGATACTGAATTTCGTGGAGTTCAGGTTGCATCAAGAGATAATTTCAACACAATCATTAATCAAGGCTGGACAGGAGATTGGGATCTGAATCCTGATAATATTACCCCTAGAAGAGTGCAAGTCGCATCTATGAATGAAAATGGAACATTTCCCCGTGGTTTCTATCTTAATGCAGATATAATAGACATTCAACCAATTCAATATTCTGATAAAATAAGGTATAGGTTGTTTATCTCAGATCCAGTAATAATAAACACTGGAAACCGTAATGTAAAATTTATAGCCCAACCTGTACGATATATCAGATAGAAATAGGTCAAAATAGCTGCATGGCTAAACTCTCCTTATCCCTAAATCAACCCCACCTTCTTACTGATCTCCAGCATCCTGTCCAATGAACCTTTAGCCTGCAGGCGAAGCGTTTCGTCCATAATTATCTCCGGTTGCTCGTATTTCATGCACAGGTACACCTTCTCCAGCGTATTGCGCTTCATGTGTGGACAATCGTTACAAGCGCAATGATTATCGGGTGGTGCGGGTATAAGCGTTTTACCCGGAGCTTGCTTTTGCATCTGGTGAAGGATGCCGGCTTCGGTGGCTACAATAAATTCCTGGTTGGGGGTATTCTTCACATAGGCGAGTAGCTGGGTGGTAGATCCTACAAAATCGGATATGCGCAGGATCGGTTCCTCACACTCCGGGTGCGAGATCAGCTTAGCCTGCGGGTGACGCACCTGCAACCTGGTGATCTTTTCTAAACTAAATATTTCGTGCACCATGCAGGCGCCGTTCCAAAGCAGCATATCACGACCGGTTTCGCGGTTGATCCAGCCACCGAGGTTCTTGTCCGGCGCAAAGATGATCTTCTGCTCTTTCGGGAAGCTTTCCACAATGGCTTTTGCATTGGAGGACGTGCAGATCACATCGGTCAATGCCTTGATGCCGGCGCTACAGTTGATATAAGAAATGACTATGTGATCCGGGTGCTGCTCCTTGAACTTTTGAAAGAGCGGTGGGGGACAGCTCTCGCTAAGCGAACAACCTGCCTTAAAATCGGGGATAACGACCTTCTTGCCCGGGTTTAGGATCTTGGCAGTCTCCGCCATGAAGTGCACCCCGGCAAAAACGATCATATCGGCGTTTGTCTTTGCCGCCTTTTCCGCCAGCCCTAAACTGTCACCAATAAAATCAGCAATGTCCTGTATGTCCGGCTCCTGGTATAGGTGCGCCAGTATCACGGCGTTCTTTTCCTTCTTCAGCTTTTCTATTTCCGCAAACAGGTCCAGGGTTGGATCAATGGCGCGGTCAAGAAATCCTTTTTCTAAAATCTCGTTTTGTTCGGCTATCAACATTTCCCCTTGCATATAATAACTACTAATATTCTATATAATTATAAAAGAAAACCTACTACTATTAGGGCTGTGAATTAGTGGATAATGCACGACCGCTTTTTACTGACTGCAAATTTGATGCAGTTATTCACATAAAGTTTCCGGTTTTGCACAACGAAGTTATTGAAGGGTGGCGGAGCGCCGCTCATTTTCCACAGCGTTGTGGATTTCAGTCTGTGAAAAAATTTGATTTACATGGTAGATTTTCACTTTGTGAATTTCCTGCGGATAAATGAGGGATAATGCACAGGAAAAATTTTGCCGGCGTTGCCGGATTTCTTATTGACCATTCGTCCACGTTTCACTTCACCGTTCCACAAGGGTTATTCACATTCTTTTTTCGTAATTCACACCCTTTTGGGGAAACCGATTACCTGTCCGGCAGCACATGGGATATTGTATTCTGTTAAAGGTGGGCAACCTGTCCTGAAAGCTTTAAAATATAGGGTTTTAGCCGTTTTCCACCGATTGTTAATAAGTTCAATTCCCCTAAATTTGCCCACTGTTTTAAAATAAAACCGAAACTTCACCTATGTCAGTTATTCAAAGTATCAGGGACAAGTATGCTCGTATCGCTGTTATTGCCATTGGCGTGTCCCTTGTTGGTTTCATCCTGATGGATGCCTTCACCGGCCGCAGCAATATGTTTGAAGGCGGCGCCGATGAAATAGGCGTGATCAATGGAAAGGAGATCAAGCCTGCTGATTTCGAAGCCAAAGTGAAAGCAGAGGAAGCGGCCAGCCAACAGCAAGGTTATACAGGTGATGCCGCCCGCCAGCAAGCCATTGAAGGTGTTTGGAACCAGGAAGTAACACAAACCCTGCTGGAAGAACAGTATGAGCAACTGGGACTGACCGTTAGTGCTAAAGAAGTGAATGATTACCTGTTTGGAGCCAACCCGCCCGCAAATTTGAAACAACAGTTTATTGATTCTGCTACGGGTCAATACAATGCCCAGGCAGCTCAGCAAAGAATAAACCAGATGAAAAGGGGAACTGCTGAAGAGCGTAACCAGCTAGCAATGTTTGTAGATGCTATAAAAGAGGAGCGCCGTCAAGCAAAATACACCTCCCTTTTTGCGAACACGCTTTACTTTCCGAAATGGTTGGTGGAAAAGCAAACCGCTGATAATAACCTGATCTCCAAAGTGGCGTATGTAAGTGTGCCTTACGGTAACGATACCACTATTAAAGTAACCGACAACGAGATCAAGGAATATATCAATGCCCGTAAAAAAGAGTTCGAGCAGAAGAACGAGACACGTTCTATCAGCTACGTCGTTTTCAATGCCGGCGCCTCTGCCGCGGATAGCGCTGCCGCAAGACAAGCCCTCCTGAGCCTGAAGCCTGCGTTTGACAGCACAAAAGATTACGAATCTTTCTTAGCGCAGAACAATAGCGCCATGAGCTTCTACAATGGCTATATTTCTAAGAACGCTATGCAACAGCCGAATAAAGAGGCGATCTTAAGCGCACCGGTGGGTGTTACTTACGGTCCTTACCTGGATGGCGGACAGCGTCCCGTTTATGCTATGTCAAAGATCATTGATATGAGAACGTTACCAGATACCGCCAAGGTGCGACATATCCTCATCTCTACCAGCCAGCGTAATCCGCAAACCGGGCAGATGACACCTATACGAGATGATGCTTCTGCCAAAGCCTTAGCCGATAGCGTGTACCGCTTATTGCAAAGTGGCAAGAGCTTCGACAGCCTGGTAGCTACCTTCTCCGAAGACCCGGGCAGCAAAGACAAAGGCGGTGTGTATGAAAATATCTCTACCGGGCAAATGACGGCAGCTTTCAATGATTTCGCATTCACGAACCCGGTTGGAAAGACAGGCATTGTGCCGACAGAGTTTGGTTACCATATCATGGAAGTGTTATCGCAAAAAGGTTCTTCACCGGCGTATAAGATCGCTTATTTCGCCCGCCCGGTAGAAGCCAGCGATGAGACCGATAACACTGCCAGCAATGCTGCCAGCCAGTTTGCGGCTGATGCCAAAAACCTCGAAGCCTTTAATGCGCAGGTGGATAAATTAAGAGGGAGAGGCATCAATAAAATGACGGCAACCGATATAGCTGAGAACGGTTATAACATTGAGGGCCTGGGCGCTTCCAGGGCTCTTGTAAAAGAGGTTTTCAATGCGGATAAAGGCGATGTGTTGGCGCCACAGCGTATAGGCGAAGCTTATGTAGTAGCTGCCGTTACGGATGTGACACCTGCGGGTGTGCAAAGCGTGGCTTCTGCCAGAAGCACCGTTGAGCCGGTAATAAGAAACAAGAAAAAAGCGGCGCAGATAAAACAAAACCTGGGTACCATCACTACGCTGGAAGCTGCGTCTGCGAAAGTGGGTCAACCGATCCAAACCGCTGATAGCTTAACGTTCAATGGCTCGAACCAGGCACTGGGCTTTGAGTCACGTGTGGTAGGTGCTTCTTTCAATCCGGCAAATAAGGGTAAAGTAGTTCCGGAAGCGATTGAAGGGCAAGCCGGCGTGTATGTGCTCCGGGTAGATGCCATCAGCGCTTTACCGGCAACGAGCGGTAACACCGCCGAGCAGCAAAAGGTAATGCAAATACAAGCCCGTCAAACCTTCATGAGCCAGATGCAAAGCGGTAACAACCCGATCATCGAGGCGTTGAAATCCTCTGCCAAGATCAAGGACAACCGCTCTAAATTCTATTAATCCCATTGTAGATTATACCAAAGCCACTCCCAAAAGAGTGGCTTTTTTGTTGCCATTTCCGTAACAGGGAAAGCGCCTAATTTTGCCGTATGAGCGAGTTGATCATTAATAAGGTGGCAAACAGTGGACTGATGACCCTGGACCTGGAGCAGTTTTTACCAACCGCGCCGATCACTACCTATGATCTGAAGGACAACCTTTTCATGGGATTGATCCTCAAAGAAAAAGATTTTCGCGAAGCGTTAAAAGCAGCCGATTGGACTGCTTACGGAGATAAATATGTAGCCATTACCTGCAGCGTAGATGCGGTGATACCGGTATGGGCGTATATGCTCCTGACCTCTTATTTGCAACCGGTTGCCAAAGAAGTTTACCTCGGATCGGAAGCAGATCTATACAAACATATTGTTTTGAAAAATATAGAAGCAATTGATAAAGAAACCTATGCCGAACAACGCGTGGTAGTAAAGGGCTGCGGGGAAATTGCTATTGATGCGTATGCGTATACAGCTATCACAGCTACCTTGTTGCCGGTAGTGAAAAGTGTGATGTATGGCGAGCCTTGCAGCACGGTGCCGGTGTATAAAAAGAAGTAAACCCCCTGTCCCCCTGAAGGGGGAACTTAGGTGAATCAGACCTTTTTTCTCAATGAGTTCTAAAGAAAAACGACTTATTTGTTAGTCACCTATATTTTTCTATTGAGCTTCCGTTGCGTCGCACTCTTGTACTACAGGAAGCTATTGAGCGTTGTGCAAACTGCTAACTGTCTCTGCAAACTTTAAATTTAAGAATGATTGCTATGAAAATGCGTCTCCGAGCGAAGTTCCCGCTTAGGGGGACAGGGGGTTAAAACCAACCCCTTCGCTTAAACGCGATCAGCATCGCTATCGGAACAAAAAGCATTAAGCCTACGGCGCTATAAAAGCCCCACTCATTATGGGCGGTGGGGATGACATCAAAGTTCATCCCGAAGATGCCGCCGATCACCGTAGCCGGCGCCATGAGGCAGGTTACGATCGCCATCACCTTCATCACTTCGTTCATGCGCAGGTTCACGTTGTTCAGGTACAGGTCCTGCATGCTCAACATCATATCGCGGTAGTTTTCGCTAAGGTCATACGCCTGAATAATGTGATCGTATACATCCTTAAAATACTTGGTGGTGCGTTCATCCAGCAATTCGCTTTCGCTGCGAATGATGCCGCTGACCAGGTCACGTACCGGCGCAATATTTCGCTTTAATACAATCAGCTCCTTTCGGAGGTTATTGATCTTGGCCATGGCCACCGTACTGGTGTTGCGGATCACCTCTTCTTCCAGGGCTTCCATCTTGTTACCCAGCTTTTCCATCACCAGGTAATAGCTGTCCACGATCATATCCAGCAGGGAGTAGCAGAGATAATCGGCGCCCCGCTGGCGCAGCTTGGTATTGGATAACTTCAGCCGTTCCCGAATAGGATTGAATACATCACGCTCGGGGTCTTCCTGGAAGGTGATCACGAAATCTTTACCCAGAACAATGCTGATCTGCTCCACCTCCACGCTGCCGGTCTTCTCGTCAAAATAGAGCATATTGAGCAGGCAGTACAATACGCCATCCACTTCGTCCATTTTCGGCCGCTGGTGACGGCTGACGATATCTTCTGCCAATAGCTGGTGAATACCAAAATGCTCGCACACCTCCTCCACATCACCCTTCCGGATGCCGTCAATATTGATCCACGAGATCATGCCGTTATCGCGGCAAGGGAAGATGGCATGAACATTCTCGTAGTTCGTTTCTTCCGCCTTTGCTTCGTTGTAATTAAAGACCGACACGGCGATCTTCTCCGGTTCTTTCCGGGGTTGTTCCACCGTGGGATTGATGTTCAGGATCTGCCGGGTGCGCCCCGTATGAAAGAGAGCGGAGGGCAACAGGTAGCGCAGGTATCGTTCGGGCCTCATCCGGGAGCGTTTCATGCGGCTAACTTAATGCGAAACGGGCAGGCGGCCATATTTCAAATATTGAAATTGGGCTGGCAGACAGCGGAAGGCCGGTTTCAAAAAATGAAAGGGGGGTAGCGGTGCCTGCAAGGGCGGCTTCAGATTTTGAAATAGGGTTCCCGGTGTCCGTAAGGGGGGTTTCATTTTTTGAAATAGGGCTCACGGAGAGCGAAAGGGTGGTTTCATTTTTTGAAGGCGGGTTAACAGAAGTCGCCAGGGCTATTTCAAAAATTGAATAAAAGTCATCAAAAGGAGAAAACCCTTCCAACTATTTGGACAATGGCTCTCGAAGTGCGGAAGACTTCTTCTAAAATCTAGAGAGATGCCAGCCGTACTATCTGGTTTCATTCAGATAATGATGAATAGCAGAAAGTGCCTCAATACAATGTTTATTCCAATGATAGTCGAAATCAAACTTCAATCTCCAAATAATATTTTCTTTGGCAGCTACATCGTCAGTATCAAAAATCACTATTGCTCGTTTCAGGTCTTTGTAAATGTCACCCAAATCATCTACTAAATCTCCAGTGCCTGTTTCTGCCAAATTCTTCATGTCAACTGGATTAAGTACAACCCAGTAATATGAAAAAGGAACTCTTCCGCCTATAGATTTTAGAATTGTCTTCATGACATTTTCATCGATATTGCTTTCGAAGTCTTTGTTACTCTCTGAGCGAATGGAAGGCAAGTGTCTGGCCAAAGAATAAAGCTATACAAGATGCACCTCTGTCACTCGTAAGAAATCTATTTCCGTCAAATTACTTTCCGTCTCTATGAAATTGCAATAGTTCTTAGCTGCATTCAAAAAGTCAGAAAACCGGTTCTCTTTAAAGGTTTCTTCTACTAATATTTCTTGAGAGGTTGTCACATTTAAGTATTGCTTGTAAAAGTGTTTATGGTAGTAAAGCCTGCGCCTTCTCCAAATCTTCCGGCGTATTAATATCCACCCCGATTGGCTCTGTCAATGCCATGCGTAGCGGAATGCCATGCTCTAAAAACCGCAGGCATTCGATCTTCTCTGCATTCTCCAGCACGGTGATCGGCCATTGTACAAATTGCTGCAAGGCTGCTTTTCGAAACGCATAAACACCTATATGCCGGTAGTGTGTGATGATCATTTCCTTATTGCGCGGAAACGGGATAACGCTGCGGCTGAAGAGCAGGGAATTGCCGCTGCGATCCACCACCACTTTTACCACGTTGGGGTTGTGCAATTCGCTTTCCTCCGAGATAATATCCATCAGCGAAGCCACCCGCACCGCCGGATCGTCAAACAGTTCGATCAACCGGCTGAGTGCTTCTTTATTAATAAAAGGGGTATCGCCCTGCACATTGATCACGACGTCAAAATCAAGGTCCTGCACGGCTTCGGCAATGCGGTCGGTGCCGCTTTCATGATCGCTACGGGTCATGGCAACAGCGCCGCCAATGCTTTCTATTTCCTGTTGAATCGCATCGCTGTCTGTTGCCACAATGACGTCGCTAAAAAGCCCGGTAGCTTTTGTAGCAGCATAAGTGGTAGCGATGACGGTCTTATCGCCCAGCAGCTGCAACAGCTTGCCGGGGAAACGGGAAGCCGCATAGCGGGCGGGTATCACAGCGAGGATCTTCATGCCTGCGAAGATAATCGGCTTAGCGTTCGATGCGCTTATCAAACCATAGTGTTCCGAAAGGAAAAAAGGCGGCGATGCCACCCGTGATCATTTTGCCCCACGACCACTTGAGCAGCAGCTTCGCCAACAGTAAATGAATGCAATAAAGGATGAATAATATGCCGTGTATCCACCCGACATATTTTACCGGCAGCAGTTGGCCCCAGATATATTTGAGCGGCATGGCGATAAAGAGCAGTAAGAGCCAGGAAATAGCTTCGGCATAGCCTAACCAGCGCAGGCGTTTGATGGTGGGGTGTGGCATGGGAAGCGAAGATAGTGTGCAGATAGGCGGATATGCAAATGAGTGGATCTTAATTCAATTTACCAAAGGGCTTGCGCAGCAGCATCACAAAATTCTCATCCTGCTCGTTCGGGTAATGCTTATCGATGCCGTAGCGGATCTGCGAAGGTTCCAGTTTTCGGAAGGTTCCTAACAGTCGGTCCCATATAGAAAGCACCGCGCCATAATTACTATCGGTATAAGGCTGCTGCCAGTGGTGATGCACTTTGTGCATATTGGGCGACACAAGCACCCAGCTTAACGCATTATCCAGCCGGCGTGGCAGGGAGATGTTAGCATGGGTGAAAGCAACCGTTATGATCAATACTGTTTGAAAGATCATTACGGCATACATGGGCGCACCGGAAAGCAGGATGCCGGCAAAAAAGAACAGTCCACGCAAAACACTTTCTATGGGGTGATGCCGCAAGCCGGTCGTTACATCCACATTATTATCGGCATGGTGCACCAGGTGAAACCGCCACAACAGCTTCAGTTTATGTTCGGTGACATGCACCAGCCAGCCGCCAAAGAAATCCAGCACTAAAAAAGAAATGAGGATCGTACCTAACACAGATGCACCGGTCCAATGAACAATACCAAAACCAGTGCGGCGGCACCCGTCAGAGATCAAGACAATAATAATGGCGAGAAAGGTATGAATGACCAGGTGCATCGCTGTAAAGCCCAGGTTTACAGAGGCGTGGCGCAGCTTGTTCTTTTTGTATTGTGGCTGAATAAGCGGTATAGCGCCTTCAATGATCCAGAAGATCAATAGCCCGCCAACCAAAAAAGCCATTCTTTCCAATGGACGTTTTTCGAGGTCGCTAAAGTATTCGATAAGGGCTTGCCACATGGTTTAAAGTTAGTCCGAAGAATTAGAAGCCAACAGTTCTTTAGCCGTTTCCAGGTCCGACTCCGCCACCATTAGTTTAATGCCGCCTAACGCGTTATTCAGAAACGGAGTGATCGTCATGGAGTTTTCATCCTTCAACCAGCACCGAATGCCCGCTTCTTCCAACTGCCCCCTCAGCATGTGGGCGTCCATATAATTGGAAAAGGATTGTAACTGTACAAAATTCATAGGGGGAAGATACGAAGCCTCACCCTAACCCTCTCCTGCGGAGCAGGAGAGGGTACAGCGCACGGGAGGCCAACTTATATGACTATAACCAAAAGCCCTGACATTAAAATTGTCAGGGCTTTTTCTATTCAGTATTGCAAACTGCACTATCCGGGTCTGTGCGGTGGCAGTTCCTTCTCCTGCGAGGAGAGGGCTAGGGTGAGGTTTTACTGATTCAGCATCAGCGGCATCACCAGCATCAGCAGGTCCTCGTTTTCTTCCACTTCGGTCGGACGAAGAATACCTGCCTTCGTTGGCGTGGACAATTCAATCCGCACCTCTTCCCCATCCGATGCATTCAGCATTTCGATCAGGAAGCGGGCATTGAAAGCGATCGTCAGGTCTTCGCCGTCGTACTGGCATTTCATGCGTTCCGCGCCTTCAAAAGAAAAGTCAACGTCCTGTGCCTGTAAGCCTAACTCACTACCGCTGATATTCAGTGCAACCTGGTTGGTACTTTTATTGGAGAAGACGCTCACCCGGCGCAAGGCGCTTTGGAACTGCGACTTGCTCACCAATAATTTATAAGGATTGTCAGCCGGGATCACCACTTTATAATCCGGGAACCGGGCATCAATGAGGCGACAGCTCAGTTGCGTGGTGCCATGCTTTACAAACAGGTGATTGCTGTTATAGTTGATGGTCAGCTCGTCTTCATTATCAGGCAGCGCCGATTTTAAAAGGTTGAGGGGCTTGCGCGGCACAATGAAGGAATCATTCTGCGGGCAGCTCACATCGGTTCTTTTAAAACGAACCAGGCGGTGCGCATCCGTAGCAACGAATTGAATATAATCCTTGTTCAGTTCAAAGAAAACACCGGTCATTGCCGGGCGCAGGTCATCATTGCTTACAGCAAATAAGGTTTTATTGATAGCCGTGACCAACGCGGATGAAGGCATGGTAAAGGAAGTGGTATCATCCGCAACCGGCGCCTTTGGAAAATTGTCCGGGTTCTCGCCCATCACTTTGTACTTACCATTATCGCTGGTGATCTCGATGCCAAAGTTCTTATCAATAGAGAAGGTCAGCGGCTGGTCAGCAATATTCTTTAGAGAGTCCAATAAGATCTTAGCGGGAATGCAAACCCGGCCCACCTCTTTGGCTTCTACATCCAATTGTATCCGCATCACCGTCTCCAGGTCGGTTGCCACTACGGTCAGCTTGCTGTTCTCCACTTCAAAGAGAAAATCTTCCAGTATCGGGAGCACCGTATTGGCATTGATGACACCCGATATTTGTTGCAGTTGTTTAAGCAGTTGAGAAGAAGAAACAATAAATTTCATGTTGTCTGTTTTGTCTTTAATAAGCACCGAAAGCACTACGCTAAAACCACCCGAAGCGTCTCTTCGTTAATAGGATCACCGGCAATCGGGCGTGGGGCGAAACTAAGCAAAAATTATCTTCATTTTAAGGGAATTCATTCGCATAGGACAGATGAGCTGCATCGTGTATTCCAAAAAGATAGCCTTATTTTGGTGCCCCGGTGCGGCCCTTTTTTTGAAGCGATGGTAAGAGCCGTGCCGAACGCAGCCGAAGGGGGTTTGCTAAAACAAGGATTGGAATTTATGCCGGAAACGATTTTCAGCTGGAAGAGAAAAAAGGAAGTAGAGAATGGCGTACCCCTGGTACGTTTTGGGCGCTATTCGGATAATAACAAGCCGGTTGAAAAAGTAGAAAAATGGAATGTAGCTGAAACCCTCTTCAAAGAGAAAGCCTATCACAAAAGCATCGCGGTTTTTTTCGACTACCTCGGCGATGAATGGGCGGAGAATGTTAGCCATCAAGCCACCGAAACCGGCGGCACTTTTATCTTCTACCAAGGCTCCAAGATTATTCGTGGTTTTTACAACGATAAGACCATGGAGGCAGAAGTGGCGCTTGCCGAAATGCCGGCCCCAAGTGTGCCGGTGATGCGCCGGCTGCTCGAAATGAACTTTAGCCTTTATTACACCCGCTATGCACTGAACGGCGATAAGCTGTGCATGATGTTCGAAAGCGATATTGAAACCGCCAATCCCAGCAAGCTTTATTACGGATTAAAAGAATTGGCGACTAAAGCCGATAAACAGGACGATCTTTTGGTACAGGATTTTACCTCCTTGTTGCCGGTTGATACGGAACATGTGGCAGAGATCCCATTGGCGGAAAAAGAGGTGAAGTATAGCTTCATGCAACAGTGGATACAGTCCACGCTGGACCTTGTGGAGACCGTTGATGCCGATAAATTTTCCGGCGGCATTGCTTATATCTTGCTGGCCCTGGCTTACCGAATTGACTTCCTGGTAGTGCCGGAAGGCAAGCTGCTCCTGAACCTTGAAAAGATCGTGGATATTTATTTCCGCAAGGACGACCGGCAGGTTTCGGAAAAGAACGGGGAGATGATCGAAGAGTTTATGAAGCTGCAGGCCCGCAGCAAAGAAGAGATCTTTCCGTACCTGTTCCGCTCCCGCTATACTTTTTCCATTGTGATGCCGCAGGCGCATAAAACGGTTGCCGATGCTATTTACAATGCCAACCAGAACATTGCCTGGTATAAGGAGAACAAACATTTCGAGATCGCAGCGCTTATTTCGGAATACGGGATCGCATATTGTCAATATTCTTACAGCTTGCCCCGACCCATCACCGATCTCTTCCAGTTGTTCATGATGATCAATTACCCGGACTATTTCGCAGCGCTGGGCATTCCTACCGATTATTACAACAAAGAGAAAGACGAGTTCAATAAAGAATCTATCCTTGCGGCTATTGAAGAAATACAGGAAGGCTGGCGCAGCAAATATCCCGAACTGAAAATGCGGGAGGACAAGCTGCTGTTTGATGGTCGTATGGCGTTCAATCAGTCGTTTACGAGTGAAGTCGAATTCCTTAACCTCGAAACCAAGTAACCGCGGATTTGAGGATTAGTGAGATTAATTTGATTTTATGAAGGAGTCAAATTTGAAATATGGCGACCTGACACAGAAGATCATCGGCTGTGCTATGAAGGTGCATAGCAGGATGAAGAATGGCTATATAGAAAGAGTTTATCAAAAATGCATGGCAATAGAACTGCAAAAAGCAGGAGTGCTATACAAAGAAGAAATAGATATGCCCATCTTTTATGATGATAAAATAGTAGGCAGGCGCCGTGCCGATTTCATCGTAGATGAAAAAGTAGTGATAGAAATAAAAGCGATCACGAATTTAGAAAATGAACACATTGCGCAAGCCTTGAATTATTTAGAGACAAGCGGCTTAGAGATTTGTCTTCTCATCAATTTCGGATCAAAAAGCCTTCAGTTTAAGAGGCTGATAAATGAGAACAAAAGCCTTGCATTAAAACATCCTATAAATCCAATAAATCCCTAAATCCGCGGTTATGGAAACCCAGCAGATCATAGAATTATACCGGCCGGCTATTATCCAGATAGCTACGCAAACCAGCACCGGTACCGGTTTTTATATAAAAGAATTTGACCTGGTTGTTACTAACGAACACGTTATCGGAAAGAATGCCGAGGTAACGATCGCAGGGCGCTTTTTTGAGCGCCGGTTAGCAAGGGTTTGGTACACCGACAAAAAGCACGACCTCGCCTTTTTACAACCACCGGAAGGCGCCCAGTTGCCCGAGATCAAATTGGGTCAATACGAAGATGTAAAAGACGGTGGCGTGGTAGTGGCGATTGGTCACCCGTTCGGGTTGAATTATACGGCTACCCAAGGTGTGATCTCCAAGGCGGATCGCATACGGGATGGTATCAAATATATCCAGATAGATGCGGCGATCAATCCCGGTAATAGCGGCGGGCCATTGGTAAGCAAAAGTGGCGAAGTGATTGGCGTGAATTCGTTTATCATTCGCGGTGGCGACAACCTGGGTTTTGCCTTGCCGGTAAGTTATTTGCGGGAAGCCTTAAAGCTTTATACACCTTACCGTGGCGAGCCCTCTACCCGCTGCCATAGCTGCGATACCCTGGTCACTGCTTCCAATATAGACTCTACCAAGTACTGCCCGTTCTGCGGCACGGAAGTAAAGCTGCCGCAAATGCCGGAGAAAGAAAGCAAGCCCGTAGGTGTTGCCAAAACGGTGGAAGAAATATTGAAAGATTTAGGCAAGGATGTAAAGCTTACCCGCGATGGTCATAATAACTGGACGGTAAAGGAAGGCTCTGCCAAGATCAAGATCAACTACAACTCGGAAAACTTTTTTGTATCGGGTGATGCTTATCTCTGCACACTCCCGGCTGAAACCGCGCAGATAAAACCACTTTATAAATTCCTGCTGGAGCAAAACTACGGGATGGACAGCCTCGTGCTGAGTTGCGTTAAGCAAAGCATTGTGCTTTCCTGCATTATGTACGACCTGGATATGACCCGCGAAGCCGGGGTGGATATGCTTCGTGACCTTTTTCAAAAGGCCGATTATTATGATCAACTGCTGGAAAAGCAATTCGGTTGCCGTGAACTGTTGGAAGAAGTGTAGCCATGCAAAAAAAGTATTTATCTAAAGAGCAAGCCATCCAAAAATTGCGGCAATACTGTGCCTACCAGGAGCGCAGCCATTCGGAAGTCGTTCAAAAGCTGTGGGATCTTGGCGTATATAAATCCGAACATGACGAGATTATTTCCTCGCTGATAGAAGACGATTACCTGAATGAGAGCCGATTCGCCGAAGCCTTTGCGGGCGGCAAGTTTCGCATGAAGGATTGGGGCCGTAAAAAGATCTATTATGCGCTGAAGGAAAAGAAGGTGAGCGAATACAATATCAAGCAGGCGATGAAATGCATTGATGAAGAAGCTTACCGAAAGACCCTGCAGGAACTGGGCGAGAAGCGCTATGCTTCCTTAAAAGGGGAACAATACCTGGTGCGCAAAAAGAAAACGCAGGATTACCTTTTGCTGAAAGGCTTTGAAATGGAATTGGTAACCGCCCTGTTAAAGGCGCTTACTGAAAAATAAAACCAATCATTGCCGACCATAGACGAGCCGTGCTTTCCATCAAATAAAATTTTTCATTGTCCGCATAGTCGTTACCTTAAGCCTCACAAATAAACGGCTATGCGCAAACCACTGCTTCTCTGCCTGCTGGCAGCCTCTCTCATCACTACTGTAGCAAATACTCAAACAAAAAAGAACCTGGCGCCTGATGACTACCGCAAGTGGCAAACGCTAGGCGTGACGGACCTTTCACCAAATGGTGAATGGGTAGCATACCAGGTGACGGTGCAGGAAGACAACGACACCTTGTATCTCACTAATCGCAACACGAATAAGGCTTACAAACTGGAGTTCGCTTCGGCACCCGAGTTTTCACGAGACAACCAATGGATCGCTTACCGCATTGGTGTTCCGTTCAAGGAAGCCGAAAAGCTGCGGGAAGGGAGCAAGCCCGTTGAATATAAAATGGGGCTTCTGAATTTAACTACTGGTAAAAAGGAAGAAGTAAAAAACATCAACCGCTTCGGCTTTTCCCGCAACGGAAAATTCTTGGCAGCCTACCTGGCGCCACCAAAAGAAAGCAAGGATAAAGGTGCGGTGCTGTTGGTAAAGAATCTCTCTGATGGTACAACGAGAACGATTGGAAACGTCACCGAATATGCTTTCAATAAAAAAAGCGATTACCTGGCTTACATCGTAGAGTCAGCAAACACTGCGGGCAATTCCATCGAACTGTTCCAGTTGAATAGCGGCAACCTGAAAGTAT
The DNA here is from genome assembly GCA_025963645.1 of Flaviaestuariibacter sp. Lineage (GTDB taxonomy): Bacteria > Bacteroidota > Bacteroidia > Chitinophagales > Chitinophagaceae > Flavisolibacter. Next base: position 100,748 of record JAOQAI010000017.1, read on the forward strand.
TAGCCAGCGATACCGCCCGCTTCTCCAAACTTACCTGGCAGAAAGAAGGCGATGGACTGGCATTCTTTAAAGCTTATCGCAAGGACCGCTACGAAGAAGACAACGCGGTAGTGTATAGCTATACCAATATCTACAAAGCGCCAACGCTTAAAATATTCGATCCTGAAACGGCCACTGATTTTCCAAAGGGCAACCGCATTTTCACCGGCTCCAACTTAGGCCTGAGCGATGATATGAGCACCGCTTTCTTTGGACTAAAGCCCTGGACCTATAACGAACTGGCCAAGAAGGAAGACCGCCGCCCGGGTGATAGCTTAACCAAAGCCGATACGGCTCGCATCGATTCCACAAGAGCCATCATTGCGGCAAAGAAAGGCGCGTCAACCGAAAAGCTGGCAGGTGTGGAAGTATGGCATTGGAAAGACCCGGAGATCCAGCCGCGCCAAAAGATCACGCTGGGACAAGACACGATATTGAGTGCCCTGAGCGCCTGGAGTATTGACAACAACCGCTTCTTCCGGCTCACTACCGACGAAGCGCCGCTGGCACAACTAACCGGCAACCAGAAATACGCCGTGGTTTATACCAATAAAAAATACAAGCCCGCCTTTAAAGAAGATTTTGCCGATGCGCATTTAGTGAATATCAGAACCGGCGAAAGCAAGCTGGCCTTTGAAAAGGTGCTGACCGGTTTCAATACTTTCCCGAGCAGCTCACCAGACGGAAAATATTTGCTGTACTTCAAAGACAAACATTGGTGGTCGTATAATATGGCAACCGGCCAAAACACTAACCTCACTGTGAACATCAAGTCCGACTTCTGGGATGTGCGCGACGATCACCCGGCTTCGCGTCCGGCAGTGGGTTCAGGTGGCTGGCTGAAAGGCGACAAGGAAGTGTTGCTCTATGATGAATACGATGTCTGGGCGGTAAAGCCCGATGGCAAAGGGGCTCGCAAATTAACGAACGGGAAAGACGCCGAAGTGCGCTACCGCGTTACGCGTACCGATTTTGAAGAGCGCTATATTGACGACAGTCAGCCGCTGCACTTCTCTATGTACGGCGATAAAACAAAGAAATACGGTTATGCCAAATTGGAAAAAGGCAAGCTGGAACCGCTAGTCTTTGAAGACATGATGATCAACCGCTTGGTAAAAGCAAAAGATGCCAATAGCTTCCTGTATGTAAAGCAGGACTATGATAAGTCGCCTTCGCTGTATGTGACCAATAATTTCTCCGATGCCAAACAGGTAGCGACCACCAACCCGCAGCAGGCGAACTATTATTGGGGTAAGAGCCAGTTGATCACCTACACCAATAAAGATGGTAAGAAGCTACAAGGTGCTCTTTTCTACCCGGCTAACTACGAGCCCGGCAAGAAATACCCGATGATCACTTATATCTACGAGGAGCTGTCCAGCACTGTGCATGGCTACACTTCTCCTAACCAGCGCGGCGCTTACAACACCACCAACTTTACTACCAATGGTTATTTCGTGTTCCGCCCGGATATTGTTTACAAAACAAACGATCCTGGCATTAGCGCGGTAGACTGCGTAGTGCCGGCTGTAGAAGAAGTATTGAAAACAGGCATGATTGACAAGGACAAATTAGGATTGATGGGGCATAGCTGGGGCGCTTACCAAACCTCTTTCATCATCACGCAAACGCCGATGTTCAAGGCCGCTGTTGCCGGTGCACCATTGACGAATTTGATCTCCATGAGCAACTCTATTTACTGGAATACCGGCACACCGGACGCCAAGATATTCGAGACAAGCCAGGGACGTTTCGATGGTCCGTGGTACGAGAGAATGGAAGCCCACATGCGCAACTCGCCCATGTACCAGGCCGCCAATATTAAGACGCCGTTGCTGGTAGCTTTCGGGGATAAAGACGGCGCCGTGGATTGGCACCAGGGCATTGAAATGTACAGCACGATGCGCCGCATGCAGAAGCCGCATATCATGCTGGTGTATGCCGACGAGAACCACGGACTGGCTAAAAAAGAAAACCAGATTGATTACCAAAAGCGGCAGAAAGAATACTTTGATCATTACCTATTGGGAAAACCGGCGGAACGCTGGATCACGGAGGGCATGAGCCAGCAGGAAAAAGCGAAACAAACACCGGCAACGCCAGCGGGTGTGCGGACGTTTTGATTCTCACGTCAGGATTTTATCAGTAGAGACAGGGTTGGTCGAAAATAGCGGCCAACTCTGCCTTATGGCATGATTATTACCGCAATAGCGGGGAAGCACTTTCCAATTGAAAACGATTCTTATCATCTTGTTCCTTGTTATCTCTACTGCCTATGGTCAGGGAAACGTAACATCCAACAAAGAAGAGGAGCTGATCGAGTATTTCGCTGACCTCGACCTCGAATCTTTTGAAGGAAAAACAGCAGAAAGCTTTCTGCGTTCCCTAAAGCCTGCGTATAAGAAATTCAGTATGGCGCCTTCCCGAAATCATTTATACCGCGGTGTGCTCGTCTTCACCTATGATTACGGTATTGAAGTAGAGATCTACCTCGATGAATTCAGGTTTGCCAACCCGAATGGCATTTGCCGTAAACGAAACAGGGGCTTGGCAGGGAAAGAGATCATCAGCACCATACAGGTCCACAATGGGATTGCCTGCATTCAGGGCTGCACGTAACAGCGCCCCTACTTACTGATCTTATCTGCCATTAGCTTCAAAAACGCACCATATTCTTCCGTATAGGTCTTTCCCGATGGATATTGCTTGCTTAAGCTACTGATCGTGGTTTCCAGTAATTCGTAAGCCGTGTTCGCGTCGGCTTCGTTATAGAACAACTCGCGGAACGAGGTTTTGATGGAAGTGCTCATGCCTAATCCATGCGCATAGTATTCAAAAGGCAAGTGCACACGGGTAGGTGAAAAGTAATTGGCCTTACCACTGATGGTTGCAAAATAGGCTCCATAAAAAGAGAGCATCGAGGCTAATCGTTTTTTCAGATCGGAAACCGTTTCCTGGGCCACCGGTTTCCTGCGCCAGCCATTCATGGCGGAATCAAAAAGGGGAAAGCCGGCGTGGTCCTCATCAATCTTTTCCAGGTACCACGTCACTTTTATGCGCTCATCTTCCAGCGGCAGGTATTGCACCAGTTGCATTCGTCCCCTGGCTATGCGCCGCACTGTTGCAATGAAAGGGTTAAATCCATTGCCGCCGCCACTTATGCGCAGGGAGCTGTCTCTTTTCAAAGCCCACTTACCTGTCATTGTCATAGCACTATCCATATCTTTAAATGCGCCATTCGCATCAAAGGAGATCAGTTTCAAACCAAAAAGATTCACCAGCGAATCCTGGTAGCGGCCATATACTTCCTGTTGGTGTGGTGTCTTTAAAGTGTGTTTTGGATAAGCAATGAGCCAATTGCCTACGATCAACTCCGGTAAGCCCGCTTTCTTTTCCGGACCCGTGCAGGCACACAAAATGATAAAGCAGGAAAGAGCGACGAGTGTTTTTAAAGAAGGCATGAGTAGAATGATAGTTGGCTTTGGTTAGATATAATACTGATTTAATGATTCCTTATGCGGGACGCTATATCATAATTAGCGATCAATAATTCTTTGCCTAACACCGAGGCATTATTACCACTGTTGGTCATGCCGTATTGCAGCTCCCATTCCACCTGGTAAAAATCCTTGTACAGGTTTTTAATGTAGGCGCAGTTGTCATAGGTCACCAGCCATTGGTGCGCCGAGGCCTGCAAGGTTTGAAAGAGAAGCGCATGATCGAACCCGGTGTGCAGGATGCCTTTCTTACCATAGAGCTTCGATTTGGTGGCGGAATAGTAAGGGGGATCTAAAAAGAGCAATACATCCTGGCCGGGCTCATTTATGAGAAAAGAATAATCCTCGCAAAAGAATTGGATCGGCTGAATGAGAGGAGCCGTTTCCCAAAGCCGGTCAATGGAGGACTGTGTGAACCGTCCTTCAAAAGAAGCTTCCGAATAGCCGCCGGCATCTACTACGCCGGAAAACGTAATGCGGTTCAATACATAAAAATCAATAGCCCTTTCCAATTCCGATAGTTCATTATTACGGCGTGCTACAATCTCAATAAAGAGTTGCTTGCCGGCATCATAGCCATCATAAATGGCTTGCACACCCTGCACCAACGCTTCCGTATTATTTCGAAGCTGTGTCCAGAAGCAGTACAATTCATAATTCAGGTCCGAAGCCTTGTATGTTTTGCCGGGGAGCTGTTGCAGGCAATAAAAAGAGAAAGAACCGCCGCCAAAAAACACTTCCCGCAGTTCATTAAAAGGAGGCAGGAAGTCCTTCAGAAACTTCATGCCTCTTGATTTGCCGCCGGGATAGCGCAACGGGCTTTTCTTCATAACCTCTTATTCATTAGGCGGTGAAGATAACCGAATTAAGGAATGCTGAATAAGAGGTAAGCCGCTTTCATAAACCACCTTTTTAGAACCTTTCAGGTGCGCCAGCTTTGGCTCGCCAAATACCAGTTCGCTTATTTGGTAAGGTGGATAAACGGTGAACTGGTATGGATGTTCATCATCAAACAATACAAAGCAAACCCACGCCTGAGGCTTGTCTAAAATAGTGTCGCGGCGGGTCGTTCCGCTCTGAAAGGTCCAAGACTTACCATATTTAACAGCGGATGATTGCGACTGTGTTTTCACTGCCAGCTCAATGCCATTCACCAGCAGGTCGGCTTCCCATGATTTTTCGACCCCTTCATAAATAACATAGTCGGGGCCTTCCACTCTGGCATAGGTCTGCAGCACTTTTTTCGCCGCCTCTTCACCCAGCTTCGATATAAAATGATCCTGCTGGATCTTAACCCTGAACGATTGATTGCTGTCTGAATAATCTGTCGTGTCCACTACTTTCTCCGCAAACCTTTTGGCACGGATCACTTCATCCACGTCCAGCTCTATAGTTTGTAAGTTTTGGTAGAAACGCATGTAATTATAAAGATAAGAAGCCCACCCAAACCCTCCCGGTGGGAGGGCTTCGCAACCGCACAATGGCCAGCTTGGCATAGTGAATGCAGATTTCACAGTCACGTTGAAAAGCGGGCCGGGTGCCTGGGTCTCTCCCCACCGGGGCGAGCCGGAGGGGCTTTATTTTTGTAGTTATGGAATACAGGAGAATGGGAAAAAGCGGGTTGCAACTCAGTGTACTATCCTACGGCAGCTGGGTTACTTTTCACAAGCAGATAGGCGATGGTCCGGCAGAGGAACTAATGAGCATGGCTTACGATGCCGGCATCAATTTTTTCGACAATGCAGAAGTGTATGCGCTGGGTGAAAGCGAACGTCTGATGGGACGGGTGCTGAAGAAAAAAGGCTGGGACCGCACGTCCTATGTGGTCAGCAGTAAAGCCTTCTTTGGCTCCCGCGGCAAGGAGAACAAGCCCAACCAAAGCGGCCTTAGCCGCAAGCATTTGACCGAGGCTTGTCATGAAGCTTTACAACGCCTGCAGCTCGATTACCTCGACCTTTATTTCTGCCACCGCCCCGATCCCGCTGTGCCGATTGAAGAAGTAGTGCTCACGATGAACACGCTCATCCAGCAAGGTAAGATCCTGTACTGGGGCACTTCCGAATGGAGTGGTGCGGAAATACTGGAAGCAGACCGCATTGCGAAGGAGTATCGTCTTATCGGGCCATCGGTGGAGCAGCCGCAATACAATTTATTGGAGCGCCATAAAGTGGAGACTGATTTTCTTGAGGCCTTTAAAACAGTCGGCATCGGCACCACCATCTGGAGCCCCCTGGCGTCAGGGCTTTTAACCGGCAAATACAACAATGGCATCCCCGAAGGCACCCGCCTTTCCCTCGAAGGATTCGACTGGCTGAAGGATGGATTGATCGTGGAAGAGAAGCTGGCAAAGGTGCGTCAGTTGGGCGAGATCGCAGCAAGCCTTGATACCTCGCTGGCTACGCTTTCTATTGCCTGGTGCATTAAAAACCCGAATGTAACGACGGCTATCCTGGGCGCTACCAAGCGGGAGCAATTGGAAGAAAATCTGAAAGCGCTGGATGTATTGCCGAAGCTGACGGAGGAAGTGATGGAGAGGATAGAGAAAGTATTATCGTCGTTCTTGAGACAAGTATAAAAATTTGTTGGATGAAATATTTCTGAAGATGAGCTCTATGTAATTCTAAAAATCTATTCTAAATTTGGTTTGACATTATTTTTTAACAACCAAATTTTTTTATGAGAAAAAGTGTAATTAAATGGGGATGTCTACTTTCCGTGTTTGTTATCTCCATTACCGCAAAAGCAGCTGAACCTGCAATTTCTGTTAATCCCTATGCCTTATCCCCAGCCGCAGCTGGGAATTGTTTTGCAGAGGGTATTTCGGATAAACTTGCTGCAGATTCCAGGTTTATGGAACTGGTCTAACTCGAAATCTCCTTTCAAAAAGGGGTTCGCTCTTTATCTGCAGAAGATAAGAAAACATTTTTGACCGCATTGAACGCGAAAGACATTACCACGATGTTGAAGCTGTTCACCAAATATGGTATTGATTGTAAAGCTTATGCTTTAACAAGAACGGCTTTACTAAAAGCGCTTGATAAGGATTATGAATTAAACAAAAAAAGTGACAATGACAAGGCAGCGATTTTTAAATCTGCCGTAAGCAAATTAACACCACCTGATTTTGCGGATTGTTTGAATGAATGGGCGCTGGGATCAATATTGTGTGATACATTGTTTTATGGTGACGATAATGGCATGTTGATTTGCTTTTCCCTTGTAATGGCATCTTATCTCGCCTGCATTGCATCTTTACCGTGACATGAAGTTAATATCCGGTTTGTAGTGACAACAAACCGGATATTAACTTCAAAACTTTTGATTATGAAATCTTGGATACTTCTAATCACTATTTTTTTTTCCGTAGCCTGTAAATCACCTCAACTTACTCAATCCAGCGCAAATCCTGTATCTACCAGAAAAGAAGAAAAAGCTGATATGGATTCCCTGTATATTGTACATTCCTTGCCTATATCCGTCTCTCACTCTACTAATTTCAAGCAAACTGCTATACACGATTCTTTAGTTGTCTTTTTAAAGGAGAGAAAATATAAACCTCTCGATGAAGAGGCTTTTAAACAATTGTTAGGAGCAAAGATGATGGAAACCAGCTTGGCGGCTAATCAGGAACGTGCGAAAGAAATGCTTCAAAAAATGAAAACGGAAGAAGATTATTTCCGTTTGCTCGAGTCTACGCCTCCCTACTTACAACTGGTACAATTATCTTTCTTGAAAAACGACGCTGGACTGAATAGCATAAACGTCAGGAGAATAAATATGCCGCAGGCACGTAAATCGCGTAACTGGGTCTTTACCTACCCGGATTCGGAGCCTGCCGGCCAGGTAGCTTCCCACATATTGGATTCCCTAATCAAAACAAAAAGAGCACAATGATAAGGTTGTTGGTTCTGCTACTTCTTTCCTCACCGGTATTTGGGCAAACGGCTGACACTGTGCTAAGAAAATATGACCAGGCGTTTCTTTACCGCTACGGTTCGTCTTTTATGAAAGGCGGCACTAAATTATCGTTTGGGAATTTAGAAGATGAATTTACCCCTAGTTCGCTTTCCTTTGATTTATACAGGAAATCAAAAAATAATAAAACGATCAGCACTGTGCTGCGACTGGTGTCCCTTGCTGCTATTTATGGAGTGGTGAGAGGCGCACGGAACAATAACACGAATCTTTCCTACGGGGTTTTAGCGGGTCAGCTTGCCGCAGCCCTCGGCAGCCAGTATTTTCATAACAAAGCGACGATAGAACTTGACCGGGCTATTCAAATTCGAAACCGGGAGCTATTGTTTCCGGGCAGATGATCCTCTCTTTTCCTCCCAGCCGAGTAGTTACCTGCAACCTCACCTTCGAAAATAGAAAACTTATACGGAAATTCGGCAGTGCCTTATCGTCAATTTTACTTCTCTTCATGTCCGCCCAGGGTCTTCCCTGCAAAGCCTTGTGCGGTAGCCGAGACCCCGGGCTGCACTATCGGACAGCTATCGATCTGCTTCTCTAGCGAGTTGCATTAGTATGGTTTACACATACCCTACAGCTTCCACACTTTACTTCTGCAATCCTGCTTGCCCCAAATAAACCTTCCCACTTTTCATCACAAACCGCGTGTTAAGCAGCGCCTGTATGTTTCGGTCCAAGTCACTATCAACGGCTATAATATCAGCCAGGTACCCCGCCTTCAACCTTCCTATGTAGTCACTCCAGTTCAGCTGCTTGCTGGCATTGATGGTGGCGAATTGTAAGACCTGTGGGATGGTAGTCCCTAATTCATAATAGCTGATAAGGGCTCTTTTTGATGGTTCGGCAAAGGGCAGTTTGAAATCAATATAATCATCGGACCCGGCCGCAATCGTTACGCCTCGTTTGATAGCTCTTTGCAGCTGTTCGCCAGAGGCTTTCTGGTAAGCCATCAAATTTGCGGCAAAATTTTTATCATCTGGGTAAGCTAGCTTGCCCCATTGCATACAGGTAACGCTATCGAGATAGGTGGGTACTAACATCACGCCCCGTTTAGCCATCAAGGTAAGCGTAGTGTCATCGATCTGGTAGCCATGTTCTATACCGCCTCCAATAACAGCGTCGTAAACAGCCCTATTGTCGGTAGCATGAGCCGTTACCCTGATGCCGTAGCGATGCGCTTCCTGCACAATCGCCTTTATTTCAGCAACGCTTAGCCGGGTTACGTTAGGTGTATTGTTGGCGTAGATCTTTATCACATCAGCACCCTGCGTCACGTTCTCCCGTACTGCCTGGATAGCATCTTCTGCGCCGGTCACAATTCTATATTCGTCGTTTACAAGACTACGGTGCTTATAGATCAAACCGGGAAGCTGCCCGCCCTCGGTTGATAAGCCCTGTCCCGCACACCGCATGCGCGGTCCGGGCACCAATCCTTCATTGATCGCTTTCCGTAAAGCAATATCACCGAATTGCCCGGAATTTCCCAGGTCCTGAACAGATGTGATACCGGCTTCCAGGTAAGCCTTTGCCCGTGCGGCGCCATAAATGGCCCGGTACGAATCGCCTTCCATCGTGAGTAGTTTCGCCAGGTCCATTCCGGCAAACTCGTTGCCGGGATGCAACACTTCTTTATACAACAGGTGCGTATGCGCATCGATCAACCCGGGCAGTACTGTATAGTTAGAAAGGTCAATTAAGACATATTCCTTCTTTTCGGTTTCGCTTACTTCCTTGTCCGGTTTTACCGCTTCAATCTTATTGGCATTCACCAGTATGGAAAGCCCCGTTTTAAATTGCCCGGACTCGCTATCGAAAAGTTTGCCTGCCTTGATCAGATATTTTTGGCTCTGTTGCGCCTGCAGGGAAATAGATAGAAATAGGAATAAAAGGAAACGTAAATACTTCATTAATAGGAGTTGTTTTGGTTGTTAATGCTTAGTAATGCTGGCGGTCTATTATCCTGACAGGGTTGCCAATAGCCGACCATCCGAAAATAGGAAACTTACGCAAGAACTCGGCGATGAACCAACTGTCTTACTGAAATCACTTTACATAATTGGTAGTAACTACGTGCATGCTCCCACCATACTCCCTACATACGCCCTACTTGATGCGTTGGAGTGCGTCAAAAACTACATTATGTTAAATAGAGCAAACCATTCTTATAGTTCCTTACCGTTCCGTTCAGTGCCTTCTTGTTCCCTACACATCCTTAGAGTGCCTTACAGGGAAATATCACCCGCCTGCCATCTTATCATTGCAGTCGCTGTTTCGTTCACGGTCAAGTGCTCACTACGGGCAGCTAGAAAATAGGAGACCTATGCAGCAACTCGGCTATGTGCCTATTTCGCACAATGCTTGAATAGGCTGCTCTCCCTACAAACCCCTAACTTCAAACCCCAAACTCAAAACTTAAACCGTTCTAACGCATGACCGAACAGAATAAAGACCACAACGACCTAAGTTCCCCCACCGGGGGACAGGGGGCTGTCTTCATCACCGGCGGCAGCCGCGGCATTGGCAAAGCCATTGCCCTGCGCTTCGCAAGGGAAGGTGCCAACATCGTCATCGCCGCCAAGACCGCCGACCCGAATCCCAAGCTCGAAGGCACCATCTACACCGCCGCCAAAGAGATAGAAGCCGCCGGTGGCAAGTGTTTGCCGCTACAGGTAGACATTCGCTACGAAGAGCAGATTGCGGCTGCGGTAGCAGAAGCGGTAAAAGCTTTTGGCGGCATCAATGTATTGGTCAATAATGCTTCCGCCATCAATCTTTCGCCTACCGAAAAGCTGGAAGCTAAGCGCTTTGATCTTATGCAGGGCATCAATGTTCGCGGCACTTTTCTTATGTCGCAGGCTTGTATTCCGTATTTAAAAAAGGGCATCAATCCACACATACTAAACCTATCGCCGCCACTGGATATGAACCCAAAGTGGTTTCGCGATCATACGGCTTATACGATGAGCAAGTATGGCATGAGCATGGTGGTGCTGGGACTGGCAGAGGAATTAAAACCTTATGGCATTGCGGCCAATGCTTTATGGCCAAAGACAACGATCGCAACAGCAGCTGTACAAAACCTGTTGGGTGGGGATTACCTCATTCAGCGCAGCCGCAAGCCGGAGATCGTTGCCGAAGCGGCTTATGCGATTCTGTCCAAGCCCTCAACAGAATGCACCGGTAACTTTTTTATTGATGAAGACGTGTTGCGGGGTGAAGGCGTCACCGACTTTTCGCAGTATGTTGTTAATGGCGATAACCCGCTGCAAAATGACTTGTTCATTGATTAGAGTCCTGTCATCTATGAAAAACCTGAGTGGCGGTTATATGATCTTGTAATTATTATGATCAAAAGGCCGCTTGCCTGTAAGTGCTTCTATTAAGTTCTTAAACCGCTCCTTTGGTTTCAGCTTGTTGTAAGTAAGGTCGTATTCAAACTTCCAGTTGATGGCGTCAATGCGGGCTTGCATCACTGCCGGGTGTGTGCCGGTAAATTTTTCCAGGGCGTCTATTTCAAAATAATCAAAGTCGCCTGTAAAGCCCGTTTGCGGTGCTGGCGCAGCTTCATCACCGTGATAGTAGCTATCTAAATTCGTTTGCTTCTCCTTCATGGCTTTGGGTTCCCGCACCCAACCGTAATGGTGCATAAACGCATTCAGGGGCTTCACCCGCAGCTTCTCATTGTCTCCCTTCCGGAAGCCCTGTGCATCTTTGTATGAGTAGATGCTCTTATCGTTTTTAATGATGCGGATCTCGTTCTTATACCAACGCGATGAAGCACCTACATAATCAAACGATCCATAGAAGTGAAGGTATTTTAAGAGAAGCCCGTCCACTTCCTTAGCGTCCTTCCACCACTCCATCGCTTCCCGTATCTCCGGGTAGCCGGCTTCATGCAACACCTCGTCGCCTTGTATATAAATGCACCAGTCGGAGTCAGCAGGTATAGGGGCAAACGCTTTATCCGTTTCGGCTGCCAACACCCGCCCACCTTGCTTAAGGCTATTATCCCAAACGGTATCAATGATGCGGATCTTGCCGGGATCGATAGACGCTACCAGCTCCCTGGTGCCATCATCGCCATCACCAACCGCCACCACTACCTCGTCGCAAAGCGGCAGGATGGACCGCACCGCTTCAGCAATAGGATACTGAAACTTCACAGCATTCTTGATAAAGGAAAAACCGGTGACTTTCATGAGACAAGTTTAAAGTATAAGGTTTAAAGTATAAAAGTGTGTGCTGCGTTCGGCGATAGTTGCGCACCTTAAACCTTAAACCCTTCAACGCTATAATCAACCTTTTCTTCTTCGCCGAAAACTTAAATGATCTTGTAGTTCTGGTAATCAAAGGGTCGCCTGCCGGTTAGTTTTTCTACCAGGTTTTTGAAGTGGTCTTTTAGCTTTAGTTTGTTTTTAGAAAGATCATACGCAAAGGTCCAGTCCGCTTTCGAGATCCGTTCCTGCATCACCGCGGGATGTGTGCCCTTATACACCGCCAGCGCATTGACCAACGAAAAAGCAAAGTCGTCTGGAACAGCAATATGGTCAACCGCCCCGATAGATTCCATAGTGCCTTCCTTTTCATGGTTGATCAGGTCTTTCACCATGAACTTTGCCTTCATTACCTTAGGGTCCTGCACCCACCCGTAATGATGGATATAGGCATTTACGGGCTTTACATTTAGCTTCTGATTATCACCCTTCCGGAAGCCCTGCGCATCGCGATAAGAGTAGATGCTTTTGTTATTGCGCACCACACGTATTTCGTGGCGGTACCAATGCCCTTCCGCGCCTATATATTCATAGGAACCAAAAAAGTGGCGGTATTTAAAAAGCAATCCATCCACCCGCTTGTCGTCTTTCCATCGCTCCATCGCCGTACGTAGTTCTTCATAACCAGCCTCATGCAATACTTCATCTCCCTGGATATAAATACACCAGTCGCTGTCTGCCGCAATGCTCTTAAATGCTTTATCTGTTTCGGAAGCCAGCACCACGCCCCCTTTTTTCAGCGATTCGTCCCATACCGTATCTATAATTCGCACCTTCGGACTGATAGCCTCCACAAGGGCACGGGTTTCATCTTCGGAATTGCCAACTGCTACGACTACCTCATCGCAAAGTGGTAGAATAGACCGGATGGCCTCAACGATAGGGTACTGAAATTTAATTGCGTTTCTTATGAATGAAAAGCCGGTTACTTTCATGAATGGAGTTTAAGGTTTAAAGTATAAGGTATAAGGTTTGTGCAAAGGACTGCTCTTCACATTAAACTTTCAACCTTAAACCTTCAACGCAGAGTCAACCTTTTTCTTCTTCGCTCTCCCATTTCTCCGGACGCATTTGCGGGAACAGCAATACATCCTGGATAGAAGCCTGGTCGGTGAGCAACATACAAAGACGGTCGATACCGATACCGATACCAGCGGTTGGCGGCATTCCGTATTCGAGTGCCCGCAGGAAATCATAATCAATGAACATGGCTTCATCATCACCACGCTCCATTAATTTCACCTGCTCTTCAAAGCGTTCCCGCTGGTCAATGGGATCATTCAACTCGGTATAGGAGTTAGCGATTTCCTTCCCATTGATGATCAATTCAAAACGCTCTACCAGTCCCTGTTTGCTGCGGTGCTTCTTCGTCAGCGGGCTCATTTCTACCGGGTAGTCAATAATGAAAGTGGGCTGCACATAATGGTGCTCGCAGCGGCCGCCAAATATCTCATCCACCAGTTTACCCTTGCCAATATTCGGCGCTACATCAATACCTAGTTTGCTGCATACTTCCCGCAAGCCGGCTTCATCCATGGCGCTTATATCAAAGCCTGTATGTTCTAGAATGGCATCGTAAATAGAGATGCGCTTGAAAGGTGCTTTGAAAGAAATGGTTTTATCACCCACGGTTAATTCTTCACTGCCTGTTACATCGATTGCTGCTTTTTCCAACAAACGTTCCGTGACATTCATCATCCACAAGTAATCTTTATACGCAGTATAAAATTCAAGGATCGTAAACTCGGGGTTATGCGTCCGGTCCATGCCCTCGTTGCGGAAGTCGCGGCTGAATTCATATACCCAGTCAAAGCCGCCAACAATGAGCCGCTTCAGGTATAATTCATTGGCGATGCGCAGGTAGAAAGGCACATCCAGTGCGTTATGGTGCGTAATAAACGGACGTGCCGTGGCACCGCCCGGAATGCTTTGCAGCACCGGTGTATCCACTTCCAGTGCCCCGTGGCTATTCAGGAATTCGCGAATAGAATTTATAAGCTTGGTTCGTTTTACAAAGGTTTCTTTCACCGATGGATTGATCACCAGGTCCGCATAGCGCTGACGGTATTTGAACTCGGGATCGGTCACCGCGTCGAAGGTTTGTCCTTCGGCCTCTTTCACTACCGGCAGCGGACGCAGTGCTTTTCCCAGGAAGGTCAGTTCTTTCACATGCACGGATATTTCACCCATTTTGGTGCGAAATACAAAGCCTTTGATACCAATGAAATCACCAATATCCAATAGCTTTTTCCAGACGATATCGTATTGCGTCGTGTCCTCGCCTCTTGCCAGGTCGTCCTTGCGTACATAGATCTGGATACGTCCTTGCGAATCCTGCAGCACCGCGAATGAGGCCTTGCCCATATCCCGCATGCTCATGATGCGGCCGGCCAGGCACACTTCTTTAAAGTCCTCAATAGTTTCGTCGGTAAAAGTATTTTTTATCGCATTGGAATAGTTATTGACCGGGTAAAGCGGTGCCGGGTACGGGTCAATTCCCATCCGCTGCAGTTCCGCCATTTTCTCTCTCCTGATGATCTCTTGCTCCGATAGCTGCATAATCTGTTGCTTGAAGGCGCAAAACTAAGTCTTGACGCCGAATTATCTCCCGCTGCCTTTCTGGCCCTCTTTTTGAAAAGAGTACCAAAAATTGAGACATGCTAAAATATTTCCTGACCGCCGCCATCACCCTTGCCAGTTTCTCTTCCTGCGACACATTATCTAAGCTGCCCGGTGGTTTGGGAAGCATTGCCGGTATCACCGAAAGCGAAGCTGCGGAAGGCTTGCGGCAGGCACTAGACCAGGGCGTCGGGCGAGGTATAGGTTTTTTGAATGTGAAGGATGGTTTCTTTGGTAACCAGGCTTATAAATTATTCCTGCCGGAAGAAGCGCTGAAGATTGAGCGTACGCTTCGCGATTTGGGCATGGGTGGCGTAGTGGATCGTGCCATCCTCCAAATAAACCGGGGCGCTGAAGATGCAGTAGGATATGCACGTCCCATTTTTGTCAATGCCTTACGGCAGATGACCATCTCAGATGCTATTGGCATCGTTCGTGGTGGCAGCAGTTCGGCTACCGATTATTTCCGCCAGAAAACAACGCAGCAATTAACGAATGCTTTCTCACCGATCATTAAAGAATCACTGGATAAATTCAGCGCCACCAAGTATTATGGCGATATGGTGAATACATACAACGCGTTTCCTACCACGCGTCAGAAGCTGAACCCTGATCTTACTTCTTATGTTGTAGGAAGAGCAGTAAATGCACTCTTTGATCAGATCGCAAAAGAAGAAGCGAATATCCGTACGAATGCAGCGGCTCGTACTACGGATGTTTTGAAGAAGGTGTTTGGGTATGCGGCGAGAGGGTATTAATACCTGGTTATAGCTTTCTATTCCCAGATGTCATTGAAGGTGATAGCAAATCCACAGATAGATAAAGTAAAATCGAATGGATGCAATTGATCTACGTTCATTCTTTCGTACTTCCCCTCCCTGTTAATCTTATACACTTCAACAATTCTTTTTTCAACATCGATGATCAGGTAATAAGGAATTTTTTCAGCTTCGTAAAAAGTGAATTTGGTGTTGCGATCTTTAATTAGTGTTGCCGGGGATAAAATTTCAACCACTACTTCCGGAGGAAAATCAAGAAAGCTTTTTTCAATGGGCTTGCATAAAATCAAAAGGTCAGGATTAAAAACGGTTTCCTCCGTTATCTTATAATCAATAGGTTGATATACCTGACAGCCACATCCTGCCTTCTTTATAGCTGATCTAAACTCACTGTGTAAGTTACCGGCAACCCTCTGATGTTCCGGACGCGGTGCGGGACTCATCGCAAATGGAATCCCTTCAATCAATTCCCACTGTCCTTCCCAGTTGCAATAATCATCATAGGTATAACACGGCAATAATTTATAAGCGGAACTCATACCCTAAAATTACAAATTCGTTTCCAAACTAAGCAGGACCTGCCACGCAGCAGCCACTTTCCCTTCTCCCAATAATTTAGCGGCATAGCGGTGTAATTCGCCTTCCATATCGGCCGGGTTCAGCGAATAGTATTGTACAATATTTTTTAGGTGGTCATCTTCAAAACTTGCATCAATAACCGGCTTGTCATGCACATTGGCCAATTGTCCTAAATGATTACCTGTCAATATCTTGCTAAAACGAATGCTTTCGGGTAAGGCATCAATGCCAATGCCTAATTGCGTGTTTGGCTTTTCCACTTTGAATAACGCTTCCGGCGCTGTGCGGCAATACCAGTCACCACCAAGACGTGCCACCAGGTCAAGCTTTGTTTGATCGAGCTTGCCAGCTTCATCCAACAGGTCATCCGCAATATGAATGCGCAGCACTTCGCAGATCACCAATTGCCCGGCACCGGGTGTTTCGCCAAGCGATTTTATTTCAACCACCTTACACTCCATCTTTGCCTTGCTTTCCGCCACCATCGGCGGACGCACCAGCGTAGCAGCTTCTTTAGTAAAACCCGCTTTCAGGAATTCATCCGCGCCTTTTGGATACTCGCAACTGGCTAATGAAGTTTGCTGCACCATTGCATAATCTACAATATTGATCACCACCTCCGGCACTGCGATCACATTTTGCAGCGTATGCTTGGTTGTATTATCCCGCACCCGCCTTGCCGGGGAAAAAATAACAATGGGTGGGTTGGAGGAGAACAGGTTAAAAAAGCTAAAGGGGCTCAGGTTGACGTTTCCGGCGGCATCAATAGTAGATGCAAAGCAAATAGGACGGGGCGCTACCAGGTGTTGTAAATAATATTGCTTGTCGGCAGGCTTAAGCTCGGCTAAATCAAAAATCATAGATGGCAAAGTTGGGTAAAAGCTTTCGTAAACAAAAGACTGCCTTTCAACCACTCATTTTACCACTTGTCTCAAAAAAGAAATGGCGCTGTAACATCTGCCTCGTAGTTTCGTTCTACGAAGGAATTCGTTAAATCAAAAAAAACCATAAAACCATTTTGTATGAGACAGATCGTAGCCGCTTCCGCCATTACATTATTATTCAATACCGTTGCCTTTGCACAGAAACAGGAAACACTGGAAGGCAATGGAAACATTGTTACCCGTAATATGCCGGTGAGTTCCTTTGATGCCCTGAAGGCAAGCGGCGTATATGAATTGAAATTATCGCAAGGAACAACTGAGAGTGTAAAAATTGAAGCCGATGAAAACCTGCAGGAATATTTCACTGTAAAGAACGAAGGCTCCAGGCTGGTGATCGACATGAAGAAATTAAAGAACGTAAACCTGAAAGGCAACAAGACAAGGCTGAAAGTTTATGTGACTTTCAAAAGCCTGAAGTCGCTTGACCTGAGCACGGTTGGCAATGTACGTTCTGATGAAAGCCTGTCGTTTGATGATATCAAAGTTTCCAATCAGAGCGTAGGCAATGTGGACCTGAAGTTTACGGCCAACAAGGTTTCCCTTGACAACCAAAGTGTAGGTAACGTGACACTTGCGGGAAAGGCCACTACTGCCGTTTTCAGAAACGAGGGTGTCGGAAATTTAAAAGCGGGCGACTTTGCCGTGCAAACCCTTGACATTCGCAACACTGGGGTGGGCAATGCAGAAGTGAATGCTGAAAAAGAATTAAAAGTAGAAGATAGCTTTCTTGGCAAAGTGAAGAACAAAGGCGCCGCGCCAATGAAGAAGAAAAACAGGGAAGTCATCTGAACCACGGATTAAAGGATTTAGATATTAACAGGACAGCAGAAAGCCTTCGAAGTATTCGGAGGCTTTCTGCTGCAAGCGTCATTGCGAACGCCTCGCGAAGCAAACTCGTTGACGCGGAGACGGACTTAAAAAATTCAATGCGGGAAGGCTGTCTTTATCGCTCGAGATGGCTTCGTTCCTCGCATGACGTAAACCCTTTAATCCTATTCATCCAAATCCGCGGTTATTTTTTTCGCTTTAGAATACTCCAATCCGTTTCCTCCATCACAATCGTATTGCTCAACAACCCCAGTCCTTCCACTTCCATCTCCACCACATCACCATCCTGCAGCCATTGTTCTGGATAATCAGGGTTGTTCAGTTTTCCAGTGCCGTTCAATTCTAAAAAACAACCGGTGCCTACCGTACCGCTGCCGATCACATCGCCGGGATGCAGGTCCACACCATACGAGGCACGCTCTACTAATTCGGCGAAGGTCCAATCCATATCGCCGAGGCTGCCGCGGCTTACTTCTACCCCATTCACCCGGCACACCATGGGCAAGTTCCAATTCTTGCCGATGTGTCCTTCTTTCGCGGGGATCTCGTATTCCTCCAATTCATCCAGCGTCACGAGCCACGGACCAATGGTGGTCGCGAAATCTTTTCCTTTTGCCGGTCCCAGGTTCAGCAGCATTTCTTCCATCTGCAGGCGGCGGGCACTCAGGTCGTTCATGATCATGAGTCCGCCAATGTATTCGTCTGCTTCTTCTGCCTTTATGTTACGACCGCCTTTGCAGACCACGATGGCGACCTCCAGTTCAAAATCCAGCTTCTCAAAATGATCGGGCATGCAACGTACTTCACCGGGGCCGCTGATGCTGTTATGGTTGGTGAAATAGAAAATAGGGTACTGGTCAAACTCGGGTATCATATCTACTTTACGGTTGCGCCTGGCTGCGGCCACATGTTGCCGAAACGCATAGCCATCGCGGCAGGAGGTGGGCGCTGGCACTGGCGCCAAAAGCTGCACTAAATCAGTGGAAATACCTCTATTGGCAGCAATGCGGCCTTCTTCAATCATCTCTACCCCTTTTTGCGCTACCGGAAATACTTCTTCCCAGTATCCTAAAAACATACTCATCGTATTGGGCATGTCGGGATGCAAGGTTTCCATATCATAAATATGATCGTTCACTAAAACACCTAGGTGATCTTGTCCGTCTTTGATATAAGAAACGAGTTTCATTTCGCTGATTTTAAGGTTTGTACTGAAGGCGGCTAAGGTAACCGAATATTTTGCATTTCGTTTTGGTGAAAAAGGGGCAAGTTTGTGTTTGAACCATTAAGCAGCCAAGAATGTTAAGTGGCACAAAGCGTTTATGAAGTTTCCAAAACTATCCCGCACCGAAATCATTGTACTGGTAATCGTTGCCATTTCAATCCTTATAGGATTTGCACTGGTATTCACAGATATAAAGTTGTTTGAAAGCTACATCGCGGAAGATGGCATTGTGGAATGGCTGACAGTGCTGGGTTTGCTATTAGGGTCTGCCACTTGTTTTCGCCGTGTTGTCAATTTACGTCGTACGAGATCCCTGTTTTTTTTATTCGCCCTTTTTTTGATGGGTGCTATTTTATTCTTTGGCGCCGGGGAAGAAATTTCCTGGGGGCAACGGCTATTGGGCATTCAAAGCCCGGACTACTTTAAAGAAAACAATGCGCAGGGCGAGACCAATATTCATAACCTGATCATAGGTGGCCAAAAGTTAAACCGCATCATTTTCACCATTGTATTGGCTATTGCTTTGTGCGTTTATATTGTAGTGATTCCCTTTCTATACAGACGTAAACAGTGGATGCGCCGAACGGTTGATTATTTTGGCATTCCACTTCCGCAACCTTACCAGATCATTGCTTTCCTTGCCATGTTTGCCTTGGTGCAATTGATTCCGCACATGGGAAAGCGGGACGAGATATCGGAAGAAGGCACAGCCTTGCTGTTGTTTTTGATCATTGCGTTCCCACTGAACAAGCAAACTTTTATTTCGAAGAATGCTTAAGAAAGTATAGAGAGAACTCTTCAAGATCAGCCATACAAATTTTCTATTACGTAAAAATCCTGCTTGGAGAACAGCGATTCAGTACTAACTTTAGACACACTCAAATCATGTTCGTGTCTGTCGCGTACCTATATCGTAAAACATTGTACCGGTTAGTTGCATGTATTATGCTTACTGTTATCGGTACTGTTATGATCATAAGTCCATGTACCGCCCAATGCCCCCCGAATATTGATTTTGAAAACGGCACTTTCGATGGGTGGACCTGTTACGTAGGATCGGTGGCGGCAGTGGGTGGGCAGAATGTTTTTTCGCTAAGCTCCTCCGGTGGACCTGTTTTAGGCAGGCATACCCTATTTACGTCAGGCACCGGCGAAACAGATCCTTACGGAGGCTTCCCGGTAAGCTGTCCGAATGGAAGCGGACGCTCGGTGCGTTTAGGAAACGATGATGGCGGTGGGCAGGCGGAAGGTATTTCCTATGAGTTTACCATTCCTGCTGGCCGAAACGAATATTCACTAATTTATCATTACGCCGTGGTCTTTCAGGACCCCCGCCACCAGATATACGAGCAGCCCCGAATGCAAACAGAGATCACCAATGTAACAGATGGCGTTACCATCGAATGCTCTTCGTTTAGCTTTACGCCCTACGGCACTCCGCTACCAGGTTTTTTTGAATCATCGGTGGTAAGAGATTCTACGGCAGTATGGTGCAAAAACTGGTCAGCGGTTTCTATTAACCTGGATAACCTTGCCGGCAAAACCATCCGCCTCTTTTTCAGGACCGGCGATTGTACCTTCCGGCGTCATTTTGGGTATGCTTATATTGATGTGAACTCTGAATGCAGCAGTGTATTTACCGGGGCTACTTATTGCAATGATGACACGCTGGTAAATCTTACGGCGCCTTTTGGCTACCAAAGCTATCGCTGGTTCAATAATAATTTTACCCAGCAATTGGGTACGGAGCAAACACTAACCATTAATCCGGCGCCACCTTCCGGCACCGTTGTGGCCGTAGAAGTGGTTCCTTATAATGGATATGGATGCCTTGATACCTTGTATGCAAGGCTTATAGATACTTTGAAGATCACGGCTAATGCAGGCCCTGATGTACTTTATTGTACAGCGCCGGTATCGCTTGGCGCTAATCCCAAACCTGGGGAGGTCTACGCCTGGTCGCCACCGGCGCATCTATCCGATCCTTTCATATCAAACCCACAAGCCAGTCCTGATTCTACTATAGAATATGTGCTGGCCGTTCGTCATGATGGAGGCGGGTGTTTGGATACGGATACGGTATTAGTACGCTCCTTTCCCATTGATACTGATATTGGCATAACCGGAAAGCCGGCTTTTTGCCAGGGTACTGGAGACAGCGCTGTGCTGACCGTAGCACCTACTGACAGCATCCAATGGTTCCGAAACGGCGTACCCATTCCGGGGGCACATGCTACCAGTTATAAGGTGAACGCCTCGGGCTCCTACCATGCCTTGCTTTTTAACCAGGTTGGTTGTAGTCTTGAAACAGGCAAAAAAGAAATTTTTATTGACAAAGCAAAACCCGGTATCCGTTATCCGGTTCACTATGCAGCTATTGATGTGCCCGCTACCTTAAATGCCCGCCCCATAGGCGATACGATTTTATGGAGGCCTCCCCTAAATCTAAATAATGCCGAGGTATTTCGGCCGGTTTTTCTGGGTAATGCGGATCGGGAATACACTTTAAAAATAACAACCGCTGTAGGTTGCGTTACCATTGATACGCAGCTGGTGAAAACCATGAAGCAGGCCGATATTTATGTGCCCACCGCTTTCACGCCAAATGGTGATGGACGTAACGACCAGCTAAAACCAATATTGGCCGGTATTAAGGAACTTCGGTTCTTCCGCATTTATAACCGCTGGGGTCAATTGCTATTTCAAACGGCATTACCTAACAAGGGTTGGGATGGTAGGCTGCAAGGCTATGACCAGGCAACACAGGTGGTGGTTTGGGTGGCAGAAGCCATTGGTGATGATGGAAGGACCTATTCCAGAAAGGGCACCACTGTAGTGGTGCGTTAGCTTCGTTTTTATAGCTTTGGCATCTCAGTAACGGAGGATCAACTTATCTAATAATGAATCGGAGCTATTATATCTCGTTAGGAGTGTGCCTTTTATTGAATATTGCTGTTGGATTTAAAAATGCTACAGCCCAGCCTCGTACGGATGCGTTTCTTAAAACCCTTTTAGAGGGTAATAAGGACTCCTTGTTTCGGGAGGTGTTGAGAAACCCTGATCGTTACCGGCTGCAAGTAATTTATACCCGCATTGACCGCGACAAAACAAACAAACCCTCCTTCACGCATTATTATTTTAACTACGACCCCTCCCTTTATTTTAATCCGGCATCAATGGTAAAGCTGCCACTGGCGGTGCTGGCTTTGGAGAAATTGAATGGCTTAAAGGGTAAAGGAATCAATAAGTATACGACGCTGCTTATTGACAGCAGTCAGTCGTGGCAGCATCCTCTTTACAGGGACACGAGTGCTTTAACGGGCCAACCTTCCATTGCTCACTTTATAAAGCGGGCTTTGCTCATCAGCGAGAACGATCCTTATAACCGGCTCTATCAATTTATTGGGCAACAAGGCATTAACCGCAGCCTGCACCAAAAGGGCTATACAGAAAGCCGCATCACACGCCAGTTTTTGGGTCTAACGCCCGAGCAGAACCGGCATACGAATGCGATGCGGTTTGTGAACAAGCAAGGCGAAACCCTTTACTACCAACCACCAGCCTACAATACCGACTCTTTTGATTTTAGCAGGACCATCAAACTGGGCAAAGCCCATTGGAACTCCAGGGACAGCCTAATCAATGAACCTTTTGATTTTACGGCGCACAACAACCTGTCTTTACAAACCCTGCAACAGGTATTGCAATCGGTGTTATTCCCGCAATCGTTGCCGCTAAAACGGCGCTTTAACCTGTCTCCTGATGACTACAATTTCCTGAAACAATACTTATCTCAATTTCCCGCTGAAACACCCGATCCGAAATATGATACGGCGAAATTCTATGACAGTTATGTAAAGTTTTTCTTCGCAGATTCGACCCGCCGACTACCAGAGGGAGTAAGGGTGTTTAATAAAGTGGGCTGGGCGTATGGCTTTGCAACGGATGTGTCTTACATAGCGGATTTTGGCAATGGGGTGGAATATATGCTGGCGGCTACAATTTATGTGAATAAAGATGAAACATTGAACGACGGCAAATACGAATACGAAACGGTCAGCCAACCTTTTCTTTACCAGCTTGGACAAACCATCTACCGGCATGAAAAGGGTCGGAAACGGGTGTATAAACCAAACCTGTCTGCGTTTAAAATCCGTTACGAAAAGCGCGACCCGGCAGATAAAAGGGCGCCCTTAGCGGAAGTAGATAATTAAGATTTCAGTAAAGGCTGTTTATTGGTCCCTTTTAAAAAGGTCCGGTTCTTGTTTTACCCACTATGATTCCCCACTGTTGAGGAAGCGATTGAAAAACGTGTAGTATGGTAACAACAGTTTTGCGGAAGAGTATTCCCCTCTTCCTGTCCGTCACTCTTGCCCTTGGCTTTACGGCCCCGGTGCATAGCACTGAGCCCCCTACAACCGCTACTGTACATCCGCAGGTGCCACTTTTAGAGCAGGAATTATCCCGCTACCAGCAAATAGAGAAGCAGGGTGGCTGGGGCACCATTAAGTTACCGAAGAAGTTTTTACAGCAAGGTGAATCCGGTCCTGCCGTTACGGCCCTGAAGACGCGGCTGGTAGCCAGCGGTGAATTTCGCTCCGAAGACCGCTCACCGGAATTTACACCTGAACTTTCTGAAGCGGTGCGAAAAGCCCAGGAACGCTTCGGCTATAAACCCAATGGCGTGGTGGATGCCCCGCTGGTAAAGGCATTGAACGTGCCGGTTAGCAAACGCATT
This sequence comes from Flaviaestuariibacter sp., assembly GCA_025963645.1. Classification (GTDB taxonomy): domain Bacteria; phylum Bacteroidota; class Bacteroidia; order Chitinophagales; family Chitinophagaceae; genus Flavisolibacter. The sequence goes on from JAOQAI010000017.1 coordinate 124,242, forward strand.
GCCCAACTGGAAGTGAACCTGGAGCGCCTGATGGTTACACCGGCGCCTACTAGCGGTACCCGCTTGGTTGCCAATATACCTGAGTATAAACTGCATGTATATGAAGGTGACCGGCTGGTATTTGATATGGCCATAGTGGTTGGTTCCGAAAGCAATAAGACGGTGATCTTTAATGACGAGATGAAAACGGTTGTGTTCTCGCCTTATTGGAATGTGCCGCCGAGCATTGTAAAGAACGAGATATTGCCGGCTATGCGTGGCAACCGCGAGTACCTGTGGCGCAACCGCTATGTGCAGACCGGGGAAGAGAATGGGTTGCCCGTGATACGCCAGTTGCCTGGTGCCAAGAACTCGCTGGGGAAGGTGAAATTTGTCTTCCCGAACAGCCATAATATTTATTTCCATGATACGCCGGCCAAGTCGCTCTTTAGTTTGAATAAGCGGGCTTTTAGCCACGGCTGTATTCGATTAAGTGAGCCGGCTAAGTTGGCGGAATACCTGCTGCGCAATAGCAAGGAGTGGACGCCTGCCCGCATTAAAGCGGCTATGGATGGCGGCAAGGAAACGGTGGTGGCACTTGACTGGGCGGTGCCGGTTTCCATTACTTATTTTACCACCTGGGTAGACGATAAGGGGCTGACGCATTTCCGGGATGACGTGTACGGAAAAGATGCGGCAGATGCACGGATGCTGGCAGGGAGGTAGATGCTATAGTTGACTGATTAATATGTTGATAGGTGAATGGGGTGGAGAAAGCATCATGGCAATAGGCTGCTGTGGTGCGATTATTATAGCAAGTAGTGCTTACCAAATAAACAATTATGAAAGCACTTTTTACCCGCACCGCATTTCTCCTCTTTTCTTTTGGACTGTTTTTGCCGGAAGTAAATGCCAGCTTAATTCCGAAAGCACCTCCAACAGAAACACCTGATGCGGCTACCGTGAGGGAAGCCATGAAATCCTTCACCAGCTTAAGCGCCAAAGAAAAGAAGGCAAAGCTTAAGGAAGTAAAGAAAGCGCTAAAGACTTTTAAAGCGCAGAAGAAAGCACAAAAAGCCCCGGTTGCCAGCACCGTGTTGCAAGTGATCTTTGCTATTCTTATTCCACCATTAGGCGTTTATCTGCACGAAGGTGAGATCAACAAGCGCTTTTGGATCTGCCTTTTGCTTACGCTTTTATTCTTTGTTCCGGGAATGATCTACGCCTTAGTAGTCGTACTGGGAGACTAATACAATTCATTTTGTTATGGCAAAGCCCCCATTTGGGGGCTTTTTTTATGATATACCGAAACACGGAAGCATGCTGAAACAAAAACGGCAACCGAAGCTGCCGTTTTCTATATATCAAGATGGATCATTAATCAACTGAGCGCCCCGGCCGGCGGCTGTCTGCTTCATCCCGCAATCCCTGTTCCCTGCTGCGGCGGATAGCTTCATCGTCGGCACTGCTGCCTTCGGGTGTGTAGGCTTGCGGTCCTGTCGCCTCATCACGGGTTATCTGGCGGTCAGAAGAAGTACTGTGGTTGCTTTTCTCCTCTTCCTTTCGTGACCGGTTTTTTAGCAGGTTATCGTTATTGAAATGCTCGTGATCGTAAAAAGGCGCACTGCTGTGCGCTTCATCGGTGCCAATGGCCGTATGGCTTCTTCCGAATACGGTGCTGATATCCATCTCGGCTTTTGGACCAAGGTGGTCTTTTTCATACCGTGGCAAAGCCCGTAACTGGAACGGCGTAACCTGGGGCAGCACTACGCTGTCGTGTGCCCGGTGTAGTTCTGCCAGCCCAATAGGTACCAGCACGGTGCGCTTCTCCAGCTGCAGCTCTTTGCTGTCCAGCACGTTCATCACCATATACCGCACCTTGCCTGCTTCTGTGTCAAAGACCAGTTCATGCACTTTGCCGATCTTATGACCGGCTGTATCCATTACTTCCCAACCGCGGATGTCGGGTTGTCCTTTTGACATTTCGTAGCCGGAGCCGCGGAGTTCCTGCAAACGTTTTTTTATAGCCATGTTTTTTATTTTAGCGGAGCAAGCTCCTTGAATGATTTTGACGGAGGGGATTAAAAACGAGCTTTTAGGGTCCAGGTGTTTGTTGATTAACACCTTGGCCCGATACGGAATCATGTGTAGGGGTTGGCGTAACGGCATTCTTCGCCCCATCATTCTTTCCCATTACAAAAAAGATAATAGCCGCCGCAATGATAAGGGCTGCGAGAACCCAGGGCCAGATTGGTTTCTTCTTTCGTTGTACTAATAATTCTGCCATAGCTAAAGGTTTGCTTTTGAGGTATTGTGTAGAAGTGAACTGTAAATTCCATGCCACAGCCCTTGCGTAAAATGGGACTGCTTTAACTCAGGTATAAGGGAGCTTTATCGTGGTATGGGATTAGAATAGACTTGCTGCGAAATTATTTTACTGTGCCTGGGAGTAAAGGGACTGCTTTTGGTTACCTGCTCAACCATTACCCTTGGCGTATTAAGATGTACATTTAAAATCTTTTAATCTTTTCTATGCCACCCAAATCAAAAAAGTCATCCACACTTGCCCTTCTGGCCAAAACCCCTACAGGCATTACCGGGCTGGATGAAATAACGGGAGGCGGGTTGCCGGCCGGACGGCCTTCACTTATCTGCGGTGATGCAGGCTGTGGCAAAACCTTGCTATCCTTAGAGTTTATTATACGTGGCGCTATGGAATTTGGTGAGCCGGGCGTATTCGTTGCCTTCGAAGAAAAAGCAGAAGAGTTGGCTATAAACGTAGCATCGCTTGGCTTTGACCTGCCTAAAATGCAAAAGGATAAATTGATCCGCATAGACCATGTGCAGATTGACCGCAATGAAATAGAAGAGACCGGGGAGTATGACCTAAGCGGTCTTTTCATCCGGCTGGATCATGCGATTAATGCCATCGGCGCCAAAAGAGTAGTGCTTGATACAATTGAAAATCTTTTTTCAGGGCTGAATAACCAGGGCATTCTCCGCGCCGAACTGCGTCGTCTTTTTGGGTGGTTGAAAGGGAAGGGTGTTACCGCCATCATTACCGGGGAACGGGGTGATGGAGGTCTTACACGGCAGGGGCTGGAAGAATATGTGTCGGACTGCGTGATACTGTTGGACCACCGGGTAACCAACCAGATCTCCACCCGGCTGTTGCGTATTGTAAAGTACCGCGGCTCCTTACATGGCACCAACGAATATCCTTTCCTAATAGACGAAGAAGGCATTTCCGTATTGCCAGTGACTTCGCTTCTCTTGGAATCGGAAGTGTCCAGCCAGCGGGTTTCGTCCGGTATTCCCGCATTGGATAAGATGCTGGGAGGGAAAGGTTTTTTTCGCGGCAGCTCGATCCTCGTATCGGGAACGGCAGGAACGGGAAAGACCAGTGTAGCAGCCTTTTTTGCCAATGAAAGCTGCCTTCGTAAAGAGAAGTGTATCTATTTTGCTTTCGAGGAATCGCCCCAGCAGATCATCCGGAATATGAAGTCAATTGGGGGCGATCTAAAAACACATATTGATAACGGCTTGCTGGAAATGCATGCTTCCCGCCCTACTTTATACGGGTTGGAAATGCACCTTGTAGCCATCCATAAAAAAATTAAAAAGTTTAAGCCGAAGACGGTGATCCTCGACCCGATTACTAACCTCGTAACGGTGGGCTCGGTAAGCGAAGTAAAGTCCATGCTGATCCGGCTGATAGACTTCCTGCAGGCAGAGCAGATAACGGTATTGTTTACGGCCTTATCTCTTAATACTAACGTAAGTGAGCAGACCGATGAAGGCGTTTCCTCCTTGGTGGATGCCTGGCTTCAGGTGCGAGACATTGAATCGAACGGGGAACGGAACCGCGGCCTCTACATTATGAAATCGCGGGGCATGAAACACTCCAACCAGGTACGGGAATTTGTGATCACCGATGAAGGATTAGACCTGGTGGATGTATACCTCGGTACGGATGGTGTCCTCATCGGATCGGCACGGGAGGCGCAACAACTGACAGAAGCCACCGGTCAAGCATTGCGAACGCATGCCGTGGGCCAAAAAGATATTGAGATACAGCGCAAGCGCAAGGTGCTGGAAGCTAAGATTGCTTCACTACACGAAGAGTTTGACTCGATGCAGGACCTGCTCAATAAATCTTATATAGAAGAAGAGCTACGGAAAGAAATAATGGAAAAGAACCGGGAACAAATGATCAAAAACAGGCTATCAAAAAACGCAGACCATGGCAAAAGCAAGTAAGACGGAAAAAAAGGAATACAAGTGGGAGCTGCGATTGTATGTTGCCGGCAATACCCCGAAGTCAGTGACTGCGTTAAACAACCTGAAGAAGTATTGTGAGCAGCATTTAAAAGGCGAATACAGCATTGAGGTAATAGATCTGCTGGTGCAACCGCAATTGGCAGAGGGTGACCAGATACTGGCAATACCGACCTTGGTGCGAAAGTTCCCGGAGCCGATCCGCAAGATCATCGGAGATCTTTCCAATGAAGAGAAAGTGTTGGTAGGATTAAATATCCGGCCCGTAAAATAAAAACATGGATAGAGAGGAAACGCTGCGATCCGCTATAGAGCTGCCCGGGAAGGAGGAAGAATTTATACTTCGGTTGTTCATTACCGGCGCTACGCCCAATTCCATACGTGCAGTAAGCAATATCAAGCAGATATGCGAGCAGCATTTGAAAGGGCGCTATTCACTGGATATAGTGGATGTGTACCAACAGGAAACATGTGCGGAGGCGGAGCAGCTAATTGCCTTGCCGCTATTAATAAAAAAGCAACCCTTTCCTGAACGGCGGATGGTTGGCGACCTCTCGAACACCGAAAAAGTACTAAAAGGGCTGGGATTAACATCATAATGGGGGAAGGGAACGTGTCATATAAAACAAAGGAAGAACTGGAAGCGGAGCTGGAGGAAGTGCGCTACCGGTTAGAGGAAGCAAATGAAACCATTGAAGCTATCCGGACCGGGCAGGTGGATGCGCTGGTGATGCAATCGGAAACGGGACACCAGTTATATACGCTTAAAAGCGCTGACCAAACATATCGGGTATTTATTGAAAAGATGACCGAAGGTGCGGTTACGCTAAACCGTGAGGGCGTTATCCTGTATTGCAATTCGCAGTTTGCCCGGATGGTCGCCCAACCACTATCGCAAGTGATAGGGATATACTTTGAAAACTTTATTGCTCCCGATAAGAAGAGTGATTATGAGTCGCTTTTTCAAAAATGCTGGACCTCCGATTGCAAAGGGGAAGTGGTATTGCTTGCTGGGGAATCGAATACACCCGTACAGCTATCCCTAACCACGCTGGAGTTGGACGAAGGCGTTTCGCTTAGCATTATCCTGACCGACCTTACCTCGCAAAAAGCCGCCCAGCAAGAGTTGCAGCTTACCATTGAGCAATTGGCGGAAATGAACAAGGCCCTGGAATCCAGCAATAATGACCTGCAGCAATTTGCTTCCGTAGCCTCGCACGACCTACAGGAACCGCTGCGAAAGATCCAGATATTCTCCAGCCTGCTAAAAGAAAAACAAACCCAGATCACTCCTGAATCGGCTGTGTACCTGGAAAAGATTATTGATTCTTCCAGCCGCATGAAATCGCTGATCGTGGACATCCTGAACTATTCCAGGCTTTCCGCAGCCGACCATTTGATAGAGTGTGTGGATATTGGCATTTTAGTAAAGGAACTGCTGGAGGATTTTGAATTGGTTATCCAGGATAAATCCGCCGTGATAGACATCGGGGAACTCCCTTGCCTTGATGCGAACCGCGGCCAGATACGGCAAGTATTTCAGAACATCATCAGCAATGCTTTAAAGTTTTCAATTCCGGACACACCGCCACATATTACCATTCATTCCCAACGCATGGCCTTGAAAGCCTTTGACGCTGTTGAGGATTCCAAGGGAGCGTTTTGCCAGATCACCATCCGGGACAATGGGATCGGGTTTGATGAAAAATATGTGCGCAACATCTTTGCGCTTTTTGAGCGGCTGAACTCCAAAGACAAATACGAAGGCACGGGCATTGGCTTGGCCATTGCCAAGAAGATCATTGATAAACACCATGGGCTGTTAACAGCTACGAGTGAACCGGGACAGGGTGCTACGTTTAAGATCGTGTTGCCAATGACCCAGGAAGAGGTTGGTAGTTAAACATAAAGAGTGCAAAAAAGGCACAAAAAAGCCCTGTAAGTAAACTTACAAGGCTTAAAAAGCTCCCCAGTCAGGACTTGAACCTGAGACCCTCTGATTAACAGTCAGATGCTCTAACCAACTGAGCTACTGAGGAGTGTTTATCCTGAACTTGTTTCAGGGTTCCCGTTTTCGGGAGGGCAAAAATAGGATATTTTAGTTTTAGTACAAATGAAAATGAACAAGTTGTAAAGATTTTTTGAAAAGCGATCTCTGGTTAGAACAGATTCGCCAACAAACCTTTCTCTAATCCTATAAAAACACCTTCGTCTTGTATGTCAACCGGCCAGTGTTTCAGGTAGTACCCTTCGCCAGTGACGTTGCGGCCATTCTTCAGGCAAAACTTATAACGGTGCAGCGGGCAAACCACGTTGCCCTGGGCATCAATGGTGCCATGCAAGAAGGTGCCGCTGGCGTGGGGGCATTTGGGGGCGAAGGCAAATAAAGTATTTTCGAAGCGACCTACGCAAACCAATTTTCCAGCCGCATTTACTTCTGCCAAACCGTTATCATTAAAAGGAATCTCTGCAACCGATTCGGCTATCTTGATCCAATTGTATTTTTCATTGTGCATAGGAACCTGTGGCATCAATACCAAGAGCTGGTTTAGTAATCAAACTCCGTTTTATATGGAAATCGCACCCGGTAAAGTTCCCGCACCTTATCAAGGATGGTCTGGCGCAAAGCATCAATGTTGGTTCGTTCTAAAGCTGAAATAAAGATGGCATTGCCACCCGTTTCTTCGTTCCAACGCTGCTCCAGGTCTTGCAATAGCGCCTTCTTTGTATCTTCTTCCAGCCACTCGTCAAAGGTTTTGGATGCGTAGAGATCCATTTTATTGAAGATGGTAATAATAGGCTTTTCGAAAGAGCCCAGCTCCTGCAGGGTTTTGTTCACCACACCGATCTGGTCTTCATAATTCGGGTGCGATATATCCACTACATGCATCAGGATGTCTGCCTCCCGAACTTCATCCAGCGTACTCTTGAAGCTTTCCACCAGGTGATGCGGCAGCTTGCGAATAAATCCTACTGTATCGCTTAGCAAGAAAGGGGTGGTTTCATAAACCATTTTCCTTGTTGTCGTATCCAAAGTAGCAAACAGCTTATTCTCTGCCAGCAATTCGCTTTTGGACAGGAGGTTCATCAGGGTGCTTTTTCCAACATTGGTATAACCTACCAATGCTACGCGTATGAACTCGCCCCGCTCCTTGCGTTGCGTAAAAGCTTGTTTATCAATTTCGACTAGCCGTTTGCGCAACAAGGTGATCTTATCCCGAACGATCCGGCGGTCGGTTTCAATCTCCGTTTCACCCGGACCTCTTGTTCCGATACCACCGCCTAAGCGTTCCAAATGCTTCCACATGCCTCGAAGGCGTGGTAAAATATACTGGTACTGTGCCAGTTCTACCTGTGCTTTCGCCTGTGCGGTTTTAGCACGCCGGGCAAAAATATCAAGAATCAGGTCAGAGCGATCCAGCACCTTCACACCGACCACTTCTTCGATATTGCCGATTTGCGATCCGGATAGTTCATCATCAAAAATGATCAGCTGAATGCCCCGGAGGTGCACAAAATTTTTGATCTCTTCCAGTTTGCCTTTACCCACAAAGGTTTTGCTATCGGGATGGGGCAGTTTTTGGATAAACCGTTTCACAGTTACGGCACCTGCCGTTTCGGCCAGGAAAGCCAGTTCATCCAGGTATTCCTGCACCTGTGGCTCCCGCTGGTCTTTTTGCACTAATCCTACCAACACCGCCTGTTCTTCTTCTTTGATCTTATTGCTCTTGTCAATCATAATATCCTATAAAAATAAAAAAAGCGAACCATACCGGTTCGCTTCAAAATAAGGTCCAAAAGAATACGCTTACCAAATTAAAGACCGCTAATGTTCAGCCCGATCGTAACCGGTCGTACTTGCGGCCCTAAGCCCTCCTTAAACAAGGTTGTAACCTGGTAAGAACCAAAGAGACTAAAATGTCCAAAGCCAACGCGGCCTGTAGCTGAAAGACGGTTGGTATTGAAGAAGCGTTTGCTGAATTCTTTTTCTTTATAATCGTTGATAGTGCCGCCGGCATGTCTCACCAGTTCTTTTCCTTTAGTATGTGCGTTAAGCAGCATTCCAACTTTTAAGCCTATGGCTGCTTTAAATGATCTTGGATTGCCCGGGCTGGCTAAAAACCGCAATTCTACCGGCACCTCTACATAAGAAGTGGCGATCTTATTTTTCTTGAAATAAGCCGTGTCCCGGCTGCTTGCGTTCACGTTGCGAAAGCGGATTGCCGGCGCATTCTCAGCGATGCTAATCGCTGTTCGCTTAAAGAAAACATGATCTGAACCAATACCCACACCAATCGCAGCGCTCATCTTAGGATTGGTACGAAATGGAAAATTCAGCATGAAATAGATGTTCAGCGAACGTGGAATACCACTGGTTGAGATCGTATCAGGTTTGCCCGCCCATTGTGTATAACCAACCTGTATCATAAGGTGATCATTGGAGGAAGGAAGGGCCCGGCTGCTAAGTATGGTGTTTTTTACGGTTGAATCAGATTGTGCCAACAAAGCTCCGCTTACACACATGGCCAAGACAACGACAACAATTTTTCTCATAATAAGGCTTAAAAAAACAAATGTATTGGACTAAGGGTTAATGAAAGGTTAAGAGCACGAAGGTAAGGGAACACAGGACTTTGAAAAAGAGGACTGAGGTATGCGTAATAACTTTGGAAAAGTCAATACCGTGCGTAGGAGGTAAAACAAGATTGGGGAAATAGTCTCCACGACTGTCTTCAAAGACAATCGTAACGGGAAACAAAAGGGTGCACGGAAAGCGGCGCACCCTAACCTTCTTCATCAGGCTATTTGCTGGTTCTTGTTCTTGGCATGAATGTTAGAACCAATAGCGGCTATGACAATACCGGCAAGCAGCAGGTATAGCTTGCTAACATACACTTCAAAAATCTTTAAAAATCCGGCATCAATGGGTAACGGATTGGTCTCGCTCATAGCGATCTGCCCAATGTTTAGTGCGATGCAGGAACAACCGACCAGGATCAACATAATGCGTAACGCTTTCATAACATAAAGTTTAAAGATTAAGCAATGGCAATTATGAAACGGTGTTGTAAGGGTAGCGTGTAGCTTTCAGGGGATAAGGATCGTTTCGCTAGGAAGCGATTATAAAAGTACTAAACTTTATAAATCAATAAATAATTAATTCTATGAGGTTTTACTTATATTTAAAATATTTATTTTTTGCGTATTCAAATGATTGCATTTGTGGCACCAGTTAATTTTTATCACTATTGATCAACTAACATGCGGAAGGATAAATACCGGAAGAAAGATCCCCTTATAAAAATATCAATCGTTTTGATCATTCTTATCCTCATATGTGTGGCGCTTTTATATTTAGATTAGATAAGTCTTAACAGGCAAGGGAAATAGAGGAGCTTTCAGGAACTTACCTTTGCAAAAACTGACTGCATGCCCAAAAGAATTGATCCACATAAGAAGAAGAGACCACTATTAACGGGCACGATCATTATTTTAGTTCTTTTTGCATTAGCGGTGGTTGTGATTTTGGCAAAAGCATAAGAATCTGTAAAATGAAGTTTTTTGAAATAGTTCTCCATAAAAAAAGGTTCCAGCTGGAACCTTTTTTATCAATGTGGACCCTGAGGGACTTGAACCCCCGACCCTCTGATTATGAGTCAGACGCTCTAACCAACTGAGCTAAGAGTCCCTTACTGCAAGCAGTAAATAATTTTAACGGACGGCAAAAGTAGGAAAATCGAACCTTATTCCTTCACTTCTTCAAAATCAATATAATCGCCTTGCTGCTTTGGTTTGGAAGGCGAACCGGCTGAATGCCGGGCGGGCTCTTGGGGCTGACCATATTGACCCATTTGGCTGTTCATACGTTCCTGCATATCCCGAAAGCCGCGTTTTACCTGGCGGGTGGTGCGCCAAATGGGAACAACAAAATGGAAAATAAAGCGGTACAATATATAGGCTAAAAAAATGCAAAAAAGGGCCGTAAGCATGATGCACCAAAGGTAAAGCCCTGAATTAACTAAAGATTCATTTGGAAGATAATTAACGTAATCCTTACCTTCGTGCCGGAAAAGACGATGAGAAGGGAACGGAGAACGTTCCCTTCTTCTATTTAACTATGCAGACAGAAACTTTAGTAGAGACATTGACAGGCATGATAAATGACCTGTTGGCTGACCCAAAACACTTCCTTGTGGAAGTGCGCATCAAGCCGGTGAACAATGTCAAAGTGTTTATTGACAGCGACGAAGGCATTGCACTTGCGGAGCTGATCCGCTACAACCGCCAATTGAATAAACAGTTGGAAGAAAACCCGATTTTCCCTGGCGGCGATTATTCCCTTGAGTTTTCTTCACCCGGCCTGGATGAACCCCTGAAACTGCATCGCCAGTATAAAAAAAATATTGGACGTTATGTAGATATCACGATGTTAGACGCTTCAAAAAAAGAGGGCAAACTGTTGGATACAACCGAAGATGGAATTATTGTGGAAACCGAAATGGGTAAAGGAAAGAAGAAAGAGATCAAACAGGAAACGATTTTATTCAACGATATAAAAAGTACAAAAATTCAAATCAAGTTTTAAGAGTGCTGCCAGCTATCAGCCACAAGCTGCAAGACTTTATTTATGTCTTTTCCTGCTTGTAGCTAACAACTGACAGCTAAGAGCTAAATTCAAAAACTATGGCAAGTATCAATCTCATAGAAGCATTCCAGGAGTTTAAGGATGCGGAAAGCATTGACCGTCCCACCCTCATGCGTGTTGTGGAAGATGTTTTTAAAACCCTGCTACGCAAAAAGTATGGCAGCGACGAAACCTTCGACGTTATCGTAAACGCCGAGAAAGGTGACCTGGAGATCTTCCGCCGCCGCACGATCGTGGAAGATGGAGACATTTACAATACGCTGGAAGAGATTGAATACAGCAATGCCATTAAGATAGAGCCCGATTACCAGGTAGGTGAGGAATTGTATGAAGAAGTAAACCTCGAAGATTTTGGTCGTCGCGCTATACTGGCTGCCAAGCAAACCTTAGCCAGCCGCATAGCCGATCTGAAAAAGAACGTACTCGCTAAGAAATACGAAGACCGCGTTGGTGAGATCATGTCCGCCGAGGTGTACCAGGTTTGGAAGAAAGAAATTCTTTTGCTGGACGAAGAAGGCAACGAATTGATCCTGCCAAAAAGCGAACAGATCCCACAGGACTATTTTAAGAAAGGAGAGAATATTCGTGCCGTGATCAAGAAAGTGGACATGAAGAATAACAACCCGGTTATCATTCTTTCCCGCACGTCACCGGACTTCCTGGCAAAGCTGCTCGAAATAGAAGTGCCGGAGATCTTTGACGGCCTGATTGTTATAAAGAAAATAGTACGTGATCCGGGTGAAAGAGCAAAAGTGGCTGTGGAATCCTATGACGATCGTATTGACCCGGTGGGTGCCTGCGTGGGTATGAAAGGCAGCCGCATTCATGGCATTGTCCGCGAATTGAAAAATGAGAATATTGACGTGATCAACTGGACCAGCAATACACAGTTGTTGATACAGCGGTCCCTGACGCCGGCTAAGATCACCACCATGAACCTCAATAATGAAGAGAAACACGCGGCGGTTTATCTTAAACCCGACCAGGTTTCCTTAGCTATCGGTCGCCGCGGTGTCAACATCAAATTGGCCTGCGAATTGACGGGCTATGAGATTGATGTGTATCGCGATAATGAAGGCGAAGTAGAAGAATTCGATATTGACCTGGAAGAGTTTTCCGATGAGATCGAGCCATGGATCATTGATGAATTGAAGCGGGTGGGCTGCGATACCGGAAGAAGCGTATTGAACCTGAGCGTGGATGAACTGGAAAGAAGAACAGACCTCGAGAAAGAAACCATCGCAGAAGTCAGAAGAGTGCTGCAGGCAGAATTTGAGCAGGACAATAAATAAGTGAGTAGAGAATCGTGAGCGGTGAGTTTTTCAAAATACTCACTACCCCGCAACGGACCACTCACATCAAACCGAATTATTAAAAAGCATTAATGTCAGAAACAACAACACCCCGGTTAATGGCCGCCGCCAAAGAGTTCAACATTGGTAAGGATACCCTTGTGGATTTTTTGGTGGGGAAAGGGTTTAGTAAGGATGATCTGAAGCCGACATCAAAGCTCACGGAAGATATGTACCGGGCTTTGCAGGCAGGCTTCCAGGGCGATAAGCAAGCCAAGATAAAAAGCGAGCAGATAGACCTGCCTATGAAGACGGCAGCGGAGATCCGCAAGCGCCGTGACGAAGAGGACCTTTCTTTCCGTAAAGAGGAAAAGAAAGTGGTGAAGAAAGAGGAACCGGCACCAGTAGCGGAAGCGCCTCTTGCACCAGCTCCGGAGCCAGTGTCCGAACCAATACCCGAACCCGCTCCGGCGCCGTCTCCAGTTCCCACACCCGAACCGGCGCCGATCGCGGTTCCAGCACCGGAAGTGCAGCCTCAGCCTCCTGTAGAAGAACCACCAACAGATCAGCCGGAAATAGTGAAAGTGGAAGCCCCCGAGCTTGAGGGCCCGAAAGTGTTGGGCAATATTGATCTTTCTGCCATTGATTCCTCAACCCGCCCAAAAAAGGGAACGAAGAAGGCATCATCAAAGGCTGCGGAATCACCAAAAAAAGAACCGCCTGCACCACAAAAAGCACCAGAGCCTGTAAAAGAGCCGGAGGTGATAGCGCCTGCGGCAGAAATGGCGCCGGAGCCTGTAGCGGAAACGCCGCCTGAACCAGAAGTAGTCATTGAAAACATCCAGGCAGAAAAGCTGGAAGGACCGAAAGTATTAGGCAAGATTGATTTGCCGGTGGACAGCGATACGCGTCCGAAAGTAGATGAAAAGCGCAAGCGCAAGCGCATTCCCATCGAAAAGAAGGATGGCCCTCCACAAGGTTTCCAAAGAGGACCTGCGGGTGGCGGCGCTGCTACGCCTTCTACTGGGCAGGGTGGCGGCGGACGCTTTACCATTAGCAAAAATCCCGGCGGTGCTGGCGGTGCCGGTGCTCGCCCAGGTGGCGGCGGCCGTTTTGGTGCCACGCGACCAGGTTTTGCTAAGCGCGGTGACGACAATAAGCAGATTGACGAGAAAGAGATTCAACGGAAGATACAGGAAACACAGGCGAAGTTGTCTGGTGGTACGGGTCGTGGTGGCGGACGCAATATGAAGAAAATGCGTCGCAACCTGCGGAACGAAGCGGCTAATGCTGCTGATGGAATGACCGACAGCAAACTACAGGTAACAGAGTTTATTTCTGTAAGCGAGTTGGCAAACCTGATGGATGTATCCTTTGCCGAGGTGATCGGTAAGTGTATGGGACTGGGCATCATGGTATCCATCAACCAGCGTCTTGATGCGGAAGTAATTGAATTGGTAGCTTCCGAGTTTGGTTTCGATGTCGAATTCATCGACATGGAAAAGCAAATGGAGATGGATGAAGAAGAGGATGTGGATGGCGAGGATGAATTACAGCCCCGCTCTCCCATCGTTACCATCATGGGTCACGTGGATCATGGTAAAACCTCGCTCCTCGATTATATCCGTAGCGCAACCGTAGTAGCTGGTGAGGCGGGTGGTATCACCCAGCACATTGGTGCTTACCAGGTGAATTTGCCAAATGATAAAACGATAACCTTCCTCGATACGCCGGGTCACGAAGCCTTTACGGCGATGCGTGCCCGTGGTGCCAAGATCACGGACATCGCGGTGATCGTGATCGCGGCCGATGATGCCATCATGCCACAAACCCGTGAGGCTATTTCTCACGCACAAGCGGCTAATGTACCCATGATCTTTGCGATCAATAAGATAGATAAGGACGGTGCGAACCCGGCAAAAATATATGAGCAATTGGCGAACATGAACATCCTGGTAGAAAGCTGGGGTGGTAAATTCCAGAGCCAGGAGCTTTCCGCCAAGCAAGGAATTGGTGTGGACCTTTTGCTGGAAAAGATCTTGCTGGAAGCGGAATTGCTGGAACTGAAAGCCAACCCGGATCGTGAAGCGAACGGTAGCGTGGTGGAGGCTTCATTGGATAAAGGACGTGGCTTCGTAGCTACTATCCTTGTGCAAAATGGTACGCTGAAGAATGGCGATCTTGTAGTGAGCGGACAGAATTACGGTCGCGTAAAAGCCATGTTCAACGAACGCAATAAAAAGGTGAGCAAGGCGGGCCCTTCCGCGCCGGTATTGATTCTTGGACTGAACGGTGCGCCGCAAGCGGGAGAAAAATTCAAGGTTTATGAAGATGAAGCCGAGGCAAAAGAAATAGCGAACCGCCGGGCACAGATCCTGCGGGAGCAAGGCATGCGGGCGAAGAAGCACATTACATTGGATGAGATCGGTCGCCGCTTGGCACTGGGCAACTTTAAAGAACTGAAAGTGATCATCAAAGGTGACGTGGACGGTTCGGTGGAAGCCTTGAGTGATTCTTTACAAAAACAGTCAACCGAAGAAATATTGGTGAGTGTGATCCATAAAGGCGTTGGTCAGATCAACGAAAGCGATATCGTATTGGCGGAAGCCTCCGATGCCATCGTGATCGGGTTCAACGTACGTCCTTCTTCACAAGCCAATAAATTGGCTGAGAATGCGGGCATCGAGATCAAGTTATACTCTATTATCTACAACGCTATCGAAGAAATTCGCAGCGCGATGGAAGGTATGTTGGAGCCGAAGACACAGGAAAAGATCGTCGCCAACGTGGAGATCAAAGACGTCTTCAAATTCGACAAAGCTACGGTGGCTGGTTGCGTGGTGTTGGATGGCAAGATCAAACGCGATAACAAGATTCGTTTGATTCGGGATGGTATCGTGGTTTACCCAACTGGCGAAGGCGCCTCTGCCGAACTCGGCTCCCTGAAACGTTACAAAGACGACGTGAAGGAAGTCTTGAACGGCATGGAGTGCGGTTTGACCATTAAAAATTACAACGATATCAAAGCCGGTGACATTGTAGAAGCCTACGAGTTGGAAGAGGTGAAGCGGACGCTGTAAACACCTCACCCTTGCCCTCTCCTCGTAGGAGAGGGAACAACATATGCCAGCTTAAACGATCATAATTAAAGTCCCTCAACCTCTCCAATGTTGAGGGACTTTTCTTTTCAGTAATACTGACACTAGTAGCGTGGTCTGTGCAGTAGCTGTTCCCTCTCCTACGAGGAGAGGGTTAGGGTGAGGTGTCTAAACCTTTTGTTAATCCCCTTATCCCCGCAGGGTTTATCCTTCAGAACGCATATTTTTGGCTTACACGTATTATGAAAAAAATATTTTTCCTCCTGATAAGCGCTGCAGCATTGGCCACTACCGCTTTTGCACAACCTAAAAAGATCGTTGCCGACAGAATCTTAGGTGTGGTAGGCGACCGTATCATTCTTGAATCTGACATCAAAAATGCCATTGCGGATGCGCAGCGCCAGGGCGGTACGCTTCCGGAGAACCCGGAATGCGTGATCATGGAGCAAGCCTTTGTTTCTAAAGTGCTGATGATGCAGGCTGAAAAGGATTCGCTACCGGTAGGAGAAGATGAAATTGAAGCAGAACTGGATCAACGGGTCCGTTATTTTATTAATGCCTATGGCACACAGGAAGAATTGGAGCGCATTGCCGGTAAAACCATTTACCAGATCAAGGACGATGCCCGCGAATCAGTAAAGGAAAACAAGATGGCGCAGGCCATGCAACGGAAGATCGTAGAAAATGTCCGCATCACACCTACCGAGGCACAGGCGTATTTTAATAAAATTCCGAAAGACAGCCTGCCGTTTTTTGAAACCGAAGTGGAGATCGGCCAGATCGTAGTATATCCGAAAGCCTCCCGCGAACTGGAGAAATATGTGATTGACGAGATGCAGAATTACAAGCGCCAGATCGAAGCCAAGACGGCAACGTTCGAGCAATTGGTAAAAAACTATTCTGAAGATCCGGGCTCTAAAGACCGCGGGGGTCAATACCAGGTAAGCCGAACCGAAAAGATCTGGGACCCGGCTTTTTTATCCGGTGCTTTTCGATTGAAGGAAGGCGAGATATCCAATGTTATTAAATCAAAATCGGGTTATCACCTCATACAAATGATGCAGCGCAATGGCGATAACGCAGTGGTGCGTCATATTCTTCGCAAAGCGCCGGTTACTGATGAAGAAATTCGCCAGGGAAAAGCAAAGCTGGATTCAGTGCGGGCAAAGCTGATCACCGGGAGTATTGATTTTAATACAGCAGCCGGCCGTTACAGCGATGACGAGACCGCTAAATTTTCCGGGCCGTATATCACCAGCCGCGATGGCGATACGTATAACACGATTGATGAATTGGACAAGGAAGTGGTGGCACAATTAGGTACGCTTCGCGTTGGCGAATATTCTCAGCCTTTGGCCTTCACCAACGAACGCAGCGATAAGGGTGTACGCATTCTTTACCTGAAATCCCGTACAGAACCACACAGGCTAAACTTAAAAGACGATTATAATAAAATTTCGCAAGCCGCCCTCGAAGAAAAGAAAGCAACTGTTTTGGAAAAATGGCTGAAAGGCAATATGTCCAATTACTATATCATGCTCGATCCAAGCATTAACCAATGCGGGCAATTGCAAAAGTGGTCGGATGCCAGTAAAATTGCTTCTAAATAGTAGGTTGGGGCGTCTCAATCTGTTCTTTTAAAGAAGTATCTTTTAGTAGCAGTAGCTTTGCTTAAACTCTATATGTGCATCCTTCATCCGGACAAATAACTGAAGTGGTTCCCGGCACGGTACCCCGTGAGGAACAGTTGCATTACCAGGCCACTATACTGGAGAACATACAGGATATTCTTATCACAACCGATCTTCAGTTTCTCGTGCAGACCTGGAATAAGACCGCCGAAACGGTTTATGGCATTACTGCTGCAGAAGCCATTGGAAAAGATATAAACACACTCATACATTTCGATTTTTTATCAGGCAGCGTTGAAGATGCCAGAAGCCAGCTGGAGCTTACGGGTTCCTGGAAAGGCGAAGTGGCTTATACAAATAAAGCGGGCGAGATCCACTATTTCTTAAATACCGTTACTTACCTGTTCGATAAATCGGGTGCTAAGACAGGCGTACTGGCAATTGGTAAGAACATCACCGAAAGAAGACTGGCACAAGAGCGGTTACGGGAAAGCGAGAATTTTTACCGCGGTTTAATTACCGGCTCCTTAGATGGCATCGTGCTTACAGACACAACTGGAATTACACAATTTGTATCGCCTTCGGTACAAGAGATATTGGGTTTTACAGAAGCGGAAACAGTTGGCCGGCAAACGTTCGATTTTGTCCATCCGGATGACCATCCCCTCTGTATGGACGCTTTTCAGCGGGAAATCAAGCAAGAGCAGCGAGTAAAATATT
Organism: Flaviaestuariibacter sp.; assembly: GCA_025963645.1. Lineage (GTDB taxonomy): Bacteria > Bacteroidota > Bacteroidia > Chitinophagales > Chitinophagaceae > Flavisolibacter. Next base: position 141,886 of record JAOQAI010000017.1, read on the forward strand.
TAGTAGTACGCCTGCTTCGCAAATCCGGCGACTGGCTTTGGTGCATGCTGCGGGCTCATAGTTTATTGGAAAACGAACACGTGAATGGCATTGCCATTTATTTTCATGATGATACCCTTCGCAAAACCGCAACTGAGGCACTGATTGAAAGCGAAGCCCGCTTTCGAAACCTGGTGCGTGACCTTCGCATTGGCATCCTGATGCAGGATACCGAAGGCAATATTTTGCTTTCGAATAATGCCATGGATCAAATGATGGCCACAACAGAAGCAAAGCTATTGGGTAAAAAAATATGGGAGATCTACCCGGATGCCATTAATGAAAAAGGCCAGCCCTTGCCAAAAGAAGAACGCCCGGTTTATAAAGCCATACTTACAAAAAAAATTGTGCGTGACCAGGTAATGGGGATCAAGCATCCGGTTACCGGGCAACGCATTTGGATGTTGCTAAACGCCGACCCCATCATTGACAGCGATGGGCAAATAGTGTCTATTATTTGCTCCTTTATGGACATTACGGAGCGGAAAAAACTAGAGGAAAACCTATTGGCAGAAAAGATCAGTCACCAGCGGCAATTGACGCAGGCAACCATTGATAGCCAGGAAAGGGAACGCACCGAGATCGGCAAAGAATTGCACGATAATATTGGACAGCAGTTAACCACCATTAAGCTTTACCTGGATCTGGCAAAATCAACAGCGGATGAGAACACGGCTGAAATGATCTCCCTGGCGGTTCGGAATGTGTCGGATGTTATAAATGAGATCAGGGGCTTATGCCATAACCTCATTCCTTCCTCACTTGGTGATTTGGGGCTGATTGAGTCAATAAACGATTTAACGAATAGTCTTACCCGCACCGGGCAGTTAGATGTCAAATTATTCTGCCCTTTCTTTAAAGAAGGCAAGGTGCCGGAAAACCAAAAGTTAATGCTCTTCCGCATTGTGCAGGAACATTTAAACAATATTGTTAAGCATGCCGGCGCCACGCTGGCCATCATTCATTTGCAGAATGATAGCGGGGAGTTGGTCCTAGAGATCACCGATGATGGAAAAGGTTTTGATATTCAAAAGATCAAACGCGGGCTGGGACTTACCAATATGCAGAACCGCGCCGAAACTTTGGGCGGCAATTTGGAGATCAGTTCTGCACCCGGCGAAGGCTGCACCATAAAAGTGGTGGTGCCGAAGTGAGAGCGGTCAAAAAGTTTGACCAGTTCACAATGCTGACCTCCATTTTTATTTCTTAGCGAATCCTTCTCCTGTTAATTCATTCTAAAACCATTCTGCTTCATCATTCACCACTCGCTTTCTTGTCGCTTGCTGCCCTCACCTCACTATCTTTGCGCTTCCTCATGAGCGATGCAATAAAACACGAGTGCGGACTGGCCTTTTTAAGGCTTCGCAAGCCTTTTTCTTATTACCAGCAGACCCATGGTTCTGTAATGTGGGGTCTCAACAAGCTTTACCTGTTAATGGAAAAGCAGCACAACCGCGGGCAGGATGGCGCTGGTGTGGCCACCGTCAAACTGAATGTTGAACCCGGCTATCCCTTTCTCTCCCGGCTGCGCAGCAGCAATAACCAGCCAATTGCCGATATATTCCGGCAGATCGGGGAAGAGTTCAATGAGCTGCAAAAATTCAATCCGGATATCAGCAATCATGCGGGGCTGATGAAAGGTCACCTTTCGCACCTGGGCGAGTTGCTGTTAGGGCATTTGCGCTATGGCACTCAAGGGCGGAACAACGCAGAATTTTGTCACCCCTTTATAAAGCGGCACACCATACCGGCACGCAATCTCGCACTCGCCGGCAATTTCAACCTCGTAAATACCGAAGAATTGTTCGGGTTGGTGAATGTTGACCCAGGTGAGTTTCAGAAGCAAAGTGACCTTGCCGCCATGATGGAAGTACTGTACCACTTTTTGGTGAAGGCAGATGAAGAGAACCCGGAGGCGCTGGATATTATCGCCGTTTTAAAGAAAGCCCTGCCGCTTTTTGATGGTGGCTTTCATGTGGGTGGCGTCACCGGCAGCGGGATCGGTTTTGTATTCCGGGATGCGCATGGCATACGGCCTTCCTATTATTACGTCAATGAGGAGGTGGTGGTAGCCGCTTCGGAAAGAGCCGCCATCCGCACGGCATTTAATGTAGGTGAGAACGAAGTGCGGGAACTGATGCCCGGGCAGGCGCTGGTGGTAATGCCAACCGGTGAAGTGAAAATGGAGCAGGTGATAGAGCCGAAAGAGCGCAAAGCCTGTTCTTTTGAACGCATCTACTTCTCCCGCGGCTCCGACGAAAAAATATACAAGGAGCGTAACGCATTGGGCTATCAGCTTAGCAGGCAAGTGCTCGACGCTATTGAATACGACCTGAAGAATACTATCTTTTCTTTTATTCCGAATACGGCGGAAGTGGCTTTTTATGGGTTATTAAAAGGCTGCGAGGACTACCTGAACAAGACCAAGATTGAAAAGATACTCACCTGGGGCAGCAATATTTCCGAAGAGCGATTATCGGAAATGATCAACCGAAAAATACGCATGGAAAAGATCGCCATTAAGGATGTGAAGATGCGCACCTTTATTACGGAAGACAGCAGCCGCAACGAGATGGTGCAGCACGTATATGATATAACCTATGGCACCGTTCGCCGTGATGTGGATACGCTGGTGGTGATAGACGATTCCATTGTTCGCGGCACTACTTTGAAGGAAAGCATCATCCGGATGTTGTCACGCCTTGGTCCTAAGCGCATAATCGTAGTGTCTTCCTCTCCGCAGATCCGCTACCCCGATTGCTATGGCATTGACATGAGCAAGCTGGGTGATTTTATAGCGTTTAATGCGGCGGTCACACTATTGAAAGACCGCAACCAGGAAGGATTATTGAAAGATTTGTATGATCAATGCAAGGAGCTGCTTCGCACGGATCAACTGCATACGGTGAATGTGGTAAAACAGGTGTACAAAACTTTCAGCAACCAGGAGATCACAAACAAGATCGCTCAGCTGATCACACCGCCCGACTTAAAGCTGCCGGTAGATGTGATCTATCAAACCATTGAGTCTTTGCATGAGGCCTGTCCTAATAATACGGGTGACTGGTACTTTACCGGCAACTATCCAACGCCTGGTGGCAACCGTGTCGTGAACAAGGCCTTTATGAATTATATGGAAGGGAAGAATGCGAGGGGGTATTGACTTCTTGTGCAAATTTCTTTGCCTACCTTCATCCCATGAAAACCCTCCTCTTCATCCGTCACGCAAAAAGCAGTTGGGAAGACATCTCCCAAAAAGATTTTGACCGCCCGCTCAATGACCGCGGTAAAAAAGATGCACCGGAGATGGCAGCCCGCGTAAAGGAAAAAGGCATTAAGATCGACTTGATCGTTTCCAGTCCTGCCAAGCGGGCTAAGAAAACAGCTTCCCTTTTCGCGGAGGAGTTCGGTATTGAAAAAGGGGATATACTGTTGGTGGATGGACTCTACGAACCAACGAAAGAAGCTTTCGAAACCGCTATAACCAACTTGCCGGATAAGGCCGATACCGTGGCTCTTTTCTCGCACAATCCTACCATTACCGAGTTTGTAAATACGCTTTCCAATGTGCGGATTGATGATATGCCTACTTGCGCCGTATTCGCCGTGAGCATTGATGCACCTACCTGGGCATCCTTCAGAAGCGCTGATGCGGCCTTTCTTTTTTTCGATTACCCAAAGAACCCATTGGGGTAGCCGTAGCAAAATGTATTGTGGTGGTGAGTGGGCAACCAGGATCAAGAATCATTATGATCGGGCTAAGGCGAAGCCCCGTGCCTTACTCCTTATCAACCGATCAACTACTCAACTTTGCTTCGCCGCCCTGCCAGGTAAACGCCGCTAAAAATGAGCACGGCGGCTAAGCCTTTATAAAGCGATAAGCTTTCACCGAATATCAGCGTAGCGATCACTACCGCGAAAACCGGTTGTGTATAGATGTAAGACCCCGTTGTGCCGGCACCCAGGTGTTGAATGCCGTATGCGTTAAAGTAGTAGGCGAGAAATGTTCCTGTAAAAATAACTGCTACGAAGGCAAGCACTTGCTGCATCGTAAAAGCCTGGAATTCCACTTCTGTAGCTTCTGCCAAACCAAAAGGCAGAATAAGGAGCAGCCCAAATGTAAACACCCAGCGCACCACGTGCAATGGGCTATAGCGTTCCATCAGTGGCTTTACGAGGATGAAATAAATAGAATAAGAAATAGCATTCACCAGTATCAGCAGGTCGCCCAAAAGATAGTTCTGCGCATGGCTCGTATTTTCTTTGGAAGCGATCAGCAAGGCGGCGCCGGCGGCGCCCAGAACGATCCCGGTTATCTTCGTAAACGTCAGGCTTTCCCGCAGCACCCACAGCGCAAATAGCGTGATCAGGAGGGGCGTCGTCAGCATCAATAAAGAGGCATGGATCGTGGAGGTCATCGTGAGACCTTTTATGAAAAGCATTTGATTGATGGCAACACCGGTAAGCCCGCAGAGAAAGAATCGGCCAATATCTTTTTTAGCAATGCCCGCACTTGTTTTCCCTAAGGCCCATATAAGCCAGAAAAGGAGGAGGCTGATGCTGACGCGAAAGACATTCAGTCCAAAAGGCTTCACCACAGCCGGCGATACCATCTTCACAAAACTGAAATTGGCGGCAAAGAAAAGATTGGTGCCTAATACCGCCAAGTGCGCTCGTGTACTGGTTTTCATGGCCACGGATTTGGGGATGAAGGAGGGTTGACAGGATGGTTGCTTACAGTTTGTAATAAACCATCTATTGCATCTTTCAAGGCACTGTCTGAAAGCGTTTCGGGAAAATTATAAGGAAAGGAGCCTGCTAAGTCCAAGGCACTCCCCAACCGGAACCTGTCCTGCGAAATGCACAACGCAAATCGTTGCTCCATCAGGTGTTCGGCCAAATATTCCTGTTCGGTTTGCCCCGACGTGGGGATAAGGATGCTCTTTTTCCGTAGCGCCATCAGGTCCATCACCGTGCTGTAACCGGTGCGGGCTATCACGAAATGCGCCTCTTTAATAACTACCTCCAATGCGGCAGCCGGCAGGTGATTGAATACCATAACATGGGGCGCCAGCTCAAGCGTTTCCTTGCTGTCCGGCAAGCCCCTCACCAGCACTACCTCTCCTTTGTAATTGCCCAATTGTGCTACTAGGCTTTTCTCTAATAAGGTACGTTGCGGCTCCGGGCCCGAAAGCAGGATCAGCAGGTGTTTTAGTGGTTTTTGCGAGGGATTGGCAAAGCGGGAAAGCGTTCCGATATATTGAACTTTGGTAGCGGGCAGAACCGGTGGGTGTGCCAGCTCGCCGGCCAGCGATGGACTAGTAGCTACATCGGGCACCCAGCATTCATTGAACGATTGTATATAGCCATAATGCAGCTTTTGCAGCATACGGTCTGCCTTGCCTCCCATGCCCGTTTTTACCAGCAGTTGATGGGTGATGATAATAGAAGGAATCTTATCGCTGTAAAGCCCATAGCGGTTATCCGAAATAACGCCGTGCAAGCCATATTGATCCACCGCGGTATGCAGCCAGTCGTGTTCTTCGTCCATGGCGTCAATGATCTTTGGAATTTGCAGCAAAAGCTTCCCGATAAGTTCCAGCTTGTTTTTCCCATACTGGATTTCGTAGCCCTTTAAAGGCAATAACGGCAATTGTGGAAACTCGGTGTGTAAAAGATTCGCCGTTGGCCCTTCACCCGCCAAAAACACGTCAGCGCCGCTTTGCAACGCCTGGCGTATGATTGGAATACAACGCGTTGCATGTCCTAGCCCCCAATCCAAAGGAGCGATGAGCAAGCGGGATTTTTCCGTAATATTTTGGTCCCCCATGTTAATTTTTTCGGGTTAGGATGAGTGGCATACTAAAAGGAGCGTAATTTAGTTAGTTTAACAGATTCCCCTTTTATGAAGAAAAACCTTTTAGCCGTGGCATTGTTATTGAGTTTGGTAATCAGTGCTACCTCTTGCCAGCGTAATATTTATTCGGGCAGCGGTAAAGGCAGCAAGTGTGGATGTCCCAGCGTAAAATAGTGTAACCAACGAGAAGAGCCATGGAAACCGGTAAACGCGATTTGCTTCTGTTATCCAGGATCAGCAGCCTCTCCCAAACGGCGCTGAATCATGAAGTGGAATGCCTGCATAAACTGCTGGTGACCGTAGAGCGCAACGATGTTTTCTGCAGGGTGCATGAACTGGCTACCCGCACCCGCATCACCCAAAAACAGAAGAAGATCCTGAAAGCGGTTTCTTATATGCAGCTAAAGCCGTTCGAGTTTTTGATCAATAAGAATTAGGGACACGAATTCAGAAATCAATTAGACGAATTACACGAATTTTTTCTTCTTGATTGAGCATGCTTCTCAAATGAAGATGTTTATCATCCGGTTAGGTACCATTCGTTCGATTAGTACCATTCGTGTCTAAAACTCAGCTTAAGCCCTCCAGCGCCGTCTGAAGCTTTCCTATCATTTCATCTATTTCTTCCTTCTTGCAGGTGCCTACGCTCAACCGGTACCAGGGCGAACTTTTGTGCGCACCAAAAGCATAAAAAGGAACTACGGCCAATCCCGCATTGTTCAGTATATAAGAGGTTACATCCGCCTGGTTTTGCAAAAGGGCATCACCATGTTTTTTCCCCGCCAGATCAATTTTTATGGTCAGGTAAATCGCCGCTTCCGGCGCCACGGCATCTACAGGCAAGCCGGCTTCTTTTAGCTGGATAAAGCCATTGTAAATGCGGCGAAGGCGTTCTTCCACTTCGTTCTTAAAATGCGTCAGGTAGGTTTCAATAGCAGCCGTTTGTGGCAGGTAGCGGGCTACAGCTTTTTGTTCCGCCATTGGCGCCCAGGCGCCTACATGCGAAAGGATCGCCTTCATCTTATTTAAGATCGGGGCAGGTCCCATGCTCCAGCCCACCCGTACGCCGGTAGCAGCAAACACCTTGCTCACCGCATCTACAAACACCGTGTATGGCCGCATGCCGGGGTGCAGCGATACGGGATTGAAATGTTCGATCACGCCATAGGTAAGCTGCCAGTACATCTGGTCATACATCAGGTATAGCTTCTTCGCGCCTTCGCTGCGGCGGTTATTTTCTTCCACCACCATGTCGCAGATCGCTTGCAGGTCTTCCTTGCGAAACGTAGTGCCCGTGGGATTTTGCGGTGAACAAAGGGACAGGAAAACCGCGTCACTGATATGCGGTCGCAGGTCTTCTGCGGTAGGCATAAAATTGTTCTCGGCTTTGGCTTCTACAATGATATGCTCCCCTTCCACGAAATGCGTGTAATGGTTATTGTTCCAGCTGGGCACTGCGTAAATGATCTTATCCCCCTTATCGCAAATGGCGCGGTACAGCGCATAGATCAGCGGTCGGCCGCCGGAGGCGACAAGGATCTCATCCAGCCCATATTCCAGGTCTTGCGAGGTCTTAGCCCACTCGCTGATCGCTTCCCGCAGGTCCAGGTTGCCTTCGCCTAATGGATAGTTGGTAAAATGCTGCCGGTACGCTTCTACGATGGCGTCTTCCAGTTCTTGCGGGATCGGGAAGATCTGCGGGTCAAAATCACCTACCGTAAAATTATAGATGGTTTCGCCCTGGCGGATGCGTTCCCGGATCTCTCCACCAAGCTTTACAATTTCAGAACCAATAAGGGTTTGGGACAGGTGCGACAGTTTCATTTGCTTCAATTACGTGGCCAAATTTACGGAAAGGAGACCGCCATCAATAAAACGGGTAAGGAGAGAAAGAAACAGTGTTCAACCTACCGGTTTTAGCTCAGGCAGTAGAGGAAACTAGGAATAAGAACGACATCAAAAAGTAGGAGCATAACTGTTCCATTTTTTGCAAACGAAGCCTATCTTTAGCAGACTCAATCACTGCTAATGCAAAAGATAGCCATCATCGGTGCTACCGGCATGTTAGGTCAACCCGTCACCAAAGCTTTTATCGCCGCCGGTTTTGATGTCACCCTCTTAGTGCGCAATGGCGAAAAGGCACGGCGTCTTTTTGGAGATGCCGTTCACCTGGTCATTGGCGATTTGCAGGACCCGCGCAGCATTGAAACCGTATTAGAAGGACAGGAAGCGGTGTACCTGAACCTCGCCGTAGCGCAAACCAGCCGCGAGGCCGACTTTCAACCCGAACGCGAAGGGCTCCAATCAATATTGGAAATAGCGCAGCGCGAGGGCATCCGGCATATTGGATTTCTTTCTTCGCTGGTCATGCGCTACCAGGGCGTGGACGGCTTTCATTGGTGGGCATTTGACATCAAGCACAAAGCGGTGGAAATGATAAAGAGAAGCGGCATTCGCTACTCCATCTTTTACGCATCGGCCTTTATGGAAAGCTTCGACAAAGGCGCTTACCGGCAGGGGTCGCGGATCAACCTGGCAGGCGATTCCAAACACCCGATGTACCTGATAGCCGGTAAGGACTATGGCAAGCAGGTAGTAGCGGCCTTCCTAACTGATAGTGGCAACCGGGAATACAGTGTGCAGGGCACCGAATGCTATACCGCCGACCAGGCAGCCAAACTGTTTGTTACGAACAGCAAGGGCGTCAAGATGGCCAAGATCCCAATAGGTATGCTGAAGTTCTTAGGACGGTTTAACCGCAAGTTCAACTACGGGGCGCATATCGTAGATGCCATCAACAATTACCCGGAAACCTTTGAAGCCGAGCCTACCTGGCAGGCCTTGGGCAAACCGGAGACAAGTTTTTTAGATTATATAAAAGAAGGGTAAACCCTTTTAGGACGCTTATTTCACCCATTCGATACACACCGGCTTGGGAACTTCGATCTTCTTACCAGTATCCGTCAGCAGCCCGGTTTTATGATCCATCCGGAAGACGGTAATGGCATTCGTATCCTGGTTGGCGACCAATAAGAAATGACCACCCGGGTCGAAGTTGAAATTTCGTGGCGCCCGGCCACCACTCAGTTTATGCCCTATCAACTGCAGGCTTCCGTCCTCCCTATTGATCCTGAAAATAGCAAGGGTGTTGGAGGAATTGCGGTTAGAGGCGTATAAGAATTTTCCATTGGGCGATACATGTATATCGGCAGCAGTGGCTGTGCCGCGGTAATCGCTGGGCAGGATGTTTACTTTACTCTTTTGCACCAGCCCTCCTTTTTTATAATCGAATTGCGTAACCGTTCCGGATAGCTCCTGCACGAGGTACACCCATTTACGGTTGGGGTGAAAAGAAAGGTGTCGCGGCCCGGAGCCATCGGCCAGTTTCACAAATGATTGTCCATCTGTTGGCAGCAGGTTGCCGGTGCGGGCATTGAACGAATAGCTAAAGACCTTATCGGTACCCAGGTCTGTTACAAGTAAGTAAGCGTTGTCTGGCGAAAAGACGGCCGCATGCACATGCGGGCTGCCCTGGCGATCTTTATTGGTGCCGCTGCCCCGGTGCTGTATAGTCGTCGCAGCTTCGCCCAAACTGCCATCCTCACGGACGGGGAGAACCGTAACCGTGCCACTGCTGTAGTTGCCCACAGCTGCCCAGCGGCCGGTTTTATCAAGGGCAATATAGCAAGGGTGCTCGCCACCCGATGGCCGGCTGTTTAGCTGTTGCAATCGTCCGTTTATCTTATCAAAAGAAAAGGCAGTGACCGAACCGCCAGCCGCTCCGCCATTTTCATTTACGGCATACACGTGGTTGCCCGCTGCACTTACTGCCAGGAACGAAGGGTTCGATGTGTTAGCGTAATCAATAAGTGTTGCTTCACCGCTTTTGGTATTGAAATAGTACACATAAATGCCGTGGCTTCTGCCGCCCGTATAGGTGCCTACCAGTAGCTTAACGGATTGAGCGGAAATAATAAGAGGAAGCAAAAGCAGCAGCGACAGGGCGATCTTTATCATGTGAGCACTAAGCTAAGAAGGATTTGGCAGCCGCTGCGGAATGTTAACCGCCACATTATGTAGAAATTTGTGGCGGTTAATGTAAAATGATTACTTTAGTAGGGCTTCAGCCTCATCCTGCCTCGTCTGCATCGTTTCGATAGACGCCTCATTCCACATTGCGGTTCTTGTTACTACAACGTCAGTGTAAAGCTTGTTTCAAAGGAAGTTGTCATCCTTCGCCGAAGCGCCCAGGATAAACATTGAGCCCGGCGAGCCACCATGGGTTTACGAAAGAAAGCATTTTGTTTTACGAGTTCCGTGACAACATTTTAGAGACGGTTTTTTAGGATAGTTTTTTATTAACCACCATAAAAAAAGGAGGATCTATGTCTCGGTTTTTTGCAATGACTATTCCCGTCCTTCCAGGCAGAGAAGCTGCCTGGCACCAGTTTATGAACGAGCTCAAAGGCGACAAGCGCAAAGCTTACCAGGCCTCCCGCCGGCGCTTAGGCGTACGGGAACGGGTGTTCTACCAGCAAGGCGCAACAGGCAATGCCGTCATCCTCACCTTTGAAGGAGAGAACGCCGAAGGGGCCTGGCAAATGCTGGCCACCTCTGACTCGCCCTTCAGCGAATGGTACTTTGAGCAAGTGGCCAACATTCATGGCATTTCCGTGGTAGATGTGCTGCTCACGCCACCACCGCCCCAGCTGGCGGATTCAGGACCGGTCCTCGAAAAGACCGGGGCCCCTTTCTCGCCGTCTGCCTCTTAAACCTTTTACCCAGCGGCCCGCATTGGCGGGTCGCTGGTTTTTATTGCAATAGCTTTTGGATAGCTACCACGATAGCTTGCAGCAGTTCCGGTGATAGGGGCTTGCTGTTGATGCCAGAAGGCTCCGTCATACCCCGGAAGCTTCCTTCCTCGTCGCGGTCAAAGAAGATCTCCTGTTCGCCTACGGTCACTTTTATTTTATAGGTGTAGCAAAGGGGACCAGTTGCGAGGGCAGCAGGATCTCCTTCCCGCCAACGAGTACCGGGAGGTCAAAAGGGTCGGTCATAGCGCAAAGGTGATGGTTCGTAAGGGGATAAGCCGCCTTCTTTCTAACGACTTCGGTATTCAAAACCGCTATTGCATTCTCCACCTATCTTATCCTGCATCCGCAAGAATTAGTGCCAATAAGCCGGAACGTGATTTGCATAGTATCACAACGAGAAAGTATTTCCTTACACTTTGTGAAAGGAGGGAGCAAGGACAGCTATCTTTAATCCCTCTTTACCTAAGCCTTATCATTGTATGAACCCTTCCAAGCTGGTTATTTATGTAGATGACGATCACGAGGACCGCATGATCATGGAGGACGCTTTCCTGAATGTGAAGACCCACCACCTGATGACCCTGCCGCACGGCAATAAGCTGCTGGACTACCTGAAAGAAACGCCTCCCGAGGCTTCGCTGATCATACTCGATATCAATATGCCCTTCATGTCGGGGCTCGATGTGCTGCGGCTGCTGAAGTCCGATGCCCGCTACAAGGGCATCCCCGTGGTCATGTTCACTACCTCCTCTTCCACTGCCGATGCGCAGAAAGCCAAGGAGTACGGTGCCGACCTGGTGGTAAAGCCCGCCACTTACCGCGAAGCCGTATCTGCTATCTCAGGTCTCCTGGCGCACAGTTTATAGTTGAATAAGTTGATCAATTGACTTGAGTTGAATGGTTAACCGAGTTGACTCGACCGGTTGTTTGTCACGCCCTTCGGGCATCTTTGCACTGCATTATAAAGATTTAACTAATCCAAGGGCCTTGCTCACACTCAACTCCCTCTTTGTGTTCCTTCACGCTCTTTGCGTCTTAGTGGTTCAAAAACCCCTAACTTCCCTTCTTACAAACCAACCACATGCGACAACTACTAACGCTCCTCCTCCTTGCGGCAACACTTACTGCTGCTTCTCAAAAAACCTATATCCACTGCGGCACCCTGATAGACGGCGTATCCAACACGCCGCGCACCAATGTCACCATCGTAGTAGAGGGCAATAAGATCGCCGTCGTGCAGCCCGGGTTCACCACCGGTGGCGCCTCCGATAAGGTGATTGACCTGAAGCGCACCACCGTGACGCCGGGCTGGATGGACATGCATGTGCACCTCGAAGGGGAAACGAATAAGAATCAATACCTGGAAGAGTTCACGCTGAACCCGGCCGACTTTGCGTTCCGCTCCGTAGGCTTTGCCCGCACCACCCTCATGGCGGGCTTTACCACGGTACGCGACCTTGGCGGCACCGGTGTCAATATCGCCCTTCGCAACGCCGTCAACAGCGGCATTATACAGGGTCCGCGCATCTTCACTGCCGGCAAGAGCATCGCCACCACGGGCGGACATGCGGATCCTACCTCGGGCTACCGGGCCGACCTGATGGGCGACCCCGGACCAGAGCAGGGCGTGATCAACGGCCCCGAAGATGCCCGCAAGGCCGTGCGCCAGCGCTACAAGGAAGGCTCTGACCTCATCAAGATCACCGCATCGGGCGGGGTGCTGAGCATGGCTAAGAACGGCTCCAACCCCCAGTTTACGGAAGAAGAGCTGAAAGCCATTATACAAACCGCCAAGGACTACGGCTTTAAAGTAGCCGCCCACTCACACGGCGCGGAGGCCATGAAGCGGGCCGTAAGGGCAGGCGTTAACTCCATCGAGCACGGCACCTATATGGACGATGAAGCCATCGCCCTCTTCAAGCAGTACGGCACTTACTATGTGCCCACCATCACGGCAGGCAAATCGGTGGGCGACTCGGCACTGATACCGGGCTACTACCCCGCCATCGTCACACCTAAGGCGCTGGCGGTAGGTCCCCTTATACAGGGCACTTTTGGCAAGGCCTACAAGGCCGGCGTGAAGATCGCGTTCGGTACCGATGCCGGCGTGTTCGGTCACGGCAAGAACTGGCGGGAGTTCGGCTACATGATCGAAGCGGGCATGCCGGCGATGGATGCCATCAAATCCGCTACGGTAGCGGCTGCCGACCTCCTGGGCGTACGCGATGTGGTGGGCTCTATCGAAGCGGGCAAGCTGGCCGACATCGTAGCGGTTGATGGCGACCCGCTAAAGGACAGCGGCGCCTTTGGACGCGTGGTGTTTGTCATGAAGGACGGCAAGGTGGAGAAAGGCGCGGGGGTGAAGGCGTTTTAGGGAGGATGTGCAGATGAGTGAATATGCAGATATGCAGATGGGGAAGCGGTTGATTGGTTGACAGAGTTGAGTGAGTTGCGTGAGTGCAACGAACGAAAGGGATCTTAAAGACCTCGCATAATGCCTAGCCACTATCATACTTCCTCGTCCTTATCATGCCCGGCTTTTATCCTGAGCGAGTTTACCCTGAGTTCAACGAAGGGAAGGAGGCATCTATGGACTGCACACTAAACCCCCGCCTGCCAACCATCACTCTCTCACCTTGTCATCCCGAAGCGTAGCGAGGGACCTGTGCGCCGCATAAGTCAAAACTGCTGTGCCCACATCCCCAACCACAGCCCAAAATCCCCGGAGGGGATGACCAGCAACCCGAACGCTAAGTCCAAACACGCTTCCTGTTCAATCCTTTAGGTGCACACTCCTCGCCATGCACAGCCGGTTTCCTTCCAAAACGCACCAGCAGGTGAAAGATGCTATTAAAGAGTTCGGGCCGATGCGTGCGGATATTGAAAGGGAGTTGGGAAAGTCTTAGGAGTGCGGAATGTTTAAGTAAATGATCAAATGAATGTTGAAACTGGTGGTTGAGAGCTTCCCACCGTATAAGTCATTTGGTATAGGATGACGTTTTCTTTAGAATGTCTTTTATAGCTATAGTTAAATCACTATTTCAGGATATAAAAATACATTTGCATCTTAAGTTGTCCTTTACATCTATATATAAGTAGCTTTTTCTCCTTATAAAAGACTTTTGTCTCTTAGATTGTCCTTTATACTACTTTTTGAGTTGGTATTTAGTCCATCGTTTATCACCTGTTATTTCAACTACCCCTAAATCAGCTAACTTACTTAGTCTTCTTTGTGCTGTTTTACCCGAAATATTAAAGTGTTTAGCAAACTCTGCCGCAGAGGTTTCTGTTTTTCCTTGCAGAAAGATGATAGAATCTTTATCATCATCGCTTAACTCCTTTGGTGAAGCTGTTGTAGTAGTGGTAGTGCTTATAAAATCACGATTACGTCCAAAAATAACAGAAAGCATGCCCGCCTTCTGTTCAAATACAGGCTGGGGAAAACCCGATTCAGGTAGCCGGCGCATATTTCTCAATCCTATACCTCTTTGCTCGGCAAGTTTCATTTGGTTGAAGATATACATGATTTTAGGGTTACGGCTGAGGGAAGGAGTATCAAACGTCCGTAAATCTTCTATAGTTAGGGGCAACATAGTAGTACCCGGGCTACGAACAATAATTTTATCAGGGCTGATATACAGGTAATTGGTGCCCCCCTCAATAGTATAATCTCTATGGATAATGGAATTGGCTATCGCTTCTCTAAGCACTTCAAAAGGAAAATCGGCTCGCTCCGTTCTTTCGCCCTGACTTCTGTTAATAGTTAACTTTAAAGCCTTGTCTCTAACAAAATCTAAAATTTCAGTAAGCTGGTTAACAAGCGGCCCTGAGAAATCCCGTATTTCAGGTTCGCCCGATCCGTAATCAATCTCAACTTTATAGACGGTTTGGGGAAATTGGTTTTGTGGGGCAGCACCAAACAACATCAACCCTAACCCTGTAGGTGTTAGGTTGCCCGCTGTAGTTCTTTCTATGAACTGGAACTGTTCCGCCCATTGATTGAAATCTTCAGAAGGGTAGGTAAAAGGAGCTCGGGAAGCATGTATAAATTGTTGTATGGTCGGTTGGGAAAAACTGGAAAGGTTTGCTCCCGGTGCTCCGGCTTCTAAAAGGTTCTTAACAGGTGGAGGTGTACCTTTTTTTACTTGTAAAGCTTCTTCTTCCTTCTCTTCAATGAACTGGGCATTATCCGCTCGTATGACCTGTTCTAAATGATCAGGGAATAAATGAACCGTGATCCCTTTATTTCGTAAGTATTTAATACCCTCAGTTGCAATTTTAGGATTGGGATCTTCTACTCCCACATATACCTCTCTTAGTCTGGCTCTGGCTATATGCGTACAGCATCCTCTCTTGGGAGATTTGCGGGATGCATCTGTGCACGGTTCAAGGGTGACGTATAAAATACAATCTTTCAGATTATGCTGCCGGAGCTTACGCTCGATTAGGGTAAATTCGCAATGCTCACCCTCTCGGAGTTCACCACGGTGAGCACGGGCTAATATTTCTCCATCGGCAGTAGCTATGATAGCGCCAACAAGAGGATCCGTTTTATCCGCATGTTCCGGAATCGACTTTCTGGCCTCTTTAATAGCTTCCCGCATTAATTCCTCTGGGGAATAATGGTTTTTTATTGTAGCACGAGCGGTGGCCATAATAAATATTGTTTTGAAAGCAGCAAAATAGAGAAGATTTTTATAAGAAGAGGATTCGCAAATACAGGAGTTCTTGATGACCCCATCATTGCAGTAAAGCTCCTTCAGGCACAAGGTTTATTAATCCCGCTTCTGCCAGACTATTTCTCTACCTCCTGCAAGGTTGTTTACATCCTTCTTAAAAGTATCAAGATGAAGCTGAAACTCTTCGCACACTTTTACTGCCCAGGCTTTTCGATGGGCTTCATCATCAAGCTTTATGTAGTCCTCCCACTCCAGCTTATGAAAGTTATAATCCGAAAAAATCCAGATTAAGTAATTTTTATTTTGAAAAACATCAGTACGGTATGACTGAAGAAGAGGCTTAAATACAGCTAAAGCGGCATCACCGGCACAGCCAAAAACTTCTTTCCCATTTTCCAGTCTATACGGAACAATATCAGTATGCCAGTGATGGGCTTCATTAGATAGCCGTGCCTTGAACCGGTAATTTCTAAAAGTGAATAGTTCAATATGCTCACTCAAAAAAAGCTTCTTTTTAACCTCGTTCACTTCTTTGGCAGTAGCGGCCGCTATTTTGGCTTCAAACCCATTTAAAGCCGTGCGTATCGATTTTGCTGCATCATAGGCACTCTTCGTCAGCGTAATTTCATCTACGATCTCTTTATCCATCTTATAGGAGTTTGACTGATGAGTAAGATAGTTGATAAGGTGTATATATTGCTGTATGGTTTCCCGCAATAACGGGTAACTGGCGGCTTCCTTCAAACAGTTGTGCAGCCAGTTTCTTATATCCTCCTTATATGAAATACAAATATATTGATTGCCTTCCTCCAGTTCTCTCTTCGATTGTTTGGTAGGATGTAGCTTGTTGAGGGTTAAATAAAAAATAGGCGCTTCAGGATACTTGTTATTATAGCGAACCAGCTGCTTATCTAGGTCGCCGGCATCTATCTTGTTTTCAAATACTATATGTTGTCCGTTTTTATCCTTTAGAAGAATATCGATCCGTCCGCCGCTATTGCCTTCGTTGTCCAACTTGCCAATATGTGCCTCTGCAAAAGAGCGGCTACCGCTGGGTGCAAACTTTTGCAGGCGTAAAAGAAATTGCGGGTGGTTCGCATATCTTATTTGGGTTTGTTCAAGAAAAAGTTCTAAAAAGCGATCTCCGCACCCATGCGCTCCATTCGCATCAAGCAAAGCTGCCAGCAATGCCGAATGGGTACCGACCTCCCGGCGTTCTACTTTCAAAATGCGAAAGACATTAAAATCTTCTCCCGTCAACCGGCTTATCTCTTCATACTTTTTGATGGTCTGTGAAACCTTGCTCAGTAAACTCTTGGTAATGGTTATCATATCATATGCTGATCGCTGCCCCTAAATTATTGATTTAAACCGTCTTTTGTCAAAGACATCATCACCCTTCGCGTCTCCTTTGAGCAATACAAGATACTCTTGGAATAACTGGATATTTCTATCCCTTCCCCACCAGCTTCAACTCTCCCATATCCTTCGTCTCGAACATATCCGCAATGTCCTCCAAGCTCCCGATCCTAAAGACCAGCGGTGCTGTCGCATACGTATACACATAAAACCGAAACTCCTTCTGGTACGCATATTCCATCGGTTTTTGAAACAGCGTAGTCGTGCCCTCAAACTGTTCCCTGTCATAATACTCCACAAAGCCGTGCTCAAAATCCAGTCGCAGGGCGCGGATTCCTGCCTTCACCCGTTCCAGGAAGGCTCCCACATCTTTGATCAGCAGGAAGTGAGTGCCAAATGCTTTCAGCTTACCCTCCATCGCAAAATCGGTTGGCGAAGGAAAGTGATAGGAGGAAATACAATACAGGCTATACACATTCCCTAGGATGGTTTCGGCGGCCTTCTTCGTATGCAGGGACCCCACTAGCGGTAAGGAAAAACTGCCCTTTACAGATGCGGGCTTCATCAAGGAAATATCCTATTACACAAAAGCCTTTGCAGCCTTGGAGGCAACGGACCTGGCTGGCTATGATTTTCCTGAACTTCAAACGCTAATCGAACAAGTTTATAAAATACCAGTCCTTAACTTTTTATATCCGGCAAGTTCTCATTTTTCACAACTCTATCGGGTCCGAAGGGTAGAGGGCTTCACCCAGAACCCTTCCCTCTTATCATCCTATCTCGCCCCTCCGCCTGCCCTTACACGCAAGGGCCGTGCTAACCTGGTCGGCTTTCCTGTATTCTACGCAGCACTGCTGCCACAAACGGCAGTAGCCGAATGCGGGATACAGGAAGGAAAGAAATTTATATCAGCGTTTGGGAACAAAGGTCGGCCCAGACAATAGGAACAGCTTCCTATATGACCAATGGCAAAACTTTGCCTGCGATCTGGGAGCTTGCTTTGGAAGGCTTCGAAAGGCAGTTAACGCTCATGTTGCAAACTTATTCCCCTGCCAAAAGAGAAGCGGTAAAGTACATTAGCAACAAACTATCCGATTGGTTTCTGGATGTGCATTCCTATGACCGGTCTGCTTACCTGGGGCATAATTTTCTTTATAATACCGATCTGTCTCGCTATGGCTATAGCGCCGATGCCATCCTTTATCCCAGCGTAGCACAGGCGCAGGAAGGTGTCAACTTCGCATTTTCGGTTAAGGGTTCTGAGAAGCTTCAGGTAAAAGAAATTATTCATATGGTTTACGAATCTTCTACGGAAAAAGGTGTGACCGGTAAGCCACTTCGTATAGGTCATTTTAAAGAAGGTAGCGAATCAATAATTTGGGAGAGTCATAGAACATCGAAATAATTTTTAATTTTGCATTACCGTCCCGGTCCGTCCTCCAGGCTTACAATGCTGGTGATGAAGCCGGGTTTTTTATTTAATAAACCCTCACACATCCCGCACTCTTCCATTCTCCACCACGTAACCGCCCCCATACCGCGTCAGAGGAAGCTGTTTGTCAAAATCCCGCTGGTCAACCGGCAACCCTTGCACAAACAGTTGCTTATTTATAATGGCTTCAAATAGCCAGGGGTTCACCATAAACACCTGCTCCTTCAGCAGCTCCGCCCCGATGATATAATGCGGTAACAATCCTCCCCCAGCAGCGTCACCTCCGCCTGACGGTAAGGCGCGCCTGCATAAACCGGCAACCCCCTCTTTTTCACGATAAGGTTCCGCACTGGCACCGAAGGGTCCCATGCATGCAGCACAAGATTTTTGGCAAAGCCCCACGCCACTTTATAGCTTTTGGAAGTCGACACAACGTGCGACTTTGTTTGATAACCTTGTGTTGAAAACTGGTGCACCAGCTTCAGGTAATAGTTCCGTGCCGCCAGTCGGTCTTGGTAAGGCAGCTGTTCCAGCTTTATTACAAAATCAGTCAGGTTGGCTCTTTCCAGAAAGTAAGTCGCAAAGGCAGCATTCTTTTCGTAAAAAGCTTGGTGCATTTGGTGCTTTCGTATCACCGTCTTTTGCACCTGCTTAAAAACATACCGGAGCACCGTCTCACTGCAATCGTCTATCGCAAACTCTTCACCCGGCTTTTCGAAATGTGTGGCCGAAAAATAGTGGCGGGCTATATCGCCAAACAGGAACAGCCGTTTCGATAGCTGTTCCAGACCGCCATATTGCGTATCCAAACCAAATTTGTCATATACTGCCTCCAGCGATTCGCCACGGAAAATAGGTTGCACCTGTCGTATGCTTACTGAATACTGGTAACGAAGCTGGAAATGATTTAGAAATCTTGATTCCGGTGAGGAAAGGAGTTGGTTATTTTTTAGAAATCGGTACAGCATAATTTAAAGATATCTCTGAAGACAATTAACCTTTCTGGAAGACAGACTAAAAACAGATGCAAAGAATCAAGAAACCAGTAGCGATCGAACTATACTAAAACTGTTTTCTGTAGATCATTTGTTCATAGCTTTTTAATCTATATCTTGATCTTCTAAGTCGGAATCTTCATCATACGTATATTCTTCCATAAATACTTGATTGACGCGGTATTTGACTTTCTTATCATTTTCATTTTTAGGGAAACTGATTGCATATCCTATTATTGGAATGTCTATAGAAGAATTTTTCCATCCATCAGGCTTAGGGTCTAGGGGATAAATAAGTAACAAGCCTTCAGAAACAAGACGCTTGGCGCGAATGTTTTTACCAGATGGATTTGTAGGAGGATCAGGGCGTTTATTTTTTCGCTGGTTTTCTTCCCAATCTTTAATTGTAATACGAAGTGCCTCAGCAAAGTCGGAACCCATATGATCAAAGTCTATATATTCATGTGTTGGGTCAATAATGTGACTCTTACTGATTTCGTAAAAGTTACCTTTCCCTTCTTTGGCATCACTTCTCATGGTTAAGCCGACCGATGCGGTTTTCTTACCGACTGTGAAATAAGGTTTTTGTACTTTGTTTTTGTTACTAATGAGTACAATCGTCCAGTTAGTTAAAAAGTTTACCTTACTCTGTTCTGTAATATACTCAATCAACTTCTCATGTTCCAGTTTGTTGTCGGCTTGGTATCCTTGGAGAAATTTTAAAACATCCTGACTGTTATTTGCTCCGTACCAAACATACGGCTGCCCGTTTTTCTCAGTCGGGGAGCCTAATGTTTTAATTATCGCTACTGCATGTTTATAGTTTGCCTCAAATATTTTTTTATCCCTCCTGAAATACCAAGTTTCCCTCAGTTTATCCGAGAATGTCAGTTCCATTTCTTCACTACTCCTCATTTTGCTGGTAGCGGTTATCTGCAGCACATCCGGATTTTGACGTACCTTAATACCAAACTGCTTCGGACTTTTGCGCTGCATTTTCATATCCTCAAACTCATTCCTTAGCTCCTCCGAGGCAACAGTTATGTACTTGTACCATTTTACTAGCTCTTCACTTGTATATAATCGACAGAGATCTAAATAGCCGGGGCGATAGCCAAACCAGCGGCCCATCTGCATAAGCGTATCATACATTTTTGTTGCACGGAGATAATAGCTAATTGAAAGCCCTTCAAGCGTAAGCCCTCTCGATAATTTATTTCCCCCAACAGCTATTACAGAAATTCCTTTCTTTCGATGATCATAATAATCAAGGGAAGTGATGTTATCATATTCTAAACCCTCTTGTGTTGTGTCACCATGGATGGCTCGTACCTGAATTTTAGATGCGGCTTTACTCAACTGGGTTTCCACTTCAAACCAGTCAGCTACATAAATTGCGTTATCATCATAACCAGGAAGGTCTCTGATCGTATTAGTAGTATCTACAAAATCTTTTTCGTAAAGAGCCTTTAGTTCCGCAATAAGATTGCCCTGCTTGTATTGAATCTGTGCTTGATAATATTTCAATATTCGATTCACGAGTGTTGCCGTTTTGTTCTGCCATCTTACAAAACGTGTAACATGTATAAGCATGGAATTATGTGTATCTGTTTGCCCTCTTACTCTTCTAATAGCACAAACCAATATGAAAGAGCGAATAGCTTCCTTTAATTCCTCTGGTAAATCTTCTGGAAGCTCTTCATCCTTTTTATGTTTATCAGGATAATAAAGCTGATAGGTAGAATTGGCAAACTCTCTTATCAATGGCAATCCAGGATAAGCGCTTGTTTGGTCTATGCTAGTATTTGCATCAATTCCAAATACCTCTTTAGGGCCTGTGTAATTTGATGGTGGAGGGATATTAATTATAAAGTCTCTGGGGAAAAGATCCTTTCCTGAATATTTCCAAAATTCAGAAAGACGGATATTCAGTCCCCTCGAAATGTCATCATCTTTCTCTGTGGGTAAAATGAAAACATTAGCAAAAGGGGTAGCTGTATATCCTACATAAGCGCTTTGCTGAAAAAGGGAGAGTAGAGACCTTATCAATCCATTAATCGTAGAGATGCTTTTAGCGGAAACATTAATTGACGCATTATCTGCTTCATCATCAATTAAAAGTAAAGGAAGGTTCTTAACGAGTTTTTTCCCATCCCCTAAGTCATTTCCCATATCCGCAAACCATCGAATAAATTCCTTTAACACGATAGGGTGTTTTTTTACAACCACAACTATATGTCCTGAGCGGGGGTTTGTGCCGGTTATGTGTCTGGTAGTAGTTTTAAAATCGCCATCCAAGGCGCTTGTAGTAAGATAATGGGCCTGGGGTCTATGATCATATTTGCTTACCCCAAAATTGCGGTTCTCCATGCCATGTCTGTCAACCTGAGTATCCCAACCCAAGAAACCTGTATCGATCCTTAGTTGTGTTTGTGACCGCAAATCATTGGTAGTGCCTGCAAGTACTACGATAATTTTGAATCCGTAATCTGCGGCCTTACACATAAGACCAGTATAATTACTTGTTTTGCCGGATTGCACCTGACCAACGACTAAACCTCGTTTATCCCAGTCTCCAGTCCTTGTCGGGTCTGTCAGATGGTCAAGTATATCGTCTGTGATATCATCAAGTTTATCAACAGTGTCAGGCGCCCATTTTTGATCTTGTTGCAGATACTTTACATACCTATCCCAAAATCGTTTTGTAATAGAGCCTTTTTTGTTATGTATCCAAGGTTCATAATTATCTTCTTCATCAAGTGTTATATGCTTTTCCGATTCTATACTAAACTGCCTTCCCAAAAAGTTGTATACATATTTCAGATTAATTTCCCGGGTTTCAAATGCTCTGGCAGCTCTTTGGATATCGGCTTCGATTTCTTCTCGTTCTACAGGTCGCCGACGGTTGTTTAAAAAAGTTAGTGCATTTTGTATCAGGCTTTCATTCTCAGTTTTGATACGATCAATTTCTGTCTTTAACTCTTCTAGTTCTTGTGCAATTTCACTTGGAACTTCTCCTTCCAAGGCATAATCATATAATTTTTGTGCTTCTATAAAATCTGCATTATCAAGTGCTATATAGGCAGCGCTTCGGAATAAGATAGAACGGGAAGGTTCAATATGCTGATTGAATAAGCCCAGTGCAGCTTTTTTCTCATACAAAAAAGCTGCAGCTGACAGTTGGTGAAATCTATTCAGATCACCACCGTGCAAGGCGAGTAATGCTAACTCCGAATTGTCCATTGCCATCTGGTGGAATTGTTCCAGTTGTTCGTTTGTCATGGGATATTTCTTAAACCGGTTCTAACTTTAGGATTACTAAATTCAACGATAACCACTAAAGCAGGAAGGCCGGTACCGTCGGACCTTTCTGATTGTTTCATTTTCGTTACAAACCGTTGCTCCAGTTGCTGACTTGTTCCATTTCTTATACCTGAAACTTCTAGTCTTACCTTGTTTTGAAACAGAAAACTGTTTTCTGTTCCTAGCCAATAGTCTATCCCCGTTTTCTTTCTGGATTTCTGAATGGCTTTAACATTCATTTCCTTTGATGCTACCAGAAATGCTACTCCATAGGCTCCTTGTTCTGTAGTATATTCCTCATCACCCCAAGTGCGCTTCATCTGGTCATCCACATCATATCGTGTTGTTGCATACGTCTTTAAGTATTGCCCCTCTCCTGTCATATCCACTATTAATGCGTGTCCCTGACTTTCCAGACATACAGAAGCAGCATGGCCAAAGTTGGTTCCTGCAGCAGGTGTTAAAAAGTGATGACGAGCAGTTTCCAGTTCTGTAAGGTTAATTTCCATTCTGAATATTTTCAGTTAACTCAGGGTAATGATTAAAAGGTTCTGTGCGGAGAATTTCTAAAATCGACTCTTCATGTGAAAGGCCGGTGTTAATAAAGGTTTGATATAATTCAGTTATCATAGTTACCAGGTCTGCAACTGATTTATCTTCAAAAGGAAGTTGCTGCATATCCTGGTATTCACTTTCATTCACAATGATCATAGCTAGTGGCAGCGTTTCTTCAATCAGGTGAAAGAACCGATTCAGTTTTGCCTTATTGCCTCCTTGTTCGGTTATAAATGCTTTAATGATCGGATGATCACGGTTAATTTGGTAACATCTTCTTCCTTTCCGTTTGTGTGGAGCCCATACCGGTATATCCTCCTTTGCCGTCCTGCTCCGTTTTATTTTTCCAATCTGGCGATATACTTCAACGGCTTCTTTTCTTGAATTATCTGCTATTTGTTTTAACTCCTTGCGGATATCATGGGGAACCTGAATTGTTGATTTTTTTATGTCTAACTGCCACTCCGAATCCAATGCTGCAGTATTGGGTATATTTACCAGAATACGGGAAAGCTTACTATGCTCTTCCTGTTTATACATACCTAGCCAGTCACCCGCAATGATCATCCGGTTGTTACGGTATATATAAAATCCCTGATGGGCATTCCAGCCCTTAATCCACGATCCTCTTTCAAAATCTTCCCGCGAAAGCTGTGAGTGATGAGGCAGGACATATGCTTGCGAAGTAATATTATTTCTGAGGTTATGCTTAACTGATATGCTTGTAGCATTGTTTTTTTTGAAGTAAGGGTCCCAGGCAGAGATTTTATTGTTATTTATCCATATACTAAGCTTCCTATTTTCTATAAACAAATGAAAAACCATCGAGAGATGTTTCTCTACTTGTTTTATCTGCCCCAAGAAATTCGCAAGCTGTTCTTCATTCTCAACGCTTGTTCCTTTTACAAGATGGTCAATATCCTGCCATATTACTGTAGTACCTCTTTTAAGCGTGCGCAATCTGTCAATTAATTGTTCATCATTAAGCCAGGTCAATAATTTCCATCCTGCCTGATGTACATAATCCATGTTCCAGGACCTATAGACAATACTTTTATTCAACTTCTTTGTAGCGACGGTAAGTATTCGGCATTGCGAAAATGATCCTGTCTTTAGACCTAAACCAAACCTGCCCAAATCATTGACATCCCTGTCTAAAAGCGGATTTTTGGAAGCAGGTTGCATAGCTATAACCAATTGCTTTAAACTCATGCCTATACCGTCATCAGTTATGGTAAGTGTTGTGTCAGCACCTTTCCATTGAAAGTCCAACCAGATATTCTTTGCTTCAGCAGCTATGCTGTTATCAATTATGTCGGAAATAGCAGTTTCAAGACTATAGCCTATTGACCGGTAGCCTTCAATCATATTACCTGCATGTGGAGCAGCATCTTCACTTTCGTATTGCTTAAGCTCTTCTAAATTCATGATTTAAGTCCGCTTCTATACTTGGATTATTTTAATGATTAGCATTTCAAAGACAGCCAAGATAATTAATTAACGTAACCTAGTCATTATGCTTCAAATACATTCCACAAGTCCTTATAATGAAACTCTTTATCCGAAAGTTTAAATGTAACCGGTCTAGGGTTAACATTAATTTCAACATCTTCTTGCTGCTTTAATGCCTTATGAATATCGCCAAACACACTATTTGAAGGCCCTATTTCTGTTCGATTTCTTACGAATTGAACCCATGTTCCTACGGCAATTTTTTTCTCCTTTAATTCAAAGCCATAACCTTTCATGCGGGCTGCATTTTTTGAAAGCCCAAACAGATAGATTTTAGATTCCCTTACCTTTCTTTTATTTGGTAATCTGAGGTTTTGCTCTAATTGGTTAACACCTTGGGATGAAATCCATTCAGATACTTTCCGCGTCCAAGTATCTAATTCATCAGTCAAATTGCTTGCTTTACTTCTCAAGACCCTAACATCATTTGTGTTATAGTCTTGCCATTTTATCTGAAATAGAGCCAGTTCACCCGTAACGTTATCATAGATAGCAGCGTCAATGTCAGTAATGAATTTTTTATTTATACGAAGGGCGATATTTCCTTCAACCCTATAATATCTGGTACCCATAAACATAGCATATAGATATTTCCGTAACCAAGCTTCTCTGCCAACTAGGAAATCAGCTATTTGATTAGGATTTCTCAAGGTTAAAAGATCTTTGATACTGTTAAGCGGATTTCTCAAAATACTTGAAACGGGCCTTAGAACGAAATCATTTTCTAAATCAATGATCAAAGGCATAAATTTCGAAGTGTGCATTCTAAAAAGAACTGCATCTTCCGATTTTAATGATATCAGTTTAAAGACACTTGCAACTGCATTTTCATCAATGCTTGTAAAACTTGAAATATCACTTATTAGTTTAGACAAAGAACACCAGATGGTTAAACTTTGGAAGGTTGATATCTCTTTAATTTTTTTTGAAGCTATTGATGAAAATTCAATATGCTTTAAGTTAAAACTGATTAAGCAAGTTATTACAGCTAAAATATCAGAAGTCTTAACACCTTTTATATTATGGCCTGGATGCAATCCTGCATCAAGTATAAACTCTTTTATTGCATTAGCGGCAATAGACATAAAATGCCAGTCAAGTTCTTCGGTTGAATCATATCCCATCATAATACCTTTTCCGGAATCCCAAGGCTTTATCAACTCATGCATTTGAGATTCGAGATTCTCTCTTTTTAAATTTGAAGATGGGTTTTCTGGACGCTTAGATAAAAAGCTGCCGTGTTTCTGGAAAAAGGCATCAATATTTTTGTGTTCAACCAACTCCCAATCTTTATAAAAGTTGGTTTCTTTTTTAGAAAGTGTATCCTCTAAAGTTTCTAAATAGGAGGGCTCAATTTGGTCTAGGAACTGTCCTTTTCCATTAGTACTCATTGAGAAGGCATAAATATTGGCATTATCCTGATGATCAACAATCAGGATGCCTGATTTAACCCATTTCTGCTGTACGTTTTAGTAGCGCAATGCATCCAAATTGATAGAGCATGCTGATAGCTGATTTTCTTGTTTCCTCACTGCTCTCAATCGCAGGAATACCAGTAAAATGGGTTATAGGTTTGAATAAGAATGAAATAGCTACATTCCATCCTGACTTTAAGACATCAACCTGTTGAAAAGATAATCTATATTCTTTAAGCTCATCATCTGGTCCAAAATGCAGGTAATCATACATTCTCGTCATCTCTAATAACATTACAAAGCAAATTGCAGGATCATCTGGAATTGTTTTGCTGATCCGATTCAGCTCGGCCTCTGCAATAGCAATTAGCTCAGTATATATATCATTAATTGGCTTTGACATTAGCTGTTCAATTAAAATACCTTTCTTTTAATTTAGGAAGCAGAGCAAGCGTTCTTTCTAATTCATATTTGGAAGCCAATTCTGTATTGATATTTTTTCTTTTAGCAATTGCATCAATTCTATCAAACAGGGTAGGGTCTATTACTCCAGATGTAAAAATTCCATAACCATTAGCCTCATACTGCTCGACTATGTCTGATATCCCTTGAACTTTAGATGGAGTAAGTGAAGTATCTGGTTTAAGTAGCTTGCACTGAAAAATATACTTCTCTGGCTTGTAGCCAAGCCTAGCTTGGGTGTAAACCTCTAAATCTCTGCCACCATCACGAGATCTTGACTTACCCATCTTTCTGATAGTTTTATGATCAAACCTGGGGTCATAATAAATAATATCATAGCATAGCTCCTCAAAGGTCTCATCATTGAGTTGAGTCCAATCGCAAGCAATAGTATCTTTTAATCCAATCAAGGCTGAAGTGATTTGAAAGATAGCCGCTGCACTTCTGTTTAGAAGATTAATGTCATTAAAACTCAGTTTATGTTGGTTCCAAAGAATTATGTTGTAGCCATTAAATGAGAATAATACAAAACCTGCAAAATCAGATATACTTATTTCGTAAGTGCCATTAAGATGATAAAGCCAGTTATGCTGATCGTTTAATGAACGTTCCTCGTTAAAAACGTGACTGATACAATGAAGGGCTTTTGCCAATGCAGGGAACGAAATTGACAGTACATAATTCTCATTGATTAGATAGTAGCCACCATTTAATGAAAATATGTTTCCTCTTTCAAGATTCAACCTTGCTATGGAAGAATGCTTCTTAAGGATTTTTTTAAGATCACTTTGCGGGGGGATAATCCATGATTCACTCGAAACATAAAAATCCTGTTGGATGACATCCGAGTACATACACTTCCAAAACCCAAATAAATGTTCCGGGTTATCTTTTGCTATATTACTTCTGAACTCCTCGGGTTCATCAGTTTGGGATTCATACTCTCCATATGCTCCATTTATAAGATTGGCAAAATAGTCGTCCGCAAGTTCAGGAAACTTTAATTGGCGCTTTTTTATTTCGTCTTTATACTCCTCAAGACTCTCCATCCAGCTGAAGGCATCATCTTCGTCCTCACCAGAAAGTGCTCGGGTAAACTCAAATAACAACTCACTCAGGCTTTCCAAATCTTCAGGCACAATAACAAACTGAGCAATCGGATGATGACCACTATTCCAATCTACCTTAAAGGATTTTGTTTTACCTAAATCTGCAATCTGCTCACAAATCAAAGAAGCTTCCAGATAGTATGTTGCGAGATCGGAGTAATGGCGGGCTCTTTCAATAACTTTCTGAAATATGAAGCCTTTACTGTTTTGAGTGACAAATAATTCAATTTCCTCTGATGTCATTAATTTAGAAGCGGCTTCATCAATATTAAATTTCTCCAACTGCTTCATGGGTTTGTGTATTTAAAGCCGGAATTGAGGAAAATATTTCAGCAACAGTCTCAGCTATCTGGTAAGCCAGATAGGGTGGGACTGCATTACCTACCTGATGAAACTGTTGCGTTCTGCCACCACAGAAATAATAGTTGTCAGGAAAGGTTTGTACCCGCGCAGCCTCCCTTACGGTAAAGCTTCTGCATTGATTTGGATCATAATGAATAAAGTAGTGGCCATCTTTCGAAATATGACTTGTAACTGTAGTAGCAGGAATATCAGGTAGCTGAACACGAAAACGATCAGTAAATTTTCCCGACTCGGCATTATCATGATCAGGCATAAGTTCCTCTCCAGCTTGCTTATAATCTTCTAACCGGGGAAACTTACCGTATTCTTCAACATACCGGCTGGCAAAAAGATATCTTTTAATATCTTCTAACAAATGCATTCGGGAAACATGATGAAGAATGCCACCAAGCTGTTCGTCATAAAACCAATCTCTTAAGGGGTGGTTGACTGCCAACTTGTATCTTTTGGTAACCTTGAACTCGGCACCTTTTGTTTGGGGCAATTTAGCAGGTGAGTCAGGTATATAGTTTAATAGATCAGCTAATTGAGTGTTAAACAATTCAAGGTATGACTCCCATTTTTCAAAAGAATCATTGATTTTGTTGTAATGTCTTTTCTTTTTTAAATTACCTTCTTTATCTGTTTCAATTGTGGCATGCGAAAACGATCTTGTAATGCCGCTTCTTACCTTAGGAAGAGAACCTATTACTGATGATAAAGGGACTTTTTTTTGCTTGGTCAGAATACTTATAGATGCATCAATATCTTCACGAACACCCAATAAAATAACTCTATGCCTTCGCTGAGGAATACCATAGTCTTCAGCCTTTATTACAAAATCAGTTGGTTTGAAAATCGGGTTGCCGTAGATGTCGCAAGATTTTGGTAGGGAGGTAAGTGAGTATATTCTATATTTCGTTGAAAGCGCTTTTTCCTCTGGTATCTCTCCTTCTGAAACAGAAGTTGTAACAGGGTCTGAAAGGTCACTTAGAATTTTATGAAAAATGAATTCATTTTCTGTCTGAGCTGATAACAAGCCTTTTACATTTTCCATTACAAAAACGGCAGGCTTATGAACAGCAATTATTCTCAGATACTCCTTATATAATCCAACCCTCTTATCTTTAGCTTCATCCAACTTTATTTCTTTTCTTCTGGAGCGTCCAACAATCGAATAAGCTTGGCACGGAGGCCCTCCGATCAACAACCAGTTAGGGTTACTTTCCAGAGCACATTGAATCTTAAAGTCGACTTCTTCATTTGTCAATGCATTAACGTCGTTTTCATCTGGTTCTCCTAATGTTCCGCAGCAAGCTTCATTATCGGCTAGGCTTGCTTCAGTAGGGTGCATTTCATAAAGCTCGTCAAGGCTTATTTCTCCCCTTACAAACGAATAGTAATTTTCAGGTACCTGGTTCGCAGAAAATTGTCGGAAAAAGCTTCTGAGTTTTAATGTTTGGTGTGCGCAACTATCTTTTTCAATTGACAAGGTAATTTTAAATAATCTTTCTCCATTCTCGTTAAGGAGTGCTGAGAACCCTTCCCCCAGGCCTCCGGGTCCTGCAAAAATGTCAATTATAGGAATCATTTTAAATCTACTATTTTTTGATAAAGGCTATTAAGCGTTTCTTCTTGTCTATTACTTTTTAAATCGCATTCCCAGACGATAACTACATTCCAGCCATCATTTTTCAATTTGCAAACGGCTTTGTCATCATTGGTTTGATTTGTTTGTATCTTACTTAACCACCATTCCGTTCTTGTTTTAGGCACCACATAATATTTACAGCCTTCGTGTCCATGCCAAAAGCATCCATGAATGAATACGACTGTTTTATATTTAGGCAACACAATATCTGGCTTACCTGCTAGTTTCTTATCATGTAGCCGATAACGCAAACCTTTGGAAAAAAGGAACTTTCTGACTTGGATTTCAGGCTTGGTATTCTTGCCTTTAATCTGACTCATATTAAAGTGCCTCGTTTTCTTATCATGCACATCTGCCATTTGATAAAATTAGGATTACGCCTAAATCAAGATTAGCCTTATAGCAAAGCCCCTGCACAGCAAGGGCTTTTACACATTGTCTTTAAGGAATCACTGCACTGCCTGCTTCCCTTCTCCATCCACATTCCGTAACGATTGCGATGGTGCATTCATCTTTGCCGTCTTTTCCCGGTTTTTATATTCTTCTATCTCATCATGCAGACGCTTAATTTCATTATCCTTCGATTGAATAATATTATCATACAGCTCTACCACCTTCTCAAGTGGGTTAATCTTTTGATTTATATAACCAGCTTGTTCGTTCAAAAAATTGTTTTGAATTATTGAGTTCTCGTCAAAACCTTTTATTGTTTCAACAGTTGTTTGTAAGATTTTTGCCGCTTGTTCCAATTGCTCGTCAGTTAAGTTTTTCTTCTTTTCCATTTTTGATACATTTTGTTGTGCAATGCCTAGTTCACGTGCAAATGTTTTCTGCTTCATGCCACGTAGTACTCGTATATTCCGTATGTTCTGGCCAATATGTTTGGTTTCTTCCATAGCACGAATACAGTTTTCAAACGACTTCGTCTTATACAAATATAGCTAATTCATAAGTGTATTTTACGCCAAGAAAGGTGTAAATAACACCCTTGAATTTTTCTAAATATCATAATATAGAAATTACTTTACAGGCAACTAAGTAACCAATTCTTTGGCGCTTGGTATTATTCTATATTTTTGATGTTCTTCAACTAATTTGAAGGACTTCGCTATAAAAGTCTCGCTCTGAAAACCGCGAATTTTCAATGAACCGAGATGATAGTGACAGCCTGCTCTATGTATAGGGCAGGCCCCTATCAGCTTATCGGTTCAGGGCTCTTCGCGGTGCCTCAGTGCGGTAAGACGGGGTCTGCTCCATACATTTTTCATTGTATATAGTAGCTCCTCTTACTCAGACATTCTTCAATCAGTAAGAATGAGAAAAGCTGCTGCAATAAAAGTCCTTACGCTGTCGCACCAATACCGTGTAGTCTTCCCGCAGGCTTTATTGTTTCCCATTCAGCATTCCCAACAAATTCTCTTCGCCTGCAAACCCCGCAACCCAGAGTAGCTAAGCCATTCGGCATTCTCCATCTTATCTCGATTAATTCTCCTCACTTCTTCAACAACCAAAAATGAAACATGCATTGGCTGTGCTGGCATTCCTGTGCCCGCTCCTCATCTGCTGCCAGTCCTTTAAAGGTGGGTCGCCTCCCTATACCGTTGGTGATGTCCTGCCGGCTACAATCGTATCCGGGGTTCGCAATAGTGCTTCGTCTTCGCTGTCCATTACAGGTGGTCCCGGGATTGTCCTTCTCAACTTCATCGCCTCCGGTTGCCTGTCCTGCTATCGCGATCTGCCCCGGCTTGATAGCCTCCAGCGGCAGTATGCAGGCAGGCTGCAGGTCCTCCTCGTCACGTCCGAAGACAGCGCCAGGGTAGGCGCCTTCCTGCGCGGTCGCGGCAGGGGCTTGTCCCTCCCCATCGTAGGGGGCGATACGCTGCTGCGCAACTTCTTTCCCCACCGCTTCCTGTCCCATACCGTGTGGCTGCAAGGCGGTAGAGTAGTGGCTATCACCGCCCCGGGCTACGTGGATGATAACAACCTCTCCATCCTTCTGGAAGGGCGCAGGCTCCGCCTCCCTGTCAAGCAGGACAGGGAAGATTACAGCGGCGCGCCACTGCTGGCGCTGAACGGCGCCGCTTTCCCGGAAGGTGTTCGCCCCCAATCCTTCCACACCGCCTTCACCGCTTCCGTGCCGGGGGTGCCGCCGGTAAAGCTCCTTCGTCGCGACAGCGCGGAGGGCGCCCTTCGCGTTTCTATGGTCAATACCGAACCCGCTGCCGCCCTGCTATATGCAATGGGTCGTAACGCAGCCTTTCCTGTTTCGGCGATTCAGCTCCGGGTCCGCGACACCGGCCGCTGGGTCTTTGGGTTTACAAAAGAGCGCCGCGAGGACTGGGCCGTCGCCAACACCTTTTGCTACGAAGCCGTCCTGCCCCTTAAGCTCGATTCCGCCGCCCTCCGTCGCCGCCTCCTTGCCGGCCTGGCTTCGTGGCTGGGCGTCACCGTCCGCATGGAGCGCCGCACCCTCCCTGGCTTCGAGTTGGTAAGTGTGTCACCACCCTCCGCCGCCACCTCCAATCTGCAATCTGCAATCGCCAATCCTATTACCCTCTCCAACCTGGTCTATCGCCTCAATCACACCTGGTGGGGCACACCGGTTTTCACTACCATCGAAGGCTCACGGAAAACAGTGATTCCTTACAGTGAGGCCGCTTGTCGCGATTTGCCCACGCTCAATCGCTACCTCGCTGCTTTTGGCTATACGCTGGTGCCCCGCCCCCGAGAAACCGAGTGCCTCATAATCACCGAAGAAGGTTGGGAAGAGGCTGTAGAACCATCAAAGACAAATCATAAATAAAACAAACTAAAACCCTTTGTGACCCTTGGTGTCCTTAGCGCCTTAGTGGTTCCAAGACAAAACGCATCAATCATGAAATATTTCCTCCTCCTCCTTCTCTTCTTCACCGTAAGCGCCACTGCCCAGCAGCCCGTAAGAGGCACCGTGAAAGACCCCTCCGGCGAGCCCGTACCGGGTGCTACCATCAGCAACACCACTACTACCACAGCTACCGATAATCGTGGCGCCTTCACCATTCTTGCTTTGCCCGGCGATACCCTCCGTATTTCCCATACCGGCTACGAGCCCGCCCTTATCGTCATCCGTCATCCGTCAACGGTCCTCTCCATCACCCTCTCGCCCACGGAGCAAACCCTCGCTGCCGTCACCGTTTCCACCGGCTACCAGTCTCTGCCCCGCGACCGCGCTACCGGCTCCTTCGAAAAGGTCGACAGCAGCCTGCTAAACCGCGTGGTGTCGCCCGATATCCTTTCCCGCCTCGATGGCGTCACATCGTCCCTCTACTTTTCGAAAGTGCGGGGCGGGGTGCCGGAACTGGCCATCCGCGGGCTCAGCACCCTGCAGTCCGTAGCCACCCCGCTCATCGTGGTAGACAATTTCCCGTACGAAGGCGACCTCGCCGATCTCAACCCGGCCGATGTCGAGAGCGTCACCGTTCTCAAGGATGCCGCCGCCGCTTCTATCTGGGGCGCCCGTGCCGGTAATGGTGTTATCGTCATCACCACCAAAAAAGGAAGCTATAGCCAGCCGTCCCGCCTTTCCTTTAATACCGCCCTTACTGTGCAAAAGGCGCCGGATCTTTTTTACGATCCGTCCTTTCTCGGGTCGCCGGGCTTTATAGAAGTGGAGCGCTTTCTTTTCGCTAAGGGCTTCTACAATGCCCAGCTTTCCAATACCTTCAGCCGCCCGGTCATCTCCCCGGTAGTGGAGATATTGGCGAAGCAGCGGGCAGGAACCCTTTCCGCTGCTGCCGCGGAGGCAGCGATTGCCGCTTTAGAGGGCTATGATCTCCGCCGCGACCAGCAGCGCTACCTGTTGCAGAACGCCGTGAAAGAGCAGTACGGGCTTAGCTTCTCCGGCGGCGCGGCGGCGGTGAATTACCTGCTCAATCTGGGCTACGACCGTATTGGTAGCACACTCGTAGGCAACCGGCAGGATCGCCGCACCCTTCATACGGTCATCAATGCCCGGCCGGCGCCCCGCCTCGAAGTGAGTTTGGCCATCGGCTACACCGAAAACAGTGGCGCCTCCAACGGCATTGCCGACCTGACGCCCTCCGGTGGCAAATCGGCCTACTATCCTTATGCCCGCCTCGCCGATTCGGCGGGGACGCCGCTGCCGCTTGAAAAATTCTATCGTGCTGCCTTTCTCGATACGGCGGGTGCGGGCGCCCTCCTCGATTGGCGCTACCGCCCTCTCGACGAACTGCGTCTCTCCGGCAAGCGTAATGCCTCCCGGCACCTACTGGCCCGCCTGTCGGCAACCTACAAGCTATCGAAAGCGCTGTCAGCCGAGCTGAAATACGGGGTCGAGCGCTCCAACGGCGAAACACGGCACTATACCCCCGTCGAATCCTTTTTTGCCCGCCATACGATAAATCTCTATTCGCAAAAGGCCGGCACTGCAGTGAAGCGCAATGTGCCCTATGGGGGCTTTCTGGATGGCTCGGTTTCCACCCTGGCTTCCTATGCCCTTCGCGGGCAGTTGTCCTACAACAGGAGCTGGCGGGGTGCGCACAATCTGGCAGCCATCTTCGGTGGTGAAGTGCGCGAGGCGGTAAATCGGTCGCAAAGTGGGCGCACCTACGGCTACGACGATAACATGACCACCTTTGCCAATGTGGATTACCTCACCAGCTTTCCCCTGTGGGGCAACCTCGGTACAAACTCGGTTCCCTCCAATACGGCTTTTTCCGATGTCATCAACCGCTTCGTGTCCTTATATGCCAATGGTTCCTACACCTTCCGGGGCCGCTATACCGCTTCGGCTTCTGCCCGTCGCGATGCTTCAAATATTTTTGGGGTCACTACCAACAACCGGTGGGTGCCCCTGTGGTCGGCCGGCCTTGCCTGGAACCTCGCCGCCGAGCCCTTTTATAGTAGTAGCTGGCTGCCGGTGCTGAAGCTGCGTACTACCTGGGGATACAGCGGCAATGTGAGCCCTGTTTCGGCCCTGCCCACCATTCGCTACAGCACCCCCAACACGGTCACCAACCTGGTCTATGCCCGCGCCGAGAACCAGCCCAATCCCTCCCTTCGCTGGGAAAAGGTCGGGATGTTCAACGCCGGTCTAGACTTTGCCTTGCCGGCCAATCGCTTGGTGGGCAGCATCGAGTGGTGGCAGAAAAGCGCAGTGGACCTGCTGGGGCCGGCGCCGGTCGATCCCACCGTAGGAGCCCTCACCATGACGCTCAATTCCGCTCACCTGCGCGGCAGCGGGGTAGATGTAAAGCTGAACGCCAAATTGGTAGACCGTGCCTTTGCATGGTCCGCCGGGCTTCTTTTCAGCCGGGTCACCAATAAGGTCACCCGCTACCTGCTGGAGTCTGCCAGCCTGGCCCGCTTGGTGGGCGATGGCTATTTCATCACGCCGGCCACCGGTTACGATCCCTATGCCCTGGTCAGCTATCGCTGGGGCGGCCTCGATTCCGCTGGGGCGCCCAAAGGCTTCAATGACGGCAGGCCTTCGCAGGATTACAGTGCCATCGTCAATCGCTCCACCTGGGATGATTTGAAGGTGCATGGCACTACCCGCCCGCCTCTCTTTGGCAGCCTGCTCAACACGGTTTCCTATAAAGGGGTTTCGCTTTCCGCCAACATCGTTTACAAGTTCAACTACTACTTCCGGCGCACGTCTCTTAACTACGCGTCCCTCTACAATTCCTGGATCGGGCATAAGGAATGGGAGAGCCGGTGGCAGGCCCCCGGCGATGAAGCCCGGACAAATGTACCGGCTATGATCTATCCCGCCGTGCCCAACCGCGATCTGTTCTACAACCAGTCCGAAGCCACGGTCGAACGGGGCGATTTGATTCGCCTGCAGGATGTGAACCTTTCCTGGAGCCCCCAACGGCTACGGTTAGGAAAAGCCGTTGTCAAAAGCCTGCAGCTCTTTGCCGTGGCTTCCAACTGCGGCATCATCTGGCGGGCTAACAGGCGGGGTCTCGATCCCGATTTCGGTACTGGCACACCGCCCGGTCTTAACCTCTCTTTCGGGTTCAAAACAACCTTTTAACGATGAACGGGCAACGTATAAGAACAATGGTTCTGGCTGTCATGCTGAACTTGTTTCAGCACCTTTCTCTCATCATTCATAACTCATAACAAATGAAACAACTCCCTTTGTGTTCCTTCGCGCCTTTGCGTCTTTGTGGTTCAACTTTTCTGCTTCTTCTCTTTCTCTTATCATCCTGCCAAAAATTTCTCGACGTTAAAAGCGATAAGCAACTGGCTGTTCCGTCCACCCTCGCCGATGCGCAGGCCGTGCTCGATAACTACGGTCTGTTCAACACCAACTATTCCGCCTTGGCGGCAACAGCCGATGATGATTATTACCTGTCGGCCACCTATTTCAATACCCTCAACGAGGAAGGCCGCAGCAACCATACCTGGGGCGCCGAACCGGAAAACCTGTCTCACTGGCGCAACCTCTACTCGATGGTGTTTTCTGCCAACCTCGTTCTGGAGGCCCTTCGGAAGATAGAAGCGCCGGTTGCCGGCCGGGCCGAATGGGAAAATATAAAAGGCCAGGCCCTGTTCCACCGGGCCATGGCTTTTTACAGTGTGGCCAGCCTGTGGGCGGCGCCTTATCGGGCCGCGTCTCCTGGCACTTCCCCCGGCATTCCTTTACGGTTGTCCACCGACGCTAATGTGCGGAGTGTGAGGGCTTCGCTGCCGGCTACCTATGGTCAGATCACCGCCGATCTGGAAGAAGCGGCTGCCTTGCTCCCGGCTGCCGTTCCGGTGCTGTCCCGTCCTTCCAAAGCAGCGGCTTATGCAGCTTTGGCGAGGGTTTACCTTGCTATAGAAGCCTATCCGGAAGCGGGTCGTAGCGCGGATTCAAGCCTGCGGCTTTACAGCACCCTCATTGATTACAATACCCTGAATGCTGCCGCAGCGGCGCCTTTCACAAGGTTCAATAAAGAGGTCATCTTCCAAAGCCAGTATTTGGGCAACGGAATTCTCTCGCTTGGCAATGCGCTTATCGACTCCACCCTCTACCGCTCTTATGCAGCGAATGACCTGCGCCGTACCCTGTTCTTTGCAGCAAACGGCACGGGCACAGTGGGCTTTAAAGGAGATTATAGCGGTTCCACTTCTGCGTCACGCTTCAATGGGTTGGCGGTGGATGAAATGTACTTGGTAAGGGCAGAAGCTGCGGCACGGGCAGGCCTTACCACTCCTGCGCTGGCCGATCTGAACACCCTGTTGGTAAAGCGGTGGAAGACGGGAACATTCGTTCCTTATTCAGCTGCTTCCGCTGATGACGCCTTACAGAAAGTGCTCACCGAGCGGCGCAAAGAGCTACTCTTTCGCGGCACCCGTTGGACGGATCTCCGCCGCCTTGGCAGCGATACCCGCTTTGCGGTAACACTGGTGCGTAGGCTGGACAACACGGTTTATGAATTGCCACCCGGCAGCAACCGTTATGTCTTCCTGCTGCCGCAAACAGTGATCGACCTTTCCGGGATGGCACAGAACCCGAGGTAGTTGTTGAAATCAGAGGAATGATAGAACGCAAAAAGGCTGGTACTGTACCAGCCTTTTTTCTTTGAAAAGTGTGCGGAGCATTATTGCCTGAATTCCACCCGGTCTTCTACAGGAATAGTGAAGTCTTCGCTTTCCTGCGCAAGGTTTTGGAGCGTAATGTCATTGCTGTTGCTGCTCTGTTCCAGCGGCTTGGCAGTGTTCAGGTCATTAGGATCATAGGTCGCCGGGTCGATCGTGGCCTGGATAGAACACAAATGAGTGGCATCATCACATCCGGGGTCCATAGAGGTGTAAGTATAGCTCGATGCGTCGGCAGGGTCGCCCACGCCGTCATACTCGAACCAGGCCTGCACGGTCAGGGTGGCTTTTGGTTGTTCACGGTGGGTAAACGCACTCGCGGCCACCACGATAAGGATCGCTAAAAGAGGCAGTACAAAACGGAGCTTTTTCATGATAAAAAATTGAAACGGTTTTTAATGTGCCTACTCGTTTTTACAGGTTTTCGGCTACGCCTGTTTTTATTGCAATAAAAATTTGAGTCATTTGTTTTAACCTATCAACCTATCAACCTATCAACCTATCAACCTATCAACCTATCAACCTATCAACCTATCAACCTATCAACCTATCAACCTATCAACCTATCAACCTATCAACCTATCAACCTATCAACAGTCGATATTCCTTGTTCATCTGTTCAAAACCGAACCTTGAATATTGAGCATTGAATATTTTTTTCCTTCTTCGCGTTCCTTTGCGGTCTTAGCGTCGGAGCCTGTCCTGAGCTCCGGCGAAGGATGGTTCAAAAACAAAAAAAGGAGCACGGCATAAGCCCGCCGGCAGCGGCGAAACGACCGGGGGCAGCGCCGGCTCCAGTAGCTTTCCCGGCGGTATAAAGTTCCGTCCGCTTACAAACAGCCGCAAATCCGCAGGGGTGCGGCCACGGCCAAAAAGGGTGCAACAATGGCTAAGAAGGAGCTGCCTCGCGGCGGATCTGTCCTGCGGTTTGATGGTAATGGCGATGCACCTGTCGCTGGAAATTTTTGTACCGGTAACCGGTCCGGGAAGCAACAGCCTTGATCGGCTCTTCCGTGTGCCGCAGCAGGGTTTGCGCAAGCGCCATCCGGCAGCCCTTGATATAAGTGGAAAGGGAAATACCGTGCTGCACGGCGAAGCCCTCGTCCAGCTTATGCGGGCTCAGGTTGGTCAAGGCGGCAAGCTTGCTAACGGTCAGCCGCAGGTGTAAATGTTGTTGAATATAGAGCGGCAGCTTTTCAATCAGGTGCCGCTCGGCAGCGGTAAAACGGTAACGCATACAAACCTGTTTTGGATTGTTCATTCCGCCGCTGTAAAATTATTTTCGCCATCCTGGTAATGACTTCGTAAATCGTACTTCGTAAATCTCATTTCATAAAACCCCAAACCCCAAACCCCAAACCTCGAACTAATGCCTCCCAAATCCGATCCCCACGATCCCCTTCTCCACCGCGTACCGCACCAGTCCCGGTGTGCCCCGCACGCCCATCTTATCCTGGATGCGTTTCCGGCTCTTTTCGATGGCGCTTTCCGTCAGGTACAGAAAACCGGCGATCTCTTTCACCGAATACTCCTCGCAGGTAAGCCGGATGATCTGCACTTCGGTTTCCGTGAACGACGAGGGCGAGCCTGTGTGCAGCCGCGAGGTGGCTAAGAGCCGTGATACCCGCATGGTCGTTGTCGGGCAATGGTAAACCCCCCCGGCATGCACCCGGTGGATCGCCTCCGACAGGTTTTCGATCGTCGTGTTTTTATCGAGGTAGCCCCTGGCGCCGGCGGTCATCATATCCGAAATAAGGTGTTCCGATGCATACATGGTCAGTGCGATCACGGGTAGTTGTGGCAACCGGGCATGAAGGCGCTTCGTGGCTTCTATACCGTCCAGTTCAGGCATCTGTATATCGGTCAGCACCACGTCCGGGGGTTGGTGCAGGGCAAGCGCCAGCAGCTCGTCACCATTGCGGGCGGTGCCGCAAAGCGTCACGCCGGGCATATCGCTCAGGATAAGTTGCAGCCCGTTAAAATAAAACAGGTTGTCTTCGGCAAACAGCAGGCGGATAGGTGTCATAACGGTAAAATAAATTGGTAAGTAGTGCCCGCACCGCGGGTGGTTTGGAGGCGTAGCTGCCCGCCCAGCAACTTGGCGCGGTGTTCCAGGCTCCGTTTGCCCAGTCCTTTACCGGTGCCCATGCCGGCGCCATCGTCCCGGCAGGTAAGGTAAAGGTTGCCTTCAGCCGTTTGAAGGCACACCTCCAGTTGCTGTCCGCCGGAATGCTTGATGGCATTATGCGTCACTTCCTGCACCATCCGGTAAACCTGTAGCGAAGTTTCGGGAGGTAGCTCCCGTTCGATCCCGTAATGCAGCAGGAACGACATCGGGTGCGCCTCGCGGCAAAGGTCAAAGAAATGGCGGAGCGCCGTATCCAGTCCCCTTTCCAGCAGTTGCTCCGGTTGCAGGTTGCGGGCAATGCCCCCAAGCCGGTTGGCCACGGTTTCAATGGCGGCTTCCACCTGCCCCACCAGCGGCGTTCGTTCCGCCTTTTGCAGCAGCAGGCGGCTCATGCCCAGCATCGGTCCCAGTTCGTCATGCAGGTCCTCCGCAATCCGCAGGCGCTCTTCTTCCAGCAGCTCGATCCGCGCCAGCAGGTGCTCCTGTTCGCGGGTATAATACCGTTTCTGCACACGCACCATCGCCCACCCCGAAAACAGGATGATAGCGCCGAGCAGCAGGCTCGCGATCAGGACAGCGGTATAGATCGAAGTTTCGTAGGCATCCATAAGAGGGCGGTGGCATAAATAAGGTTCACCAATAAGTTGATATAAGCTAGTACTTCGTAGATGCGGACACGGAAGGTCTTACTGTGGGCCAGCCCGAACACCCAGAAAACTTCCGTCAGTGTCGAATAGGTAAAATAGATCACGAATCCCATGCAGATCAGGAAGGGCGGCTGTCGCCAAAGGGCCGGGCCTTCATAGAACAGCATCTCCGAAAGTGTATAGATCGCACCCATTACGATAAGGAACGAATAAAAAATAATGAAATAGGAATTGAACTGAAAAAGCGTACGGTAAACAATGCTTTCACAGCACCAGCTAAGGGGCAGCAAAAGGAGGAGAAAGGTGTAAAATCGGGGCACCCTTTGGAAGAGCCCCCAACGCTTGAATTGCCAGAGGATAAGCAGCGATTCGGCAAGTGTATAAAGGTTATAGGTAGCGGCGTTGGAATAGCCGCGGCTAACCAATACAATGCTGGCGATCTCGTTGAGCAGCCCCGTCCACGTAAGCACCAGGAACGGGGCATAGCGGTCCTCGATGCGCCGTATCCGCACCAGCGCGATGACGGCGCCGATAGCGATGCTGAGGCTGAAAGCGGCATTGAGGTCAAAATTCATACGGGCAAAATAAGGAATCAGCCGTTCTTTAAAAAGGTTTCTCATCTCCGTCCCTGCATAATATATCATCCCGGGCCTGCCAAAGGAAGCGAAAGGAGCTTTCACGCTTAGCACAGGCAAAGGATTGGATAGGTAGTAGTATAACGACTGGCTGCCAGCATTCAAATTCGCACCCGGTTACGCTTCATCATTCTATATTCCTTGTTCATCTGTTCATCTGTTCCTTGTTCCTTGTTCCTTGTTCATCTGTTCATCTATTTCTTGTTCCTTGAATATTGGGTATTGAATATTGAGCATTGAATATTCACTTCCCTCTCAACCCCAACCCTCATCCCCCGTTCAGCGGCGAAGGCTCGGCACAGATATCCGGGCACCGCGTACCGCGTTCAATGATTTCTTCCTCCGTTTCCGCAGACAGTGACGAAGGAACGGTCACCATATCTTCATTGAGGGCGTTCACCCCTACAATGATGCCATGCACTTTTGAATCTTCGTCCATGCCATAATAGATCCGTAACGCGGTGCAGCCTTCCTGTGCCAGCACGGTATCAAAGGCAGCGCGGTCAAAGGTTTCGGAGAGGGGCAGCACGTTCTGCCCTTGGTAAGCAGGGTTGAGGATGGCCTCCCGCTCGCTGCGGTAAAGAGCGGTCATGGTGCTGGCTTCGGAAAGCGAAATAAAATGGTTCATAGTCCTTGTGGTTTAGAGAACGAAAGTGGAGAATAGCGGAACCGCAAACAATCGTAAGAACCGGAAAAATACCTTCCGGTTTTTACGGCAAAAAGAAGGGATACCGGGTTAATACAACCGTAGAACCGGCATGAAAAAATACGAGGCTTGATTCGTAGAAGGCGGAGGCGGGAATAGTGATTAAGATTTCCGTTTTTCACCTTGTCCGTTCCGGTTTGGGAGTGCAGCTTTGTAAGGCATTTTCAACCAAAACGGTCCTGCATGAGCACCATCCCCAACCGAATTGTGGTCTATGCCAAAGATGTGATGAACATTACCGGTCGCCGCGAACGCGCCGCCCGCAAGCTGTTGGCCGCAGTGCGTAAAAAATCTGAAAAAGGTCGCGGCAGCTTCGTCTCCGTAGAAGAATTCTGCACCTACACCGGCCTCCGTCCCGAGCACGTGACCCCCTTCCTCGTCTGAAGTTTCCCAAACCCCCAAACCCCCCAACCCCAAACCCCAAACCCCAAACCCTTTCCCACGCACAAAAAAAGAGGCCCGCGGGGCCTCTTTGATAGCACTTACTTCTTTCGCCACCGCCTGGTCAGCCATTTCAGTCCTGTCGAAACCGCAAAGCTCACCGTAGCGCCGGTGGCGGCCAGCAGTCCCGTTTTTAGCAGCTCCGAAGGATCGATCTGTACGAGCAGCACCAGCAGCGTACCGCCAAGCGTACCCGCCCGGGTATCAGCGTTCGAAGGGGCGTTTCCTTCCATGGTTCACCTCCTTTTTCGTTTTCCTTCGGGGGCTTACGGTCGTTTGGCAGACCACTGCTGCCACGCTGCCCGCGGCAACCAGCCAACCTCCCGCCTGCTGTAACACCGGGGGCAGGTTCGTAGCGGTTAAAAGAGAGGTTCCGATGGCGGCGGCCACCATTCCGCCAGTCCTTATCTTTCGGTAAAACACCGGGAGGGGTGCTTTCAGTCGTTGCATCAGTTTCATAAAATGGGTTTTAAAAATTAAAAGAAAAAAAATGACCGGCGGCTGTGAAAGGGCAGTGCTCGCCACGTTTGGCAGGGCAGCATGCGCTGCATTATTGTCCGCCCGCTGCTTTACCGTCAACCGGTCATCACTCATCACTCATCACTCATTACTCATTGATTGTCATCCTGAGCGGAGTTTACCTTGAGCTTGGCGAAGGGAAGAACTACGCCCCGTTCACCTTCACCAGCGCCAGCGCATTGAACGCGCCGTTTCTCAGCGGGTACTGCTGCCCGTTCACTTCCTGCAGGAACAGGATTCCGAAGCACAGGAAAAGAGGGTGCACACTCGCTGCAGGCAGGTTCAGGGCCAGTTGGGAGGCTGCTACCGGGGTAGAATGCCAGGGTAGATCACCCGAATCACCGGCATCTGCCACGAAATGCTGCAGTTCGAAATCAATAGAGGCCGCCATGGCCAGGAAGCGGTAATGGGTGGTGCCGCTCGGCGCTGCTATCAGGAGCGAAGGCACATAAGAAGGAAGGTCGATTACAGCGGCGCCTGTTACACGGTTGATAGTAGCCGTGAATTCAGCATACACTGTCGAGCGCAGGTGCGAGTTCGCGTTAAAGTCAAAGCCTTCCAGCAATTCGGCTTCGCCGTCAATCACGTTTCGCAGGCCCCGCCCATTGGTCGCGTCCGCCTGGATCACTCTCACCATTTCCTTTGTAAGTCGCCCCACCATTCGCTGGTCTGACGCATTTTGTATAACGGCACGAAAGGCATGTCGCAATAACTTGCCCGCCTTGCCTGCCCGCCCGAATTCCGCTCCGTTTTCCCGCGTCCGCTGGAAGGCAGGGTCGGAGGCGATCCTTTCGGCGCTGATGGAGCTTTTTTCCTTCGCCAGGTACCCGTCCCAGGTTTTTAGAAAGGTAATGTCGCTGATGGTGCCATCGAGTTTGATGATCCCTTTTTGTTTTGCCATTTTAATAAATTTTAAGGCTTATAAATAAGTGGCAATCCACAAGCGGGTCATGACTCCTGCAAAGCGCTTTACTTGTTTTTTGCCGTTGACAACACAAGACTAAACCCCTCTTTTAACTTCGCCAAGCGCCGGTTCCGTCCGTGCAGGCTAAGGCCGGTTTATGCAGGGAGATGCCGGGTAAAAGACAGTAATGCGGCTGGGAGAAGTAAAAGCGTTGCGTTCCTTTGCGTTCTTCGTATCGGTGCCTGTCCTGGGCGCAGGCAAGAAATGGTTCAACCTACGCCACTGTAATCGTACTCCTTCAGTATAGCAACAGTATAGTAACGGTATAGTAACAGTATGAAAACTGTCTTTTTTTAAACGGGAGGGTGTATGAGGTAGTGTATGAGGAGAGTATGGCCAGCCTTATGAAGTTCAGGCCTCTCCACCGGCGGTTCATCCAGCTATCCTTCCATTGGCATATCCGCACAGCATCATATCCCCAAATCTTCCTATATTAGTCCCTCGCGCTTCACACCTAAACCCTGACGATTTTATGAAAAGAAAATTCTTGCTCTTCGCTACCGCCATGGTGGTAGTGCTCTCCGCTTCGGCACAAACGAAGCTGGTAGAAAAGGTGTCGCCCAAAGCCGGCGCCCTCCTTATTCCGTATGAAAAGTATGTAATGCCCAACGGACTCACCGTCATTGTGCACGAAGACCACAGCGACCCCGTGGTGCATGTGGATGTGACCTACCACGTGGGATCGGCCCGCGAGGAGATCGGCAAGTCGGGCTTTGCGCATTTCTTTGAGCACATGATGTTCCAGGGAAGCGACAATGTGGGCGACGAGCAGCATTTTAAGATCGTAAC
Source organism: Flaviaestuariibacter sp. (assembly GCA_025963645.1). Classification (GTDB taxonomy): domain Bacteria; phylum Bacteroidota; class Bacteroidia; order Chitinophagales; family Chitinophagaceae; genus Flavisolibacter. The sequence continues at coordinate 185,829 of JAOQAI010000017.1, forward strand.
CGAAGCCGGTGGCACGCTCAACGGCAGCACCAACCGCGACCGCACGAACTACTATGAAACCGTGCCCGCCAACCAACTGGAAAAAGCCCTGTGGCTGGAAGCCGACCGCATGGGTTTCCTGCTGGACGCGGTGACGCAAAAGAAATTCGAGATACAACGCAGCACCGTGAAGAACGAGCGGGGGCAGAACTACGATAACCGCCCTTACGGCCTGCAACGCGAATACGTGGCGAAGAACCTATACCCCTACGGGCACCCGTATAGCTGGCTCACGATCGGCTACCTGGAGGACCTCAACCGCAGCGACGTGAATGACCTGAAGAACTTCTTCCTGCGCTGGTACGGACCGAACAACGCCACCCTTACCGTGGGCGGTGATGTGACGCCCGCCCAGGTGGTGAAGCTGGCAGAGAAATATTTTGGATCCATCCCTACCGGTCCGAAAGTGGAGGGGGTGAAGCTGGAGCCGGTGAAATTAGACAAGACCCGCTACGTGAGCTACGTGGACAATTATGCCCGTGCCTCGCAGCTAAGCCTTACCTACCCAACCGTGCCGGAGTACCATGCCGATGCACCGGCGCTGGCCCTGCTGGCACAGGTGCTGGGCGGTGGCTTTGGTGGTGGTGCCCGCAACTCGGTGTTTTATGCCACCATGGTAAAGACACAGAAAGCCTTGTCGGCAAGTGCCAACAACGGCACTTCGGAGCTGGCGGGTGAGTTCAACATCTCGGTAACGCCTTACCCCGGTAAGAGCCTGTCGGAAATGGAAGCCCTGGTGGGTGAAGCCTTTGCCGAGTTTGAAAAGCGCGGCGTAACGGCGGACGATGTAGAGAAGTTCAAGACCGGCTTTGAAAGCCGCACCATCAACGGGCTGGGATCGGTATCGGGCAAGGTAAGCACATTGGCGGCCTTCCAGACCTTTGCCGGCAACCCGAACATGATCACGAAGCTGCTGGAAGCGTATACCAAGCTAACGGCGGATGACGTGATGCGGGTGTATAACCAATACATAAAAGACAAGCCCCGCGTGGTGCTGAGCACCCTGGCGAAGGGACAGGAAGCGCTGATAGCCGCGGCGGATAATTATACCATTGACGAGAGCAAATATGTGCGTCCGGACTATGGCTATGCGGGATTGCGCTACACGAAAGCGAAAGACAACTTTGATCGCAAGAAACTCCCGGGCAATGGTCCGAACCCGGTAGTGAAGGTGCCCTCTTTCTGGCGGAAGGACCTGCCAAGCGGGATCAAGCTGATAGGCACTGAGAACACCGAACTGCCGACGGTAACGATCTCGATCGCCATACCGGGCGGTCACCTGCTGCAGGCGAAGGACCTGGGCAAGGCGGGTACGGCGGCGTTCTTTGCCCGGATGATGAACGAAGACACGAAGAACTATACGGCAGAACAGTTCTCGCAGGAACTGCAGAAGACGGGTTCGTCCATTAATATCGGCAGCAGCACGGATGCGATCACGATTAACATTCAAACGCTGAAGAAGAACCTGGATAAGACGCTGGCACTGGTAGAGGAGCGCCTCTTTAGCCCGAAGTTTTCGGAGACGGCCTTTAGTCGCCTGAAGGCACAGGCAATGGAAGGCGTGAAGGCGCAGAAGTCGCAGCCGGCAGCGGTGGCCTCTTCGGTGTTTGCGATCCTCAACTATGGCGCGTCGCATATCCTTTCCACGCCGGAGGGCGGTACGGAAGCTACGATACCAAACATCAAGCTGGACGACGTGCAAGCGTATTATGATAATAACCTGACCTCCCTGGGCACCAAGGTGGTGGTGGTAGGTGATGTGAAAGAGAGCGAGATCCTGCCGAAGCTGGCCTTCCTGGACAGGCTGCCAAAGAAGAAGATCGACATGCCGAAGATCGACGCGGTGCCGGCACCGGATAAGACAAGGGTGTACCTGGTGGACGTGCCGAAGGGTGCGCAGACGGAGTTCCGCGTGGGCTATGCCACGGGGCTGAAGTACGACGCCACCGGCGATTATTACAAGAGCTACCTGGCGAACTTCCCATTGGGAGGTGCTTTCAACAGCCGCATCAACCTGAACCTGCGCGAAGACAAGGGCTGGACCTATGGCGCCCGCAGCGGCTTTACCGGTGACGATAACAGCGGCGAGTTTGCGTTCTCCTCGGGCATCAAGGCCGGCGCTACGGACAGCGCCCTGGTGGAAGTGATGAAGGAGCTGCGCGACTACGCGGCAAACGGCCCGACCGACGCGGAAGTGGATTTTATGAAGAATGCCGTTGGGCAGCGGGATGCGCTGGCGTATGAAACGGGCATCCAGAAGGCGGCCTTTATCCGCCGGATACTGGATTATAACCTGCCGGCGAACTACACGGCGCAGCAGGCGAAGATCCTGCAGGGCATGACGAAGAAGGACATGCAGAAGATAGCGCAGCAATACCTGAAGCCGCAGCAGATGAATATCTTACTCGTAGGCGATAAGGCACGGATACTGGATGGGGTGAAGAAGCTGGGGTATGAAGTGGTGGAGATCGATGCGGATGGGAAACGCGTAGGAACTAAGAAGACTTTTTAGTGAGTGGGTTTGTTCGGAGTTCGGGGTTCGGGGTTTTTTGAACCATCCTTCGTCTCCACTCAGGACAGGCGCCGACGCTAAGAACACGAAGACCCACAAAGAATGGATGATAGAAAGAGAGGCTGTGATGGCCTCTCTTTTTTGTTTTGTGGGAGGTGCTGGTGATGACCAGCAGTCGGAACTATTGGTTTAGCCCCTTTCCCTGTTCAGTCATTTTTTTGGTAGGGTCTTTCGCTTCTTCGCCAGGATAGCACCTTGCCCAGGTGACAAGCAGCCTGCTATTCGAACAAAGAAGTGATGGAGAAATCGTTATCGTATTAAAAAAGCCTGGTGTTTACCAGGCTTTTTTTTATGCATCCTTGTTAGGTGTATTATCTGAACCGGCAGCACCGGGTGGCCTGCGTTGCGGCGGACGCTGGTTGGGGCGCTGACCGCCTTGGGGTCGTGGTGGGCGCTGTGCATTGCCGCCACCTTTCGGCTGCTGGCCATCGCCGCCCTGCCGTGGTGCTGCACCCCGCTGCCCTTGGGGGTTTGGAGGACGCTGATCGCCTGGCGTGGACGGACGCTGCCCTTGCGGACGCGGTGGCCGTGCCGGGCGCTGCTGCCCTTGCCCGCCTTCGCTTTTTTGTAAGCCCTGCGGACCTCTTTGCTGGGCGCTGCGCTGTTGCGGTGGTCCCTGGCGCCCGTCCCTTGCGCGGTCGCGGCGTTTCTTGTCGCCTTTCTCCAGGCTCTTTAAGGTGATGTGACCGACCACATCTACAAACTCCGGTTCCACTTCCTTCACTTTGGTAGAGGTAACCTCTACGGCTTCCAGTTCTTCAGGAATAACGTTCTGGTTGTTGAGGGAACGGATCTCCTGCACCCGCTCTATGGTAACCGGGTATTGCTTGTTGCTATCGGGCAACACATACCACATCAGGTTTCTGAAAATATCTTTCTTGATGAGCGTAGCGGTGCCCTTGGCAACGCGCAGGTAATCGGCATTCTCGGGGAAGCCTTGCAGCGCATCGAGGTAGGTATCCAGCTCGTAGTTGAGGCAACATTTCAGTCGCCCGCACTGCCCGCTTAATTTGGTCTGGTTGATGGAAAGGTTCTGGTAACGGGCCGCGGCGGTGTTCACCGATTTGAATTCGGTAAGCCAGGTGGAGCAGCAAAGCTCACGTCCGCAGCTGCCGATGCCGCCTACTTTCCCGGCTTCCTGGCGGGCACCGATCTGGCGCATCTCCACCTTTACCTTGAACTCGCCGGCGAGCACTTTGATCAATTCGCGGAAGTCCACGCGGTCATCGGCAATGTAATAAAAGGTCGCTTTCTTACCATCTGCCTGGAACTCCACATCGCTGGCCTTCATATTCAGCTTTAGCTGGCGAACGATGGCGCGGGTGCGGATGACGGCCTCTTTTTCACGTGCCTTATTCTGGTTCAGCAGTTCAATATCGCGACCGGAAGCAATGCGTAAGACCCGTTTCATATCCGGGTGCGCTTCGTCCACGCTCTTTTTCTTTAGCTGCAGGCGAACGGTCTCACCGGTGAGGGTCACCTCGCCTACATCGAAACCGCTCACGCCTTCGACGGCAATGGTATCGCCGCTATACAATTGTTGCAAGGTACTGTTCCTGTAAAAATCTTTGCGGCTTCCGCCATTGAAGCTTACTTCCACCACGCGGCAGTAGCTGTTCGTATCGTGTATCGGCAGGTTTACCAGCCAGTCGTAGGCATTGAGCCGGTTACAACTATTGGTGCCGCAATCGCCATTGCTCTGGCAGCCGCCCGGGGCACTTTTCGTGCCGCAACTATCACATCCCATATCTGTTCTCTTGTTCTAACGTGATTAAAAATTGTTGGGAGGCGGGCTGTAGAATTGCTATGAAGCTCCGGTTGCGTCGCACCCTTCAACGTACAGAACGGTGTTCAGCGCTGAAAGTGCGTCCAACATTTGAGGATGCGAACGGTTTCTTTATCCTTGTATAATGAGTAATCAATAGCTTTTCCGATCCTTCTTCACCAGCCTAACGCCTCGGTTATATATAGAGGTCCCTCGCAGGACTTAGCACAAATATACTTTTTTTACAGGTATGTGTACGTATATGCGAATTGACTGTTTTGGAGAGACACGGCATTGGCTAGGTCTTACATAAGAGAACACGCCGGGAGGCGTGTTCCTACAGCACCACCACCACGTTATTTTTAACAATATGAAAGATGCGGATGGTGAGGGCATGGAAGAGGATCTTGGCATTGGCGTTCCGCTCGATGTAGTAAGCGGCCTTGTCCAGTTCCGTAGCCACGGCCTCTTTTTGCTCGAGGCTCACCGCTTTGTTGAGACGTTGGGTAAAGTCCTGCTCGCTAACCGACATCGCATTCAGCAACAGCGCTTTTTGTTCGCCACCCATTACCTCCAGCCGCACAGCCTGCTCTATCAGGTGGGTGAAGTAACGGAGAAACTGCTTGCCTTTCTCGCGACCGAGCCGGGCTATTTCCTCGATCAGTTTTACCTGTGCGATCGGCTGGTTCCTCAGGGTTGCATTCAGCCAATCTTTTAGCAGGCTGCCAAAATCTTCATCGGCGTGTTGCAGGAGGTGCAGGGCCTCGCGGTAATTGCCGGCAGCGATATTGGCCAGGCTCTTTGCCTGGTCTGCGGTGCAGGCGGCACGTTGCACCAATGCCGTTTCCATATCCGAACTATCCAATGCCGGCACCCGCACCAACTGGCAGCGGGAAAGAATGGTGGAAAGAATAGCGCTTTCGGATTCGGCCACAAGGATGAACAGCGTATCGGGCGGCGGTTCCTCTATCAGCTTTAGGAGCTTGTTGCCCTCCTTGCCCAGGTATTCCGGCATCCAGAGCACGAGGGTCTTGTAGCCGCTTTCAAAGCTTTTGAGGTTTAGCTTGCGGATGATGTCGTTGCACTCCTGTGCCGTGATATTGCCTTGCTTGTTCTCGGCATCAATGGCCTGCAGCCAGTCGTACACATTACCGTAGGGCAGTTGCTGTATGAACTCCCGCCACTCGGCGATATAATCCACACTCAGGGGCGGCGTACCGGGCTTTTTAGGAATGACCGGATAGGCATAATGAATGTCGGGGTGCACCAGTCCCTGGGCTTTGCTAAAAGCAGCCTGTGCTTCCATCCAGGCATCGGCGGCATCCGGTGTAGCGGGTAATTTTATCTCTACCGGCTCGCCAAACAGCGAGGCTTCGGCTACGTTCTGGCGGGAAAGATTGGGCAGCAGCGTGACGTATTGCGAAAAGGCCATCGCCAGCGGCAGGGCGCCGCTGCCTTCTTTTCCCAGAAACAGGAGGGCATGGCTCAGCCGGTTGTGCTGCACCATTTCCACCAGGTGCTGCTTCACTTCCCGCTGACCGATCACATCTTTGAACAACATTATCTGAACCTTGATTTGGGTGGATTAAAGGATTGAATAGAAATATAAAAGCCACCTAAAAGATGGCTTCAAATATCCGGTAAATCTATCGATCTACCCAAATCGTGGTTCAGCGCTTAATTCAGGTAAACCGTGATCTCTTCACTCATCGGCTTCACCTTGCTTGGAAACACTTTTACCAGCTTGCCGTTCTCGTCAATGAGGAACTTGGTGAAATTCCATTTTACCACCGGATCGGGTGTGCCGAGTTTCTTCGCTTCTTCGGTGAGGTATTTAAACAGGGGATCTATGTCTTCGCCCACCACCGATACTTTTTCCGCCATCGGGAAGGTGACGCCGTAATTCTTTTTACAGAAGGCCGCGATCTCGGTGCCGGAGCCAGGCTCTTGTCCGCCAAAATTATTTGCAGGGAAACCTACTACCACCAGCTTGCTGCCGTATTTTTTATAGAGGGCCTCCAGGTCTTCGTATTGCGGTGTGTAGCCACAGGCAGACGCCGTATTTACAATTAATATTTTCTTGCCTTTGTATTGCGAAAAATCAATGGTACCGCCGCTAAGTCCGGCTACTTTAAAATCGTAAATGGAGCTACCTGTAAGCATAACGGAAAGAAGTGTGGCGAATAAGAGGGTTTTCATGCGTGTGCGTTATTTGTTGAGGGATAACACGGTAAAGGTACAAAAGTTCACCTCACCCCCGCCTCTCCTGAAGGAGAGGAGCTTCTACACACAATAGCCCACTTATTCAACTATACCTAAAAGTTCTAAAAGTTTTTATACCAGGGTTTTCAATGTAATGATAATGAATGTAGTAGCGTGGGCTGTTGTTCCCTATCCTTAAAAGAGAGGGTTAGGGTAAGATCACTGTCTTTCATACGCACCCAGGTCGGGCAGCCCTACCGGGCGGCCATTGCCATCGAGGTCAAGGTTTATACCTGTAGTCACTCCTTTGTTAACAGCCGGTGAAGCCGCTTTCAAGCGGAAGTTATAAAACCGCCCAGAGATATTGATGCTATCGAAACCCGGTGACTGATTGTTGAGGATGCCTGCGGTGGTGACACCCGCCGCGGTTGGTGCATTCCGCACCCGCCACAGCACCGCATCGAAGACCACGTTGAAGGCCGTGTTGCCCTGTTTGGCTACCACCACTTCGTCTGCAACGATACCATTGTCCTCGCCCCAAAAAATACAGTTGCGGAAGGTGGCCGTCAGCGGCGCCGTAACCCCCTGCTGTAAGTAATTGGCCAGGAAAAGCACCGGGTCGCGATGCTGGATAAAGGCATTGGAATAAGTGGCAACCGTACAATGCGTGAAATTATAAGTGCCGCCTTTTACCAGCACGAGGTTCTTGCCACAATTGCTCACTAATAAATTGCGGGCGGTGATACTGGTATTGATGCCGATCAAGCCCGCATCGTACGCATTATCAATAACCGTTTCGTTGAGGGTCAATTTAGTACCCACACTTTGTTCTGCCACCACAATGCCCTGGTAGGCATTCTTGATAATCGCATAGTTCAATACATTGTTGCGGCTGGTGTTGGTAAAGATCAAACCGGGGTAGCCCGCAGGGTAATTCCTATAGGGTTCATCTAACCGGTCGCTGGCAAAGACCACCCGTGTACTGTCCCAGCCTTCGCCCATCACCTTCAGCGAGCCATTGACAATAAAAGGCGCATCGGCATGCATGAAAACCTTCACGCCTTTATTGATATTGAGTGTGGCCGTCGTATCCACCGTCACCCCGCCCAGGATCACGTAGGGCAGATCATTATTCCATATTTCATTGGTACGAATGACGCGGTTGCGAAAGAAGTGGGCGTTCTGTCCGTAGGCATCCAACTGCACATATTCGGTATTGCCATTGTAATTAATGGCGATGCTATCGCGAACCACAAAAGGCAGATTGCCGGCAGCCGGGTTGATGGTGACCGTTACAAAAATGTAAACGCTGTCATCAGCAGCTATATCAATATTATTGACAACTGGTCCGGGAGTGCCGTCTACATTTATTTTGAATGGGGAAGCCGCACCGCCACCCAAACGGATAGAAGAAACACGAATGCCTTTGTTGTTGTCGTTGAAGATCTTGATGACACCCGAGACGGAACCGGTAGTGGTGAATACCGTATCGAAATGCAGCGAATCAATACCGGTGCGAAGCCGTGCATCGGGGCTGTCCGTGAAGCCTTCTTTGCGACAGGAAAATAATATTGGCCCAATAAGGAATAAAAAGAAAAGACTTCGCCACCACTGTTTCATGACTATAAAAATACGGCGGTGCGCCTTGCGATGCATCAATTTAATTGCCCGATGAGAAGCAAAGAGTGGCAACCGATAGCTGCACACCGGATACTTCCAGTATCGCCCGCCCGCAGGCTTCCAGTGTAGCACCGGTGGTTACCACATCATCTACTAACAACAGGTGCTTGCCCTCCAGTGCTTTGGGGTTGGCTACTTGGAAACGGCCTTCCATGTTTTGCCAGCGCTCGATGCGGTTCTTAGTGGTTTGGCTTTCGGTGTGCGACAATCGTACAACTGCCTCTTTCAAGACGGGCTTGCCCATTGCTGTAGCCATGCCTTCGCATAAAACAGTGGCCTGGTTGTAACCGCGCTTTCGCTCTTTGCCTTTGAAGAGTGGCAATGGTATCAACGCATCTATGGACGCGAACCGATTGGAAGATGCGAGAGACTGTCCCATCAAGCCGCCTAAATAAGCACCCAACTCTTTTGCCTTGCGGTATTTGAACTGGTGCATCAGGTGCTGCATCATCGATTCTTTGGTAAAGTAGTATTGCGCCGTGGCATAGCGGAGTGGCAATCGTCCCCAAAACAACTTCTCGATTGGGTTGGCGGAGTGCAAATGAAAAGCGGTCTCGGGCAGGGAAGAAAGACATTGCAGGCAGAGGAAATGATCCGTTGCTACAACGTCAGTGCCACAGCCTTCGCAGAGATGCGGGAAGGCGAGGTGAAGGAGCGAATCTTTAAGTTCCTCAAAACCCCTGAAGGGGAGCTTTGCAAGTGTCATTATTAAATGTACAAACTTTAGAGAACACACAAGATTCATCAATAAAGAATAAATGGTGTGATCTTAATTCCCTGGAAACAAATACCGGTACACTTCCTCCACTTGTCCCATCATGATGATCTCGATGGCAAAGCGCTGCTTCTGCAAACCTTTCTGGTTGTATTTGGAAACAATGATCTTGCTGAAGCCCAATTTCTCGGCTTCGGCAATGCGCTGCTCGATGCGATTGACGGCCCGTATCTCGCCACTCAGTCCCACTTCGCCGGCAAAGCAAATATTCTGCGGTATGGCCACATCTTCGAAAGACGAAAGCAAAGCGCACAGCACTGCAAGGTCTATGGAAGGATCTTCTACTTTCAGTCCGCCGGCTATGTTGAGGAAAACATCCTTCACGCCAAAATGAAAACCACCGCGCTTCTCTAGCACTGCTAACAGTAATTGCAGGCGGCGCAGGTCGAAACCGCTGACGGTGCGTTGCGGCGTTCCATAAACCGATTGTGTGACGAGCGCCTGCACTTCTATCAGCAGTGGTCGTTGCCCTTCCATCGTTGCTGCGATCGCTACGCCACTTAGCTGTTCGTCTTTTTGCGAGATGAGCAGCTCGCTTGGATTCAGTACCGGGCTCATGCCTTTATCATTCATTTGATAGATGCCTAATTCGGCTGTACTACCAAAGCGATTCTTGAGGGTTCTTAAAATGCGGTAGGCGTAGTGACGATCACCTTCAAACTGCAACACCGCATCTACCATGTGCTCCAGCAACTTCGGCCCGGCAATGGTACCGTCCTTGGTTATATGCCCGATCAGGAAAACCGGTGTGTTCGTTTCCTTGGCAAATTGCTGGAACTCCGCGGCGCACTCCCGTATCTGTGATACGCTGCCTGGCGATGATTCGATGAAAGGCGACTCCAGTGTTTGGATGGAATCAACAATGATCAATTGCGGCCGCAGCTTTTTGATTTCGGCAAAAATGGTTTGCGTAGATGTTTCCGTGAGCAGGTAAAAATTTTCATTGCGCATGTCCAACCGGTCTGCCCGCATCTTTATCTGCTGCTCGCTTTCTTCGCCACTGATGTAGAGAACGATAATGTCTTGTAGTTGCAATCCCATTTGCAAAAACAAAGTGGACTTACCAATACCTGGCTCACCGGCTACCAGCACAATGCTACCGGGAACAATGCCGCCGCCGAGTACACGATTCAATTCAGCATCCGGTGTTAGCACACGTGGCGTGTCCTGCGTTTTTATTTGGTGTAGCGCTTGTGTTTTCCGGGTGGTTGTTTCTCCGTGATACGAATCCCAATCGGTTGCGGGATTTGTCTTCTTTGCCTCTTTTTGCACGAGTTCTTCAACGAATGTATTCCACTGACCACAGGATGGACATTTGCCGGACCACTTCGCGCTTTCGTGACCACAGTTCTGACAGAAGTAAGCCGTTTTTATCTTGGACATGGCGTGAAATTAATTCATTCGCATTCGAAAGAAATGCAGAAGAAAAGTTGAAGGAGAGATGAAAAGATGCAGTGGTTATAAAAGTGAAAAGGGCCAGCCTTTCGACTAACCCTTTTACTTACTAACCCATTAAATTCTACCACTAAATTACATATCTGCCCCATAAAACAAAATTATTTTTTGCCACTGTGCATAAGTTTTGGAAGATTTTGTACAAGAGATTGTTAAGCGAGGCCATTTGTTAAATAGTTGATTATTAAATACTTATGAAGGAGGTTTTGTTGCATTGACAACTCTTCCTATTGCCAAACTGACAGCCCGGTTGTCTTCATTTCTTCCTGCGGCTGACAAAATGGTTAGCAAATTCCTAAAAGAAGTCAGCTCTGCCCTTACAGAGCGGTTTGGTAGTAGATTTGAGTTAGTAATCAAACAATTAGACAATTATGACCTACGAAATAATGCTTGTTTCCATTCTATTTATTGGAATTAGCTTCCTTGTTTCAGCTATTTTGAAAAGCCGGTTCAAAGTGTACAGCAAAATACCCCTGCAAGCCCGTTTGACCGGCCGGGAAGTAGCCGAAAAGATGCTGCGGGAGAGCGGTATTTATGATGTGAAAGTGGTTTCGGTGGAAGGGTTCCTGACCGATCACTACAACCCGCTGACGAAGACCGTCAACCTTAGTCCTGAAGTGTATAATAACTACAGCGTGGCTTCCGCTGCCATTGCCGCCCACGAATGCGGTCATGCCGTGCAACATGCCGATGCCTATAGCTGGCTGATGCTGCGCAGCCGGATGGTGCCGGTGGTGCAATTCACTTCCAACATTGTGAACTGGGTGTTGCTGATCGGGCTGGTCATGGCGCGTTCCGGAAATACAACCCTGCTCCTCATCGGTATCATCATGATGGCGGCAACGGTTCTTTTCTCCGTAGTCACCTTGCCTGTGGAGTTTGATGCCAGCCGCCGTGCCTTGGCCTGGTTAGGCAATACCAACGTTACGAACCGCGATGAATATCCAAAAGCAAAGAACGCGTTGACCTGGGCAGCGATGACCTATGTAGTGGCCGCATTGGCTTCCGTGGTTACCTTGATACAGTATATCATGATCTTTTTGGGCGGACGAAGGGAGTAAGCCACTTTCTAAAAATCTTGAAGGCTGTCCTACGACAGCCTTTTTTTATCAATCATTGCCCTCCGAATTATACTTCGCTCTTGACTAATGCTCAGCAAACTGAAATCTCAACTTCCTAATCAAAATCAAAGAAGTCTCCTAAAAAGCCCTTCTTTTTTTTATGCTGGTTATAGTGCGGGTCGTGGTGGTGTTTGTGGTGATCCTTATAATAGGGCTGCTGTTGCTGTGGTGGTGGCGGCGTTGGTTGTGTCGGGGCCTCATAAGCCGCCGAGCGCTCGATGATCTTATCCAGCTCACCCCGGTCGAGCCATACACCGCGGCAGGCGGGGCAATAATCGATCTCAATACCCTGGCGGTCTGCCATCACAAGGGTTTCATTACAGTTCGGGCATTTCATACTATCAAATTTATAGTCTCTCCTGCAATCCTTATACCTCTTTCCCAAACGATACTTAAATGAAATGCGAGCACAGCCCCGTATGGCACTCTTTTGTTAGGCTATCCTGTAAAGAGAAAGTATGTCAGGAAAAGAGAATAAAGGAGGCTTGCTTACTAATGAACAAATAGAAAAGGACCTGGAAGCAAAAGGCAGGGCGGATGCACCTGCGGGCTACCAGGGCAGCCAGGACACCGGTGACGGCGGCAAGCGGGAGCTGGGCACCGATGTGCAGCAAGCCGATGGCGCACCACCAGAGAGCGTGGATGAATAATGTGCTTTCGAATCACAGCCGCCTTAGTAACTTATTTTTTGTTTTGTGGAAATAGGGAAGCTATGCATCTCAACGAAAACGCTTTGCATGAAAAAAGGGATCCCTTTCCTGTTGACGGTTGCGCTTCTTTCCTGTTATTATACCACTCCCGCAACAAACACTTCACTTAGTGAAGGCTTTGTCAGAAAGGAGTACCCGCCACAAAGTTGGGCCTACTTCCTGCAGCACCTCCCCGTAAAAGAAGCTCCCATTCTTGACTATCGCGGACGCCCGATTGCTAACCAGGCCAAGAGTGCTGGCATCCTTTCTTACGATGTAGGCAAGCGCGACCTGCAGCAATGCGCCGATGCGCTGATGCGGCTGCGGGCCGAGTATCTGTTTGCTCAGGGGCGCCACGAGGAGATCGCCTTCCGGTTTGTAGATGGCGAGTGGTTCCGTTATAAAGATTACGTGAAAGGTCGTCGGCCCCGCATCAGCGGCGGACGGGTAACTGCCGGCGAAGTGGAGCCCGTGCCTGTAAATCATGCTACGCTACGTGCCTATCTCGATATTGTGTATGCGTTCTCCAGTACTCTTTCGCTTCACCGCGACCTGCTTCCGGCGGCAGATTTTGCTATCGGTACAGTGATCATTACGCCGGGCAGTCCGGGGCATTGCAGTATGATCGTTGATGAAATATCAAACAGCAAGGGCGAAAAGCGCTACAAGCTGGTGGAAAGCTTTATGCCGGCGCAATCTATTTATGTGCTGCGCAATGAGGCGGATGGCAGCCCCTGGCATACGTTGCAGAAAGGGATAATCGAGACGGCCAGCTACCGGTTTACGAAGTATGATTTAAGGCGCTGGGAATGATGTTTTACTGTATTTCATGTAATAGAACAAGGGGTTTAAAGCCTGCTCCCCAAACAAAGAAAAAAGACAATCTTCTATTCACCCGATACTACAAATGTAATGGGCTGTATCCGGTAGGCTTTCACCGGGCGGCCAAACTGCCAGGCGGGTACCCAGCGCGGGGATATCTTCATGACCGTATGACTTCTTCCTCCATGCCATAGCCATGCTTTGTAAGCGCACTAATATTACTGATGTTGCCCTCTTTGTCTACAACGAATTTCACAAGTACTGTATAGTAACCGTTCTTAGCTCCGTTGTCGCCCGGAACCTGCGCATTCAATGAACGCTCTAAATATTTTCTCCAGGCGTTTAATCCACCAGTAAAATTTGCTTCCTTCTCATAGCAAAGGAGCGTATCCAGCTCCACGCCTTCCGCTGTGTAGCAATGGCACACCGGCTTGCCATCACCTGTATAATCTTCGGTGGCCAAAACATTTCCGTTGGAATGATAGTATTTCCATCGGCCTATTTTAGCGGTGTCCCTCACATAGCGGCCGGCACTGTAAACAATACCTTCGTCTGTCCAGTGTACCCAGGTGCCGTTGCCCCTGCCATCGAATACGGCAGAATCGGTCAGGTAACCTTCCCCATTCCATTTAAGTTGTTGTCCGTTATAGTAACCTGCGGCGTAGTTCAGCGAATCCTTCAGCAGACCGCTATCAGAGAACCGCAACCAGGGGCCTTCTTTCTTACCATCGACGTAATTGCCTTCGGTTTCGGGGTACCCAGTGGTATGGTACCAGGTTTCTTTGCCATGCGGAATTTTTGCAGCGCTATCCTTGTACCATGCATCTATGGCCAAGGTGCGTTCGGGTAGATACCAGGCTTGCCGGTGCCATGCATCGCCTTCCTTTTGAGTAACCACGTAATAGCGGGCGCCTTTGTCGGTAGGCTTGAATTGGTAATCATAAAACGCTTCTATCTTTTGAGCGCCGGCAGTTACAGAAAAAAGCAACAGTAAAGAAAGTAAGCGATACATAGGTAAGAAGGTCTTTGAATGAAATGTTGACTGGCAGGGCTATTAAAACGTTGCCTGTGATTGCCGGGCATTAAGTAATTACTCACTTACCTTCTACTACAAAGGTCAGCGGCTGCTGGCGGTAGGCTTTTACCATCCGCCCGTTTTGCCTTGCCGGCGACCATCGGGGCGAGCGGCGTATGACCCGCACCACTTCTTCTTCCATACCATAGCCATGGTTGGTCAAGGACTTGATATCGGTAACTAGCCCGGTTTTATCTACAATAAACTGCACGATCACGTTATAAGTTCCTGCCGGTGCTTTCTTACGAATGGGCACATTCGAGCGAAGGTTTTGGGAGAGAAACGCAGACCAGGCAGAAAGCCCACCGGGAAAACTGGCTTCTACTTCGACCCGGCTGAACGTAGTGTCAAAAGCTGATGGCGCCGCCACCACATTGTCCTGTGCAAAGCCCATACTGCCCACCAGCAGGCCTAAGAGTGTCAATATTTTTTTCATAGCGATTCAAAGCTACGGTATTACAACATTTTTTCAGTACTCCCGGTTTGGCTGCACGGTTAGTTCTTTTGTATCCAGGTTCATGGCGACAAGATGCCCATAACCTTTCCCAGAATACACGCAGCCGCCATCGAGGTCATAGACCGGGCCGCCTTGCGCCTCGATATAGCTAAGCGGCCGTGGCGTATGCCCATGCACTACGATGCGATCATCCAGCCATTGCCCATCAATGAAAGGGTCTCGGGTCCAGAGCATGGCGTACCGGTCCGTTAAAGGATCGTCCGCATTGAAATTCAGACCGGCATGAACCAGTATCACGTTCCCTGCCAGCAAGTAATGTTCGGTTTGCTGAAAGAAAGCGGTATAGCGCTCCGGCAGGTTATTGATGTTTTTAATGCCAAAACTCTTAAGCGTCGTATCGCCGCCGTTATTGAGCCAGAGCCGGTTGTTTGAATAACTTTCTCTGGCATCCAGTAGGAGCTGCTCATGGTTGCCACGCAGGGTATGAACCGTAAATCCCTGCTCCCGGAGGTTTAGAATGGTATCAATTACGCCCTTGCTATCCGGACCGCGGTCAATATAATCGCCGAGGCAATAGAGCGTGTCGCGTAGGGATAAATTCAATTTTGCCAGCAGCAATTGAAATGTAGCATTACACCCATGAATGTCTCCTATCGCAAAGGTTCTGCCGTTCATGCCTTTTCTTGCGTTTCTTATCTATACTTGCAACAACCTGTTCTGCAGTGACGCCTTTTTCTTTTCCTGATTGAAGCGCCTCGTAACGGCTGTCTAATTCTTTGACGATATTCTTATCCTGCCCCATGCCGCTGTTTTTATCAATTTTCGGCATCCAGCAGGTTATAAATGCGTGCAGTTTTTTATCGTCGGCCACGCGGATATAATCATACAGCTTATTTCTTATTGCAGCACTCATATTTCGAATATACCACAATATTAAAACCGGTTTTCTGCAGGTAGCTTTATCATCATAGAGAAGAGGATTATTCTCCAACTTATCCGATGCGTCCCACGCAAAATATTTGGAGTGAAGCTGGCATGAGGTGGAGATGCATCGGGGAAGGGAGTTTTTCTATAATTTCTTGGTGTCAATAAATTGAGAAAATCCTTTGCTTGCAAATATTTTGTCCGAATTAAAACTATCAACCGAAATATCAAACGACTTAGATCGGATAATTTTTTTGTCAACACAACAAAATTTGCTAAAGCCAAAGAATGTTGAAGGATTAAACCCAACACATAAACTGTCAATATTTTTACCGCTGACAGTATAAACTTCGGGTTTAGAATAAAGTTTATTAAATGTCCATTTGTTTAGATAACCAATGCCATTGCTGTCTATTGTCAAAATGTTTTCGTCAACGTTTGATAGAACTAAATTCACCTCACCTGTGTATCCATCGGGAACAACAATCTTTAGTGTCGGTGAGTAAAGCTGATAATGAAAAGCAATGAGTGCAATAGAAGTGGTAATGAAAAAAAATGATAAAAAAGAATAAGTCTGTAAGAACTGCTTTATAAAGAAAGATAGGACGAGACAAAAAATTAGCACAATCACTAAATACATTGAACTAAGAAATAATCCTGAAAGTATCATGCCTCCCGGGACCGTCGTTAATTTGATTAGTAAACTAATCAGTAGGAGAGCTGAAATAAGTCCCGAAATAATTTTGAGCTTACGGTGTTTCATAATTGCTGCCAACATTTTGCTTTCCGCAATAAATCTACAAAACATTCTTAAGGCCATTCCAAAACACCTGCTTTCCGCAAGCCATTTCATTTTGCTTTACATTCTCTCTACGCAGTAAAAAAAATCTTTATACACACCTCCCCAACCTACCGCCCGCCATCCTACCTTTAATCTCTATTTGCTCACAAAAACAGCTGCTTCCATGTCCAATCACCGCGATACGCTGCTCCAGACCTTTACCAAAGAATACAGCCGTCTTAACACCGCCCAGCGCCAGGCAGTAGACCGCATCGAAGGCCCCGTGATGGTGATCGCCGGCCCGGGCACGGGCAAAACGCAGATCCTGAGCGTTCGCATTGGTAAGATATTGCTGGAAACCGACGCCCAACCGTCCAATATTCTTTGCCTTACTTACACCGATGCCGGTGTACTGGCAATGCGCAAGCGGCTGGTGAGCATGATTGGTCCCGATGCGTACAGCGTGAATCTCCATTCCTACCACTCCTTTTGCAATACGGTTATCCAGCAGAACGGTCACCTTTTTCACAAGCGCGACCTGCAACCCATAAACGAGCTCGAACAGCAGCAATGCCTGATGAAGCTGATCGACGGCTTTGATAACGACAGTCCGCTGAAGCGCTATAAGACCGACGCCTATTTTGAAGCCGCTGCCCTCCGCGATCTGTTCAGCAGCATGAAGCGGGAAGGCTGGACCACCGAGGGGCTGTTGCAAAAGATCGATGAATACATCACCGACGTCGTGCCGGAAGAATTTGCCAATAAAGTGAAGCTGCGCAAAGGCATTGTGGAACTAACGCAAAAAGGCAAGGACGAAATAGACCGCATGGAAAAGCTGAAAGCCGCTGTAGAAGCCTTTCCGGCGTATCAGCAAATATTGAAAGAAGAAAAACGCTACGACTTTGACGATATGATCGCCTGGGTGATCGATGTGTTTCAAACCCACCCCGACGTGCTGGCCCGCTACCAGGAGCAGTACCAGTATTTATTGGTAGATGAATACCAGGACACCAGCGGTTCGCAGAACAAGCTGGTGGAGCTGCTGATCTCTTACTGGGAAGTGCCGAACGTATTTGTGGTGGGTGATGACGACCAAAGCATCTTCCGCTTTCAGGGCGCCAATATGGAGAACATGATGCTGCTGGCAAAAAAGTTTGAAAAGGATTTGTTGAGGGTGGTGCTCACCGAAAACTACCGCAGCGTGCAGCCCATTCTTGATGCGGCGCACCACCTGATCGGCAATAACCTGCAGCGACTGACAAATGAGTACGCCGATATGCAAAAGATCCTTTCTTCATCCCATGCCGACCTGAAGGAGCTGCATATTGCGCCGGTAGTGCGCAGTGTGGCATCTGAATTTGAAGAGAATGTGCTGGTGGCGGAAGAGATCAAAGCCCTGATAGATGAAGGCATGAAGCCCGGTTGCATTGCAGTGATCTATAAAGAACACAAGACTGGCGATGAGTTGCAACGATTTTTACAATTGCAGGGTGTGCCGGTTTATGTGAAGCGCTCCGTGAACCTGTTGAAAGAATCCTTTATTAAAAAGGTGCTCTCCTTCCTGCAATACACCGTTGCCGAAACCGATATTCCGTATAGCGGCGAGCAGTACCTGTTCAATATCCTCCACTACGATTTTTATAAGATCCCGCCGCTGCGCATTGCTGCTCTTTGCCACGATGTGATGGCGCAGAAACGCAGTCGCAAAAACACGACCCTGCGCAGCTATCTTAGCGAATTAGCGAAGGGCAGCAAAGGCTTGCTCTTCTCCGGCGATGCAGTAACGGATAGCTTAGTGCAGGTGCATACCGTGCTGGAAGGTTTGATCACTGACAGCCAGAACCTGCCGCTGCTGCGCTGGATGGAAAAGCTTTTTAATGAAGCCGGTATTCTTTCCTATATCATGCAGCAGCCCGAGAAGGCGGTGTACATGAAACAGCTCAATGGCTTCTTTGATTACATACAGGACGAGTGCCGCCGCAACCCAGACCTGGACCTTCCCGGACTGATGGCACAGATACAGCTGCTGCATGAAAACAAAATACCTGTGCCGCTGGTGCAGACCGCCGGCAACGAAGACGGCGTGAACCTGCTCACCTGCCATGGCAGCAAGGGGCTGGAATATACCTATGTGTTCTTTATCGGTTGCCACTCGGGTTTGTGGGAAGGCAAGCGCAAATACAGTGGCGGCTACAAGCTGCCTTCTAACCTGTTTCAAAAAGTTAGTACGCAGGAGAATGAAGAAGAACTGCGGCGTCTTTTTTTTGTGGCTGCCACACGTGCTGAGAAATACTTGTATCTCTCGTTCCCATCGAACAGCAACGAAGGCAAAAGCCTGGAAGCAAGCCGCTTTTTAGCGGAGATGAATGTAGATGGCAACCTGGAGATAAAGCCCGCCCCGATACCCGAAGAAACCATTTTGAAATACAGTGTGCTGCGCTACGGCCTGCAACAAAAGCCAGTGCTCGAGCGGGGCGAGAAGGATTTCATCAACAGCCTGTTGTCTAATTTCAAGATGAATGTAACGGCGCTGAACAACTACCTCGATTGCCCGGTGAAGTTTTATTACCAGTCGCTGGTGCGGGTGCCATCGGCTGTGAGCGAGAGCGCCCAGTTTGGCTCCTCCATGCACGATGCGCTGAATGCATATTATATCAAGATGATGGAGGGGAAAGCTTACCCGGCTAAGGATGTATTGTTGTCGCGGTTTAGCTGGCACCTGCACCAGCACCGCGAGGTATTCACGCCGGTAAGTCTCAAGCGCTTTACCGATTATGGATTACTATGCTTGGCTGCCTTTTACGAGGCGCATTTTGCCAACAGCACCGGTCCTGATTTTATCCGCACGGAGGTGGCGCTGGAAGCGATCGTCGATGGCATTCCGCTGAAAGGCTTTGCAGATAAGATACAGCATTGGGGCAACGAGATCGCAATCACCGATTTCAAAACGGGTTCACTGGAGAAGAGCAACAAGCGCTGGGAATTTGCGGAGCCCACACATCCGAAAAAGCCTGAGGGCGGCAACTATTGGCGGCAGGCGGTGTTCTATAAAATCCTTTCCGATAATGCCAAGGGCAAACGACCTGAATTACGCAGCATTGATTTTCTTTTCATCGAACCCAATAGCGACGGCGCTTTCGACCGGCGGCTGATACCCGTAAGCAAGGCAGATGAGGATTTTGTGCTGAGCCAAGTAAAGGATACCTGGGAGAAGATACAGGAGCATGAGTTTTATGTGGGCTGCGGCAAGGCGGAGTGCCACTGGTGCAATTTTGTGAAGGAGCATAAGCTGTATGTGGAACTGGAGGAGGTGGAAGTGGATGAGCCTTTTGCGCTGCGAGCGGTTTAATTGCCGCAAAGGCGCTAAGACACTAAGGAGCACAAAGTTTTAAGATGAATACAGATCGCAAGCAAAGACAGGAAGAGATTGGAAAGCAAATAGTAGATATAGCTTTCCAATTGCACAAAAAGCTGGGTCCGGGATTATTAGAAAGTGTCTATGAGAAATGCTTCTGTTATGAATTGAAGAAGCGTGGGTTCTCTTTTGTCACGCAAAAGAAGGTGCCCATCATATATGATGAAATTGTTTTTGAAGAAGGTTTACGACTAGACTTGTTGGTTGAGGATTTGGTAATCGTGGAATTGAAAGCACAAGAAAACTATCACCCTGTTTGGGAGGCGCAATTGTTAAGCTACTTGAGATTAACGGGCATGGAGTTGGGCTACATTATCAACTTCACTGTATCCTTAATAAAAGATGGCATCAAGCGCATGAAACTTTCCTCTTAGTGCTCCTTCGTGTCTTGGCGTCTTTGTGGCAACACCAACTTTAGCCCCTTATTAAGAACAACCATCCTAAGTTTGTTCCGTAATGAAATGGTCGCCGCTTTTCTTTCTTGTATTCGTTGTAGGTTTTTTTTCCTTGCTAGGGTACTCTTGCGCTAACATCGTTCCGCCCTTGGGTGGCCCCAGGGACTCCCTGCCGCCCCGGTTGGTAAAGGCGACCCCGCCGGATTCTGCCACCAATTTTACCGGTCGCCGGATAGAGCTGGAGTTTGATGAATTTCTCGATGACCTGCAGGACATTTCCAGAAACCTTTTGTTCACCCCGCTTTTTAATACGAATCCTTCCATTGCCGTGAAGCTGCGGACCATGACCATCAACCTGCGTGATTCGCTGGAGCCCAATACCACTTATACTTTTAATTTTGGTGATGCCATACGTGACATCAATGAGGGCAATGTGCTGCGCAACTTCAGCTACACATTCTCGACCGGGTCGGCATTGGATTCCCTGACTTTCTCCGGAAGGGTAATGATGGCCGAAACCGGTAAGGTTGATACTACCTTGATTGTTGTATTGTATCGCAACCTCTCTGATTCGGCTGTGCGATTGGAGAACCCGCGCTATGTGACCAAGCTGGATGGAGCAGGTAATTTTAGCTTTCGCAACCTGCCTGCCGGGCGGTTTGCGGTATATGCACTAAGTCCTTCACCTTCCGGTCGCCGGTACCTAAACCCGGTGCAGCAGGCATTTGGCTTTCTCGATTCTTCAATAACAGTGCGTAGTGGTGTAGCTCCCGTTTCTATAATGGCATATAAAGATCCTGCGCCCATCACAGCTGCAACTGCCTCAACCGGAGGCCGCGTCCAGGGCGCTGCCGACAAACGGTTGCGCATCACCAACAATCTTTCCAATAACCAACAAGACCTTTTAAGCGACCTGGTCCTCAACTTCGAACGCCCGCTTCGAGGCTTCGATTCGGCGCAGGTCAGGCTTTCGATTGATAGCACGTTTAAGCCAGTGCCTTTTTCCATAGCGCTTGATTCTTTTCGTCAAAAAGCTACGATTCGAACAGCATGGCAAGAGGGCAAAAAATATAACCTGGAGCTGGGAAGGGATTTTGCTGAAGACACAACCGGACGCAAGTTGCTGAAATCTGATACGCTTCATTTTACCACGAAGAAGCGTAGTGATTATGCCACCGTTTCCATTAAGCTGCGCAACCTTGATGCTACACAAAAGCCCGTGTTGCAGTTTTTCCAAAACGGCGCTTTGGCTTTTTCGGTGGCAGTTCCTAACGGCTCCTTTTCAAGTAGTCTTTTTGTTCCCGGCGACTATGAATTACGGGTGCTTTACGACAGGAACGGAAATGGCAAATGGGATCCGGGCCAATTTTTTGGTACGAAGCGCCAGCCAGAGATCGTTAAGCCGGTGGAGCGCCGGGCTCTGATAAAGGCAGGCGTGGAAAATGAATTCGAAGCCAGTCTTTAAACGCTTTAAATAATCTCCTAAGCAAGCTTCAGGTGTAGCATGAACCCTTGCATCAATACAGTAGTTTTGAACGGTGAAGATCATTAACCGAACCGTTTGGTTGCTTTCGCTGGTCAGCTTATTGGCTGATGTGGCCAGCGAGATGCTTTACCCCATCATACCCATTTACCTAAACGAGATCGGCTTTTCGGTTTTATTGATCGGTGTGCTGGAAGGGGTGGTCAATTTTGTAGCGGGGCTTACGAAAGGCTATTTTGGAAAACGCAGTGACGAAACGGGTTTGCGTCTTCCATTTATTAAAACCGGCTATGCGTTAAGTGCTCTTTCAAAACCATTGCTGGCGTTTTGGGCGGCACCGTTATGGGTATTTTTTGTGCGCTCCCTGGACCGTCTGGGCAAGGGCGTACGGACAGCAGCAAGAGACGCGTTGCTATCACAACAGGCTACTCCGGCAACGAAGGCAAGAGTATTTGGATTTCACCGTTCGATGGACACATTGGGCGCCGCTATTGGCCCGGTCATCACACTGGGCTTGTTGCTTCTCTTTCCTAAAGATTACCCGCTGCTTTTTCTTATCGCTTTTATTCCGGGTATATTATCAGTGTTATTGATCTTTTGGCTAAAGGAAAAAAAAAACCCACGGCTATATCAAAGAGGGGTTCGTTCTTTTCTTATTTCGGTTACTGGAAGGTTGCTTCCCCTGCTTATAGAAAGTTAGTCATCGGCTTGTTGGTTTTTGCGCTTTTCAATAGCGCTGATGTTTTTTTGCTATTAAAAACAAAGGAAGTCACCGGAAGCGATACCGTGACCATCAGCGCCTATATCCTGTATAATATCGTATTTGCCATTGCTTCCTACCCGCTGGGCGCCTTAGCGGATCGTATGGGCATGCGCACCGTTTTTGCAGGCGGGATAGCACTCTTTGCCATTGTATATTTCCTGTTTGGCGTTGCCCATTCCGTACTTCCGCTTTTCGCAGCATTTATTCTCTATGGTATTTATGCAGCAGCAACCGAGGGTATTTCAAAAGCCTGGATCACTACTATTGAAACGGAAAAACCGGCTACAGCAATTGGCTTTTATACCTCATGCGAAAGCATCTGCGCTTTATTGGCCAGCGTGATTGCCGGGGCGGTTTGGAGTGGTTTCGGCAGCAGCGCTACTTTCTTTCTTACAGCAGCTGTCGCCATACTGGTTTTGATCTATATGATTACGGCAAGGTTTTCCTCGTAGGCTTTAAGAAACCGTCCTATTGAAGTTGGCAGCGGTCTAACCTTTATTGCTTTCTTTTTGTATCTTTTTGGCGTGAGAGCCGCCCTATCCATTTGGAAAAGAATTCCAATGCTTCGGTTGCTGATTCCCTTTATCTTAGGTATCGGGCTGCAATGGTATGTCACTATTCCCCTGCTTTGGCTTTGCGCCGCAGGTTTTGTGGCTTGTGGTATTAGTTCGTTTTTACTTTTCTTCAGCACGGCCCGTAAATTTCAAATAGGATGGTTACAGGGTACAGCATTGCAAATCCTTTTAGTGGTATTAGGCAGCCTGGCTGTCTGGAGCCACGATATAAGAAATACAAAGAACTGGTTTGGGCATCAATACGCACAAGGAGAAAAGCTGCTGGTGACTTTGCAAGAGCCGCTGGTAGAAAAGGCAGCTTCCTACAAAGCATTAGGAGAAGTGAAGGGTCTTTACAAAGAAGGCGTGTTTTATAAAGCAGCAGGCAAACTATTAGTATATTTTAAAAAGGATGCATCAGCATTACAATTAGGCTATGGCTCGCAAGTCGTCATTGGACGACCGTTGCAGGAGATCCGGAACAGCGGCAATCCCGGCGGCTTTGATTATAAACGCTATAGCTTGTTTGCCGGCATTACGCACCAGGTTTATTTAACACCCGCTGACTATAAACTTTTGCCACAACAAAACGAACAGGCCTTCCGCAGGGCTATCTTTCACAGCCGCAAAGCGATCGTCCGCATCTTCAAGGAAAATATAGCCGGCGCTAAAGAACAAGGTTTGGCAGAAGCATTATTGATAGGCTACAAAGATGATCTTGATAAAAAGCTGGTGCAATCTTATACCAATACCGGCGTAGTGCATATCATAGCTATTTCGGGATTGCACCTGGCTTTGATTTACAGCTTACTCATGTGGGTAACGAAACTGATGAAAGGACGGCAACTGCAATGGTGGCGGTTGTTGATAGTAGTGAGTTGCCTGTGGGTATTCAGTTTATTGACTGGTGCGCAACCATCAGTGCTACGTGCAGCTGTTATGTTTACGGCTATTGCATCCGCCACTGTCTTAAAGCGCCGCACTTCCATTTACAACACCATCGCATTGGCCGCCTTTCTCTTGCTTTGCTGGAACCCGTTCTGGCTCTGGGATGTTGGCTTTCAGCTTTCCTTTTTGGCGGTGCTGAGTATCATAATCTTTTATCAACCTATCTATAACTGGGTTTTTATAGAGAATAAGACCGTTGATTATTTATGGAAACTGCTGGCGGGTTCTTTGGCCGCACAGGTATTAACCCTGCCTATCTGCATTTATTATTTCCACCAGTTCCCGGTCCTGTTCTTATTTGCCAACCTGTTAGCCGTACCGCTTTCGGGGTTGATTGTTTATGCCGAAATAATCTTGTGTGTATTCCATTTCATTAAGCCCCTTGCTACATTTTGGGGATGGGTGCTGACTAAAAGCATACGACTTATGAATACATACATTGAGCGGCTGGAGACGGTGCCGTTTGCGGTGTGGAATGGCATGTCAATAACGGTATGGCAAACCGTATTGCTGTATGGATTTATAATCGGCATTGCACATTGGCTCATGCGATCGGTGAAGCGTTCGGCAACGCTTGCCTTCGTATGCCTGGCAGCCTTAACCTGCCTTCGTTCCTATTCATTCGTGCAGGCGAATAAGCAGCATAAGCTTATCGTTTACAATATTCCAAAGCACCAGGCCATAGATATTATGGATGGCAGGCGTTATGCCTTCCTGGGAGATGCGGCATTAACGCAAAATGATTTCCTGCGTAATTTCCATCTTCAACCATCAAGGGTGCAGGACCGCGTAATGGAAGACTCTCTGGCACCGACAAAGGGTTTCGGTTTTTACGGGAAGCAGGTATTGGTGGTTGATACGACGTGCCGGTTCTCACCTTTACCAATCAAGCCTCCTATTGACCTGCTGGTACTTTCTAAGAACCCCAAACTATACATTTCAGATCTTACTAATACTTTTGCCATAAAGCAAGTGGTCATAGACGGATCAGTGCCGCAGTGGAAAGCTGCCCGCTGGCAACGCGACTGCGATTCGCTGCGCATACCCTGTTACAATGTTGTGGAAAACGGCGCTTTTGTGCTAAACTGGTAGCGCCTACCTTTGTCCCTCTTTCGAACGCCCGCCCCAACCATTTTAGCATGAAAAAGAAAATCTCCGCAGCGCTGCTTTCTGTTTTTTATAAAGACGG
This sequence comes from Flaviaestuariibacter sp., assembly GCA_025963645.1. Classification (GTDB taxonomy): domain Bacteria; phylum Bacteroidota; class Bacteroidia; order Chitinophagales; family Chitinophagaceae; genus Flavisolibacter. Next base: position 210,933 of record JAOQAI010000017.1, read on the forward strand.
ACTGGAGCCGCTGGTACGTCAATTAAGCAGCCAGGGCACGACGCTTTACTCTACCGGCGGCACACAAGCTTTTATTGAAGGACTGGGCATTGAAGTAATTCCTGTTGAAAGCCTGACCTCTTATCCTTCGATCTTGGGTGGCCGAGTAAAAACCTTGCACCCCCTGGTATTTGGTGGCATCCTGGGCAAGCGGGCTGATGCCATGCATTTGAACGATATGCTGGAGTATGGCATCCCGGAGATAGACCTGGTAGTGGTTGATCTGTATCCCTTTCAAGAGACGGTAGCACAAACAAACGATGAAGCGCAGATCATAGAAAAGATCGACATTGGTGGTCCTTCGATGATACGGGCAGCCGCCAAGAACTTCAGCGATGTCGTAGTGATCGCTTCAAAAGACGACTATAGCGGCTTGGTGGAGACACTGCAAGCGCAAGAGGGCGAAACAACACTGGAACAACGCAAAGCCTACGCAGCCAAAGCCTTCCAGGTAGTGGCGGATTATGATATTGCCATTACGAATTACTTCAGTGCCGACACACCGCTTACCGTGTTTGGAAAAGAGCAGCAAACGCCGCTGCGCTATGGCGAGAACCCGCACCAAAAAGCGGCTTTCTTTGGTGATCTTTCGCAATGCTTTACACAGCTACACGGCAAGGAGATCAGCTATAATAATCTGGTAGATATTGATGCAGCGGTTGAATTGATAAGGGATGCAGCCCCCTCCGGCTTCCCCGGCGGGGGAGAGCCCCAGGCACAAGGCCAGCTTAGCGGCGACCCTGCCATAAATACAAGTGCGTCGCAAAGCGGGCCAGGTGCGGTTGGTGGTCCTTCCTACCGGGAAGGGTCGGGGATGGGCTCGGCCGTCTTTGCCATCATCAAACACACCAACCCTTGTGGTGTAGCCAGCCGGTCAACGGTGGCGGAGGCGTGGACAGCCGCATTGGCATCAGACCCTGAAAGTGCTTTTGGTGGTGTATTGGTTTGTAATGGAACAATTGATGTAGCTACTGCAACAGCCATCAACGAAATCTTTTTTGAAGTGCTGTTAGCGCCTTCTTTTGAGGAAGAGGCCTTGAGTATTTTGAAGTCCAGGAAGAATCGTATTCTATTACAAATGAAGGAAAAAGCCTTTGCTTCAAAAGTCTACAAAAGCCTGTTGAACGGCACCTTAGTGCAGGATAAGGATAACAGCAATTATGAAAGGTGGGAAGAGGTCGGGGGCAAAGAATCCGGTGCGCAGAAAGACGATCTGGGGTTTGCCAATCTTATCTGCAAGCATCTAAAAAGCAATGCTATTGCCTTGGTAAAGGATGGACAGTTGATTGGTAAAGGCTGCGGCCAAACGAGCCGCATTGATGCCTTGCGCCAGGCGCTGGAAAAAGCAAGACAATTCAATTTTGACCTAACCGGCGCCGTCATGGCCAGTGATGCGTTCTTTCCATTTAATGATTGTGTGCAACTCGGGTATGAAGCCGGCATCACTGCCTTTATACAGCCCGGCGGCTCCATCCGCGACAAGGACAGCATAGACTATTGCAAAGAACACGGTTTGGCAATGGTGTTAACAGGAACCAGGCATTTCAGACACTAGAGAAAGGGGTAGCATGAACAAAGGCACAACAGAAGAATTAACCGATATTATTCCCAGCGATCCCCAGGGAACGAAAGGCGCTGCCTATTATCTATCGAGGTTCAACCCTTTGCATTTTCATAAGCGGGGCACCCGAACGAAGGCCATCGCGGCATTAGTCCTTATCTGTTTTTTATGGGGCAGCACCTGGCTGGTTTCTAAGGAAGGCGTTAAGCACATGCCGGCTTTGCAAATGGCCGGCATCCGCCAAATAGCAGCCGGACTATGTCTCGTTCTTTTCTTTATAGCAAGAGGCGCCGTTTGGCCAAAGGGCAAGGAATGGCGGGTGATCTTCATGCTCAGCCTTCTGAACTTTCTTCTCAGCAATGCTTTATCCACCTGGGGCGTGAAATATATTTCCGCCGGCCTGGGTGCCGTGATAGGCGCCATCTTTCCGCTGTGGCTCGTGATCATTGGGCTGTTCGGCACCCGCGTTAAACGACAACCGAAAACGGTACTGGGGCTATTGCTTGGCTTTACCGGCATCTGTGTTATTTTCTATGAGCACCTTTCCGATTTTCTGATTGCAGACTTTCGCTTGGGCATTTTCTTATCGCTGGCTTCCACCTGGTCATGGGCTTTCGCTACGCTTTATACAAAGAAACAAGCCGCTCATTTCAACCCGTATTTCAGCCTCGGATTACAAATGATGTTATCGGGTATCGTACTTACTATCGTTACCGAAGTAACGGGAATTGCTGTACCGATGGCTCAAATCCCCTGGCAGTCATGGGCGGCTATTGGCTACCTGGCGCTTTTCGGTTCTGTAATGGCGTTCGTAGCTTATTTGTATGCCCTGCAGAATCTTCCAACAGAGCAGGTAAGCATATATGCTTATGTGAACCCCGTGGTAGCGGTGTTATTAGGCTGGGCTATTTTCGATGAAAAGCTCTCAGGGTTTATCATCTGCGGTACGCTCATTACCCTGTATGGCGTGTACCTGGTGAACCGTGCGGCATTGGCGTCAAAAGCTAAGCCTTAGATTGGCTTATGTGCGCAATGAATCTTTCGTAAATCTCCCGCCAGCCCTGAAACGTGGCGTCGGTACCTAAGATGGAATTGTGCCACACGGTTATCAATCTCCCATTCACCTTTTTTACTTCGTTGTAGTAGTGTTCCAACTCTGTAAACGCCTGTTGTGGTGTGTCTTTTTGTTCGTAATACGAGTTGGCATCCATGAAGCAAAAAGGATGAAGCAACAGCGCCGTTTTCTCTCCCCTTTCCAGATCATACCAATAAAAGGGGGAAGCGATGGAAGCCCGGAAACCATTGATGCTGCCGTATCCCATGCTGTAATCATCGGTAATGCCGGCAGCTAGTAGATGGCGGAATGTTTGCGGCAGGGTGAACCGGATATAATGCTGCCGGGAAGCGGTTACCGGTTGTTGAATAATAGCTTCAATAGACTCTTTTTCTTCACCTATAGCAGCCCGCTCATCGCCGCTATGCCACGAAGGATGCAAGCCAATGGTAGCGCTCTTAGAGGTTATACAAATCAAATCCCTGACGGCTTTATTAGTTACCGAGATGCTTTTATCGTATGCATTCTGCCGCTTTCCAGCATGAAAAAAATAGACCGGTTGTAATGAGTGGCGGCTATGCAGCTCTTCCAGCCAATCGTAACAATCGAACGGGTCTTTCTCTTTACCTCTTAGAACAGTAATGCGGGCTTGTGCCATTGCCCATTGCCCATTCACTATTGACTTTGCCAAACCCCCCATATTGCGAACAAAACCTTTCTCCCGGTAGCTCCAGGCCATGTCAATATCGTAGGTGGGAAGGAAGGAAAAGTTTGGGGTTTGGGGTTTGGGGTTTGGGGTTATTGGAGCAATAAGTTTCCGAAAATATTCCAACCAAACATTGATTAGCGGAATACGAAGGAAATCATTTTTGAAAGCAAGACTGTTTTGATGCGCATACCTTCCGTACTCGTCTTTTTGATGTGGCAGGTATTCTTCGTAGCGGGTTAACAGGTAAAAAATGGCGGCGAAAAGATCGAAGCCAAACGTATCATCTGTTTTGAAAAAAGCGATAAAATCTGCTTGATGCTGGAAGCAATGAATCTCAATTGGATGAATGCCTTTTTGGAATAACAAACCGGTTGGCACTATCTGAATAGCGCTTTCCAGCGAATTATTGGAGTAGTTGATCTTAGTGCCCTCCTCTTTTAGAAAGACTTCTTTATCATCAGCTAAAATAAACGGTTGTCCATAATAGTGTGAAAGGAAATCCAGTAGATAAAGCAAGCGGGGCGACGCGGTATGGCTATAGACAATGACCACCGTTAACCCCTTTTTTTCTGCCGCTCCTGCCACTGCTGGCTAAACGTCTTTTGCGGAAAGTCCAGCTCACTGCGATGCCGCTTCCAGTCTTTCACAAACGTATTAACGACCCAGCCTTTGAGGCGCCCATTGGCTACATTCATCAGGCTGCGGTTAAGCATAGCCTTTTTCCAAAACTTCCAGGCAATCTTTTCCGCATACGAATATTCTTTCTGTGCTACTGCTTCCGCACGGTTCTCCAAAAGCAATTCATGTAGATTGATCTTCACCGCACATACTTCAGTACAGTTGCCGCAAAGCGACGACGCATAGCTAAGATGCTTGTAATCGCCCATGTCTTTCAGGTGCGGCGTTATTACAGAACCAATCGGTCCGCTATAAGTCGTACCGTACGCATGACCACCGATGTTTTTATACACCGGGCAGGCATTAAGGCAGGCGCCGCAACGGATGCAGTACAGGCTTTCGCGAGTCTTCGCATTGGCGAGAATATTGGTGCGTCCATTGTCAAGTAAGATCACATACATTTCTTCCGGGCCATCTTCTTCTGAAGACTGCTTAGGGCCTGTAAGAATAGAATTGTAAACTGTAATCTTTTGACCGGTACCGAACGTAGAAAGCAGCGGCCAAAAAAGCGCCAGGTCTGCCATAGAAGGAATCACCTTTTCAATACCCACTATAACAATATGCGTTTTTGGATAAGAGCAGCTTAGGCGGCCATTGCCTTCATTCTCCGTAATGGCTATGCCGCCAATGTCAGAGATGATAAAGTTGGCGCCGGTGATACCGATCTCTGCTTGTCTATATTTTTCGCGAAGCTTTTCCCGCGCAACTAATGTTAATTCGGTTGGCGTAAGGTTCGAAGGTGTACCTAATTTTTCTGCAAAGAGCTTGGCTACATCTTCCTTGCTTTTATGCATGGCCGGCGTTACGATATGATACGGTGGCTCATCATCCAGTTGCTGAATGTATTCGCCAAGGTCGGTCTCCACGCTTTCAATACCGTTCTTCTCCAGGAATTTATTCAGGTGCAATTCCTCGGTGACCATGCTTTTGCTCTTCACGATAGTCTTACAAGACTTGGCTTCGCAGATCTTTAGAATTTGAGCAAGTGCCTCTTCCGCTGTTTCCGCCCACAGCACTTTCCCACCGCGTTTCGTCAGGTTCGCTTCAAAGGTTTGCAGTTGTTGGTCCAGCGTTTCAATCGCTTTCCACTTGATGTTCTTTGCACGTTCCCGCGCCAAATGCACATCGGTAAACTGACTTTTGCCGGCGGGTACTACGGCGTTATAGCGGCCAATATTAAAATTGATCTTGCGGCGGTGTTCTTTATCCGCAGCTTTAATGGTGCTTTTGGCTATGAAGGTGGAGGATTGGTCTGACATGGTGTTTATTAAGATGCGAGCCGGATGATTTCAACTTCCGTTCCGCTTGAAGTACTGTTTGCCTTTTCCAATAAGGCTTTCGTTGTTTCCTCAGAAAAATAAGCTTCTCCGCAATTGGCACAAACATCTGCTTCGACACCAGTAAAAATGAGGTAACTGCCATTCCGCTCAACGGTAAAGCTGCTGGTACTTTTTGCTGTTTCGCCTGTTTTACAAATGACACATTGCATAAGACTTACTTTTTTCTTTTAAAATCAGGTTCCCAGATTTCTGGATCAGGCTCATAGGCTGTAATGATGATGCAGGTATTCTCTTCTTCGTTTGTGGCTACCACTACATGCAGCGGATTTCCGTTTACAAATTTAAGTAATAAGTAGCTCGGATAAGGCTTATCCATTGGATAGCTGGCGATTATATCTCCACTCTTTACTACTTCCGCAACCCCATCAAAAGATAACCGGCGGGCAATCATTGCCTTTAATGCATGGGTGCTAAAAACTAAGTTGTCGCAAGTAAAGCGCATACCTACTTCTTTTTCACTTTCGCATCAAAATGTTCAATAGCAATCTGGTGGAGGGTTTCATAAAACTCAGTACCGAAGCGGCGTTCCAGCGGTCCCTGCAAAAATTGATACACGGGCATCTTTGCTTTTTTGCCTAACGCACAAGCCGGTGCGCAAAGCGTTTCGCGGGGTTCGTAATTCACCATCGTAAAGGCATTGCTCTGGCTGATGCGGATGGGGAAAAGATGGCAACTAATAGGTTTTTTCCAAGCCAGCTTGCCGTCATAGTACGCCGCTTCAATACCGCATTTAATAATGCCGGCGGCATCGCGAGAACCATAAGCGCAAATAGCGCCATTGATAACGGGTGTGACCCAGCCATACTCTTTATCGAAAACGGCTTTACCTTGTCGCGCTACTTCCGCTTTACCTTCTTCGGTCATGTAGGGCTCAAAATCGGCGTAGTGCCTTTCTATGAGAGCCAATTCATCCTGCTCCAGTGGCGCACCGGCATCGCCATCTTCACAGCAGCCGCCTTTGCATTTGCTGAGGTCGCAAATGAATTTAGCTTCCACCACTTCATCAGAGATCAATATATTGTCGATGGCTATCACGTATCGGGTTTGAATGGCAAAGGTAAAGGCTGTTACCAGTGAGCATGGCGTTAAACTTCGGCGACCAATTCCTTCTCCTTATGAACCAGGATTGATCCCTTACCCGAACGCTGAAGCCGTTGTTCGCGGCGCTGTGTCAGCAGATGCATTACTTTCTCTTCTACCCAATGGTGCAGGGGTAAAAGCACTGCCGCTAACGCGATCATGAACGCAAGGTCTTTCCAGGGCTCACCCTGCGTGATGGTAGCAATGCTTTTCTTGAAAATAAGGAACAGGAACTCGAAGAACATAAGGAAAGAAAAGAACCCCACCAAGCGGATCACTTTTGGAGAGACCTTGAAAAAGCCGGTCATTGCCAGCAGCACAAATGAGCCCGTGATAGCAATGGTGATTCCCATATACTGAATGCGGTGGCGCTTTTCCTTTTGCTCCAGCTTCACCGCATCCAACCGTTTTTGACGCTCCTGCTCGTCTGCCGCTTCTATCTGCATCAGGTCTTTTTCCTTGCCCAGTTTATCAAGGCTGTCCTTGTATTGAAAAGAAAGTGCGGTCATTTGCAAAGCGGTTTCATAATTGCCCGTGCGGCGATACAGCGTATCCAACTCTTTCACCACCACTTCGGCGGCTTTCATATCCGCCATTTCCTTGGCTAAGTCTGCCGCTTTTGTATAATACGAGATAGATGCCGGCAGTATGCCAGCCAGTTTATTCAAGCGTCCCATCTGCACATAATAGCTGTAGCGGCTGGCATTGTTCAGGCTATTCTCAAAAAGCGGCCCCGCTTTTTTATAGTAATGAAAAGCGGAATCGAATTGATGCAGATCGGTGTAGATATAGCCATAGGCCTGATCTACGATGCCTTTATAACCAAAGCCATCCAGGTAGGCTTTCAGTTCGGTACTTTTATTAAAAAACTCCAATGCCTTTTGAGGTTGGCTGGCATAGAGATAGTTGTTCAGCATACCGATATAAGGCCCCATTTTCAGGGGAGGAAATTTAAGCGAATCCGCCAGCTTAATGGCTTTTTGAAAGTAGAAGACCGCCATGTCGTAACTTTTCTTGTAGCCATAGAGGTTGCCGATATTCGTGAGATCATCTACAATATTATAGTGCCCCCTCGGCTCCGCCATCTTTCGGCGAACGCCCATTGTTTTCACGGCATAATCAATAGCGCGGTCATAATCTTCGATGCTCGCATAAAATCCCGACAAGGAGCTATACGATTGGCGTTGGAGCCGCTCCAGTCCCTTTTCTTCAGATAAGCGCAAGCCTGCCAGGAAGTTTCGCAGGGCCAGTAATTTTTCACGCCGTGCGGTATATACCGCACCTTGTTCTAAAAAGCCAAGCACCTTGAGACTATCATTATTTAATGTAGAGATGTAAGAGTTTGCCTCGTTGCTATAGCTTAAGGCCCTATCTACATTGGGAATAGAACGATAAGCACCCGACAAGGCCAGGTAGGCACTTGCGGTTTCTTCGTCCAGCTTATTCTGGCGGGCAATGGACAATGCTTCGTTGTAATGTGCAATGGCCTTATCAATAGCGCCTTTAAAGCCGCCTAAGACCGCTTCTTTCCTGCCATTTAAGATCAGCGCCCTGATGATCAGCTTGCGGTCGCGGCTTAGTTCGGCTATCTCGGTCATCTGCTGGGCGTAGACTTCGGCTTGCGGGCGATCCATCCGCATGAGTATCTGCGAAAGATCGCCTAACAAGGTTATCTTTTCCTTATCTGTCTTGGCAAGCGTGATCTCTTTTTTCAGGGAATCAATGATGGGATGGCTTTGCTGGGCTGCCGCAAACAAAGGCAGGGTAAACAAGAGCAGCAGCAGGTGCTTCATAAATAGTTAGTTTCTCAGCACAAATTAAAGAATTTTGTGATGCAGACGGGAGAAGGCTCGCTATTTATTCGCTTTCCACTGAAAGGTATTGATCAGGTGCTGCACATCTTCCTGGAAGAAGCGGGTGACCGGTCGCAACGAATCTTCGTTAGGCGTAGTGTTGAAATACAGCGCGCCGCGAAGAAAATGGCGTGTTGAATCGGTAAGGAAAAATTGTGTAGATGTAGCGGTATTTCCTTTTAAGGTGAAGTAAACTCCTTCGATGCCCGCTGGCGTGGTAAACGGTTTGGAGTCAATGCCCGATGCCCGGTAAGTATGCTGCTTGTACGACATTTGGTAAGCATCGTTCACCAGCGAATCGAATTTATTCGGGCCAATTTCTTTATAGCTGATATGAATGCGACCTTCAAACTGGGGGAAATCGATATTGATCCAGTAGGGATTTTCTGCCTGCTCTTCAAAGAACAAACTATCCTTCAGGACTTTGCCATACACGGGGTATTCAAATGTATAAGGATAACCGGGCTGATCGAAACGCTGGTAGGCTTTTTTGGGGAAATCGATCTGGAAATAACCACGAGGCTTAATGGTATAATCGCTGTTGCAAGCTGTGATAGCTGCTGTAAATACTAGAATAATAAAGAAAAGAGATCTACGATTTTCCATTGCTCCGGTTAATGGTCACTTTAACGGTGTTGATGCGGTTTTTATTTAATTCCAGCACCGTAAAATCGAAATCACCTGCAGAAATGGTGGCATTGACCTCCGGGAAGGCGCCGGCTATTTCCAGCACTAGTCCACCCAGCGAATCGCTTTCGCCTTTCACGGTATCAAATGTATCCAGCGGCAGGCGCAGACTGCGGCACATATCGTGCAGCATCATTTTAGCGTCCACAATGTAGGTGTTCTCGTCAATGGCACGTACCGATGTTTCTTCTTCATCAAATTCATCGCGGATATCGCCGATCACTTCTTCCAAAATATCTTCCATGGTAACTATGCCGCTGGTGCCGCCGAATTCATCTACCACGATAGCGAAGTGAATACGCTTGGCCTGGAACTCTTTCAGCAGGTCTTTGATCAGTTTGGATTCAGGCACAAATAGCGGCGGACGAATCAGTGCATGCCAGTCAAAGTCAGGGTTCTTTAAATGCGCCAGAATGTCTTTGGTATTGATAACGCCTTCGATATAATCGAGATTGGTTTTATAAACCGGCAGGCGGGAATAGTGCAGGTCTTCTATCTTCTTCACCAGGTCGCTGAAGGATGTATCGTAGTTAATGCCATTCACATCCATCCGGAACTTCATGATCTGGCGCACGGTGATATTGCCAAACTTGATGATGCCTTTGAGGATATTCTTTTCTTCTACGGTTGTTTCCTGCGTATTTACATCAATCGCTTCATCCAGCTCCCGCATGCTCACGCTTTGCATTTCGTGAGCGCCGCTACGCAGGTTAATGCTGTCGGCAACGCCCACCATATTCAGGCTAATGCGGCGCAACAACAAGTGCAATCCTTCTACTACGGCGGATGTACTGTATGCAAACCGCAGGTTGTTTTGCGAAGCCCACACCTTCGGCAATACTTTCCCGATCAGCACCATTACCAGCCCGATGGAAATGATCTTCACTGCCCAGTTCATCCACTCCTGCGGAAACTGGAGCAGCGGGCTTATCAGGAAATTGGCAAGAATAATAATAGAGATATTGAAAAAGGTGCCGGCGATCAATAAGGATGTATAAACGGCTTTGCGTTCGTCCAACAGCGTAACAATGCGCCTCGCCGCCGTATGTTGCTTGGTGCGCAGCATATTAATGTCTTTAGTTTGCAGGGTAAACAGCGCCACTTCAGCACCCGATGTAATGAAGCTTAACAACAATAAAACAATGAGGAGCACTACCAGGAAAACAGCGCTTTGCGGGTTCGCTGCCAGTAAGGTGAAAAGTAAAGTGTGAAGTAAAGATTCGATCGAAGCGTACGCCAAAGCACAGGTTTTGGTGAATAATCAGACAAGGCAAGCCTTATCCAATACAAACTACAAATTTAATCCGCTTTCACCGCTTTAAAAAGATAAATCTTCATCATCCATGGGCGGTGGCGGTGTGTTCATGCCTTCAATTCCAGATTCGTTATGCGGGGCTCCACCTCCGCCATCGTTGCGCTTGTCCAGCATGATCAGGTTATCACCCACCACCTCCGTTGCAAATTTTCGGTTGTTGTCCTTGTCTTCCCAACTGCGGGTGCGCAGGCGGCCTTCGATATAAACCAGGCTTCCTTTGTGAAGGTATTTACTTGCCAGCTCTGCCAGTCCCCGCCAAAGCACCACCGTATGCCACTCCGTTTGCGAGACCAGCTTACCGGTGCGGTCCTTAAAGGTTTCGGTAGTCGCTAATGGAAACTTTGCCACGCCAATATTCCCTTCCAGGTATTGCATGTCCGGGTCCTTGCCTAAATTGCCGATCAAGGTTACTTTGTTTACGCCTCTCATGCCTTTCCATTTTCAATGTGATGAATTCGCCTCTCTACTTTTTCCAGCCAATTGGTAGCATCAAATTTTTTGCCAGTATAGTACACGAATGAAAGCGAATGACACGATGGTTTACTACTTACCAATCAGCTTGGTTTGTTGTTAAGAGCGTAATGGAAGATGCAAGTAGCAGCCTCTATTCGTGCTATTCGCTCCTATTCGTGTTACCCAAGGTTTTTACTCAAGAATTCATGCAGGGTCTTTGGAAACGGGTAGCCGCCCAGCTCGGCTATGGAAACCCAACTATAATCCGGAAGAATAAAGCTGTCTTTTATTTGCAGGTGGAGGAATGAAAAATGAATGGTCTGGTGGGAGAGCTTTTGTGTTCGTTGAGCGGCGGCGCTGATCACTTCAAGGGTTTTAGCTTTTAGCTTATGCTCTTTTTCTAAATGAAGTAGCAGCTGTGCTTTCGATAACGTTTTTTCGCCCTCAATTAGCAGCGGCTCGTACAAGCTTTGCCAAATGTCCTTTGCTTTCCGCTGTCGGATGGCAATGCGATCCTTATGTTGCAGAATCACATAATGAAACCAGCGCTCCCGAATCAGTGTCTTCTTCTCTTTTACCGGCAGCAGCGCTTGTCGGTTCAGTTTAAATGCCGCGCAATGGTTATTGAAAAAACAAGAGGCGCATTCCGGAACGGGTTTGCAAATGGTGGCGCCAAAATCCATGATCGCCTGGTTGTACTCACCTGCTTTGCCTTTGGGCAAGAGGCTTTGGGCAACTTTGGTAAAAAGTTTCTTTCCCTCAGTTGAATCAATCGGTGTTTCAATAGCAAAGATGCGCGACAGCACCCGGAACACATTGCCATCCAGTACCGCATGGGGCAGGTTGTAAGCAAAAGAAGCAATTGCTGCAGCGGTGTAAGGACCTACACCTTTTAGCGAAAGAATGGTTTCATAATCGGCAGGAAATTCGCCACCGCGTTCTTCACTAATCGTTTTTGCAGCAGTAATGAGGTTTCGGCAGCGGGAATAATATCCCAATCCTTCCCACAATTTAAAAACGGCTTGCTCTGGTGCAGCGGCTAATTCCTGCACCGTTGGAAAAGTTCTTATAAAGCGTTCGTAGTAAGCCCGGCCCTGCTCCACACGGGTCTGTTGCAGGATGATCTCGCTCAACCAGATCCTGTACGGGTTCTTTTCTCCCTTCCAGGGCATTTGCCGCTCATTCTCTGTTTCATTCCAGCACAGCAAGCCCTGCACAAAGCGTTTTGCGGGGGTGGAAGCCGTAGGAAAAGAAGGGTTTTGTGTCGCCATGGCCGGAAAATGCAACAATGCTACGGCAAAAAAGTTTCTATATAATTGACAATCATTCGATTTATAAGTATATTGCTGTATCAAAAAGACAAACCATTGCTATGAGAAAAGCTGATTTAGTCAATGAAATTTCCGAAACCACCGGCATTCCGAAGGTAGATGTTTTGATGACCATTGAAGAAATGACGAAGCAGATCAAAAAATCGCTTTCAAAGGGTGAGAACATTTACATCCGCGGCTTTGGCTCCTTTATTACAAAGAAACGGGCGGCCAAGATCGGTCGCAATATCAAGAAGAATGTAGCCGTGCATATACCGGAGCATTTCATCCCCGCATTCAAGCCGGCAAAAGAATTTGTGGCAGAAGTCAAGAAAACAAGCGTCGTGGAATAACTTTGCGCTCCCTTTCTGGCAAAGGGGTCGACTTATGAATAAATTCCAATGGACAGTTATCGGCGCAGTTACGGTTCTTACAGCAGGGCTTTATGTCGCTACGCAAAACCATCTATTCGGCTCTAACAAAAGCAAACCTTCTACCGAACAACACTCAGCTGACGATGGCCATAACCACGGGGCCGAGAGCGGCAGTGCAACCGTTTTAAGCACAGATACCATTCTTTTTCATGCAAAAGAAGCCCTCAACGCCGATCAGAAGAACCGGTTGGGTTTCCTCGAAAGCAGCATCACCCGCGGCGATGTGGCCGAACAAAAAACACACCTGTATCACCAGCTGGCAGCCTTCTGGCGCGACACCGCCCGCATCTTCGAACCCTTCGCCTGGTACACCGCCGAAGCCGCCCGGTTGGAAAATTCAGAAAAATCCCTCACCTTCGCAGCCCATTTGTTTTTAAACAACCTGCGGACGGAAGAAAACCCTGCCCTCAAAAGCTGGAAAGCCCTTCAATCCAAAGACCTGTTTGAACGTTCTTTGAAACTGGTACCGGGAAATGATTCTTCCCAGATAGGCTTAGGCGCTACCTATTTATATGGCGGCCTCGAAAGCCCGATGGAAGGCATTCTAAAGATCCGTGCGGTGGCTGAAAGAGATTCAGCTAACCTGTATGCACAACTGACCCTGGGCGAGGCTTCCACTATCTCCGGGCAGTTGGACAAAGCAGTGGAACGGTACCTGAAAGTGGTGCGGATGGCGCCGGATAACCTGCAGGCGATCTTTGCATTGGCCGATGTGTACGAACGCATGGGCAATAAGAAGGAAGCCATTGTTTGGTATGGAAAAGCCGTACCGCTGATACCGGTGCCGGAGTACCGGGGCGAAGTGGAAAAACGAATAGCTGAACTAAGAAAATGAGTGATGAGTAATTAATGATGAGTCAACTCATTACTACTTACTCATTATTCATCATAATATTTTAAACACTAAATAATTATACATCATGCCTTGTGGTAAAAAAAGAAAGCGTCATAAAATAGCGACGCATAAGCGTAAGAAAAGATTGAGAAAGAACCGTCATAAAAAGCGTAAGTAAGCTTTTAAGACCCCTGTGTGCAGGAGTGGGCCCCGCCTTCTCCTGCACCTTTATTTAACGTATTGCTGAAGGCGAAATACCGCTTGCCATCCTCCTATCAACACATTCCGGCGCTTTCCAAAGGCTACTGCAGCATCCGGGTATGTCATCGCAATCAGCGTGCAATTTCTGGCTACGTAAAGCTGTAGTAATGTGAACAAAGAATTAATTATCAATTCCGCCCAGCATGGGGTGGACATTGCCTTATTAGAAGATAAAAAGCTGGTTGAGCTACATACGGAAAAAACCGATACCCGCTTTGCGGTAGGCGACCTGTACCTCGGGAAAGTAAAAAAACTGATTCCCGGCCTCAACGCTGCGTTCGTAGATGTAGGGCATGAGAAAGATGCTTTCCTGCATTATACCGATCTCAGTCCTTATGCCCGCTCCCTCCTCAATTTCACGCAACAAGCCATGGCAGACAAGACGCCGGGCGGCTTTGATTTTGGGTCTTTTGATAATCAACCGGAGATCATAAAGACCGGCAAGATCAACGAAGTGCTGAGTGGCAAGCCCCATGTATTGGTGCAGATCCTGAAAGAGCCGATAGCGGCGAAAGGCCCGCGGTTAAGCTGCGAGATCTCCTTACCCGGACGTTTCGTAGTACTGACGCCATTTAACGACATTGTAGCCGTATCGCGTAAGATACATTCCTCCGAAGAGCGCAAGCGCCTGCAACGCATCGTTGAATCCATCAAGTCTAAAAACTTTGGCGTTATCGTTCGCACCGCAGCGGAAGGCAAGAACACCGCCGAGTTGCACGAAGACCTTTCCGAACTGGTAGCTACCTGGAAAGAGATCCAGCAGAACCTCCAAGGAGCTACACCGCCTGCAAAAATATTAAGTGAGCAAACAAAAGCCACTTCCATGCTCCGCGACCTGCTGAACGAGGACTTTAACCGCATCGTCATTAACGACAAAAGCATTTATACCGATACGAAAAGCTATATCGAAAAGATAGCCCCGGAGAAAGCAGGAATCGTCACCTTTCATAGCAATGATACCCCGGTCTTCGACCAATACGGCATTACCAAACAGGTAAAAGGTTCCTTTGGTAAAACGGTGAACATGGACAGCGGCGCTTACCTCATTATTGAGCATACCGAGGCGCTTCATGTGATTGACGTGAACAGCGGCTACAAAAGCGTCAGCAACAACCAGGAGCAGAACGCATTAGAAACCAACCTCGAAGCGGCAGAAGAAATTGCCCGTCAATTGCGGCTTCGGGATATTGGTGGCATCATCGTGGTGGACTTTATTGACATGAAGCTGCCCGATAATAAGAAGCGGCTGATCGAGGCGATGGATGGCTTTATGCGTAGCGACCGTGCCAAGCATGCCGTGCTTCCCATCTCTAAGTTCGGACTGATGCAGATCACCCGGCAGCGCATGAAGCCGGAGATGAATATCAATACCCAGGAGGTTTGTCCAAGCTGCCAGGGAACGGGTAAGATCGCCTCTACACTCATTTTAGAAGACGATATTGAAAAGAACCTGAACTACCTCATTACGCATCAGCATAAGAACCTTACGATCGTGGTAAGTCCTATTGTATATGCCTACCTCACCAAGGGTTGGTTCTGGAACAATAAGGTGGCGAAATGGAAACGCAAATTCAATGGAAACGTATCCGTAAAAGCCGATAGTAATTACCACCTCACCGAATTCAAATTCTTTGATAAGAGCGGCGAAGAGATAAAGCTCTGATAAGATAAGAGATAAACTACAGCGAAGCTTTCCATGCCCGAACAATGGTTCCGGTTAGGAAAGCTTCGCTTTTTCATTGCTGCCATTCAGTACATAGCTGATTTAACCCTGCTATCACAACAACGATTCTTGTTTACCCAATCAGCATTCCCGGCCCCCGGCACAATATTGGTTCTATCTCTCTCAAACTATTAAGCAATGAATAACAGGAACGATAACAGCGGCGACAACGGCCGCCAATCGCCACAGGACAAAGCCGTGCAGAATCCCGACGAGTGGAAGACCGGAAGCGAAGCCCTCACCGAAGTGCAGCAGGCTAACCTCCACACCCAACCGGAGCGTAAGGAACAGAACAGCTCCACCGGCGGCGAAGACGAAGGCGCTAAATGAGCGTTTTGCAGAAAGCTGAAGGCTAACATAAGTTAGCCTTTTTTATGGTCATCTGTAGCAATTTGATGCCAAGCAAAACATTCTTAAAACCTGGAACCTGTTTATTACAGGCGGCTCTTGCGCATTTCCCTTCGAACAGGAACGGCGGCTGTCACCCTGAGCCCGGCACAGGGTGACAACTATCCCGATATACGACAAAAAAGAGAGACCATTACAGCCTCTCTTTTCTATAAAAAACCTAATCAACTTACTTCTCTTTCTCCAGCGCCCGGTAGATCGCATCCTGCACCTTACCCCGTATGCCCATTTGCCCCAGCAGGTTATTCGTGCGGGTGTTATAAACCCGGTTCGATAAAAAGATATACACGAGGTCTTTCTCCGGGTCGGCCCAAACGCAGGTGCCTGTGAAGCCGGTATGCCCGAAGGTAGCTGGTGAAGCATTCGCCGCCGGGTAAGGTTCCTTGCGGGTAGCATTATCCTTTTCCGGTTTGTCGAAGCCCAGGCCGCGGCGGCTGATCGGGCTGCCATAGGCCGTGAACAGTTTTACGGTCTCAGGCTTTAGGTAGCGGCGGCCGTTCAGCTCACCACCATTCAGCAGCATCTGGTAAAGGGCCGCCAGGTCGTAGGCATTCGAGAACAAGCCCGCATGACCCGACACACCGCCAAACATCGCCGCGCCTTCATCGTGCACATAGCCTTGCAGCAATTGGTGCCGGAAATAATTATCCCTTTCGGTAGGCACTACCCGCTCCATGCCAAAGCGCTCACCGGCCTTAAAGCCGGTAGTGGTCATGCCCAGCGGACGATAAAAGTTCTCCTGCGTGTATTCATCCAAGCTTTTGCCGCTCAATTGCTCCACGATCTTCCCCAGCAGGATAAAATCATTATCGCTGTACACATACTTGCCGTGCTCCGTCAGCTTGCTCTTCACGATGCGCTGCATCATACTGTCGTTCCAGTCGCGGCGAAGCCATACATTCTGCGCTACCGGGATGGTGTATTCCTCGTTCATCACGTTGCTGTAATAGCGCGGCGATGGCTGCTTTGTTTCCTTGTCCACCGTCTCGGCATAAAAAGAAATATAGGGGTTCAGTCCGGCCTGGTGCAGGAGGATATCGCGGATCTTCAGCGGCGCCTTATCGGTGCCTCTTGTTACAGGTAAATAATCACCCAATGTCTTATCCAGTTCCACCTTGCCCTCATCATACAGCTTCATGATGGACACCGTGGTAGCGGAGATCTTCGTTACCGATGCCAGGTCGTACAGGCTTTCCAGCGTCACCGGCGCCGAGCCTTCCTCAAAGCCATAAGCGCCGAAAGCGCGGTGGTATTTGATCTTGCCACCCTGCACCGCCAGCACCACGGCGCCGGGGTAGGCCTTCTTGGCTAAGCCATCGTTCACAATGCTGTCTATGGCCAACCATTGCGGCGCAAAGCCCACCGGGGCCAGGCGGTTCACCGATAAGCCTGTGCCATACGGGATATCGCAAACCGTCACCGGCAGCTTGCCTTTGGCTTGTATCCTGCCCAGCAGGAAATCAGCCGCGGCATCGTGCGAGATCGAATCGTCCTGGTAGCTGGCCACCAGGTTTTGCGCTCCGCAGAAGTTCTTAGCCGCATACACATTACCAAAAATAAATGTCAATGGCTTGGCTGCCTGCAGGGAGCTCCAGAGCCCGAGTGCCGCCGCGCTGATGCCATAGTTATTCGTTGGGCGCAGGCTATAATCATGCACCCCGATCACGATCTTATCATAACCGCCGGCTGCTATTTGTTGTAAGAGGCCGGCTGCCTTCGTGCTGTCGTCTCTATACGAAAAGGTATACACCGTGGCACCGAAATCTCTTGCCAGGCGGTTGGCGAAATTATTGGTCGTGTTGGAACCCAAACCGATGTAGGCGGTCTTCGCACCCACGGTCAGTGGCAGCACCGTGCCTTCGTTGCGCAGCACCGTAATGGTGTTCTGAGCCACCACCGTACGCACCGAATCGGTAGAGGCATTCAGGTCGGCCAGCAGGTTGGTGGTATCTATAAACTGCGAGCCGCTGAGTCCCAGCGCATACTTCGCATAGAGTATCTTCTTCACCTTCGCGTCTATCTCTTTCCGCTTCAGGCGCTTTGCCTTCATGGCTCCCTTCACCGCTTCTATCGCCGCCGGCACATTCTCCGGCAGGCAAAGAATATCGTTGCCGGCAATCAGCGCCTGCACGGCTGCTTCACCCGCCGGGTAAAACTTCGCTACGCCCTTCATTTCCAAAGCATCCGTAAAGGTCAGCCCGTCATAGTCTAGCTCGTCGCGCAGGAGGTCGGTCACGTTGGCTTTTGATAGGGAGGTCGGTCGGTTGGTGGTCGTGTCAATAGACGGGATAGCCAGGTGGGCGATCATTACGCTGCCAACACCTGCCGCAAACAACTGGCGGAACGGGTATAGCTCCAGCGAGTCCAGCTGCACCATGCTTTTCGCGATCACCGGCAGGTCGTGGTGCGAGTCCACTTCCGTATCGCCATGACCGGGAAAATGCTTGGCACAGGCCATGATGCCCGCGTCCTGCATACCATTGGAGTAAGCCACGCCAAAGCGGGCTACCTTGTATTTGTCTTCGCCAAAGGAGCGGTACCCTATCACCGGGTTATTGGGGTTATTGTTCACATCTACCACCGGCGCATAGTTCACATGCACACCGAGGCGCTTCATCTGCTTGCCCACGGCAACGCCCATATTGTAGATGGCCTTATCATCCGTCAGCGCACCCAGCGTCAGCTGGTAGGGGAACCTCGTCACGCTGTCCAGCCGCATGCCCAGCCCCCACTCGCCGTCAATGGTCACGAGCAGCGGTGTTTTGGCCAATGCCTGGTATTTATTCGTTAGCGCCGCCTGCCGCAGGGGCCCGCCCTGGAAGAACACCAGCCCGCCCACGTTGTACTTGGATATTTGGTCGGCTACGGAGGCCACATGCTCGGCACCGAGGTTGCTGTGGGCCCGTATCACCATCAGCTGCGCGATCTTCTCCTCGCGGCTAAGTTTTTTGAACTGGGTTTTCACCCATTTATTGGCGGCTTTCGTGGTAGGCGCTTGTGCCTGTGCAGCCAACCCGATGGCGGCAATGGCTACGATGGTAAGGAGGTTCTTCTTCATACGAAATAATGTGAGGGCAAGTTAAGATAAAAGAGAAAGGGGAATGTGTAAGAGGTTGTGAAGGTGGGTATGCCCGGTTGGAGCCGTTGATAAGTTAACTGGTTCCTAATCTCGTTAAATTATTTTAACTTCTGTTCTTCTGTTTTTTTGCTTTCCTTCTGGTGAATTATTTTCTGCTACTGGATATTTTGATCCAAAGCCCTTTGAAATTATTCTTTTTTGATCTATACCTTTCTTAATTAGGTATGCCCTTACAGACTCTGCTCTTTTTTCAGACAAGGTCAGGTTATCAGTAATATTCCCACTATTGTCTGTATGGCCACCTATTTCGTATTGTTCATTCATTCTGGTCTTCATGTAGGCGGCAATCTCATCAAGTTGTTTAAAGGAAGTTGTTTTTATTGTGGATTTTCCGTTATCAAAATAAACATGCTTTAGAGTATAAACTTTAGCTGGCTCAAAGATTACATCGATCCCAATAGATTTAAGAGCTTGGTCACCTTTACGTAATAAAGGGGTTTCAAAATCGCTATACTCCACAGTATCAGTCATAGTCTGAATACGAATGCTATAATTTTCTCCCGGGTTTAAATAGATAGAAAACTTGCCTTGAGCATCAGTTCTATTGCTTAGCAATGAATGTGTTCTTTTGTTTAGGAAAAGTATTTCTTCTCCGGCTAATGGTAGTTCTTTTGAATTCATTACAGACACGTTCACCTGGATTTTTTGCGTAAATACTTCAGGTTTTGGGACTTGTGCGAAACAAGTATGGCTAATAGTAATGATTAGAATAAATTGGAAAAGCTTATACATGATTTTTTTCTAAAGAAAAAGAAACTAAATAACAAGATTGAAAATTTCTGATTTCATGTAACGTTCGTTACAAAAATCTATATTTACTTTAGATAATACCTTTCTATTTACCAAAACAAGGCACTGTGCATAATTCTAAATACTTCTTTGGGGTAATTAAAACTATTCTGCTGCTTCTGATCTCAGCTACCGTTTATTCTCAAACTAAAAAAGGCACTATTGTTTCTAATGGTGTGCAGAAACAAGGTAAAACATATGCTCTTATTATTGGTGTAGCCGACTATCATCAGTTGCCAAAACTTGATTATGCTCCTGCAGATGCTTTAGCCTTCCAAGATTACTTATTAAAAGATCAGAAACTTCCTAAGGAAAATGTTTTTTGTTTCACCAATGAAACAGCTACATACATTAATATTTTCGACAAGCTATATCTTATCAATGATTCTCTTCAGCCTGGTGATTGCTTTATCTTCTACTTTTCAGGTCATGGAGATTGGGAATCGAAAATTTCTGATAACTCCCTTCTTTTATTAAGCAAAGCTCCTGCTAAAAATTATTTGCGCTACCCAGACCAATATCTTGATTGCCAAAAGATAAATGAGTTCATAAAAAGGATATCAGAACGAGACATCAAGGCTGTTTTAATTGCAGATGCTTGCCATTCTGGGAATTTGAGCGGTGGTACAGCTGGCGCAGAAACTACTAATCTACAATTGAAAAAGGGATGGAAAAATGAGATTCGCATTCTTTCCTGTATGCCAGATGAAGTTTCTTTTGAAGATAAGCGTTGGGGCGGTGGCAGAGGCGTATTCTCATACTACTTAACCGAGGGATTGAAAGGAATGACCCGTAAAGAAGCAGGGGAAGGATTTGATTTGACTATGGGGTAGCTAAGAAGCTATTTAGAAGAAAATATTAGAAGAGAAACAAATGATAAACAAAATCCATTATTCGACGGAGATTCTAGATTAATAATGGCACGAGTAGATAAAAGAGCCTCTATAAAAGAAGCAATCAATAAAGCTTACAATGACAATAATAGTTTAGCAAGAGCAAAAGGAAATATTGACACTACTAGTCTTGCCTATAAAACAACACTTAGCCAATTCGAACAAGCAGTAGCTAGGCAACATCTTGCAAAACCTTTTGAAAATTCTGCATTTGCCTATTATAAACAGTTGCTTCGAAGTGCTCCAGATCATTATTTAGATGTGCAAAGGAATCAACTTTTAAATGCAATTCAAAGCCATTTTCAACAGTACTCTGAAAGATTTTATGACGAACTCGGATACTCTGAAGAAGAATTGGAACAGATTAAAATCGAGTTAGAAGCAGGTATGCAACTCACAGCTAAGAAAGTTCTGGTCCGTAATAGTTTTTATAGTAAAAAATTATTCATAGATGCCTGTCTTATAACCTACAAAGGACAACATGGCTATTCTACGAAACTGCTTAGAAGTCAACTACAAAGCGCTGCGGACTCATTAGAAAAAGCAGTTAAGCTTACTCCTCATGATCCTAAACTATATCGTAAGCTGAGCGATTGTTATCTTGACATGAACCCTCAAAAGGCAATCGAGTTCCTAAAAGTCTATACAGGTTTGTTGCCAAAAGATGGCTCGGCTTATAATGCTTTAGGCATTGGGTATTATTCCACGAATGAATTTAATAGTGCTGTAATCGCTTTTGAAAAGGCTATCAATCTTGCTCCCGAAATTGGCAAATACTACTATAATCTTGGCATGTGCTATCAAAAGATGGGACGCCAAGGCGATGCAGATATGTACTTCAAAAAGTCAAAAAATATTAAGCAATCCATCGCGAATGATGATTATCAATAAGGGAGAAAGGCAGTATCGCGATAAGAAATGATCTTAGCGCAATCTTTTCAATTAGCATCGTACATTCCCAACTTCTGAGAATGCGGGACGTGCAAACCATCCCCATTATCCATAATTCTTACATTCTTTCCTTTGGCGGAACACGAAATAACCATCTTTAAGATAAAGCTCATGTCAACCGTGAGCCGGCTAATCAGTTGGGACATGGGTTGCCGAGCGCCATACGGTTATACGTTTCAAGATAAACCTGAGCCGAATCGTATGTCGCTCACCTCGTTAGTCTTCACAACCAGAGCCTCGACCTTTTTACCTCGCCGTCCACCAAAAAGCTATCCTTCTACCCCAAGCAGGCCGGCGAATACCCAAAAATGCTCGCCGCTTAGCTTCCGAAGCCCACCCGGCAGGCAAAAAGGGTAAGCGCTTAACTAAAAAGGCTGCCGCCTCACCTTAAAAGGGTAAGCGCCTAACCAAATAAGCTAAGCGGATACCTAAAAAGGCTAAGCCGGCAGCTTCGGAAGCTAAGCCCGCAACCAAATAAGCTAAGGGACCACCTGAAAAGGTTAAGCCCGCAGCTTCCGGGGTTAAGCGTTGACCCTTTTTGGTTATCGGGGGCTTAATCTTTATGATACGCCACCCAAAGAGCGAAAAAAACCGCATCGGTAAGATGCGGTTTTAGGGTTTAGGATTGCTGCTGCGGCTGCAGTGGCGGCGCATCCGGTGCGGCTGCTTTTCGCTGACGGCTCGGAAAACGCTGCTTCAGGTCGTCGGCAATGGCGCGGGCACCCGGTATGCCCTGTTCAGCGGCGCGCTGTACGCTGTTGTAATACATTAAAGCCGCGGTGTAAGCTTCGCTGCCGCTTACCATGGCCGTGTCGGCCGCATTGTCGTACACCTGCTGCAGAAGGTTGGTGAGCGGGAAAAGCCCTTTGATGTTGCCAAAGTCCACCTGCAGCTCCTCTGCCGACATAAAGCCGGGAACGAACTCCGGGTTGGTGGTTACATACTCCGTCACCTTTTCTACAAAGGGAGCTGTCTTGTCGCCCATCTTCAGCATGGTTTTGCGCTCCTCGTCGCTAAGCGCCACGACATAGGGCGCCAGCTCAGTGCGGATCGCTTCAAATGGGTTTTAGCAGAAAGAAGAACAGCGGGGGGAATGGTTTGGGCAGCTTTGTTTTGTGCCATAAACAGAAGTTTTAAAATGAGTATAAAATTGTTGACACCCAAAATTATTACTCTAATTAAATACAAACAAGAGAGGAAATACGGTAGGGAAACTACGGGAAAAAGGGGTAGTAGAACTACGGGAAAAGGTCTTTTATGTCAGCTTATTTATCCATTGAAAAGAAAAGAAGGGGGTGTCAGGCAATGAGTGGATTGCTTTACACGAGAACACCAAAAAACGGTCAGCAAAGCCCTTGCTACGCCCCGTTAAGCAGCATCCACGATGTGCCAAACTTATCCCGCAGCATGGCAAAGCGGTTGGCAAAGCCCGTCTTCTCCATCTTCATAAAGATCTCGCCGCCAGCGGAAAGCAGGCTGTAGATCGCCTCCGCTTTCTCCGCCGTGGCAAGCCGCAGCGTAAGGTAGGCGCTGCGCATAGGCTCCGCACCGGGCACATCGGCGCCCCTTACTATTGTACCGCCGATCTCCATTACGGCATGAAGAATGGGTGCCTTCCACTCTTCCGGGAAATTGGGTGGCGGTTGCTGGTGCACCGATAGCATGGTTATTTTCCCGCCCAGGTGCTGCTCGTAAAACCGGAAGGCTTCTTCGCAATGACCCGGGTAGTTGATGTAGATGTCAAGCTTCACTATTCCATCGGTATTCATGATCCTTATTGTTTATGTTAGTCAGTATATATCCTTCTATTACAGGTATCGCAGCCACCAGGCCTTATGAGCGGCTTTATAGCGGTAAAACCAGCGGCACGGAAAGTACAGCGCCAGGACAACAGCTATCCAAACGAGGTACACCACGGGTAAGGAGAATCCAAAGTCCGCGGGCCGGAATAAGAAAGGTGACCGCGGATCATTGATCTCGGCGGTCGTATGACCCGTCAGGAAAAAAGCAAGGATGATAAGAATACGTGCCAGGAAAAAGTGAAGGATATAATAGAAGAAAGGCACTTTGCCGTAAACGCTGACAAATCGCTGCACACCCGAACCGGTCCATTTAAAAAGACCGAGTAGTATGAGGGCAGGTCCTAAGGTCATGGTCAAAAACTGCAGGGAGGGCGGGTACTTGGTGGTATTCAGGAATGACAGGATCGTTTGCCCGGTGCGCTCATAGGCTTTCCAGGGGGACGGATCGCCATAGCCGTTAAGGATGCGCAAGAGGAGGAAGCAAGCCACCAGTCCCAACCCGGTGAGCAGCACCGTTCTCTTATTGGCAATATGCCTGGCGAACCAATAACCGAGGAGCATGACGCCGGTCCACGGAAGGATGGCATAGAAAAAGCCGACGAGATGAGTGGCATCAAGGGGCATTATGACCCGTCCGGTAAAAAGGATATTCAGCAACTTACCCCCTGCGCTGCCGGAAGGAGGAACGAGTGAAAACAGGTTATATCCAAAGAAAAGGAGCACACCCAGCGGCAATACGATCCGCTCCGATAGCCGGATGATCAATCCCAGCAGGATCATAGACCACCCGATAGCCCACAGCACCGTGAGCATGATGAAGTGGTACCCCGGGTTGAAGGTGAGGAGAAAGGACATGATGACAAGGTCGACCACCACCAGCCAAAACCCCCGCTTGACCAGGAAAAGACTGATCTCCGATTTCGTCTTGTGGCGGGAAGATAGATAGGCGGATACACCGGAAAGAAAAACAAAGACCGGCGCACAGAAATGCGTGATCCAGCGGGTGAAGAAGAGGGCGGGTGTGGTGGTAGCCGGGTCCAAGGGATCGGCGGTCTGGGCGGTGATGTGAAAAAAATCGCGGACATGATCCAGCGCCATGATGATCATGATAAGTCCCCGTAAAAAGTCAATGGCCTGGATGCGGTTTCGTTCCCCGTTGTTCAAGTCGGTCATAGAAATGGTTTTAAGCTTTGTCAAATTATCGCTGCCCGTTGCCGGAACCTATCTCAAAAAAACCCTTCGTCAAGCTCAGGCTGACAAAGGCGAAGGGTATACGTTTCGCCGGGGCTCAACGTGACAATTTTGCGATCGGCTCTACTTATTTTTTCAGTTTTGGATACATGGCTTCAAATGCCCAGTACACCGCTTTATGCAATATCGTTCCATGGTCCTCCGCGGGGAAGTACTGAAAGCTAACCTTTAGATTCTTCTTCTGCGATTTCCGGAGCAGGTTTACCAGCTGGCGGGAGTCGGCTTCCATCACCGGCCCTTCCTTTCCCACGGCGACCGCTACCGTAACCGGGGCCCTGAAGCCGGAAGCGGTCACTTTGGATTGCACCTTAAGCAGGCTTTCCTTATCCCACCATAAGCTTGGGCTGACGATGATATAGTGGGTAAAGAGCTCGGGCTTTTTAAATAAGATCTCGGTTGCCAGCAGCCCGCCCAGCGACTGGCCAATAATGGTTTTGGAGGAAGTGGTCTTATATTCCCTTTGAATGAAGGGCTGCAGCTCTTCCCCGATATACCGCATGAAGGCTTGGGATCCACCGGTAGTGGGAAAGTCCTTCCGGTCTTTTTCGATGGTAGTGGGGTAGGTAAAATCTCTTCTGCGGTCCGTGTTGGCAATGCCTACCAGTATAGAAGCGGGCAGCTGCGCCACCCAGGGAAAGTTGGCGAACTGCATCAGCCCGGCAATATGAATAAAGTCTTCATCGGCAGAGCCATCCAGCAAATAGACAACCGGGTAGTTGATGCTGTCTTTCGCATCGTAACCAGCAGGCAAATAAATATTCACCACCCGCTTCTCTCCCAGCAGTTTCGAAGGAAGTTCGAT
This sequence comes from Flaviaestuariibacter sp., assembly GCA_025963645.1. Classification (GTDB taxonomy): domain Bacteria; phylum Bacteroidota; class Bacteroidia; order Chitinophagales; family Chitinophagaceae; genus Flavisolibacter. The sequence goes on from JAOQAI010000017.1 coordinate 236,300, forward strand.
GGTGGTGCCGAGGATAAAGGGGGATCGCTTGACAGCGGCGGTACTGTCCTGTCCAAACAAAGCGAGGCAAAAGAAAAAAGAAGCAAAAAGGGTAAGGGAGTATTTCATAAAGCGAGTTCTTAAAAAGTTATCAGGTGGGGATGTATACCTTTCCAGTAACGGTCGCTACAGTTGCATTATTTGCAACACGTATCCAGCGCAGGTTAATAAGGCAGATCCACAACAGGAAATAAAGAAACGTGATCTTTTGCACTACCGGTAAATAGTACATCAGGTTATTGCCATAGTAAAGAAGATTATTCAGCCCGATAAGTACCAGCACAAGAAGCCCCATGTACAGCAATCGGGTCCATCCTAATTTCTTTAAACCAATCAACGTACCGGCGAGGGCAATTAACCCAAACCCGCCAGCTACATTAATAATGGTATCATGCAGCCCGGTGAAGAGGAAGGCCCCGATCGTCATTGCCAGAAAACCGGAAGCCTGAATAAGCCGCCGCGTTCCTCTTCTCAAATCAGCCCGAACAGGAAAGGTGAACCAGAAGATGACCAGGGTAAGACTTAGTACACCCATGGCAGCAAAAGCTATGGGTTGCGCCGCATTGTGCCGGCCGTTAATAGCGGTATCGCTTAAAAGATTGCACCAGTAGTTTTGTGACCAGCTAAAGCCCCCGGAACTTTTGTTTAGATAATTGCCCCCGGGGTAATACTGTGTAGCGATAAAATAAAGCACCATAAACAAACCGCATCCTAAAAGCGGCAATAGCTGCCAAAAAAAGTACCATCGTTTACGGGCTATGCTTATCAAGCGTTTAATGTTTTTAAAATTTATGTATTGCAAAATCTCAGTTGAAGGGAAATTGAATTAAAAAATCTTTATTGAGCAATTACAGATTTTCTAAAACTAAAACAGTTGCAATTAAGTTAGATAATTGGATGACTCCCGGTACAGAATACTGAGGTAGATTGACTAATCTCATTTTCTGTTTACATGCTCTTCTTTGGCTGAAACGCCGGGTAGCCTAGCGTCCAGTAAATAAAGCTCATGGTATCCGTGAACCGACTGATGAGGTCGGCTGTTGATTCCTGCGCACCGTGCCCGGAATCAAAGTTCACCCGCAGCAGCACGGGCTGACCTGATGGATTCAGTTCGCGCAGGCGGGCATAGGTCTTTGCCGAATGCCATACGGGCACACGATTATCATTAAAGCCATGCACAAACAGCACAGCGGGATAAGCCACGCCGCCCTTCAGGTGATGGTAGGTGCTCATTTCGTATAAGGCGTCAAAGCCTTCCTTGGTCGTTGTGCTTCCAAACTCGGTGATATTACCAAACCCGTTCGGTGCCCGTTCTGCTCCCACCATATCCAGGCAACCCACGGAGATCACCGCTGCCCGAAACAGGTCAGGGCGCTCGGTGATGCTCCGTCCTGCCGTTATGCCTCCGGCGCTGCCGCCGGAAAGCACCAGCTTCTTCGGGCTTGTCCACTTGTTTGCGATAAGATATTCCGCGCAGGCGATCACGTCCTTCCAGGTATTGGGCTTGGTGGCGATCATGCCCGCTTTATGCCAGTCCTCGCCATAGATGCCGCCGCCCCGCACATGGGCTACCGCCCGCACATAACCGTTATTAAAGCGGATGTCATCTTCGGGCCAGTAATAGGGTTCGTCCTGGTGTCCGTAAGCGCCATACGCTGAAAAGCCCACATAGTTATTGCCATTGAGCACCGTGCCTTTTTTATACACCAGGGTCATGGGTATCAGCACGCCATCAGCGCCCCTGGCTTTTACTTCCTTCACCTCCAGTCCCTTGGCCCCAATAGGTGCATATTGCTGGATGGGCGAAAGCGTAATGCGGCCAGTGGCGGCGGTGTATTGATACAAGCCAAGCGTCCGTGTCCAGGAACTGATGGTGAGCGCAACATCGGAGGAGCGGGGGGAAACATAACTGAAGCGCACTTGCCCGGATACCGGCAGCGGCAGATCCTTGCGCTTATCCGTCGCATACGGAAACGCGATGAGCTTGCCGCCTTCATCGGACAGGGCGGTCAGTAGCAGTTGGTCCTTTGTGCCCCGCATTTCATTGATCACAAAGGATTGTTCGGGCAATACCGTCACCGGGTGTTGCAGGTCGGGGCGGCTCAGGCTGGTGCGCAACACCTTAAAGCGCGATGCATCCTTGTACGTCAACAGGTAAATAGCGTCTCCATGCGCCACATAGCTTACCACGCCATCGGCAAAATCGCAGATAGGGGTCCATTCGGAAGCGAGGGACAGTGTGGCTTTGGGCGTTACATAAATGCGCAGCTCCTTGCTCACCATATTCTTGACTATGCCCATCGCCCAGGGACAGGCTGCCGGCATATCCAGCTGGATCATATCCTCCCGCTTGCGCGGTATCTTTTGCGAAGCCCAATCAATGACCAGTTCGTCGGTAGTGCTATCCCGCCCGATACCATGCTTATAGATAACGGTACTGTCGTATTTGTGTACGGGGTCGCCCATGCCATAAAAAGGTGCGTATGCATAATACAACACCGAGTCGTACCGGTCGTCGAAAGCGAGCGGCATTTTACGCGGCCCGTTGAGATAGGTGTCGAGGTTCTTGCGCCCTGTCTTACGGTCGTCAATAAAGCTTATCGCTTCAGACTCGTTGCCACCCACTATCAATAAATAGGAGAGAAAACGATCGTGTGCACTGGTGAACAGGCCCGCCAGCGAAATATTGTTGCTCTTTAAATGGGGGAAGGCTTTTACCGGGTCCATCACCAGGTACTCCTTGCCCCTGGCGTCGTAGCGGTACAGCACCGGGTTGTTTTGTGTGGGGTAACGCTTGATGGCGTACCATTCCTTCGCAATGCGCTCCACTGAATTGATCTCTTCAAAGCCGGATTCCTCGAGTCGCTTCTTTACCTGCTTATACAAGGGTTGATAGCCGGGCAGGCTTTTCAGCAAGGCTGTTGCCCGGTCCGATTCGCTCTTCATCCACGACCTCACATTGGCGCTGCCGGTGTCTTCCAGTTTGCGGTACGGATCAGACACTATTGTTTTGTAGAAGGTGTCCGTTCTTTCGGTCTTGAAGGACGCGGTGGATTGGGTCATTGCCACCAGGGGCAGCAGTGCCAGCAGGGAGCACAAGGTTTTGGTCATGGAGGAGAAGGTTTGCTTACAAGGTAAACCTTTTGATGGAAATCGTTTGGATACACACAACAGCCTGCCCATGCTAAGCGGCGGCCCTCTATCATCCTAAGCCTGACGAAGTTTTTTTTACTACTTTTTTTATGGAGTAAGATAATGGATAAAAGAAAAGAAACAGCGACTAGATCCCGGCCTTCACACCCTTCTCTGCTGCCTCCGACACGGCAGCGCGGTGCAGGATTGTTTGTTGCGTCGCGGTATTAAAAGAAATTTCTATCCACCCGAAATACCGCTTGCTGTCGCGTAAGATATAGAATGGTAAAAAGCGATGGGCAGCGTGCTTCCAGGGGCCTTCCCAGTAGAGGGTACCATTTACCAACTCCACCCGTTGCGCCAGTAGGATGGCGGGGGCATTGAACCAATCATAACCAGCGAAAGCTGTCGCATGGATAGTAGCGCCCGGTTCCAGCCGTGGACTTTCTTCTGCCGCATTGATCGGGAAAAAAGTATTGAACGAGCCGGTAGCATAGAACTGTGTCTTATCTCCCGGCAGCGAGGGGTCGCCTACGAGGATGACAGAAAAACCAAGGTCGCGGTGCCCGTCCCCGTCGAGGTCAAGAAAAGCCGGGGTTCCCCTACCAACAGCCTGGTCCTGCAGGTTGATATACCGCATGGAAGGCAAGGGTTCTGGTATTTCAGGACAGTTCTTTTTACAGGCTGAAAAACAAAGCGCAAAGACGGGTAGCAGGGAAAGAAACCGCATAGTAAATTCTTTTACACGAAAGTCTGCGCTTCGTAACGAATACACAATGCTTAGGGGAATGAACTGCACCATGCATCGTATGAAATGCCCGGCAAGGAAATGTTGGTGTGTGTGGGATAGCCGTGGTATAGAACCACCATGAGGAGTGCAGTCTGTTTGTTCTTTTATACCACAACTGCCTTGGTTAAAGCCTTTCAACACAACATTACAAAGAATGAAAAATGAGCTAATACAACCGTATTTGTTGTTCAGCCAATCGAACGGGACATGACTAAAAATGCATATTAATTTCTACTATATGTATAGTTAAGTATCCGCTGAAACGTATAGCTGTGTTGCATTTCAGCGGATTTGCGTCTTTTTAAAGACAGATGTTTTATGGCATAAAAATTATGCATAAATGGCACACTAAAAATATGAAACATGAAAAAGAAACTGGTCATTGCTTCGCTATGTGCTTGCAGCATTTTTTTTGCCAATGCGCAAACAACAGGCACCACACAGGGTACCAATAAAAACACGAAAACAACAAACACATCAACCACAAAAAAAGGAGCGGCAACAAAGAAGAACACAACAACTACCAGCAGCTCGAACACCACCAAGGGTACGACTACTACCGGTAACACCACCACAACGAATGGCAAGGCTACCGGCACCAATCGGAGTAACACAACAACCACAACCGGTACGGGGAATACAAACAATACGAGCGGCAGTGGCAATACAGGCACTAGCGGAAACATGGGTACTACGGGTACTACGGGCACCACGGGAAATACCGGAACAACAGGCAATATGGGTACTACCGGAAATACGAATACTGGTACTATGGGTACCACCAATACAGGCAGCACCGGTACGGGTACAACCACCACAACCGGTACCGGAAATACCCAAGGTCACATGGGTATGGACCATAACGGCATGAATGGTAGCACCGACGCGGGTGGGCAAATGACATCAACAGGGCGCTATTCAGCAATGGGTGTGCGCACCGGTTCCCTGCATAGAAAAGATATGAAGTTTGTCATGCTCGCCAATAGCAGCAATATGCTGGAGATCAGAGCCAGCCAGTTGGCTTTACAGGCTGCCGGTAGCCAGGCGGTCAAAGATTTTGCTTCGATGATGGTGCAGCACCATACGATGGCCGCTACCGAAATGAAGACGATGCTGGCCAACAAGGGAGCTATGATACCCGACACCGCTATGCTGTCACGCCACCGCATGCAGATGGATCTGTTGCCCAACCTGCAGGGAGCGGCTTTCGACAAGGCCTATATGCGCATTATGGTGGATGCACACGAAGAAGATGTAGATGAATTTGAAGACGAAACAACCGATGCACGGGACGCGGATATAAGAGCCTTTGCTACCCGCATGATGCCTATTTTACAAACTCATTATACCCGTGCGAAAGAACTTCGTAATCAGGTAAGATAAACAGGTAAAATGTATGAAAAAAAACAGCCGCTTTAGTGGCTGTTTTTTTACCGCCTTGCAGCTATTGAGGTATTCCGTTCTTCTCGCGTTACTATTTTATCCGGCTGTTCTCGTTCTCCAATGCTGATGCCCGGCTCCTTGGACCTTTTGCAGCCGCATCGGCAAACCGGTAGGTAAAATTCAGCCGTATCTGCCGCGACTCGTAATAGCCATAGTTTCTCAGGTAAAATCCATTGAACTGTTGCTCCGAGCGGGAGCGGAGTCCTTTATAAATATCGGTAACGGAGAGCCGCAAGGTGCCCTTGGTTTTAAGAAGGGTTTTTTGCAGACCGAGGTCAACGCCGCTGGTGCCGCGACTGATCTCGTTGGCGCCGGCCAGCCGCCGGGAACTGTAATAAGCACCTATCTCGCCCGTCATTTGATACGGCAGCTTAATACGCTGCTGCAAATTAACACGGCCCGCCAATTGTCGCAGCTCGAGGGGACGGGCGGCATCGAAGGCAATGTCGTTATGTACCCGGAAGAGTACCCCGCTAAGGGTGGCGTCCCAGCCCTTCCGGAAAACCAGGTTATGTGTCAGCGTGAGGGAGAGGTGTTTTTGCACACCCAGGTTGCGTGGTATCATCACGATCTTGCTTCCCTGTAGTGTATCGGTGATGCGGGTGGCAAAGGCATCCGTATTAGCATAAGCCACGGACAGCACCGTGCCACTTTTATAAACCCACTGCAACGCTACACGGTGCGTAAGCTGGGGCTGCAGGAAGGGGTTCCCCTGCCAGAAAGAAAGTTCGTCGAGCAGGTAGATAAACGGATTGAGATCCTGGTAAGCAGGGCGGTCAATTCGGCGGGCATAGACTAGCGAAAGGGCATGGTTAGCTGCCGGCTTCACCGCCACGCTAAAGGAGGGAAAAACATCAGTATAGGAGCGCTTAATCCCCTGGGTGGTATCCTTACCTGAAGCTTTAAAAAACAGTTGCCCGTCGGAAACCGTTCGCTCCACACGGACGCCTCCCTGGAAGGACCAGCCGCCCTTGGTCTTTTTATAGTTGACGTAGCCGGCTTGCACCCCTTCTTTGTAGTGGAAGGTGTTGGTTCGCTGATCATCCAGGCTGTCAGCAATAGGTAGCAAGTGAAAGAAGCTGGCGCCATTGCGGGTGCTGACGTCGGACAGCTTCATGCCGGTTTCAAGGGTGCCTTTGGCAACGGTGCGGGTGTAATCAAACTTAACTGCCTTCAGGTCTATGTCAATATCGGTAAAGGAGCGGTAGCGGTTCTGGCCCAATGGCGCTGACCCCGCATCGCGGTAGGCATTGGATTGCAGGTTCGCATTGCCATTGTCAAAAGAGCCCCAATCCACATCAATGTTCACCGCGGCCCTTCTCGTTTTCGTACTTATAATTTGTATTCAGGTTATAGCGTTCGGTCCGCTGGAAGTAGTAGTCGTTAACGGCATAGAGGGTTTGCTCAAGGTCGGGTGCGTTTGGTTTGCTGATGCCGGTAGTGGTGCGGGTAATGCCTCCGCCAAAGACAAAGTTGCCGGTGAGCAGCACAAATTGCGCAAGCGCCGGGACAAGCTGGAAATATATTCGTTCCGTTACTATTATGCACTGGCAGAAAACGTAGCGGTAAATGGCTCTATGGGAAGGGAACACTTCGAGGTAGAGCCGGAAGGGGATGCCATAACCATAAATGTTTTCCGGTTCAATAGCAATGGCCATAGGGAAGTCTCACCCTATTACAAGCGGATCTTCACACGTCGTGAGACCAAGCGCATCACCTTACAGGGTTTTGGTGGCGGTGATACGTTTGACATTGGGAAAGACCTGCGGGGAATTTCTATAAGAACCATTAAATAGCCATGGTGGTTTATAGGGGTTCAACAATCACTTACCGCATTATTCAAACACCAGCGTGAGCTTGAGGGATGGGCTGAAGTGGCGAAAGAAGTCATTGAAATAGAACTCGGGCTCCAGCATAATGTTTTTGGCTTGCAGACCCGGCAAGGTAAACTTGAATGTATGCCGTTCAAACCAATCGCCATTACGGTTAACCAGGTAACCAAGCGAAACGTTGGTAGCAAAGTTTAGTTCTTTAGTATTAGTGCTGGAGAACATATTGTACTTGTACTTGAAGGTGATGAAATCATTGCGGTCCATTGTGACCTTGCCACCCGCCGCCGCATTATTACGAAAGAAGAAATAGGGCTCCCAGAGCAGTATGAAATGCTGCTTTTGGTTAGTATATACGTCCCGTACAACCTCGAATCCAACACCAACAGACGGTGTCCAGGCACCCCTGGCATATTGAATCCCTACTTGTGTATATGGCGTAAAGCGGGTGCGCCGGGTATAGCCTTTAAGTTCGCCAATAGGCGCACCCAACTTTTTTTGCGTAACCACATTATAGGTGGCGGCAAACCGGTTGTAATAACTGTTCCGCGAGGAATTATAGAGATTTCGGCCCAGGTCGGCTTTCAGCGTGGTAAGCGCCCATTCCAGGTCGGATCCCTGGATGCTTGACAGGTCGGTGATATTATTGAGATAGAGGGTAACGAAATAGAGTTGATCCACATAAATCTTTTTCTTGTTGCTCGTCATCTCCCGCTTGGTGAGCAGGGAGATACGCAAGGTATCCTGCTCCATTTTTAGTTGGGCGGTATCGGTTCCTTTAATCCGAAAGAGATTGCCGGTCTGCGGGTATTCCAGGAACCGCAGGCGGGTGTCCACCGCATTCTGGTAATAGTCAATGCGGCGGCTGACCAGCGGCTTGTTGAAGCTGTCCGAAAAGGGCTGCAGCGTACGCCAGACCTGCTTCAGCAGCGAATCAAGATTGGTGAGGCTTTGCAGTTGTTCGATATAGCTTAGCTCGATGCTCAGCCGGTTACCGTTGTGCAGGTAAAAGTTGAAATTATTTCTCAGCGTACCGGGCTTGGGACGATTGAACATGTTTTCGGTGCGGCTGCTTTGCGGGTACGCCTGGTCATAGATGACGATTTGGGACAAAAGGGAGCCTGTACCGGCAACTGCCAGCACCAGCAAGAGTGCAATTCGTTTCATGATAGATTTATTGAGAAGTATTTAATAGCCCTATGAGGGTTTTGGGATGCTTTTTTAACGGTTGTTCTTCGACGGTTGCAGGTTCATCCGCTGCCGCATTATACACAGGGCGCCGTAGAAAGCTATACGCAGGCTTTGTCGCTTCATTCAAGGTTTCTGCTGGCCATACGATCCTGCGCAGCTCGTTGGTATGAGCGATGCGAAAGCGTGGTTTGGGAATGCTTGTAATTACGGTTTCGGTAGACAGTGAAGGTATCGCAGAACCGGTAGCAGGAAATGAATCCGTGGCTATAGCCAAAGTAGTTTCTTTTGCCAAATCCGCTGCTGGTAACGCTTTGGCGGCTACCCTAAACAAAACGCTTTTTACCGGACGGCCTGTTTTCTTTTCTGTCAGGCCAATGTTTTTGCCAATTGTTGTAGCCACTATTACTGGTGTCTGTACGCCCTTCTTTGGTTTCGATTCCGCCATCACTGCTTTGGACTTGTCACCTTTTTGTATGAAGAACCAGGTAGCGGTAAGGGAGAGCAATAAAACCGCGGCTGCCCACCAGCGGCTGACGGTGCGGCGCTTTTGTGCCGGTTGCAGGTGTGCTTCCAGCTTTTCCCATACAGCCGGCTGGTTAAACCGGAATCCATCGGGCAGGGAAGCCAAACCTTCCAGCTTTTGTGCGGCGTTATTATTTTGAACCCATTCTTCGGAATGCATAGTCGCTGTTTGAACTGATTAATAATTGTTGCAGCATCGCTTTCGCCTTGCTTAACTGCGATCGGGATGTGCCTTCGCTGATGCCCAACTGTTCGCTGATCTCTTTGTGCGAATACTTTTCGATGGCATATAAGTTAAACACGGTGCGGTAGCCTGTTGGCAACTGCGTGATCAGCTTAAAGATCTCTTCGGCACTAAGATGAGCCAACACTTCTTCATCTATGGCAATCTCCGTAGCCTCGTCCAGCGCAACCTGTAAAAAACTATGGTGCCGCAGGTGCATCAGGCATTGGCTGACCATGATCTTCCTTATCCAGCCTACCGTGGCGGCTTCGTTTACATACTGGAACTGCGGAAGGGTGTCAAAGCATTTCAGGAATCCATTCATCATTACTTCCTCTGCCGCTTCGTCGGATCGTACGTAGCGCCTGCACAGGAGGAACATGGATACCGCATACCTATCATATAGATATTTCTGCGCGGTAACGCTTCCCCTTTTACATTCCTTGAGCAGTTGTTCCAGTTCCATTTGCCGTGTGTACTAAGATAAATGCTATTTGTTGGTAAGGCGTTGCCTTGCGGGCAAGATTTATTTGCCACGGCTGCTGGATGACATAAAAAAAGCTCCTGATTAAGGAGCTTTTTAATGTATATATATCGCTTATACCAGTTCAATATCAAAGTTCACCAGCTCCTGGAACTGGCGGATACGACCATCGATATCTTCCTTTGTCAAAGTGCGCAGACGCTCCGTGCCGAATTTCTCCACGCAGAATGAAGCCATGGCAGAACCAACGATGATAGCGGTCTTCATGTTCTCGAAAGAAATATCTTTAGTGCGAACGATATGCCCGATAAAGCCACCTGCAAACGTATCGCCGGCGCCGGTTGGGTCAAACACATCTTCCAATGGAAGTGCTGGTGCAAAGAATACATTGTCGCCGTGGAATAGCAAAGCGCCGTGCTCACCCTTTTTGATGATCAGGTATTTAGGTCCCATGGTCATGATCTTCTTGGCGGCTTTCACCAGCGAATATTCATGGCTCAATTCACGGGCTTCGCTGTCGTTCACCATCAGCACGTCCACTTCTTTCAGCACCTTCTTCAGGTCGTCGAGGGCGATCTCCATCCAGAAGTTCATGGTATCCATCACCACCAGTTTGGGGCGGTTTTTTAATTGCTGAATCACTTGCAATTGCACGGCTGGTACGAGGTTGCCCAGCATCAGGAACTCGCAGTCCTGGTAACTGTCGGGCACCTTGGGTTCAAAGTTAGCTAACACGTTCAGCTGTGTTTCAATGGTGTCCCGGGTGTTCATGTCCATGTGGTATTTACCACTCCAGAAGAACGACTTTTCGTCCTGCTTGATCTGTACACCTTCGAGGTTTACGCCGCGGGCTTCCAGCGCCTGCAGTTCTTCTTTCGGGAAATCATAACCTACTACAGAGATCTGCTTGATCTCCCTGGCAAAATTGGAAGCGCTCCAGGCGATATAAGTAGCGGCGCCACCAATGATGCGATCGCTTTTTCCAAAAGGGGTTTCAATAGCATCAAAGGCCATAGAGCCGACAACGAGAAGAGACATAACTGATTTTTGATTTAATATTTAAGATTGCAGGTTGATTAATGTGCAACTGCCAGACGGATTTGAAAGGCGTGCAAACCTACGGAATTAGAAGGGATTTAGAAAGGAAGCGCACCTTTTGTGAAAGGTTAAATGCGAAAAAGGCAGCACTTCCGTACTGCCTTTTTTTCTGTAGCCCCAATTTATTAAAACCGGAAACCTATCGTGATGCCGCCGCGGTAGCCGGGCAGGAAGCCTTTGTACTCGGTTGTAACGGTTTTGTTACTCATGTTGGCATCTACCTCTATCTTCTTACCGATCAGGGGAATGTCATTTGTAATATCCTTGATTTCCTGCTCGGCTTTTTGCTCGTCGAGCATGTCCCAGGGAATGCTGGATTTAATGTCTTTCAGTTCCATAGTATGCTTTGCGCTGCTGCCCTCCAGTCCAAGGATCAAAAAGTCCAATGTAACCCGCTTTGCAATAATGGCCTGCGCACCCAATTGAAAACCGCCACCAACGCCAGAGTATTTGCTGGTCAATAAAAAGTCAGCGGTTTGCCCTTCCAGTTGTACATCTTTCAGCACGGTGCCCATCTCATTCTTTGTGTATTTTAAATAGGGTTCAAAGTAAAAGCCGCTCATTGTCTTTTTGCCCATATACAGGCGATAGCCTACCATAGCGGAGGTGGTCTTTGTCTTCAGCTCTGAATCTTTCTCATCAATGTCGAAGTTGAAGGTTTTTTCCACCGGGATACCAATGCCCACCGTCACGGAGCGCTTGTTCTTGAAGTTGTACTCGCCAAAAAGCGATAGCTTACCGGCCATGAGGCTGGTGGGGTTCCATTTGACAGCAGCAAAGGATTTGAGGCCCGGAGTTTTTTCTTTGTCTTCCTGGGCAGAAGCAAGAGATACACATCCGAAAAGGAGGAGTGCTAACAGAATTTTTTTCATAATAAAAGCAGTTTAGGTTGATTGTAAAACTATAATAATAAAGTTGACCCACAAATACCCGCCAGCGGATATTTTATCCAGGCTTCAACGCCTGTTTCCTCATCGCAATCAGGACCTTTTTTTATAACAATGCAAGGGTGTACACTAACGGGTGTAACTAACTAACTCCAATGACTGCTTCTTAAACACATTCGATGCCGGCCCTGCTGCTTTTTGATCGTAAGTATTAAACTTCACGAGCACAGCTCCCGAAGTGGTAAACCAGAATTCATCTTCCAGGCTGTTAGTGTCATGTCCTTCTACCATGTAGGTGCCGGTAAAGGCGCCGGCAGGTACGGTTACCGATTCATTGATATTCTTAACCGTGCAGGTGCCATATACATAAGGATAGGTTTCATTCACAGTAGCCGGGTACTTGAACCATAAGCTCGTAGCGGTCCCTGGATAAGGCAGGTACCACCAGCCATCAGTGTTTTTGCGCAGGGCGATGACCGGTTGCATAGTGGATTGATCGACCATGTTGAGCCAGGTGGCCCCGCCCAGGGTCACTTCCACTCCCTTAAGTGTCATATTAACGGAGCCAATGGTGGCGCCGGCTTCGTTGTACTGCGTCACTTTATATACCCAGGTGCTGTTGGCGCGGGGATCGGTGCCGTTGGTGGTGCCGCCGTTACTATCGTCATCGTCATTTCTATCACAGGCAGAGAAAAAAAGGCATAATACCGTCAGTGGCATTAAAAATGTTGCTTTCATGATTTTTTATTTTGATTAGTGATTTGAAAGTGTAGCAAGGATCTATTTTGATTTTGGGTAGCTCTCAACAGAGATATGACCTATATGATACATCAGCTTTTTCTTTTCCCATTCATAAGGCAGGTTAATGTCGAAGGAGGCAAACCGCGTTGAGATAGGAATATCCGGTTGCTGGTATTGATAGATCAACTCATCGTTCACCATGAACCGTACTGTATTGAATTCATCCTTTGAGATAGCCAGTTCATTCCAACCGCCCTCTGTCCAGGATTTGATCCTGCCTGACTTCAATTTATTCTTAGTGCTCTTGCAATTATTGCAGCGGTCGGTGAGATCATATTCCCCACGGTCATTTATAGAGACCACGGTCTTATCATCACCATTGGTATAATTGTATTGGGTGCTGAATTCAATCGGGAGTTTTTCAGAACCGGAAACCCGCTTGATCCACAGCCTTACGCCCCTGCTGAATTCATATAAGTAAGCATCCGGATCTGAAGTAAAGACGGGAGCACAATAAAGCAGTTTTTCGAAAACAGGAACAGGAATGCCATCGGCCAGGTTGTTCTTCACCAGCTCAACAACGTTGCTACATTCACCATCCTTATTTTTATACTTTTCCCAGTCGATATTGCCTTTTCCCCCAAAGTTGTCGTAAAGCCGGATGGTGTCTTTTGGATAAACCGGCCGCAGGTAACTGAGTTCCGATTCGTTTTTATAATGTGATCGATTGGTTCCCGCAGGACGGAACCGGCAATAGCCATCTATCCAGATCTCACCTTTTGCGTTAGGGCTTTTCTTCGGTTCTTTGAACTCGGTTGGCGATTCATGCTTCGCCTGCGGGGGAGGCGTATTCCCTTGCGCTTTCATTCGGTCGATTTTATATTTCTCCGCATCGAAATACTGACCGCCACCACTTTTATTGACCATGCCCGCCTGGGTTTGGGCGATGACAGCAACAAAAAGAGGTGAGAATGAAAAGAGAATAAGGGATAGAAGAATAGATTTTCTCATGACAGATAATTTATAGCAATTATCTGCCATGCACGTAAGACTAAAAATGTGAAAAAAGTAGTAGTCGCTACCGAAATCCTGCCTTCCGCAAGGCTTCGCTGCGGTTGTGCGCATGCAGCTTTTCGTAGATGTTGCGGATATGCGTACGAACCGTTTCAATGGAAAGAAAAAGCGTTGCGGCGATCTCTTTGTAGCTAAAGCCTTTGGAAAGATATTCCAGCACTTCTTTCTCCCGTCCGGAGAGGTTCTCTTGCGGGTCGAGATAGATATAATCGTCCTGGAAAGTGGCCACCACCTTACGGGCAATCTGGCTGCTCATGGGGCTACCGCCTTTTCGCAATTCATCCAATGATTCGATAAGCTTCGCAGATGGCGTGTTCTTTAAGATATACCCGCTGGCACCGGCTTTCAGCGCTTTGAATACACGGTCCGCATCGTCATACACGCTTAGCACCATGAATTGTATTTCGGGTCGCAGGGGCTTCAGCCAGGCTATAAAATCAATACCGCTTTTGCCCGGTAGTTGTATATCGGTAAGCACGATCTCCACACGGTCGCCGAGCCCATTCTCAAAAAACGACACCGCTTCTTCGGCACTTGAAAAGGCCCCGCTCAGGTTGAAGGCACCCGAACCGGCAATAAGTGCCGTCAGGTAATTGCGGATCTTTTCATCGTCTTCTATGATTACGATTGATGTCATGCGGTTTCAAAAATAGGTCAGTGCTTTTTGCCTGCAGATGTGAAATAAGTAGTAGCGGCGGCTGCCCGTAGCCCATGCGGAAGAAAGTAAAAATGAACAACTGTGCCTGTAGGCAATGTAGTAATCGCAAAGCCGCCGCCCATATCCGTCATGCGGCGTTCCATTATTTTCAGCCCGTTGGAGCCCGGTCTCGCTTTCGCTTTATCAAAGCCCCGCCCATTATCTTCTATATAAAAATGAACACGAGACTCCTGGTAAACTATGCGTAATAAAACCTTCGTAGCTCCTGAATGTTTCAGCGCATTATGCAGGGCCTCTTTGGCGGTAAGAAACAGGTTGCGGCGTTCTTCATCCGTCAAACTAATGGGAGGCAGATTGTCAGGGAACTGAATGGCATAGTCCAAGGCAAAGGGTTCGAAGTATCGGCCTGTCTGCTCTCTAAGGTAAGCCAGCAAATTCTCAAGCGTATCGTTCTGCGGGTTAAGCGTCCAGATGATCTCGCTCATGCTTTCCACCAGTTTACGGGCTGAGGCTGAGATCGTGCCTACATCTTTTTGCAATTCTTCGTCACGCTTTTGCTGCGTTTGTATGAGTTCGCTCAACAAGGCAATGTGTGTGAGCCCGCTTCCGATCTCGTCGTGCATATCACGACTTATGCGATAGCGCTCCGCCTCAACCGCAGCCTGTTTTTCCAGCTTTTGCAATCGCTTCCGTAGCTTCTGAAAAGCGATCCGTTTGGTCAACCATATCGTTATTGCCACGGTAGCCGTCACCAGCAAAGCATAGAACCACCACCGCTGCCACACGGGCGGCGATGCCAGTGCCAATCCCCATTTTTGGGAGAGATAGCCATGAACAAGCGCCAGCTCGTTTTCGTCCAGTACCCGGTCATATACCAGTATCTCCGCTATTTCGCCATTCAAGACTTCGGGTATCGAGTCCTCACTTAATTTACCATTGAAACCAATCTTCAGGCTATTGGTATCGGGCACTACATCGGCCACCTGGAAATCATGAAGTCGCCGCCCGCCGCGGTACAGGCACATCAGCGAATCATCATACCGCACCAGGGTCAGCAGTTCCCACTCGCCAATCACTTCGGAGCCTGCATGCGTCAGCCGTCCGCCGATGCCATCGTAAAAGGAAAAGTTTTTCTCGTAGGTACCAAATTGCCACACGGCCCTGGCCCGCTTTCCATGATAGGTGGCAATGAAATTATTGTAGCCCACTCCCGAGGTGGCGCTGCGGCCACTGCATCGTGTTACCACTACCACGGTGCCCCGCTTACCCGGAAAAGTGGCGCAGGGAGGCGTTACCATGCCATTGTCAACTCCATTAAATCGAACTGTTGGGCGGCCATTCTGGCCGGATGGAACAAGGGCAGGGGCTTTTGATGTGATCGTTCGGGCATGCAGTCCGCGTCCGCTGCGGTCTTTCCATTCCTGCACACCCGACGCGGTTGAGACAACGCCTGAATCAGCGCTCAGCCACAGGCTTAGTGCGCCTTTTGGAATTTGCGCCCCTGAGGAAGCGGCTATGCTAAAGCAGCAAAGAAGGAGAAAATGTCGGAAGAGCATAGTATTGGTTCCCGCTAAAATACTTCCAAATACTGAAATGGAAAAGCTTCCCGTTTTCCACTTCTTCAACGCTAGTATCTTCGCTTTCTTATGATCCATTTTCATACCTTGTCCGTTAAGAAGGTGCAGCAAGAAACCGAAGATTGCGTATCCGTCACTTTTGATGTACCATCAGAATTGCAGGACACGTTTGCTTTCAAGCAAGGACAAAACCTCACCATCCGCAAAACGCTGAATGGTGAAGAACTACGCCGCAACTATTCCATCTGTACCAGCCCTGCCGATGGTGTGCTGAAAGTGGCAGTGAAGAAGGTAGAAGGCGGCGCTTTTTCCACCTGGGCGGCTGAGAAATTAAAGGCTGGTGATTTTTTAGATGTGATGCCACCTACCGGTAAATTTTATACCGAACTGGATCCGGCGCAAAAGAAGAATTATGTAGCGTTCACGGCAGGCAGTGGTATCACGCCGATTCTTTCCATCATTAAGACCACTTTGCAAACCGAGCCCGGCAGCACGTTTACGCTGGTATATGGAAACCGCAGCAAGGGTTCTATTATTTTTAAAGAAGAACTGGAAGCATTGAAGGATAAATACATGCAACGCTTCCGGCTGTATCATGTGCTGAGCCGCGAAAAGACGGATATCGCGATCAATTATGGAAGAATAGATGCAGAGAAATGTGCGTTATACTTTGACAAAGTGATCGACTTAAAGGGTTGTGATGAATTCTTTCTGTGCGGCCCGGAGGAGATGATCTTTTGTGTGCGGGATTACCTGTATGCTGCAGGTGTTGCCAAAGAAAAAGTGCATTTTGAATTGTTTACCATCCCGGGACAAAAAAGAGGCACGAGAAACGAGAAACGAGAAACGGTTGAGGAAACCGGCCCGCAAAGCAAAGTCTCCGTAAAGCTCGATGGTATCCAGTTCGATTTCGATCTCGCCTATGGCGGGCAAAGTGTGCTGGATGCGGCACTAAAACAAGGCGCCGATCTGCCCTATGCCTGCAAGGGCGGCGTGTGCTGCACCTGCAAGGCGCGGCTGCTCGAAGGCGAAGTAGTGATGGACGAGAACTGGGGGCTGGAACCGGACGAAGTGGCGGCAGGTTTTATCCTGAGCTGCCAGGCACATCCAAGAACAGAGCGGATCGTGGTGGATTTTGATGTTAAATAACCTTCGTCTTGAACTTTGATTTAGATGAATGTGTTAAGGATAAATCCAACAGCTGAAATAGGGCTAACTTTAACCTCACCCTAATCCCAAAATCCACCCAAATCGAGGTTCAGATTGTAAATTTGCTATATGTCAGTACAGGAATTAGATAAGATCTTCCAGGATAAAATAGATGCCGAAATACGCATTGAACCAAAGGACTGGATGCCGGAAAAATACCGCCAGAACCTGATTCGCCAGATCAGCCAGCATGCGCACAGCGAGATCGTGGGCATGCTGCCGGAAGGCAACTGGATCAGCCGGGCGCCTTCCTTAAAGCGGAAGCAGATCCTGATCGCCAAAGTGCAGGACGAAGCCGGCCACGGGCTCTATCTTTATTCCGCTGCGGAAACGCTGGGCATTACCCGCGACCAGATGACTGAGCAACTGCTCTCTGGCAAAGCAAAATATTCCTCTATTTTTAATTACCCGACCACCACCTGGGCAGATATGGGTGTGATCGGCTGGCTGGTAGATGGCGCCGCCATTATGAACCAGGTGCCGCTATGCCGCACGTCGTATGGACCGTATAGTCGCGCCATGATACGCGTTTGCAAAGAAGAAAGCTTTCACCAGCGCCAGGGCTTTGAATCTCTTTTGGTGTTGAGTAAAGGCACAGATGACCAACGGGCGATGCTGCAAGACGCCATCGACCGCTGGTGGTGGCCGAGCCTAATGATGTTTGGTCCGACCGACGATGAATCGCCCAACTCGCAACTAAGCATGAAGTGGAAGATCAAGCGCTTTACCAACGACGAATTGCGCCAACGCTTTGTAGATATGTGCGCCGAGCAGGTGAAACTGTTGAACATGACACTTCCCGATCCGGACCTGAAGTGGAACGAAGAGCGCAAGCACTATGATTTCGGCGCTATCAACTGGGAAGAATTCTGGAACGTGGTGAGTGGTAATGGCCCTTGCAACAAGCAACGCCTCGATGCCCGTAACAAGGCTTGGGAAAAAGGCGCTTGGGTACGGGAAGCAGCGGTAGCGCATGCAGAAAAGCGCAGAGCCCGATTGAAGTCAGAAGCAGCATAAGCCTTTTTAAGAAGTAATAATGAAGACATTAATGATCAAGCAATACTACGGCGACTACGATGCCATGAAAGGTGGCGGGGGAAGTGAGATACCTGCAGATAAAAAGCCTGCTGCCAAAACACTTTCTAGTGGAGTAAGTTCGGAATGGCCGCTATGGGAAGTCTTTGTCAGAAGCAAGCAAGGATTGGATCACAAGCACGTCGGCTCTTTACATGCTGCCGATGCAAAGATGGCGATCGAGAATGGCCGTGATGTGTACACCCGCCGCCAGGAAGGCGTCAGCATTTGGGTAGTAGAAAGCAAGCATATTCATGCTTCTAACCCTGATGAAGCCGAAAGCTTTTATGAGCCTGCAGCGGATAAGGTTTATCGCCATCCGACATTCTACGACCTGCCGGATAGCCTAACGCACATGTAAAAGCCCACCCAAACCCTCCCGGTGGGAGGGCATCGCCGCCGCACAGCGGGCCGGCTTTTGCAAGAAACTTTTTTCTACGCTTCAATTATTGTAATGACAGATACAAACTATAAACCTGCCGGCAAAGCTCCCTTCCCACCGGGAAGGGCGGGGGGATGGGCTTTCATTCTTCATCTTGCCGACAACGCCCTCATCATCGGGCAGCGCAATGCCGAATGGTGCGGCCACGGACCGGCATTGGAGCAGGATATTGCCATTACTAATATTTCTTTAGATCAGATCGGGCAAGCCCGCATGTTGTACAACTATGCCGCCACGCTTTACAATGGTTTTGATAGCAATGAGAAAACCGCTGTTGACCATTTAGTACCGCGCCTTTGGAAAGCCTACAACCGTGAGCTGGAAGAAGACGACCTCGCCTTCCTTCGCGATGAACGCCAATACCTGAACTTGTTGCTGGCCGAATTGCCGAAAGGCGATTGGGCGCAAACGGTCCTGCGGCAATTCTTCTTTAGCGCTTTTCAATTTTATCAATATACTGAACTGCAAAAGAGTAGTGACACACAGCTATCCGCTATTGCTGAAAAATCCATTAAGGAAGTGACTTATCATCTGCGCTGGAGCGCTGAATGGGTCATTCGTTTAGGCGATGGAACGGAAGAAAGTCGCCGCCGTATTACAGACGCTTTAGGTGAGTTATGGATGTTCACGGGCGAAGCATTTAAACCAGCCCCTTATGAAGTGATAGCAGTAGAAGACCTGAAAGGCGCATGGATTGAAAAAGTAGCGACTGTGTTTGCAGAAGCAGATCTGGAGCTACCAAAATCAGGCTGGTCACAAGCAGGTGGCAAGGAAGGAAAGCATACCGAGCACTTGGGTTATTTATTGGCAGACATGCAGTACCTGCAACGGACCTATCCGGATTCGACATGGTAAGTGATGCCGAAATATGGAAACTACTTGAAGACGTCAAAGACCCGGAAGTTCCTGTCCTTTCCATCCTTGACCTTGGAATCGTACGAGCCGTTACCACCGAAGGCGAGCAGATAAAGATCACGATCACGCCCACCTATTCCGGTTGCCCGGCGATGGATGTCATCTCTATGGACATTCGCTTAAAGCTCATTGAAAAAGGCTACCGCAATGTGGCTATCCAACAACAACTTTCCCCAGCCTGGACTACTGACTGGATGACCACTGAAGGAAAGGCCAAGCTAAAGGCTTTCGGGATCGCGCCGCCCAATCCAAAGCAACAGGTTTGTGCCGACGATCTCTTCTCTGAAGAAGCTATCGAATGTCCGCGCTGCCATTCTTATCACACGGAACTCATCAGCCAGTTCGCTTCCACGGCCTGCAAAGCCATGTACCGCTGCCTCGATTGCAAAGAGGCGTTCGACTATTTCAAATGCCATTAAATGGATTGATGATTTACGATTTTAGATTTTAGATTTGTCCTGAAATATTTTACATGTCTTCTATATTATTTGAAATAAAGGATTCGATTGCCTTTATCACCCTCAATCGTCCCGATAAATACAATGCCTTCAACCGCGAAATGGCTTTGCTGCTGCAGGATAAATTAGCGGAATGCCGGGGCAATAAAAGCATCCGTTGCGTCCATATCACCGGTACCGGAAAAGCCTTTAGTGCCGGGCAGGACCTGGATGAAGTGGTAGATCCTAATGGTCCTGTTATCACTAAAATCCTGGCGGAGCATTACAACCCCATCGTAAAAGCGATCCGCCGCCTGGAGAAACCAGTAGTGGCTGCTGTTAATGGCGTAGCTGCGGGTGCAGGGGCCAACATTGCTTTCGCCTGTGATATAGTAGTGGCGGCATCTTCCGCCTCTTTTATTCAAGCCTTTTCAAAAATTGGATTGATACCGGACAGCGGCGGTACTTTCTTTTTGCCGCGCCTTATCGGCTGGCAGCGGGCATCGGCATTAATGATGACAGGCGATAAAGTTTCCGCAGCCGAAGCGCAGCAGATGGGCATGATCTACAAAGTCTTCGAGGCCGACAACTTTGTTGCCGAATCTCAAAAGCTGGCTACTACCTTAGCTGCCATGCCTACTAGGGGTTTAGCGCTTACCAAGCGTGCCCTCAACCAGTCTTTCATCAACAATTTCGAGGACCAACTGCACGATGAAGAGCTGCTGCAGGAGCAGGCCGGCCGCACTAAGGATTATAAAGAAGGCGTACAGGCATTCCTTGAAAAACGCACTCCTAATTTCACCGGCGAATGAGTACACAAGAAGAGAAAGATGCATTGGCAGTTAGTGTCGTTAATCACATGATGCTGGGCGATGCTTTCAGTCAATGGTTAGGCATTGAAGTAATTGAAATAAGAGAAGGCTACAGCAAGATCCGCATGACCCTTCGTCCTGAGATGCTTAATGGCTTTGGCACCATTCATGGCGGTGTTGCCTTCTCTCTGGCCGACAGTGCACTGGCTTTCGCCTGCAACAACCGCAACAATCTTTCCGTAGCACTCGATACGTCTATCACTTTCACCAAAGCCACAGCCCCCGGCGATGTGCTGACAGCCGAAGGCAAGGAATTGCACAATGGTCGCAGCACCGGGCTCTACCTCATCACGGTTTCCAATGCTAAAGGTGAACAGGTAGCGCTTTTTAAAGGGACCTGTTTCCGCACCGGCAAAACGCTTATCTAAGGATGAAAGAGGCGCTGCTCCAGCTCTTTAGCGAGCATGCTCAACTGGCACTTCTTATTAGCTTATTAGCCAGCATTCTCATTGCTGTGTTAGGTGTAGTGCCGTCCTTCTTTATCACCGCGGCCAACATTCTTTTCTTTGGCTTTTGGAAAGGCACTGCTATCTCTTTTGCCGGCGAAGCCATTGGTGCTGTCGTCGCGTTTTGGTTATATAGAAAAGGCTTCAAACGCAGCATTGGTGCGTCTTTAAACAAGTTTCCAAAAGCGCAGCGATTGATAGCGGCAGAGGGTCGTGAAGCCTTTGTGCTCATTCTCTCCATGCGGCTCTTGCCATTTGTTCCCTCTGGCTTGGTCACGTTTGCGGCGGCTCTTGGCAAAGTTTCGCCGCCCCTCTTTTTTATCGCCAGTTCATTAGGAAAAGCACCCGCATTACTTCTCGAAGCCTACTCTGCTTACCAGGTCACTGCCTTCGGCACACAAGGCAAGATCATTCTTGGCATCTGCGCAGTCGTCCTGCTTTTCATTGTCGTGCGCCGCATAAACCGGTTAACTTAATCAACCCAGTCAACTCAATCAACCCAGTCAACTCAATCAACCATTCCACTACTTTCGCTCTCAAACTCCCCACCATGGCGATCTACGAATTCAATGGCATCAAGCCCGTAATCCACCCCACGGCCTTTGTGCATCCCCAAGCCGCCGTCACCGGCCACGTGGTCATCGGCAAAGATGTATACATCGGTCCAGGTGCTGCCATCCGTGGCGACTGGGGGGCGATCATTATTGAAGACGGCTGCAATGTGCAGGAGAACTGTACAGTACACATGTTTCCCGGCGCCACCGTGTTGTTAAAAGAAGGTGCGCACATTGGTCATGGCGCTATCATTCACGGCGCTACCATCGGCCGCAATTGCCTCATCGGCATGAACGCCGTCCTCATGGACGATGTGGAATTAGGCGATGAGTGTATTGTAGGAGCACTGTCTTTCATCAGGCAGGGCGAAAAGGTCGCTCCCCGTTCGCTTATTGCCGGCAACCCGGCAAAGCTGCTAAAGACGGTCAGCGACGAGATGATCGCCTGGAAGACCGAAGGCACCAAACTCTACCAGCAATTGCCGAAGCAATGCTATGATACCCTAAAAGCGTGCGAACCCCTGCGGGAAGCCGTTCACCAGGAGCCACTCTTCACTGCCGATTACAGCCCGTTCAAAAAATAATACGCCACCCGATAAGCAAAAAGGCTTACGTTTCACCAAATGATTGTAATTTAAGCCTCGCAATTACCAACATTTCAAAACCACAACAAATGAGAATACCTCTACGCTTTGGAATCTTTTCCACTGTTTTATTAGCGACCGCGCTATCCACCCATGCGCAGAACGACCGCTTTGCCTATGCTATTACGGATGCAACCAAAGGCGGTTCCAACTGGAGCGCCCTCCGCAAAGTGGACCTTCGCACCGGCGAGTACACCGCTGTTCTTTTCAATGGCATTGATGCCGAAACTCCTGTCTTTGATGCTGCCACCCGTAAAGCCTTGGCTAAAACAACCGATGCTCGCTTTGGCACGATGCTGCAAGCACCATTCAGCACTGGCGTTGCCGCTGCGGCTTACGATAAGAAGAACAACCGCTTGTATTATACGCCGATGTTCATTGATCAACTACGTTACATAGACCTCAAGACCATGCAGGTTTACTACGTAGCCGATAAAGCTTTCACCGGCTTGGGCAATATGCACGGCGACGAAGGCAAGTGCATCACCCGTATGGTCATCACGCCTAACGGCGATGGCTATGCCATTACCAACGATGCCAACACCGTCATCAAATTCACGACCGGCAAAAAGACAGAGATTACACAACTAGGCGGATTGGTAGACGATCCTTCCAATGGCGGCATCTCCATCCACAACCGTTGCAGCTCTTTCGGTGGCGATATGATCGCCGACGATAAAGGCAATCTCTTTATTCTTTCTGCCCGCAACCATGTGTTCCAGGTCTCTACTGAATCAAGAGTAACCAAGCACCTGGGCGCTATCGAAGGCTTGCCGGCCAACTTCACCGTGAATGGTGCAGCCGTTGATGGCGATGGCAACCTGCTGGTAAGCAGTGCGATGTATGAGGGCGGCAACTATGTCGTGAATCCTTCAAGTTGGGCGGCATCTGCGTATGGCGGCACCAGCTCTTTCCATAGCTCCGATCTTGCTAACAGCAACTTCCTTTCTACTAAGCCGAAGCAAACCACTATCGAAACCATCGCTAAAAAACCATCAGCACTTTCTACAGCCATCCAGGTTTATCCAAACCCTGTAGTGAACAACCAGTTTACGCTGCAGTTTGGCAAGATTCCAGCCGGCGATTATACGGTGCAATTGACTGATGTAATGGGTCGCGTGGTAATGCAAAAGCGCATGACGATCAACACCGAATTGCAAACCGAAGTGATATCGCTGAAAGGCACCAATGCCAAAGGTGTTTACCTGGTAAAGGTGGTGGACAATTCACTGAACGGCGTGTTTGAGCAAAAGGTGGTGGTGCAATAACCTCACCCTCTCCTTTGAGGAGAGGGAACAGCTGCCGCACTTGGCCAACTTATACAATCATATTAAAAGCCCGCAATGTTTCTGGCATTGCGGGCTTTTTATTTTCTGTTGGTAGATTACTATTCTATTGTTTTACCATCTCTAGAATAGAATTCATACCCTTTGCTTAGAAAATGGTTCATTACATACTGGCAGACATCTTCAAAACTATTCTCAGTATTTATTTCTAAGTCTTCTGCTTCTACACAAGGACTTTTAAAATATGCTCCATCCTCGCCCTTAGAAACTGAAGCATTTATAACTCCGTTCCCTTCACTTATATGAATATTGAGAAAATGACTTTCGTCTCTCGACTTAAGCGTTACATTATAATATTTTATGCTTGGCTGTTTATTTATAATGCCTGAATACATATCTATTGGGTTAAGAGGCTTTGTTTAACAGAAGTAAAAATCATAATGCGGTCTTTTTTTAATGTCAAAGCATTATTTGTCCGGCTTACGCTTATCGAAGTATTGTCAATATTTACTCCATAGACCCCGTTCTTATTGGCTAACGGAAACGGCAAAGATTTTTGAATAAGTTCAATAATTGCTTCGGGAACACCAACATCATTTATTTCAGGTATTAGATTGTAGATAGTTGTAACGATTTTACCCTCTTTAACACCAACGATTATGTCTCCAATTTGTCTGCCATAGAAATACTTATCGGTAAGTACTCCGATATATTGATAAGTCGAAACATTTGTTTGGGACGAGATTCCTACTAGCCTATAATTTTTGGTTGTTGGATTTACGCTTTCGCCTAGATAAAATTTTTGGGAGAATGATTGAAAATGCAGTGTCAAAACAAGTATAAGAATGACAATTTTACTCATGGTTTTGGTTTGTTTGAAAGTCTAGTATTTATTCTTTTACAACTTGAAAGCTAACGCGTTTAAATATATAAATTACAGCGGAGGCTATCAGTCCAATAATTAGAATGGTAGACATATGTTCCAAACTTGCTGAAAAAATTTCTTCTCCGGTAAGACCTTTTTGGCCAACCTCGGAAAGCTTCATTCCTTGACAATTACTTGAGTGAATTGCGCCGAACATGCACTCATAACTACACCAAGACACTCTTGATCCATAAGAGTATGTCCCATAAGATGAAGTTTCTCCAGGCATAGCTTTCCAGCTTTGGGGAGAAAGGTGCCCTACTATTACAACTATTGAGGCTAACAAAAATCCAATCAAAACTGAGGCAAGTAGTTGTTCTGAAAGGTTTACTGTTTTTTTGCTCCCTATTTCCTTTGGCGTAGGGGGAGGTTTTACTATGAATACATCTTTTAACTCTTCTAAGTCAGCAGCTCTTATCCACTTATCATCATCACTCCTCCAAATTAGCTCATCGAAATAAATGGTCTGTTGCTTAAGCTCTGCGAGTTTGTAGGGACCATGCTTAACCCTTTCTTTTAAAATGAAATAATAAAATTCCATAAGCAGAGTTTTGATAATTGGTTTTGATAAAAATACGTAGTTTTCTCTTCCTTTCTTTCCCGAAGGGTCTCCCGCATCTAACCGGTTATAAATATAAGAATGGTCATGCGGGGACCCTTCGGCGCACTCCTTAAACCCAAGCTATAGAAGATTTATGGTAAATCAATTCCCTGTATACAGCATAGATACTTGGTGCATTCTCCCCATATCAAGCATACTTACAGCATGCATCCTACGTCCATTCTTCGTTCATCCTTCGTTGATGATTCGTTCATCCTACGTTCAATAAGTATATAGATAAGGAGAATAAAAAGCGGCAAGACCGCCGCAAGAGAGATATAGAAAGATACAACTTCGCACACCCCTTCTCCAAAACAAAATGGTCTTTCCTCTCAAAGCTTCTTATATGCCAAAGGTCTGGCTGCACTATCTGGGTCTGTGCGGTGGCTGTTCCCTCTCCTAAAGGAGAGGGTTAGGGTGAGGTGCGTTCATCCTTCCACACCACCTTTACCAACTTCGCACTGCTATCAAACCCCAAACACTTCCGGTCGCCCTTGCCCGTCATGCCACCCGATGGCGCACATACATAGTTGCAGTCGCTGTCATACACCACATTATATTGGTCGCAGCAGTTGGCCGAGAAAAGATAGACCGTCTTCCCACCATAGCTATATTCGATCACCTGTGCCGGTGGATTCCACTTTGGTTGCGCCTTTATAGAATCGATCCGCTGCTGAATGCAAGGGGGCACAACGGTCGCTGCCGCCTTAGACTTTGTGCATTCCTTAGCAGAAATCGCGGCGATACTGAGGGCGAGGAGTAAAACTTTCATAGACGATCCGTTTATGGTACGATACTTTTGCAAAGTAGTAAAAACAAAGACTCTTGGAGAAAAGTAATTTCGTTGACCAGATCAGGATATTTGCCCGCAGCGGGCATGGTGGGGCAGGTATCAAGCATTTCCGTAGAGATAAACTCACCGCCCTCGGTGGCCCCGATGGCGGCGATGGCGGCCGCGGTGGTCATATCATCCTGCGCGGCAACCGCAACCTTTGGACCCTCCTCCACATGCGCTACTACAAGAACGTATTGGCTGAAGATGGTCAGCGCGGCAGCGACAACAACTCTACCGGTCGCGATGGCGAGGATATTATCATTGACGTGCCGCTTGGAACCGTCGTCCGCGACGAAGAAACCGGCGAGCAGGAGATAGAGATACTAGAGGATGGCCAACAGATCATCTGGCTGCCGGGTGGTAAGGGCGGCTTGGGCAATACCCATTTTAAAACCCCAACCAACCAGGCTCCCGAACATGCACAACCGGGATTACCGGGACAGGAAGGCTGGAAGGTTTTTGAGCTGAAGGTATTGGCCGATGTTGGACTTGTAGGCTTTCCGAATGCCGGCAAATCCACCTTGCTGTCTGTGATGACCGCAGCCAAGCCCAAGATTGCTAACTACGCTTTCACCACGCTTACGCCAAACCTGGGCATTGTAGCCTATCGCGACGACAAAAGCTTTTGCATCGCCGATTTGCCGGGCATTATCGAAGGCGCTGCCGAAGGCAAGGGACTTGGGCATCGTTTCCTCCGTCACATCGAACGAAACTCCATTCTCCTTTTTCTCATTCCTGCCGATAGCAAGGACCATCGGGAGGAGTACGAGATACTCGTAAACGAGCTCGAAGAATACAATCCCGAGCTACTTGATAAGAACTTCATCATCGCCATTAGCAAAACCGATATGCTGGATGAAGAACTGATTCAGGCTATTAAAAAAGAACTGCCCGAAGACGTACCGCACCTTTTCATTTCCTCGGCTACCAATTATAATATCCAGCAGTTGAAAGATATGCTGTGGGCGGCGTTGAATGAGGAATAAGGTGAATATTAATCCTCTTTCTTCAAGAAGAAAAAATCATTAATCGGTACCTCAAATACTTGCGAAAGCTTCAGGGACAGCAAGGTCGAAGGAACATAGTTGCCCGCTTCAATAGCATTGATAGTTTGGCGAGACACGCCAATTAAGTCCGCCAGTTGCTGCTGGGTCAGTCTTTTCCTGCCCCGTTCTTCACGCACCGTATTCTGCATCATATTAGGCGTGATGCTTTCTTGTGCCGGTTTTTATTAAAAAGATAGATAAACGATCCTATTAATGGAAACACTACGATTAGGGTAATCCAATTAGACCGTTCCTTTAGAGTGAATGCTTTGTTGCGATGTACGTGGATAATGCAGTATAAATAAAGCGATAAGGCAGCTAAAATGAGAAAAGAAATAATGATTACAAATAATGTATCCATTGTATTTTATTTTGGAGTGATAAATGACTATCGGCTTCTCTTCAGCAGGTAGAAATTCAAATGGTACCACAGGCTCATCGTAAAGAAGATGGAGCCGATACTGCCATTGCTGACTGCGTCTCCAAATAGTAGGTCAATAAACGGATTGAAAATCACATAGGCGCAACCAATAATGAATGCGCCGGCTAATGCTTTCAACCGCAACTCCATGATCAATTCATCTTCCACTTTATCTCTTGCCAGTGCAATTATTAGTAATCCTACAAGCATACCACTTACCAGGAACGGTTTGATAGTTTGTTTTTGTTCCCATAAATCAGGCAGTATAAGCGAAAGAAAAGGAACAGCAATAGTTGTTAGCAATATGCTCCATCCGACTTTTTTATAATAGTTGGGCAAAAGTTTCACGGAATACATAATGTCAAGTTGGTTTTACACAAATGTAAATTAGACTTGACATATCTTCAAATAGTTTCTAACTATTTTCTTGTAAAGCTTGCATTGCTCAATTGAAAACAGCCTTTGCGAAGCTTATAGAATTATGGTAGGGTATTCGTGATGAGAGCACCATAACGGGAAGAAAGATTCCAAAGACTCCAATGGCATTATCATTGATGCGACCATAAGCGCCACAAATGAAAATGGCGAACAACACAATGGAAGCAAAGGAAACAACTGATAAATACGATATAGCCCGAATCATGGGCAGCTTGTATGGCGATGGGATCACAGGCCTGAAAGCAGCCTTCCCCCGGGAGTGGGCAGCACAGCTGCACGAAGATGTGATGGTGGCTTACGAAGAAGCGCTCAAACGTCCCGGCGGGGCGGTGGGGCGAGGTCCTAAGCGGCATTATGTCGAGATTCACCCCGAAGACATTCGCGGTTTCGTAGAACTCTGCATCCATCCGTGGGTAGTGGCTGTGTGCGAAGCCGTGCTGGGCAAGCAATACAAGATCGTCGAGATCGGTTTTGACGTACCCAATGCCGGCGCCCTGAACCAACCCTGGCACCGTGATTTTCCGGCGCCGGAAGATACCATTGAGGGGCGGCGGCTGAACTCCCTTGCTTTTAACCTCACCACGGTTGATGTAGAAGAGGATATGGGGCCTTTCGAGATCGCTCCCGGTACGCAATGGGACCTTCCCGAAGGGTTTGAGCACGGGATGTTCCCACCCAAAACACTTTACCCGCGCTACGAACAAAGAGCCCAGCGCAAGTACCCAAAAATGGGCGATATCTCCGTCCGTTCCGCCCTCACCATTCACCGCGGCACTGCTAACCATTCCAATAAGGCGCGACCCGCATTGGTTCTGGGTGTGGATGCACCGGGCGCCAACAATGCGGAGCGCCACGATCTACAGGTGACAAGGCAGTATTTCGAAACCCTGCCTCAAACGGTGCGGGATCATTTAACCTGTCGCGTGGTTGATAGGCTCGAACCTATTGTGCAGGCTCACACTATTGAAGGGTTGATGATGGGCGAAGCCTGATGCCGCGCAGTTCAAACTTTAATTTACGTACTATTAATAGGGTCTGCCGATGGTATCGCAAACTGCCTTTAAAAGGCTGGCCCCATCCATCGCATCCTGCCATTTTTCCCAAAGCATAATGCCATTGGCTTGTTGCTGTGCCAGCATGGCCTTTTTCTTCGCTGTAGGCTGGCCATTGTAATAGATCGTATAATTGGTAAAGCCCCCATTGGTAACAATAGCGGAATCCGACAAAGCGCTGCCACCGCGGGAAAGAATGTCTTTGTAGGTAAGGATAGTACCCGACTGTGTGATGCCGGAAGCCCGCCCATAGGCCGGGAAACCTAATACACATTTGGCTTTTGGCATGCCCCGTACCGTAAGCCAGTAGTTGAGGCAAGTGACGGCGAGATTATAATCGCTATGGTGCTTGTAAGCCACAGTTGTATTAAAATCATCGTATGCCATGATATTAAAAAAATCTACGTAGGTAAAAAGCTCTGCCTTTACTGCGTCGCGGATGCCGCCTGCATATTTGCCGGCCGTGATGGCTGCTGTAAGATAATATTTCGCGTCGCGATGGAGTGAATCGGATAACTGCTTCATCAGGGCGGTAAAAGTCACATCGGTACCATCGGAAGTGGTCGGGAATTCCCAATCCACATCTACGCCATCAAAACCATATTGCTTCACTTTTGCCATTACATCATTTATAAAAGCAAGGCGCCCCGCACTAGTAGACGCCATGGCTTTAAAATTGGTCTTGCCATCACCAAAGCCATCGTTGATGCTCAGCATCACTTTGGCGCCAGCGGTACGGGCTTTCGTGATAACGGCAGGGGCATTCGTATTCGGGGGCACTGTGAGGGTACCGCTACTGTTCACGCTAAAGAAGGCATAGTTGATCACATTGCACATGCGGAACTTTATATCCGGCACATCGGCCAGATTGCGATAGGATGGGAAATAGCCCACTACATAATAGCCGAAAGCGGGTGGCGCCTGAATGACCACCGGTGTGGGAACCGGGGTCGGGTTGGGGTTTGGATTTGGGGGCGCATCAGACTTCTTGCTGCAACCTGCAGCAAACAAAAGTGCAGCTAATACAGTAAGGGAACGGTTCAATAGTTTCATAAGCAAACTTTTGCGGTGTTAAAGTACTAAAACTGTCTCATACTCTTCAACTACGCCCGATTTTTAAGTAGGTTTGTCCATACAAAAATTTCAAGCACATGAAGAAACTATTTATCGCCCTTACCCTCTTTGTCTCTGTAGCTTTTAAAGCCGCTGCAGACGAAGGCATGTGGCTGCCGCTGTTGCTGGGCCAGCAAGTGTATAACGATATGGTGAAGAAAGGACTCAAGCTTTCAAAGGACCAATTGTATAATGTGAATAAGGCATCGTTGAAAGACGCCATCGTCATCTTCGGTGGAGGCTGCACAGGAGAAGTAGTCAGCAACCAGGGTATGATCTTTACCAACCACCACTGCGGTTATGGCGTTATCGCCGGCGCCAGCACGATGGAACACAATTACCTGAAGGACGGTTTTTATGCAAAGAATATGGGAGAAGAGATTCCCGGCGGCTCCCTGTCGGTGCAGTTCCTGGTGCGGATAGACGACGTGACTAAAGAAGTGATGGACTCGTTGAAAGGTCTGAGCGGACAGGAGAGGGTATCCCGCCAGAACGCGGTATTAGCATCCATCAACCGCCGTCTTTCCGATACAGCAAATGCCATTGAAACCCGCATCAGCCCACTGTTTAAAGGCAACCAGTTCCTTGCCTTTGTTTACCAAACCTATCGCGATGTGCGCCTCGTAGGCGCCCCGCCGGAAGCCTTGGGTAAGTTTGGAGGCGATACAGACAACTGGGAGTGGCCGCGCCATACCGCCGACTTTGCCATCTTCCGTGTGTATGCCACCAAAGACGGCAAACCTGCCCGCTACAGCACGGCTAACGTTCCCCTGAAACCGAAATGGTCTTTACCTGTTTCACTGAAAGGTGTGAAAGACGGCGACTTTGCTATGGTGTGGGGCTACCCCGGCGGCACCAATCGCTATGAGTCTTCTTATGGCATCAAGCTGGCAACGGACATCAACAATCCAACCCTGGTGCAGCTGCGCGACATGCGCCTCAAGTATATGTTCGAGGAGATGAAGAAAGACCCGGCTATCAAACTGCAACTGGCAGACAGTTATGCTGGCATCGCCAACTATTGGAAGTTCTATGAAGGAGAAAGCAAGCAGCTGATCAAGTACGATGTCTATGGGCAAAAGACAAAGACCGAAGCGGCCTTTAATAAATGGGCGGCTACTAAGCCAGAATACCAGAATATCTTTCGCGATGTAGATGCGGCCTATGCCGCCTGGCGTCCGTATGCGATGCACCGGGTGTATATAACGGAAGGCGTCTTAGGCTCTCCGTTGCTGGCCTTTGCTTCATCCTTGCAAGGCTTGAACAATACCATGGTGAAAGCCGGCGTATCATCGGCAGATATTAAGAAAGCGGTGGATGCCGCTACTGCCAGCCGCAAGAACTTTATCGCTTCGCATAATCGCACATCAGACCGCAACATCATTGCCGCCGTGATGCAGCAGTACTATACAAACGTTCCAAGAGATCAGCAGCCCCTTGGGTTATATGATGCTATTAAAAGTGAATACGGTTCGCTGGATAAGACATCTACTTACGAGAAATATGCGGATGAGATCTTTAAAAACACCATGCTGCTTGACGACCGTAAATGGAACGACTTTGTACGCAACCCGGATGCTACGGTCTTGCAGCAAGACCTTGCCTATAATCTTGCGTCGGCTTACATGATCAATTATCAAAGCAAGTACCTGCCGCGCTATCAGCAATTCCAAACTGCGAACAACGAATGGGGTCGCCTCTACCTGAAAGGCATTATGGAAATGGACCCGGCCAAGGCCAAGATGATGTACCCGGATGCTACGTTTACCATGCGGGTAAGCTATGGCAAAGTAGCGTCGTACAATCCACGGGATGCCGTGCGTTACGACTATGTAACCACGATGAAAGGCATGCTGGATAAATACAAACCGGGCGATTATGAATATGATCTTCCCGCGACTTTCCTGGCAAAAGCCAGAGCCAAAGATTTTGGTCAATATAAAGACGCTGCCCGCAATGATCTCGTTACCTGCTTTATCACCACCAACGACATCACCGGTGGAAACTCCGGTTCACCGGTGATCAATGGCAACGGTGAGCTGATCGGCTTAGCCTTCGACGGCAACTATGAGGCCTTGAGTCACAAGCTGGCTTTTGACAAAGACCTTAACCGCACCATCAACGTGGACATCCGCTTTGTGCTGTGGTGCGTGGATAAGTTGGGCGGCGCCACGAATATTATCAAGGAGCTGAATATCCGGAAATAGGAATTAAGTTCCTTAGTAAGTAAGAAAAGCCATCCTTAAGGGGATGGCTTTTCTATTTCAAAACAAAAAGGCTTTCTTATTTTCACCACCAGTTCACAAACCGTGCTAAAGAACCCGTTAGCCGGTGCTTAAACTCATTCAATCTTATGGCAAATCTCACAGGTACTACTATCCAATCGGTTGAGCTGCACAAGCTGCTGATCCCGCTGAAAGAGCCGTTTGTTATTTCACTCGGACCTATAAACGATGTGCAGAATGTAGTAGTCATTATTCGCACTGCTGACGGTTGTGCCGGCTACGGCGAAAGCAGCCCTTACATGACCATCAATGGCGAAAGCGTGGATACCTGTTTGGTGGTGGGGCAGTATTTTGCACAGGTATTGAAAGGCAAGAACGCGCTTGATATAGAAGGCTGCGTGGAAGCCATGGATCGCCTTATTTATGGTAACAGCAGCATCAAATCGGCCTTTGATATGGCGCTGCATGATATAGCCGCACAGCACGCCGGCGTTCCTCTTTACCAGTTTCTCGGCGGCAGCAAGAACAAGGTGCTGGAAACCGATATGACGGTGAGCATTGGCGCACCGGAGAAAATGAAGAGCGATGCGGTGAGATTCAAAGAAGAAGGCTTTCCAGCCATCAAAGTAAAGCTGGGTGAAGGAAAAGATATTGATGTGGAACGCATCCGTGCCATCCGCGAAGGAATCGGTTATGACCTGCCCTTGCGTATTGATGCCAACCAGGGTTGGGGCACTGCTGATAACGCTATAGAAATATTGCAAGCCTTGCACCAGTTTGGCGTAGAGCATTGCGAAGAGCCTATTGCCCGCTGGCGTTTTATGGAGTTGGGCCGTGTTTCAAAGAACAGCCCCATACCGATAATGGCGGATGAAAGTTGTGGCGATGACCATGATGCGGAGCGGTTGATCTCTCTAAAGGCCTGCCAGATGTTCAATATCAAACTGGGAAAGTCCGGCGGTTTTCATAAAGGATTAAAGATCGCACAATTGGGCGATGCGGCCGGTATGCACCTGCAGGTGGGAGGCTTTATGGAAAGCCGGCTGGGCATGACCGCGGCAGCGCATCTGGCCTTAGCCAACGATGCCATTCATCACTGCGATTTTGATACACCGCTGATGTTTACGGAAGACCCGGTGATCGGTGGCATCCGCTATTTGGCAAAAGGCGTAATTGATGTGCCGGAAGTGCCGGGGCTGGGAGCTGTGATAGATGAAGGGTATTTGGAAGGAGCGGAGAAGGTAATTATTTAAGATATAAGATGTGTGCATCTATGAAAAAAATTGCTCCTAATATTATAATGTTAGTTCTTAGGCTTCTTTTATTGCCAGGTTTTATATGGATGGTTTTCTTTCCAATATACCGGCTTTTTAATAAGGAATATGATGAGAGCAAGAACTGGATAGTCTTTTCTTTTTTATTTTCTTTTTGATATTTTTCTTTTTTCACTTCTCGGCATTTTTCGAATCAAATACTCAAAGAAAACAGGTGATATTGTTTTCTTTCACTTACATAAAAGAAAATGTATAAATGTGAATGAGATAGCTGGTTTTTATCGATCCACTTTAAAAACAAAATGGAAAGATTACCGCGGTTACATTTTGCAATTGAAAGACGGCAGTTCTGTTGAACTAACAGAGTTTAATGTAAAACCGTTAATTGGTTTTTTTGATTTTATAGTTAAGTCAGGTATTGAAAGCAAAGGAAATAAAACCTCATGGTATCCATTTAAAAGAAGGCTCCCGACATAAGATAGACATCAGTCCACCTTAGTAATCCGATACGCCGTAGCATCCGCACATTTAAGCACCCCTTCATTATCAAGGTACCAAATATAATTGATGCCCTTTTCGGGTGTGGTTATGCAGATGACCGTGCCATAAAAGGCATCTATCATGTCATTGTTCTTCGATTGAAAGAGCGCTTTAAAAGAATTCATACAAATGATTACCTGCTGCTAAAATAAGCGTTTAAAAGCCTTTTGTTGCTCTCTTTTTCTCACTACTTTTAACACCTTATGGATGCACAAGGAGAACTGGAAGCCCTGCAAAAAGACGTGATGGCAAAAGCGGCAGCACACCTGCAGGCCGTTCGGGCCTTGCCGGATAACGGCGCACCCAGCGTGGAGCAATTGCAGGAGGCGCACCGCACAAAGGAAGAATGGCAGGCCGCCATGGCACAAATGAACGCCTTGCTGGAAGCCGCGTTGCGGGACAGCTTAAAAAAATAGGTCACCGTTTTACGCTACATTTAATCCTTCAACCTACTCATGCCAACAAAAGAAAAACAAGACCCTATAATTAAGCCGAAAGAGCATGTGTACCTCGAAGGTCCGAAGAGCCGCGGCTACGAGCTGAAGTTTGCGTGGAAGGTATTTTACGAGCTGGTTGGCGCCATTCGCAAGCTGCATTTTGTAGGTCCCTGTATTACGGTTTTTGGCTCGGCACGGTTTAAAGAAGACCACGAATATTACATCTCTGCCCGGGAGTTTGGCAAGCGCATCGCCGAGATGGGCTTTACGACATTGACCGGTGGCGGGCCTGGCATTATGGAAGCCGCCAACCGCGGGGCTTTTGAGAATGACGGCATGTCCGTAGGCTGTAATATCAAGCTGCCTTTTGAACAGGTGAATAACAAGTATCTGCACCGTTTCATGACCTTCGAGTTCTTCTTCACCCGCAAAACCATGCTGATCAAGTACTCCTATGCATTCATCATCATGCCGGGTGGGTTTGGTACGATGGATGAATTGTTTGAAACGCTGACACTGATACAAACCAAGACCATCACGGGTTTCCCGGTAGTGATGTTCGGCAAATCATTCTACAAGGAATTGATGGAAGCGATCCATGATATGGCGGCAAAGGGAACGATCTCCGAAGAAGATCTTAGCCTGGTGCTGCTAACGGACGATGTGGACGAAGCGATGGCGCATATCCGAAAATACATTCAGACCAATTATAAGATAAAGCCCCGCAAGCGCTTGTGGTGGCTGTTGGAGAAACGATAGAGTGATGAGTAATTAGTAATGAATATTCCATCCCTTTCACTGAGCTACATTAAAATAAAATAGCGTTATGAAACGACCTTTCCTCTGTTTACTATTAGCCCTGTCGGTTGCAGTTACAAAAGCACAAACGATAACAGCTTCTTCACCAAACGGTGCTATCCGATTAACGACAGAGCTCACCTCGAATGGCGAGTTAAGTTATATCGTTACTTACAAAAACCGTAGCGTCATTCTGCCATCGGCGCTGTATCTCCAATTTAAAGAACCCGCTGTAGCGTTGGCTAACTTCACCCTGGTAAAAGCCGACTCCTCCCGTTACGATCAAACCTGGAAGCCGGTGTGGGGCGAGTACAGCTCTATCCGCGATCAGCACCGCGAACTGAAGCTGCAATTAAAGGATCGCAGCGGTTCCAATATCTTGGTCAATGTGATATTCCGCGTCTTTAACGAAGGGGTAGGTTTTCGTTACGAGTTCCCCATGCAAAAAGACCTGAATCATTTTATCGTCAGCAATGAGGGTTCACAGTTTCACTTGGCTGGCGATCATACGGCGTTCTGGTTGCCGGGTGATTACAACTCCAATGAGTTTACTTACAACCACACCAGGCTAAGTGAAGTGAATGCGGAGGTGAGCAAGAGTTTTAGCTCCATTTCATCCAAAACCTTTTTTGATTCCAACGCCGTGCAGACACCGCTGATGCTAAAAAGCGATGATGGTTTGTATATTAATATTCATGAAGCGGCGCTGCTCAATTACCCGGCGATGAACCTGGTGCTGGACAAAACAACTAATACTTTACAATCACATCTTGTACCCGATGCAGTTGGCAATAAAGCTTATTTACAAACACCTGCAAAAACACCGTGGCGTACAATTATCGTAAGCGACGATGCAAGGGAGATCATTGCAGCGAATCGCATGATACTTAATTTAAATGAGCCTTCTAAAATTGAAAACACATCCTGGATCAAGCCACAAAAATTCGTGGGTGTTTGGTGGGAAATGCATGTAGACAAGAGCCGCTGGGATTATGGAAACTTTAATGCAGAAGGCAAATTGATACCGCACGGCAAGCATGGCGCCAACACAGCTAACGTAAAACGCTTCATTGATTTTGCGGCGAAGAACGGCATACAAGGCGTGTTGGTTGAGGGCTGGAACGTAGGCTGGGAAGACTGGTTTGGCAAATGGAAGGAAAACGTGTTTGATTTTGTAACGCCCTATCCCGATTATGATGTGAAGGAACTGCAGCGCTATGCAAAAAGCAAAGGCGTGAAGATCATCATGCACCATGAAACCTCTGGCTCCGTCACCAACTACGAACGCCAGATGGACACGGCCTATCGTTTTATGAAGAACCACGGCATGGATGCCGTCAAGACAGGTTATGTGGGCTATATCATTCCCCGCGGAGAGCACCACGACGGGCAATGGATGGTGAATCATTATACAAGAGCCGCGGAGAAAATGGCGGGCTATAAGATCATGGGCGATATGCACGAGTCGGTGCGATTGACGGGCTTACACCGTACCTATCCCAACTGGATGGCGAGTGAAGCGGCTCGTGGCAACGAGTTCAATGCGTGGAGCGAAGGCAACCCGCCATCGCACGAAACAATACTTCCTTTTACAAGATTAATGGGTGGTCCGATGGATTATACACCGGGTATTTTCCATATCAAGATGAGCCATTACGATCCTAAAAAGACCAACCAGGTGCATACCACTTTGGCGAAGCAATTGGCGCTGTATGTAACCATGTACAGCCCGATACAAATGGCGGCTGACCTGCCCGAAAATTATGAAGCGAAGAAGGATGCGTTTCAGTTTATAAAGGACGTAGCGGTGGATTGGGATGATACGAAAGTGCTGGCGGCTGAACCGGGAGAATTTTTGACCATTGCCCGTAAGGCAAAAGGATCTCCTAATTGGTTTATCGGGTCCATTAGTGGCAATAGCGAAGCGGTTTCTACTCTGCGAGGAAAACTTCTTTCATTTTTACCCAGAGGCAAAACCTATGTCGCTGCGATCTACCGCGATGCGACGAATGCGCACTGGAAATTCAACCCAATGGCTTATGTGGTCGATAGATTTTTGGTAGATGATACTACGAATTTAGAAATAGGGATTGCGCCAGGAGGCGGTGCTGCGATTAGCCTTATGCCGGCAACAGCAAACGATTTAAAAACAATAAGAAAATACAAATAATATCTCGCTGGGCACACAGAGGAAATACAACGAACCCTGCGCCTCCGCGAGAAACAAAACCAACTAACAATGACATCTATCCAACTCCTCGGCATGGCCGCCGGCAGCATTTCTGCTATCACATTTCTACCACAGGTCATCAAAACATGGAAGACCAAATCGGCGGGTGATATTTCGCTCCTGATGTTTACGTTTGCTACCATCAGCGTGATCATGTGGCTGGTGTATGGCATTATCCTTCGTGATATCCCGATCATATACACCAACAGCTTAGTGCTCGTTTGCTCCCTGGTCATGCTTTATTTTAAATTTCGTTTTGGCAAGAAAACAACTACGACAACAGAATTGTAACTATGGCTATCACTACGATCATCTTTGACCTCGGCGGCGTACTTATCGACTGGAACCCGGACTATGTATTCAATGGCTTGTTTGAAGGTCAAGATGAAAAGAAGGCGCATTTCTTCGAAAACATCTGTACGCCTAACTGGAATGAAGAACAGGATGCCGGGCGTTCTATAGCGGAAGGCACCCAACTATTGCTTGATAAACATCCGGAATGGGAGGAATACATCAAGGCCTTTTATGGACGTTGGGAAGAAATGCTCGGCGGACCGATTCCGGGAACGGTAGAGATCTTTCGCCAATTAAAAGAAACAGGACGCTATAAGTTTTATGCGCTTACTAACTGGAGTGCGGAGTTGTTTCCCACTGCTTTGCGATTGTATGATTTCCTGCACTGGTTTGATGGTCGCGTCGTAAGCGGTGAAGAAAAGATGCGGAAACCTTCGCCGGCATTTTATCAGTTACTACTGGATCGTTACAGCGTAAAGGCAGCAGAAGCGGTCTTTATCGACGATAACCTCCGAAATATAAAAGCTGCTGAGGCGATGGGAATAAAGAGTATTCATTTTGAATCACCGGATCAATTGCGAGAAGCTTTAAAAGTTCTTGATATTGATTTATCTTAGACATACAACCACAACAAACTCATGGCCGATAAAGCCAGCCGTCTTTTACGGATTTACAGCCGCTTACGACGCAGTCCGGTAACAATTGAAATCATTAAAGATTGGGCAATGCGCTCCAGTATTGATGTTTCTGAACGCCAGCTTTACCGCGACCTGAAAGAAATTGAAGCCTCGATTAACTTGGAAGGTGAAAAAGTAATTGTGTTTGAAGGCGAAAAGAACCGGAAGACTTGGAAGATAGAATTTCAAGATAGTAAGGATGCTATTTCATTATTCGATATTAATACCTTTTACCTGCTCAAAAACTTCGCACCGTTAACATTGGTTCATGCCAGAGAAAATGCCTTGCTAAAATTCGAAAGTTTATTATACAGGCAAATGAGCCATAGCCCTTATGAGAAGAACTCACTGGCGAACTTAGAGGGTATTAAAAGTTCGCATTTTTATGAAACGCCTTATCAAAATATGCAGCATCAACTTTTGGAAGACTGCATCTGGGCAATACAAAACCAGCGAAAATTTATACTTAATCAAATAGCTTTCGACCATACTTCTCTTGGTGCTGCTATTAAATTCCCAATTCTCTTTCTTCCCCTACGCATTTTATATCATCGTGGCTGTATTCATTTGTGCGGACTGGAGGAGGCAACAAAGAAGCTGATGATACTAGCGCTGGAGCAGATCATCCAATATGAAACTACCAATGATATGTTTGATGCCTCCTTGTTTATTGAAAACATGGAGGTGCAGTTAGGCAATCGCTTTGGAGTTACAGAGAATATGGAAAATCGGGTTTATGCTATTCAAATCGAATTTTCTAAACTAACAGGCGACTTCGTTAAAAATCATTTTTGGCATCATAGCCAACAATTTGACGAACTGGAAAACGGGAATTGGATTATGAATCTGCATTGTGGCATTAACCGCGAATTGGTTGGATGGATTTTTCAGTGGATGAGCAACGCCAAAGTGCATCAGCCCTTGGTACTGAAAGAACTTGTCGAAAATAGATTGAGGGACACGCTTCAATTATATACAGGTGAAAAAGGAGTTTATTCCAATAATGTTTTTCGACCTGCGTAAAGCTGTTTGACTGTAGTTGGCAGAGGGTGCTAATAAATTGTCCTGAATTAATAGTGTATAGAAAATGGAGAAAACATTTTACTATTTTTCTACAGTTGCAATTATAGTAGTACTATTTTCTTGTTCAAATGGCTTGTCAACTAAGAGTGGGCTTTATAAAAGCTCATTTCCAAACTTAAGTATCGAATTGCAAGAAGGGGGAAATGTATTTGTTACTCCTAAACAAGGAAGCGGCAATTCTTTTTATTGTACAACGAAAGGATATTGGAGTGAGGTTTCAAAAGAGGAAGTTCAATTAACATTGGAATCAAATGAAAATTGTGGATGGCTCAATGATTTGAATGGTAGGTGGTTGATATCAGAATGCAAAACTTTTGATAGTAATGAAACAAGATGCCTGTCAAAAGGGACATGGAAATTGGTTAGATAAACTTGCAATTGCCCAAAGAATTTTTTAATAATAATTTATATATGAAAAAAGCATCTCTAATTTTCTTGTTTATTGTTTTGCTAACAAGTTGTGATAGTAATAATTCATCTGAAAAACCTTCTACCTCTTCATCAACAAAAGCAGAAGCAAGTCTAACTTGTAATGAGTGCGGAACTACATTTCAGAAGTCAAGCGGTAAGCAATTATCAGGACATTCAGAGGTATTTTGTTCGGATAGATGTGCTACTAAATGGGGATTTTCTCATGGAATTTCCGTACAATAAATTTTAATCACCATCAAGATTCAGTCACATAGACAAGTCTAGCCTAATTAATGAAAGTTCAAGAACTTAGGAAACTCATGGAGGATTATATTATTTCCGAAACTGCGTTTCAAATCAAAAAGTGAAGCCTTATCATTTTTAGGACGGCACTAAAGTAGACGTTTTATTATTTCATTCAGTTAAGACTTGTGATTGAATATTCATCTGCTGATCTATGTTCTTTTGTTCAACTTCAATCATTGGT